>NZ_JBFBOG010000001.1:0-127583 GCF_040686855.1 Leifsonia sp. NPDC077715
CCTGGCCGCGCATCCAGGCCGACGGCACGGGCCCGGCGAACCGCGCGGGCCTCGAGCTCGAAGCAACTCAATATTGCCAAAGTGAGAGACAATAATCAGAGCACCTTTTTGATAATGCTGAGAGAAGTTTTCATGTCCAAAAACTTGCAGTTCCTGTTCGGGAATATTACCTAGCCAGCCCTCAATCTTATCTAAAATACATTCGCCAAATTGCATGAAATGCGCATAGCTATTTGTCCAATTTGGTTGGAGGCTAAAGGGAGACTGCGATCCAGCAAAATGATGCAGTTTTTGTAAATAAAGTAAGGAGGCCCGCCTTGCTGCGACAGCAAATAACCAGTACCACATGATGACGAAGTACATCACAAACTTGCATAACCAACGTCCACCAAAACGGTAAAACCACAACATCAGCATGAGGGGCAACATACCGCCTCGCTCTTTAATGTCGTTCCATTTTGGTGAAGCTGAATTTGTCATAATTAACCTTGCAGCTTTTGTTTTAATAGCTTTGGTAAGCGAACCAGCATCCCCATAAACAAGGTTGCATGCGCTTTACTTAGCCCTAAGTTATCTCGCCAAGCATGAAAATGAGAAATACCCTGCTCTGGATAAACCACAGGTGTGGGTACATTAATAAAAGGGGTATTTTCCCATTTTAAACGTACTAAAATTTCACTATCAAACCCCATACGTGGCTGAAATTTAGCACTATTCAATACCTTGATTGTGCTCTCGAGCGGATATATGCGAAAACCACACATGCTATCTTTAATTTCAAAAGATAAACTATTTAACCACACCCAAAAATGAGTAATGTAACGGCCATATAAGCGCTTTTTAGGAATAGAGGCATCAAAGTATGGCTGACCAATTACCATTGCATCTGGATGTTGTCGAGACTGCTCAATAAATTTTGGAATGTCATCCCAGCAGTGTTGACCATCTGAATCGAGTTGTAATGCATGGCTTAAACCAAGCTCATAGGCTGCACGCAAACCAGTCATTACGGCTTGTCCCTTACCCCTATTCACATCATGTTCAATAAGATGAATTTGAGAATATTGCTCTGCCAACGCTTTTAAAATTTGGCTACATGCATCATCACTGCCATCATTGACCAAAACAATCGGTAGATCAAAACTGTTCAGATAAGAAATTAAATCTGCTAAATAATGTGGATGGTTATAAACCGGAACAACAAAGCCGTAATTGGTCTGCATTTTCATCGAAGCGCTCGCTGAGCGACTGCACGCCCAGGAACTCCGCCCCTCGGAGGACCGCGGCCGAGAACCCGGAGCCCTCGAACTTCGGCAGCCCGATCGCCCGGGCGCGCACCCCCTGCTCGGTCGCGCGCTCGAAGACGGTGCGTGAGCGCTGCCAGGTGGCGGGATCCATCCGCTCGTCCCAGCCGGAGAGCTGGTTGGTGAGCCGGCTGGCCGCATCGCGCACCCGGTACCCGACGAGGCCGTGAACGCCCGGAGCGGTTCCCGTGGTCAGGGTCGCCAGCGCCGCGGCCGTCGTGGTCGGGAAGCCCGCGTCGATCGTGGTCGTCTTCCCGAGCATCGGCGCGAGCGTCCGGGCGTGGCCGGAACGCGCCCGCAAGGCGGCGGCGCCCAGGCCGTCGACGACGATGACGACGACGTGGTCGAGCCGGGGCAGGCCGAGCTCGTTCGCCTGCCCCTCGAGCGCGGCCAGCGAACTCGGGAGAACCGTGGCGAGGCTCGCTCGGGTGGTGAACGCGGCCGGTAGCATGGGTGGCATCCGGCCCAGTCTGGCACAGGCCACGCCGAGCCGGACGAGCCGCCCCACGCTCCACCCGAGCCCCTGCACAGAATGCACGAATGACACCAGCAGACGACCAGCCCGCCGCCGGAACGACGGAACGCATCGAAGACGTCGACGTCACGACCGAGATGCAGGGCTCGTTCCTCGAATACGCCTACTCGGTGATCTACTCCCGAGCGCTCCCGGACGCCCGCGACGGCCTCAAGCCCGTGCAGCGCCGCATCCTCTACATGATGACCGAGATGGGCCTGCGGCCGGATCGCGGTCATGTGAAGTCGGCGCGCGTGACGGGCGAGGTGATGGGAAAGCTGCACCCGCACGGCGACAGCGCCATCTACGACGCACTGGTGCGCATGGCGCAGGACTTCACCCTCCGGGTGCCCCTGGTCGACGGTCACGGCAACTTCGGCTCCCTCGACGACGGCCCCGCGGCCGCCCGGTACACCGAGGCGCGCCTCGCCGCCGCAGCGCTCGCGATGACGGAGGACCTGGACGAGGACGTCGTCGACTTCGTCCCGAACTACGACAACCAGCTCATGCAGCCGGATGTGCTGCCCGCCGCCTTCCCCAACCTCCTGGTCAACGGCGCGAGCGGCATCGCGGTCGGCATGGCGACGAACATGGCGCCGCACAACCTCATCGAGGTCGTCGGCGCCGCACGGCACCTGCTCGAGAACCCGGATGCGACCCTCGACGACCTGATGGCGTACGTGCCCGGTCCCGACCTGCCGAGCGGCGGCACCATCGCCGGTCTCGCGGGCGTGCGCGACGCGTACGCGACGGGACGCGGCAGCTTCCGGATGCGCGCGAAGGTGACCGTCGAGTCCATCACCGCGCGCAAGAGCGGCCTCGTCGTCACCGAGCTGCCCTACCTCGTCGGCCCCGAGAAGGTCATCGAGAAGATCAAGGACGGCGTCAACGCGAAGAAGCTGAACGGCATCTCCGACGTCACCGACCTCTCCGACCGCCAGAACGGCCTGCGGCTCGTCATCGGCATCAAGACCGGGTTCAGCCCGGAGGCGGTGCTCGAGCAGCTGTACCGGCACACGCCGCTGGAGGAGGGCTTCGCGATCAACAACGTCGCCCTCGTCGCCGGCGGCCCGCAGACCCTCGGCCTGCGCGAACTCCTGCAGGTCTATCTCGACCACCGCGTCAGCGTGGTCACCCGGCGGTCGCAGTTCCGCCTCGCACGCCGCAAGGAACGCCTGCACCTGGTCGAGGGACTGCTCATCGCGATCCTCGACATCGACGAGGTCATCCAGGTCATCCGCACGTCCGACGACACGGAAGCCGCCCGCACCCGCCTGATGCAGGTGTTCGACCTGAGCACCCTGCAGGCCGACTACATCCTCGAACTGCGCCTGCGCCGCCTGACGCGGTTCAGCCGTATCGAGCTCGAGACCGAGCGCGACCAGCTTCGTGCCGAGATCGCCGAGCTGGAAGAACTCCTCGCCTCGCGCCAGCGCATCAACGACCTGGTGTCGGATGAGATGGAGCAGGTGGCCGGACGCTTCGGCACCCCCCGCCGCACGCTGCTGACCGAGGCGAAGCCGTCGATCGCGGGCGCCTCCCGCAGCAAGACGGCGAACGTCCAGCTCGAGGTCGCCGACGTCCCGACGCGCGTCTACCTGTCGACGACCGGCCGCATCCTGCGCGTGGACGCGGTGGCCGGTCCCGACGGCGAGGGCGGCCTCGACCGCATCCAGCCGCCGGCCCGGCGCAGCAAGCACGACGCGATCCTGTCGCAGCTGGATACGAGCAGCCGCAGCGAGATCGGTGCGGTGACGAACCGCGGCCGGTTGATCCGCTTCTCCCCCGTCGACCTGCCCGGCGTGCCCGCCAACTCCATCCAGCTCGGTGCGGGCGTGAAGGTGGGCGACTATCTGGCGCTCGCGGACAAGAAGGAGCGCATCCTCGCGCTCGTGTCCCTCAGCGATACGGACCGGACGATCGCGCTCGGCACCAGGCAGGGCGTCGTGAAGCGCGTCACCCCGGGCGACTGGGCGAACAAGCCCGAGTTCGAGGTCATCTCGCTGAAGGCGGGCGACGAGGTCGTCGGCGCCACGACGGTGACGGATGCGGACGAGCTGGTGTTCGTCGCGAGCGACGCGCAGCTGCTGCGGTTCGCCGCCTCGACGGTCCGTCCGCAGGGACGCGCCGCGGGCGGCATGGCCGGAATCAACCTCGGTGCGGACGCGCGCGTGATCTACTTCGGCGCGGTCGCGGCGGACGACGCGGCCGAGGCGGTCGTGTCGACGATCGCGGCGAGCGACGCTACGCTTCCGGGCGCCGACCCGGGCACCGCCAAGGTGAGCGACTTCGCCGAGTTCCCGGCGAAGGGACGCGCAACCGGCGGCGTCCGCGCCCAGCGGTTCCTCAAGGGCGAGAGCGAGCTCGTGCTCGCCTGGGCCGGCCGCGCACCCGCGCTGGCGGTGGCTCCCGACGGCGTCGCCCGCACCCTCCCCGAGGGCGGCGCGCGCCGCGACGCCTCCGGCACGCCGCTCGACATGGTCGTCGGCTCCATCGGCCGCCGCCTCGCCTGACCCGCCCTAGGCTCAGCCCCACCATCGAGTACACGAAAAGTGCACGCTTCTCGGGGAAGAACCGTGCACTTTTCGTGTACTCGATAGTGGGTGGCTAGGCGTCGATTCGCGCGCGGGAGAGGTCGTCGGCGCCCTGGATGATGAACTCCTTGCGCGGCGCGACGTCGTTGCCCATCAGGAGCTCGAAGACGCGGTTCGCCGACTCGGCGTCGGAGACGCGCACCCGGCGCAGGGTGCGGTGGGCGCGGTCCATCGTCGTGGTCGCGAGCTGGTCCGCATCCATCTCGCCGAGTCCCTTGTAGCGCTGGATCGGCTCCTGGTACTTCCTGCCGCGCTTCTTCAGGTCGGCGAGCACCGCCTGCAGCTCCGCCTCGGAGTACGTGTAGATCGTCTCGTTCGGCTTCGATCCCGGGTTCACCACTACCACGCGGTGCAGCGGCGGGACGGCGGCGAACACGCGCCCCTCCTCGATCATCGGCCGCATATAGCGGAAGAACAGGGTGAGCAGCAGCGTCCGGATGTGCGCGCCGTCGACGTCGGCATCCGACATGATGATGACTTTGCCGTAACGGGCGGACGACAGGTCGAAGCTGCGGCCGGAGCCGGCGCCGATGACCTGGATGATCGCCGCGCACTCCGCGTTGGAGAGCATGTCCGAGATGGACGCCTTCTGCACGTTGAGGATCTTGCCCCGGATGGGCAGCAGCGCCTGGTACTCGCTGTCCCGCGCCCGGCGCGCCGTGCCCAGGGCGGAGTCGCCCTCGACGATGAACAGCTCGCTGTTCGCCACGTCGCTGGAGCGGCAGTCGACCAGCTTGGCCGGGAGGGACGACGTCTCGAGCGCGTTCTTGCGGCGCTGCGTCTCCTTGTGAGCGCGCGCGGAGATGCGCGACTTCATCTCGGCGACGACCTTGTCGAGCAGGAGCGAAGACTGCGCCTTGTCGTCGCGCTTCGACGATCCGAACCGCTCGGCCATCGCCTTCTGGACCACATTCGCGACGATCGCCCGCACGGCCGGCGTGCCCAGGATCTCCTTGGTCTGCCCCTCGAACTGCGGCTCCGGGAGGCGCACGGTGAGCACGGCGGTGAGACCCGCCATGACGTCGTCCTTCTCGAGCTTGTCGTTTCCGGCCTTGAGCCGACGGGCGTTCAGCTCCACCTGCTGCCGCAGGAACTTGAGCAGCCCCTGGTCGAAGCCGGCCTGGTGGCTTCCGCCCTTCGGCGTCGCGATGATGTTCACGAAGCTGCGCATCACCGTGTCGTACCCGGTGCCCCAGCGCAGCGCGATGTCGACCTGGCACTCGCGCTTGAGCTCGGTGGGCACCATCGCGCCGGAGTCGGAGAGCACCGGCACGGTCTCCGTGAAGTGCCCCTCGCCGGTCAGGCGCCAGGTGTCGGTGATGGGGCTGTCCGGCGCCAGGAAGTCGACGAACTCCGAGATCCCGCCCTCGTAGCGGAACGTGGTGACGCCCGCGGGCTCGCCGCCGGCGGCAGCGCGCTGGTCGTCGATCGAGATCGCGATGCCCGGGACGAGGAACGCGGTCTGCCGTGCACGACCGATCAGATCGTCGGTGGAGAACTCGGCGCCCTTGGTGAAGATCTGCCGGTCGGCCCAGTAGCGGATGCGCGTCCCGGTCACACCCTTCTTGACCTTGCCGACGACGCGCAGCTCGCTGCCGCTGACGAACGGGCTGAACGGGTTGTCCGGGCTCGGCGCCCCCGTCCCGTCGTCGAAAACGCCCGGCTCGCCGCGGTGGAACGACATGGCGTAGGTCTTGCCGTCGCGGTCGACCTCGACGTCGAGTCGTTCGGACAGCGCGTTGACGACCGACGCGCCGACGCCGTGCAGGCCGCCCGAGGCCGCGTACGACCCGGAGCCGAACTTGCCGCCCGCGTGGAGCTTCGTGAAGACGACCTCGACACCGGAGAGCCCGGTCTTCGGCTCGATGTCGACCGGGATGCCGCGGGCCTGGTCGCGCACCTCGACGCTGTCGTCGGCGTGCAGGACGACGTCGATCGCCGAGCCGAAACCGGCCAGAGCCTCATCGACGGAGTTGTCGATGATCTCCCAGAGGCAGTGCATGAGTCCGCGGGAGTCGGTCGAGCCGATGTACATGCCCGGTCGCTTGCGGACGGCCTCCAGCCCCTCGAGCACCGACAGGTGCCTGGCCGAATAGTCCGAACTCGCCACGGGCGCTCCTTGTGGATCAGGTGCGCCTCGGGTGCGGGCGCGCACGTACACCATCAAGCGTACGTGGCGGCCGGGGCACACTACGCCACCGACACCCGCTCGCCGGGAGGCTACGCGTTGAGCGAAATAGCAGCCAATACGCGCCTGGTTGCCGAGCATCCGTGGTTCTATAGACGTACCGAGTTCACCGGTTGCGACGGAAGGAGCATCACATGTCGACAGTCACCTCGGAGAACGGGGCCATCGACGAGCTCGCATCGGGGCCGCAACTGACGGCCGCGGACCGTTGCGACAGCTGCGGAGCGCAGGCGTACATCCGGGTCGTCGTGAACAACGGCGAGCTGCTGTTCTGCGCCCACCACGGCAAGAAGCACCAGGAGAAGCTCTCGCAGATCGCCCACAGCTGGCACGACGAGACCGCTCGCCTGTTCGAAGAGCAGCGCGCCTGACGCGCCCCGCTCGCGAAGCGCGGAACTGACCGGAGGATGGTCGCCACGACTGGTGTGCGCCGACGTGCCCATATCGATCTCGACGCCATCCGCTCGACGGCAGCCTCCGCCGCTTCGCCGCTCCCCGACTGCACCGCCGATCTCCGCGCCGACGCGTACGGACACGGGCTCATCCCCGTGGCACGTACGCTGACGGATGCGGGGGTCGGCGGTTTTCTCGTCTCCCGGGTGGAGGATGCGGCCGCGATCGCCGATGAGGGGCTGCCGGTGCGCGTCTTCGTCGGGCAGGCGCCCGGCCCACTGCTCGGGACATCGCTGTTCGGTCTCGACCCTGCGCATCCCACAGCTCCGGCCATGCGCTTGGAGGGCGAGGTCGTCTCGGTCAAGCGCGTCCCCGCCGACCGCGGGGTCTCCTACGGCTACACGTACCGCACCTCCCGGCCCAGCACCCTGGTGCTCGTCGCCCTGGGATACGCGGACGGCATCCTCCGCGTCGCCTCCAACAAGGCGCCGGTGAAGGTCGGCGACACGGTCGGCCGGATCACCGGGCGCATCGCGATGGACCAGTTCGTGGTCGACATCGGCGACGACACCGCCAGCTCCGGTGACGCGGTCGTGCTCTTCGGCGCCCCGGCCCACGGCGAGCCGACGGTGCTCGACTGGGCGGACGCGCTCGGCGTCGCCGCACCCGTGATCACCAGCCGCCTCGGCCGGCGCATCGAGAGGATGTACAGCGCGTGACCATCGTGGACGCCGTCGCCGAACCGCTCCCCCGCGCCGTGGTCGACCTCGCCGCCGTGCGGCACAACGTCGCGCACTTGACGAAGCTGATCGCGCCCGCCACAACGATGCTGGCCGTCAAGGCCGACGCCTACGGCCATGGCCTGCTGCCGATCGCCGAAGCGGGCCTCGAGGCCGGCGCGACGTCGTTGGCGGTGCTGGAGATCCCGGCCGGACTCGTACTGCGGCACGCCGGCGTGACCGTCCCGATCCTCGCCTGGCTGCACGGGCAGGACACGGATTGGCGGGCCGGGATCGAGGCCGACATCGAGCTCGGCATCTCCGCCGCCTGGCAGTTGGAGGCCATCGCCGCGGCTGGTGCCGACCGTCCCGCGATCGTGCATCTGAAGGTCGACACCGGCCTCAGCCGCAACGGCGCCACGCGTGAGGAGTGGCCCGGGCTCGTGCAGTACGCGCTGGAACTGGAGCGCCAGGGCCTCGTCCGTATCCGCGCCGCCTGGTCGCACCTCGCCGACGCGTCCATCGCCGACGACGAGGCGGCCCTCGCCGAGTTCCGCGACGCGGTCGTCGAGGCGGAGAGGTTCGGCGCACACTTCGAGGCGCTGCACCTGGCAGCGAGCTCGGCGGGCATCCGGATGCCGGAGGCGCGCTTCTCGTTCGTCCGTTTCGGCATCGCCGCCTACGGCTTCTCCCCGTTCGACGACTCGACCGGCGCCGAGCTCGGGCTCATCCCGGCGATGCGGCTGGAGGCCCCCGTCACCGAGGTGCACGTCGGCGGCACCACGCACGTGCGGCTCGGCATCGGCTGGGCCGACGGCGTGCCGACGCTCGGGATCGCGAAGACGAGCATCCAGCTGAACGGCCGCCGGTGCCAGCTCCTCGCGGTCGAGGCGGACAGCATGCTCGTGGATGCGGGAGCTCATCGCGTCGAGGTCGGCGACACCGCCATCCTGTTCGGGCCGGGCACCGACGGCGAGGTCACCGCGGAGAAGTACGCCGACTGGGCCGAGACGATCGCCGACGAGATGGTCACCGGCGTCGCCGCCCGCGTCCCCCGCGTCTACATCAACTGACCACCGCTGAAGTGCAGCTTATTGCGGTCGACACGCCGTGCGACACCGCAACGACCTGCACTTCGGGCTGGGGTCAGAGCGAGACGCCGAGGCGGTCGGCGATCGCCCGGCGGGCGTTCGTCGCGTAGCGGTCGACCCGCTCCGTCTGCGGCACCGGCGGCAGCTCGCCGCGCAGCGCGGTGCCGAGCAGCCGGTCGGCCAGCGCCGGGTTCATCGGCAGCAGCGGACCGTGCAGGTGCGTGCCTATCGATGCGCCCACGACCACGCCCTCGGTCCCGTCGCCATTGCCGGTCCCGCTGACGAGACGGCCCAGCGGCTCGGCGCCGTCGAGCACGGTTCGCGCGGAGTGGTTCTCGAAGCCCGCGACGGTGGAGCCGTCCGCCAGCCGCACGACGACCTCGCCGACGTGCCGCTTGCTCCCGAGCGCGGCCCGGGTCGGGAACACACCCGCACCGGCCAGCAGCTCGCCCTCCGGCGTCTCCAGACCGGTACCGAGCAGCTGCCAGCCGCCCGCGATCGCGAGGAACGGCACGCCGGCGGCCTGCCACTCCCGCAGCCTCGGCGCGATGCGCAGCACGTCTTCATGCACCGCGCGCTGCCCGGAGAGCGGACCGGAGCCGATGTGCACCAGGTCGACGCCCGGCGGCAGCTCGCCGCCGACGGCGTGCGGAACGACCTCGGCGTCGATGCCGCGCCACCGCGCGCGCTCGGCCAGCGCCAGGACGTTGCCGGCGTCGCCGTTGATCCCCAGCTCGGCCGGATAGAGGTGCAGGATGCGCAGGACGGTCATCGCTCGCCGCCCTCCAGGTCGAGGAAGCCCAGCTGCTTCCGGATGAGCATCATCTGCTCGTAGTTCACGATCATCGTCTTGGTGCCGCGTGTCGGCTTCGGCAGCTTCAGGAACGCCTGGAGCGCCGGCCGCAGCTCGGGCACGACCTGGTCGACGTCGATCCCCGCGTACGCGAAGCGCGTCGCGAACTGCCACGCCTTCGTGCCGGACACCACGTCCACGTGCGTGAGCTTGGACAGGTCGATGTCGTAGACCCACGACGGGTCCGGCGTGCCCTCGTCGACCGCGACGAACACCTGCTCGGGCGACTCGGCGAGGTAGTCGAGGTTGAGCTGCAGGCTCGGCGGGTTCTTCATCATGATGATCTCGACGTCCTCGTCGCCCACCTTCAGGGTCTCACCGCGACCGTAGACGGTCCGCAGCGCGGCCATGGCGGCCACGACGGCGTTGGGCTGGAAGCGGTCACCGAGAAGGCGGCGCGCCATCGCGGTCGCGCCCGCCGCGTCCACCGCGTAGTGCAGGCCGCGCGCCGGGAGCCCGATCCGGACATCCACCCCGCCGATGGTGAGCTGGGCGCTCTGCACCTCGAGCTTGCTGACGAAGACCGACGGGATGGGCAGCGTGCCCGCCGTCGTGCCGGTGAGGTCCTTCACGTTCGCGAGGCCGTTCGGCGACGACTCGATGATGGACGGCGCCACGGCGAACGTCGACACATCTCGTCCCTGCGCGGTCAGCTCCGCGCCGACCCGCGCCAGGCTGTCGTCGTCGGCGTTCACCACGACGAACTCGGACGAGCCCTCCGCAATGGAGCGCAGCATCCCGATCACACGGGTGGGCTCGAAGAAGCGGTTGAGCTGGTCGATCTGCACGTTGAGCAGCAGGGAGCCGCGCGGCTTCAGCACGTGCGCGAGGTCGACGCCGTAGGCCTCATCCACCTCGATGACGCCGACATCGCCGCGGACGTAGCCGTCGAGCGGCACATCGGCGAGCAGTGCGGAGGCGATGCCCTGCGGCAGGTTTCCCCCGGACGGGTTCGTGAACACATCCAGTCCGTGCTCGCGCAGGATCGCGGTGAGCATGTTCGTGGTGGTCGACTTGCCGTTCGACCCGGAGACGAACACGACCCCGAGCGGAAGCCGGCTGACGGCGCGCTCCAGGAACTTCGGCGCGATGGCGAGGGCGACGCGGCCGGGGACCGCGGAGCCGCCTCCCCGCAGGCGGAGGAGCCAGCGGGCGAGGCGGCCGGCGATGACCGCCAGTCGGTAACGCAACGGTTTACTCGAGGTAGTCGCGCAGCGACTGCGACCGCGACGGGTGGCGCAGCTTCGCCATCGTCTTCGACTCGATCTGGCGGATGCGCTCACGCGTCACGCCGAAGGTGTCGCCGATCTGGTCGAGCGTCTTCGGCATGCCGTCGCCCAGGCCGAAGCGCATGCGGATCACGCCCGCCTCGCGCTCGGACAGGGAGTCGAGCAGGCTCTCCAGCTGCTTCTGCAGCATGGTGAAGCCCACTGCGTCGGCGGGCACGACCGCCTCTGTGTCCTCGATCAGGTCGCCGAACTCGCTGTCGCCGTCCTCACCCAGCGGGGTGTGGAGCGAGATGGGCTCGCGACCGTACTTCTGCACCTCGATGACCTTCTCCGGGGTCATGTCGAGTTCCTTCGACAGCTCCTCGGGGGTGGGCTCGCGGCCCAGGTCCTGCAGCATCTGGCGCTGCACGCGGGCCAGCTTGTTGATGACCTCGACCATGTGCACCGGGATGCGGATGGTGCGCGCCTGGTCGGCCATGGCGCGGGTGATCGCCTGACGGATCCACCAGGTGGCGTAGGTGGAGAACTTGAAGCCCTTCGTGTAGTCGAACTTCTCGACGGCACGGATGAGGCCCAGGTTGCCCTCCTGGATGAGGTCGAGGAACTGCATGCCGCGGCCGGTGTAGCGCTTGGCGAGCGACACCACGAGGCGCAGGTTGGCGCCGAGCAGGTGGCTCTTGGCGCGCTGGCCGTCGCGGGCGACCCACTTCAGCTCGCGCTCGAGCTCCTTGCTGAGGTTCGGCGTGTTCGCCAGCTTGTCCTCGGCGAACAGACCCGCCTCGATCCGCATGGCGAGCTCGACCTCTTCGGCCGCGTTCAGCAGCGGGACCTTGCCGATCTGCTTCAGGTAGTCCTTGACCGGGTCGGCGGTGGCGCCGGTGATCGTCGTCGAGTAGACGGGGATGTCGTCCTCTTCGTCGACGGCGCGCAGAACGAGCGCGTCGGTCGGCAGGGGCACGTCGGCCGCGGCGGCCAGGGCCGCGGGAGCCTTGCTCTCCGTGTCGGCCTCGGCGTCCTCGTCCGCCTCGGCTTCGGCGTCGTCCGCCTCGGTCTCGTCCGTCGCCTCGGCGTCGTCCGCGACCTCCTCCTCGTCGATCTCGACCTCGGCGTCCTCGTCGATCTCCTCGTCGTCGTCCGCTGCGGCGGACGCCTTGGACGTCTGCTTCTTCGCAGCCGTCGACTTCGTCTTCGCCGGGGCCTTCGCGGCCGCCTTCTTGGGCGCGGCCTTCTTCGCCGCGGGCTTCGCGGTCTCATCCGCGACGACGGTCGCGGTCTCTTCGACCTCCGCCTCGCGGGTCTTCGTTGCTGCACGGGTTGCCATGTGAACACCTTTCATACCAAGCGGAGGAGGGCCGGGATCCTGACGGCCGAGCCTGGCTCAGGGTTGCGTGCGGACACTACTAAGACCCAAGTCAAGTCCGGGTCGTTGCGCCGGGCATCGTCTAATGCTCCGGCCCCGGGACATGAATGGGTCCAGACATCAATTATTGCACGTTCCGCGTGCGCCCCCGACCACGTACGGCCATTCTTCGGCAAATACCGGAGCCCTACAGCGCTTCGTGCCCGCCGCGCCTCCTCCACGCTCCTACGAGTGCAACCCAGAGAGGGGCTACTTCTATTCCCTCTTCCTCGCGGAGTCGGCGGCGTGTGCGGCGGCGCGCGCGCACCAGGAAGACCACGCCGATGCCCACGATGACGTACTGGATGGCGAACGCCCAGCGGAAGTGGTCCAGCTGGTAGAGCTCGGCGTCCGCGTCGCTGTGCGCCTGGACATCGAGCGCCACACCGATGAGGAACATCATCACGAAACTGGCGAGGAAGCCGCCGACGTTCACGATCCCGTTCGCCGACCCCAGGCTGTGCAGCGGGTTGAAGGTGCGGGCGAAGTCGAACCCGATCAGCGAGCCCGGGCCGCCGATCCCGATCGCCGCGATCAGCACGACGATCGTCCAGAACGGCGGCTGCCCCGGCCAGAGCAGCACGAGCGTCCACGCCGCGGCCATGAGGGCGACGATGCCGAGGACCAGGTTGCTGCGTCGGAGGGGGTAGCGCGCGGTCAGGATGCCCAGGATGGGGCCGGAGATGAGACCGGCTCCGACGAGCACCGTGAGCAGTGCGGAGGCGGCCGCAGGCTGGATGCCGATCGCGAACACCAGGAACGGGATGCCCCACATCAGGCTGAACACGGTGCCGGACGACTGGGTCACGAAGTGCGACCAGAAGCCGAGTTGCGTACCGGGCCGCGCGAGGCTGATCCGGAGCTGGCGGAGCGAGTCGGACCACGTCGCCGGTCGCGGACCCTCGCTCGCGCCGACCGGGCGGTCGGTGACTCCGACGACGATGCCGATCAGCGCGACGACCGAGAGGGAGGCGGCCGAGAGGAAGGCGACCGTCCAGCCCGACAGATGCAGCAGGAGCGCGAACGGCACGGCGGACAGCACCTGGCCCAGCTGACCGACGTTGCCGATCCACTGGGACAGCTGCGGCACGATGCGGCCGCGGAACCATGAGTTCACCAGCCGCATCAGAGAGGTGAAGACGGTGGCGTCCCCGGCTCCGACCAGGATGCGGCCCGCGATCGCGATCGCGATGGTCGGCGCGTACGCGACGGCGACCTGACCGACGACCATGAGCGCGGTGCCGGTGAGCATGAGGACGCGCGATCCGATCCGGTCGATCAGCACCCCGACGGGCACCTGCATGCCGGCGTAGACGATCAGCTGCACGACGGCCAGCGTCGAGAGGACGGACGCCGAGACGTGGAAGCGCTCGGTCGCCGCCACGCCCGCGACACCGATCGTGGTGCGCTGCATGACGGCGATGAGGTAGGCGAAGACGCCGATCCCGTAGACGAACCAGGAGCGACGCGAATTCACCACATAATCCTACGCCCGGCTATGCATGTGCTCCGCCGGGGTGGGACCGGGTGTGCGCTCAGCGGTCGCCGCGCCCGTTCTCCTCGTCGCCGTGCCGGCGGAAGGCGAGGAAGTTCTCGAGCTCCGCCGCGATCTCGTCGGCGGTCGGGAGCTCCCCGTCGCTGTCCGTCAGCGGCGAGCGCAGCTGCGTGTCCTCCATATAGGAGTCATGGCGCTCCTCCAGCGTGCCGACGAGGCGGCCGAGCTCGGTGTTGCCGGCGACCTGTTCGTCGATGTTGGCGATGAAGTCGCGGTCCTCCTGGCGGAGCCGGTCGGTCGGGAAGATCAGGCCGGTGGCCGCGCTGATCGAGTCGAGGGCGGCGACCGCCGCGGCCGGGTACTCGGTGTCGGCGAGATAGTGCGGGATGAGCAGGATGAAGCCGGCGATCGGGTACGAGAGCTGCTGGAGCCGGTACTCGAGGAGGTGCAGCGCGTTGGCGGGGACCTGGGTGTGCGGCTTCCAGATGGACATGGAGTCGATCAGGTCCTGCCGGTTGCCGCTGACCGTCACGCCGATGGGGCGCGTGTGCGGGACGGGCATCGGGATGGAGTGGACCCAGGTGATGCTCTTCACCTTGAACTGCTCGATGAGGCCGAGCACGGCCTCCGTGAAGGCCTCCCAGCGGAAGTCAGGTTCGAAGCCGGAGAGCAGGAGGAACGGCTGGCGGAGCTCGTCGTAGGCGAGGTACAGCTTGAGCGTGGCCGGCTGATAGTCGGTCAGGTGGTCCTGGTCGAAGTAGATGATCGGGCGGCGCGCGCGGTAGTCGAGCAGGATGTCCGCGTCGAACGTGGCGACCACGTCGCTGTCGAGCGTGCCGAGGAGATAGGTGCCGAGCTGGCTGACCCCGGACCCCGCGTCCGCGAAGCCGGTGAGGCCCGCGACCAGCGGCAGGCCCTCCGGCACCTGCAGCGCCGGGTTGAGCTCGAACAGTCGACGGGGGTCTCGCATATCTCAACTCTAGAGCGGACCCCGCGCCGCGAACCTGTCTGTGACCGCTGCCGGGAACGCCCACAGCGAACACCGCGTTAGGGTCGACTCATGACCGTTCCCGCGCTGACCGTGACCCTCTCCTCCACTCCCACCGCGTCCGCGGATGTGCTCGTCGTGGCCGCCCGGAACGGACGCGACGGCGTCGCCGTGCTCTCCGGCGAGCGCCGGGACGAGCTGGCGCAGCAGCTGCGAGAGGTCGGCTTCGCGGGAGGCAAGGACGAGTTGGTGCGGCTGCCCGGACGCGGCGACGGCGCCTCGCTCGCCGTGATCGGCCTGCCGGAGGACGGCGTGGACGCCCTGCGGTACGCCGCGGGCAGCGCCATCCGCCAGCTCGCGGGCACGAGCGCGGTCGCGCTCGACCTGCCGGCCGTGGACGAGGCGCAGCTCGGCGCGGTCGCCGAGGGGGCTGCCCTGGGCGCGTACGCCTTCACGGACTACCGCGAGAAGAGCCGCGCGGCGACGAAGGACCCGGTCGCGTCGATCGAGGTGCTCGGCGGAGACCTCGCCTCGGACGGCTCGGCAGACGGCTCGGCGGTCGACGCCGACGCGCTGGCCGCGCGCGCCACCGCCGTCGCCGAGGCCGCATCCCTGGTCAAGGACCTGGTCAACACTCCCCCTCTCGACCTGTACCCGGAGACGTTCGCCGAGCGCGCGACCGAGGCCGTCGCCGGCCTGCCGGTCAGCGTGAAGGTCTGGGACGAGCAGGAGCTCGCCGCCGACGGCTTCGGCGGCATCCTGGGCGTCGGGCAGGGTTCCACCCGTCCGCCGCGCCTGGTGAAGGTCACCTACGCCCCCGAGGGTGCCTCCCGTCACCTGGCGCTGGTCGGAAAGGGCATCACCTTCGACTCCGGCGGTCTCTCGCTCAAGCCCGCCACCGGCATGGTCGGCATGAAGTACGACATGACCGGCGCGGCGACCGTGCTGGCCGTGGCCCTCGCTGCCGCACGCCTGGCGCTGCCGGTGAAGGTCACCGCCTGGCTCTGCCTCGCCGAGAACATGCCGTCCGGCTCCGCCATCCGCCCCAACGACGTGCTTCGCATCCGCGGCGGCCGAACCGTCGAGGTGCTGAACACCGACGCCGAGGGCCGCCTTGTGCTCGCCGACGGCCTCGTGGCCGCGAGCGAGGAGCAGCCGGACGCGATCGTCGACGTCGCCACCCTCACCGGCGCCGCGATGGTCGCGCTCGGCACCCGCTACGCCGCCGTCATGGGCTCCGACGACCTCGTGGACGATGTGCTCACGGCGGGCAAGGAGAGCGGCGAACTGCTCTGGCCGATGCCGCTGCCCGGCGAGCTCCGCGCCACGATCAACTCGGACGTCGCCGACATCGCGAACGCCAACCCGGGCAACACCGCGGGCGGCGCCCTGCTGGCCGGGGTCTTCCTGCAGGAGTTCATCGGACGCACCGGGGACGCCGACGACGCCCCCCGCATCCCCTGGGCGCACCTGGACATCGCGGGCCCCGCGAAGAGCCCGGCCGCACCGTACGGCTTCACCGGCAAGGGACCGTCCGCCGTCAGCGTACGGGCGCTCATCCGTCTGGCCGAGAGCATTTCCGGGAAGTAGTAGGGTCGTATGGGCGGGAAAACCCGCCTATCAACACGCCTCCCGGAGCCATCCCCTCTGGGCGGCTTCGTGTCACATGATCTGATGCGCGAGGGAGTAGCTGGGTGTCTGAGCAGAACTTTGACATTGTGGTGCTCGGCGGTGGGAGTGGAGGCTACGCAGCAGCGCTGCGTGCGGCCGAGCTCGGTTTCACCGTCGGCATGATCGAGAAGGACAAGGTCGGAGGCACCTGCCTGCACCGCGGCTGCGTCCCGACGAAGGCGCTGCTCCACGCGGCCGAGATCGCGGACTACTCGCGTGAGTCGTCGAAGTACGGCATCGTCACCGAGCTGCAGGGTGTCGACATCAACGGCGTGACCCAGTACCGCCAGGGCATCGTGGCGAAGAAGTACAAGGGCCTGCAGGGCCTCGTGAAGGCCCGCGGCATCACCGTCATCGAGGGCGAGGGCCGTCTCACCTCCCCGACGACCGTGCAGGTCGGCGACGACACCATCGTCGGCAAGAACATCATCCTGGCCACCGGCTCCTACTCGCGCTCGCTTCCGGGCCTCGAGATCGGCGGCCGCGTGATCACCAGCGAGCAGGCCCTCGAGCTGGACTTCGTGCCGAAGAAGGTCGCGGTCCTCGGCGGCGGCGTCATCGGCGTCGAGTTCGCGAGCGTCTGGAAGTCGTTCGGCTCGGACGTCACGATCATCGAGGCGCTCCCCCACCTGGTCCCGAACGAGGACGAGTCGATCAGCAAGTCGCTCGAGCGCGCGTTCCGCCGCCGCGGCATCGACTACAGCCTGGGCGTGCGGTTCCAGGGCGTCACCCAGAACGAGAACGGCGTGGTCGTCACGCTCGAGAACGGCAACACCATCGAAGCCGACCTCCTTCTCGTCGCCGTCGGCCGCGGCCCGCTCACGCAGGGCCTCGGCTTCGACGAGGTCGGCGTCACCCTGGACCGCGGCTTCGTCATCACCGACGAGCGCCTGCACACCAACATCCCCGGCGTCTACGCC
The DNA here is from genome assembly GCF_040686855.1 of Leifsonia sp. NPDC077715. NCBI lineage: Bacteria > Bacillati > Actinomycetota > Actinomycetes > Micrococcales > Microbacteriaceae > Leifsonia > Leifsonia sp. NPDC077715. The sequence continues at coordinate 17,359 of NZ_JBFBOG010000001.1, forward strand.
GTCGGCGACATCGTCCCCGGCCTCCAGCTCGCGCACCGCGGTTTCCAGCAGGGCATCTTCGTCGCGGAGGAGATCGCGGGCCTCAACCCGATCGTCGTCCCCGACGTCAACATCCCCAAGGTGACCTACTGCGACCCCGAGGTCGCCTCGATCGGCCTCACCGAGGCCAAGGCGGCCGAGAAGTACGGCGCCGACGCGGTGAGCAGCTACGACTACAGCCTCGCGGGCAACGCGCGAAGCGAGATCATCGGCACCAACGGCAGCGTGAAGGTCGTCCGCCTGAACGACGGCCCCGTGCTCGGCGTGCACATGATCGGAGCCCGCGTCGGCGAGCTCATCGGCGAGGCGCAGCTGGCCGTGAACTGGGAGGCGTACCCCGAGGACATCGCGCCGCTCATCCACGCGCACCCGACGCAGAACGAGTCGCTGGGCGAGGCCTTCCTGTACCTCGCAGGCAAGCCGCTGCACACCCTCTAGGACGATCAGCCGGGTCCGCCGCGGGCGGACCCGGCTGCAATAAGCTACTGAACGATCAGGTTTGAAGGAGAAAAGCTCATGAGCGAATCCGTCAGCCTCCCGGCGCTCGGCGAGAGCGTCACGGAAGGCACGGTCACCCGCTGGCTGAAGAACGTTGGCGACCGTGTCGAGGTGGACGAGCCCCTGCTCGAAGTCTCGACCGACAAGGTCGACACCGAGATCCCGTCGCCGGTCGCCGGCGTCGTCGAGGCGATCCTGGTGCAGGAGGACGAGACGGTCGAGGTGGGCACCCCGCTCGTGACCATCGGTGACGGCTCCGGCGCAGGCGCCGAGGCTCCCGCCGCTCCGGCTGCCGAGGCCGCACCGGCTGAGGCCGCTCCGGCCGAGGCCGCTCCGGCTGAGGCCGCTCCGCAGGCTGCTCCGGCCCAGGAGGCGCCGCAGGCCGCTCCCGCTCAGGAAGCTCCGCAGGCCGCTCCGGCTCCGGCACAGGAGGCGCCACAGGCCGCTCCCGCTCCGGCCCGGGAGGCGCCGCAGGCGGCTCCCGCCCCTGCTGCTCCGGCCCAGGAGGCTCCCGCTCAGCAGGCCGCTCCCGCTCAGCAGGCGCCGGCCCAGCCCGCCGCTCCCGCCCCCGCCGCTCCCGCGCAGGCCGCCCCCGCGCAGGCCTCGGCGGGCGGCGCCCACGCCGGCAACGCCGGGTACGTGACCCCGATCGTCCGCAAGCTCGCCAACGAGCAGGGCGTGGACCTGTCCACGGTCACCGGCACCGGTGTCGGCGGACGCATCCGCAAGGAGGACATCCTCCAGGCTGCTGCTCCCGCCGCGTCCGCGTCCGCCGCCCCGGCCACGGCCGCTCCGGCTCCCGAGGTCTCGCCGCTGCGCGGCACCACGCAGCCGATGTCGCGCCTGCGCAAGGTCGTCGCCGAGCGCGCCGTGGTCTCCATGCAGTCCACCGCGCAGCTGACCACCGTCGTCGAGGTGGACGTCACCAAGGTGGCCGCGTTCCGCGACCGCGTGAAGGGCGACTTCCTGGCGAAGACCGGCGTGAAGCTCTCGTTCCTGCCGTTCTTCACCCTGGCCGCCGCAGAGGCGCTGAAGACGTACCCCGTCATCAACGCCACGGTCGACGGCGACAGCATCGTCTACCCGGACCACGAGAACATCTCGATTGCCGTCGACACCGAGCGCGGCCTGCTCACCCCTGTGGTGCGCAACGCGTCGGAGCTCGACATCGCCACCCTGGCGAAGGAGATCGCCGACCTCGCCGAGCGCACCCGCGACAACCGCCTCAAGCCGGACGAGCTCGCGGGCGGAACGTTCACCGTCACGAACACCGGCTCGCGCGGCGCGCTGTTCGACACGCCGCTGGTGTTCCTGCCGCAGGTCGCCATCCTCGGCACCGGCATCGTCGTGAAGAAGCCGGTCGTCGTCTCGGCCGACGGTACGGACTCGATCGCAATCCGTTCGACGGTGTACCTCGCGCTCTCGTACGACCACCGCATCGTGGACGGCGCGGACGCGGCCCGCTTCCTCGTCGCGGTCAAGAACCGTCTCGAGGGCGGCAACTTCGAGGGCAACCTCGGAATCTGATCCGCTCACGGGTACACCGCCCGCAGCCGCCAACCGGCCTCGCTCCTCACCAGCAGGAGCGAGGCCGGTTCGCTTTTCGGCGTGCGCGCCGCATCGGGTGCCGCGGCGATCAGCGCAGCGTCGCCCCAGCGCTCCAGGAGACTCAGCGAGGCCCCGGTGAAGTCACGCTCGTCGGCGGCCCCGGACCGGGTCAGTGCATCGGTCTCCTGCGCGACGAAGGCGGGCTCCGCATCCAGGACTCCCGCGAGGCAGGCCGGCGAGGCGCGCCGTTCGGCGAAACAAGCGTGACGGGCGGCCAGTACAGCAGCCGCCGCCACAACCGGATCCGCTGCCTCCCGGCCACCGGGCTCGGGAGCCGGCACCGCCGTCGACACCGCTGAACCGCTCTCCGGCGACGGCACCGACGCGTTCTGCCCTCCAGCCGCATCAGTCCGGCCGGACGTCGCATCGCTCGGCGCCGCAGGCGTGCTCGTGGGAGCCGTGCGCCCAGCGCCCGAGGCCGCTGTCGCACCGGCCGGCCTCGGCTGCCTGCTGCTCGCCCCCTGGGCTGATTCCTCCGGCGCGCCCGTCGCGCCTGCGCTCTCCGCGGGCGCTGCCGGCAGCAGCGCCACGAGCGCCACTGCCGCGACCAGCGGCACCGACCCGGCAGCGACCACAGCCGGACGCCGACGCGCCCACATGCCCAGCCGCCGGCCGACCGTGCGCGCAGGCTCCCCGTCGAGGAAGGCCATCGCCGACACCACAGCGTCTCGCACTCCCAACCGTCGAGCGGCCTCACGAGGAATCGTCCCGGCTGCGACACCACCACTCTCCAGCTCCGGCAGCCTGACCGGCTCCGGCGCCACCGCCGCCGACACGGACGCCTCGACGTGCTCCCACGTCCCCTGCCGCAGCCCTCTCTCGACCGCGCCCAGCAGCGTCATCCCCGTACCGTCGGTGACGCGCAGGCACACGGTCCGCGCTAGTGCGAAGTACGCCTCCGCATCCGCGACCGCCGCGTCCGGATCGAACGGCACCACCCCATCCAACTCGTCGAGCGCCGGACAGCCGTCCGCGGCGAACGCGATGCCGCTCGGGCTCAGGCCCGGGCGCGCCCAGCCGGCCCGGTGCAGCGCAGCGAGACCGTCGGCGATGCCGAGCAGGACGGTCGCCGCCTCACCACCGCGAAGGCCGCAGTCCCGTGTCAACCGTCGCGAGAGGTCTCCGCCCTCGGGATAGGACAACAGGACGGCCTCCCATTCGCGCCCGCGGTTGCGGCGGCCACCAAGGCGGCGCACCACGCCGACCACGTGCTCGGACGCCGCGCCCTCGCGGGCCGCCGCGTCCACCGGCTCCGCTCCCCGTCTCTCGCGCACGCGGAGCAGACACCGCCGCCCCGACACCGCACCGGTCACCACGACACGCCCCTCCGTAGAGACGCCGGCGGGACGACACGAGGGATCGGCCTCCCACCCCTCCGCTTTCGCGAGCTGCACGGCCACGCGCAGGGCTTCGGACGGGTCGGCCGACGATGAACGGGAGGAGCGGGAGGTTCTGATCACGACTCCATCCCAGCCGACCGCGCAACCGCCGACCCCGAGTGGATCCGAATCGGTGGATAACCCCGGCCCGACCTTCGCCTGTGGACGACTCCCGCCGCATCCGCGCATAAACTGACCCCGTGACCACGTATGACGTCACGGGGCTAAGCGCCAACTCCGTGCCGTATCTCGAGGCCCTTCAGCAGCAGCGTGCCCTGCACGCCGCCGTCGTCGCAGGCCGGGCGCCAGACACCGTCATCCTCCTCGAGCACTCGCCGGTGTACACCGCCGGCAAGCGCACCGCACCGGACGAGCGTCCGACCGACGGAACCCCCGTCGTCGACGTCGACCGCGGCGGCAAGATCACCTGGCACGGGCCGGGGCAGCTCGTGGGGTACCCGATCCTCCGCCTCCACGACCCCATCGACGTCGTCGGCTACGTCCGTGCGCTCGAACGCGTCCTCATCGACGTGCTCGCCCGCGTCGGCGTGACCGGCGTCCAGGTCGAGGGCCGCTCCGGCGTGTGGATGCTGCCCGAGCACAATCCCGGAGCGACCCGAGACGAGAAGATCGCCGCCATCGGCATCCGCGTCGCGGAGGGCGTCACCATGCACGGCTTCGCGCTCAACTGCTCGAACAGCCTCGACGCCTACGACCGGATCGTCGCGTGCGGCATCCGCGACGCCGGCGTCACCACGATCTCGCGTGTCCTGGGCCGCACCGTCACCCCGCAGGACGTCGCGCCGCTGGTCCAGGACGCCTTCGACCTCGAGTTCACCCCCGCCGGGGCCGTCGCGTGAGCGCCGCACCCGAGGGGCGCCGGATGCTGCGCCTCGAGGTCCGCAACGCCCAGACGCCGATCGAGCGCAAGCCCGAGTGGATCAAGACCAAGGCGAAGATGGGTCCCGAGTACCGCCAGCTCCAGAGCCTGGTGAAGTCCGAGGAGCTGCACACCGTCTGCCAGGAGGCCGGCTGTCCGAACATTTACGAGTGCTGGGAGGACCGGGAGGCGACGTTCCTCATCGGCGGCTCCCAGTGCACCCGACGCTGCGACTTCTGCCAGATCGACACCGGCAAACCGGCCGACTTCGACCGCGACGAGCCGCGCCGCGTCGGCGAATCCGTCGAACGGATGGGCCTGCGCTACGCCACAGTGACCGGCGTCGCTCGCGACGACCTGGAGGACGAGGGCTCGTGGCTGTACGCGGAGACGATCCGCGAGATCCACCGCCAGTCCCCCGGTACCGGGGTCGAGATCCTTGTGCCCGACTTCTCCGGCAACCCGGAGCACCTGGGGCGCGTGTTCGACGCGCGTCCCGAGGTGTTCGCGCACAACGTCGAGACCGTCCCGCGCATCTTCAAGCGCATCCGGCCGGCGTTCCGCTACGAACGCTCGCTCGACGTGCTGACCCAGGGACGCGACGCGGGCCTGATCACGAAGTCGAACCTCATCCTCGGGATGGGCGAAGAGCGGCACGAGATCAGCACCGCGCTCCAGGACCTCCACGACGCGGGGACGGACATCATCACGATCACGCAGTACCTGCGGCCGAGCCCACGGCACCTGCCCGTCGCGCGCTGGGTGCATCCGGACGAGTTCGTCGAGCTCAAGGAGGAGGCCGAGGAGATCGGGTTCCTCGGGGTCCTCGCCGGGCCGCTGGTGCGTTCGTCGTACCGCGCCGGGCGGCTGTGGGCGCAGTCGATGCAGGCGAAGGGGCGGCCGGTCCCGGACCACCTCCGGCACCTCGCGGACGCCTCCCTCGGCTTCGCGCAGGCCGTCTCCTGAGAGGTCTCCCCCAGCAGCGAACGGGTCATCTGGAACACCGCCGAGCCGGTATCCTTGGAGCTATGGCAAAGGACAAGTCCACCAAGGAGCCCGGCCGTCTGAAGCAGATGTGGCAGGTCTTCCAGATGACCCGTCGCTACGACGACCGCGCGGTCCTCTACATCGTCCTCGGGGCTGTCCTGCCGATCATCCTCGGCGTGCTGCTCGCGGTGTTCCTGTCCGGCGGCAACATCTTCACGATGGTGCTCTGGATCCTCGCCGGCGTGCTCGCGGGCGTCCTGATCGCGCTCATCATCCTCGGCCGCCGTGCCGAGCGCGCGGCGTACTCGCAGATCGAGGGTCAGCCGGGTGCGGTCGGCGCCGTGCTGCGGTCGTCGCTCAAGCGCAGCTGGCGCGGCTCCGAGATGCCGGTCGCGGTCAACGGCAAGACGCAGGATGCGGTGTACCGGGCGACCGGGCGCGGCGGCGTCGTGCTCATCAGCGAGGGCCCGGCGACCCGCACCAAGCGCATGGTCGACGAGGAGCGCCGCAAGGTGAACCGCGTCCTCCCGAACGTGCCGGTGACGATCATCAGCGTCGGCCCGGACGCGGACTCGGTGCCGCTGCACAAGGTGCCGCGCACGCTCGCCAAGATCAAGCCGACCCTCACCAAGGCCGAGGTGCTGGCGATCAGCAACCGCCTCCAGTCGATGGAGAACCAGATGCCGATCCCGAAGGGCATCGACCCGATGAAGGTCCGCGCGCAGCGGGCACGCTGACCTTAGTAGGCTTCGAGCCGCCGACAACAGCGAAACGTCGCGGATCCACAGGATCCGCGACGTTTTTCCTGTGCCGGGCGGATCGTGCTCAAGCGCGGATGAGGACGGTTCCGGCCACCTTGTCGTGGAAGCCGCGCTGGTCGGAGTCCCACACGAGCGCCGGGATCACGACGCACAGCAGCAGCGTGCGGACGATCGGGCGCCAGACGCCGACCCAGCCGCCGCGCACAGCGACGACGCGCATCCCGAATATGCGGTGGCCGAGGCTCCCGCCGATGGTCGGGATGAAGACGATCTGCAGCAACGCGAAGAGGCCGAGCGTCGCCCACTGGTCGTAATGGAAGAAGGCGAACGACAGGAACGACGCGATCGCCCAGTCGACGGCGATCGCCCCGATGCGCCGGCCCAGGCGGCCGACCGAGCGCGGACCCCCCTCCGGCAACCCGAGACGTTCCCCCGGGTAGCGGCTGGGGGCGATGTCGCCGGGACGGTTCGAGGGGTTCTGCGGCACCCGCCGATTCTACCCGGCCGGGGTACGCGTAACATGCTCGAAACATAGGCGTGACCCCGGGGAAACGGCCTCCCCCTACGTTTGACCCGTGGGCTGCACGCGCAGTCCGGTCACCCGCAAAGCCATTGGGAGTCGTCCGCATGTTCCGTGATTCTTCCGAGGTGCTCAAGTTCATCAAGGACACCGACGTCAAGTTCCTTGATATCCGCTTCACCGACCTTCCCGGTGTGCAGCAGCACTTCAACATCCCCGCCGCTACCGTCGACGAGGACTTCTTCTCCGTCGGCCAGCTGTTCGACGGCTCCTCGATCCGCGGCTTCGCGTCGATCCACGAGTCGGACATGCAGCTCATCCCGGATGTGTCGACCGCCTACGTCGACCCGTTCCGCGCCGAGCGCACCCTCATCATGGTGTTCGACATCTACAACCCGCGCAACGGCGAGATCTACGCGAAGGACCCGCGTCAGGTCGCCAAGAAGGCCGAGAAGTACCTCGCGTCGACCGGCATCGCCGACACCGCGTTCTTCGCCCCGGAGGCGGAGTTCTACATCTTCGACGACGTCCGCTACGAGGTGAACCAGCACTCGAGCTTCTACTCCGTCGACTCCAGCGAGGGCGCCTGGAACTCGGGCCGGACCGAAGAGGGCGGCAACCTCGCCAACAAGACCCCGTACAAGGGCGGCTACTTCCCCGTCTCGCCGGTCGACCAGCACGCCGACCTGCGCGACGACATCGTCCTCAAGCTCGTGGAGGCCGGCCTCGAGGTCGAGCGCTCGCACCACGAGGTCGGCACCGCCGGCCAGGGCGAGATCAACTACAAGTTCGACACGATGGTCCACGCTGCGGACGACATCCTGAAGTTCAAGTACATCGTGAAGAACACGGCCAGCGAGTGGGGCAAGACGGCGACGTTCATGCCGAAGCCGCTGTTCGGCGACAACGGCTCGGGCATGCACACCCACCAGTCGCTGTGGAACGACGGCAAGCCGCTGTTCTACGACGAGGCCGGCTACGGCGGCCTGTCGGATGTCGCCCGCTGGTACATCGGCGGCCTGCTCAAGCACGCCCCCGCGGTGCTCGCCTTCACGAACCCGACGGTGAACTCGTTCCACCGCCTGGTGCCGGGCTTCGAGGCGCCGGTCAACCTGGTCTACTCGGCCGGTAACCGCTCGGCGTCGATCCGCATCCCGATCACGGGCTCCAACCCGAAGGCCAAGCGCATCGAGTTCCGCGCGCCCGACGCCTCCGGCAACCCGTACCTCGCGTTCGCCGCCCAGCTGATGGCGGGCCTCGACGGCATCAAGAACCGCATCGAGCCGCACGAGCCGGTCGACAAGGACCTCTACGAGCTCCCGCCGGAGGAGGCCAAGAACATCCCCCAGGTGCCGGCATCGCTCGGCGAGGCCCTCGACGCGCTCGAGGCCGACCACGACTTCCTCACCGCGGGCGGCGTGTTCACCCCGGAGCTCATCGAGACCTGGATCGAGTACAAGCGCGAGAAGGAGATCAAGCCCCTCGCGCAGCGTCCGCACCCGTTCGAGTACGAGCTCTACTACGGGGTCTGATCCGCGTCAGGCGTCACGGAAGGGCCGCATCCCGCGAGGGGTGCGGCCCTTTCGCTGTCGTCGGACGAGTTCAGCCGGCCAGCGGCTGGATGTCGTCGAACTCGGCGCCGTGTGCGTCGATCGCGCGCTCCAGGTCGTAGTGCGTCTGCAGGTTCAACCAGAATTCCGCCGTCGTGCCGAAGAGACGGGACAGGCGGAGCGCGGTGTCGGGGGTGATGGCCCGCTTGCCCGCCACGATGTCGCCCACGCGCTGAGCAGGGACGTGGATGGCTTTGGCAAGCGCGTACTTCGTGAGGCCGAGCGGGACCATGAACTCCTCGCGGAGGATCTCTCCCGGTGTGATGAATTCAGTCATGGTGCTCTCCTCGATCGTGCGCGCTACGGCAGTCAGTGGTAGTCGACGAGCTCGACATCGGCCGGTCCGCCGCTCGTCCATCGGAAGCAGATCCGGAATTGGTCGTTGACACGGATGCTGTACTCACCGGACCGGTCTCCGGCCAGCTTCTCCAAGCGATTGCCCGGAGGGACGCGGCAGTCGTCGAGGACGGCGGCCGCGTTCAGCATGGTCAGCTTCCGCCGGGCGACCCGGCGGAGGTCGGGTCCGAATCGCTTGGTCGCGATTCCGAACCAGACCGCTTCCGTGTCGCGGTCGGCGAAGGATTGGAGCATGCTCTATAGTAACGCGTTGCGTTATTAACGGCAAGCGTTACTACCTTTGGCAGCTCAATCCGCCGGTATCAGCGCGAACCCCGTATCCGGCCGCGAGATCCCCTGCGAGAACGCCGCCAGCGAATCCGACCTGGAGTCGATGCGCCAGTCGTTCGTCGAGCGTTCTCCGCCGACGTAGCTCGTGATCGCCAGGCTGAACCAGCTGAAGCCGATGATGTCCGCGTTCTTGGGGTCCGCGAATCCGTCGAAGAAGCTCTTCACCCAGGTCGCCTTATGGCCGTCGGTCTCCGATGCTCCGACTTCGGCGAGGAAGATCGGCTTGGTCGTCAGTGCCCGGAGCTGGTTGAGGCTCGCGTCGTAGGTGTAGGACGAGGTGAAGTCGTTCCCGGCACGCCACGGCGGGCGCAGGTAGCCCGAGAGTCCCACCCAGTCGACGTAGTCGTCCCCGGGGTAATAGCCGTTCAGGAACTCCTGTGTGGCGTGCGACGCCGGCCGCATGTTGTTGATGATGTTCGGTGCCCACACCCAGATCACCAGATTGTTCGCGCCCTCCTGCTGGAAGATGTCGTGGACGTGCCGCCACATCCTCACGTAATCGCCCACGTTGTTCCCGTTGATCGGCTTGTTCGCTCCTGTGAGCTCAGACCACGGATACCACGTGCCGTTCATCTCGTGGTCCAGGCGGATCGCGACGGGCAGCCCCGTCGCGATGATGTCCTTCGCGTACTGATGCAGGTACGCATCGAAGCCGCCGTCGATGATCTTCGGCAGCGAGTATTCGGGCGCAACGTTGGTGTTGTTGTCAGCCCCGATGGGACGGGACTCCCAGGTGAGCAGTGGGAGGCGGCCCTGCTGCCACGCGCGGGTGACGGCGCTGGACCGGAAGTTCTCATCCCATCCGCTGAAGTATCCCACGACGTTCGGCTGCACGCCGATCTTCTTGGACGTCGCGTCGAAGGTCGCCCAGTTGAACGGCGCCTGCTCGGTGTACATCCCGAAGTAGCGCTTGTCCGGGTGCAGCAGGCTGTCGCGGCTGGGCGCCGTGATGGTGGCGGCGGTCTGCGTGTTCCCCTTGCCGCCGCCCGTCGACGGATGCGCCGAGCCGCCGGACGCCGAAGAACCTCCCGACAGCGACCCTCCCGAGCCGTCGTTGCCGTCCGCCTTGAGCCGTGCGATCTCCTGCTGCGCCGCTGCGAGCTGCTGCTGCGCCGACGCCATCTCCTTCGCGTGCGCCGCCGAGGCGACGGCGGCCGCCGCGGCCTGACGCTTCAGCCGGACGGCCTGGCTGGCGACCGTGTCCGAGGTCGTGCTCAGCTTCTTCTTCAGCTGGGCGTTCTGCACGGCGAGCGGATTCGTCGCGGCGATGACGGAGTCCGCCACCTTCCGAACCGGGTTCTCGGGCGTCGACCAGACGAACCACGAGACGGCGACCAGACACGCGGCGAGCACGAGCGCCGCAACGGCGGTGACGCGGGCGTTCGTACGGCTGCGGGCCCAGAAGCGAGGAGAACTGGTCGACATGGTGCACCTCCGGATACGGGAGGGTTGGTTTCATCCACGACATCGGGGACCGGGTGGCCCCAGTGTGGGGGCCACGGCGTGAGAGGACAACCCGATCCAGCCGGAATTTACCTGGCCGAAACGCGCCGTCTACCCGGGAAGTCCGAGGATCACGCCGTCGGCGTCGGCCGCTGCGGGGCTCCGTAGAAGGCGCGCTCGAAGACCTGGCGCGCACGGCGGGTGACCGCGAGGTAGTCCTCCTCCAGCCTGCTCGCGGAGCCGGGCGGGTACTCCATCAGGCGGGCGACGCCGTCCAGCGCGACCCGGTCGGAGGGCAGCACGTCGGCGGTCTTGTTCGTCCAGAGGGTCATCGCCGAGCGGGTGCGGGAGGCGAAGATCCACGCGTCGCGCAGACGGGCGGCGTCCTCCTCCGACACGAAACCGTGGGCGGCCGCGGCGGCCAGCGCCTCGAGAGTGGAGGGGGTGCGCAGCGCGGGCACGGCGGCGGCGTGCTCCAGCTGGATGAGCTGCACGAACCACTCCACGTCGCTCAGCGAGCCGCGGCCGAGCTTCAGGTGACGGGAAGGATCCGCGCCCTGCGGCAGGCGTTCGTTCTCGACGCGGGCCTTGATGCGCTTCACCTCGCGCACCTCCTGCTCGCCGATCGACGCGGGATACCGCACCTCGTCGGCGAGCTCGGCGAAGTCCGCCAGGAGGGGCGCATCGCCGGCGACGCCGCGGGCCCGGAGCAGGGCCTGGGCCTCCCAGGTCAGCGACCAGCGGCGATAGTAGGCGCGGTACGACTCCAGGGAGCGCACCGGCGGGCCGTTCTTGCCCTCCGGGCGGAGGCCGATGTCGAGGTCGAGCGGGAGGCGGTTGTCCTCGGTCAGCCGGTTCAGTTCCGAGACGATCGTCAGCGCGGCGCGGTTGGCCGCCTCCTGGTCCGCCGCCAGTGGACGGAACACGTACATGACGTCGGCGTCGGAGCCGAAGCCGAGCTCGCGTCCACCGAACCGCCCCATTCCGATCACCGCGAACTCGAGCTGGCCGGCGTCGTCCCGTGCGGCCCGGATCGCCCGCAGCACACCGTCGATCATGTTCTCGGTGACGTCGCTCAGGCCGCGCGCCAGCTCGTCGATCGTGGCGAAGCCGAGGATGCCGGAGACCGCAAGGCGCAGGATCTCACGACGACGCATGGCCCGGAGAGCCGTCGCCGCGGTGTCGACCGACTCGTGCCGTCCGAGGATCGCCGCCGTCTCATCCCGCAGCAGCGCGGCCGACCGCGGCCGCAACTCGTCCTCCGACTCCAGCCACGCCGCCGACTCCGGGATGCGGCCGAGCAGTTCGCCCGCGAAGCGCGAGCCCGACAGCACCCGCGTCAGGCGCTCGGCCGCGCCGGTGGAGTCGCGCAGCATCCGGAGGTACCAGTGCGTGCCGCCCAGCTCCTCGCTCAGGCGGCGGAAGGTGAGGAGGCCGTAGTCCGGGTCGGGGCCGTCGGCGAACCACTGCAGCATCACCGGCAGCAGGTGACGCTGGATGGTCGCGCGCCGCGAGACGCCGGTGGTCAGCGCGGCGATGTGGCCGAGCGCGCCGCGGGGGTCGCGGAATCCGATCGCCGCGAGCCGCGCCTCGGCCTGGGCGCTGGTGAGGCCGACTCCCCCGGCCAGCCGCGCGTCCTCCACTGGTGTGGAGGCGACGGCGCTGAGGAGCGGGCGGTAGAAGAGGCGCTCATGCAGGCCGCGGACCCGGTGCTTGATCTCGTTCCAGGTGGTGAGCAGCTGGTCGGCGTTCGGCGCCAGGCCGGTGGCCCGGGCGAGGATGCGGACGTCCGCCTCGTCGCGCGGCATGAGGTGGGTGCGGGTCAGGCGGCGCAGCTGCAGCCGGTGCTCCATGAGGCGGAGGCTGCGGTAGTCGTGCGAGAAGGTGGCGGACTCCTCTCGCCCGATGTAGCCCTGCGCGGCCAGCGCAGCGAGGGCCGACAGGGTGTCGCGCTGCCGCACCTCCTCGTCCGCCTGGCCGTGGACGAGCTGCAGCAGCTGCACCGTGAACTCCACGTCGCGCAGGCCGCCGGGGCCGAGCTTCAGCTGGTAGTGCACCTCGTCGTCGGGGATGTTGTCGGTGACGCGCTCGCGCATCCGCTGCACCGACTCGACGAAGTTCTCGCGGGAGGCACTGCTCCAGACCTTCGGCGCCAGCGCGGCGACGTACCGGTCACTCAGGTCGGGATCGCCGGCGAGCGGGCGCGCCTTCAGGAGCGCCTGGAACTCCCAGCCCTTCGCCCAGCGGTCGTAGTACGCGATGTGGGAGTCGAGGGTGCGGACGAGCGCGCCGTCCTTGCCCTCCGGCCGCAGGTTGGGGTCGACCTCCCACAGGCCGGGCTCGATGGCGGGCTCGTGGATGCCGCGCATGGTGAGCATGGCGAGGCGCGTCGCGATGTCGACGGCGCGTCCGGGTTCGAGGCCGGCGGACTCGACACCCTCCGTCACGAAGATGACGTCGACGTCGCTGAGGTAGTTGAGCTCGCGTGCGCCGGCCTTGCCCATCCCGATCACGGCGAAAGGCGTGGCGCGGACCTGCTGCTCCGGGAAGCGTCCAGGGCCCGAGCCGATGGTCATTCTCCGGGCGACGGCGAGGGACGCCTCCAGTGCTGCCGAGGCGAGGTCGCTGAGCGCGGCGGCGACAGCGTCGAACCCGGCGACCGGATCGGCCTGCTCCAGGTCGTAGGCGGCCAGCTGCACGAGGCGCCGACGGTAGCGGATGCGGAGGGCGGTCCAGGCGCGCTCGTCAGCGTCCGCGGCCACGCCGGCGACGGCGTCCACCGCGTCGAGGAGATCGGCCCGCAGCTCCTCCGGGCCCGGCAGGTCGGTGATAGGATGCGCGAGCGCGTCCAGCTCCTGCGGCTGGCGCAGGAAGAACTCGGCGATGCCCTCCGACGCGCCGATCACGCGGAACAGCCGGCGGGCGTCCTCCTCCGTGGCGAAGCGAGGCCGGGCACGGTCGGGCGCCTGCCGCAGCAGCCGCAGTGCCCACGCCAGCGCCGTGTCCGGATCCGCAGCCGCCGAGATCGCTCCGGTCAGCTCCTCCGGGTCGAGCCCGGTCAGGTCGGCGAGCTCGTCCAGCTCGTCGCGGACCGAGCTCAGCCCCACGAACCCGGCACGCGCCAGGGCGGTGAGGGAGAGCTGCTGCCGGGTCACTTCGTCAGCGGTCAGAGGATCTCGAGGTTGGTCCGCAGCTCGAAGGGGGTGACCTGCGCGCGGTACTCGGACCACTCCCGCCGCTTGTTGAGCAGCACGTAGTTGAACGCCTGCTCCCCCAGGGTCTCCGCGACGAGCTCGGAGTCCTCCATCAGCGAGATGGCGTGGTCGAGGCTGGCCGGTAGCTGGCTGTAGCCGAGCGCGCGACGCTCGCCGTCTGACAGCGCCCAGACGTTGTCCTCGGCCTCCGGCGGCAGCTCGTACTGGCCCTCGATGCCCTTGAGGCCCGCCGCGAGGAGCAGCGAGAAGGCGAGGTACGGGTTGGCCGCCGAATCCATCGCCCGGTACTCGACGCGCGAGCTCTGCCCCTTGTTGGGCTTGTACAGCGGCACGCGGACGAGGGCCGAGCGGTTGTTGTGGCCCCAGCTGACGAAGCTGGGCGCCTCGTCGCCGCCCCACAGACGCTTGTAGGAGTTCACGAACTGGTTCGTGACGGCCGTGATCTCGGGCGCGTGGCGGAGCAGGCCGGCGATGAAGTGGCGGCCGATCTTCGACAGCTGGTACTGCGCGCCCGGCTCGAAGAAGGCGTTGGTGTCGCCCTCGAACAGCGACATATGCGTGTGCATGCCGGAGCCCGGGTGGCCCTGCAGCGGCTTCGGCATGAAGGTCGCGTAGACGCCCTGCTCGATCGCCACCTCCTTGATGACCGTGCGGAACGTCATGATGTTGTCCGCCGTGGTGAGCGCGTCGGCGTAGCGCAGGTCGATCTCGTTCTGACCCGGGCCGGCCTCGTGGTGGCTGAACTCGACCGAGATGCCCAGGTCCTCCAGCATCCGAACGGAGCGGCGACGGAAGTCGTGTGCGGTGCCGCCGGGGACATTGTCGAAGTAACCGGCGGAGTCGACGGGCTCGGGGCCCTCCTCGCCGAACGACGACGACTTGAGCAGGTAGAACTCGATCTCGGGATGGGTGTAGAACGTGAAGCCGCGGTCGGCCGCCTTCTCGAGCGTCCGCTTCAGGACGTTGCGCGGGTCGGAGACGGCGGGCTGGCCGTCGGGCGTCGTGATGTCGCAGAACATCCGCGCGGTCGGGTCGATCTCGCCGCGCCACGGGAGGATCTGGAAGGTCGTGGCATCCGGCAGCGCGAGCAGGTCGGACTCGTAGGCGCGCGTCAGGCCCTCGATGGCCGAACCGTCGAACCCGAGGCCTTCGCTGAACGCGCCCTCGACCTCGGCCGGGGCGATCGCGACGGACTTCAGCGTTCCGACGACATCGGTGAACCACAGCCTCACGAACTTGACGCCACGCTCCTCGATCGTGCGAAGAACGAAGTCGCGCTGCTTGTCCATCCTGCCCCTTTCCTCGGCCGGTTCCAGACTAGTGGTTCCGCGCCGCTGAGGATTCGTGCTGAATCGCCGAATAGGACGCCGCATAACGTCCATTCGTGCCGAATCGGTATTCCTCCCGCGTCACTAGACTGGCGCTATGAGTGAGCAGTCACCGGTGCCCTCCGTTCATCCGACCACGTCGTCGATGCAGTCGCTGAAGCGAGTGCGCACCCGGCACTTCCAGGCGGCCAAGGAGGAGGGCGCGCCGTTCACCGGCCTCACCAGCTACGACATGCTGACCGCGCAGATCTTCGACGAGGCGGGGATCGACTTCCTGCTCGTCGGCGACTCGGCCGGCAACAACGTGCTCGGCTACGACACGACGCTGCCTGTGACCATCGACGACCTCATCCCGCTGACCCGCGCGGTCGCCAAGGCCGTCAAGCGCGCGTTCGTGGTCGCCGACATGCCGTTCGGCTCCTACGAGACCGGGCCGTTAGAGGCGCTTCACACCGCCGTGCGCTTCATGAAGGAGACGGGAGCGCACGCGGTGAAGCTCGAGGGCGGCCGGCGCAGCGCCGAGCAGATCCGGCGCATCGTGGAGGCGGGCATCCCCGTCATGGCGCACATCGGGTTCACGCCGCAGAGCGAGCACGGACTCGGCGGTCACCTCGTGCAGGGGCGCGGGGACGCTGCCGAGCAGGTGCTTGCCGACGCTCACGCGGTCGAGGAGGCGGGGGCCTTCGCGGTCGTGCTGGAGATGGTGCCCGCCGAGGTGGCGAAGCGCGTGACCGCCGAGCTGCGCATCCCGACCATCAGCGTCGGCGCGGGCCCGCACACCGACGGCCAGCTGCTGGTGTGGACGGACTGGGCCGGCCTGTCGACGGGACGCGTGCCGCGCTTCGTGAAGCAGTACGCCGATCTGAAGACGATCCTCGGGGACGCCGCCCGCGCCTACAAGGCGGACGTGCAGAACGGCGCCTTCCCCACCGAGGAGCACAGCTTCTAGCGCCGCCGGGAGGCACCGCTCAGCGGTTCTCCTCGGCGTCCTCCTCGGCCCACTTCGCGGAGTTCTCGCGCAGCTTCTCGAGCGCATGCTCCGCCTCGTCGCGGGTGTCGAACGGACCGACGCGGTTCGGAGCCGGCGACAGGAAACCCTGCTCCACCTCGCCGGTCTTCATGTTGTACCAGTACTTGTGCTCGGCGTCCTGCTTGATGCCGTACTCGTCGCTCGTCATAGAGTTGATCGTATGCCCAAGGATTCCGCCGGTCACCTCATCCCCGGCCGCGTCACCGCGATGCGCCCGGTGCCGAGCCGCATCCCGCGGCCGGAGTACGTCGGCCGACCGGGGCCCGCGCCCTACACCCGCGGCGACGTCTACACGCCCGACGAGGTGGCGCTGATCCGCGAGTCCGGCCGGATCGCCGCGCAGGCCATCGCGCTGGTCGGCGAGAACGTCCGACCGGGCGTGACGACCGAGGAGCTGGACGCGATCGGGCACGAGTTCCTGCTCGACCACGACGCCTACCCGTCCACCCTGGGCTACCGCGGGTTCACGAAGTCGATCTGCAGCTCGGTCAACGAGGTCGTCTGCCACGGCATCCCCGACGACACGGTGATCGAGGAGGGCGACATCGTCAACATCGACATCACCGCGTACAAGAACGGCTTCCACGGCGACAGCAATCAGACCTTCATCGCCGGGACCGCCTCCGACGAGGTCACCCAGCTGGTCGAGCGCACCCGCGAAGCGCTCAACCGCGGCATCAAGGCGGTCGCGCCCGGCCGGCAGGTCAACGTCATCGGCCGCGCGATCGAGTCGTACGCGAAGCGCTTCGGCTACGGGGTGGTGCGCGACTTCACCGGCCACGGCGTCGGCGCGGCCTTCCACACCGGCCTGATCATCCCCCACTACGACGCCGCCCCCGCGTACGACGACGTGATGGAGCCGGGGATGGTGTTCACCATCGAGCCGATGCTCACCCTCGGCACGCACGAGTGGGAGATGTGGCCCGACGACTGGACGGTCGTAACCAAGGATCGGAGCATCACGGCGCAGTTCGAGCACACGCTGGTCGTCACCGAGCGCGGCGCGGAAATCCTCACGCTCCCCTAACGCCGCGCCCAGCGGCGACCGCCGCGGGCGCGGTAGATTCGAGGCATGACTTCGCAGAAGCACGCGATCGGCATCGACATCGGCGGCACGGGGATCAAGGGGGCTCTGGTCGATCTGTCGACCGGCGAGCTGCTGAGCGACCGGGTCAAGCTGCCCACTCCCGCGGGCGGCAAGCCCGACGACATCGTCGAGACGACCAAGGAGATCGTCGACCAGCTGGCCAAGGAGGAGCCGGAGGCGCCCGTCGGCGTGTGCTTCCCGGCGATCGTCAGCCACGGCGTCACCCTGTCCGCGGCGAACGTCGCGAAGGACTGGATCGGGCTGCACGCCGAGAACCTGTTCGAGAAGGCCCTCGGCCGCGACATCCACTTCGTCAACGACGCCGACGCCGCCGGGTACGCCGAGACGCGGTTCGGCGCGGCGAAGGGCAAGGACGGCCTCGTCATCATGACGACGCTGGGCACGGGGATCGGGTCCGCGCTGATCTACGACGGCATCCTCATCCCGAACGCGGAGCTCGGGCACCTCGAGATCGACGGCCACGACGCGGAGTCGCGGGCGGCCTATTCGGCGAAGGAACGCGAAGACCTCAGCTGGGAGAAGTGGGCGAAGCGCCTGCAGAAGTACTACTCGAAGGTCGAGTTCCTGTTCACCCCCGACCTCTTCATCGTCGGCGGCGGGGTGTCGAAGAACTACCAGGAGTTCCTTCCGCTGCTGAAGCTCAAGACGCCGATCGTGCCGGCCGTGCATCGCAACAACGCCGGCATCCTCGGCGCCGCCGCCCTCGCGGTGCGTGGCGAGCGCCGTGACGCGGGCGCGCGCGGCCGGAGCGGCGAGGTCGCCACCCCGGACGACGCCCCGGCGCCCACGCCGGCCTGACGGTCGGAGGTCTGAGGGATGGCTCGGGGTCGCCTGCGGGTCATGCTCGGCGCCGCCCCGGGTGTCGGGAAGACGTACGCCATGCTCGAGGAGGGCGAACGTCTCCGCGCTCTGGGCACGGACGTCGTCGTGGCGGTCGTCGAGACGCACGGTCGTGTGGCGACGGCGGCCCTGCTTGAGGGACTCGAGGTGGTGCCGCGCCGCCTGGTCGAGCACCGCGGGGTGACCCTCGACGAGATGGATCTGGACGCGGTGCTTCGGCGGCATCCGCAGGTCGCGCTCGTGGACGAGCTCGCGCACACGAACGCGCCCGGCTCGGAGCACGCGAAGCGCTGGCAAGACGTCGAAGACCTGCTGGAGGCCGGGATCGACGTGATCTCGACCGTCAACATCCAGCACATCGAGTCGCTGAACGACGTGGTCGAGCAGATCACGGGCGTGCCGCAGCGCGAGACCATCCCGGACGCCGTGCTGCGCCGGGCGGACCGGATCGAGCTGGTGGACCTCGCGCCGCAGGCGCTGCGCGACCGGCTGGCCGAGGGTGTGGTCTACCCGGCGGCGCGAGTGGATGCGGCGCTGTCGAACTACTTCCGGCTCGGCAACCTGACGGCTCTGCGCGAGCTGGCGCTGCTGTGGCTCGCCGACGAGGTGGACAGCGCCCTGCAGCAGTACCGCGCCGAGCACGGCATCGCCGGCACGTGGGAGGCGCGCGAGCGCGTCGTCGTCGCGCTCACCGGCGGACCCGAGGGCGAGACACTGCTCCGCCGCGGCGCCCGCATCGCGGCCCGGAGCTCCGGCGGCGAGCTGCTGGCGGTCCACGTCACGAGTCAGGACGGCCTCCGCGAGGCGGCGCCCGGCGTCCTGGCGAACCAGCGCGCGCTCGTCGAACAGCTCGGCGGCAGCTACCACCAGGTGGTCGGCGAGGACATCCCGCGGGCCCTGGTCGAGTTCGCGCGCGGTGAGAGTGCGACGCAGCTGGTCATCGGCGTCTCGCGCCGCAGCCGACTGTCCGCACTGCTGACCGGCCCGGGCATCGGCGCGACGGTGATCCGCGAGTCCGGCGACATCGACGTGCACATCGTGTCGCATGCGCGAGCGGGCGGGCGGTTCGCGTTGCCGCGCCCGAAGGGCGGCCTGACCGTCCGCAGGCGGGTGTACGGCTTCCTGCTGGCCCTGGTCGGCGGGCCCCTGCTCACCCTGCTGCTGACCACCGGGCGCTCGCACGAGTCGATGACGGCGGACGTGCTCAGCTACCAGCTGCTCGTCGTGGTCGTCGCACTCGTGGGCGGCATCTGGCCGGCCCTGTTCGCCGCCCTGCTGTCCGGGCTGACGCTCGACTTCTTCTTCGTGGAGCCGCTGTACACGATCACGGTCGGCGAACCGCTCCACCTGCTCGCGCTCATCCTCTACGTGGTGATCGCCGCCCTGGTCAGCCTCGTCGTCGACCAGGCCGCCCGGCGCACGCGCGCAGCGCAACGGGCGGCGGCGGAGGCGGAGCTGCTGGCGACCGTCGCGGGCGAGGTCATCCGCGGCGAGGACGCCGTGCAGGCGATCGTGATGCGGACGCGGGAGGCGTTCGGGCTGACCGCGGTCCGGCTGGTGATGCCGGGTGGAGACGTCGTGGCGAGCGACGGCACGGAGCCGGACGGCGAGCCCGCCCAGCGCATCCCGGTGGGAACCGTGGACGGCCGCGGCGCTGCCGACGCCCGCGCGAGCCTGGAGCTGTACGGCCGGGATCTCGAGGCGAGCGACCGGCGCCTGCTCTCCGCGATCGTCGCGCAATTGGATGCCGCCCTGGAGCACCGCGAGCTGACCGCCACCGCTGCCGAGCTCGCGCCGCTCGCCGAAGCGGACCGGGTACGGAGCGCCCTGCTGGCGGCCGTCGGCCACGACCTGCGTCGCCCGCTGGCGGCGGCGACCGCGGCCGTGACCACCCTGCGTCAGGAGGAGCTGGCGCTCAGCGAGGGCGACCGGGAGGCGCTGCTCGAGACCGCCGAGGACAGCCTGCGCGGGCTGGCCGCGCTGGTCACCGACCTGCTCGACGCGAGCCGCGTGCAGGCGGGCGTGCTCGCGGTCTCGCTCGCGCCGACCGAGCTGGACGACATCGTCCTGCCCGCTCTCGACGAGCTCGGCATCGGCCCAGGAGATGTGGAGCTCGACCTCTCCCCCGATGTCCCTCCCCTGCTCGCCGACGGCGTGCTCCTGCAGCGCGTGCTCGTGAACCTGCTCGGCAACGCGCTCCGCTACAGCCCGCCCGGCACACCGCCCGTGCTCGCGGCGAGCGCGTTCGCCGGGACCGTGCAGCTCCGGGTGATCGACCGCGGCCCCGGGATCCCCGAGGAGCGGCGGGAGGCGGTATTCGCCCCGTTCCAGCGGCTGTCCGACACCGACAACGACTCCGGGATCGGCCTCGGGCTCGCCCTCTCGAAGGGCTTCGTCGAGGGGATGGGCGGGACGCTCGACGTCGAGGACACGCCCGGCGGCGGCCTCACCATGGTGGTCTCGCTCCCGGCGGCCGGAGGTGACGCATGAAGATCCTGATCGCGGACGACGACCCGCAGATCCTGCGGGCTCTGCGCATCCTGCTCACCGCGCGCGGCTACGAGGTGCTGACCGCGCGCACGGGCGCCGAGGCGCTGTCGGTCGCCGTCGAGACGCATCCCGACCTCGTCATGCTCGACCTCGGGATGCCGGAGCTGAACGGCATCGAGGTGATCGAGGGACTGCGGGGCTGGACCAGCGTGCCGATCCTCGTCGTCTCGGGACGCACCGGCTCGGCCGACAAGGTGGATGCGCTGGACGCCGGCGCCGACGACTACGTCACCAAGCCGTTCGCCGCGGACGAACTGCTCGCCCGCATCCGCGCCCTCACCCGGCGGCAGACGACGACCGCGGACGAACCGGTGATCGCGTTCGGCGACGTCACCGTCGACCTGGCCGCCCACCAGGTGACCCGGCGGGATGCCGAGGGCGCGCATCCGGTCCGGTTGACGCCGACGGAGTGGCAGCTGCTCGAGGTGCTGCTGCGCAACCCTCGACGGCTGGTCACCCGGCAGGCGCTGCTCACACAGGTCTGGGGACCGCAGTACACGAAGGACACCGGCTATCTGCGGCTCTACCTGGCGCAGCTGCGCAAGAAGCTGGAGCCGCAGCCGTCGCAGCCGCGGTACCTGCTCACCGAGCCCGGGATGGGGTACCGGTTCGTGCCCGATGAGGGCCCGGGCGACGAAGGGGAATGGGCCGGCTGATACGCCGGGTTCTGTCTCGGCGCGCGAGGCGCCGTGGACGGCCATCTATCTCGGAGCGACGTTGCCGCCGCCCTCCAGCGGTCTACCCGGGGACGAGGCGAGCAGCCTCATGGTCCCCTGTCCGACCTTGCTCCGGGCGAGGTTTACCCAGCCGGCCGGGTCACCCCGGCCGCTGGTGGTCTCTTACACCACCGTTTCACCCTTACCGGGAGGCGAGCCTCCCGGCGGTCTGCTTTCTGTTGCACTTTCTCGCGGGTTGCCCCGGGTGGGTGTTACCCACCGCCCTGCTCTGCGGAGCCCGGACGTTCCTCGGCGGCCCGCTGACGCGGACCGACGCGACCGTCTTGCCGACCCATTCCGGCCTCCACCCTAGCGCAGCGGCGTCGGCCGAACCTGGGTCAGAGCCCGCTGTCCTCGCCGCGGACCAGGATGGCGCCGCTGTCCGGGCACAGCACGACGTCGTCGGCCGCGGCCCGGCGGATCTCGGAGAGGTCGGACTCGGTCAGCTTCACGTTGGAGCCCATCGAGACGCCGCGGATGAGCGCAGCGGCACCGATGCCGTAGCGGGTGCGCTGCCGCTCGTACAGCTCGATCAGGTCGGCGGGAAGCGCCTCGGCGATCGCCGCGCGGTCGGCCGCGGCGGCCTTGCGCTGCACGTCGAGCTTGCCGGCCTCCTCGTCGCGCTGCGCCTCCAGCGCCTCCACGCGCGAGCCGAGTTCGGCGCGCTCCGCCTCCACCGCGGCGAGCGCGCCCTCCAGCGTCCCGACGCGCTCCATGACGTTCAGCTCGATCTCCTCGAGGTCGTCCTTGCGGCGGGCCAGCGAGGCGAGTTCAGCCTCGAGCGCCTGCACGTCCTTGACGGACGCCGTCTGCTGCACCCGGTCGGTGTCGCGCTTGACCCGGGCCTCGACCACCTCGACATCGGACTCGACGCGCTTCAGCTCGGCGCGGGCGTCCTCCAGCTCACCGGTGGCGGCGATCCAGCGGGCACGCAGGGCCTCGACCTCGGGCTGGAGCTTCGCCAGCTCGGCCAGCTGCGGCAGGTTCTTGGCCGCGTGCGCGAGCTGCGCGAGGCGGGTGTCGGCGGCCTGCAGGCGCAGGAGCTCGTTCTGGTCGGCGGGACTGGCTTTCACGATGCGGTGCTTCCTTCGTGCGGGGTGGTCATTGCAGGATGGCGAAATCCCACGGATCGGTGCGGAGCTCGCTGACGACGACCTCGACACCGGGGAGCGCCGCGCGCAGCTGCTCGGCGGCCGTGTCGAGCCAGAGCCATTCGCTGGCCCAGTGGGAGACGTCGAGCAGCGCCGGGCCTCCGCCGAGCGTCGCCTGCTCGCGCGCCTCGGACGCCGGGTGGTGGCGCAGGTCGGCGGTGATGTAGACGTCGGCCGTTCGCACGGCGTCGGAGCCCAGCAGCGAGTCGCCCGCTCCCCCGCACACGGCGACGCGCGTGACGGGCTGGTGGTAGTCGCCCGCCGCTCTCACGCCGCCGGCGGTCGGCGGCAGCAGATCGGCCACCGCACGGGCCAGCTGGCCGAGCGTCGTGGGCTGCGCGAGGTCGCCCACCCGGCCGATGCCGGTCACGCCGTCGGCGGCCGCGGCGATGGGACTCGTGTCGTGGAGGCCGAGGCGCGCGGCGAGCACATCGCTGGTGCCGTCGGCGACCACGTCGGCGGTGGTGTGCGCGGCGTAGAGCGCGACGCCTCCGCGGATGAGCCGCGCGAGGAGGGCGCCCTTGTAACGGTCCTCCGCGATGCTCGTCACGCCGCGCAGGAGCAGCGGATGGTGGGCGATGAGCAGGTCGGCGCGCAGCTCGACAGCCTCATCGACCGTCGCGGCGACGGCATCCACCGCCAGCAGGATGCGCTCCACGGGAGCCGCCGGATCGCCGGTGACGAGCCCGGGCGCATCCCAGCTCTCGGCACCGGCGAGCGGCCACAGCTGCTCGACGGTGTCGCGGACGGAGGCGAGGGTGTTCGGCACGTCGATCAGCCTACGGGATGGGTCCGCGGCACGAGCGGGCGGCCTTGGATCTGTGGAGAACCCGGCATGCGCGTCTGCCTGTGGAGGGCGTCACTCGACGGACTGCTCCTGCCGGCGCACCGCCGGCGCGGCCGACACCAGCACGCCGAACAGCCCGATCACGAGGGCGATCACGACGCCGATGTTGCTCGTGCCGATCCCCGCCTGCGGATCGATCCCGATCATCCGGAACAGATACCCTTCCCAGCCGAGCCAGGACAGCGGCGAGCTCACCGTCCCGAGCCCGACCGCCGTTGCCGCCACCAGGAGGCCCAGATTGGTCCAGCGCCAGTCCGGATAGGCGCCGCCGCGCTCCAGCAGCGACGGCGAGTGCAGGCGCCGGGTCCGCAGCATCATCTCCCCGGAGAACACGCCGACCCACGCCGCGACCGGCACCGACAGCGCGGTCGGCACCCCGCGGATCACCGAGGACAGGTCGGTCACCGTCGCCGCCAGCACACCGCCGACGATCGCGATGGCGGCGCCGGCCACCAGCGTGCTCCACCGCCGCCCCAGCCGCACGCCGAGCGCGTCGATCGTGAAGCCGGTCGAATACAGCGTCAGCACCAGCGCCGAGATCAGGGATAGGCCGACCGCCAGCAGCAGCGGGACGGGGTACCAGCCGGGCAGCCCGAGGCCGACCAGCGCGCCGACCGGATCCTGGGCGAGGTCGGCCGCCCATCCGGGATTCGAGGCGGCGAGGAGGCCGCCGTACGACACGAGCACGAACGGCGGGACGCCCGCGCCGAAGGTCGCCCAGAGCATGGCCGCCCCGCCGGACGACAGCGGACGCTGGTAGCGCGCGACCTCCGCGCTGCTCATCGCCCAGGCGAGGCCGACGTAGCTGAGCACGAGGACGGCGCCGGTCACGACGTGCGTCCACAGGGCGTCGGGAGCATCCAGCGCCCGCGAGAGGTCGACGTGCTGCCACGTCGCCATGATCATCAGCACGATGAGGACGGCGGACGCGATGGTCAGCACCAGCTGGACCCGCGCCACCAGCGCGTACCCGATGTACGCGACCGCGACGGCGATGACGATCGTCACGGCGAGCGCGGCCACCGTCGCAGCGACGGCGTTGCCCGGCCACCCCTCCGCCTCGGTCAACGACCCCGCCGCCGAGCCGGCCAGCCACAGGAGCACGGAACCCCAGAACAGCTTGACCACGAGGGCGATGACGGTCGGCAGGAGGTTGCCGCGCAGACCGAACGTCGCGCGGGACACCACGAGCGTCGGCTGGCCGCTCCACTTGCCCGCGAGCGTGCCGAGGCCGAGCGGGAGGAAGGAGAGGGCGACGCCGAACAGGGTGGCGACGAGCAGCTGCCGGAGGCTCAGCCCGAGGACGAACAGGGTCGCGCCGACGCCGACGCTGATGAGCGAGGACGTGCCTGCGAACCAGAGCCAGAACATGCGGGAGGCACGGCCGGCGCGGGCGCGGAGCGGCGTCGGCTCGAGGTCGGACGCCTCGGGCGTGAGGATGCTCGGTCGGGCGTGGCGGCCGGCGGGGTGCGGGGCGGGCTCCTGGGCGGGTGGCGCATCCGGTGCGGACGTCTCGGACGGGGCGTCGGCCGGGGTCGGCGTGGGTTGCTCCGCGACCACCGCCGCGACGGGCGTGGCCGTCGGCTCGCCGCGCGGCTCGGGCGCCGCCTCGGGCTCGGGGTCGGCGTCGGGCTGCGGATCGGGCTCGCGCTGCGGCTGCGCGGCTGGGACGACCGGCACCGGCTGCGAGTCGCGCGGCGCCAGCTCCGGCGGGACGAAGTCGAGCGGTTCCGCGCGCGCGATCGGCCGGTACGCCGGCGGTTCGGGCTCGGGTGCCGACGACGGCTTTGCAGGCGTCGGCGGCTCCTCGGCCGGCCCGCGCTGCACCGGGATCGCCGCCGTCGCCACCCACGGGCTGAACGTCGGCTCCGGCCCGGTCGGCTCCCGCCGCACCGGCAGATCGTCGAAGCTGATCAACTCCGTCGGCGGCCCGGCCCACGTCTCGTCGTCGTCCGCGTCGTCGTCCTCATCGACGGCCGCGGGCTGCGCCTCCACCGGCTGCGCCTCCACCGCCGACGTCTCCGCGCGCGGAACGATGATCGGAATAGCAGAGGTGATCCGCGCGACCTCCTCCTCCAACGCGCTGGCGAGCTCGTCGTCGCTGTGCCGCTCGCCGCGCGTCGCCCCGTCCATGACGCCAGACTACCGACGCGTCGCGCGCACCTGGAGCGACGAACACGTACCATCGGAGCGTGACCCGGATTGCGACCCCGTACGAAGACCTGCTGCGCGACGTCCTGGCGAACGGCGCCCACAAATCCGACCGCACCGGCACCGGGACGCGCAGCGTGTTCGGCCGCCAGCTGCGGTTCGACCTCGCCGAGGGCTTCCCGCTCGTCACCACCAAGCGCGTCCACTTCAAGTCGATCGCGTACGAGCTGCTGTGGTTCCTTCGGGGCGAGAGCAACGTCGGGTGGCTGCGCGACAACGGCGTCACCATCTGGGACGAGTGGGCCGACCAGGATGGCGAGCTCGGCCCGGTCTACGGTGTCCAGTGGCGCTCCTGGCCGACGCCCGACGGCCGGCACATCGACCAGATCCAGCAGGTGATCGACACCCTGCGCACCGACCCGGACTCGCGCCGCATCATCGTCTCCGCCTGGAACGTCGCCGACATCCCGGACATGGCGCTCGCCCCCTGCCACGCCTTCTTCCAGTTCTACGTCGCCGACGGCAAGCTCTCCTGCCAGCTCTATCAGCGCAGCGCGGACATGTTCCTCGGCGTCCCGTTCAACATCGCCAGCTACGCGCTGCTGACACTCATGGTCGCGCAGCAGGTCGGCCTCGAGCCGGGCGAGTTCGTCTGGACCGGCGGCGACGTCCACATCTACGACAACCACGTCGAGCAGGTGACGGAGCAGCTGACGCGCGACCCGTATCCCGCGCCCACCCTCCGCTTCGCCCGGAAGCCGGAGAGCATCTTCGACTACCGGTTCGAGGACTTCGTCGTCGAGGACTACCAGCACCACCCCGCCATCCGCGCGGCCGTGGCGGTATGACGATCGGGCTGATCTGGGCGCAGGCCCACGACCGGGTGATCGGCGCGGGCGGAGTCATGCCCTGGCACCTCACCGAAGATCTCAAACACTTCCGCGCGGTGACCGGCTCCGACCCCGTGATAATGGGACGCCGCACCTGGGAGTCGCTGCCCGAGCGCTACCGCCCGCTCCCGGGCCGCACGAACGTCGTCGTCACACGGCAGGAGGGATGGGATGCGCCCGGCGCGCAGGTCGCCCACTCGGTCGACGACGCACTCGCCAGCAGGGCCGACGGCACCGTCTGGGTGATCGGCGGCGCCGAGTTGTACGCGCAGACGCTCCCCCGCGCCGACCGCCTCGAGATCACCGAGATCGACCTCGATGTCGACGGGGACACCCGCGCGCCCGACCCGGGCGACGGCTGGACCATCGACGCCGGCGACTGGCAGACCGGCTCGAACGGGATGCGCTACCGCTTCCTCACGTACACGCGCTGATCCGAACCTGTACGGAACAGAAGGGTTCCGTCAGCCTCCGGAGCCGCCCAGACCGGCCACGAGGTTCACCGTCGCCGCGACGATGACCGTGCCGAACAGGTACGACAGCAGCACGTGATGCAGGATCGTGCGCCGGATGTACGTGCTGGAGATGTTCGTGTCCGACACCTGGAACGTCATCCCGAGGGTGAAGGCGAGGTAGGCGAAGTCGCTGTACTGCGGCTCCTCCTTCTGGTTGAAGTCGATGCCTCCGCCCCCGCGGTAGTAGATCCGGGCGTAGCGGAGCGTGTACAGCGTGTGCACCAGCGTCCACGACAGCGCGACGGACAGAACCGCCAGCAGCGCGACGCCCAACTGCGCGCCGCCCTTGAGATTCCGGGCGTCTACCAGGATGTACACCACCGCCACGACGCTGGCCGCGGCCGCGAGGATGAGCACCAGGTCGGCCGTCCGGCGTCCCGGGTCCTCCAGCGTCGCGTGGTCCTTGGTGGTAGGTCCGTCGAGCTTCCACACGGCCACCCAGACCCACGTCACGTACACCAGGCAGGCAGCCGCCCAGCCCGCGATGAGGGCGTGATGCCATGCGTCGACGAGCCCGACGACGACCGCGACGAGCAGGCCCGCCGCCAGGGCGACGGTCATCTTGATCCGGGTCATCCCGCGGCGGTGCTTCACTTCGTCGGTCACACTCCGGATGTTCGCACACGCCGCCCGCGCGGAGCCTGAGGCTCGGCCGGTACGATCGATGCGTGACCGACGCACCGCTGCAGCCCGCTCCCCTCGCCGACCTCGACACCCCGACCCTGCGCGCGGCGCACGCCGCCTTCGCACGCGACTACGACGAGCTGAAGGCCGCCGGCCTCTCGCTCGACATCACGCGCGGCAAGCCGTCCGCCGAACAGCTCGACCTGTCGAACGACCTGCTGCACCTGCCGGACGGCGCCTACCGCGATGCCGCGGGCACCGACCTCCGCAACTACGGCGGCCCCAACGGCCTGCCCGAGCTGCGCGCGATCTTCGCCGAGGCGCTTCGGGTGCCGGTTCCGCAGCTCCTCGCGCTGGGCAACTCCAGCCTGACGATCATGCACGACACGATCGTGCAGGCGCTCCTCCACGGCGTTCCCGGCGGCGAGCTGCCCTGGGCGAACCAGTCGATCAGCTTCCTGGCACCGGTGCCGGGGTACGACCGCCACTTCACCATCCTGGAGCGCTTCGGCATCCGGATGATCCCGGTCCCGATGAACGAGGACGGCCCCGACGTCGACGCCGTCGCCTCGTTGCTCGCCGCCGACGACAGCATCAAGGGCATGTGGTGCGTCCCGGTCTACTCGAACCCGACCGGCGCCGTGTACAGCGAGGAGGTCGTGCGCGCCCTCGTGTCGCTGCCGGCCGCTCCCGACTTCCGTCTGTTCTGGGACAACGCCTACGTCGTCCACCACCTCACCGACGACCGCCCCGAGCCGATCGACGTGCTGGCACTCGCGGCCGAGGCCGGCAACCCGGACCGGCCGCTCATCTTCGCGTCCACCTCCAAGGTCACCTACCCGGGCGCGGGCGTCGCGTTCTTCGGCGCGTCCGAGGCGAACGTCGCCTGGTTGCAGCACAACTCCGCTGCGCAGAGCATCGGGCCGGACAAGATCAACCAGCTGCGCCACGTCCAGCTGCTGCGGGACGCGGACGGGCTCGTTGCGCACATGGAGAAGCACCGCGCCATCCTCGAGCCGAAGTTCGCCGCGGTCGACACCGTCTTCCGCGAACGACTCGCCCCGTGGGGCGCGGGCTCGTGGAACGCGCCGAAGGGCGGTTACTTCGTGAGCCTCGACGTGCCCGACGGCGCGGCGAAGCGCGCGGTGCAGCTCGCGAAGGAGGCGGGGATCGCCGTCACGCCGGCGGGCGCGACCTTCCCGTACGGCGACGACCCCCGCGACGCCAACATCCGGATCGCGCCCACCCTGCCGCCGCTCGGCGAGCTGACCACCGCACTCGAGGGCTTCTCCACGGCCATCCTGCTCGCGGCGGCGGAGACGCTGCTCGCCGACCGGGACTGACCATGGCCGACTGGGTCGTCCGCGCGAGCACCGAGGACGACTGGGAGGCGTACCGCGCCCTCCGGTTCGAGATGCTGGCCGATGCGCCGATCGCCTTCCTCGAGACGCTGGAGCAGGCGAAGCAGCACCCCGACGAACACTGGCGCCGCCGCGCCTCCAACACGATCGGCACCACCACGCTGTTCGCCGCGGTGGCGCAGGACGGGCGCTGGCTCGGCAGCATGGGCGGCTACCAGGCGGTCGGCGCACACGACCCCTACCTCGTCGGCGTCTACGTGACCCCGGCGTTCCGCGGCCGCGAGCACGGGATGACGGATGCGCTCCTCGACGCCGTCATCGCCTGGGCGCGGGGACGGAGCGACCGGCTGCTGCTGGAGGTGCACGAGGACAACGAGCCGGCCATCCGCTCGTACCTGCGGCGCGGCTTCGTCTTCACCGGTCGCACGCAGCCCTATCCGCTCGATCGCACGGCGCTCGAGCGCGAGATGGCACTCCCGCTGCCGTCGTCCTGACGCCGCCGAGCACGAAAAAACGTCGCCCCGCGTGTGCGGAGGCGACGTTTTCCTGTTCTCGCCGGCGACGCGGGCCGGGTCAGACCTCGCCGAAGCCGGTGTCGACGAGGTCGGCCAGCGCGTCCACGGCGGCGCGGCCGTCCGCGTCGTCCGAGGCGATGCGCGCGGTCGACCCGGCCGTCAGGCCGAGCGACATGATGCCGAGGAGGCTCTTCGCGTCCTTGCCGTTGACCGTCACTTTGACCGGGAAGGTGTTGGCGAGCTTGACGAACTCGGCCGCGGGACGGGCGTGGAGGCCTTCCGGGTTGCGGACGACCACCTCGCGTTCGTAGGGGCCGGTGGCGGCCGCAGCCTCGGGCTCCGGAGCGGCGTCGCCGCCGGATCCGGCCCACGCGTCGACCGCGCCGCGCGCGGCCTCGGCGACCGCGTCCAGGCCGCTCCCCGACTCGGCGGCGACCGCGGCCGCCACTCCGCCCTCGACGAACGGGACGTCGACCACGCGGACGCGCGCCCGCTGGTCCTCGTCGAGCATGTCGAGCACGGTCTCCGCCGTGAGGAGCGCGGAGCCCAGGTCGCTGATCACGACGACGCCCTCACCGCTCTCGGCCTCTGCGACACCGGACATGACCTTGGTGAAGCTCGTGCCGATCCCGTCGTCGTCCGTGCCGCCCGCGGCGACCAGGTGCACCGATCCCGCCATCTGACCGGCGAGGTCGACCATCCCCGCGGCGATCCGGGAACTGTGCGAGACGAAGACGATGCCGACCTTCCCGCTCATCCGGCCGCCTCGGCCGTCTGCGCCGCCGCTCGCAGGATGAGTGCGGTCGACTGGGCTCCGGGGTCGCGGTGCCCGGCCGACCGCTCGCCCAGGTAGCTCGCGCGGCCCTTCCGGGCGACCAGGGGCTCGGTGGCCTCCGCGCCCTTCTCCGCCGCCTCCGCCGCGGCGGCCAGGATGCCCGCGGCCGAGGCCCCGGACTCCTGGTCCGCCCGCGCGGCGTCGACGGCCGGCGTCCAGGCGTCGATCATGGTCTTGTCACCCGGTTCGGCCTTGCCGCGGGACACGATGCCATCACGAGCGGCCGCCAGGGCCGCCACGAGGGCTTGGGTCTCGATCTCGTCGCCCGTGCCGACCGGCTCCGCCGCCTTGAGGAACGCGGTGCCGTAGAGCGGGCCCGACGCGCCGCCCACCGTCGAGATCAGCGTCATCGCGACCGATCGCAGCGCCGCGTTCGGCGTCGCGTCGTCCGGCAGCTTCTCCAGGGCGGCGACCGAGGCGCGCAGCCCGCGGTCCATGTTCTCGCCGTGGTCGCCGTCGCCGATCTCGCGATCGAGGGTGTTGAGCTCCTGCTTGTGCTCGCCGATGGAATCGGCGGCGGCGGAGATCCACGCCTTCACCCAGTTCGTGTCCAGCGTCATCGACGCCTCCTTGTCGTTGTCGGTCCGGCTTGTCAGATGCCCCAGCGCAGCGCGGCGGTGTGGACGGGGGCGTCCCACAGCTGCGTGAACTCGTCGTCCAGCTTGAGCAGGGTGATGGATGCGCCCTGCATCTCGAGCGAGGTGACGTAGTTGCCCACGAGCGACCGGCTGATCTGGATGCCGCGCTCGTCGAGGATCTCGGCCGCGCGACGGTACAGGATGTACAGCTCCGACAGCGGCGTGCCGCCCATGCCGTTGACGAAAAGGAGCACCGGCGAGCCCTCGTACGAGAGGTCGGCGAGGATCGCGTCCATCATCCGGTCGACGAGGCGGTCCGCCGGCTCGAGCTTGATGCGCTCGCGCCCCGGCTCGCCGTGGATGCCGACGCCGAACTCGATCTCGTCCTCGGGGAGCACGAAGCCGGGCTCGCCGGCGTGCGGGACCGTGCCGTCGGTCAGCGCGAGGCCGATCGACCGGACGTTCGCGTTGACCCGCTCGGCGATCGCCGTGACCGTGTCGAGGTCGTCTCCGCGGTCCGCGGAGGCGCCCGCGATCTTCTCGACCAGGACCGTGCCGGCGACGCCGCGGCGGCCCGCGGTGTACAGGGAGTCCTGCACCGCGACGTCGTCGTTCGTGACCACCGCGCGCACCGTGATGCCCTCGGCGCCGACCAGGTCGGCCGCTGTCTCGAAGTTCAGCACGTCGCCCGTGTAGTTCTTGACGATGTGGAGCACGCCGGCGCCGCCGTCGGCCGCCTTGGTGGCCTCGACGATCGGCATCGGCGTGGGCGAGGTGAAGACCTCGCCGGGAACGGCGGCGTCCAGCATGCCCTTGCCGACGAAGCCGGCGTGCAGGGGCTCATGGCCGCTGCCGCCGCCGCTGACCAGTCCGACCTTGCCCTGGACGGGCCCATCGGCCCGGGAGACGAACTTCGGATCCTGCGACACCCGGACGATGTCTGCGTGAGCCCGGCCGAACCCCGCGAGGGACTCGGTCACGACGTCGGGTACGTCGTTGATGAGCTTCTTCATCGAAACCCTTCCTTCCACTGCTGTCAGTGCGTCGCCGCCACCCACTGGTCGAGCTTCGCGGCCGCGGCCCCGGAGTCGATCGCTTGGGCTGCGACCGCCATTTGCGAACGGAAACGATCCAGGATGGACACCTGGACCCTCGACGGGTCGGACGCGAGCTCGTAGGACACGAGCCCGGCCGCCGCGTTGAGCAGGACGATGTCGCGCACGGGGCCTTCTTCTCCCGCGAGCACGGCACGCACGACCGCCGCATTGTACGCGGCGTCCTTCCCCAGCAGGTCCTCGATCCGGGCCCTCGGGATGCCGAGGTCGCGCGGGTCGATGTCGTGCTCGGTGACGAGGCCCCGGGAGACCTCCCAGACGTGGCTGTGACCGGTGGTCGACAGCTCGTCGAGCCCGTCGTCGCCGCGGAAGACCAGCGCGGTCGCGCCGCGGGTCTGGAACACGCCGACGATGAGCGGGATGCGGTCGAGCGTCGCGACGCCGACCGCGGACGCCTCGGGGCGCGCCGGGTTGCACAGCGGTCCGAGGTAGTTGAAGACGGTGGGGACGCCGAGCTGCGCCCGCACGGGGCCGGCGTTGCCGAATCCCGGGTGGAACGCGCTCGCGAAGGCGAACGTGATGCCGGCGACGCGCAGCACCTCGGCGACCCGGTCGGCCGAGAGCGTGAGGTCGATGCCGAGCGCGGCCAGCACGTCCGACGACCCGGACGACGAGCTCGCCGCGCGGTTGCCGTGCTTGATGACCGGTACCCCGGCCGCTGCGGCCACGATGGACGCGGTGGTGGAGACGTTCACGGTCCCGAAGCGGTCCCCGCCGGTGCCGACGATGTCGAGCGCCATCGGGTCGACGTCGAGCGGGACCGCATGGCCGAGGATGGCGTCGCGGAAGCCGACGATCTCGTCCACCGTCTCGCCCTTGGCGCGCAGCGCGATGAGGAAGGCGGCGAGCTGGGCGTCCGTCGCCTCGCCGCTCATGACCTGGTCCATCGCCCAGGCCGCGTCCGCCACGCTCAGGTGCTCCCCCGCCAGGAGAGACGTCAGCACGGACGACCAGGACTGCGTGTGGACCATGATGTGATCCTATCGGCGGCCGACACGCCACGGCGATACCGGCCATCCAGCCCCGACTGAGGCTGTCCTAACCGGAAATAGGGCCGATTCAAGCCCCCTTGGTGAGAAAACCCCGGCTTCTTTTCAGCCATAATGGGTTACGTGACGAGCACCTCCCTTTCTCCCTCAGCGAGTGCGCCGGTTATCAACCGGCCCAACGTCGTGGCCGTCGGCACCATCGTCTGGCTCGGGTCGGAGGTGATGTTCTTCGCGGGCCTGTTCGCGATCTACTTCACCCTCCGGTCGACGTCGCCCGATCTGTGGGCCGCCGAGACGCAGCACCTCAACGTGCCGTACGCGCTGACGAACACGATCATCCTGGTGCTCAGCTCGGTCACCTGCCAGTTCGGCGTGTTCGCCGCCGAGCGCATGCAGCCGCGCCGCGCGGGCGGCATCCTGCAGTTCTGGCGCTGGGGCATGGTCGAGTGGTTCACGCTGACCTACATCATGGGCGCGATCTTCGTCTCGGGTCAGGTGCTCGAGTACGCGACGCTGGTGTCCGAGGGCATCGCGCTCAGCTCCAACGCCTACGGCTCCGCCTTCTACCTGACGACCGGCTTCCACGCCCTCCACGTCACGGGCGGCCTCATCGCCTTCCTCCTCGTCATCGGCCGCGCGTTCGCGGTCAAGATCTTCGGCCACAAGGAGGCGACCAGCGCCATCGTCGTCTCCTACTACTGGCACTTCGTCGACGTCGTGTGGATCGGACTGTTCGCGGTCATCTACATCATCCGATAGGAAACAGGAGCCTCTTCACCCCATGCGTCCGAAAAACCCCAGCACGGTCAAGCCGGCCCGTTCGGCCAAGGCCTCCCGCAAGGGCGGCCGTCGCCACCCGCTGGCCACCGTCGCGCTCCTCGCGATCGGCCTGGGACTGACCGGCGGCGCGTACGCCGCGTTCACCACCACCACGGCCTCCGCCGACGAGGCCCAGGTCGCGGCCGCGAGCCAGAGCTCGGTCGACGAGGGCAAGAAGCTCTTCCAGGCCAACTGCGCCACCTGCCACGGCCTCGACGCCCAGGGCAGCTCTGTCGCGCCGAGCCTGATCGGCGTCGGCGCCGCCGCGGTCGACTTCCAGGTCGGCACCGGCCGCATGCCGATGCAGATGCAGGGCCCGCAGGCGCAGGAGAAGCCGGTCCAGTTCACCAACGACCAGGTGAAGGCGCTGGCCGACTACGTCGCCTCCCTCGCCCCAGGGCCGTCCATCCCGGAGCAGAAGTACCTCGACGGCAAGGGCGACGCCGCGCACGGCGCCGAGCTCTTCCGCATCAACTGCGCGATGTGCCACAACGTCGCCGGCGCCGGCGGCGCGCTGACCGAGGGCAAGTACGCCCCGCCGCTCACCGGCGTCAGCGCCCAGCACATCTACGAGGCCATGGTCACCGGTCCGCAGAACATGCCCGTGTTCAACGACCTCAACATCACGCCGCAGGGCAAGGCCGACATCATCACGTACCTGAAGTACATCCAGAACAACCCCTCCCCGGGCGGTTTCGAGCTCGGCTCGCTCGGCCCGGTGGCCGAGGGCCTCTTCCTCTGGATCTTCGGTCTGGGCGCCATCGTCGCCCTCACCGTGTGGATCACGGCGAAGTCGAACTAATCCGGATCCGTCTTCGGGTACGAACACAGCGTAAGAAGGAGAGCAATGGCACAGGACGACAACGGCGGGCACGAGCTCACGCCCGCCCGTCCGTCTGAGGAGCACCGGACCGGCAACCCCGGTACCGCGGTGGTGATCCGCGACGCCGTCGAGAACCCCGGGTTCCCGCCGCACCGTCCGCGCGTCACCGACCTCGACCCGAGGAAGGAGCGGCGCGCAGAGCGCACCGTCTACACGCTCTTCTACCTGTCGATCGCCGGCTCGGTCTGGGCCATCGCCGCCTACATGGCGTTCCCGATCGTCGACGGCGACCCGGGCTCGGTCCGCCTCAACAACCTCTTCATCGGCATCGGCAGCGCCCTGGCGCTGCTCGCCATCGGTATCGGCGCGGTCCACTGGGGCAAGGCGCTCATGCACGAGAAGGAGGGCGTCGACCTCCGCCACCCCGTGCGCGGCAGCGAGGCGACCACCGAGCGCGCTGCGGAGATCTTCCGCCAGGCCGACGAGGAGTCCGGCTTCAGCCGCCGCACCCTGGTGCGCAACAGCCTGATCGGCGCGCTCGTCGTCTTCCCGCTCCCCGCCGTCGTCCTGTTCCGCGGTCTCGCGCCGCAGAACGTCGACCCGGTGGAAGCCCTCTCGCAGACCATGTGGGCCAAGGGCGTCCGCCTGACCCGCGACCCAACCGGCACGCCCATCAAGGCCTCCGACGTCACCCTCGGCAGCGCGTTCCACGTGATCCCCGAGGGCCTGAACGAGGCCGAGGACATGCTCGAGCAGAAGGCGAAGGCCGCCGTGCTGCTCATGCGCCTCAAGCCCGAAGACCTGCACGTGTCCAAGGGCCGTGAGAACTGGAACTACGACGGCATCGTCGCCTACTCCAAGATCTGCACGCACGTCGGGTGCCCCGTGGCGCTCTACGAGCAGCAGACGCACCACCTGCTCTGCCCGTGCCACCAGTCGCAGTTCGACATCACGCACGAAGCGCAGGTCATCTTCGGACCGGCGAAGCGGCCGCTGCCGCAGCTGCCGATCACCGTCGACGCCGATGGCTACCTGGTCGCCCAGAGCGACTTCCACGAGCCCGTCGGCCCGAGTTTCTGGGAGCGCCATTGAGCACCACCACCGCCGCACGGCCTGCGGCACAGTCTCCCGCCCCGCAGAAGGGCGGATTCGTGGCGGCCGCCTCGAACTACCTCGAGGACCGCACCAGCATCTCGGGCGCCGTCAAGGAGTTCGGTCGCAAGATCTTCCCCGACCACTGGTCGTTCCTGCTCGGCGAGGTGGCGCTCTACAGCTTCATCGTCATCCTGCTGTCGGGCACGTTCCTCACGTTCTTCTTCCAGGCGTCCATGGCCGAGGTGGTCTACCACGGCTCGTACGTCCCGCTGAAGGGCATCGAGATGTCGTCGGCCATGCAGTCGACGCTGAACATCTCGTTCGAGATCCGCGGCGGCCTGCTCGTCCGGCAGATCCACCACTGGGCGGCGCTGCTGTTCGTGGCGGCCATCGGCCTGCACATGCTCCGCATCTTCTTCACCGGCGCGTTCCGCAAGCCGCGTGAGCTGAACTGGGTCATCGGCTTCGTCCTCTTCATCCTCGCGATGGGCGAAGGCTTCACCGGCTACTCGCTCCCGGACGACCTGCTCTCGGGCAACGGCCTCCGCATCATCGACGGCCTGATCAAGGGCCTGCCGGTGGTCGGAACCTGGATCTCGTTCCTCCTCTTCGGCGGCGAGTTCCCCGGCACCGCGATCGTCGGGCGACTCTACACGCTGCACATCCTCCTGCTGCCCGCCCTGGTCGTGGCCTTCATCGCCCTGCACCTGATGTTCGTGGTCATCCACAAGCACACGCAGTACGCGGCTCCGGGACGCACCCAGGGCAATGTGGTCGGCTACCCGGTTCTCCCGGTGTACGCGGCGAAGGCCGGCGGCTTCTTCTTCATCGTTTTCGGTGTCGTGGCGCTGCTCGCGTCGTTCTTCACGATCAACCCGATCTGGAACTACGGCCCGTACGACCCCTCCCCCGTGTCCGCCGGTACGCAGCCGGACTGGTACATCGGCTTCGCAGACGGCGCCCTGCGTCTCGTCCCGCCGGGCTGGGAGTTCGTGTGGCTGGACCGCACCTGGTCGTTCAACATCATCATCCCGGTGGCGATCCTCGGCCTGTTCATCGTGACGGTCATGA
Organism: Leifsonia sp. NPDC077715; assembly: GCF_040686855.1. Classification (NCBI taxonomy): domain Bacteria; kingdom Bacillati; phylum Actinomycetota; class Actinomycetes; order Micrococcales; family Microbacteriaceae; genus Leifsonia; species Leifsonia sp. NPDC077715. Next base: position 53,937 of record NZ_JBFBOG010000001.1, read on the forward strand.
TCTACCCGTTCCTCGAGGCGTGGGTGACCGGTGACAAGCGCGAGCACCACATCCTGGACCGTCCGCGCAACGCTCCGACCCGCACGGCCATCGGCGCCGCCGGTGTCACGTTCTACGCGGTCTTCTGGGCGGCGGCGAGCTCGGACATCATGGCGACCCACTTCAAGCTGACGATGGAGGGCGTGATCCATGCCCTGCAGCTCCTGCTGTTCGTCGGCCCGCTGATCGCCTACGTGGTGACCAAGCGCGTCTGCATCGCCCTGCAGAAGAAAGACCGCTCGATCGCCCTGCACGGCTACGAGTCGGGCCGTATCGTGAAGCTCCCCGGTGGCGAGTTCATCGAGGTGCACGAGCAGCTGAGCGACTACGAGCGCTGGCGTCTGGTCTCGTACGAGACCTACGAGCCGCTGATGCTCCGCCCGAACCGCCGCGGCAAGATCACCGCTGCGAACCGGGTGCGCGCCGGCCTCTCCCGCTGGTTCTTCGAGGACCGTCTCGTCCCGCCGACCCGCGGCGAGCTCGAGTCGGGCCACGGCGAGCACTGACCCACCCCGCGTGACAAGCGCCGGCGCGAGCGATCGCGCCGGCGCTTTCGCGTATCCCCGACTGGAAAGCCGACCTCCGTGCCGCTCGACCTCCCCCGCCTCGCATCCTGGCTGCGCTGCCCCGTGTGCGCGGCCGACCTCGAGCCGGTCGACCGTCTGACTCTCGGCTGCGCGAACGGTCACCGCCACGACGTCAACAAGCGCGGCTTCGTCTCCCTCCTCGGCGGTGGAAGCAAGCACCTGGGCGACACCGCCGAGATGCTGGACGCGCGCGACGCCGTGCTCGAGGGCGGCGCGTACTCCCCCATCGCCGCGGCGGTGGCGGCGGCCGTCACCGGCACGCGCATCCTCGACGCGGGAGCCGGCACCGGCTACTACCTGCGCGCCGCCCTCGCCGAGTCGCCCGATGCTACCGGGCTGGCGATGGACCTCTCCCCGCAGGCCGTCGCCCGCGCCGTCCGCTCGTCCGAGCGTGTGGACGGTTTGGTCGCAGACACGTGGCGTCCGCTTCCCGTGCGGGACGCCGTCGCGGACGTCGTGCTCGACGTCTTCGCGCCACGCAACCTGCCCGAGTTCCACCGCGCGCTCCGCCCGGAGGGCCTGCTCGTGATCGTCGTCCCGCGCGCCGACCACCTCGCGTCGCTGCGTGCGGCCGGCACGATGCTCGACATCCCGTCCGACAAGGCCGAGGACGTCATCCGCGCCGCAGAGCCCCTGTACGCCCTGCAGGCGCGCGAATCCGTCGCGTACGACCTGGCGCTCACCGATGAGCTGCGGACGTCCCTGGTGGGCATGGGTCCGTCCGCCCGGCACGCTGCCGCCGGCGCTGCACTCGATCTCGCCGTCGACACGACGCGCGTGTCCGTCGACGTGCTCACCTTCGGCCGCCGCTGACGAGAGACCGGGAGCGTCGCGCCGACGGTGGCCGCGCACGGGCTGCTTGACGGCGTATTGCATCCGGTCGATTACACGTCTCGAAGCGTGGGGGTGGCGCTGTACGGCCCGCGGCACCGCCGCGCGACGGCCACCCGCGCCGGCCGCGCCGGGCAGAAGCCTTACAGACGTCTGCTGGTCCCAACACGCCGTTATGGACCCATACGTAACGGCGTGTTGGGACCAGTAGATGGGCGCGGCCCAGCTCGGCGCCGGCCGGGCCACATCCATGGGGCGCAACGCGCCGTTATGGGGCCTGCTTAGCGGCGTGGTGCGTCCCATGGATGGCGGCTCGTTGACGGGACACGCCGTGAGGGCGACGCGGTCGACGGCGCGTGGCGCCACGCAGAAAGCGCGCGCGCAGACGACGAGGGGGCCGCCTCCCTGCGGGAGACGGCCCTCGTGCGGACGTGGGTGGTTACCGGGCGAAGTAGCCGCGGTAGTACTCGTAGACCCAGCCGACGATGCAGACGAGGCTGAAGGCGACGCCGATGAAGCAGATCCAGATGCCGACGGCGAGGCCGAGGACGACCAGGCCGGCGCCGAACGCCAGGGCGATCGGCCACCAACTCCACGGGCTGAAGTGGCCGAGCTCCGGGTCGCCGTCGTCGATGTTGGCGTCGAGACGGTCCTCCGGGAGCTCACCGCCCTGCGAGGCGTGGGAACGGCCCACGTAGAACGCGATGAAGGCGGAGAGGACGGCCGCGAGCAGCATGCCCACGGTGCCCACCCACTCGACGTTCCGGTGGAACGAGTCGGCCAGGTTCCAGAGCGTGTAGACGATCGCCGACAGGACGAAGAAGATCGACAGGATCCAGAAGAGGATGGCATTGGCGCGCATGTGCTACTTCACCTCGTCGTTCGCGACGTCGTGGACGGGGGCGTCGGGGGCGTCCTTCGCCGGGCCGATGCCGATCGGGATGCCGGCCTCCGGGTGGTTCAGGTCGAACGCCGGCGACTCCGAACGGATCCGCGGGATCGACGTGAAGTTGTGCCGCGGCGGCGGGCAGCTGGTGGCCCACTCGAGCGAGCGGCCGTAGCCCCACGGGTCGTTGACCGTGACCTTCGGCGCGTTGCGCGCGGTCAGGTACACGTTCACGAAGAACGGGATCATCGAGATCGCCAGGATGCCGGCGCCGATCGACGAGACCTGGTTCATCCAGGTGAAGCCGTCCGACGGCAGGTACGTGGCGTACCGGCGCGGCATGCCCACGACGCCCAGCCAGTGCTGGATGAGGAACGTCGTGTGGAAGCCGATGAACAGGAGCCAGAAGTGCCACTTGCCCAGTCGGTCGTTGAGCATCTTGCCCGTCCACTTCGGCCACCAGAAGTAGAAGCCGGCGAACATCGCGAAGACGACGGTACCGAACACCACGTAGTGGAAGTGGGCGACGACGAAGTACGTGTCGGACACGTGGAAGTCGAGCGGCGGCGACGCCAGGATGACGCCGGTCAGACCACCGAAGGTGAAGGTGATCAGGAAGCCGATCGACCACAGCATCGGCGACTCGAACGTGAGCGAGCCGCGCCACATGGTGCCGACCCAGTTGAAGATCTTCACACCGGTCGGGACCGCGATGAGCATCGTCATCAGCGAGAACCACGGCAGCAGCACCGAACCGGTCACGTACATGTGGTGCGCCCACACGGTGACGGACAGGGCCGCGATCGCGATCGTCGCGTAGATCAGGGTCTTGTATCCGAAGATCGGCTTGCGGCTGAACACCGGGAAGATCTCGGAAACGATGCCGAAGAACGGCAGCGCGATGATGTACACCTCGGGATGGCCGAAGAACCAGAACAGGTGCTGCCAGAGCAGAGCTCCGCCGTTGGCCGCGTCGTAGATGTGCGCGTCGAACACGCGGTCGGCGGCCAGGGCGAACAGCGCCGCGGCGAGGACCGGGAAGGCCATCAGCACGAGGATCGAGGTCACCAGGGTGTTCCAGGTGAAGATCGGCATGCGGAACATGGTCATGCCCGGGGCGCGCATCGTGATGATCGTCGTGATGAAGTTCACGGCGCCGAGGATGGTGCCGAAGCCGGAGAGGCCGAGGCCCAGGACCCAGAGGTTTCCACCTATGCCCGGTGAGAACGTCGTACTCGAGAGCGGCGCGTAGGCGAACCATCCGAACGAAGCCGCGCCCTGCGGGGTGAGGAAGCCGGCGACCGCGATCAGCGAGCCGAACGAGTAGAACCAGTACGCCAGCGCGTTCAGTCGCGGGAAGGCGACGTCGGGCGCACCGATCTGCAGCGGCATGAGCACGTTCGCGAAGCCCGCGAACAGCGGGGTCGCGAACATGAGCAGCATGATCGTGCCGTGCATTGTGAAGAGCTGGTTGTACTGCTCCTTGGTCTGCACGACCTGCAGGCCCGGCTCGAACAGCTGAGCGCGGATGATCAGCGCCATCACGCCGCCGATGAGGAAGTACACGAACGACGAGATCAGGTACATGTACCCGATCGTCTTGTGGTCGGTCGACGTGATGTAGTTCACGAGGATGTTGCCCTTGCGCGCCACGCCGTTGGCGGACACGAACGAGGGCGTGGGCTTCGGGGCGGTGGTCGCCCCCGGTGCCGGTGCTGTCGTCGTCATCAGTGCGTCCTACTCGTTGCCGCCCTGGGGACCCGAAGGGGTGCCCCTGCCCGGCAGGTTCTGGTTGCGGTCGTACTCCGGGCCCAGCTGGCCCGTGTAGCCCTGGTCCTTCAGCTTCTGGATGTGCGCGTCGTAGTCGGACTGCGACACGATCTTGACGTTGAAGAGCATCGCGGAGTGGTACTCGCCGCAGAGCTCGGCGCACTTGCCGACGAAGGTCCCGGTGCGGTCCGTCGTCTCGAAGTACATGTAGTTGGTCTTGCCCGGGATGACGTCCTTCTTGTAGAGCATCGCCGGCACCCAGAACGAGTGGATCACATCGCGCGAATCGAGCTGGATAGTGATCTTCTTGTTCTCGGGCAGGTACAGCGTCGGAACCTCGCCCTCCTGGACGGATCCGGGGGTGGCGCTGTTGTCGTCCGGCTGGACCTGGATGCCGGGGTCGTAGACGTTATCGGTGACGTAGTTGAAGTCCCACGCCCACTGCTTGGCGTAGACCTGGATCTTGACGTCCGGGTTCGCGTAGGGCTGCTCGATGGCGGCCTGGTCGCGCGCGGTGAAGGCGAAAAAGCCGAGCACCAGGATGAGCGGCACGATCGTGTAGAAGATCTCGATCGGCATGTTGTAGCGCAGCTGCACCGGGAGGCCGGTCTGGCCCTTGCGGCGGCGGTAGACGATGACCGCCCAAAGGATCAGGCCCCACACGACGATGCCGACGATGAGGAGGACGATCCAGCTGGTCACCCACAGGCCGCTGATGCGCTCGGTGTGGTTCGTGACGGGCGGCTCACCCTCGACGAAGCCCGGGAGGAATCCGTGCAGCTGGGCCTGAGTGCAGCCCGCGAGCGCTACGACGAGAGTCGCGGCGATCGGGATGGCAGCCCATCGGAGACGGCGATTGTGACGCACCGGTGACCTTTCGAGTGACTACTGGGACAGTTCACATGCAACTGTATGTGGCTGTGTCTACCCTACTCCGACTGACACCCTGATCCGAACAAAAGGGCCGCCCCGAGAGGGGCGGCCCGATGTCTTTTCCTGTGCTATGGAGCGCTCAGTGGAAGGAGTCTCCGCACGCGCAGGAGCCGGTGGCGTTGGGGTTGTCGATGGTGAAACCCTGCTTCTGGATGGTGTCCTCGAAGTCGATCGTCGCACCGTCGAGGTACGGGACGCTCATCTTGTCGACGATGACCTCCACACCGTCGAAGTCGACGGTCGCGTCCCCGTCGAGCATGCGCTCGTCGAAGTACAGCTGGTAGATCAGACCCGAGCATCCACCGGGCTGGACGGCGACGCGCAGACGCAGGTCGTCGCGGCCCTCCTGCTCGAGCAGGCTCTTGACCTTGGAGGCCGCGGTGTCGGTCAGGCCGACGCCGTGGGCCTTGGTCGCGGTCAGCGTTGTGTCGGTCATGGGGCTCCTTCGGAAGGATGTTTCTGACTCCGGAACGAAATCTGGGTCGATTGTACGACTTCCCGGTGCCAATTCGCTTGGAGTCACAGTTCGTTCAGGATGCCTCGCGACCGTTCAGCCGCGCAAGCAGGAGCGCTTCGGTGAGGATCGCCCGCTTGAACACGCCGAGGTGCAGCGACTCGTTCGGGCTGTGCGCCCGCGTGTCGGGGTCCTCCACTCCGGTGACCAGGATCTGCGCCTCCGGGAACTCGCGGACGAGGTCGGCGATGAACGGGATGGACCCGCCGATGCCCGTCTCGACCGCCTCCTTCCCCCACGCGTCCGTCATTGCGCGCTTCGCCTCGGTCGCCGCCCAGCCGTCCGTGTCCACGAGGAACGGGTCGCCCAGGTCGACGTCCTCGATCGTGATGTGCGCGCCGAACGGCGCGTGCGCCCGCAGGTGCCGCTCCAGCGCCTCGTACGCCTCGCTGGCCGGCTGCCCGGGCGCGACGCGCGAGCTGACACGCACCGCGACGCTCGGCAGCAGCGTGTTGGACGCGTTCGCGACCGACGGCGCGTCGATGCCGGTGATCGTGATGGTGGGCTGCGACCACATCCGGGACAGGACGGGCCCGGTGCCGATGCTGGTCACGCCGTCGAGCAGGGCGGCGTCCTTCGCCAGTTCCTCCTCGCTGAACGCGGGCGGCTCGGCGGCGTCGGTGTACGAGGTGAGGCCTTCGACGGCCACCGAGCCCTTCTCGTCGTGCAGGGTCGCGAGCAGCTTCACCATGGCGAGCATCGCGTCGGGGGCGGCGCCGCCGTACATGCCGGAGTGTGAGGCGTGCTCCAGCGTCGCGACCGTGAGCTTGAAGGTGACGTTGCCGCGCAGCGAGACGGTGAGCGCCGGGGTGTTCACGTCGACGTTGTCCGAGTCGGCGACGACGATCACGTCGGCGGCCAGCGCCTCCTTGTTCTGCTCCAGGAAGTGCGCGAACGAGCGGGAGCCGAACTCCTCCTCCCCCTCGATGAACACGGCGAGCCCGAGCTCGAGGTCGTCGCCGAAGGCGTCGCGCAGCGCGCGGACGGACGCGACGTGGGTCAGCACGCCCGCCTTGTCGTCGGCGGCGCCCCGGGCGTAGAGGCGGTCTCCGCGCACGGTCGGCTCGAACGGCGGCGTCTCCCAGAGCGCTTCGTCGCCCTCCGGCTGCACGTCGTGGTGCGCATACAGCAGCACGGTCGGCCGACCGTTGCGCGCGGCTCGGGTGGCGAGAACGGCGGGCTGCCCGAGCGTTCCGCCGTCCGCGGTCGGCGCCTGCTTGATCTCGACCGCATCGAACATCCCGGTGTCGCTCAGGAGGGCGGCCACCGCCTCGGCGCTGCGGCGGACGTTGGCGGGGTCGAAGGCCGACCACGACACCGACGGGATGCGCACGAGCTGCGAGAGGTCGGCGACGGCGGAGGGCATGCCGCGGTCGACCGCGGTGCGCACCGTCTGCTCGGCGGGGTCGGACGAGCCGGAGGTTGCCGGATCGGGGGTCTGCTGGCTGTCTGTCATGCGGATAATGTTAAGCGGACCCCAGAATCGAAGGCGCGAAGTTGGCAAAGCGACAGAACCCGGCCGAGGCGGAGACGCCCGCGGTCGAGACCCCCGAAGAGACGGCCGCCCGGCTGAAGCAGGGCAAGGGCGCTCCCACGCCCTCCCGCCGCGAGCAGGAGGCCGCCCGCAAGCGCCCGCTCGTGCCGACCGACCGCAAGGAGGCGGCCCGTCAGGCCCGCGCCAAGCAGGCGGAGGCTCGTGAGCGGGCCCGCGTCGGCATGGCCGCAGGCGACGACCGCTACCTGACCGCCCGCGACCGTGGCCCGCAGCGGCGCTACGTGCGCGACTACGTGGACGCGCGGTTCTCGATCGGCGAATTCCTCATCCCGGTCATGCTCATCGTCATCGTGCTGACGTTCCTGCCGTCGCCGGTCCTGCAGGTCTACGGCCTGTTCGCGCTGTGGGGCTTCTTCCTCATCGCGGTGATCGACTGCTTCGTGCTCGGGTTCCTGATCCAGCGGCGCGTCGGCGACAAGTTCGGCAAGACGAAGGTGGAGCGCGGCCTGCGCTGGTACGGCGCCATGCGCGCCCTGCAGCTGCGGATCATGCGTCTGCCCAAGCCGCAGGTCAAGCGCGGCCAGTACCCGAGCTGACGTGACGATCGTCGCAGCGGCCGACGGCTCCGCCCTCGGCAATCCCGGTCCTGCCGGGTGGGCCTGGTACGTCGACGACGACCACTGGTCGGCGGGCGGCTGGCCGCACGGAACGAACAACCAGGGCGAGCTCATGGCCGTCATCGACCTCCTGGAGTCGACGGCGCACCTGGAGGGCAACGATCTCCACATCTTCTGCGACAGCCAGTACGTCATCAACGCGGTGACGAAGTGGATGCCGGGCTGGAAGCGGAAGGGCTGGCGCAAGGCCGACGGCGCTCCTGTGCTCAACCGCGAGCTTCTGGAGCGCCTGGACCGCGGACTCCAGGGGCGTCAGTACCGTTTCGAGTGGGTCAAGGGGCACGCCGGGCACGATCTGAACGAGGCGGCGGACCAACGCGCTCGCGCGGTCGCGACGGCGTACCAGAAGGGCGACCCGATCCCGATCGGCCCGGGATGGGCGGGGACCGCGCCGGCGGTCGAGCCGGAGGCGGTCGAGCCGGAGGCGGTCGAGCCGGACGCGGTGGAGGTGGCACCGCTGGAGTCTGTTTCCGCCGCTCCCGCCGCTCCCGCATCCGCCGCTCCTGCCGCCGACGCCGCGCTCGAGTTCGACCTGTTCGACGGGCTCGACGCCGCGGAGACGGACGAGCAGGTCGTCGCCCGGCTGGAGCGCGAGCTGCTGGAGCCGGCGGTGCGGACCGACGCGTCCCGCCTGGCCGAGCTGCTGCATCCGTCGTTCGAGGAGATCGGCCGCTCCGGCCGTCTCTGGGGTCGCGACGCGATCGTCTCGGAGCTCGCCGACGAGGACGCGCCGGCAGCGGACCTCGAAGTGCTCGGCGTCGACCGGGTCTCCGGCGACGCGCTGCTGCTCACCGCCCGGACGACGGATGCGCGCGGGGCGACCCTGCGCAGCTCGCTCTGGGTGCGGAGCTCGGGGCGCTGGCGCCTACGCTTCCACCAGGGCACGCCGGAGGCGTAGCAGCCCGCGGTTGATCTCGCGCGCCCAGAGCGGGCCGCGGTAGAGGAACGCCGTGTAGCCCTGCACCAGCGTGGCGCCGGCATCCAGCCGCTCCTGCACGTCCTCCGCGGTCTCGACACCGCCCACCGAGATGACGCACAGCTGGGCGGGGACGACCGCACGGATGAGGCGCAGCACCTCCAGGGAGCGGGCGGCGAGCGGTGCACCGCTCAAGCCCCCCGCGCCGGCCGCCTCGACGACCGCCGGATCGGTGGCGAGGCCGTCGCGCGAGATCGTGGTGTTGGTCGCGATGATGCCGGCGAGGCCCAGCTCGACGGCGAGGCGCGCGATGCGCTCCACCTGCTCGTCGGTGAGGTCCGGCGCGATTTTGACCAGCAGCGGGGTCTCCCCCGCGACCTCCTTGACCGCGGTGAGCAGCGGCGACAGGAGTTCGAGCTCCTGCAGGCCGCGGAGCCCCGGGGTGTTCGGCGAGCTGACGTTGACGACGAGGTAGTCGGCGACGGGCGCGAGCGCGCGAGCGCTGGTCAGATAGTCGGCGGTGGCGTCCTCGACCGCGACGACGCGCGACTTGCCGATGTTGACCCCGAGCACCGGGCGGGTGCGGGCACGTCGGACACCCAGCAGCCTGTTGGCGGCCGCGCCGGCGCCATGGTTGTTGAAGCCCATCCGGTTGATGACCGCGCGGTCCGGGATGAGGCGGAACAGCCGCGGCTTGTCGTTGCCGGGCTGCGGGCGCGCGGTGATCGTGCCGACCTCCACGTGGCCGAAGCCGAGCACGCCGAGACCCAGCACGCCCTCGCCGTCCTTGTCGAAGCCGGCGGCGACGCCGAACGGCGAGTCGAACCGCTGGCCCAGGGCCTCCACGGCGAGGGACGGGTCCGGGGCGGTGAAGCGCCGGGCCAGTCCGCCGAGACCGACGGCCGGGAGGGCGCGGATCACCACGAACGCGAGGTGATGGGCCCGCTCGGGGTCGAGGCGGGAGAGGACGAGGTCGAAGAGTGCGCGATACATGCCGATAGCAGAATATCGCCTGGAGCTCACTCGGCGCCGACAGGCTCCTGGTGCGCCACGCGCAGCGAGCGGATGGCCTCCTCGAAGTCGTCGAGGGAGTCGAAGGCCTGGTAGACGCTCGCGAAGCGCAGGTATGCGACCTCGTCGAGCTCGCGGAGCTCCGGCAGGATGGCGAGCCCGATGTCGTTGGCCTCGATCTGCGAGGCTCCCGTCGACCGGATGGTCTCCTCGACCTTGCCCGCCAGCACGGCGAGGTCGGAGTCGGTGACCGGACGCCCCTGGCACGCCTTGCGCACGCCCAGCACGATCTTCTCGCGGCTGAACGGCTCCGCCACGCCGCTGCGCTTGATCACGCTGAGACTCGCGGTCTCGGTGGTCGAGAAGCGACGGCCGCACTCCGGGCACTGCCGGCGACGGCGGATGGAGAGCCCGTCGTCACTCGTCCGCGAGTCGATGACACGGGAGTCCGGGTGGCGGCAGAAGGGGCAGAACATGGAGGAATTCTATCGCTCACCGGGTGCGGAACCGCTGAGTGACCGCTTCGCCGTGGGCAGGAAGGTCCTCCGCGGTCGAGAGCGCCACGATGCGGTCGGCGACCTCGTGCAGCGCCTCGCGGTCGTAGCGGACCACCTGCTGCGGCCGCAGGAACGAGTACGCGCCCAGGCCCGGCGAGAACCGCGCCTGACCGCCGGTCGGCAGCACGTGGTTCGAGCCGGCCAGGTAGTCGCCGAGGCTGACCGGCGAGGTGGGGCCGAGGAAGATCGCGCCGGCGTTGCGGATGGACGCGAGCAGCGCATCCGGGTCGGTCGTCTGGAGCTCCAGGTGCTCGGGACCGTACGCGTTGCTGAACGCGGCGGCCGCGGCGAGGTCGTCGACGAGGACGATCGCGGACTGCGGGCCGCCGAGCGCCGTCCGGACGCGCTCGGCGTGCTTGGTCGCGTCGGCCAGTCGCCCGAGTTCGGCGACGACGCGGTCCGCGAACGCGGGGCTGTCCGTGACGAGGAGGGACGCGGCGGCCTCGTCGTGCTCGGCCTGGCTGACCAGGTCGGCGGCGACATAGGACGCGTCCGCCGTGTCGTCGGCGATCACCAGGATCTCGGTCGTGCCGGCCTCGGAGTCGATGCCGGTCTGACCGCGGACCACGCGCTTGGCGGCCGCGACGTAGATGTTGCCGGGGCCGGTGATGACCTGCACGGGGTCGAGGCCCAGCTCTTCGACGCCGTACGCCAGCGCGCCGATCGCGCCGGCGCCTCCCATCGCGTAGACCTCGTCGATGCCCAGCAGGCCCGCGGCCCCCAGGATGACCGGGTGGACCGCTCCCCCGAACTCCCGCTGCGGCGGGCTGACCAGGGCGACGGAGGCCACGCCGGCGACCTGCGCGGGCACGGCGTTCATCACGACGCTCGACGGGTAGACGGCCTTTCCGCCCGGCACATACAGCCCGGCACGCTCGACCGGCTCCCAGCGCTGCACGATGCTCGCGCCCGGGCGGATGACCGTCTCGGCGGGCGGCGGGACCTGGGCGGCGGTCGCCTCGCGGACGCGCGCGATCGCCTCCTCCAGGGCCTCGCGCACGTCGGCGGGCAGCGCCGCCACGGCGGCGTCGATCTCCGCCTGCGGGACACGGAGGGACGCCGGAGCGCCGCCGTCGAACCGCTCGGCCTGCTCGCGCAGGGCGGCGACACCGCGCTCGCGCACGTCGGCGATCAGGTCGGCCGCGACGGTCATCGCGACCTGCACGTCCACGACGGGACGGGGCACGAGGCGCTGGAACGCGGCACGAGTAGGCTGGACACCGCGGAGATCGATGGTCTGGATCATGGCCCATCAAGCCTACCCGCCCGGAATCTTCCAGCCCGACTGGAGCTTGTACCCACAGTATGAACAGCGCATCCCCCGACCCGACCGACGGCACGGTCACCGACGCCACCCCCGACCTCGCGGCCTTCCGTCAGACCTTCCGTCGGCACGCGGCCGGCGTCGCCATCGTCACCGCCCAGCGCGAGGACGGCACGCCCGTCGGGTTCACGGCCACCTCGCTGGCGTCGCTCGCGGCGGTCCCGCCGCTGGCGACCTTCAACATGGCGCTCTCGGCGTCGAGCTGGCCCGCCATCGCCGAGACGGACCGCGTGGTCATCCACACCCTCGGCGTGCGCAACCGGGAGGTCGCCCAGATCCTGTCCGGCGACAACCAGACCCGGTTCGTCGGCGACCACTGGTACCGCGGCCCGCACGGCCTCCCCGTGATCAAGGACACGACCGCGTGGATGGTTGGACGCATCCTGGAGCGCGTGCAAGTGCACAACAGCGCGGTCGTGGTGGTGCAGATCGAGCAGGGCGCCCTCGGAGAGGACGACGCCCCGCTCGTCTACCACGAGCGCACCTACTGGCGGCCCGGCACCCCGGTCTGAGCCGCGCCCGGGCCGGCGGACACGCTCAGACCAGGCAGTTCGGCCCGAGCAGCCCCTTCAGCTCGCCGTACAGGTCGGCGCTCACCTTCACCGGCTTCGGCACCTCGAAGACGCGCGCAACCTGACCCTTCACGAGCCGGAGGCGCACCTCGCTCTCGCCGGGATGCCGCGCCAGCACCTCGCTGAGCGACATCACGGTGTCGGTCGTCGCCCGCTGGTCCGGCATGGTGATCATCAGGGTCGCAGTGTCGTCGACCTGACCGAGATCGGGCGTCATCAGCGAGAACGCGTGGAGGTTCATCCCGTCGTCGCGCAGGCTCACCCGGCCGCGGACGACGACGATCGCGTCGCCCTGCAGGGCGTGCGAGTACTCCTGGTACGCCTTGCCCATGAACATCACGGTCAGCTCGCCGCCGAAGTCCTCGACCTGGATCATGCCGTACTGATTGCCCGACGCCTTCGCCACGCGGTGCTGCACGCTCGTCACGAGGCCCGCGATGGTGACCGTCTCGCCGTCCTGGATGTTCTCCGATCCGACGAGCTCGGCGATTCCGGTGCTCGCCAACTTCGCCAGCTGCAGCTCGAGTCCGGCGAGCGGATGGTCGGACACGTACAGGCCCAGCATCTCGCGCTCGAACGCCAGTTTGTCGCGCTTGGCCCACTCCGGCCGGCTCGGGATGTGGTGCTGGGTCTGCGCCACCTCGTCCTCGCCCCACAGGCTGTCGAAGTCGAACCCGACGTCGCCGTTCGCCTCGTTGCGCTTGATCTTGACGGCCGATTCCACGGCGTCCTCGTGCACCTCGACGAGAGCCCGCCGGGTGTGCCCGAGCGAGTCGAACGCGCCCGCCTTGATCAGCGATTCGACCGTCCGCTTGTTGGCGGCGTGGATGGGCACCTTGTTCAGGAAATCGTGGAACGACTCGAAACGGCCCTTGCTCTCGCGCGCCTCGCGCACACCCTCGACGACGTTGGCGCCGACGTTGCGCACGGCGCCCATGCCGAAGCGGATGTCCTCGCCGACCGCGGCGAAGTAGAGGTTCGACTCGTTGACGTCCGGCGGGAGCACCTTGATGCCCATGCGGCGGCACTCGTTGAGGTAGAGCGCCATCTTGTCCTTGGAGTCGCCGACGCTCGTGAGGAGCGCCGCCATGTACTCGGCCGGGTAGTGCGCCTTGAGGTACGCGGTCCAGTAGGAGATGACGCCGTAGGCCGCCGAGTGCGCTTTGTTGAACGCGTAGTCGGAGAACGGGAGCAGGATCTCCCACAGCTTGTTGACCGCGTCCATCGAGTAGCCGTTGGCCTGCATGCCCTGCGAGAAGCCCTCGAACTGCTTGTCCAGCTCGGACTTCTTCTTCTTGCCCATGGCGCGGCGCAGGATGTCTGCTTGGCCGAGCGAGAAGCCGGCGACCTTCTGGGCGATCGCCATCACCTGCTCCTGGTAGATGATGAGGCCGTAGCTGGTCGAGAGGATGTCCGCCAGCGGCTCTGCGAGCTCCGGATGGATGGGCGTGATCGCCTGCTGGCCGTTCTTGCGCAGCGCGTAGTTGGTGTGCGAGTTCGCGCCCATCGGACCCGGGCGGTACAGCGCGATCAGTGCGGAGATGTCCTCGAAGTTGTCCGGCTTCATGAGCCGCAGCAGGGAGCGCATCGGGCCGCCGTCGAGCTGGAACACGCCGAGGGTGTCGCCGCGCGACAGGAGTTCGTACGCGGGCCGGTCGTCGAGCTCGAGATCTTCGAGCACGAGCTCTTCACCGCGGTTGTCGCGGATGTTGTCGAGGGCGTCGTTGATGATGGTGAGGTTGCGGAGCCCCAGGAAGTCCATCTTGATCAGGCCCAGCGACTCGCACGCCGGATAGTCGAACTGCGTGACGATCTGGCCGTCCTGCTCCCGCTTCATGATCGGGATGACGTCGATCAGCGGGTCGGACGACATGATGACGCCGGCCGCGTGCACGCCCCACTGGCGCTTCAGGTTCTCGAGGCCGAGCGCCGTGTCGAACACGGTCTTGGCCTCGGGGTCGCTCTCGACGACCGCGCGGATGTCGACGGCCTCCTTGTAGCGCGGGTGCTCCTTGTCGAAGATGCCCGTCAGCGGGATGTCCTTGCCCATGACGGGCGGCGGCATCGCCTTGGTCAGCTTCTCGCCCATGGAGAAGGGGAAGCCGAGCACCCGGCCCGAGTCCTTCAGCGCCTGCTTGGCCTTGATGGTGCCGTAGGTGACGATCTGGGCGACGCGCTCCGAGCCGTACTTCTCGGTCACGTACTTGATGACCTCGCCACGGCGGCGGTCGTCGAAGTCGACGTCGAAGTCGGGCATGGAGACGCGGTCGGGGTTGAGGAAGCGCTCGAAGATGAGGCCGTGCTGCAGCGGGTCGAGGTCGGTGATCCGCATCGCGTACGCGGCCATCGAGCCGGCGCCGGAACCACGTCCGGGGCCGACGCGGATCCCGTTGCGCTTCGACCAGTTGATGAAGTCGGCGACGACGAGGAAGTAGCCCGGGAAGCCCATCTGCGAGATGACGCCGATCTCGTAGTCGGCCTGCTTGCGCACCTCGGGCGTGATGCCATTCGGGTAGCGGTGCTCGAGGCCCTTCTCGACCTCCTTGACGAACCAGGTCTGCTCGGTCTCGCCCTCGGGCACCGGGAACCGCGGCATGTAGTTCGCGGCGGTGTCGAACTGCACGTCGCAGCGCTCGGCGATGGCGAGCGTGTTGTCGCACGCCTCCGGGTAGTCGCGGAACAGCTGCCGCATCTGCTCGGGCGTCTTGAGGTAGAACTCGTCGGCGTCGAACTTGAACCGGTTGGGGTCGTCGAGGGTGGAGCCGGACTGGACGCACAGCAGCGCGGCGTGGCTCTTGGCGTCCTCCGCGTGCGTGTAGTGGAGGTCGTTGGTCGCGACGAGCGGCAGGCCGAGGTCTTTGGCGAGCCGGATGAGGTCGGACATGATGCGGCGCTCGATGCCGAGCCCGTGGTCCATGATCTCGGCGAAGAAGTTCTCCTTGCCGAAGATGTCCCTGAACTCCGCCGCGGCCTCGCGCGCCAGCTCGTACTGACCGAGGCGGAGGCGCGTCTGCACCTCGCCCGACGGGCATCCGGTGGTCGCGATGATGCCCTTGGAGTATTTGCTCAGCAGCTCGCGGTCCATGCGCGGCTTGAAGTAGTAGCCCTCCATCGACGCGTACGACGACAGTCGGAAGAGGTTGTGCATGCCCTCGGTGGTCGCCGCGAGCATGGTCATGTGCGTGTACGCGCCGGAACCCGAGACGTCGTCGCCGCCGCCGTCGCCCCAGCGGATGCGGGTCTTGTCGGTGCGGTGCGTTCCCGGCGTGAGGTAGGCCTCGGTGCCGATGATCGGCTTGATGCCGGCGTCGGTCGCGGTGCGCCAGAAGTCGAAGGCGCCGAACATGTTGCCGTGGTCAGTGACCGCGACGCCCGGCATCCCCTGCGCGACCGCCGACTCGATCAGCGGTTTGACGCGCGCCGCGCCGTCGAGCATGGAGTACTCGGAGTGGACGTGGAGGTGGACGAAGGAGTCGCTCATAGGTGAGTACAGCCTACGTCGGACCTACGACGCTCGGAGCACGTCCAGGGCGTGTTGCAGGTCGTCCGGATAGGTCGTCGTGAAGGTGACCCACTCCCCCGTCGCCGGGTGCTCGAACGCGAGCTGGACGGCGTGCAGCCACTGCCGGGTAAGACCCAGTCTCTCGCTGAGAACCGGGTCCGCCCCGTACATCGCGTCGCCGACGCAGGGGTGCCGCTGCGCCGCCATGTGGACGCGGATCTGGTGCGTGCGTCCCGTCTCCAGGTGGATCTCGAGCAGGCTCGCGGACGGGAACGCCTCGATGGTCTCGTAGTGCGTCACCGACGGCTTGCCGCCGGCCACGACGGCGAACTTCCAGTCCGACCTGGGATGCCGCCCGATCGGCGCGTCGATGGTGCCGGTCAGCGGGTCCGGGTGCCCCTGGACGACCGCGTGGTAGATCTTCTCGACCGTGCGGTCGTGGAAGGCGCGCTTCAGCGCGGTGTAGGCGCGCTCCGACTTCGCGACGACCATGAGGCCGCTGGTGCCCGCGTCCAGCCGGTGCACGATGCCCGCGCGCTCGGCGGCGCCCGAGGTCGAGATGCGGAAGCCGGCCGCCGCCAGCGCCCCGAGAACGGTCGGGCCCTCCCAGCCGACCGACGGATGCGCGGCGACCCCGACGGGCTTGTCGATCACCACGATGTCGTCGTCGTCGTGGACGATCGTCAGCTCCGGGACGGCGATCGGCACGATCTCGACGTCGGACTTCGGCTGCCACGACACCTCGAGCCAGGAGCCCGCGGTCAGACGGTCGGACTTGCCCGCCTCGCGGCCGTCGACGGTGACCCCGCCCGCCTCGGCGATCTCGGCGGCGAAACTCCGCGAGAAGCCGAGGAGCTTGGCCAGGCCCGCGTCGACGCGTGAGCCCTCCAGCCCGTCCGGGATGGGGAAGCTGCGCGATTCCATCTAGCCCTGCGGCTTGTCGTTCGGTGTGTCCGTCGTCGACGCCTCCCCGGCGTCCACGTCGTCGGCCTCGGCGGCCGCCTCGTCGTCCTCGTCGCGCGTGCGCCGGCCGTCCAGCCCGATCCCGCGGAGGGTCAGGATGAGGAACAGCACCATGCTCGACACGATCGCGACGTCGGCGAGGTTGAAGATCGCCGGCAGGAGCGGGATCTGCAGGAAGTCGACAACATGGCCGACGCCGAAGCCCGGCTCACGGAACAGCCGGTCGGTCAGATTGCCGAGCAGGCCGCCGAGCAGGAGCCCGAACAGGACAGCCCAGGCCGTCGACCGGATCCGCGGCGCGTACCAGATGACGAAGCCGAGCACACCGACCCCGACGATGGAGAAGATCCACGTGGACCCGCTGCCGATCGAGAAGGCCGCTCCCGCGTTCTTGACGAAGTGGAACTGGAGGAGCTGACCCAGGACCTCGACCTGCTGGCCCTCGAAGAGGTTCGACACGACCAGGACCTTGGCGATCTGGTCGATGAGGTACACGCAGAGCGCGACCACCGCCAGGACCGCCAAGGCCCTGATGCTGACCTTGGGCCGGGAGGGACTAGCCTCCAAAGCCGGGGAAGGTCGAGGTCTGGCCCGAGTTGCCGGAGTCGTCCGAGCCGCTGGCCGAGACCGGGGCCGGCACGCCGCCGCCGGCGCTCACGGGAGCAGCGGAGCGCGCGCCCGCGTTCTGGCCGCTGCCCTGGACGGGCGCGTCGAGGTCGCGGAGCTGGCTCTCGATGTACGACTTCAGGCCCTTGCGATAGTCGCGCTCGAACGAGCGGAGCTCGTCGATGCGGCGCTCGAGGCCGGTGCGCTCCTGGTCGAGTGCGCTGATCTGAGCGCGCTGCTTCGACTCCGCCTCGGCGACGATGCGGGCGGCGGTGGCGTGACCCTCGGCGATGAGCTGGTCGCGCTTCTCGACGCCCTCGCGCACGTGCTCCTCGTGCAGGCGGCGGGCCAGCTGGAGGAGGTTGTTGGTGGCGTTGGGGTCGTTCGCGTCGTCGGCCGGAGCCTGGTAGGCAGGGGCGGCCTGCTGCGACTGCTCCGCCTGCTGCTTGGCCTGTGCGGCCTCCTGCTGGGCCTGGGCGAGGCGCTGCTTCAGCTCCTCGTTCTCGCGCTGGAGGCGCTCGGCCTCGGCGTTGTCGGCCGGTGCGGACGCCGCGGCCGGGGCTGCGCCGCCCTGGCCCGCGCTGCGCTGCAGCTCGGCGATGCGCGAGTCGGCGGCGACGAGGCGCTGCTTCAGCTCCTCGTTCTCCTGGTTCAGGCGACGCAGCTCGACGACGACCTCGTCGAGGAAGTCGTCGACCTCGTCCTGGTCGTAGCCCTCGCGGAACTTCGTCGGCTGGAACCGCTTGTTGACTACATCTTCCGGAGTCAGCGCCATGGCAAGCCACCTTCGATCGTGAATTGGTACGGGATCGCGTTACCCAACGCTAGCAAAACGGGCGTCGGTCGCGCACTTCACCGCACGGTCTCAGCGCGGCTCGTCCACGATACAACGGGGCTCGCCGCGGAAACGGGAACGACGCTCAGCGGAATCCCAGCGTGACGTACAAGCCGATGATGACGACCAGCATGGTGAGGCTCCAGCCGAAGTCGATCGCGATCGGGCCCATGGACAGGCGCGGGATGATGCGCCGGAAGAAGCGGATGGGCGGGTCGGTCACCACGTACGTCGACTCGGCGAGCACCAGGCCGAAGCCGCGTGGACGCCACTGCCGGGCGAACACGCGCACGAGGTCCAGGACGAAGCGCGCCCACAGGACGAAGAAGTAGATGAGCAGCGCGTAATAGAGGACAGTCGCGATGAGCGAGACGACGAACACCCTCCCAGTATGGACGAAAGCGCACCGGCTCCCCTGGGAGGTAGCCGGTGCGCTTTCGAGCGTCGTGCGTGCCGCGTCGACCGTCAGGCCTGGGCGAAGAAGGAGGCGTCGACCTCGGCGTCCTGCCCGCCGTGCTCGCCGGAGACGACGACGTGGCTGGGCGAGAGGAGGAAGACCTTGGGGGTGACCCGCTCGATCTTGCCGTAGAGGCCCTGCGAGAGGCCGCTGGCGAAGTCGATGAGGCGGCGGGCGTCGCCCTCGCTCATCTGCGAGAGGTTGATGATGACCGGGATCCCCTCCCGGAACGACTCGGCGATCGCCTGGGCGTCGCGGTACTGGCGGGGGTGGACCGTGAGGATCTCGTTCATTTCCTGTACCGATGCATTCCGTGCGGTTTTCGACGTGCGCAGCGGCGTGACCGGAGCGCGGCCGGCCGCGGGAGCGACCGGAGCGGGGTGTGGGACGGCCTGGACCGGCGACGCGGCCGGCGTGCGCTCGGGGGCTTCGCGGCGGGGCTGGTGCTGAGCCTGCTCCTGCGGCTGGTCCTCGAACTCCAGCTCCTCGTCGGCGAGGCCCAGGTAGACCATCGTCTTCTTCAGCGGGTTGGCCATGGCTTCCTCCGTAGGCACGTCGAACTCTTGCTTCGAGATTAACGAAGCTGCGGACGATTCCCGGTAATGGCGGTCCCGATGCGAAGGTGTGTCGCGCCTGCGGCGATCGCCTCGCGGTAGTCCTGCGACATCCCGGCGGAGATCGCGGAGGCGTCCGGGGCGAGCGCGCGGACGCGCTCGGAGGCTGCGCGCACCCGTTCGAAGGCGCGGGCGGGCTCCTCGCCGAGCGGGGCGACGGCCATCACGCCGAGGAGCCGCAGCCCGGGGGTGGCGAGCACGTGCTCGACCAGCGGCTCGAGGTCGCGGTCGGCGACGCCTCCGCGTGCCGGATCGTCGGTCAGGTTGAGCTGCACGAACGCGTCGACGGTCGACTCGTCGGAGGCCAGCGCGTCCACCAGGGACACGCGGTCGACCGAGTGGATGACCGAGGCGTACCGCCGCGCCTGACGCGCCTTCTTGCTCTGCAGCTGACCCACGAAGTGCCAGGTCAGGTCGAGGTCGGCGAGCTCCGCCGCCTTCTCCTGCGCCTCCTGGTGGCGGTTCTCCCCCACGTCATGCACGCCCAGCGCATGCAGGTCGCGCACGAGCGACGCCGGGTGGAACTTGGTCACGACGATCGTCGTCAGCTCCTCGGGCGAACGGCCCGCGGCCCGGGCGGCGTCGGAGACGCCCTCCCGGACCGCGGCGAGCCGGTCGGCCAGCCCGTTACTTGAGGAAGTCGGGGATGTCGAGGTCGTCATTCTCGTCGTCGAACGCCGGGTCCTTCTGCGGGGCGGCCTCGGCGACCGGCTGCTCGCCGGTCTGCCAGGCCGAGGTCTCGGGAGCCGGGATCTCGCCCGCCTCCACCTCGGCGGAGGACTGCACCTGGGACTGCTCGGAGCCGGCCTCCACGAAGCTGGCGCGGCGTGCGTCCACCGCGGCCGGGCGCGCGTTCGGCTCGCCGCCGTCGAAGCCCGCCGCGATGACGGTCACGCGCACCTCGTCGCCGAGGGTGTCGTCGATGACCGCACCGAAGATGATGTTCGCCTCCGGGTGCACCGCCTCCTGGACCAGCCGCGCGGCGTCGTTGATCTCGAAGATGCCGAGGTTCGATCCACCCTGGATGGAGAGCAGCACGCCGTGGGCGCCGTCGATGGAGGCCTCCAGCAGCGGCGACGCGACCGCGAGCTCCGCGGCCTTGATCGCCCGGTCGGCGCCGCGCGAGGACCCGATGCCCATGAGCGCGGAGCCAGCGCCCTGCATGACCGACTTGACGTCGGCGAAGTCGAGGTTGATGAGGCCCGGTGTGGTGATGAGGTCGGTGATGCCCTGGACACCGGCGAGGAGCACCTGGTCGGCGGTGGAGAACGCCTCGAGCATGCTGATGCCGCGGTCGCTGATCTCCAACAGCCGGTCGTTCGGCACGACGATGAGGGTGTCGACCTCTTCCTTCAGGCGCTGGACGCCCGCCTCGGCCTGCTGCTGGCGGCGCTTGCCCTCGAAGGAGAACGGCTTGGTGACGACACCGATGGTCAGCGCGCCGATCGACTTCGCGATGCGCGCGACGACCGGGGCGCCGCCGGTGCCGGTGCCGCCGCCCTCGCCCGCTGTGACGAAGACCATGTCGGCGCCGGCCAGCGCCTCCTCGATCTCCTCCGCGTGGTCCTCGGCGGCGCGGCGGCCGACCTCGGGGTCGGCGCCGGCGCCGAGACCGCGGGTGATCTCACGGCCGACATCGAGCTTGACGTCGGCGTCGCTCATGAGCAGCGCCTGCGCGTCGGTGTTGATGGCGATGAACTCGACGCCGCGGAGGCCGAGCTCGATCATGCGGTTGACGGCGTTGACGCCGCCTCCGCCGATGCCGACGACCTTGATCACGGCGAGGTAGTTCTGGTTTGCTGTCACGTCCGGCCTCCACGGGAACGTTCAACTTCAAGTTGAAGCTTAAAGTCTTGCTGAGTATGCAATTCTTGATCCGACGTTAGGTGCGCCGGGCCCCCGCCCGCGGAACCCCGCGCGCGTGTCGGGAAAAGTCGCCGTCATCGCGCGGTCAACCCGTCGTGACGCTGTGGGGGGACGACACGTCGTAGCGGCCGGCGTCGGGGGCGCTCTTCAGCAGCGCGGCGAGGTCCGCCGCCTTCAGCGACGAGTCCTCCGCGCTCCCCCAGACCACTGTCGCACCGCCGCCGCGCAGGGTGAAGCTCACGTCGTCCTTCGTCTTCGCCGCGATGGTGTCGACCTGGGCGAGGACGTCGGCGGGCAGCGCGCTGAGCACGCCTGCGGCGGCCGCGAAGCCCGAGTCCGCATCCACGTCGGCCGCTCCCCCGCTGGCCGCGATGAGCGGGTAGCCGTCCGGGCGCTTCTCGCTGCTCGCGATGGGCACCTTGGCCGCGTCCACCAGGGTGAACGCGGTACCGCGCTGGATGACGCCGACCGGCTGGCGCTCGACCACCCGCACCACGATCGAGTCCGGCGGATGGCTCTCGACCGTGTAGCTGCGGATGAGCGGGAACGCGGCGAGGTCCGCCGAGATGGACGCCTGGTCGAGCAGCGGCAACGGCGTGCCGAGCTGATCCGAGAGCTTCTTCTCGACGGTCGCCGCGTCCAGCCGCGAGGTCCCGCTGACCTGGATGTGCTTGAGCGCGAGCAGCGGCGAGTACGCGACGATCGTCACGGCGAGCACCAGCGCGACGACGACGCCGGCCGCCGCCAGCCAGGCGTAGCGGCGGCGGCGCGAGCGCTTGGTGAACCGGCGCACCTCTCCGCGCTCCAGCCGCTTGCGCTCGCGGCGCGCGGCGCGGAGGGCCTTGTCGATCTCGCGGTTGCTGGGCAGACGCGAGTACGGCGACGCTTCGGTCTCCCGCGGTGGAGTCGGCCGCTCGGCGGTGTGGTCGGCGGTCAGGATGGGGACCGGCTCGGTCACCGTGCCGACGGATCCGCGCGTCTCTGCGCGGCTCGACTCGGCGTCGGCGTCCTGCGGGCGCGCCGGAGCAGCCGCCGGGGCGGCCGACCGATCGAAACCCTGGGGACGCTTCACGCGGTGGTCACTCCGCGGTCGCCGCGGCGGCCGCGGCCGTCTCCGGGTGCTCGCGCTTCAGCGCATCCAGCAGCTGCGGCACGATCCGGTACACGTCGCCGCAGCCGAGGGTGATCACGTAGTCGCCCTCGCGCGCGATCCGCGCCGTGTGGTCCGCGGCCTGCTGCCAGTCGGCGATGAAGGCGACGTGCTCGGGATGCTCGAAGCGGTCGGCCACCAGTGCGCCGGTGACACCGGGCTCCGGGTCCTCCCGCGCACCGTAGACGTCGAGCACGACGGTCTCGTCGGCGTACTGCTCGAGCGTTTCGGCGAACTCCTTCGCGAACAGGCGCGTGCGGCTGTACAGGTGCGGCTGGTGGACGGCGATGATCCGGCCGTCGCCGACGACCGTGCGCGCCGCGGAGAGGGCCGCAGCGACCTCGGTCGGGTGGTGCGCGTAGTCGTCGTAGACGCTGACGCCCCCGACTGTGCCGTGCAGCTCGAAGCGGCGCTCGGTGCCGCCGAACTCCGCGATCGCCGCGAGCGACGCCGCCGGGTCGAAGCCGAGCCCGGTCAGCACCGCGAAGGCGCCGCCGGCGTTGATGGCGTTGTGGCGACCGGGGACGCGCAGCTGCGCACTGTAGTCGACGCCCTGGTAGCGCAGCGTGAACGCGACGGGCCCATCCGTGACGATCGAGTGGACGCGGACCTCCGCGTCCTCGGCCTCGCCGAACGTGACGATCCGCTTGTCCGGAGCCTGCTCGCGGAGGCGGTCGGTGACGTGCACCGCGCCGGGGTCGTCCGAGGACACGACGACGAACTCGTCGGACTCGCGGGCGAAGGTCACGAAGGCGTCCTCGAACGCCTCCAGCGACCCGTAGTGATCGAGGTGGTCGGGGTCGACGTTGGTGATGAGGGCGACCGCGGTGTCGTACAGCAGGAATGAGCCGTCGGACTCGTCCGCCTCGACGACGAACAGCTCTCCGGTGCCGGTCTGCGAGCTCTTGCCGAGGGACGCGATCACGCCGCCGTTGACGAAGCTCGGGTCCTCGCCGAGTCCGAGCAGGCCGGTGATGATCATGCCGGTCGAGGTGGTCTTGCCGTGCGCGCCGGCGACGGCGACCAGGCGGGACCGGTTGATCAGCCAGGCGAGCGCCTGCGACCGGTGCAGCACCGGCAGGCCCTTCGAGAGCGCGAGCTGGTACTCGGGGTTGTCCTGCCACAGCGCGCCCGTGACGACGAGCGTGTCGGCGTCGCCGACGTTCGCGGCGTCGTGGCCGACCGCGATGGTGGCGCCCAGGCCCCGCAGGGTGTCGATGTTCGCCGAGTGCCGGACGTCGGATCCGGTGACGGTGTAGCCGGCCTCGAGGAACAGGCGGGCGATGCCGCTCATCCCCGAACCGCCGATGCCGACGAAGTGGAGCTTTCCGAGCTCCTCGGGGAGGGCGAGGGTCAGGTCGGGCTTGATCGTCACGGGTGCAGCTTTCGGTTACGCGAGAAGGTCTCCATTACCTCTCTAGGCTACGCGGAGAAGGTGCGGATCAGCCGAGGGCGCTCCGGATGAGGGCCACCATGCGGTCGGACCCGTCGCGCACGCCGGCGGAGGCGGCACGCCGTCCCATCTCGGACGCGCGGTCCCGGTCCGCCAGCAGGGGCAGCAGCTGCGCGTCCACCCAGGGCGGCTGGAACTCCGCGTCGTCGACGAGCAGGCCGCCGCCCTCCCGGATCACGCCGGCCGCGTTGTAGCGCTGCTCGCCGTTGCCGATCGGGAACGGCACGTACACCGCGGGGATGCCGAGCGCGGCGAACTCGCTGACCGTCGCCGCGCCCGCACGGGCCACCGCGAAGTCGGCGATCGCCAGGGCGAGGTCCATCCGGTCGCAGTACTCGAGCAGGCGGTAGCCGTCCACACCCGGGTCGGTCAGCTCGCCGCGGCCGCCCTGGATGTGGAGCACCTGCCATCCGGCCGCGGTCAGCTCGGTCGCGCGCGCGACGATCGTCTGGTTGATCCGGCGGGCGCCGAGGGATCCGCCGGTCACCAGCAGGGTGGGGCGGTCGGGCGACAGCCCGAACTCGGCGGCCGCCTCGGGGCGCGCGGCCGCGCGGTCCAGTTGCTCGATCTCGACGCGCAGCGGCATCCCGACGAAGGTCGCATGCGGCAGCGGTGTGCCCTCGAAGGCGACGCCCACCCACGGCGTGTAGCGGGCGCCGAGGCGGTTCGCCAGGCCGGGTCGTGCGTTGGCCTCGTGCAGCACGAGCGGCACGCCTGCCTTGCGCGCGGCGGAGTACGCGGGGGCGGCGGCGTACCCGCCGAAGCCCACGACCGCGTCGATCCCCCGGGCGGCGATCAGGTCGCGCACGGTTCGGATGCTGCGCCGGTACTCCCCCGGGAACCGCAGAGCGGCCGCGTTCGGGCGCCGCGGGAACGGCAGCTTC
Source organism: Leifsonia sp. NPDC077715 (assembly GCF_040686855.1). Lineage (NCBI taxonomy): Bacteria > Bacillati > Actinomycetota > Actinomycetes > Micrococcales > Microbacteriaceae > Leifsonia > Leifsonia sp. NPDC077715. Next base: position 78,379 of record NZ_JBFBOG010000001.1, read on the forward strand.
GGGATGGTGGCCAGCTCGTAGCCGCGCTGCGGGACGAGCCGTGCCTCCAGCCCCTCCGCGGTGCCGAGCACCAGGACCTCGGCATCGGGTTCGTCACGGCGCAGGCGGTCGGCGACGGCGAGCAGCGGGTTGACGTGGCCGGCGGTGCCACCGCCGGCGAGGAGATAGCGGGTCACCGGCGCGCGCCCGACCGGTCTGCGATCGAGTCGCGGTGCGACTCCCGGGCGAACGACAGCACGATTCCGATGGCGATCATGGAACTGATCATCGCAGTCCCTCCCGCAGAGATCAGTGGGAGGGGGACGCCGAGCACCGGGATCACGCCCAGCACGACCGCGATGTTGACGAACGCCTGACCGATGAGCCAGACCATGATCGCCGCCGTCGTGACGCGAGCGAACGGGTCCGTGGACGCGTGGATGATGCGCAGGAACACGACCGCCAGCATCACGAACAGCAGGAGGACGACGACCGCGCCGATGAGGCCCAGCTCCTCGCCGATGATCGCGAAGATGAAGTCGGTGTCGGCGGCCGGCAGCCACGACCACTTGGAGTGGGAGTTGCCGAGCCCGACGCCGAAGACGCCGCCGGAGGCGAGGGCGTAGAAGCCGTTCTTGATCTGCCAGTCGACGTCGGGGTTCGCGACGCTGGTGCCGCCGAAGTAGGCGGAGATGCGGCCGATGCGGCTCGCGCTGCTGAGCGCGACGCAGATCGCGACCACGGAGACCGCGAGCACCCCGGTCACCAGGTAGCGGACGCGGACGCCGGCGAAGAAGAGCGCGCCGAGGATGAGCGCCGCGAGGATCATGGTCGTGCCGAGGTCCCCGCCGAGCGTGACGAGGGCGACCGCGCCGCCGGCCACCGGCACGATCGGGATGGCCACGTGCTTCCACTCGCTGAGCATGTCCCGTTTGCGAGCGAGGACCACGCCGAGCCAGACGACGAGCGCGAGCTTGATCGCCTCGGACGGCTGCGCGGTGAAGGAGCCGATCTTGATCCAGTTGCGGTTGCCGCCGATCTCCATGCCGAGCGGCGTCAGCAGCACCAGCACCTGCAGGAAGCAGGCGGCGGCCAGGAAGAACCAGATCGTCTTGCGCCAGAACGCGCGCGGGATTCGGGACACGACGAACATCAGCGGCAGGCCCACCAGGGTGAAGGCGCCCTGCGACCAGAACCGGGAGAAGAAGTTGTCGCTGTCGTTGTGCGACTCCACCGCCGACGACGACAGCACCATGACCAGGCCGAAGACGACCATGAACAGGGTGACGCCGAGGAGGAGGAAGTAGTTGGCCGACTCCGAGGTCATCGAACGCCCCAGCCCGATGCGGGTGGTGAGGGCGCTCAGCCGCCCGGCGGACTCGTGCTCCGCCGTCTCCTCGACGGGCCGCTCAGTCCTGCTGCGGGTCGGGACGCGAGGCGGGCTCGTCGTCATCCGCCTCACCTCCCAAGTACTCGTGCACGGCCGCCTGGAAGCGGCGACCGCGTTCTGCGTAGTCGGCGAACTGGTCCATCGACGCCGCCGCCGGAGCCAGCAGCACGGTGTCGCCCTCGCGGGCGAGACCGCCGGCCAGCCGCACCGCCGTCGGCATGACCTCACCAGTCTCGTCGGCCTCGACCTCGACCACCGGAAGCTCCGGCGCGTGTCGCTGGAATGCCGCACGCAGCGCGTCCCGGTCGACGCCGATCAGCACGGCGCCACGGAGTCGCCCGATGTGCTTCCCGACAAGGTCGTCCACATCCACGCCTTTGAGCAGGCCCCCGACGAGCCAGACCACCGACGGGTAGGCGCGCAGCGACGCGTCGGCCGCGTGCGGGTTCGTCGCCTTGGAGTCGTCGACCCAGTTCACGCCGTCCTGCGTCCGCACCAGCTCGATGCGGTGCGAGTCGAGGCGGAAGGCGGTCAGCACATCCCGGATCACCTGCGGGGAGACGCCGTAGGACCGGGCGAGGGCGCTGGCGGCCAGGATGTTCGCCACCACGTGCGGCGCGGCGAGGCCGGCCTCGGCCAGCTCGTCGAGCGTTGTCAGCTCCAGGGCCGCGTTCGCCCGGTCGTCCAGGAACGCACGATCGCAGAGGATGCCGTCGACGATGCCGAAGTCGCTGGGGCCGGGCACGCCGAGGCCGAAGCCGATGGCGCGGGCACCCTCGGTGACCTCCGCCTCCTCGACCATCCGGAGCGTGTTCTCGTCGGCCTTGTTGTACACGCAGGCGACCTGCGTGTTGTCGTAGACCTTCGCCTTCGCGGCGATGTACGCCTCCATCGAGCCGTGCCAGTCCAGGTGGTCGTCGGCGATGTTGAGGCACGCGGCCGAGAAGGGCGAGAGCTCGCCGCCGGGGTTCCGGTTGATCCAGTGCAGCTGGTAGCTGGAGAGCTCTACCACGAGCACGTCGAAGCCCTCGGGGTCGCGGATGGCGTCGAGCACCGGCACGCCGATGTTGCCGCACGGCGCCACGCGGTTGTCGCCGGCGAGGATCATCGTTGCGGTGAGCTGCACCGTGGTCGTCTTGCCGTTGGTGCCGGTCACGCAGATCCAGTCGGCAGGGCCGTCGGCGCCGTCCGGGCGGGCGACCTTGTCGCGGAGCCGCCAGGCGAGCTCGATGTCGCCCCAGACGGGGATACCGCGGGCCTCGGCCCACAGCAGCAGCGGGTGGTCCCAGTGGAAGCCGGGCGACACCACGACGAGCTCGGGGTCGAACTCCGCCAGACGCTCCGGCGGGGTCGACAGATCCTCCTGCTCGACCAGCTCGGCGCCGATGACCTCGAGCAGCATCCGTCGCTCGTCGTCGGCCTTCGCGGCGACGACGAGCACCTGCGCGCCCAGCTCGGCGAGCGTGTCCGCCACCGAGAACCCGGTGACGCCGAGGCCGTAGACGGCCACGCGCAGCCCGGACCAGTCGGCGTACCAGCTGGTCAGCTCCTCCAGGCGCCGTGCGTCGCTCATGTGGCCAGCCACTCCAGGTAGAACGAGCCGACGCCCGCCGCGACCAGCAGGCCGCCGATGATCCAGAACCGGACGACGACCGTCACCTCGGCCCACCCCTTCAGCTCGAAGTGGTGATGGATGGGGCTCATCAGGAAGATGCGTCTGCCATGGCTGAGCTTGAAGTAGGCCCGCTGCACGATCACCGACCCGGCCTCGATGACGAACAGGCCGCCGATGAGGATGAGCAGCAGCTCGGTGCGGCTCAGGATGGCGAGCGCGGCGACCGCGCCGCCGAGCGCCAGGGAGCCGGTGTCGCCGAGGAAGATCTGCGCGGGCGAGGTGTTCCACCACAGGAAGCCGACGACCGCGCCGACGATCGCGGTGGCCACGATCGCGAGGTCGAACGGGTCGCGCACGTCGTAGCACTTGGCGACGTTCTCGACGCTCAGCTTGACGTTCGCGCACGACTGGATCGACTGCCAGAAGCCGATGATGATGTACGCGCCGATGGCGAGGATGGACGCGCCGGAGGCGAGCCCGTCGAGGCCGTCCGTCACGTTCACGCCGTTCGAAGTGGCGGCGACCAGGAAGTTGATCCAGATCAGGTAGAGGCCGTATCCCACCAGGACGCCGATGACCCCGAACTTGGTGATCGCGCCGAAGTCGATGGCCGGCAGGTCGCGGATGAACGACACGCTCATCGTCGCCGGGGTGTAGTCGTTGCCGTTGGGGAACCGGATGGCCAGGAAAGCCCAGACGGTGGCCACGACCACCTGGCCAGCGACCTTGGCCCAGCCGGTCAGCCCGAGACTGCGCTCGCGCCGGGTCTTGAGGAAGTCGTCGATGAAGCCGACGATCCCGAGGCCCACCATGAGGAACAGCACGAGCAGCGCTGAGACGCTGGTCTCGTCGCCGGTGAGCAGCAGCGCGGTGAAGTAGCCGAACAGCGTGCCCAGGATGACGACGATGCCGCCCATCGTGGCGGTGCCGCGCTTGGCGTGGTGGCTCTGCGGACCGTCGTCGCGGATGAACTGCCCCCACTGGAGGCGGCGGAAGAGCCGGATGAACAGCGGCGTCAGGAACAGCGTGAACGCCATCGACAGCGCACCGGAGGTCAGCAGGGCTCTCACGCGAACGCCCCTCCCAGCCGGTCGCCGAGGAAGCGCAGGCCGGCCGAGTTGGAGGACTTCACCAGCACGGTGTCCCCGGGCCGCAGGGAGCCCTGCAGGTGCTCGAACGCCTCGTCCTGCGTCTCGAAGTAGACGGACTCCCCGTCCCACGAGCCCTCGTTGATCGCCGTGATGTGCATCCGGCGGGCCTCCGGCCCGACCACGACCAGCTGGTCGATGCCGAGACGGACGACGAGCAGGCCGATGCGGTCGTGCTCCTCCCCCGAGAACTCGCCCAGCTCGCTCATCTCGCCGAGCACGGCGATCGTGCGCCCGTCCGGCTCCGCGATCTGCGCGAGCGTCTTGATCGCCGCCGCCATGGAGTCCGGGCTCGCGTTGTAGGCGTCGTTGATCACGGTGACCTCGTCGTTGCCGAGCACCTCCATGCGTCCCCGCTCCGCGGTCTTCACCGACTGCAGGGCCGTCACGATGGTGTCGATGTCGACGTCGAGGACGTACGCGGACGCCGCCGCGGCCAGCGCGTTCATGACGTGGTGCTCGCCGAGCACCTGGAAGCGCACCGGGCGCGACTCGCCCTCGCCGCCGTCCCGCGACGGCAGGTGCAGCGTGAAGGAGGTGCCGCGACGGTCGGAGACGATGTCCGTCGCTCGGACGGCGGCCTGCTCGTCGAGCCCGAACCACAGCACACGGGCGATGGTCTTGTCGGCCATCGTGCGCACGCGCGCGTCGTCGATGTTCAGGATGGCGACATCCGAGTCGAGCAGGTCGGTGACCATCTCGGTCTTCGCCTGGAGCGTCTTCTCGATGCCGCCGAACTCGCCGGCGTGCGCCAGGCCCACCTTGAGGACGACGCCGACGTCCGGACGCGCCATGCGCACGAGCCGGGCGATCTCGCCGATGCCGCTCGCACCCATCTCGGCGACGAGGAACTGCGTCTCCTCGGTGACCTGCAGCATCGTCACCGGCGCGCCGACCTCGTTGTTGAAGGAGGCGCGGGGCGCGATGGTCGGGCCGACCTGCTCCAGGACGGCGCGCAGGAGGTTCTTCGTCGTGGTCTTGCCGTTCGAGCCCGTGATGCCGACGATCTTCAGCAGGCCGAGGGCGCGGACGCGCGCGATGACCTCGGTCGCCAAGTCGCCGAGCGCGACCACCGTGTCGTCGACGAGCAGCTGCGGCACCGGGAGGTCGAGCGCATGGTCGACCACGAGCAGGGCGGCGCCGGCCTCGACGGCCTGCGGGGCGAACAGGTGACCGTCGGTGACCTCTCCGGGCTTGGCGAAGAAGATCGTGCCGGGCACGACCTCGCGGGAGTCGGTGGTGGACAGGCCGTCCACCGTCGTGTCGGGCGTGGCGTCCGTGCCGTCGAGCAGCAGGGTGCCTCGGGTGGCCTCGGCGATCTCGGCCAGGGTCATCGCGATCATCAGAGCCACCCGGCCTCTCGGAGCGCGAGACGGACGTCCTCGCGGGCGGAGTACGGCAGGCGCTGGCCGGCCACCTCCTGGTAGTCCTCGTGCCCAGGTCCGGCGTAGAGGACGACGTCGCCCTCCCCGGCCAGGGACAGCGCGGTCCGGAAAGCCGCCCGCGGGTCCGGGACCTCGTACAGCTCGAGGTCGGGGACGGCCGTGCGGGCGCCCTCGAGCAGGGCGGCGCGGATGGTCGCCGGGTCCTCCCAGCGCGGGTGGAAGTCGGTGATCACCACGGCGTCGGAGCCGCGCGCGGCGATGGCGCCCATGTCGGTGCGCTTGGTGGTGTCGCGGTCGCCGTCGGCGCCGAACACCATGACGATGCGGCCGTCGGTCACCTTGCGCAGCGCGCTCAGGGTCGACAGGAACGCGTCGGGGCTGTGGCCGTAGTCGATGAAGACGACGGGGCCCCGGTCGCCCGACAGGCGCTCGGCGCGGCCCGGGATGTAGGCATCGATGCCGCCGTCGCGCTCGAGCGCGGCGCCGATGGCGTCGAGATCGTAGCCGGACTCGACGAGCATGACGATCGCGAGGGCGGCGTTGGCCGCGTTGTAGGCGCCGAGGAGCGGGATGCTCGTCTCGAGCCGGCGGCCGTCCGGACCCTCGAGTGCGAAGGCGGTGCGCTCCAGCGTCTCGTCCAGCACGGTCAGCGTCCACTCGGCGTCCGAGCCGGGCGAGCTCGACAGCGTCGCGACGGGGATGCGGGACTGCTCCACCAGCTGCCGGCCCCAGTCGGAGTCGACGGTGACGACACCACGGCGGGCGCGGTCCGGCTGGAACAGCTCCAGCTTGGCGGCGAAGTAGTCGTCCATCGCGGCGTAGTCGTCGAGGTGGTCGTGGCTGAGGTTCGTGAAGCCGACGACGTCGAACACGATCCCGTCGACGCGATGACGGCTGAGCGCCTGCGCCGACACCTCGATCGCGGCGGCGCGCACGCCCTCCTCGCGCATCCGCGCCAGCAGGGCGTGCAGCTCGCTCGCCTCGGGAGTGGTGAGCTTGCTCGTGTTGACCGTGTCGCCGATGCGGCGCTCGGCGGTCGAGCTGAGCCCGGCGACGACGCCGAGCTGGCCCAGGATGGCGTTGAGCAGGTAGACGACGCTGGTCTTGCCGTTGGTGCCCGTCACTCCGAACAGCGTCGCCGAGTTCTCGTCGGTGCGGTAGATCCAGGCCGAGACGGCGCCGAGCGCGGCGCGCGGGTCGGGCGTGACGATGACCGGGAGGCCGGAGTCGGCGGCGAGGGCCGCACCCTCCTCGTCGGTCAGCACGGCGACAGCGCCCGCCTCGGCGGCGGCGGCGGCGTACGTGGCTCCGTGGGAGTTGCGCCCGGGCACGCCCACGTAGAGGTCGCCCGGCTCGACGGCCGAGCTCGCGAGGGCCGCGCCGGTCACCTCGACCCCGTCGAGGTCGCCGCGGCAGTCAAGGCCGAACTCCGCGACCAGCTGGGCGAGCGGGCGGGCGACGGGATGCTCGGGGCGCAGAGAGGATGGCGCCGGTCCTGTCACGGGGCTCACTTTCGGTAGACGGTGTTCATCAGTAGTAGGGCGGATAGCCCGCCGGGCTCGACGTCGACGGCTTCACCCGGTAGGTCTTCAGCACTTGACTCATGATCGTGTGGAACAGCGGAGCGGCCGCTGCCGACGAAGTAATGGTAGTCGGGAATCCGAGGTTGACCGAAACGACGTACTGCGGATCGTCCACCGGCGCGACGCCCATGACGGACACGTAGTACGACGGCAGATAGCCGCCTTTGCCGTCCGGTTGCTGGGCCGTTCCGGTCTTCGCGGCGATGCGGTAGCCCGGGATCTGGAGCTGCTTCTTGAGCTCGCCGTCGGTCACCACCGACTCCATCATCCCGAGCGTGGTGGACGCCGCCTGGGCCGAGACCACCTGCGTCGCCTTGGCGTTCGGGATGTCGGTCACGGTGCCGTCCGGGTGCTCGCACCCTTCCACGAACGACAGCGGGATGCGCGTGCCGCCGTTGGCGAGCGCCTGGTACGCGCCGACCATCTGGATCTGGGTGGCGGAGACGCCCTGGCCGAACATGGTCGCGTACTTGGTCTGGTCGTCCCACTCGCTCACCGGGTGCAGGACGCCGTCGGACTGGTCGGGATACGGCAGGCCGCTCGACTCGCCGATGCCGAACTTCTTGAGGTAGTCGTAGCGCGTCTGGTCGCTGAGCGCCTTGCCGAGCTGCGACATGCCCGTGTTCGACGACATCATCAGCACGCCGGTGAGGGTGAGCCGCAGGGGGGCGTGGTAGCCCGAGTCGTGCAGATCGGCGCCGTTGCCCGACTTCCACGAGTAGGGGGCGAGCACCGGGCTCGTCGGCGTCGCCTTGCCCTGGTCGATCAGCATCGCGGCGGTCAGCGCCTTGAACGTCGATCCCGGCTCGCGCGGGTCGGTGAGCGGCTGGAGCCGCCAATAGGAGGGATCGGTCGCGTCGATGTTGTTCGGGTCGAGCGCCGGCCACTGCGCGATCGCCTTGACCTTGCCGGTCTTGGCCTCCGCGACGGTGACGAACCCGAACTTCGAGCCGGTCGCCGCCACCTGCTGGGCCAGCGTCTGCTCGGCGAACCACTGCAGGTCGCCGTCGATCGTGAGCTTGAGCGTGCCGCCGTCCTTCGCCTGCTTCTGCACGACGGTGCTCCCGGGGATGGCGACACCATCGGCTCCGCGCTGGTAGGTCTCCTCGCCGTTCTGACCGGCGAGGCACGTGTTCTCGCTCTTCTCGAGCCCCGAGTCGCCGCCGTCGGAGAGGAAGCCGAGCAGGTTTCCCGCGACCGCACCGTTCGGGTAGCTGCGCGCCTGCTTCTTGGTGAAGGTGAGCCACGGATACGGGAGCTTGTCGAGCTTGTCGAACGTGCCGACGTCCATCCCGGACTTGATCAGCACGTACTGCGACTTGGGGTCCGCTTTGAGCGCCGCGTCGATCAGCGCGACGACCGCGTCGCCGCCCTTGCCGGTGATGGCGCCGATCTTCGCCGCCGCCTCGACCATCTTGTCGCGGCCGCCCGCGATCGCGTCCTTCGGCGACGCGGCGGCGGTGTAGGTGTAGACCGTCGTCGCGAGCACCGTGCCGTCGGCGTCGACGATGTCGCCGCGGTTGCCCAGCAGCGGCGTCGAGACCTCTTTGGCGGTGACGGACTGTCGCTGCAAGGCGTCCGCCCGAACGACCTGGATGTCGACGAGCTTGGCGCCCAGGATGCCGACGGTCGCCGCGACGGCGAGCACCGTCACGGCGGTCCGCCGCCGCAGCATCTTCTTGCTGACCATGCTCCAGCCCGTTCCGTCGTCAGTGCGTCACCGGAGTCGGCAACGCTCCCTGCAACGGTACGGTCGGAGCGGTCGGGGACGCGGTCGCCGCACCCTGACCTGTGGAATTCCCAGCCTGGGTTCCGGTTGTGGACGCTTTCGCGCCGGCGACGGCCTTCTGCTGCGCCGCCGTCACCAGCGGAACGCCGGCGAGCTGCGCGTTCGGCACCAGGTTCCCCTGCGCGCCGGTCACCGTCCCGGCCGCGCCGTTGGCGGGCGCCGGCGCCCCCAGCACCGCGCCGTCGGACAGCCGCAGGTAGGCCGGGCTGCTGTTGCTCACCATCCCGAGCGCGTTGGCGTTCGCCGCGAGATTCTGCGGGGACGAGACGCGGTTGAGGTCTTCGGAGGCGGCCTGGTACGACCGCTGCAATTGCGTCTGCTTCTCCTGCAGGCTGTTCAGCTGATAGGCGCCCTGCGAGATCCCGATGCTCAGCAGCAGCTGGGACACGACGATCGCCAGCAGCGTGCCGACCGCGATCACCGCGTACAGCGCACGCGGACGCGCCCGCCGCTGCGAGCGCGTTGGGACGACCTCGAGATGGGTGCGCTTCGGCTCCTCCGCCGGGGCGGGGAGGGCTCCGCCCGTCCACAGAGCGGCGGGCCGCCTGCGGGTGGGCGCCGGGACGGCCTCTGCCAGGGTGGTGCTCACGGGCGCCTCCTCGTCTGTTCGGTGGTGGATGCCGCAGGGCGCACCCGCTCGGCCGCGCGCAGTCGCACCGGCGTGGCCCGCGGGTTCGCGGCCTTCTCGTCGTCGTCCGCGAGCTCGGCGCCGCGGATCAGCAGTTTCAGTTCGGGCCGGTGCTCCGGGAGCTCGACCGGGAGCCCGGCGGGGGCGCTGGAGGTGGACCGGGTCTGCAGCTCGCGCTTCACGATGCGGTCCTCGAGGGACTGGTACGCCTCGACCACGATCCGACCCCCGACGTTCAGCGCGTCGATGGCTGCGGGGATCGCGCGCTCGAGCACCGCGAGCTCCTGGTTGACCTCGATCCGCAGCGCCTGGAAGACCCGCTTGGCCGGGTGCCCCTGTCGTTGCTGAGCGACCGGGGTCGCCTTGGTGATCAGGTCGACCAGCTGGCCGCTGCGCTCGATGGGCTGCCGCTCCCGCTCCTCGACGATGCGCCGCGCGTAGCGGCCCGCCAGCTTCTCCTCGCCGTAGTCACGGAAGATGCGGCGCAGGTCCACCTCGGAGTACTCGGCGACGACGGTCGCCGCCGTCAGCTCGCTCGTGCCGTCCATCCGCATGTCGAGCGGGGCGTCCTTCGAGTACGAGAAGCCGCGCTCCACCCGGTCGAGCTGGAGGGACGAGACGCCGAGGTCGAACAGCACGCCGTCGATGTGCTCGAAGCCTTCGCCCTCCACGGCCTCGCGGATGCCGTCGTAGACGGTGTGGACGAGGTGGACGCGGTCGCCGAAGCGCTCGAGCCGCTGCCCTGCGATGGCCAGCGCCTCGGGGTCGCGGTCGAGTCCGACGAGGGTGACGTCGGGGAAGCGCTCCAGGATGCCGGCCGAGTGGCCACCCATCCCGAGCGTCGCGTCGACGAACACCGCGCCGGGCCGCGTCAGCGCGGGCGCCAGCAGCTCGATGCAGCGCTCGAGGAGCACCGGGGTGTGGATTCTGTCGTTGGAGTCGGTCATGGCCGTCCGGGACGGTCCGCGTGCCCCTGGTTCCGGATCCCCATCCATCCCGACCTGACACCGGGGAAGTGGTGTCAGGGCGTATGGCTGGGAGTCCGGCGTCAGGGACACAGCGGTCAGAAGAGTCCCGGGATCACCTCCTCCTCCGTGCTCGCGAACGCCGCCTCCTGCTCGGTGAGGTAGGTCTCCCAGGCGGTGGCGTCCCAGATCTCCGCGCGGCTGCCCGCGCCGATCACGACCAGGTCGCGATCCAGTCCCGCGTACGAGCGGAGCGCGGCCGGGATGGTCACGCGGTTCTGCTTGTCCGGGACCTCGGCGCTCGCCCCCGAGAGGAACACGCGCAGGTAGTCGCGGGCCTGCTTGCTCGTCACCGGCGCCTGACGGATCTTCTCGTGCAGCGATTCGAACTCCCGCTGCGAGAAGACGTAGACGCAGTGCTCCTGGCCTCGGGTGAGGACGAGGCCGGACGCGAGCTCATCCCGGAATTTCGCCGGCAGGATGATGCGCCCCTTCTCGTCCAGCTTGGGGGCATGCGTACCGAGGAACATCGGCTGCCACCCCCACTCTCCCGGCCCAGGTTGCGGTGTGCCTCCACTTTACTCCACTCTCATCCACAAATCGATGCACATTGGCCTGAATGCCCCGAATTGGGTACGCGGACCCGCGAAATCACGGGGCAGAACGGGGTGGAGGGAAATGGAGCGGCAGGGATGCCCGGCGGGCACGAAAAAAGGGCCGATCTCTCGATCGGCCCTTCCCGGGGTGAGTCTGTGGAGCGGAGTGGAGGGCTAGCCCTCGCCACCGTCGTTGCGCTTGTCCCAGCGGTCGTTCATGCGGTCCATGAACCCGGTCTGGCCGCCGCGGGCCTTGGCCTTCTTCGGCTCGGGCGCTCCCGGCTCGACCGCGACGCGCTTGCCCGGGGCGATGGCCACCAGGACGCCGGCGAACATCACGACGAAACCGAGGATGCCCACCAGGGGCTGCTGGAACCAGACGCCCAGCACCAGGACGATGACGCCGACGACGGCGAGCAGGATGCCCAGGACGATCGACCGGTACGCGGGTCTCGCCCGCTTGCCGCCGACCTTGGCGACGAAGTCCGCGTCGTTCTGGTAGAGACTGCGTTCCATCTCTTCGAGGAGGCGCTGCTCGTGTTCCGAAAGCGGCATCCGGATCCCCCTCTTTCTCGTGGGTTCGAGGCTAGGTCAGCCTGATTCTAACCTCGCGGGTCTGGCTAGGCTAGGCGTGTGTCTGAAAGCATCCGATTCACCGACCTCATCCAGTCGAGAATCGATGGATTCTTCGAATCACGCGCCTCCATTCTCGTCTCCATCGCCGATGAGCTCTCTCCGGTAGCAGGGTTCTCAAGGGATTTTCTCAGCGGCGGCAAGCGGTTCCGCGCGCTGTTCTGCTTCTGGGGCTGGCAGGCCGTGCGCACCGCGGGCGATGTGGTCGACGACGGCAGCGACGCGGGGTCCGTCCCAGCCTCCGGAGCGCTCGACGCGGTGGTCTCGGTGGCGAGCGCGCTCGAGCTGTTCCACGCCGCGGCTCTGGTGCACGACGACATCATCGACAACTCGGACACGCGCCGCGGCGCCCCGGCCGCGCACAAGCGGTTCGAGCGCCTTCACGACCAGGAGGGCTGGGGCGGTTCCGGCGCGGCGTTCGGCACCGGGGCCGCGACGCTCCTCGGCGACCTGCTCCTCATCCTGAGCGACGAGCTCTTCGACGAAGGGCTGACCCAGCTCGTCAGCGCGCCCGCCCGCCGCGCCGCGCGCGCGGAGTTCAACCGGATGCGGCTCGATGTGACCGCCGGCCAGTACCTCGACATCTTCGAGGAGATCGGCTGGCAGGGCCGCCCGGACTCCGACCAGCTGGCGCGCGCCGAGCGGGTCATCGTCTTCAAGTCGGCGAAGTACTCGATCGAGTCGCCGCTGCTCATCGGCGGCGCTCTCGCCGGCGCGAACGTCGGCCAGCTGGAGGCGCTGCGCGACTTCGGGCTCCCCCTCGGCATCGCCTACCAGCTGCGGGACGACCTGCTCGGCGTCTTCGGCGATGCGGACGTCACAGGGAAGCCCAGTGGCGACGACCTCCGCGAGGGAAAGCGCACGGTGCTCATCGCGCTCACCCGGGATGCCATCCCGTCCGGAGCCCGGGCTGCTCTCGACGAACTGCTCGGCGACCCCGACCTCACGCCGGAGCAGATCCGGACGATGCAGCTCACCATCCGCGAGTCCGGCGCGGTGGAGAAGGTGGAGCGGATGATCGCGGACAACGTGTCTCGGGCGATCGCCGCGCTCGATGCGGCGCCGCTCGGAGCCGCGGCCAAGGCGCACCTCCGGGACCTCGCCACGACGGTCACCCGCCGGACGGCGTGACGCGCAGGCTGTTCGCTACGCGAGCGCCTGAGCGACCCGGCGGACCTCGGCCTTTCGGCCGGCGCGAAGCGCCTCGATCGGCGACGTTCCCAGGCTCTCCTCCTCCTCGAGCAGCCAGTCGACCGCCTCGTCGTCGCTGAAGCCGTCGTCGGCCAGCACGATGAGGGTGCCGTGCAGCTCGCTGAGGGGCTGACCGTCCTTCAGGAAGGCGGCGGGAACCTTGAGCACGCCGTCGACGCGCTTGGCGCCGAGATGGCGGTCTTCGATGAGGCGACGGACCCGGCTCACGCTCAGGCCCAGCAGCTCGACGAGGTCGGGGACGGTCAACCACTCCGTGGTCTGGACGGGCTCGCTCACCCTCCCAGCGTGCCACGAGTGGACCGGCCGCGCACGTTTCCCTGATTGTTACGATCAGGTAAACTCCTGTCACATGCGTCACTTGCGTTGACTTGCATATCCAACCGTGCCAGCGTGGTATGTCGACGTGTCACTCGAACAGGGGGTCCCCATGGCTCAGGCAGACACCGGCAGGATCCGCGGCATGCTGGGCACGGTGCCGATCGCCGTGGCGAGCTCGCTCGCGGTGACGATGGGGCTGGTCACACCGGCGCAAGCGGCTCCCGCGGAGCACCGGGCCACCGACCGAGCCGGAGACACCGGCGAGGTCGGGGCCTTCGGCCGATCGACCGTCGTCAGCACGATCGAGCGCACGCCCGACGCGTCTGCAGCGCAGACGAGCGTGGCCGCCGCCCCGGCGAGCTACCGCGTGCAGTCGGGCGACACCGTGTCGGGCATCGCCGCTCGCTTCGGCCTCTCGACGGCCGCCGTGCTCGCCATGAACGGGCTGAGCTGGAAGAGCCTGATCTTCCCCGGTCAGGTGCTGGCGCTCGCGGGCCCGGCCGCCGCGCCGGCAGCGCCCGCGGCACCCGCCCCGGCACCGGCGGCACCGGCGGCCCCGGCTGCCCCCGCCACCACGACGTACACGGTCGCCCGCGGCGACACCGTCAGCGGCATCGCCGGACGTTTCGGTGTGACCACGAAGGCCGTCCTCGCGGCGAACGGCCTCAGCGCGTCGAGCCTCATCTTCCCCGGGCAGAAGGTCCGCATCCCGGGCATCACCACCGCGGCGGTCAACACGCCGACGCCCGTGGTCGCCGCACCCGTCGCGGCGCCCGCGCCGCTGCCGGTCGCCGCTCCGGGCCGCGTCGTCGCCCTCACCGACGAGATGCGGGGCAACGCCGCGCTCATCGTCCGCCTCGGGCGTCAGCTCGGCGTGCCCGATCAGGGCATCGTGATCGCGCTGTCCGCCGCCGCCCAGGAGTCCGGCCTCCGCAATGTCCGCTACGGTGACCGCGACTCGCTCGGCCTGTTCCAGCAGCGCCCGAGCACCGGTTGGGGAACGCCCGACCAGGTACTCGATCCCACGCGCGCCACGCTCGCCTTCTACGGAGGCGCGTCGAACCCCAACAAGGGACGCACCCGCGGCCTGCTCGACATCCCCGGGTGGAGCGGGATGACCGTCACGCAGGCCGCGCAGTCCGTGCAGCTCTCGGCCTTCCCCGATGCCTACGCCAAGTGGGAGGCCTCCGCCCGCGCGTGGCTCGCCCAGCTCGGCTGACGGCCGTGCACGCTGCGGAAGGTCACAGCCCGGTCACAGCCCTCGCCCTCACCGGTGTTTTGAGTCGGTTCCGGCATACGTCGTTCCTTAGACTCGATTCGTGACCACGAGCCAGACCGACCCGATGATCGGCCGTCTCATCGACGGCCGGTATCAGGTGCGCTCGCGGATCGCTCGCGGAGGCATGGCGACCGTCTACCTGGCCACCGACCTCCGCCTCGAGCGCCGGGTCGCGATCAAGATCATGCACGGCCACCTCGCCGACGACTCGACCTTCAAGAGCCGCTTCGTGCAGGAGGCGCGCTCGGCCGCCCGGCTCGCGCATCCCAACGTGGTCAACGTGTTCGACCAGGGCCAGGACAGCGACATGGCGTACCTGGTCATGGAGTACCTGCCGGGCATCACGCTGCGCGACCTGCTCAAGGACTACGGCAAGCTCACGCCCGAGCAGACCATCGACATCATGGAGGCCGTGCTCTCGGGCCTGGCCGCCGCGCACAAGGCGGGCATCGTCCACCGCGACCTCAAGCCCGAGAACGTGCTGCTGGCCGACGACGGGCGCATCAAGATCGGCGACTTCGGTCTCGCGCGCGCCGCCTCCGCCAACACGGCGACCGGGCAGGCGCTGCTCGGCACCATCGCCTACCTCTCCCCCGAGCTCGTCACCCGCGGCGTCGCCGACGCCCGCAGCGACATCTACGCGCTCGGCATCATGATGTACGAGATGCTGACCGGCCAGCAGCCCTTCCAGGGCGAGCAGCCGATGCAGATCGCCTACCAGCACGCCAACGACGCCGTCCCGGCGCCGAGCGCCAAGAACCCGGCGGTGCCAGCCGAGCTCGACGAGCTCGTTCTGTGGGCGACAGAGAAGGACCCGGACCGGCGCCCGCGCGACGCCCGCGAAATGCTCGACCGCCTGCTCGAAGCGGAGAAGTCGATCCGCGGGGAAGCCGTGCTCCAGCCGACCATGGTGCTGCCTCCGGCCTTCGACATCGAGGCGGGCGACACGCAGATCATCAACCCCGCCATCCGGCAGCAGGTCGCGTCGAGCACGCCGGCCGCGACCGACACCCTGACGAAGGCCGCCGCCAAGCGCCGCTCGAAGGGCTGGTGGCTGTTCGCGCTGGTCATCGTCCTCGCGGGCGTGGCCGCCGGCACCGGCTGGTACTTCGGCGCCGGCCCCGGATCGCTGGTCGCCGTCCCGAACGTCGTCAACAGCGCACCGGATGCGGCGACCGCGCAGCTGACGAAGCTCGGCTTCAAGGCCGCCCAGGCCCCGGAGTACAGCGTGACCGTCGCAAAGGGCCTGGTCTCGAGCACCGACCCGAAGGCGGGCGTGCCCGCCGGTCGCGGAAGCACGGTCACGCTGCGCATCTCGCAGGGCCCGAAGCCGGTCGACATCCCACCGCTCGCCGGCCTCACAACGGACGCGGCCAAGAGCGCGATCACAGCTGTCGGCGCGAAGGTCGGCGACGTCACGCCGCAGTTCGACGCCAAGGTTCCCGCCGACACCGTCATCTCGGCGACGCGCGCCGACAACGGCGCCGACATCTCGGGCGGCGGCTCCTACTTCGAGGCCGCGGCGGTCAACCTCGTCGTCTCGGCGGGCGCCATCCCGGATGTGGCGGGCAAGTCGGTCGACGACGCCAACACCATCCTGAGCAAGGTCGGCCTCCACACGGCCGCCGGCCCCGAGAGCTACAGCGACACGGTCGACAAGGGCGACGTCATCTCGGCCAAGCCGCAGAACGACCCGGTGCGCCCCGGCGACACCCTGCTGTTGGAGACGTCGAAGGGCCCCGAGCCCGTGACGGTGCCGGATGTCGTGGGGAAGAACTGGGCGGACGCCAAGAAGGCACTGACGGACGCCGGCTTCAAACTCAAGTACAGCGCCATCGCCGACGTCGCGCCGTCCGCGTTCGTCGTGTCCAAGATCTCGCCGGAAGCGGGTACGCAGCAGCCCAAGGGCTCCACGATCTCGGTCAACTTCGCAGGCTTCTAGACCCGGCGACCTCGATCACAGCTCCTCGGGCGGCGTCTCTCCTCGCGTCCTTCCTGCAAGCCCCCAGCCCTCCCCTGCCGCGCGAAACGGAGGAGTCTCGGGCATGCCCACGCCGCGACGCCTCCGTTACACGGCGGACTCCGGCGTGTTGTCGGCGATCTCCTCCGTTCTGCTCGCGCCTTACGGGAGGCGCGAAACGGAGGACGACCGGCCGCTCCGAGCCCCGTCAACCCGAAACGGAGGAGTCCCGCGGCAACTCGCCGCGGGACTCCTCCGTTTCGTGTGCGCGCGACTCAGGCGCGGGACAGCTCCTCCGCGACCAGGAACGCCAGCTCCAGCGACTGCTGGTGGTTGAGGCGCGGGTCGCACAGCGACTCGTAGCGGGTGGCCAGGGTCTCCTCGTCGATGTGCTCGGAGCCGCCCAGGCACTCGGTCACGTCGTCGCCGGTCAGTTCGACGTGGATGCCGCCCGGGTTCGTGCCCGCGGCGCGGTGCGCCTCGAAGAATCCCTTCACCTCGTCGACGATGTCGTCGAAGCGGCGGGTCTTGTAGCCGTTCGGCGTCGTCAGGCCGTTGCCGTGCATCGGGTCGGTGACCCACAGCGGCTTCGCGTCCGAGCGCTTGATCGCCTCGAGCAGCGGAGGAAGCGCATCCCGGATCTTGCCCGCGCCCATGCGCGTGATGAACGTCAGACGGCCGGGCTCGCGCTCGGGGTCGAGCTTGTCGATCAGACGCAGCATGTCGTCGCGCGAGGTGGTCGGGCCGAGCTTCACGCCGATCGGATTGCGCACCCGCGACAGGAAGTCGACATGCGCGCCGTCGAGCTCGCGCGTCCGCTCGCCGATCCAGACGAAGTGCGCCGACGTGTTGTACGGCGTGCCCGTGCGGGAGTCGATGCGGGTCATCGGGCGCTCGTAGTCCATGAGCAGCGCCTCGTGGCTGGAGTAGAACTCCACCCGGGTGAGCTCGTCGAAGTCGGCGCCCGCCGCCTCCAT
Source organism: Leifsonia sp. NPDC077715 (assembly GCF_040686855.1). Taxonomy (NCBI): domain Bacteria; kingdom Bacillati; phylum Actinomycetota; class Actinomycetes; order Micrococcales; family Microbacteriaceae; genus Leifsonia; species Leifsonia sp. NPDC077715. Next base: position 95,836 of record NZ_JBFBOG010000001.1, read on the forward strand.
GAACTTGATGGCGCGGTCGATCTCGCGGGCCAGGCCCTCGTAGCGCTGATTGGCGGGGTTCGCGGCGAAGCCCTTGTTCCAGCTGTGCACCTGGCGCAGGTCGGCGAAGCCACCCTGGGTGAAGGCGCGGATGAGGTTCAGCGTGGATGCGGCGGTGTGGTACCCCTGCACCAGACGGCGCGGGTCGGCCTGGCGCGACTCCGGCGTGAAGTCGTAGCCGTTGACGATGTCGCCGCGGTACGCGGGCAGGGTGACGCCGTTGCGGGTCTCGGTGTCGCTGGACCGCGGCTTGGCGAACTGCCCGGCCATGCGCCCCATCTTGATGACCGGCACCGAGGCGCCGTAGGTCAGCACGACCGCCATCTGCAGCACCGTCTTGACGCGGTTGCGGATCTGGTCGGCGGTCGCCCCGGCGAAGGTCTCGGCGCAGTCGCCGCCCTGCAGCAGGAACGCCTCGCCGGACGCGGCGCGCGCGAGCCGGGTGCGCAGCTGGTCCACCTCGCCGGCGAACACGAGCGGCGGGAGGGTCGCGATCTCCGCAGACGCCGCGGCGGCGGCCTCACGGTCCGGCCACTCCGGCTGCTGCTTGATCGGGAGGGTGCGCCAATAGTCCAGGCCCTCGATCACGGACTCGTCTGGTCGCACGACGGGCTCTGTGGTCTGTAGCACTGGTCTTCCGCTCACTCGGTGTGGATGGGGATATCCGAGCCTATCGCGAATGGCGGGGCGCCCGTCCTACTGTGACAGCGTCGCCCGCTTCTCCTTGACCGTGGTGGCGTAGACGTCGACGTATTCCTGCGCGCCGAGACGCTGCAGCTCGTACATGATCTCGTCGGTGACCGAGCGCAGGATGAAGCGGTCGCCCTCCATCCCGTCGAACCGCGAGAAGTCCAGCGGCTTCCCGACGATGATGCCGATGCGGCCGATCTTCGGAAGGCGGGTTCCGATCGGCATGATCTTGGCGGTGTCCACCATCGCCACCGGGACGACGGGGACGCCGGCCTCCAGGATCATGCGGGCGACGCCCGTCCGGCCGCGGTACAGCTTGCCGTCGGGGCTGCGCGTGCCCTCCGGGTAGATGCCCAGGATCTCGCCGCGGGCGAGCACCGCGAGTCCGGTGTTGAGGGACGCCTCCGACGCCTTGCCGCCCGAGCGGTCGATGGGCAGCTGGCCGGTGGCGTTCATGAAGGCCTTGGTCGCCCATCCCTTGATCCCGCGGCGCGTGAAGTAGTCGCTCTTCGCGAGGAAGGACACGTGCCGGTCCACCTCGAGCGGCAGGAAGATCGAGTCGATGAACGACAGGTGGTTGCTCGCCAGGATGACGGCGCCCTCGGCGGGGATGTTCTCGAGGCCGACGACCCACGGCCGGAAGATGCCGCGCAGCAGCGGGCCCACGACCACGTACTTCATCAGCCAGTAGAACATCGAACCGAAGCCTATCCCCCGCGTCGGCTCAGAGCGAGGATGCGTGCAGCCGCGCCAGGTCCGCGGCGCCGACGACACCGGCGTCGTTCACCAGCTCGGCGATCACGAACTCCGGCTCGGGGTGGAACCCGCGGGCGGGCAGGTTCTCGAGATAGGCCTGGCGGATCGGCTCGAGCAGCAGCTCGCCGGCCTGGGCGACGCCGCCGCCGAAGACGAACAGCTGCGGGTCGAGGACGGCGCCGAGGCTCGCGCAGGCCTGGCCGAGCCAGTCGCCCAGCTGGCGCAGCGCGGCGAGCGCGCCGGGGTCCCGCGCGGTGATGAGGGCGCTGATGTCGTGGCCGGTCAGGGCGCCGGTCCGGGCGCGGACGTCCGCGAGGCCCTGGCCGATGCCGCCCGCGTCGGCGAGCTCGTTGGCCATGCGCTGCAGCGCGCGTCCCGATCCGTACTGCTCGATGCAGCCGTGCGCGCCGCAGCCGCAGGGCAGGCCGCCGGGGACGACGCGCATGTGACCGATCTCGGCGCCCGCGCCGAAGCCGCCGCGGAACAGGCGGTCGTTGCTGACGATGGCGCCGCCGACGCCGGTGCCGATGGTGAGGATGACCATGTCGGAGACCAGGCGCCCAGCGCCGTAGCGGAACTCGGCCCAGCCGGCGGCGTTCGCGTCGTTCTCGATGAGCACCGGAAGCTCGATCCGCCTCTCGAGCTTCTCGCGGAACGGCTCGTGCCGCCAGTTGATGTTCGGCGCGTAGTAGACGGTGGACTGCGCGGCGTCGATGAAGCCCGCGGCCGCGACGCCGGCGCCGGCGATCTCCTCCGGACCGTCGGACAGGCGCTCGATCATCTCGACGACGGCGTTCTCGATCTGCTCCGGACGGCTCGCGTCGGTGGGCACCCGGTCCTCGCGCACGATCACGCCGAGCTCGTCGACGACGGCTCCCGCGATCTTGGTCCCGCCGATGTCGATGCCGATGGCGTGCACGTGTGGCCTTCCTGAGTGCGGGGGTGGGGGTGGCACCGGGGCGCAGAAGGCTCCCGGCCAAACCATCTAGAGTGTAATCAACCCATCCGGCCGAAGCCATTCGGCCGGAAGCCCGCCGCCCGGTATCGAGGGAGCTACCGTGAATCTGTTCGAAACCCCCGCAGTCGTCCCCGCCGACCCGGAGGCCAACGCCACCGACCTGCTCGTGCAGCGCGTGGCCGAGACCCCGGACCAGCCGCTGTTCAGCCTGCCCGACGGCGCAGGATGGAAGGACGTGACGGCCGCGGAGTTCCACCGGCAGGTGATCGCGCTGGCGAAGGGCCTCGTCGCGGCGGGCATCCAGCCGGGCGACAAGATCGGGCTGATGTCGAAGACCCGGTACGAGTGGACGCTGATCGACTTCGCGACCTGGTTCGCCGGTGCCGTGCTGGTCCCCATCTACGAGACCTCCTCCCCCACCCAGATCCAGTGGAACATGTCCGACTCGGGCGCCATCGCGGTGTTCCTCGAGACGGCCGAGATGCACGCCCGCTTCGACGAGGTCCACCCCGAGCTCCCGCTCATCGGGACCGTCTGGCAGCTCCACCTGGGCGACCTCGACAAGCTCGCCGCCGCCGGCCGCGACGTCCCGGACGAGGAGATCGAGCGCCGCCGCAACCTGGCGAAGGGCTCGGACATCGGCACGCTCATCTACACGTCGGGTTCGACCGGACGGCCGAAGGGATGCGTCCTCACCCACTCCAACTTCGTCGAGCTGTCGCGCAACTCGGCCGAGGCGCTGAAGGAGGTCGTGCAGCAGCCGGGCGGAGCATCCACCCTCCTGTTCATCACGACCGCGCACGTCTTCGCGCGCTTCATCGCCGTGCTGTGCGTGACGGGCGGCGTGAAGGTCGGCCACCAGGCGGACACCAAGCAGCTGCTGCCCGCGCTCGCGAGCTTCAAGCCGACGTTCCTCCTGGCCGTTCCGCGGGTGTTCGAGAAGGTCTACAACTCGGCGGAGCAGAAGGCCGAGAGCGGTGGACGCGGCAAGATCTTCCGCGCGGCGGCAGAGGTCGCCGTCGAGCACTCGAAGGCCGTCGAGGCCGGGTCGGTGCCGTTCGCGCTCAAGCTGAAGTTCGCGCTCTACGACCGGCTGGTGTTCTCGAAGCTGCGCGCGGCGATGGGCGGCCGGGTGAAGTTCGCGGTGTCGGGATCCGCCCCGCTGGGCTCGCACCTCGGCCACTTCTACCACAGCCTCGGCATCAAGATCCTCGAGGGCTACGGCCTCACCGAGACGACCGCTCCCGCGACCGTGAACCGGCCCGACATGTTCAAGATCGGGACCGTCGGCCCGGCGTTGCCGGGTGTCGACCTGCGTCTCGCCGAGGACGGGGAGATCCAGGTCCGTGGCATCAACGTCTTCAAGGAGTACTGGAAGAACCCGGAGGCGACGGCCGCGGCGTTCGACGACGGCTGGTTCAAGACCGGTGATCTCGGGTCCTTCGACTCGGACGGGTACCTGACGATCACGGGCCGCAAGAAGGAGATCATCGTCACCGCCGGCGGGAAGAACGTGTCGCCGGCGGCGCTGGAGGACCCCATCCGCTCCAACCCGCTGGTCAGCCAGGTGATCGTGGTCGGCGACCAGAAGCCGTTCATCTCGGCGCTCATCACGCTCGACACCGAGATGCTGCCGACCTGGCTCGCGAACAACGGCGAGGACAAGGACATGACCCTCGCCGAGGCGTCCGTGAATCCGGCCGTGCACGCCGAGATCCAGCGGGCGATCGACCACGCGAACGCGGGCGTCTCGCGCGCCGAGAGCATCCGCAAGTTCGTCGTGCTCGCCACGGAACTGACCGAGGCGAGCGGCCACCTGACGCCCAAGCTCAGCATCAAGCGCAACGTCATCCTGGCCGACTTCGCGGACGTCGTCGACGGGATCTACAGCGACAACCCCAGCACGCAGGGCTTCTCGCTCGCCCACTGACGCCTCCTCCCTCACGATTCGTGCCGAATGTGCGTTCAGGGCCGCCCTAAACGCACATTCGGCAGGAATTCTCGGACGCGGCTGTAGAAGGCCGGTCGATTGCTGAAGAGGTCGGCGGCGGTGACGCGCATCACACGCCAGCCCTCGGCCTCGAGCATCTCTTGGCGCACGATGTCGTCGTGCCACTGTCGACGGTCGACGCGATGGCCGTCGCCCTCGTACTCGAAGGCGACCCGGTGCACGGTGTGGCTGAGATCGGGATGAAGCGTCAGCCGCCCACCCGCGACCACTATGGGACGATTCACGTCGAGACCGTCGAGCCCCCACTTTTCGAGGACGAGCCGAAGAAGCGTCTCCGGACGTGAATCCACACCCCAGCGGATGCGCGACAACGCCCAGGAGCGCTTGGAGGCTCCCTTGGTGCGCCGTCGGTGGGCGCTGATGTCGACGAGCTCTCCCAGGTCGACGAGCCGTTCACGTTTGCGCGCGCCGACCAGGTGATCCCCCGCCGCCACGAGATCCTCACGGCTCAGCAGACCGGACAATTGGCACCACACATGGGCCGGAGCGGCTACGGGCATCCCGTCGAGGACGATCCCGGTCATCCCGCCGAGGCTGTGGCCGACGACGCCTCGACCCGCCGGCGGTGTGCGCGGGAAGGCGACGGAGACGTGGATCGGATCGTGTACGGACACGGCGGGAAGCGGTATTCCGAGTAGAACCGCCCCAGTCTGGTGGCTGAACCAGGCGTCCTCGGGCATGACCGGCAGGTAAGCGCGGCAGAGTTCACGGACGGTCGACGGCGGCGAGGCGACATGCACGCCGTGGAACGGGTGACGCAGGTCTCGCGCTCGGAGCCGTCGCGCGGCGACTCCGACGCTGCGCGCGTCGCCGGTCGTGAACGGCTCGTCGCCGAGCTGTGGAGGCAAGGGGTGCGGTGAGCGCATCCCTCAGGGTCTCGCGCTCCGCAAGTCTGGAGGAGGCGTCCCCCGCTTCTGTGGACAACTCGCCCTCTCCACAGCAGAGCGCGGAGGCGGATTCGTGCCGAATGTGCGTCATGGGGCGCCCATAACGCACATTCGGCACGAATCTCGAAGTGGCTAGACCTCGTTGCGCCAGGAGTGGGTGGGGGCGTACCCGAGGATGCGACGGGCCTTGTCGATGGAGAGCAGGGTGTCGTTGACGCCGAGTTCTCGCTTCAGCGGGACGCCGGGGAAGACCTCTGCGACCAGCTCCGCGTTCGGGCGGCTCATGACGGTGTCGGCGGCGGCGACGATGAAGCGGTCGAAGCCGGTCGTGTCCCACTCGAGGGCGCGGCGGATCGCCTGGGCGCCGTCGCGCGCGTCGATGTAGCCCCACAGGTTCCACTTGCGGGCCCACGGGTCGTCGTCGAACGCGGGGAAGGCCGCGTAGTCTTCGGGGTCCATGACGTTGGAGAAGCGGAGGGCCACGATCTTGAGCGCCGGATCCCAGCGGACCAGCTCGATCGCCATCTGCTCCTCGAGGTGCTTCACCAGCGAGTACGTGCTCTCCGGGCGCGCCGGGTAGTCCTCGTCCACCGGGATGTACGGCGGCGGCACGTCGAACGGCAGGCCCAGGACCGTCTCGCTCGACGCGTACACGACGTTGCGGATGCCCGCGCGCCGCGCCGCCTGGAAGACGTTGTAGGTGACCCGGATGTTGTTGTGGAAGGTCGCCACGTCGCTCAGGATGCCCGGGGCAGGGATGGCCGCCAGGTGCACGATCGCGTCGAAGCCGTCGTGCTGATCGTTCACGCCCAGGATGGCGTCGAGCGTCTGGCCGTAGTCGGTCAGGTCGACGCGGACGAAGCCGGGACCGCGCTCCCCCGTCGCGTCCAGGGAGACGACGTGGTCCCCGTTCTTCCGCAGCTCGCGCACCACGGTGCGTCCGAGCTTGCCCGATCCTCCGGTGACCGCAATGCGCATACGGCCATCCTAGGCGCGGCGAAGGCGACCGGCGGGCTCGTCGTGGATCAGCTGCTGCGCTCGCTGGTGGGAGACACCGAGCACGACGCCGATCTCGCGGACCGTATAGCCCTGAGCCTTGAGGCTTCGTGCGATCTCCCGACTCATCCCCATCGCGCGAGCTTCCTGGTCTTCCAGTGCGGCTCTCAAATGGCGCAGTTCGTCGATCTCCCGATCCACCTCGGGCGTGATGGAGGCCACGACGTGCACATCGACCGAAGATTCGGGAACTCCCGAGACCCAGGCGATGGCCTCCCGCTGGGCGGCCTCCACCTCGTTCAAGCGCTTCACCTGAGAGATGGCTCCCGGCACCTCGTCGCATTGCGCGACCCACCAGGAGCCGGCGCGCTCAGCATGAGACGTGTACATCGTCATCGCCACCACCCTTTTCCCAACTCGCTCGCGAACTGATCCCAGAACTTCTTGGCGGCCTGATCGGGCATCTCGGAATGCCGGCCGATGGTGCTTCGTGTAGCGCCGACTATCACGCCTGTATGGTTCGTGAGCTCGACCTCCCGGTACTCCAAGCCCGCTTGCCGCGCCGCCGTCTTCAGTCGCTTGAGGACGGCGGCTTTCTTCATCGATCCAGTCTAGTCCGACTAGACACAAGGCGTCTAGAGCTCTAGACGCGTCAGAACCAGTCGGACTCGCGCACCTGCTTCATCGCCTCGCGACGACTCTCCTTGTCGAGCCGGTCGAGGTAGAGCGTGCCGTCGAGGTGGTCGGTCTCGTGCTGGAGCGCCTGCGCGAGCACGCCGGTGCCGGCGACCTCGATCGGGTTGCCCTCGAGGTCGACGCCCGTCACCCGCGCGTACGGGTAGCGCAAAGTCTTGAACCAGAGGCCCGGGACGGAGAGGCAGCCCTCGTCCATCAGCTCCGGCTCCCCCGACACCTCGGCGAGGACCGGGTTGATCACGTAGCCGACCTGACCGTCGACGTTGTAGCTGAAGGCGCGCTCGTTCACGCCGATCTGCGGCGCGGCGACGCCGGCGCGGCCGGGCGGCAGAACGCTGTCCACCAGGTCCTCGACGAGGCCGCGGACGCCGTCGTCGATGTCGCCGATCGGCTCCGACGGGGTCTTCAGCACGGGGTCGCCGAACAGGCGGATCTGGCGTTCGGTCACAGGTACTCCTCGAAACGGCGGGGTGGACGGGGTCAGTCGCGCTCGGCCGGCAGGCCCTCGACCACGAGCGCGGCGAGGGTGCGGGCGGAGAGGCGCGTCAGCGGCTTGAGGTCCTTCCACGACACCACGGAGCCGGCGGCCAACTGGGGGTCGTACGGGATGCGCACGATCTCGCGGACGCGCGACCGGAAGTGCGCCTCGATCTCCTCCAGCTTGACCAGGTTGGTGGCGTGCGTGGCGGTGTTCAGCGCGACGACGGCGTTGCGGACGAGGTCGCCGTAGCCGTTCGCCTCCAGCCAGGTCAGCGTCTCGGAGGCGAGGCGTGCCTCGTCCACGCTGCCGCCGGAGACGATGACGAGCGAGTCGGCGCGCTGCAGGGTGGCCCGCATCACCGAGTGGACGATGCCGGTGCCGCAGTCGGTCAGCACGATCGAGTAGAACCGGGCCGAGAGGTCGGCGACGACGTTGTAGTCGTTCTCGTCGAAGGCCTCGGAGAGCATCGGATCGGTGTCCGACGCGAGGATGTCGAGCCGCGTCTCGTCGCGCGAGACGAGCGTCGAGAAGTCGGTGAACCCGCCGATGCTCGCGGCCTTGTGTACCACGTCCCGGACCGTCGAGCGCGTCTGCCGCGGAACGCGCTCGGACAGCGTCCCGCGGTCGGGGTTCGCGTCGATCGCGATGATGCGGTCCTCACGGGCCGAGGCCAGCGCCATCCCGAGCAGGGTGGTCACGGTGGTCTTGCCGACGCCGCCCTTGCGTGTGAGCACAGGCACGAAGCGCGCACCGCCCTCCAACTGCTTCTGGATGCGGTGGTCGAGCTCCTTGCGGGCGCGCACCTTGGCGGAGTCGCCGAGATTCACCGTGCGGAACGTGACGTTGTAGACGAACCGCTGCCACGGCCCCTCAGGGCCGGGGCGCGTCTTGCGGTTCACCTCGAGGAGGCGATCGGCGGTCAGCATGGCGGCCGGCTCCGGCTGGACGGAGTGCTCGCCGCGCAGGCGGTCGCGGCGGGAGCCGGCGAACGGCTCAGAGGCAGGGAGCGGCGTGACGGGGTCGCCGTCGGCGGCCTCCGGCGCGGTCGCGAGCCGCGATGCGACGATCGCGACCGACATGGTCGTCGGCTCGCTCGGCGACGCGACGAACCCCGGGTCGACCGGGACGTCGTCGATCGCGACGGCCGCCTCGTCCTCCGGCACCTCGTGCGGCTGCACCGGGGGCAGGTCGACGGCGATGCTGAGGTTCGCGTCGACATCGAGCGACGGCAGCGGCTCGAACGCGGGAGCAGGCGTCAGCTCGTCGTCGGCCGGCACCAGATCGCGCGCGGGGCGCTCCTCCGGCTGACCGGCATCATGACTCTCGGCCACGTCGTCGCATTCTCCTTCTGCCGCGGGTGGGTCCCGCGACTCGTCATTGTAGGCCGTCGACCCGCTCAGGCGGGCTGGATGACCACGATGAGGTCACCCGCATCCACCTGCTGGGTCTTCGGGATGGCGAGCCGTTCGACCGTGCCGGCGATGGGAGTCGTGATCGCGGCCTCCATCTTCATCGCCTCGATGGAGGCGACGGCCTGGCCCGCCGACACCTGGTCGCCGACCGCGACCTGCAGGGTGACGACGCCCGAGAACGGCGCGGCGATGTGGCCGGGCTTGGCCGAATCCGCCTTCTCCGCCGCCTTCGACTCGACCGTGATGCTGCGGTCGCGCACGAACACCGGCCGCAATTGGCCGTTGAGCGTGGTCATGACCGTGCGCATGCCCTTCTCGTCGGCCTCGCCGATCGCCTCGAGACCGAGGTAGAGGCGGACGCCGCGGCTGAACTCGATGACGTGCTCGCTGCCCTGCTTGAGGCCGTACAGATAGTCGAGGGAGTCGACCACCGAGAGGTCGCCGAACAGCTCCCGCATCTGCTCGTAGATGCGGGTGGGCGCGGGGAACAGCAGGCGGTTGAGGGTCGCCCGGCGCTCCTCGCTCGATCCCTCGAGGGCGGAGGCGTCGTCGGCGGACAGGTCCTCCACGCCGACCTTGACCGTCTTGCCCGCCAGCACCTTGGTGCGGAAGGGCTCGGGCCAGCCGCCGGGCAGTTCGCCCAGCTCGCCCGCCATGAACCCGACCACCGAGTCCGGGATGTCGTAGTTCTGCGGGTTCTCGGCGAAGTCGTCGGGGTCGGCCTTCACCGCGGCGAGGTGCAGCGCGAGGTCGCCGACGACCTTGGACGACGGCGTCACCTTCGGGATGCGTCCCAGGATGCGGTTCGCGGCCGCGTACATGTCCTCGACGAGCTCGAAGTCCTCGGCGAGCCCCAGAGCCTTCGCCTGCTGGCGCAGGTTGGAGAGCTGGCCGCCGGGGATCTCGTGCTTGTACACGCGGCCCGTGGGGCCGGGCAGGCCCGACTCGAACGGGCGGTAGACCTGGCGCACGGCCTCCCAGTACGGCTCGAGGTCTTCGACCGCGGAGAGCGAGATGCCGGTGTCGCGTTCGGTGTGCGCGAGGGCCGCGACGAGGGCGGAGGCACTGGGCTGGCTGGTGGTGCCGGCCATGGGGGCGCTCGCCACATCCACCGCGTCCGCTCCGGCCCGCGAGGCGGCGAGCAGGGTGCCCAGCTGGCCGCCCGGGGTGTCGTGCGTGTGCACGTGCACCGGGAGGTCGAACCGCTCGCGGAAAGCGGCGACCAGCTTCTCGGCGGCCGCCGGGCGCAGCAGGCCCGCCATGTCCTTGATGGCCAGGATGTGCGCGCCCGACTCGACGATCTGCTCCGCCAGGCGGAGGTAGTAGTCGAGCGTGTAGAGGTCTTCGGCCGGGTCGAGCAGGTCGCCCGTGTAGCAGACGGCCACCTCGGCGATCGAGGAGCCGGTGGCGAGCACCGACTCGATCGCGGGGCGCATCTGCGACACGTCGTTGAGCGCGTCGAAGATGCGGAAGATGTCCACACCGGTGGCCGCGGCCTCACGAACGAAGGCGTCGGTCACCTGCGTCGGGTACGGCGTGTACCCGACGGTGTTGCGGCCGCGGAGCAGCATCTGGATGTTGATGTTCGGCAGCGCCTCGCGCAGCGTGGCCAGACGCTCCCACGGGTCCTCGCCGAGGAAGCGGAGTGCGACGTCGTAGGTCGCGCCTCCCCAGGCCTCGACGGACAGCAGCTCCGGAGTCATGCGCGCCACGTAGGGCGCGACCGCGACGAGGTCGCGGGTGCGGACGCGGGTCGCGAGCAGCGACTGGTGCGCGTCGCGGAACGTGGTCTCGGTGACCGCGAGCGCCTTCTGGGCGCGCAACGCCTCGGCGAAGCCCTTCGGCCCCAGCTCGAGCAGGCGCTGGCGCGAGCCCGCGGGTGCCGGGGCGCTGAGGTCGATCTGCGGCAGCTTCTCGGCCGGGTCCGCAGTCTGCGGGCGCGGGCCGTTCGGCTGGTTGACGGTCACATCGGCGAGCCAGTTGAGCACCTTGGTGCCGCGGTCCTTCGAGGTGCGGCCGCGGAACAGCTCCGGACGCTCCTCGATGAACGAGGTGGAGACGTTACCGGCGATGAAGTCCGGGTCCTCCATCACGGCCTGCAGGAACGGGATGTTCGTGGCGACGCCGCGGACGCGGAACTCGGCCAGCGCACGGCGGGCGCGCAGCACGGCAGCCGGGAAGTCACGGCCGCGGGTGATGAGCTTCGCGAGCATGGAGTCGAAGTGCGGGCTGATCTGGGCACCCGGGTTGATCGTGCCGCCGTCGAGGCGGATGCCGGCGCCGCCCGGCGAGCGGTAGGTCGTGATCTTGCCGGTGTCGGGGCGGAAGCCCGCGGTCGGGTCCTCGGTCGTGATGCGGCACTGCAGGGCGGCGCCGCGCATCTGGACGCTGTCCTGGCTGAGACCGAGGTCGGCCAGGGTCTCCCCCGCCGCGATGCGGATCTGCGACTGCACGAGGTCGACGTCGGTGATCTCCTCCGTGACCGTGTGCTCGACCTGGATGCGCGGGTTCATCTCGATGAACACGTGCTGGCCGGCGCGCTCGCCCGCGGTGTCGAGCAGGAACTCCACGGTCCCGGCGTTCTCGTAGTTGATCGACTTCGCGAACGCGATGGCGTCGCGGTAGAGCGCCTGGCGGATGTCGTCGGAGAGGTTCGGGGCCGGAGCGATCTCGACCACCTTCTGGTGGCGGCGCTGCACCGAGCAGTCGCGCTCGAACAGGTGGATGGTGTCGCCCGCGCCGTCCGCGAGGATCTGCACCTCGATGTGACGCGGACGCAGCACCGCCTGCTCCAGGAACATGGTGGGGTCGCCGAAGGCGCTGTCGGCCTCGCGCATGGCCTCTTCGAGGGCCGGACGCAGGTCCTCCTTGGTCGCGACGCGGCGCATGCCGCGGCCGCCGCCGCCGGCGACCGCCTTGGCGAAGATCGGGAAGCCGATCGCGTCGGCGCCTGCCAGCAGCTCGTCGATGTCGCGCGACGGCGGGGTCGACTTGAGCACGGGGACGCCCGCGGCGATGGCGTGCTCCTTGGCGGTCACCTTGTTGCCGGCCATCTCCAGCACCTCGGCGCGCGGGCCGATGAAGGCGATGCCGGCCGCGCGGGCCGCGTCGGCCAGCTCGGGGTTCTCGGAGAGGAAGCCGTAGCCCGGGTAGATGGCGTCGGCGCCCGACTCCTTCGCGACGCGGATGATCTCCGCGACATCGAGGTAGGCGCGGACCGGGTGGCCGGGCTCGCCGATCTGGTACGCCTCGTCCGCCTTCAGCCGGTGCATGGAGTTGCGATCCTCGTACGGGAACACGGCGACGGTCTGGGCGCCCAGCTCGTATGCGGCCCGGAAGGCCCGGATGGCGATTTCACCGCGGTTGGCAACGAGGATCTTTCGGAACATGGGGACCTTTCGAGCAGGGGTGATCACCACACAGCAAACGGTTAGGTTCTCTAAGACTAGTGAAGGTAACGTGGCTCTCGTGCACGTACTCAGCGTTAGCTCCCTCAAGGGCGGTGTCGGTAAGACCACTGTGACGCTCGGTCTGGCGTCCGCGGCGTTCGCCAAAGGGCTGCGTACGCTGGTCGTCGACCTCGATCCGCAGTCGGACGTCTCGACCGGCATGGACATCCAGGTCGCCGGTCACCTCAACGTCGCCGACGTGCTCGCCTCCCCCAAGGAGAAGATCGTGCGCGCCGCGATCGCGCCGTCCGGCTGGACGAAGGGCCGCTCCGGCACGATCGACGTGATGATCGGCAGCCCGTCCGCGATCAACTTCGACGGCCCGCACCCGAGCATCCGCGACATCTGGAAGCTCGAGGAGGCGCTGGCTAACGTCGAGCACGACTACGAGCTCGTGCTGATCGACTGCGCGCCGTCGCTCAACGCGCTGACCCGCACGGCCTGGGCCGCGAGCGACCGCGTCGCCGTGGTGACCGAGCCGGGCCTGTTCTCCGTCGCGGCCGCCGACCGTGCGCTGCGCGCGATCGAGGAGATTCGGCGCGGTCTGTCTCCGCGCCTCCAGCCGCTCGGCATCATCGTCAACCGCGCGCGCGTTCAGTCGCTGGAGCACCAGTTCCGCATCAAGGAGCTGCGCGACATGTTCGGCCCGCTCGTGCTCTCCCCCCAGCTGCCGGAGCGCACGTCGCTGCAGCAGGCGCAGGGTGCGGCGAAGCCGCTGCACGTCTGGCCGGGCGAGAGCGCGCAGGAGATGGCGCACAACTTCGACCTGCTGCTGGAGCGTGTGCTCCGCACCGCGCGCCTCGGCGAGTACGCGACCGCTCAGTCCTGAGGCCCACCTCCGGGCGCCTCACCACATCGGTGAAGTGCAGGTCGTTGCGCACCCGCACGGCGTGTCGAGCGCAACGAGCTGCACTTCGAGCGCGGTGGGAGGGGATGCGCGGCGGGCGCGCGGCGCGTCAGGAGGCGCGGGTGCGCGCGGCGCGGCGAGCGGCGAGCTCGTCCATCGCGTCGGGCTGGGTGTCCAGCTCGACCAGGCTGGTCTCCACCTCGCGGAGGACCTTGCCGACCGCGATGCCGAAGACGCCCTGACCGCGGCTTACGAGGTCGATGACCTCGTCGTTGGAGGTGCAGAGGTAGACGCTCGCACCGTCGCTCATCAGCGTGGTCTGGGCGAGGTCGTTCACGCCGGACTCGCGGAGCTGGTTGACGGCGGTGCGGATCTGCTGCAGCGAGATGCCGGTGTCGAGGAGGCGCTTCACGAGCTTGAGCACGAGGATGTCGCGGAAGCCGTACAGGCGCTGCGAGCCGGAGCCGGCGGCGCCGCGAACGGTCGGCTCGACCAGGCCGGTCCGGGCCCAGTAGTCGAGCTGGCGGTAGGAGATGCCGGCCGCGCGGGCGGCGACCGCACCGCGGTAGCCGTTCACGTCGTCCATCTCGGGCAGGCCGTCGGTGAAGAGCAGGCCCAGGTCGTAGCGTGAGGCGCCGTCGTCACGACTCAGTTCGCTCATGAAGATCGCCTCTCACCCGGGTAGTGGATCGCGCGCCGCAACCGCGTCGCTTCATCCACGGTACCCATGCGGGCGTCGCCGGGCAACGACATCCGTGGTTTCTGCGTCGGCGTGTCGGTCCCGGCGGCCCCGGTCACGGACGCAGCCGGGCGATAGACGAGCGGATGATGCTGCCGCGCACAACGTCGAGCTGGGCCGCGATCTCGCGGGCGAGCTCCGCCGTCCGGGCTTTCGCGGTCGCGTCGTTCCGCCGCGCGATCGGCACCAGGGCCGTCTCGATCAGGCCGATCTCGCGCTCCGCGGCCGCCCGGAAACCGCGCAGGTGCCGGGGCTCGATGCCGTTCCGGCGCAGCTCGACCAGGGCGCGGAGCACCGTCAGCGCCTCGTCGCCGTAGGAGTCGGAGGCGGGGATCAGCGACGCGCTCACCGCGTCCTGCAGCAGCTCGGCGTCGGCTCCGGCCTCGCGGAGGAGGTCGTCACGCCGGTAGCGCCGCGATCCGCCGAGGATGGAGCCGGCGGGCGCGGTGCCCGGGAACGCCGGGTCGAGTCCCGCGTCGAGGTCGGCGAAGTACTTCTTGATGACCTTGAGCGGGAGGTAGTGGTCGCGCTGCATGGCGAGCACGGCACGCAGCCGCTCCACATCGAGGGTGGAGAACTTCCGGTACCCGGAGGCGGTGCGGGCGGGCGACACCAGCCCGCGCTCCTCCAGGAAGCGCAGCTTCGACGACGACAGGTCCGGGAACTCGGGGCTGAGGCGAGCGAGGACCTGGCCGATGCTGAGCAGGGCCGGTGCGTCTCCGGCGGCCCGCTGGGCCGGCCGGGCCACTAGCCGTTCGCCGCTGCGGCGAGGTCGTGGCGCGACGCGTAGAACGTGAGGCGGAACTTGCCGATCTGGACCTCGGCCGAGTCGGCGAGCAGCGCGCTCTCGATGCGGACGCCGTCGTAGTAGGTGCCGTTGAGCGAGCCCAGGTCGCGGACCTCGAACGAGGTGCCGCGGCGGGTGAACTCCGCGTGGCGGCGCGACACGGTCACGTCGTCGAGGAAGATGTCGGCGTTCGGGTGGCGGCCCGCGGTGGTCACGTCGGCGTCGAGGAGGAAGCGCGCCCCGGCGTTCGGACCGCGGCGGACGATGAGCAGCGCCGAGCCGGACGGCAGGGCGGCGATGGCCTCCTGCTCCTCCGGCGACACCTCGCCCGAGGGGTACATCTTCGAGATGAACTCCTCGCCGAAGCGCGCGGTCGTGTCCTCGTTGCCCGCGGGGTCGCGCAGGGGGGCCCGGGCGGCGTCGTCGTCTCCGCCGGCCGCAGCGTTCGGGTCAATGTTGTCAGGCACCGTCAACCTCCTTGCGGTCCAGCGTATCGGATCGAGAGCGGGTGTCATCGGCCGGAAGGCGGATCACGCGGGCGGTTTCGCGGATGTAGACCACTCCGGCCCACCAGTAGAGGAACGCGCCCCACAGCGCGAAAGCCCAGCCGAGGGGCAGCGAGAAGGGCGCGAGGGGCGCGTACGCCTCCCCCAGCATGAGCAGCGGGAGCGCCCAGAACAGGCAGAAAGTGGCCACCTTGCCCAGGTGGTGCACGGGGAGCGGACCGTAGCCGTGGTTCGCGAGGATGACGCCGAGGACGGCGAGCATCACATCCCGCGCCACGATCACCAGGAACAGCCACCAGGGGATGACCTCGCGCCAGCACAGGCCGATGAGCGCGGCGAAGATGTAGAGCCGGTCGGCGGCCGGATCGAGGAGCTGGCCGAGCCGCGACACCTGGTTCAGCCGCCGCGCCAGCCAGCCGTCGAGGAAGTCGGTGACGCTCGAGACGACCAGTACGAGGAGCGCGAGTCCGTCCTCTCCGATGACGATCAGCCAGAGGAACACGGGCACGAGGGCGAGCCGGAAGAAGCTGAGCACGTTGGGGATCGTCCAGACCCGCGAGCTCACCACGACGCGTGCACCCTCCACAGATCGAGTCTAGTGAGCGTCCGATCGGTGCGGGCGCGGCGTCCAGGCGGCGAGCCGATCCCGCAGTCCCATCGCGTCGTAGGGCGCGCGCACCTTCACGTCGTTGTCGAAGTAGGCGTAGACGTCGCGACCGCCGGCGAGCCAGCCGCCGAGCTCGGCCGCCCAGCGGTCGAGGGAGGCGTCGTCGTACCCGCTGGTGTAGAGCTCTTGGTCGCCGTGGAGGCGGACGTACGCGAAGTCGGGCGCCGTCAGCTCCCGGATGACCGGGTAGCGCCCGGCGGTGTCGGCCAGCACGATCGCGACCCCGTGCTCTCGTGCGATCGCGGTGAACTCGGGGACGTCGAAGGACGCGTGGCGCACTTCGACCGCGTGCCGCAGCGGCCGGTCGGCGTCCACCGCGGTGTGGGTCCGATCCTCGTCGAGGGTCGCCTCCCCCGCCAGCACGCCGGCCTCGGCGGTGGTGCGCGGCAGCATCCGGAAGAAGTCGTCCACCTGCTCGGCGTCGAACTGCAGGGTCGGCGGCAGCTGCCACAGCAGCGGGCCGAGCTTGGGCCCGAGGGCCAGCACGCCGGAGGCGAAGAAGTTCGCGACGGCGCCGCGCGCGTTCCTCAGGCGCAGGATGTGCGTGATGTAGCGGCCGCCCTTGACGCTGAACACGAACTCCTCCGGCGTGTTCTCGGCCCAGGTGCGGTAGCTGGTCGGGCGCTGCAGCGAGTAGAAGCTGCCGTTGATCTCGATCGAGTCCAGTCGCTCGGACGCGTACTCGAGCTCCCGTCGGTGCTGCAGCTTCGGCGGATAGAACACGCCGCGCCACGGCGCGTACGTCCAGCCGGAGATGCCGATGCGCGCGAGCGCCATCAGCGGCCCCGGAGCTGGTCCAGCATGCGGCGCTCCCGCTTGGTCGGGCGCCCGGCGCCGCGTTCGCGCGTGACGGTCGCGGGGACCTCGGTGCGCGGCGGGGGCGGCGGTGTGCGGTCCTCGAAGCACTCGGCCGCCACGGCGGCGCTGACGCGCTTCACGATCAGCCGGCGGGCGATGTAGATGCGCTCCGCGGTGCCCGTCCAGGCGCGCACCTCGTCGCCGACCTTCACCGGCTGCGCCGGCTTCGCCCGCTCGCCGTTCACCTTCAGGTGGCCGGCCTTGCAGGCGTCCGAGGCCGCGGAGCGCGTCTTGTACAACCGCACGGCCCACGCCCAGGAGTCGACGCGGACGCTCGACGGGTCGGGCATCAGACCACCGCGGGCTGGGGCGACGTCTCGACGGCGAGCGACGCCTTCCACTTCACCAGGCTGCGCACGGTGCGGCTGCGATCGTTCGCCAGCTTGTCCATCACATCCGCGGGGACGAAGTAGTTGACGGCCACCCAGCCGCGCACGGTCTCCGACCGGTCGTCGGCCAGCTCGCGCAGGATGTCGCACGGCGTCGCCTCGTTCTTGGCCACGCAGCCGCGGACGCCCTCGTCGGCGTCGCGGGCGAGCGTCCAGAACAGGTCCTCCGGCGTGTTGTAGCTGCTGGCCACCGCCTCCCGGATCTTCGGGTTGGCGTCCGTCGCGAGCAGCCGCAACCGCCGGACCTTGCTCTCGGTCACCTCGGGCGCGGGATGCAGCGCGGCCGCCTCCTCGGGCGTGAGCATCGCCGGCCGGCTGTTCCGCATGGCCTGACGCTGGGCGGGGGTGTTGAACCGGATGCACGACATATCCCCACCGTAGCCCGGGTTACCGTGGATGCGTGGAAACTCTGCTCGCGCGGCTCGACCGCATCGCCGGCGGCCGTCACGCCACCTACACGGTGCCCGAGGAGGGCCGGACGCACCCGCGCACCCGTCGCGCGTTCGTGGTGATCGGCTGGCTGCTCGCCGCCGAGCTGGTCATCGGCCTCGCCGCGGTCGTGATCGCGGTCGTGCTCACGCTGCAGGGCGTCCGCGTCGCGTTCCCGGTGTGGATGCGCAGCGTGATCGTGCTCGGGATGACGGCCACCCTCTTCTACTTCGCGTGGCGCGCGCAGAAGGGCTACTACTGGGCCTACTCGCGGCTGCGGCTGTTCGCGAAGATCTTCCCCGTGGTGACGCTGGTCATCGCGGCGATCCCGGGCCTCTACCCGCTGTGGATGGTGACCGAGCAGATCGTGTTCAGCCTCATCCTGATCGGCGTCGCCGACTACCTCGACTCGGACCACATGCGCTCGGTGTTCCCCCGGCCCGGGAACCAGGGGACGACGGGCGACGTGCGCGCCTGATACTCGGCGTACTCGGGGTACCGCGCGCGCGAGATGCTCTCGGTGAACACCGTGGAGCCGATGAACAGGCCCGTGAGCAGCAGCGGCCCGATCACGGTCCACTGCAGCACGGAGCCGGCGGCCACGCAGCCGAAGAGGAACACGACCCACCACTGCGCCTGCTCGCAGAAGAAATTGGGGTGCCGCGAGAAGCGGAACAGCCCGGTCTGCAGGAACCGCGGCGACGGCTCGCGGCCGGCGGCGAGCTCAGCCTTCTTCCACTGGTGGAAGCGCCACTGCTGCTGATCGGCGATCGTCTCGCCGATCAGCAGGGCCACGAACAGGGCGGCCAGGATGACGTCGAGCGGCGTCAGCGGTGTCCGGTGCTGGTACATCGTCCACGCGGGCAGCGTGATGAGGAGCAGCAGCACGTTCTGGTAGATGACGATGAAGAACAGGTTGAAGAGCGCGAACGCCGTCTTCCCCATCCGGCCGCGCAGCACCTCCCACCGGTAGTCCTCGCCGCCGGGCGCGTAGCCGCCCTTGCGGGCGAAATTGAAGGTGAGGCGCGCGCCCCACAGGGTGACCAGGACCGCCACCAGATCGAGGCGCGGGTCGGCGAGGCCCGCGGCACCCGCGAACACCCAGACGTAGACGACCGGCACGATGGACCAGATGCGGTCGACCCAGGAGTGCTCGCCGGTGATCAGCGACAGCACCCAGGTCGCGGCGCAGGCGACCCCGAGGATCCAGAGGCAGACGATGAACGGCTCCACGGCGCCATCCTAGAACGCTGTGGACCGTTCGAGGGCCCGCTGTGCATCGACTGTGTCGCCCTCGCGCCGGGGCGGGAACGCGCCTACCGTTGCGCTGTGTCCGATTCCGCGTCCGAGACCTTCCGCGCCATGCTGCTGCGCGACGGCAAGCCGCCGCGAGTGCTGACCCTGCCGTCCCGACTCGACGTGCCGCCGAACCGCATCCGCGTCCCGGCCGAGTTCGCCGGTGCGTCTGCGTTCGACGTGTTCGAGCTCGCCGACGACCGGGCATGGCCGGCCGAGGCAACCTACCAGCTGGTGGCGACCATCCCGCGGTCGACCGAGGACGTGCCGCCCGAGACGCGCGCCGAATGGGACGTCACCGACTTGGACAGCGACGAGGAGCCGCAGGGCTGAGTCAGTCCTGGAGGACCGACAGAACGTTGCCCGCTGGGTCGCGGAACCAGGCGATGTCGGGTCCCTGGCCGGCTGCACGACCGCGCAGCACGCCCTTCTCGTCGGTGGGCAGGTTCGGGTCGTCGTAGATCGCCGTCTGCACGCCCTTCGCGTTGAGGTCGTCGACGGCGGCGTCGATGTTTTCGACGACGAGGTTCAGGATGGTGAATGTCGCGGGTTCGTGATTCGGCTTGGGGTAGATGAAGACGTGCCCGCCGGAGGGCAGCTCGAGGTCGAGGTTGCCCATACTGCCGTCGGACACGCTCAGCCCGAGGGTGTCGCCGTAGAAGGCTTTCGCCGCCGGGATGTCGTCGACGCTGAATCCGCTGAAGATCTCGAGTGGGGTGACCATGGCGTCCACTGTGCTCGTGTCGCGGCGCCGGTGTCTAGAGGGGACGCCTCACACGAACCGCACCGACTCCTGCAGGCGCGTGCGGAGCTCGAACGCCCGGTCGACGCTCTCACGGCCGGCGGCGTTCGCGCCGTCGCGGAGCACGCGCGGGAGGAGCGACCGCCGGACCAGCATCGAACCGGCGAGGCGGCCCCGGCGGATCACGTCGAACGGCACGTCGAGGTCGGCGTCCGGGACGACGACGATCAGGCCGGTGAAGCGGACACCCGCCTGGCGGCCGAAGCTCTTGGCGGCGTGGTACAGATCGTGGAACGGCTCCTCGTCCGGCGCGATGCCCTCGCCGACGAGCTCGCCCTTCGCCAGCTTGACCGAACTCCCCCAGTCGGCCGACCGCACGGCGAACAGCCCGGCCGGCCCGAGGACGATGTGGTCGAGTTTCGCGTCGGTCGCCGGGTGCACGGCCACGTCGTTCCAGATGGTGAAGCCGATACCGAGCCCGGCCACCGCGCGGGCGGTGGCCTCCTCGGCGAGCGCTTCCGCCAGCAGCTGGCGGATCTCGCGCGGGGCGGAACGCACCAGCGCCGGGTCGTAGGGGTCGCGGTCGTCGGTGCCGCGTCCCATCCACTCGCGCATGAGCCCGAGAAAGCGCTCGCGGGCCCGGCCGCCGGGATGTCCGTAGCTGCGCGCGCGAACGGTCTGCCCGCCGGAGCCGCCGCGCGTGGTGTGCACGGTCGCGCTGAAACCGCCGCCGGCCGAGTCGCCTGCCACGGCGTCCACCGTGATGCTCTCGCCGCGGTCGTAGCGGGCGCGGTCGTCCGGGTCGCCGATGAGCTCCCACGCTTGCTGCACGGCCTGGAACGCGGCCGCGGTGCCACCGGTGTCGGGGTGCGTCTCGCGGAGCAGGCGGCGGTAGGCGCGACGCAACTCGTCGTGGCTCACATCGGGGCGGACACCCAACACCTCGTACGGGGTGGGCGAAGCCGGTGAGTCGCTCATCGGGCGCTGGTCGCTTTCGGATCTGGTGGCGGGTGGGATTCCGACGATAGCGTGCGGTTCCGCGAAATCGCCGAATGCAGATTGCGGCCGGAACCTGACCGCATGCGCTTCTACGCTGGAGGCAACCCAACAGGAAAGGCGGCGACCATGACCATCACCGACTGGCGCATCGAGCTCATCATCCTCCCCGTGACGGACGTCGACCGGGCGAAGGCCTTCTACGTCGACACCATCGGCTGGCATGCCGACCACGACCAGCGCGTCTCGGACGACCTGCGGTTCGTGCAGATCACCCCTCCGGGCTCCGCCTGCTCCATCGCGTTCGGCCAGGGGCTGACCGACATGGCGCCGGGAACGATGAAGGGGCTGCAGATCGTCATCCCGGATGCGGACGAGGCGCTGCGGCACCTCACCGAGAACGGCGTCGAGGCGCGCGGGGTGCAGGATCTCGCGTGGGGGCGGTTCGTGGACTTCACCGACCCGGACGGCAACGCCTGGACGCTGCAGCAGCTGCCGAAGCGCGACTGATCAGCGCACCGCGGCCCAGAGGATGAGCAGCATCGTCACGACGAAACCGCACGCGTAGTTGATCCAGAGGAACCGGCGCCAGCCGCGGTTCGCCTCGCCGGAACGCTCGTCGGTCACGGACCAGAACGGGGCGGCCGCAGCGATGTAGGGCAGGGCGAGCAGAGCGGCCAGAGGTCCCGGCCACGGGGTGAACAGCATCGCCACCCCGGCGAGCGCCCATGCGGCGATCGCGAGGCGGACGGTCGCGGCCGCGCCGATGGCGGTGGCGATGGAGGAGATGCCGCCCTCGCGGTCGGGCATCACATCCTGGACCGCCCCGAAGGCGTGGCTGCCGATCCCCCACAGGAAGAAGGCCAGCAGCACCAGCCACAGCGCGGGCGTGAAGGTCGCGCCGGCGAGCACCAAGCCGTACAGCGCGGGGCTCGTGAAGTGGGTGCTGGAGGTGACCGAGTCGAGGAACGGCACCTCCTTGAACCGCAGCCCCTTCACCGAGTACGCCACGACCGCGAACAGGGACACCGCCAGCACCAGCCACGACAGCGGAGAGCCGACGATGACGAGGTAGATGACGAACGGGACGGTCGTGACGACCGCGGCGACGAGGGTGCGGCGGTGCGCCGACCGGTCGAGCAGCGCGCCTTCGGCGCCGCCCTTGCGCGGGTTGCGCAGGTCGGACTCGTAGTCGAAGACGTCGTTGATCCCGTACATCGCCAGGTTGTACGGGATCAGGAAGAACAGCGTCCCGATGATGAAGGTCGCGTCCACGCGTCCCGTCGTCAGGAGGTACGCCGCCGCGAACGGGAAGGCGGTGTTGATCCAGCTGAGCGGGCGGGAGGCCAGGACCAGCTGCCGCAGCGGCGCCGCAGGGGCCACGGCGGTCACGACCTGCTCCCCCGTCGGCGCGTGAGCAGCCACAGCGCCGGGAGCAGCATCAGAGCCGCCAGCGGATAGGTGAAATCCTCAAGGGGCACGAGGCCCAGTCTGGCACCGCTGATGTTCGCGTCGGTGTAGGTCATCAGGCCCGCGCCGATCATCAGGTTGTCGAACACGGCGGTCAGCACCAGCACGACCACCGCGGCGGCCAGGAGCGGCGCCCACCAGCGGCGGACGATCCGGGCGCGGTCGGGCGCCAGGGCGAGGGCGACGACCAGGACGGCGGCGGCCACGGCGAGGAAGACGATGCTCAGCACGAGGTATGTCATCCGCCGCTCCCCCGTCGGTCGAAGGGCCGTCGGTCGAGCAGAGCGCGCGCGCCGAAGATCAGCACGAGCGTCAGGTAGCACAGGAAGAGGAGGAAGAAGACCTCCTCGAGGGGCAGCTCCGGCGCCAGCTCGATCCCGGTCATCCATGGCGAGTGGCCGCGGGCGAACACCCCGAGCAGGATGCCGAACGCGTCCCACGCCAGGAAGAACACCAGCCCGGCGGCGAGCACGATCGTCGCTCGGCGCGGGTCCCGCCAGAACACCAGCCGGAAGCGGGCGTCGAGCAGGACCATGGCGCCGAGCGCGATGAGCAGGCTCGCCAGGTAGGCGAGGCTCACGGGACGCGCTCCGCCTGCGGAGCCGGCAGAGGCTCCGGAAGCGGACCGGCGCCGCCGTCGCCGCGCAGGCGTTTGACGACCAGCTCGGCGCTGATCAGGCACATGGGCAGGCCGATGCCCGGGATGGTGGAGCAGCCGGCGTAGAACAGCCCATCCACCTTCTTCGAGGCGTTGCCGGGGCGGAAGAAGGCGCTCTGCCGAAGCGTGTGCGCCGGCCCCAGCGCGCCGCCGCGCCAGGCGTTCAGGTCGGTGGCGAAGTCATCGGGCCCCACGGTGCGGCGCACGACGATGCGATCGGCGAGGTCGGGGATCCCCGCCCAGGCCGAGATCTGCGCGATCGCCGCGTCCGCCGCCCGCTCGATCGCCCGGTCGCCCTCCCCGTCGAGGCCGCCGGCGCCGAGCGAAACGTCGGCGGGCACCGGGATGAGGACGAACAGGTTCTCGTAGCCCTCCGGCGCGACGCTCGGGTCGGTCTCGCTGGGCATGCAGACATAGAGCGAGGCCGGGTCCGGGATGCCGGGGTCGGGACCGTAGATGGTCTCGAAGTTCGCCTCCCAGTCCGTGGTGAAGAACAGGTTGTGGTGCGTCAGCTGGGGCAGCCGGCCGCGCACGCCGAGCATCGCGAGCACGACACCGGGGCCGGGGTCGCGGCGGTCCCAGACCTTCTCGGGATGCGTGCGCAGCCCTTCCGGGAGCAGGGCGGTCTCCGTGTGGTGCAGGTCGGCTGCCGACACGACGATGTCGGCGTCGACGGTGTGCAGGGCGCCGTCCGAACCTGCGTAGTCGACCCCGGCCGCCCGTGCCCGCGAATGCCCTGGCGTGGTGCGGATACCGGTGACGCGCGCTCCGGTGACCAGCCGCGCGCCCTCCTCCGCGGCGAGCGCCGCGACCCGGTCGATCAGCTCGGCGAAGCCGCCCAGCGGGTAGCGCACGCCGTCGTCGAGGTCGAGGTGGCTCATCAGGTGGTACATGCTGGGCGCCTTGTCGGGCGAGGTGCCGAGGAAGACGGCCGGGTAGCCGAGCACCTGACGCAGCCGGTTGTCGGCGACGAAGCCGGCGGCGTACCGGTCGAGCGGTTCGAGAAGCAGTCGGGCCAGGCGCGGCAGGCGGCGGAGCAGATCCGGCGCGAACAGCGGCCGGAGATCGGCGAACGTGCTGTAGAGGAAGCGGTCGACGGCCATCCGATAGGTGTCGGCCGCGCCCTCCAGGTACCGGTCGAGCGCGGCGGCGCCGCCCGGCTCCTCCTGCTCGAACAGCGCGCGGTTGGCCGCGCCCTCCGCGCGGATATCGAGCGGCGGGCGGCCGTCCTCCGAGAACACGCGGTACCCGGGGTCCAGGGTCACCAGGTCGAGCTGTTCGGCGGTGGAGGTGCCCATCAGCCGGAAGAAGTGGTCGAACACCTCGGGCATGAGGTACCAGGACGGCCCGGTGTCGAAGCGGAAGCCGTCGTGCTCCCACGAGCCCGCGCGTCCGCCGAGCGTCGACTTCTGCTCCAGCAGCGTGACGGCGTATCCGTCACGGGCGAGCAGAGCGGCGGTCGCGAGGCCCGCGATGCCCCCGCCGATGACGACGACGCGCTGCCCGGTCACGGGTGGGACTCCGGTCGGGCGGCCGCCGCCGGCACGATGGCCGGTGCGTGGGCGGCGGAGCCCCCGCGCGGCACCGCCGCCGACACGGTGGCCCGGGCGAGGATGGCCAGCTTGACGCGCGTCGGCACGCTCACGCGACGGCTCAGCAGCTCGGCGGCAGGCGTCTCCCGGATGCGGTCGCTCAGCTCCGCGAACAGGCCGTGTGCGGCGGCGATGGCCCGGCGGCAGTTGTCCGGCAGGTCGGGGATGGCGTCGGCCGCGGCCCCGAGGTCGCAGTCGATGTCGACCACGAGCGCCAGCTTCTGGCGCTCGGTCAGGCGCGCCGGATCGATCCCCGGGAAGTAGCTGCGGCCGAGCTCGGTCCAGTCCACCGCGAGGTCGCGGAGGAAGTTGATCTTCTGGAACGCCGCGCCGAGCCTCCGCGCCCCCGCCTCGAGGCGCAGCCGCGTCGCATCCGGCACCGGGCTGTCGGCGAGGAACACCTTCAGGCACATCAAGCCGATCACCTCGGCGGAGCCGTACACGTAGTCGCGCAGCTCCTCGGCGGTGAAGTCCACCGGGCTCAGGTCACGGCGCATCGAGGCGAAGAACGGACGGGTGAGGTCGACGCCGATGCCTGCGGAACGGGCGGTCACCGCGAAGGAGTGCACGACGACGTTGGCGCTGTAGCCGGTGCGCATGGCGCGCTCCGTGTCGGCCTCCAAGGCGTCCAGCAGCTCACGCTGCTCGTCCACGGTGAGGCCCGCCTCGGCGGCGGCGCCGTCCACGATCTCATCGGCCACGCGGACCAGCGCGTACACGTCCTCGACCTGCGGACGGACGCGCTGCCCGAGCAGCCGGGTCGCCATCCCGAACGACGTCGAGTACGCGTGGATGATGGTGGCGGCCCCGGCGTGAGCCGCGTCGGTGTAGGTGTGCAGGTCCGTCGGCGGTGTGCCGACGGGAGCCTCCGGTGCGCGAGTCATGCGATCCTCCCGATGCAGGAGCGGGCGACGGCGGTGAGCGGCCCGGCGAGGGCCGGCGGGATGGACGGGGTGTCCAGCAGGGCGACGGCCGCGTCCACGTGCTGGGCGAGCAGCCGCTCGACGAAGCGGCGGGCGCCGCACTCGTCGAGCACGTCGGCGAGCCGGCCGGCCTCGTGCAGCGCGAGGTCGCCGCGGCCGAGCGACGGCGCCAGCTCCTCCCAGCGGGCGGTGCCGCGGGCGTAGGCGATCAGCGAGGTCTCCTTGCCCTGGCGGAGATCGCTGACGATGCTCTTGCCTGTGATGTCCTCGCTGCCGAAGACGCCGAGCAGGTCGTCGCCGAGCTGGAAGGCGATGCCGACCAGGCGGCCGTACTCGGCGAGCGTGGTGAGCACGTCCTCCCCGCCACCGGCCAGCAGCGCGCCGGTCATCAGCGGCCCGGAGACCGAGTAGGCGGCGGTCTTGTGCTCGGTCATCGCGAGCACGTCCTCCAGCGTCGGCGTCTCCGGCCCCAGGTGCTCCGCCAGCGCGACGTCGGCGAGTTCGCCGGCGGCGGTGACGAACACCCCGTGGTCGAGGATGTCGAGGAGCCGGTCGCGGGTGCGGTCGTCGGTCTCGGCGCGGGCCAGCACGGACGCGGCCGCGTGCAGCAGCAGGTCACCCGCGAGGATCGCCCCCGCCTCGCCCCAGCGGCGGCCGCGCGCGGGCCCCGCCCCGCGGGCGACGGCCTCGGCCGCGAAGGCGCCGGCCACGTTGGGCCGCCCGCGGCGCACGGTGTCGCCGTCGATGACGTCGTCGTGCAGCAGGAACGCGGTGTGCAGCAGCTCGTAGGCGACGGCGGCGGTGCGCGCCGCCTCCGTCCCGGTGCCGCCCAGTCCATGGAAAGCGGTCAGCACGAAACGCGGCCGGATGCGCTTGCCGCCGTCGGCCGCATCGCGGGCGCCCTCCCACAGGCGGCGATAGGAGGGATCGAAGGCGGAGGCGGCGGAGATGCGGTCTGCGAAGTACCGGCCCAGCCGGGCGTCGACCGCCGCGAGGTCGGACTCGAGAACGCTCTCGAGCTCCGCGGCCTGGGTTTCTGGGTGCAGCTGTGTCATACCGGCGCTCCCTTGTCTAGCCTGGATAGCAAATAACCTAGCACGCTTCTTACGAAGAGGAATAGGATGTCGGTCATGACACCGGCCCGGGACGAGCAGCGGCGCATCTCCGCATCGCTCACCGACCCCCGGGTGATCGATCCGCGCCAGGAGCTCGTCCGTCACGACGACCTCAGCGAGGAGGAGCTGGGCCAGATTGTCCGGCTGCTCGGGGCCATGCGGGAATGGCGCGAGGCCGACCAGCGGCTCAGCCTGGAGTCGCGCACGCACATGAAGCTCAACGAGACGGACATGCGCGCGCTGCGGTTCATCATCGCCTCCGCGAACGCGGCGGTCCCGGTCACGGCGGGCGCGCTGTCCGACCACCTCCGCATCTCCACGGCGTCCACCACCAAGCTGCTCGACCGGCTGGAACGCGCGGGTCACGTCGTCCGTCGGCCGCATCCCACCGACCGGCGTGCCGTGGTCGTCGAGATCACGCCCGAGACCCACGCCGAGGTGCGCCGCACGATGGGGCTGCAGCACGCCCGGCGGTTCGAGGTCGCGCGATCGCTCAGTCCGAGCGACCGCGACACGGTCATCCGCTTCCTGCAGGACCTCAGCGCGACGACGCTCGCAGCGGCGGGCTCTCCGGCGCAGGAGCGACCGGCTCCGGAGACGGACGCGTCAGGCTCGTAGCCGCCTTCGGGTGCTCCGCCTCGTAGACGATGCGGTTGGCCATGCCGTTGAACACGATCCCGTGGAACGGCAGGATGGCGAACCAGTAGAGCCGCCCGGCCAGACCGCGCGGGAAGAACACAGCGCGCTGCCGGTACTCCGAGCCGCCGTCCTCCCGCGGCCGGACGGCGAGCTCCAGCCACGCCCGGCCCGGGACCCGCATCTCGGCGCGGAGCCGCAGGCTCCTCCCCCGCTCGATGCGCTCCACCCGCCACCAGTCGAGCGCATCGCCGGTGTTCAGGTGGTCCGCGTCCCGCCGGCCGCGGCGCAGCCCGACGCCGCCGACCAGCTTGTCCGCCCAGCCGCGCAGCGCCCACGCCAGCGGGAAGGAGTACCAGCCCCGCTCCCCGCCGATGCCCTCGACCACGCGCCAGAGCAGCTTCGGGTCGGCCGTCGACTCGCGCTCGCGCAGATCCGTGTAGACGGTGTGGCCGGACCAGTCCGGGTCGCTCGGCAGCGGGTCGCTCGGCGCACCGGCGACGGACGCGTCCTGCCAGCTCGTCTCGACCTCCCCGGACCGCTCGCGCGCCAGCGCCAGCCGCACCGACCGTCGGTAACCGGTCAGCCCCTCCGGCGGGGGCGGGATCACTCCGTCGATGTCGTGTTCGCGCATCACGCAGTCGTACTGCAGCGACTCGATGATCGGGACGGCCAGGCTGCGCGGGATCGGGGTGACGAGGTTCACCCACTGCGACGCGAGCCACGGGGTGAAGACCGGCAGCGAGGCGATCGGACGCTGCGGCAGCCCCGCCTCGACGGCGTAGGCGTTCATCATCTGGCCGTAGCGCAGGATGTCCGGACCGCCGATGTCGAACGCGCGCGACACCTCCGGCGGCAGGTCGGCGGCCGCGAGCAGGTAGTGCAGCACATCCCGGATCGCGATCGGCTGGATGCGGTTGCGCACCCAGCGCGGCGCCGGCATGTACGGCAGCACCTCGGTGAGGTGGCGGATCATCTCGAACGACGCCGACCCGGAGCCGATCACGACGCCCGCCTGCAGCACGACGGTCGGCACGCCGGAGTCGAGCAGGATGCGGCCCACCGCCACGCGGGAGCGCAGGTGCCGCGACAGCTCGCCGTCGGGGTGCAGCGCGCCGAGGTAGACGATGCGCCGGACCCCCGCCGCCTTCGCCGCCGTGGCGACGGTGCGTGCCGCCTCCGACTCCTCCTCCTCGAAGTCGCCGCGCGCCCGCATCGAATGGACCAGGTAGTAGACGACGTCGACGTCGGCCATCGCGCGCTCCACGGCGTCCCGGTCGTGCAGGTCGCCCTCGACGACCTCCACCTCGGACGCCCACGGCACGTCGGTGAGCTTCTGCGGCGAGCGCGCCAGCACCCGGACGGTGTGCCCCCGGGCCAGCAGCCGGGGCACGAGACGGCCGCCGATATAGCCGGTGGCTCCGGTGACGAGGACGCGCGACGGGTTCATGGGGCAGACGATACGCCGCGTCACCGTCGACGCGGGTGTTCGCCCAGCGAACGTCGAGGCGGGAGCGACGCTCACGTCCTGTAGTTTTTCTCGCATGGGCAAGCTCATCTACGGCGGGACCACCGAGATCGGTTTCGAGGACCGGGTCCTGGCGCACCTGCAGATCGTGATCGGGCTGAAGCTCCGACGCAAGGAGGGATTCTTCTTCTCCTGGCGCGATGAGCAGGGCGTCGGCGACGGTCGCAGCGCGATCTGGGTCGACCCGGCCATCCCCCTGCTGTTCCGCTACAGCGGCGGCCGTCCCCCGCGCATCAACAAGACCTGGCTGGAGCAGCTGACGATGTCCTCCAACAGCGCCCAGGGCCTCCAGCTGACCGAGGAGATCGGCGCGCTCGGCGCCGACGAGGTCGACGCCGACTCCCCTCCTGGCAAGTAGTCACCGACAACAGGAAAGACGTCGCCGATCCGTTGGGATGGCGACGTCTTCCCTCTGCTCGCGGGCTGGTTACCGGAGGTATTCGAGGAGTTCGGGGCAGCGGAGGCGCTTGAGGGAGCGGGTCTCCAGCTGACGGACGCGCTCGCGGGTGATGCCGTAGACCTCGCCGACCTCGTCGAGGGTCATCGGCTTGTGGCCGTCGAGGCCGAAGCGCATGCGGACGACCTTGGCGTCGCGCGGCGGGAGCTCGCGCAGGCGCTCCTCCAGGTCGCGGTGGCGGAACTCCACCTCCACGGCCTCCGGCGGGCCCGGGAAGTCGTCGTCCTCGATCAGGTCACCGAGCTCGGCGCCCTCGTTCTCACCGACGGGCACCGCGAGCGAGACCGTCTCCGAATCGCTCATCTGCAGCTTGTGCACCTCGGCCGGGTCGAGGTTCGACGCCTCGGCCATCTCCTCCAGGGTGGGCGTGCGGCCCAGCTCCCCGCCGAGGTCGCGACGGATGCGGTCGAGCTTGTCGATCTTCTCCACCGTGTGGACCGGGATGCGGATCAGGCGGGCGGTGTCCGCGATGCCGCGGAGGATCGACTGGCGGATCCACCAGGTCGCGTAGGTCGAGAACTTGTTGCCGGTGCGGTAGTCGAACTTCTCGACAGCGCGCACGAGGCCGAGGTTGCCCTCCTGGATGAGGTCCATCACGGGGAGGCCGCGGCCGGCGTAGCGCTTGGCGATGCTCACCACCAGGCGGAGGTTGGCCTCGATGAAGCGCTCGAACGCACGCTTGCCGTCATCGGCGAGGTACTGGAGCTCGCGCTTCTCACGGGGGGTCAGGTTCGGTCGGATCGCCAGGCGCTCACCGGCGAGCACGCCGACCTCGATCCGCTTGGCCAGAGCGACTTCCTCATCCGCCGTCAGAAGGCGGGTGCGGCCGATAGCGTTCAGGTAATCGCGTACCGGGTCGCTGGTCACTTCGAGCGTGGTCATCGTGTCATCCCATTCAGCCCATGTACTCACGGGCAGTCATCGTTGCTGCTCTCAGATCGGGTCTGCCTCAGGAGCTCTTGTGAAGTCCTTCGGTCGTTAGCAACGATAAGCAATCGCCCCCTGGCACCAACAAGGGGTTGACAGTTGCGCTTTGCGTACGCTAGCTGCGCACTGTGCGCAAACCGGACGAAAAATCAAGGCTCTGGAGGCTGATCCACAGGCCTCCTACTGTCGCTCGGGTGAGTGCACA
The DNA here is from genome assembly GCF_040686855.1 of Leifsonia sp. NPDC077715. Taxonomy (NCBI): domain Bacteria; kingdom Bacillati; phylum Actinomycetota; class Actinomycetes; order Micrococcales; family Microbacteriaceae; genus Leifsonia; species Leifsonia sp. NPDC077715. Next base: position 125,978 of record NZ_JBFBOG010000001.1, read on the forward strand.
CACGGAGAGCAAAGCGGCGTCGCTGAAGACGATCCGCACCACCATCCCGGCCCGCATGGACCGGCTGCCCTGGTCGAAGTTCCACTGGCTGGTCGTCGTGGGCCTCGGCACGGTCTGGATCCTCGACGGGCTCGAGGTCACCATCGTCGGCGCGATCGGAAGCCGGCTGACCGAGCCGGACAGCGGCCTGGGCCTCACCACCGCCCAGGTCGGTCTCGCCGCCGCGATCTACGTCGCCGGCGCGTGTACCGGGTCTCTGGTGTTCGGCTATCTCACGGACAGGTTCGGCCGGAAGAAGCTGTTCATCCTCACTCTCGGCCTCTACCTGGTGGCGACGGTGCTCACGGCGTTCGCCTTCACGCCGTGGATGTTCTTCGTGTTCCGGTTCTTCACCGGCGCGGGAATCGGCGGCGAGTACGCGGCCATCAACTCCGCGATCGACGAGCTCATCCCGGCCCGCCGGCGCGGCCTGGTCGACCTCGCCATCAACGGGTCGTACTGGCTCGGGACGGCGTTCGGCGCCATCCTGACCGTGTTCCTGCTGAACACCGCGATCTTCCCGCCGAACATCGGCTGGCGCATCGCATTCGGCCTGGGCGCGGTCCTCGGCCTCGTCATTCTCCTGGTGCGTCGCAACGTGCCGGAGTCGCCGCGGTGGATGTTCATCCACGGCCGCGACGAGGAAGCCGAGAAGGAGGTCGCCGAGATCGAGGAGGGGGTCGAGAAGGAGACCGGGAAGAGCCTCGACGCGGTACCGGACGACAGGGCGATCGAGATCCACCAGCGCCGCTCCACGAGCTTCGGCGAGATCATCCGCGTCGCGCTGTTCCAGTACCCCAAGCGCTTCGTGCTCGGGCTGTCGCTCTTCATCGGCCAGGCGTTCCTGTACAACGCCGTGTTCTTCACCTACTCGCTGGTGCTGACGAAGCTGCTCCACGTGCCGGACGATGTGGCGCCATGGGCGCTGGTCCCGATCGCGATCGGCAACTTCCTCGGTCCGTTCCTCCTGGGGCACCTGTTCGACACGGTGGGACGCAAGTTCATGATCACGCTGTCGTACGTCGGCAGCGGCGTGCTGCTCGTCGGCACGGCCATCCTGTTCGACATGGGCGCGCTCGACGCGTTCTGGCTGACGGTGTGCTGGATGGTGGTCTTCTTCTTCGCGTCGGCGGGCGCGAGCGCCGCCTACCTGACCGTGAGCGAGATCTTCCCGATGGAGACGCGAGCCATGGCGATCGCGTTCTTCTACGCGGTCGGCACCGGCATCGGCGGCATCATCGGCCCGATCCTCTTCGGCAACCTGATCGAGGGCGGGATCCACTCGGTGGCCATCGGCTACTACATCGGCGCGGGGCTGATGATCGCCGCCGGACTCGTGGAGCTGTTCCTCGGCGTGAACGCGGAGGGGAAGTCCCTGGAGGACATCGCCGCCCCGCTCTCCGCGTCGACGCCCAAGCAATCCGCCTCGCGCTGACGCCGAGCACTCGCGATTCGTGGGGGGGGGGGGGGGGGGGGGGGGGGGGGGGGGGGGGGGGGGGGGGGGGGGGGGGGGCCGCGCCGGGGGGGGGGGGGGGGTGGTGGTGGGGGGGGGGGGGTGGGTGTGGGG
>NZ_JBFBOG010000001.1:127592-1377087 GCF_040686855.1 Leifsonia sp. NPDC077715
GCCGAATCGTCGCTATTCGTGGCGAATAGCGACGATTCGGCACGAATCGCGGGCTACTCGGGCGCGCGCGGGCCCGCGTCGAGGAGGTCGAGGAGGGCGGCCTCCGGGACGCGGGAGGTGTCGATCACCTCGCCGTTGCGGTAGCGGTCGAAGATGCGCGGGTCGATGTAGCTGTTGCGGGCGATCGTCGGCGTGTTGCCGAGGGCGGAGGCCGCCTCGTTGACGGCGGCGCTGATCCGCTTCTTGCGCTGCGAGTCCGAGCCCGCCAGCCCGAGGTCGGCCAGCGCCGTCGCCGCGACGATCGTGCCCTTCAGCGTCCGGAAGTCCTTCGCCGTGAACTCGCCGCGCGTCTGCCGCCGGATGTACTCGTTGAGCGACGCCGGGCGGATGGTGTGCCAGGTGCCGTCCTTCCACGACAGCAGCCGTGACCGCTGGCCGCGGAGCGCCTGGATCTGGCGCAGCAGCTCCGCCAGGTCCTCGTCGCTGATCGTGCTCGTCCACTTCTGCGCCGACTTCGCCGGGAAGGTCAACGTGATGTCGTCGCCGTCGATGCTGGCGTGCCGGCACAGCAGCGTGGTGAGGCCGCGGCTCCCGTTGGCGTGCAGGTACTCCTCGCTGCCGATCCGGACGCTGCCGAGGTCGATGATACGGAAGGCGGCGGCCAGGATGCGGTCCCGCCCGAAGCCCTCCTCGCGCAGGTCCATGGTCACCTTCCGGCGGGCCGAGGGCAGGGTCTCGGCGAGCTGGGCCGCCCGCTCGAACTTCAGACGGTCCTGATGCAGGCGCCACGAGTCGTGGTACCGGTACTGGCGGCGCCCGGCCTGATCGGTGCCGACGGCCTGGATGTGGCCGCGCGCGTCCGGGGAGATCCACACGTCCTCCCACGCGGGCGGGAGCACGAGGGACCGGATGCGCTCCAGCTCGTGCTCGTCGACGATGCGGTTGCCCGCTTCGTCCTCGTAGACCGGTCCCTTGTCGGTCATCCTCCGGTGATAGCCAGGGCCGGACGGGTTGCTGCGCTTCAGCCGCGTCACGCGGGCTTCTTCGCAGACTTCTTGGCCGGTGCCTTCTTCGAGGGAGCCTTCTTGGCGGGAGCCTTCTTCGCCGTGGAGGCGGACGACCCCGAGGACGACTTGGTCGACCGGCTGCGCTCGACACTGCGCTGCAGGGCCTCCATCAGGTCGATGACCTCGCCGCCGCCCTTCTTCTCGGACTCCTCCTCGCCGAAGGTCGCGGCGGTGTCGACGCTGTCGCCCTCCTCCAGCTTGGCGTCGATGAGCTTCCGCAGCTCCACCTGGTACTCGTCGCTGAACTTCTCCGGCTCGAAGTCGCCGGCGAAGCTCTCCATGAGCGCGCTGGAGAGCTGCAGCTCGCGGTCGGTGACCCGCGGCTCCTGGTCGAGCGACGGGAAGTCCGCTGCGCGGATCTCGTCGTGCCAGAGCAGCGTCTGCAGCACGAGGACCTTGCCGCGCACGCGCAGCGCGGCGAGGCGCGTCTTCTGGCGGAGGGCGAACTCCACGATCGCGGTGCGCTCCTCGTCCTCGAGCGTCTTGCGCAGCAGCGCGTACGCCTTGAGCGACTTGGAGTCGGGCTCCAGGTAGTAGCTGCGGTCGAACATGAGCGGGTCGAGCTGGTCGTTGGGGACGAACTCGACGACGTCGATCTCGCGGCTGCGCTCGGAGGGCAGGGACGCGATGTCCTCGGGCGTGAGGATGACGGTCCGTTCGCCGTCGTCGTACGCCTTCGCGATGTGCTCGTACGGGATCACCTTGCCGTCGATCTCGCAGCGTCGCTGGTAGCGGATCCGTCCGCCGTCCTCGTCGTGCACCTGGTGCAGCGGGACGTCGTGATCCTCGGTTGCGCTGTACACCTTCACCGGGACGTTCACGAGTCCGAAGGTGATGGCGCCCGTCCAAATGGCCCTCATGTGCCCATCGTGTCCGGGGATCAGCGCATTTTCAAGCAGTGATCAGGGAATGCACCGGTACGGCGTACGGTGTGCCTATGGCCGCGCCGGACACCGAGGTCGTCGACATCGACGGCCACCGCCTCAAGCTGACCAACCTCGACAAGGTGATGTATCCCGCCACCGGAACCACGAAGGCGGACGTCTTCGGCTACTACAGCGCGGTCGCGGAGGCGATGATCCCCCACGTCCGCGACCGCATCGCCACGCGCAAGCGCTGGGTGCACGGCGTCGGGACCCCGGAGGACCCGGGGCAGGTGTTCTTCCAGAAGGATCTCGACGAGCGCTCGACGCCCGACTGGGTGCGCGAGGCGACCATCCAGCACTCCTCCGGACCAAAGACGTATCCGCTCGTGAACGACCGGGCCACGCTCATCTGGCTCGCGCAGATCGCGTCGCTCGAGATCCACGTGCCGCAGTGGCGGGTGGGTCGGGACGGCGAGCGCGGCAACCCGGACCGGCTCGTGCTCGACCTCGACCCCGGAGAGGGCGTCACCCTCGCCGATTGCGCGGAGGTCGCCCGGATGGCGCGCACCATCCTCACCGACATGGGACTGGAGCCGTTCCCGGTGACCTCCGGGTCGAAGGGCATCCACCTGTACGCCGCGCTGGACGGGTCGCAGACCAGCGACCAGGTCTCGGCGGTCGCGCACGAACTGGCGCGGGTGCTGGAGTCCGACCATCCGGACCTCGTGGTCAGCGACATGAAGAAGTCGCTGCGGGCCGGCAAGGTGCTGGTCGACTGGAGCCAGAACAACGGGTCGAAGACGACCATCGCGCCGTACTCCCTGCGCGGTCGGTTCGAGCCGACGGTGGCGGCGCCGCGGACGTGGCGCGAGCTCGCGTCCAAGGACCTCCGGCACCTCGACTACCGCGAGGTGATGCAGCGGGTGCAGCGCCGTGGCGATCTGCTGGCGGACCTGGATGCCGCGCACTCCGGAGCGCGGGCGACGGAGCCGGACCGGCTGTCGACGTACCGCTCGATGCGCGACGCCGCGAAGACGCCGGAACCGGTGCCCGCCGACCGGCCGGAGGCGCGCGAGGGGCGCTCGTTCGTCATCCAGGAGCACCACGCGCGTCGGCTGCACTGGGACTTCCGGCTGGAGAACGACGGCGTGCTGGTCAGCTGGGCGCTACCGAAAGGCACACCGACCGACCCGAAGCAGAACCACCTCGCGGTGCACACCGAGGACCATCCGCTCGAGTACGGGGGCTTCGCCGGCGACATCCCGCACGGCGAGTACGGCGCAGGGCACGTCGACATCTGGGACCACGGCGACTACGAGCTGGAGAAGTGGCGCGACGACGAGGTGATCGCGACGCTGCACGGCCAGCCGGACGGGGGCCTCGGCGGGGTGCCGCAGAAGTTCGCGCTGATCCGGACGAAGCAGGGCGGGGACGAGAAGAACTGGCTGATCCACCGGATGAAGCTGGACGGCGAGGAGGAGCACACGCCCCGGACACCGCGCGAGCCCGGGCCGCCGATCACCGGGACCCCGGTCTCCCCCATGCTCGCGACCCTCGGCTCGGCGGCGGACATCTCGGACGAGGACGAGTGGGCGTTCGAGATGAAATGGGACGGCATCCGCGCGGTCGCCGAGGTGCGCGACGCGCGCCTCCGGCTGACGACCCGGAACGGCAACGACGTCACCGTCACCTACCCGGATCTCGCCGGGGTGGTCGACCTCGCCGGCGACCACGACCTCGTCCTCGACGGCGAGATCGTGACCCTCAACCCGCAGGGCCGGCCCGACTTCGGGCTGCTGCAGACGCGGATGGGACTGACCCGGCCCGCCGACGTGCAGTCCGCGCTGAAGCGCGCGCCCGCCCACTACATGGTGTTCGACGTGCTGGAGGTCGACGGGACGAAGCACACGCGCGACCCGTACGACGAGCGGCGGTCGCTGCTGTCCGACGTGCTCCGGCCCGGGCGCGGCGACGTCGTCCAGGTGCCGCCGGCGTTCGACGGCGACCTGGCGCACGCGGTCGCGTCCAGCAAGGAGCTCGGCCTCGAAGGCGTGATGGCGAAGCGGCGCGACAGCACCTACGCGACAGGGCGCCGCTCGCGCTCCTGGATCAAGATCAAGCACCACCTCACCCAGGAGGTCGTCATCGCCGGGTGGACGCCCGGCAACGGCCGCCGCGCGAACACCATCGGTGCGCTCCTCCTCGGCATCCCGGACGGTGACAGGCTGCAGTACGTGGGCAAGGTCGGCACCGGCTTCAGCGACCGAGCGCTCGACGACCTGAGCGCGAAGCTCGCGAAGCTGGAGCGGAAGACCCGGACGATGGAGGGCGTCCCGTCAGCGGATGCGCGCGGCGCGCACTGGGTGCGACCGGACCTCGTCGGCGAGGTCGAGTTCGCCGAGTGGACGGGACCGGGGAGGCTGCGACAGCCGTCCTGGCGGGGGCTGCGGCCCGACAAGCGCCCCGACCAGGTGGTGCGCGAGTCCTGACGCCCGCCTACGGCGTGGGCGCGAGCGCGTCGTAGCGGCGGAACGAGCCCTGGATGCGCACGATCGTCGCGACGAGCACCACGATCAGCAGACCGCCGAGCAGCGGCGGGAACCACAGCGCGCCGGTCAGGGCCAGCACGCCGATGTACAGATCGCCGAGGCGGGGGCCGCCGGTCACCACGACCGTGAAGACGCCCTGCAACCGGCCGCGCATCACATCGGGCGCCGAGGCCTGGAGGATCGTCATGCGGAAGATCGAGCTCACGTTGTCGGCCGCGCCGGAGGCCGCGAGCAGCAGTGTGGCGACCAGCAGCGCCGGGAGGTTGGCCTGGGCGAGCGAGGCGCCGCCTCCCGCGGTCCCCGTGAACGCGACGACCGCGAGCACGAGGCCGAACCCGAGGATGCTCGCGCCGTACACGATGATCGCCCGCTCCACCGCGCGGCCCTGCCAGCGGACGCTGCCCAGGCGCCCCGAGAACACGCTCGACGCGAGCGTGCCGACCGCGCCCGCCGCGGTGAGGATGCCCACGGTGATCGGTCCGCCGCCGATGAGGAGCGCGCCGACGGCCGGGAACAGGGCGCGCGGCTGACCGAACGTCATCGCGATGACGTCGAGGACGAAGGTCATGCTGAGGTTCGGGGCCGTGCGCAGGAACCGCAGCCCCTCGAGCACCGACGCCAGGCCGGCGCCGGTCCGCTCCCCCTCCGGCACGATCGCCGGCAGCGTGAAGATGCCGAGGAAAGCGGCCGTGAAGAGCACCGCGTCCACGGTGTAGGTCCACGGGATGCCCACGGTCGCGACCAGCAGGCCGGCGAGCGCCGGGCCCACCGTGACCATGACGCCCATGGAGATGCCGCCGAGGGCGCTGGCGGCGGGGAGCAGGCTCGTCGGAAGCAGGCGCGGCGTGATCGCCTGCCGGGTCGCGCCGATCATCACGCCGGCGACCGCGTTGATCGTGGTCAGGATGTAGAGCGGCCAGACCACCGGGACGCCGGTCCACGCGAGCAGGGCGAGCGCCGCCGTCGACAGCCAGGCCACGATCGCCGTCACCAGCGCGACCTTGCGGCGGTCGAACGCGTCGGCGAGGACGCCGCCGTACAGCCCGAAGACGATCATCGGGACCAGGGCGAACAGCGCGACGAGCGAGACGGCGAGCGTCGAGTGCGTCAGGTCGAAGATGTGCAGGCCGACCGCGACGACCGTCATCTGCGTGCCGATGCCGGAGATCGCGCCGCCCAGCCAGAGGCGCGCGAACGCGGGCGACTCGCGCAGCGGCGAGAGGTCGACGAAATGGCGCCGCCGTGGATGCTGCTGCGCGGTCTCGCCCGCGGGCACACCGGCGTCGATCGGCGCGGTCGGGTCGACCTGCGCGGCGGGGTCGGCGGTGCGGTCCGCCGGGTCCCCGCTCAGAACCGGGGCTGCTTGCTGAGACGGACCGCGGCGGTGGACACCACCACGCCCCACAGCATGATCACGACGGTGATCGCCTGGAGCAGCACCTGGAAGAACGGGGTGAAGGGGGTGACCGAGACCCAGAGCCAGAGGATGGCGCCGATCAGCGTGATCACGTAGCTGAAGGTGTGGCGGGCGTACAGCGCGTTGAGCGAGACGATGGTCGCCGCGACGGTCACCTGGAAGAACGGGAGGAACTGGTCGGCGTTCCCGGTCCACGTGTACACGAGGCTGATGACGCCGATCACCAGCGATACCAGGACCACAAGCGTGGCGAGGAGGTTGCCGAGCGCGCTCGGGAGGACCGTGCTCAGGCTGCGGACGAGCGTGCCCTGCTCGTCGGATGCGACGACCTCGCGCTCGTGCTCGTTGGGCTGGGAGATGACGTGCGTGCTCACGTCGTCGATCCTACCGCCCGTCGTCCCGGCGCGGAGCACGGTCGGCGTAGATTGCGGGCATGGCCACTTCTCGACGCCGCCGGCACGCTCGCCTCCCGTTCCCCGACCGCGCCGAGCGGGTGGACGAGGCCGTCGCGCGCCGGATCAATGCCCGCACGACGGGGCCCGGGGTCGACGGCTTCTGGCGCGGCCTCACCCGGTTCGCCAACCACGGCAAGCTGTGGTTCGTCGCGGCGTTCGTCCTGGTCGCGCTGGGGCGCCCGCGTGCGGCCGTGCGCGGTCTCGCCTCCCTGGGTCTCGCGAGCCTGGTCGCGAATCTGGTCGGGAAGCGCCTGGTCGGGGGCGACCGCCCGGCGCTCACCACCATCCCGATCGCCCGCAGGCTGGACCGCTCCCCGACGTCGCCGTCGTTCCCCTCCGGTCACACGGCGAGCGCCGCCGCATTCGCCACCGGAGCCGGCTTGGAGTGGCCCGCCGCCGGCGCCGTCCTCGCGCCCGTCGCGGCCGGGGTCGGATACTCGCGGCTGCACACGGGCGCGCACTGGTTCTCGGATGTCGCGGGCGGCGCGGCGATCGGCGTCGGCGCGGCCGTCGCCGTGAAGGCGGCCGCGGGGCTGGCCCGACCGGTCGTCGACCGTCGGGACCCGCCGACCGCCGAGACCGTCGACCTGCCCGCCACGACGACCGGCGCCGGCGTCTTCATCGTCGCCAATCCCGGCTCCGGCCGGGGACTCGGACGCCCCGCGCCGGGGCCGCTCCTGCGCTCGGCTCTGCCCGAGGCGGAGGTGCACGAGCTCTCCGAGCACGAGGACGTCGCGCAGGTCATCGCCGACCGGCTGGCTGCCGCCGACCCGCCGCAGGCCCTCGGCGTCTGGGGCGGCGACGGCACGGTCGCCACCGTGGCGGACGCCGCGCGCGCAGCCGACCTGCCCCTCCTCGTCCTCCCCGGCGGTACCTTCAACCACTTCGCCCGCGCCGTACTCGTCGACTCCGTAGACCAGGCTCTCGCAGCGCTGGCCGACGGCTGCGGCCGGGAGGTGGATGTGGCCGAGCTGGAGTTCGGCGACGGCACCACCCGCACGGTCCTCAACACCGCGTCCGTCGGCCTCTACCCGGCGTTCGTGGAAGAGCGGGAGCGGCACGAGAAGCGCCTCGGCAAGCCGATCGCCGCCCTGATCTCGGCCATCCGCACCGTCCGCCGCAGCGAGCCGCTGGAGGTGGAGATCGACGGACGAGCCCGTCAGGTCTGGTCCGTGTTCGTCGGCGTCGACCGGTACTACCCGCCGTCGGTCGCGCCGATCGAGCGTCGTCGGCTGGACGACCGCGTGCTTGACGTGCGCATCCTCGCCGCCGGAGGCAAGCCGCGGACGCGCGGCGCCCTGGCCCTGGCGTTCGGCGGCCGCACGGACGCGCTGGCCGCGCGCCTCCCGTTCCTTCAGGGGCCTCCGGCCCTCGAGGCCCGCACGGCCGAGGCGATCGAGATCGCGGCCGACGGCGACGATCCGGGCTACGCCCACGACGGGGAGGCGTCCACCAGCACGCCCGGAGACCCGAAGCGGCTGCGCCTGCGCGTCGTGCCGCGGGGTCTGCGCGTGTACGCGCCGCGGGAGTGAGTCAGGCCGGGACGCGCGCGGGCAGCGGTTCCGGCGCCGCAGGACCGACGTAGCGTGACGAGGGGCGCAGGATCTTGCCGTCGGCGGCCTGCTCCAGGATGTGCGCGGTCCAGCCGACGACCCGCGCCGCGGCGAACGTCGGCGTGAACATCTCGCGCGGGATGCCGCAGAGCTCCATCACGACACCGGCGTAGAACTCCACGTTCGTGTGCAGCTCGCGTCCCGGCTTCAACTCCGCGAGCAGTTCCTGGACGCGGCGCTCCACCTGGACGGCGAACTCGACCCGCGGACCGCCGAAACCCTGGGCGAACTCCCGCAGCATCCGCGAGCGGGGATCCTCCGTGCGGTAGACCGCGTGCCCGAAGCCCATGACCCGGCCGCCTTCGGCCAGCGTGCGGCGCACCCACTCGTCGGTGCGGTCGGGCGTGCCGATCTCGTCGAGCGTGTCGAGCGCGCGGCTCGGCGCGCCGCCGTGCAGCGGTCCGGAGAGGGCGCCGAGGGCGCCGCCGACGGCCGACGCGAGATCCGCTCCCGTCGACGCGATGACCCGTGCGGTGAACGTGGACGCGTTGAAGCCGTGGTCGATCGCCGCGGTCATGTACGCGCTCAGGGCGCGCTCCTCCTGCTGCGTCGGGACGCGGCCGGTGACGAGGTACAGGTAGCCGGCGACGTGGCCGAGGTCGTCGCGGGGCGCGAGCGGTTCCCGGCCGGCCGCGAGCGCGTGGAGCGAGGCGAGGAGCACCGGCGTGACGGCCGCGGCGCGGATCGCGTCGCGCATCCGTTCGTCGGAGTCCTCGTCATACAGCGGCCGGACGCGATCCGCGGCGGCGACGGCGGCGAGCGCCATCCGGAGTCCGGCGAGGGCGTCGCCGTCCGCCGTCAGGCGCGCGATGGCCGGGAGCAGGGCACGCACATCGTCCGGGAGGGCGCGGGAGGCGGCGATCCGGGCGCGGAACGCGTCCGACTCGGCCGGGTCGGGCAGCGCGCCGAACAGCAGGAGGTACCAGGCCTCCTCGAACGTCCGCTCGCGCGCGATGTCCACCGCCGAGTACTGGCGGTAGTGGTAGAAGCCCTCGTGGCCGCGCACGTCGCCGAGTTCGGTGCGCGCCGCCACCACGTTCGTGAGTCCGCGCGGGACGTCGATGAGGGTGTCGTCCATCCTGTCCATACCGGTATGGTGAACTGGATTCATCGCCTCGTCAACGTTGATCGGATCAACATGGATGCGCTCCCCCGCCTCACCGCGGAGCAGACCGCCGAACGCCTCGGCGTCAAGCTCGAGACCCTGTACGCCTACGTCGCGCGCGGGCGCCTGCAACGGCAACGGACGGCCGAAGGATCGACCTTCGACCCGCTCGAGGTCGAACGCTTCGCCGCGACCCGGCGACGGCGGCCTCCGGCGCCGGGGCACTCCGAGGGCCGACCGCTCATGGTGATCGAGACGCGCTTCGCGCTCATCGAGGACGGCGAGCTGTTCTACCGGGGCCGGCCCGTGTCGGAACTCGCGACCGAGCCGTTCGAGACAGTCGCGCGGTGGGCGCTCACCGGGCGGTGGGATGCGGCGGCGCACTTCTCGCACGGCGCGGGACTCGAGGCGGCGCGGGCGGCGTCCGCGGCACTCCCCGCGTCGGCGGGAGACCGCGACCGGCAGCTGGTGGCCGTCGCGGCACTGGCGGCGGCCGACCCGCTGCGCGCGTCGGTCGATCCTGGAATCGTCGCCAGCGCCGCCGAGCGGCTGGTGGCGGGGATGGTGGACGTGCTCCCCGTGCGTGGTGCGGAGCCGGAGCTCCCATCCGTCCGAGACGGCTCGCCGCTCGCCCACCGCCTCCACCGCCGTCTCGTCGCGACCGAGCCGGACCCGTCCGACACCGCTCTGCTCGACGCGGCCCTCGTCCTCCTCCTCGACCACGACATCGCGATCTCGACGCTGGCCGCTCGCGCCGCCGCGTCGGCCCGCGCCACGCCCTACGGCGTCGTCGTCGCGGGGCTGGGCGCCCTCGACTCCCCGCTGCACGGGAACGCCAGCCGTGCTGCCCATCGGCTGCTCGCACGGGTGGTCGCCGGCGAGGACGCCGCGCGCGCGGTGGCGGACACCGTCCTCACCGCGCATGGACCGGTCCCGGGATTCGGACAGCCGCTCTACCCGGAGGGCGACCCGCGGGCGCGCATCCTGCTCGGCATGCTCGCCGCCGATCCGCGCCATGCCCGGGTCGCCGAGGCCGTCGACACGGTGGCGACGGTGATGCGGGACCGCACCGGCGCGCACCCCAACGTCGACCTCGCGCTGGGCGCGCTCACGGTCGCGTGCGCCATGCGCGACGACGCCGGCGAGGTGCTGTTCGCCACGGCCCGCACGGTCGGCTGGCTGGTCCACGCCCTCGACGAGTACGCCCAGCCGCCGCTGCGGCTGCGTCCCGTCGGCCGCTACGTCGGCGACTGACACCGCGCTCATCCCCGTGATGGGACGCAACACGCCGTTATGCGCGGCGCGTAACGGCGTGTTGCGTCCCCTGGATGGAGTGCTTCAGCGGCGCAGCGCCTTGCGCGCCAGCCAGTTGCCGAGGAACTGCGCGGCCTGCACCAGGATCACGATGGTGATGACCGCGATCCAGGTGACGGCCCAGTTGTACCGCTGGTAGCCGTAGGAGATCGCGAAGTCGCCCAGGCCGCCGCCGCCGATGCTGCCCGCGATCGCGGACAGGTCGACGATCGCCACGAAGATGAACGTGTAGCCCAGGATGAGGGGGCCCAGCGCCTCCGGGATCAGCAGGGTCGTGATGATCCGCCACGGGCTCGACCCCATGGCGCGGGCCGCCTCGATGACGCCCGGCTCGATGGTGACGAGGTTCTGCTCCACGATCCGCGAGATGCCGAACGTCGCCGCGATCGTCATCGGGAAGATCGCCGCCGGCGTGCCGAGGAACGTCCCGAGCACCAGCTGCGTGAGCGGCGCGATCGCCGTCATGAAGATGATGAACGGGATGGGACGGATGAAGTTCACGAGCACGTTGAGGACCGTGAACAGCGTGCGGTTCTCCAGCAGCCCGCCGCGACGGGTCGTGTAGAGCAGCACGCCGAGCGCGAGACCCAGGATGCCGCCGAGCACGAGCGTCGCCACCACCATCCACAGGGTCTGGCCGATGGACTGCAGATACACCGGCCACAGGGTCGACCAGTCGCTCATGCGGCCACCTCCTCGACCTCGGTGACCGTCCGGAGCTCGGCGATCAGCGCATCCACGTTCGCGGGCTCGCCCAGCAGTTCGAGGGTGAGGCTGCCGAACGAGCGGCCCTGCAGCGCCGAGATGCCGCCGTAGACGATCTCGAACCGGACGTCGTGCCGTCCGACGGCATCCGACAGCACCGACCCGAGCCGGCCGTCGTCGTGGATGCGCGCCGAGACGATGCGACCAGCGTGCTTGCCGCGCAGGCGCTCGATGTCCGCCTCGCCCGGCTGGTTGCGCAGCACGGTGCCGACGAACCGCTGAGCCGTCGGGGTCTGCGGGTCGGAGAACACCTCGAAGACGCTGCCCTGCTCGATCACCCGGCCGGCATCGAGCACGGCGACACGGTCGGCGATCGAGCGCACGACCTCCATCTCGTGGGTGATGACGACGATGGTTACTCCGAGCTCCCGGTTGACCCGCTTCAGCAGGGCGAGCACGTCGGAGGTGGTCTCCGGGTCGAGCGCGCTGGTCGCCTCGTCGGCGAGCAGGATGTCGGGGTTCGTCGCGAGCGCGCGGGCGATGCCGACACGCTGCTTCTGGCCGCCCGAGAGCTGGTCGGGGTAGCTCCACGCCTTGTCGGTCAGGCCGACGAAGGCGAGCAGTTCGGCGACGCGCTGCTTACGCTTCTCCTTCGGCCAGCCCGCGACCTTCAGCGGGTACGCGACGTTGCCGAAGACCGTCCGCGAGCGGAACAGGTTGAACTGCTGGAAGATCATCCCGATCCCGGCGCGGACGCCGCGCAGCTCCTTCTCCTTGAGCGTGGTGAGGTCGCGTCCCTCGACGATGACCGAGCCCGACGTCGGGTGTTCGAGCGCGTTGATGAGCCGCACCAGCGTGCTCTTGCCCGCGCCCGAATAGCCGATGATGCCGAAGATCTCGCCGCGCCCGATGCTCAGGTCGAGGTCGTCGACGGCCGGAACCGCGGCGTCACCCGAGCCGAAGCTCTTGGTGACGCCGCGGAACTCGATGATCGGAGCCGCGCCAGTGCTTCCGGTGGGCACAGGGCGATCCGCCACTACTGCGCCGCCTGGATGGTCTTCTTCAGACCGTCGAGGATGCCGATCAGGTCGGACTCGTCGCGCTTCACGATGACCGCGGTGTTCTTCGACTCCGCGAGCACCGCGTCCGTCACAGCCTTGGTGTGGTAGAGCTCGGCGACCTTCAGGTAGGTCTTGTTGTCCTTGTCCTGCTCACGGGCGACGAAGGCGTTGATGTACGGCTCAGCGGTCTCCGACTTCGGGTCGTCCTGGAACAGAGCCGACTTCGGGTCGATGCCCGCGGTGAGCGCGAAGTTGTTGTTGATGATCGCACCGTCGGCGGAGCTGAGCGCCGGAGCGGTCTGTGCCGCGTCCACCGGGATGACGGTGACCCTGGAGGCCGAGGCGTCGATGTCGGCCGGGGTCGCGAGCGTGCTGCCGCCGTTCTTCAGCTTCAGCAGGCCGGCCTTCTGGAGCACGAGGAGCGCACGCGCCTGGTTGGTCGCGTCGTTCGGGATCGCGATCTTGCCGCCCTGGGGGATGTCCTCGAGGCTCTTGTGCTTGGTGGAGTACAGCGGCAGCGGGACGACGAGGGTGGCGCCGATCGGGACCAGGTTCTGCTTCGCCGACACGTCGTAGTTGGCGAGGAACTGCAGGTGCTGGAACAGGTTCAGATCGAGCTGGCCGTCCGCGAGCGCCGGGTTGGCCTGCGTGTAGTCGCGGAAGTTGACGGTCTGGATGTCGATGCCCTCCTTCGCCGCCTCCTTCTTCAGCACGGCCCAGTACGGGGAGGACGCCTCGGTCGTGCCGATCTTCACGGTGACGGACTTCGCGGTCGCGGCGCCCGATCCCGTCAGGTTCACGACGACGAGCACGACGGCGACGATGACCGCGACGACGGCGATGCCGATGCCGACGAACCAGCCGGTGCGTGACCGCTTCGGCTTCTCCGGCAGCGCGGGGGTGGGAGGGGTGGCGTCGGACATGGCTGTGCCTCTCGTGAAGGTGTGATGTGATTTCGCCGGCGGACGGTTGGCGGCTGATTCGAGCCTCCCCCGCCTCCCGGATCCGGTCAAAACGTCTTTCGAAATGTGACGCCCCGGTGTTCGTCGTGCGTTCATGACGCGGCCCTTACCCTCGCGGTGGGCCACGCGTAGTGTGAGCCGGGTCGGCGTGCTCCACGGGACGTGCTTCCGGGACACGCACGAACACGGGACGGACGGGAGACGGAATGAGCGACATCAACGACGACGACATCACCACCGACGCGGCGGGCTCCGGCGAGGGCCCCGCGGACGGCGGCGCCAACGCGGGCGGCCACGACGGCGGAGCCGACGGGTCCGCGGGCGGCTCGGGCGAAGGCCCCGCCGACGGCGGCGCCAACGCGGGCGGCCACGACGGCGGAGCCGACGGGTCCGCGGGCGGCTCGGGCGAAGGCCCAGCCGACGGCGGCGCCAACCCCGGCGGCCACGACGGCGGAGCCGACGGGTCCGCTTGATGACGACGGACGGGCGCGGGCCGGGCGACCGGCCCGCGCTTTCGCGTTGCGTGCCGGTCGACCCGTCCCTGTTCGCGGAGGAGTTCTGGGGCCGCCGTCCCCTGTTCACCCGCGCTGCGGACCTGGGCGGCGACGGCTTCGCGGACCTGTTCAGCGTGGACGCGGTGGATGACCTGGTCTCGTCGCGCGCGCTGCGCACGCCGTTCGTCCGCATGGCGAAGGAGGGCACCGTCCTCGCGCCGTCGCGGTTCACCGGCCCGGGCGGCTTCGGCGCCGAGGTCGGCGATCAGCTCGACTCGGCCAAGGTGCTCGCCGAGTTCGCGAACGGGGCCACCCTCGTGCTGCAGGGCCTCCACCGCACCTGGCCCGCCGTCGCGGAGTTCTCGCGGCGCCTGTCCGCCGAGCTCGGGCATCCCGCGCAGGTGAACGCCTACATCACCCCCGCGTCGTCGCGCGGGTTCGACCCGCACTACGACGTGCACGACGTGTTCGTGCTGCAGGTCGCGGGCGAGAAGCACTGGCGCATCCACGAGCCGGTGCACGTCGATCCGTTGCGCGACCAGCCGTGGAGCGACCACCGGGACGAGGTCGCCGCGCGGGCGGCGGAGGCGCCGGTGATCGACGAGACGTTTCGCCCGGGCGACGCGCTGTACCTGCCGCGGGGCTGGATCCACTCGGCGGAGGCGCTGGGCGGCGTCTCGGTCCACCTGACCATCGGTGTGGCCGCATACACGCGGGCGGACGTGGTGCGGGAGGCGGTGGGCCGGGTGGCGGACGTCGCCGCGCTGCGCGCGTCCCTCCCGGTCGGCTTCGATCCGGCGGACCCGTCCGCGGTCGCTCCCGTCGTGGACGAGACCGTGGATGCGCTGATCGCCGCGCTCTCGGACCCGTCGGCCCGGCCCGCGATCGCCGCGGCGGTCGCTGAGCGGTTGCGACTTCGTCAGCGGTCGGACTCGCCGCCCTCGCCCGTGCGCCCGCTCGCGACCATCGCTGCGGCGGAGTCGCTGGGGCCGGACACCGTGGTCGTCGCCCGCCCGGGCCTGCGCCCGGACGTGACGGTCGAGGTGGAGACGGTCACCGTGCGGCTGCCCGCCAAAAAGGTGGCGCTGCCGATCGCCGCGCGGGATGCTGTCGGGCGGCTGCTCGACGGACGCCCGGTCGCGGTTGCCGAGCTGCCGCTGGACGAGCGGTCGGCGGTCGTGGTCGCGCGACGGCTGCTCCGGGAGGGCATCGTGGTCCTCGAGGGCGACAGTGGTGCGACCCAGGATGCGGACGAGTTCGATTTCGCGGACCCGGCCGGTGTCTCGTCGGACGGCGAACGCAGCGCGACCGCCGACTTCGGGACCGCGACGCCCACGTGACGAGCGTTCCGGCCGACCACCCGTCGGGTGGCGCGGCGCGTGCCGGAAGTCCGCCGGCCGGCGGCAGTGTGCAGGAGTGGCTGCCATGCAGCAATCGGGCGCTCGAGCGCGGCGATCCGCTTCCCGGGACGGCCGGGTTCGGTGAGCGGTGGCTGCTGGTCGAGATCGAGAGCGGGTGGGGGCGTCACGCGTTCTTCGACTCCGAGCTCGATCCCGGGCTAGGGGCGCGGATCGTCGCGCGCGCGGAGGCGGCGGGCATCCGTCCGCTCGCCATCCGCCGGACGCGCTTGCGCGCGCCGCAGCGGCGCGAGCAGGCGTCGTGGCGCTGGGCGCTGGTCGACTGCCGTCCGGGGTCCGAGTCGATCCGCTGGGGTCGCGTCGACGACCCCGCCGACCTGCTCGACCTCCCCCTCGACGGCAGCGCCGGCGAGCCCAGCGCTGCTCCGATCTACGCCGTGTGCACCCACGCACGCCACGACCAGTGCTGCGCCGTCCGCGGGCGACCGGTCGTCGAGGCGTTGGCTGCGTCACATCCCGAGTTCACGTGGGAGTGCTCGCACCTCGGCGGCGATCGGTTCGCCGCCACGATGGTGGTGTTCCCGCACGGCCTGCACTACGGACGGGTGACGGCCGACCGTGCCGAGACGATCGTCGAGCGGTACGCCGAGGGACGGGTGGTGCCCGACCTGCTCCGCGGCCGCACGTCGCTCACGACGGTCGCGCAGGCCGCCGAGGCCTTCGCCCGGGACGAGACCGGCGACGATCGGGTCGACGCCTTCCGCGAGATCTCGGAGCGCCCCCATCCCCACGGCTGGACCGTGGAGCTCGAGCACGACGCCGACCGGCTGACGGTCGAGGTGGGCGAGCGCTTGTCGGAGCCGATGCTCAGCACCTGCGCCGCCACGCTCGCGCACCCGGTCCGCGAGTTCGTCCCCGTGTCGGTCGCCCGGCGCTGAGGGCCGGCGGAGCGCTCAGGCGTTCTGCGCGGCCGGCGCGGTCTGCAGGATGCGGACCATGTTGCCCGATGGGTCGCGGAACGCGCAGTCGCGCGGGCCCCACGGCTGGTCGATCGGCTCCTGCAGGACCTCGGCGCCGGACGAACGGACGCGCTCGAACGCGGTGTCGAGGTCGTCGGTGCGGAAGACGATCGGGCTCATGGACCCCTTCACGACGAGCTCCTGGAGGGCGTCGCCGTCGGCCTGCGAACGGCCCGCGTGCGGGTCGCTGAGGACCACGGCGGCGTTGTCATCGCCGGCCACGCCGAGCGTGATCCAGCGGTGGTCTCCGGACTGGACGTCCTGGATGACGTCGAGCCCGAGCGCGTCGCGGTAGAAGGCAAGGGACTCCTCGGGGTCGAGGACGGTGATCTGCGAGTACTGGAGTGAAACGGTCATGAGTCGACTCTAGGAAGCGGCGTGCTGGTGCGCTTCTCCAAAACTGCTCTCTGTGGAGAAGTCGTCGAGCGCGCCGCTGGGGACGGTTTCAGCCGCGGACGCGCACCGGACGCGTGCGCTCCCGGGCGACGCAGTCCGGCATCGCCCGCACGGCCTCGTGCTCGCGCGCACGGTACTCGGTCGGCGTCATCCCGACCACCTCGGTGAACTTCGAGCTGAACGAGCCGAGCGACGTACAGCCGACCGCCATGCAGGCGTCGGTGACGCTCATCCCGCCGCGCAGCAGCGCCATCGCCCGCTCGATGCGCCGGGTCATGAGGTAGCTGTACGGGGTCTCGCCGTAGGCGGCCCGGAAGCGACGGGAGAAGTGGGCGGGCGACATGTATGCGCGCGCCGCCATCGTCGGGACGTCGAGCGGCTTGGCGTAGTCGCGGTCGATCAGGTCCCGTGCGCGGCGCAAATGCGCGAGCGTCTGCAGCTCCTCCGGTGACACGGGACGAGAGTAGCACTGGGCGCTCCGCTGTCTGCCAGTGGGCCCCTCACCCAGCGGCCCGCTCACCCACCGACCCATTGGCCGACCGACCCATTGGCCTACCGACCCACTCGCCTCGCAGCCGACCGCGTCATCCCACCGGCAACGCGGCCGTCTCGTCCGCCTCTTCGACCAGCCGGATGAACGCGCTCAGCTCCCCCACGCCTCCGGGCGTCGTCGGCAGGAACTCCGTCAGCTCCGGCGAGTGCACGAGGTACGCCGCCCACTTGGCGCGCGAGATGGCGACGTTGAGCCGGTTCTTCATGAGCAGGAACGACATCCCGCGCGGCACGTCGGCGGCGGACGATGCTGCGAGACTCACGATCGCGATCGCGGCCTCCTGGCCCTGGAACTTGTCGACAGTTCCGACGCGCACGCTCCGATACCCGGCCGCGTCGAGCAGTGCCCGCACCTCGGCGAGCTGAGCGTTGTACGGGGTCACGACGATCACGTCGTCCTCGCCGAGCGGTTCGTCGTCGCGGCCGGCGGCAGGATCGCTCCACGACCGCCCGAGCACGTCGCGAACGATGTCGACGACGGCTTCTGCCTCCTCGGGAGACGCGGTCGAGTTGCCGACGTGCAGCACCGGCACCGGATGCACGCCCGGCACGACCCCGGCCAGTTCGCGGTCGGAGGCGCCCGGGTGCGCCCGAAGCTTGCCCTCGTAGGACAGCCGCGAGACCGACGCCGCGAGCGCCGGGTGCATGCGTCGTGTCTCGGCGAGGAAGTAGCCCAGCTCGGGCGGGAGGACGTCGTGCCCGGCGCTCACCCAGCCCAGCGCAGACCCGTCGACCGGTTCGGGGTGACGACCCTGGCTCACCTGCGGGAGCTGCTGCGGGTCACCGAGCAGCAGGAGGTTCTTCGCCGCGACGCCGACGGCCACCGTCGAGGCGAGCGAGAACTGGCCGGCCTCGTCGACGACGAGCAGGTCGAGACTGCCGCGCGGCACGCGGGCCGCGTTCGCGAAGTCCCACGCCGTCCCGCCGAGCACGAAGCCACGACCCTCGTTCACGCCCGCGAACTCGAGGTGGCCATTGGCGGGCAGCGGTGTGAAGCGGTGCGCCGCCTCGCCTTCGGCCGTCTCGGAGTCGTCGCCGCGCGCACCGCCGCTCGGCACTTTGCCCACGGCGGCGGCATCGAGCCCGGCGTCGACGACCCGATCGAGCAGGTTCTCCACGACCGCGTGGGATTGAGCGACGACGCCGACCTTCCAGCCGTGCTCGGACACCAGCCGTGCGATCACGTGCGCCCCGAGGTACGACTTGCCGGTTCCGGGTGGACCTTGCACGGCGAGATACGACCGGTCGAGGTCGAGCAGGCTCGCCACCACGGCGTCGATGCGGCCACCGCCGTCACCACCGTCATCTGGACGGGAGCCGGCCCCGTCGAGCGTCGGGTCGGGTACCAGCCGGCCGGAGCGTGCTCGCGGCGGTGTGCGCCGCAGCAGGTCGATCGTGGCGTCCACCGGCCAGGTCTCGTGGTGCCGGGCGATGAGGAGCGCCGTGCCCCACTCCCGGATCGCCTCCGCGAGCCGCCGGGAGTCCGGCGGCGCGGGCGGCGTCAGGGCGCTCGGGAGGTCGCGGTACGGCGGGACCTCGGGCGGAAGCGTCTCGCGCACGACGATCGACCCGTCCGGCAGCGCTTCGATCACTGCGACCGTCCGCGCGGCGCGTGCGCCGGGCTGTGCTCGCGGCTGCCGGAAGGGCCCGGGGTACTCGTAGAGCAGGTAGGGACCGCTGCGCTCGCTGACCCGGACCGCGCTCCCGGGTCCCCACTGCCCGGCGAGCAGCAGCTCGCGCCGCTCCACCTTCTGCCCCTCGTCGATGTACCAGTCGCGCAGGACCGTGGCGTTCTCGACGACCAGCACGTCGCGTGTCTCGGCCCACTCCTCGATCGGCTGGATCAGCCGGGCGAAGTGCGACTGCCAGAAGCTCTTCTGCTCGCGCCGGTGGAAGTCGATGGCCGCCGCGGCGAGCGCCATCGCCTCACGGTCGCTCGATCGATGCGGATCGAGCGGATCGCCGGCGAAGGCCAGCAGACCGGCGCGCAACGGCGACTCGTCGGGCGCGACCTCGGACTCCTCCGCCGGTGCCGCGCCGACCGGGATGCCGTTCTCGGCGGCGCGGGCGAGCAGCCAGTCGCGCAGGCGCAGTGTGGAGACGCAGTCGTACCGGTTGTATTCGCCGATGTCGTCGAGCAGCGGCTGGGCCTCGTCAAGGCGGCCGAGTGCGATCAGGTCGCGGGCGTTGGCGTACTCGGTGATCGAGTCGGCGCCGTTCGTCACGTCGCTCTCGCGGAGCTCGTCGCCCATGTACAGCGGCTCGAGCTTCTTGATGGAGTACGACCGCGAGCCGACACGGACCGCTTTGCGGACCAGCGGGTACAGGTCGACCATCACATTGTCGCGGAGCAGGCCGTCGACCTCCTCCTCGCCGACCCCGTGCCGCGCCGCCAGCGACAGCAGATGGGTCTGCTCGTACGCCGCGTAGTGGTAGATGTGCATGCCCGGGTGCTGACGCCGCCGGTCGCGCACGAACGACAGGAACGCCTCCAGAGCCACACGCTCGGCGGCGAAGTCGTGGGCCCAGAAGGCGGTGAACCGCTCCTCCTGGTCGACCAGGCCGAACAGATAGTCGAGGTTCCAGCGCTCGCCCGCACCCTCCGTGTAGAGCGGGTCGCCCTCGAAGTCGAAGAAGATGTCTCCGGGATCGGGATGCGGCAGCACCGCGAGCACGGGGGCGTTGAACACCCGGACCGGCGGCGGTGACCCGGGCTCCGCCTGCAGCTGCAGACGCGCCTGCTCCCGCAGCCCGTCGAGTGTGCCCTCGGGGATGCCGTCGACCGGCCCGCTGGACGCCGCCAGCGCGTCGATGGTCCCGAGCCCGGCCGCGAGCAGGTGCTCGCGCTGCGTCACCCGCATGCCGGCGACCAGCAGCACGTCCCGAGTCGCCTGCACCTCGGCGTCGCAGGTGTCGCAACGGCCGTCGACCGTGAACCGCGGATCGCCCCACTCCACAGGGCCGGTGTCGGCCACGTGCTCCGCGATGATGCTGAGGAGCCGAGCGCGCCGCTTGCGGTACACCGGCTCGATGTCGGTGAGCGAGTGCTCGCTGACCGACCCGTCGCCGAGCAGGAGCTCGACCGTGTCGTCGACCTCCACCCCCATCCGCCGCAGTTGCTCGGCGTAGGCGGCGAGCTGCAGCAGCGCGGTCACCCGTGCGCTGCGGGCGAGCTTCGAGTCCTGCACCCGGTAGCGCCCGTCGGGCAGGCGCACGACGAAGTCGGCGAAGCCGACGAAGGCGCCGTCGAAGAAGGTCGCCTGGAACACCACCTCGGCGCCGCCGGCGAACGCCTCCGACGTCAGCCGCACGGCCTCGGCGAGCGAATCGGCCGTCAGCTGCGGCGGCCGCTCGATCTCGACGACTCCGGCCCCGTACCGCTCCCGGTACCGCTGGAGGATGCGGTGCTCCTGCTCGTCGCCCATGCGCGACGATCGCACGTACATCGGGTCTTCGATCTCTTCGGTCTTCTCGAGGCGGCCGAGCTTGACGTCGACCGTCCGCAGGAACGCGAACTCGCACTTGGACGCCTCGGTGAGGTCGCTGGCGCTCGTGACGATGACCCCGTCCAGCAGGAACACGGCGACCTCCTCTCGTCCGGCTGATCGACCCGGTACACCGAGGCTATCGGGGACCTCCGACACGGCGGCGACCTCCGGGGAACCGGTGGACAACGTCCGCGACCGCCCACCTGTGGACGGATTAGGCGGCTCACTTCGCCTTGGCGGCGGCCTTCATCGCGCGCTTGTGCTCGCGCACCTTCGTCAGCGAGTCGGCGTCGACGATGTCGGCGACCGAGCGGTACCCCGGAGTCCCGTAGTCGCCCGCGGCCTTCTCCCATCCCGGAGCCGCGAGGCCCTTCTGCTTGCCGAGCAGCGCCAGGAAGATCTTCGCCTTCTGCTCGCCGAAGCCCGGCAGCGCCTTCAGCCGGCGCAGCACCTCCGCGCCGTCCGGATCGCCCTGCGTCCAGATCGCCGCGGTGTCGCCGCCCCACTCGGAGACGATGGCGGAGGCGAGCGCCTGCACGCGTCCGGCCATGGAACCGGGGAACCGGTGGACCGCCGGCGGCTGCTTCATGACCGCGGCGAGCTCGTCCGGGTCCATCGCGGCGATGCTCTGCGGATCGAGCGCGCCGAGCCGGTCCCGCAGCTTGGCGGGCCCGCTGAACGCGGTCTCCATCGGGATCTGCTGGTCGAGCAGCATCCCGGTCAGCAGGGCGAAGGGGGACTCATCGAGCAGGGCGTCCGCGGCGGCGTCGCCCGTGATGGAGAGTGGCATGCCCTCAGCCTGCCACCAGCAGCAGGACGCCCGCCACCGCGGACAGCAACGCGAGAAGGAGGGCGACGCCGAGAAGCACAGCGTGCACCACGAGGAACGGCGTCGCCCGGCCCGCCGCGTCCCGCGCCCGCTGATCGTTCCGCACCCGGGCGAAGAACCGCGGCCAGGCGAAGACGTTGAAGACGGCGTTGAGGAACAGCACGATGGCGGCGAAGACGGTCATGATGCCTCCAGCCTAGGCGGGTGCCAGGCCGCGTCAGTCCTGGGACGCCGCGAGCTGCACGCGGAGCGAGTCCACGCGGGTGGCGATCACGTCGTCGGCGGCCCAGCGCTGCGCGAGGCGGGCGAGGATGGCGTCCAGCTCCTCCCGCGTCAGCCCGGCGGCGAGGGCGAGGCGCACGACCAGCTCCTCGCCAGCGAGCCGGCTCTGCGGGTCGCCCGAGAGCAGCGCGATGTCGTGCACGCCGAGCTCGGACGCGATGGAGGCACGGAACGCCTCGCCGACCGCGGGATCCCGGTCGCTGGGCAGCCACGGCGTCCCCTGGGCGACGGCCCACACGGCGGGCCGACGGAGCACGAACTCGGTCTCGGAGGTCGGATCGAGCACGATGAGCTCCGTCCCCTCCGAGGCCGCGGCCAGCGCGGCGCGGCGTCCGTCCGCCGGCACCGGTCGGGCGGCGGGGTTCCAGGCCGTCATCGCGGTCACCGAGCTGAAGACGGGCTGCACGGTGCGGCCGTCGGGCCCGGCGACGGTGACGATCGACAGCTCCTGCGTCTTATCCACGCGGAGACCGGCGTCGCTCTCACCCTCGTCGCCCAGCTCGGCCACGAGCGGGATGAGCAGGCGCGAGGAGCGCAGCGCGTCCACGACCGCCTCGGCGCCCACCTCGCCCGCGCGGAACCCGGCCAGGGCGCCGAGCAGCACCGGCGGGGCGGATCCGTCGTCGTCGCCGAACGGGTTGTCGTCGAACTCCCGACCCTCCCACGGCTGGCCGGCGGAGTCGGCGAGGGAGGCGGCGAAGCCCGCGAGCCGGGCCGCGCCCTCCTCGGACGGACCGGTGCGCGCCGGGCGGCCGTCGTCCGGGCCGCCGACGGGCGCGCCGTCCGAGCCCGTGCCGGCTCCGGCGTCAGCGTCCCGCGACATCCAGCGCCTCGGGCAGCGTGAACGCGCCCGCGTAGAGCGCTTTGCCGACGATCGCGCCCTCGAGGCCCAGCGGGACGAGCTCGCGCAGCGCGGCGATGTCGTCGAGGTTCGAGATGCCTCCGGAGGCGACCACGGGACGCTCGGTGCGGTCGAGCACCTGGCGCAGGAGGTCGAGGTTGGGGCCGCGGAGCGTGCCGTCCTTGGTGACGTCGGTGACGACGTACCGCGCGCAGCCGGCGTCCTCCAGACGGTCCAGCACCTCCCACAGGTCGCCACCCTCGCGCGTCCAGCCGCGGGCCGCGAGCGTCGTGCCGCGCACGTCCAGGCCCACCGCGATCGCCTCGCCGTACTGGCTGATCGCGTGCGCGGCCCACTCCGGGTTCTCCAGGGCGGCGGTGCCGAGGTTGACGCGGGAGGCACCTGCCTCGAGCGCCTGCTCCAGCGACTCGTCGTCGCGGATGCCGCCGGACAGCTCGATGCTGACGCCCTTCACCTGGTGGATGACACGCTTCAGGAGGGAGCGGTTCTCTCCGCGGCCGAACGCGGCGTCGAGGTCGACCAGGTGGATCCACTCGGCGCCCGCTTCGGCCCACTCGGCGGCCGCGTCCACCGGGTCGCCGTAGCTGGTCTCGCTGCCGGCCTCGCCCTGCGTGAGGCGAACCGCCTTGCCGTCGGCGACGTCCACAGCGGGAAGGAGGACGAGTCGGGGCGTGGTGAGAAAGTCGGTCATCGTTTCCTTACGTTCTTCCGCGGCGCGGACGGATGGTTCGTGCGGTCGGCTAGAGCGAGCGGACCCAGTTGCGGAGCAGCCGGATGCCGGCCTGCCCCGACTTCTCGGGGTGGAACTGCGTCGCGCTCAGCGGGCCGTTCTCGACCGCCGCGACGAAGGGCGTGCCGTGGTCAGCCCAGGTCACCTTCGGCGTGGGGAACGGGGCCTCGGGGTGCAGCGTCCAGTCCTGCGCGGCGTACGAGTGGACGAAGTAGAAGCGCTCGTCCTGCAGTCCGTCGAACAGCACCGAGTCCTCGGGTGCGCGGACGGTGTTCCAGCCCATGTGCGGGACGACATCGGCCTTCAGGAGGTCGACCGTGCCCGGCCACTCCCCCAGCCCCTCGGTCTCGAGGCCGTTCTCGACGCCGCGGTCGAACATGATCTGCATGCCCACGCAGATCCCGAGCACCGGGCGGCCTCCCGCCAGGCGGCGGTCGATGACCTCGTCGCCGTGGGATGCGCGCAGCGCCTCCGCGACCGCGGTGAACGCGCCGACGCCCGGCACCAGGAGGCCGTCGGCCTGCTGGGCGCGCCTGCGGTTGCCGGTCAGCTCGACCGCGGCTCCCGCGGCTTCGAGCGCCTTCACGGCCGAGTGGACGTTGCCCGTGCCGTAGTCGAAGACGACGACGTCCGGCTTGCGCTCGTCGCTCACAGCGCCCCCTTCGTGGACGGGATGCCGGTGATCAGCGGGTCGAGCGCCTTCGCCTGGCGGAACGCGCGCGCGAACGCCTTGAACTCGGCCTCGGCGATGTGGTGCGGGTCACGGCCGCCGACCACGGTGATGTGCGTGGTGATGGCGGCGTTGAAGGAGATCGCCTCGAACACGTGCCGCACCATCGAGCCGGTGAAGTGGCCGCCGATGAGGTGCAGCTCGAAGCCCACGGGCTCACCGGTGTGCACGAGGTACGGACGCCCGGAGATGTCGACGACGGCCTGCACCAGCGCCTCGTCCAACGGCACCAGTGCGTCGCCGTACCGTGAGATGCCGGCTTTGTCACCGAGAGCCTGACGGATCGCCTGGCCGAGGACGATGCCGATGTCCTCCACCGTGTGGTGGACGTCGATGTCGGTGTCGCCGGTCGCGCGGATGCGCAGATCGGTGAGCGAGTGCTTGGCGAACGCGGTGAGCAGGTGGTCGTAGAAGGGGACGCTCGTCTGGATGTCGGACGTGCCGGTGCCGTCGAGGTCGAGGGTGAGCTCGATGCTCGACTCGCTCGTCTCGCGGGTGACCGTGGCGGCGCGGTTCGTCATAGGTCCGAGTCTATCGGGGCGGGCTCCGTGCGCTCCGGGGCATCGTCCACTGTGGATAACTCGTCCGCCGCCGTCGCCGGGCGCCCGAGGGCGGCCAGCGCCTCCAGGAACGCGGTCGTCTCCTGCTCGGTGCCGGCGGTCACGCGCAGGTGGTGCGGGATGCCGACATCGCGCACCAGGATCCCCTGCTCGGCCAGTGCCTCGAACGTCGCGTGCGGGTCGGCGACGCCGCCGAACAGCACGAAGTTGCTGCCGCTGCGGTGGGGCGTGTAGCCGAGGGCGGCGAGCTCCGTGACGAGCCGATCGCGTTGCAGGCGGATCTCGCCGACGGTGGCCAGCATCTCGTCGGAGTGAGCGAGCGCGCCGAGCGCGGCAGCCTGCGTGATCGCCGACAGGTGGTACGGCAGGCGGACGAGCCGGAGGGCGTCGTTCACCGCGGGGTCGGCGGCGAGGTACCCGACGCGGGCGCCGGCGAAGGCGAACGCCTTGCTCATCGTGCGCGAGATCAGGAGACGCGGGCGGCCGGACAGCAGGGTCAGGGCCGAGGGCGTGCCGTCCGGCAGGAACTCGGCGTACGCCTCGTCCACGACGACGATGCCGCGCGCGGCGTCGTACGCCGCCTCGACCGTCGCGAGGTCGAGCGGCGTGCCGGTCGGGTTGTTGGGCGAGCAGAGGATCACGATGTCGGGATCCAGCGTCCGGATCTGCTCGGCGGCGGTCTCGGGCGAGAGCTCGTAGTCCGCATCCCGCGTGCCCGCGACATACGCGGTGCCGGTGCCCGCGGCGAGCAGCGGATACATCGAGTACGTCGGCGCGAAACCGAGCAGCGTGCGCCCAGGGCCGCCGAACGCCTGCAGGATGTGCTGCAGCACCTCGTTCGAGCCGTTCGCCGCCCAGATCTCGTCAGCGGTCAGGTCGTGGCCGAGGTAGCGCGCGAACGCCTCGCGGAGCTCGGTGAACTCCCGGTCGGGGTAGCGGTTCACGCCGCCGACGGCCGCGGCGACCCGCGCGACGATGTCGGACGCCACATCCTCGGGAATGGGATGCGTGTTCTCGTTCACGTTCAGCGCGACGGGCACCGGACGCTGCGGCGCGCCGTACGGTGAACGACCGCGGAGGTCGTCTCGGATCGGCAGCTCGGAGAGGGAGGTCACCCTTCAATCGTAGTCAGCGCTACACGACCGCTCCGCCGGATGACGGCGTGCGACGGACGGTGTACGAACGACGTGCCGGACTTGCCCACAACGTCTCGAAGGAGCCGCTACGCCCGCGCGAAACGGAGGTCTTAGCGGCCCGACGCGCCGCTGGCGGCGAGAAACGGAGGACACCTGTGGTCCCCCGGGCCCGGGATTCCTCCCTTTCGGCAACGCTCCCCGGCGAGGACCTACTTGGCGTACTTGGCCGGAACCGCGAGCTGCTGGCCCGGGGTGACGACGGCCGAGTCGAGGCCGTTGAGGGAGACGATGTCGGCGATCACGTCGCGCGGGTCGGCGTTGGGGGCGACGCGCTCGGCGACCGACCAGAGGGAGTCGCCGGAGGCGACGGTGACGTACTGGAAGGTGACGTGCGTCTGCTCGCCGGTGGCGACGGCGCCGCCGCCGTTGAGGGCGAAGACCAGTGCGCCGACGACCAGCGGCAGCGCGACGAGCGCGGACAGCACAGCGCGACCGCGGCGCGTGAGGCGCAGACGGACGCGCGCGCCCTCGGGAAGCGGCGGCACCGCCCGAAGGGTGGTGGGAACCGACTCGCTCATCAGTACTGCACTCATGGCCGTGACCTCCTCAGAATCGCGGGTGCGAAGCTGTGTTCCGAATGTATCTTCGAATGTCTGAATCCGCAAGGGGCCGTTCGAAGCGGCACGGACAGGAGAAATCGCCGATGAAGTTCGCGACACACTCGAACACATGTTTGTCTTCCCTCCTGGACGCGGATACAGTTTCGACTGTCTGAGGACATCAGATCAGGAACCACCGACATTCCTGCCGGAGAGCACCCGGCGGACGGCCCCAGGCCCAGAGAGGACGCCCGTGTCGAACGAGAACCAGGCCCGCGGAGGCACCCGCCGACGCAAGAACCTGAGCGACAAGCAGCTGGCCATCCTCGACGTGATCCAGAAGTCGGTGAACCAGCGCGGCTATCCGCCGAGCATGCGCGAGATCGGCGACGCGGTCGGCCTCTCCTCCCTCTCGTCGGTGACCCACCAGCTCAACCAGCTCGAGCTGAGCGGCTACCTGCGCCGCGACCCGAACCGCCCGCGCGCGCTCGAGATCCTGATCGACCTGCCCAGCGCGTCCGGCGACACCCCTGACTACGAGAACCAGACGCCCGTCGGCGATGCGGCGATGGTGCCGCTGGTCGGCCGTATCGCGGCCGGAATCCCGATCACCGCCGAGCAGCAGGTCGACGAGGTCTTCCCCCTCCCCCGCCAGCTGGTCGGCAACGGCGAGCTCTTCATGCTCAAAGTGGTCGGCGAGTCGATGATCGACGCGGCCATCTGCGACGGCGACTGGGTGGTCGTGCGGGCACAGAACACGGCCGAGAACGGCGACATCGTCGCGGCGATGCTCGACGAGGAGGCGACGGTCAAGGTGTTCCGGCAGCGCGACGGCCACACCTGGCTGCTGCCGCGGAACTCCAACTTCGAGCCGATCCTCGGCGACTTCGCGACGGTGCTCGGCAAGGTCGTCGCGGTCCTCCGCGCCGTCTGATGCGTACCGCCCGCGGCCGGCTCGGCGGTCACGCCCAGCCGAGCTCCTTCAGCCGGGCGTCGTCCAGCCCGAAGTAGTGCCCGATCTCGTGGACGACCGTGACGCGCACGCGCGCCCGCAGCTCCTCCAGCGACGACGCGGAGGCCTCGAGGTTGTTCCGGTACAGCGTGATGCGGTCGGGCAGCTCCCCGAATCCGTACACCGACCGCCGGGTCAGCGGCCGCCCGCTGTAGAGCCCGAACAATCGCGGTCGCGCGCCCGGCGGCTGGTCCTCGATGAGGATGGCGACGTTCTCGAGCGGGCCGACCATGTCGTCAGGGAGGGAGTCGAGGATGTCCCCCACCATCCGCTCGAACTCCTCATCGGGGATGCGCACCATGCGCTCATCCTGCCCGACGCCGAAGCGCCCCGGGGCGGTGTCCGCGGACAGCGGACGCCCCGAGGCGCTTCATCGCGATCAGACGATCAGGCGGTCACGGCCGCCTTCTCGCGCACTCCTCGCGTCGCCTCGATGATGTTGCGGAGCGACGCGACCGTCTCGTCGTACCCACGGGTCTTGAGCCCGCAGTCCGGGTTCACCCAGAGCTGACGGCCCGGGATGGCGCTGAGCGCCGTCTCGAGCAGTTCGGTGACCTCGGCGACCGACGGCACGCGCGGCGAGTGGATGTCGTAGACACCCGGGCCGATCCCGTGCTCGAAGCCGGAGCGCTGGATGTCGTGCACGACCTCCATGCGGCTGCGCGCGGCCTCGATGCTGGTCACGTCGGCGTCCAGATTGCGGATCGCGTCGATCACCACGCCGAACTCCGAATAGCAGAGGTGCGTGTGGATCTGCGTCTCGTCGGCGACGCCCGAGGTGGCGAGGCGGAAGGAGCCGACCGACCACTCCAGGTAGTCGTCCTGGTCGCGCTTCTTGAGCGGCAGCAGCTCGCGCAGCGCCGGCTCGTCGACCTGCACGACGCGGATGCCCGCCTGCTCCAGGTCGGCGATCTCGTCGCGGAGGGCGAGGGCGACCTGGCGGGCCGTCTCTCCGAGCGGCTGGTCGTCGCGGACGAACGACCACGCCAGGATGGTCACCGGGCCGGTCAGCATGCCCTTGACCGGCTTGGACGTCAGGCTCTGCGTGTACGACGACCAGTCGACCGTGATCGGCGCGGGCCGCGACACGTCGCCCCACAGGATGGACGGACGCGTGCACCGCGACCCGTACGACTGCACCCAGCCGTTCTGGGTGACCGCGAAGCCGTCCAGGTTCTCGGCGAAGTACTGCACCATGTCGTTGCGCTCCGGCTCGCCGTGCACGATGACATCGATCCCGATCTCCTCCTGGAGGTCGACGACGCGCTTGATCTCGTCGCGCATCCGGCCCAGGTACTCCGCCTCGCTGATCAGGCCCTTCGCGAGCTGGGCGCGTGAGCGGCGGATGTCGGCGGTCTGCGGGAAGGAGCCGATCGTGGTGGTCGGCAGGAACGGCAGGCCCAGGGCCTCCTCCTGCGCCGCCTGGCGTGCGTCGTAGTCGCCGCGGCGGAAGTCGGCGCGGGTCAGCGCCGCCTCGCGCTCGCGCACGGCCGGGACGCGCACCCCGGGCGCCGAGGCCCGGTCGGCGAGCGCCGCGGTGGCCGCGGTCAGCTCCTCCTGGATGGCCTCGTGGCCATCCACGATCCCGCGGGCGAGGACGGCGACCTGCGCGACCTTCTGGTCGGCGAAGGCGAGCCAGGTCTTGAGGCGCACGTCCAGCTCGGGCTCGTCGTCCACATCGTGCGGCACGTGCAGCAGCGAGGTGGAGGTCGACACCGTCACGGACGGGCTGAGCGACAGGAGCTCGGTGAGCGTCCCGAACGCCGCCTCCAGGTCGCCGCGCCAGATGTTGTGGCCGTCGATCACGCCGCCGACGACGGTCTTGGCGGCGAGCGCCGCCGCCGTCGACGCGTCGAGGCCGGTCGGCACCGTGCCGCGGACGAGGTCGAGCGAGATCGCCTCGACGGGCGTGGCCACCAGCGGCGCGAGCGCGTCGTCCAGGCTGCCGTACGGCGCCGCGACGAAGATCGCCGGCCGGTCGGTCGCGCCGGCGAGGTCGTCGTAGGCCGTGCGGACGGCGTCGAGCACCGCATCCCGCGGTTCGTCGATGCTCTCGCTGACGAGCGCCGGCTCGTCCAGCTGCACCCAGGGCGCACCCGCGGCGGCGAGCCGCGAGAGCAGCTGGCGGTACACCGGCAGGAGGTCGCCCAGGCGCGACAGCGGACGGAAGCCCTCGGGGGCGTCGTCGCTCGCCTTGCTGAGCAGCAGGAAGGTGACCGGACCGACGACCACCGGTCGCGTCACGAAGCCCGCCTCGCGGGCCTCCTCGAACTCGCGCACGATGCGGTCGGACGCGAGACGGAAGTCCGTCTCCGGCCCGATCTCCGGCACCAGGTAGTGGTAGTTGGAGTCGAACCACTTGGTCATCTCCAGCGGCGGGTTCTCCCCCTCGCCGCGGGCGATGGTGAAGTAGCCTGCGAGGTCCACGGAGCCGTCCGCGCCGGCGAGCCCGGCGAACCGCGATGGGATGGCGCCGACGGTGACCGCCGCATCCAGCACCTGGTCGTAGTAGCTGAAGCTCTCCGGGATGGACGCGTCGGTGCGGCCGAGGCCGAGGGACGCAAGGCGCTCGCGGGTGGCCGAGCGCAGGTCGGCGGCCGTGGCCTCCAGCTCGTCCGCGGTGATGCTGCCGGCCCAGAACGCCTCGACGGCCTTCTTGAGCTCGCGGCGGCGGCCGATGCGCGGGTAGCCGATGATCGTGCCCGCGGGAAAGGCGGGGCGCGCGGTGGTGTCGGTCATGCTGGTTCCTTCTGGGTGGTGGGGCGGTCGGCGTCACCGGTCGGCAGGGCGCCGATCCGGTCCAGCACGGAGAGCACGGCCTCGTGCTGGTTGAACGTGTAGAGGTGGATGCCGGGGGCGCCGCCGTCGAGCAGGCGCTGCGCGAGGCGGGCCGCCCACGCGACGCCGATCTCGCGGCGGCCCTCGTCGGTCGGCTCGACCTCGAGCTCGATGGCGAGGTCGCTGGGGAGGTCTTCGCCGCTCAGCTCCAGCATCCGCTTGAGGCGGGCGGGGCTGGTGACGGGCATGATCCCGGGCAGGATGGGGAACGCGACACCGGCCTCCGCCGCGCGCTGCGCGAAGTGCAAGTAGTCCTCGGCGTGGAAGAACAGCTGGGTGATGCCGAGGTTCGCGCCGGCCGCCTGCTTGGCGAGCAGGGCGTCGATGTCCTGCGAGACGGAGCGCGACGACGGGTGCCCGTTCGGGAATGCGGCGACCGCGATCTGCACGTGCTCGCGGTGCTCGAGCAGGGCACGAGCGTGCAGTCCGGGGACCGGCAGCTCGCCGTACGGCACGCGCTCGGCCTGCACCCGGTGGATGAGCTGCACCAGTTCGGCGGTTGTCCGGATGTCGCCGATCGGGTCGACGCCCTCGGGGAGGTCGGCAGGCGGGTCGCCGCGCACGGCGAGGAACCGGCGCACCCCGGCATCCAGGAACTCCCGGATCAGCCGGTTCGCCTCCTCGTGCGACGAGCCGACGCAGGTGAGGTGGGCCATCGGGCTGACGTCGGTGTGCTGCAGGATGTAGCGCAGCACGTCGAGGGAAGCGGTGCGCGACGATCCGCCGGCGCCGAAGGTCACCGAGATGAAGTCGGGGCGCACGGCCGCGAGGCGGTCGATCGTTCCCGGGAGCGCAGCCGCCGCGCGCTCGTTGCGCGGCGGGTACAGCTCGAAGGAGTACCGGGGCTCGGTACAGCTCATGGATCGGTTCCTCGGATGGTCGGACAGCGGCACGGGATACCCGCACCGCGCGAGTGCGCGGTGGCGGTTTTCACGGGCGGGTGCCGGGCTCGGCTGTCGCACCACGTCAGCGGTCGCCCGCTTCGGTTGAGAGGCAATCTAGCAACGCAGAAGGCCGGACGGAATCGCCCGTGTCATGCTTCGACACAGTCGATCCCGTCCGGCCTCCGGATCGGTCCGCTCCCGTTACGCGGTCGCGGCCACCTCGAACGGCTCGAATGCCGCGTGGTACTCGGGCATGATCCGCGCGGTGACGCGCGTGCCCTCCTCCACGTACTCGGTCGAGATCACCCGGCCGCGCTCGTGCAGGGCCGAGATGAGGTCGCCGCGGTCGTACGGCACCACGAGCTCCACCTCCAGCGACGGGTCCGGCAGCAGTCGCGCGATGGCGGCGAGCACTTCGTCGACACCCTCGCCCGTGCGGGCGGAGGCGAAGATGGCGCCCGGCTCCAGGCCGCGCAGCACCAGGCGCTCGTCCTCGGGGATCAGGTCGGCCTTGTTGAAGACCACGATCTCCGGGATGTCGCGCGCACCGACCTCGCCGATGACGTCGCGGACCGTCGCCAGCTGCGACGCCGGGTCGGGGTGCGAGCCGTCGACCACGTGCAGGATGACGTCGGAGTCGGCGACCTCCTCCAGCGTCGACCGGAACGCCTCCACCAGCTGGTGCGGCAGGTTGCGCACGAACCCGACCGTGTCGGCGAGCGTGTACAGGCGCCCGTCGGCGGTCACGGAACGGCGGACCGTCGCATCCAGCGTCGCGAACAGCGCGTTCTCGACCAGCACGCCGGCCTTGGTCACGCGGTTCAGGAGGCTGGACTTGCCCGCGTTGGTGTAGCCGGCGATGGCCACCGACGGCACCGAGTTGCGGTTGCGGTTCGCGCGCTTCGCCTCGCGGGCCGGCTTGAAGCCGGCGATCTGCTTGCGCAGCCGCGCCATGCGGGTGTGGATGCGGCGGCGGTCGAGCTCGATCTTCGTCTCACCCGGACCGCGCGAGCCCATACCGGCGCCCGCGCCGCCCACCTGGCCACCGGCCTGGCGGGACATCGACTCACCCCAGCCGCGCAGGCGCGGGAGCAGGTACTCGAGCTGCGCGAGCTCGACCTGCGCCTTGCCCTCGCGGCTCTTGGCGTGCTGGCTGAAGATGTCGAGGATCACGGCCGTGCGGTCGATCACCTTCACCTTCACCACGTCCTCCAGCGCACGACGCTGGCTCGGCGCCAGCTCGGTGTCGGCGATCACGGTGTCGGCGCCGAGCGCGGCCACGATCCCGGCCAGCTCCTCCGCCTTGCCGCGTCCGAGGTAGGTGCTCGGGTCCGGATGCGGACGGCGCTGCAGCAGGCCGTCGAGGACGGCCGCTCCGGCGGTCTCGGCCAGGGCGGCGAGCTCGCGCATCGAGTTCTCGGCGTCCTGCAGGGAGCCCTGCGAGTACACGCCGATCAGCACGACGTTCTCGAGCCGCAGCTGCCGGTACTCGACCTCGGTGACGTCCTGCAGCTCGGTCGACAGCCCGGAGACGCGGCGGAGTGCCGCGCGCTCCTCGCGGTCGAACTGCTCGCCGTCGTGGAGGCCGCCGTCGGCCCTCTCGGCCTGCAGCGCCTGCGCGCGATCCGCGCTGCCCGCTCCGAAAAGCGTCACGGAGGCGCGGTTGTTCTCGGTCGCGAGCACGCGGGCGACGACGTCGTCTTCGGCGTGGTCGCGGATGTTCGTCTTATCAGTCATTCATTCCCCTGATCCGGGATAAACCCTAGTTCGTCTTGTTCGCGTCTGTCCTGTACCGTCTGCTTATGGCCAGCGGAGATCACTACTTTTCCCCGGCGCCGGAAAGCGAACTGAACCTGCGGCCGTTCACCGCGCGCCTGGCCGGACGGACCTACGAGCTCGTGACGGCCAACGGCATCTTCAGCCCCGAGCGCGTCGATATGGGCACGAGAGTGCTGCTGGACCATGTCCCCGCAGCGCCGCCCGGCGGTCAGTTCCTCGACCTCGGGAGCGGCTGGGGGCCGCTGGCTCTCACACTTGCTCTCGAATCCCCTCATGCGACGGTGTGGGCCGTCGACGTCAACAACCGAGCGCTGGATGTGGTCCGCCGGAATGCGGACAAGCTCGGCCTCACCAATGTAAACCCGGTGACCCCGGATAATGTTCCCGATGACGTGATGTTCACGACGATCTGGTCCAATCCGCCGATCCGCGTGGGCAAGAACGAGCTGCACGCCATCCTGGAGCGCTGGCTCCCCCGGCTGGAGCCGGGTTCGGACGCGTGGCTGGTCGTGCAGCGCAACCTCGGCAGCGACTCGCTGCACCGGTGGATCCAGGCGACCTTCCCCGACCTGACGACGACGCGGGCGGCGACGTCGAAGGGCTACCGGGTGCTGCGGGCGCGGTCGCACGCGTCGGCGTAGGCTGACCCGCCTACGTCGGGCTGCGGTCGCGAAGCGGTCAGGCCAGCTCGAGCGTCCCGGTGTAGACCAGCTCGGCGGGGCCGGAGAGGCCGACGTGCTCGCCGTCCTCCGTCGCGAACATGCGGACGCCGACCGTGCCGCCGGGCACGTCGACGCGCCACTGGTTCGGAGCGCCCTCGCCCGCCCAGTAGCGGACGGCGAGGGCCGCAGCGGCCGCGCCGGTGCCGCACGACAGGGTCTCGCCGCTGCCGCGCTCGTGCACGCGCATCCGGATGCGGCCGACGCCGTCCTGGATCAGCGGCTCGCGCGGCACGACGAACTCGACGTTCGCTCCGTGCTCGGGCGTCGGCTCGAGGTGGGGGATGTACGAGAGGTCGGCAGCGTCCAGCTCGGCCTCATCCGCGACCGCGACGACGACGTGCGGGTTGCCCATATCGATGCCGAGGCCGGGTCGGGCGACCGGGAGCTCCTTGGCGCGGACCAGCGGCTCGCCGCCGGAGAGGTCCCAGCGGCCGAGGTCGACCTGGAAGCCGTTGGTGCTGCGCTGCACGTCGCGCACGCCCGAGCGGGTGCCGATCGCCAGCGTCCCGCCCTCCGGCAGCTCGGCGAGGCCGGTCTCGAGCAGGTAGCGGACGTAGACGCGGATGCCGTTGCCGCACATCTCGGCGGCGGACCCGTCGGCGTTGTAGTAGTCCATGAACCAGGTGGCACCGTCGTCCTCCGCGAGCGCGGCCGCACCGCCGGGGAGGTGCGCAGAACGGACCGCGCGGATGACGCCGTCCGCGCCCACGCCGAAGTGCCGGTCGCAGATCTCCGCGATCTGGGCGGCCGTCAGCGGCAGCTCCCCCTCGGGGTCGGAATACAGGACGAAGTCGTTGCCGG
Source organism: Leifsonia sp. NPDC077715 (assembly GCF_040686855.1). Taxonomy (NCBI): domain Bacteria; kingdom Bacillati; phylum Actinomycetota; class Actinomycetes; order Micrococcales; family Microbacteriaceae; genus Leifsonia; species Leifsonia sp. NPDC077715. The sequence continues at coordinate 161,778 of NZ_JBFBOG010000001.1, forward strand.
TGCCCTGACCCTTGGTGAAGTGGATGGTCGCCATGCGCTCCAGCCTACCGATCCGCGGCTGGGTGGTCGGCGTCGTCCACCAGGGCCACGGCGGCATCCACGAGCTGCGGGTCGTCGTAGTCGAGCCAGCGGATGTCCGGGTAGCGCTTGAACCAGCTGACCTGCCGGCGGGCGTAGCGGCGGGTGAGCTGCTGCGTCTGGGCTATCGCCTCGTCGCGGGTCAGCTCGCCGCGCAGCTCCGAGAGCGCCTGCGCGTAGCCGATGGCGCGGCGGGCCGTGACGCCGTCGTCGATCCCCCGCGGGACGAGGCGTTCGACCTCGGCGGGGAGGCCGTCCTGCCACATCCGCTCGACGCGGGCGTCGAGGCGGGCGACCAGTTCATCGCGCGGCGCGGCCACGCCCAGGAGGACCGTCGGGCGGTGCCAGGGCGTCGGCTCGTCGGGGAGCGCGCCGGTCACCGCGGTCCCGGTCAGCTCGGCGACCTCCAGGGCGCGCACGATGCGCCTCCCGTTGGTGGACCCGATACGACGGGCGGACTCGGGGTCGACGGCGGCGAGGCGCTGGAACAGGATGCCGGGGCCGTGCTCGGCGAGCTCGCGCTCGAGCCGGGCGCGGAGCTCGGGATCGGTGCCGGGGAACTGCAGGTCGAAGACGACGCTCGACACGTAGAGTCCGGATCCGCCGACCAGGATGGGCACCGCATCCCGGTCGAGGATGTCGGCGATGATCGCGCGCGCCTCGGGCTGGTAGCGGGCGACCGTCGCCTCGTCGGTGACGTCGAGCACGTCGAAGAGGTGGTGCGGGACGCCGCGCCAGTCGCTCTGCGGGAGCTTCGCCGTACCGATGTCCATGCCGCGGTACAGCTGCATCGCGTCGGCGTTGACGACCTCCGCCGACCGGCCCCGTTCGCGCAGCGCCTCGGCCAGGGCCAGCGAGAGGTCGGTCTTGCCTGTTCCGGTGGGGCCGACGATGGCGACCAACGGGGTGGAGTCGGGGCCGGGCGCAGGCACGGACGCCGTCGCAGGCGCGGTCACGGACGCCGTCGCAGGCGCGGTCACGGACGAGGGCGTCGGGTCGGGTGCCGCTGCCGGCGTCGGCACCTGCGGCGGGTCGGGTGCCGCTGCCGGCGTCGGCACCTGCGCCGGGTCGGGTGCCGCGGTCAGCGCTGGCCGTCCGACGGGTCGTAGATCGGCATGGTGCCGACGCCGGGCGAGGTCAGGGGCTCCCGCACGCGGAGCGTAGGGAGGCCGAGCGAGACCGGGCCGGTTCCCGCGGCGGCCGTGCCGCCGTGGGTCGGGACGGCGCACGAGTCGGCCTCGGCACGGTCCCACGCGTCTCCCGCGCGCGTGCGGCGGATGCGGAGGGGCGCACCGTCGGTCGCGTCGGCGATCAGGTGGTGCGGTGCCGCCTGCGTGACCCGCACCGTGACCGTGTCGCCGGGGCGCGGGAGGTCGGAGCCGGCCGGGACCTCGAAGTGCACCAGTCGGCTGTCGCGCGCGCGGCCGCTCAGGCGGCGCGTGTCCGCGTCCTTCCGGCCCTCGCCGTTGGCGACCAGCAGTTCGACCTCGCGGCCGATCAGCTTCTGGTTCTCCTCGAGGGAGATGCGCTCCTGGAGGGCGATCAGGCGGTCGTACCGGTCCTGCACGACCTCCTTCGGCACCTGGTCCTCCATCGTCGCCGCCGGCGTGCCGGGACGGATCGAGTACTGGAACGTGAACGCGGACGCGAAGCGTGCGGCCTCTACGACCCGCAGGGTCTCCTGGAAGTCCTCCTCGGTCTCGCCCGGGAAGCCGACGATGATGTCGGTGCTGATCGCCGCGTCCGGCAGCTTGGCGCGCACGCGATCGAGGATGCCGAGGAACTTCTCGGAGCGGTAGGAGCGGCGCATCGAGCGCAGGATGCGGTCGGACCCCGACTGCAGCGGCATGTGCAGCTGGGGCATGACGTTCGGGGTCTCGGCCATCGCGTCGATGACGTCGTCCGTGAACGCGGCCGGGTGCGGGCTGGTGAAGCGGATGCGCTCCAGTCCCTGGATCTGGCCGGCGGCGCGGAGGAGCTTGCTGAAAGCCTGACGGTCGCCGAACTCGACGCCGTAGGAGTTGACGTTCTGCCCGAGCAGGGTGACCTCGATCGCGCCGTCGTCGACGAGCGCCTGGATCTCGGCCAGGATGTCGCCGGGACGACGGTCCTTCTCCTTGCCGCGGAGCGACGGGACGATGCAGAAGGTGCACGTGTTGTTGCAGCCGACGGAGATGGAGACCCAGCCGGAGTAGGAGGAGTCCCGCTTCGTCGGGAGGGTGGACGGGAACGTCTCCAGCGCCTCGAGGATCTCGATCTCGGCGGCGTCGTTGTGCCGGGCCCGCTCCAGCAGGCTCGGAAGCGCGCCCATGTTGTGGGTGCCGAAGACGACGTCGACCCACGGCGCCTTCTCGAGGATGACGTTCTTGTCCTTCTGGGCGAGGCAGCCGCCGACGGCGATCTGCATCCCCTCGTGGCGCCGCTTGACGCCGGCCAGGTGCCCGAGGTTGCCGTAGAGCTTGTTGTCGGCGTTCTCGCGCACCGCGCAGGTGTTTATGACGACGATGTCGGCTTCTTCGCCGTCGGCCGGCACGTACCCGGCTGCCTCCAGTGAGCCGCTGAGACGTTCGGAGTCGTGCACGTTCATCTGGCAGCCGAAGGTGCGCACCTCGTACGTTCGCGCCCGGCCGTCGGGACGGAGGGCCGCCGCAGAGGGCTCGATGACGCTGTGCTGTTCGAGGATGCTCATGATGGCGATAAGTCTACGTTTCTCGCCGCTGCGGGAACGACTCGCCTCTCTCCGGGCAACGGCTACTGGAAGCGGACGCCGGACCCGCCGCGCGACCGCCGCCCGGCGAAGGCGGCGTCCATCGCCTGTCGCACGATGTCGGAGGTGTACCCCTTGCGTGCGAGGAACCCGTGCAGACGGCGCCGAGCGGTCTCGTCGTCGTAGCCGGACAGCTGCCCGATGCGCTTGACCGCGAGTTCGGTCGCGCGCTCCAGCTCGTCGTCCTCCCCGATGTCTTCGAGAGCCGCCTCGATCAACTCGGGGTCGATGTGCCGGCGCTTGAGGTCCTGCTCGATCACCGTGCGCCCCAGCCCTTTGCGGCTGTGCTGCGTGAACGCCAGGGTTGCCGCGAGCGACGCGTCGTCGATCACGCCGAGCTTCTCGAGCCTGTCGAGCTCCGGACCGAACACCTCGGGAGCGATCTCGCGCTTGGTCAGCAGCTGCTCCAGCTCCCACCGGGACATGCCGCGACGCGCCAGCTGGCGGATGGCGACGCCCGTCGCCTTCCGAGTCTGTCGCTCGGTCTCCTCGTCCAGCTCTTCCGAAGCGTCGTCCGAGGATGTCACCGCCATCGAACGCGATCGCGCGGTCGGCGCCGAAGGGTCTGAACCCCAGGTGTTGTTCCACCCACCGCTCGAAATCTCAGCGACGGGTCGCGCCGCCGACCTCCGCGACGGATGCGCATCGGACGCGTGCTCGCGCCCCGCGCCCGCCGTGCGGAGCGGCGTCACGGGCGCTAGCCGCTCGCCCTCCGCCCCTCCGCCGGACGACGGCGCCTCAGACGACTCGTCACCCTCGGGCGACGACGGGAATCTCACCACCACGCGGAACTCCTCCCGGAGGCGAACGCCACCGTTACGCGCCCTTGCGGGCCTGCAGCTTGTCTTCGATCGAGCCGACGTTGGACGGCGCCGCGGCAGCCGCGTTCGGGTCGGGGATGATGCCGAGCTTGATCTTGATCTTCTGCTCGATCTCGGCGGCGACGTCGGGGTTCGCGATCAGGAAGTTCCGCGAGTTCTCCTTGCCCTGGCCGAGCTGATCGCCCTCATACGTGTACCACGCACCCGACTTCTTGACGATCGCGTGCTCCACGCCGAAGTCGAGGAGGCTGCCCTCGCGCGAGATGCCCACACCGTAGAGGATGTCGAACTCGGCCTGCTTGAAGGGCGGCGCCATCTTGTTCTTGACGATCTTGACGCGCGTGCGGTTGCCGACCGCCTCGGCGCCGTCTTTCAGGGTCTCGATACGGCGGATGTCGAGGCGGACGGACGCGTAGAACTTGAGCGCCTTACCACCGGCGGTCGTCTCGGGGCTTCCGAAGAACACACCGATCTTCTCGCGCAGCTGGTTGATGAAGATCATCGTGGTGTTGGTCTGGCTGAGACCACCCGTGAGCTTGCGGAGCGCCTGCGACATGAGGCGGGCCTGCAGACCGACGTGCGAATCGCCCATCTCGCCCTCGATCTCGGCGCGAGGCACGAGCGCTGCGACGGAGTCGACCACGATGAGGTCGATGGAGCCGCTTCGCACGAGCATGTCAGCGATCTCGAGCGCCTGCTCACCGGTGTCGGGCTGCGAGACCAGGAGGGAGTCGATGTCGACGCCGAGCTTGCGGGCGTACTCGGGGTCGAGCGCGTGCTCGGCGTCGATGAAGGCCGCGATGCCGCCGGCGCGCTGCGCATTGGCGATGGCGTGGAGGGTCAGGGTCGTCTTACCCGAGGACTCCGGGCCGTAGATCTCGATGATGCGGCCACGCGGGAGGCCACCGATTCCGAGCGCGACGTCGAGCGCGATGGATCCGGTCGGAACGACCTCGACGGGAGCGCGCTCGTCGCTGCCCAGTCGCATGACGGACCCCTTGCCGAACTGGCGGTCGATCTGCGCGAGAGCGGTCTCGAGCGCCTTCTCGCGGTCTGCGGGTGATGGCATTGCGGTTCTCCTTCGTGGCTTCGCTACGGTTCGACTCTAGGAGTGACGTCCGACACTGGAAGCGCGGGCGCGCGATCTGTGGACAACCGGTTTTCGACTGCCGTTGTGAAGAAGTCTAGCCAGTTCCGAACATATCTTCGAGGGTACGGAACCGGCGTGTCGCGGTGCGGATCAGCGCTTCGGCGCAGGCTTCCCGGCGCCGTACCAGCGCGACGACGGCACGCCCGTCTCTTTGCAGAGCGCGATCCAGACCTCGCGGGGCGGGAGCCCCGCCGCGATCGCCTCGTTGGCGGTGCGCCCGCCGAGCTCGGCGAGCACGAGGTCGGTCAGCAGCGTCTGGCCGTAGGAACTGCCGAACTCGTCGGAGACGGCACGCTGGAACTCGCTGAGCTTCATGGGTCCTTACTTCGGGGTGCAACAGAGAACAGGTGGGTGGGAAAACGAAGGACGCCCCGCTGTTCGCGGGGCGTCCTCGACAGTCTTCGGAATCAGCGGACGACCAGGTCCGAGTCCATCGCCGAGACGAACTCGTCGGGCACCGTGTCCGGGATCACCGGCTCGAGGCCTTCGAGAACCGCGATGCGGTCGCCGACCTCGCGCATGATGACCGAGACCGGGGTCTCGAGCGCGTCTGCAACGGAGGCGAGGATCTCGCTCGACGCCTCCTTCTGTCCGCGCTCGACCTCGCTGAGGTAACCGAGCGCCACGCTGGCCTTGCTGGCGACCTGGCGGAGCGTACGTCCCTTTTGCAGGCGGAAGTCCCTGAGCACGTCGCCGATTTCCTGACGTACAAGAATCATTCGGAGCCTCCTTCTCTTACCCTGCCGACGTATCGATGGGATACGAATGTACCGCATCCGGATGCTCCACGATATCGAGGGCCACTGGGCTTTTCTTGTGAATGCAGCAGGTGTAACCAGACCGAAACACCGCGTATTCCCGCGGTAACGCGGGATGTTCACACGGCTGTTATGCCCAGCTCCTCCGCGAGCGCGGCGACGGCCGACACGACGGTGGCGCGGCGGATCGCGTCGCGGTCCCCGGACAGCTCGAGAGCGATGGCACGCGTGCCGCGTGCGGATGAGACGCCGACGAACACGGTGCCCACCGGACGCCCGCCCTGCGGGTCGGGGCCGGCGACCCCCGTGGTCGCGAGGCCGACGTCCGCCGGGCGTCCGTCCACGGCCAGCCGCTGCCGGACGCCGCTCGCGAGCTGGCGTGCGACCTCGGGGTGGACGGGCCCCTCAGCGGCGAGCAGGTCCGCATCCACTCCGAGGAGCGAATGCTTGAGCTCCGTCGCGTAGACCACCGCTCCCCCGAGCACGACGGCCGACGCGCCGGGCACGCTCGTGAGCTCTGCGGTGAGGAGGCCGCCGGTGAGCGATTCTGCCGCCGCGATCGTCAGACCGCGGTCGATGAGCGTCCGGACGACCGCGGCGGTCGCCGGATCAGGCGACGGCACGCTTCGCCCTCCGGCCCTTCCACGCCTGCCAGAGGTAGTCGATGCCGGTCCAGACGGTCAGGATGACAGCGGCCGTCATGAGGACACCATTGACCCAGAAGATCCAGTCGCCGAAGACCGTCCAGAGCGGGACGAGCGCGAACGAGATGGCCACCGACTGGACGATGGTCTTGATCTTGCCGCCGCGGGAGGCCGCGATCACGCCCTGCCGGATGACGACGAAGCGGTAGACGGTGATGCCGATCTCGCGCACCAGGATGACGACGGTCACCCACCACGGCAGCTCGTTGAGGATGGACAGCGCGATGAGCGCTCCCCCGGTGAGCACCTTGTCGGCGATCGGGTCGAGGAGCTTGCCGAGTTCGGTCACCTGTCCGTTGCGTCGCGCCAGGGCACCGTCGACGCCGTCGGTCGCGATGGCGAGGATGAACAGGGCGGCCGCCGCCCAGCGCAGCCAGCCGTCGTCGCCGCCGTCGGCCAGCAGCATCCAGACGAAGAGCGGGGCGAGCAGGATGCGCACGACGGTGATGACGTTGGGCAGGTTCCAGTTGCTCACGCGCTTCGCTCCGCCGTCCGCCGGGATGGGCGGAGGCGCGTCGGGCACCGACATCGCTGTCTACTCCCTGCCGGTCAGCTGCCAGGCGTCCTCGTCCGAGTCGCCGTCGACCTCAGGATAGCCCGCCGTCATGTCCGCGACGGGATCGGCTCCGTACCGATCATCGTCGTACTCGCTCTGCAGCGCGGCAGCAGCGGCCGGCGCAGCAGCGGCCGGCGCAGCAGCGGCCGGCGCAGCAGCGGGAGCGGCCGCTGGCGACGGCTCCTCGCCGCGCAGGCGCGCCATCACCTGCGGCAGCTGCTCGGCGGTCACCAGAACGTCGCGGGCCTTCGAGCCCTCCGACGGGCCGACGATCTCGCGCGACTCCAGCAGGTCCATCAGGCGACCCGCCTTGGCGAAGCCCACGCGGAGCTTGCGCTGCAGCATCGAGGTCGAGCCGAACTGGGACGACACCACGAGCTCGGCCGCCGCGAGCAGCAGCTCGAGGTCGTCGCCGATGTCGGAGTCGATCTGCTTCTTCTCGGCTCCGGCCGTGACGTCCTGCCGGTACTCCGGCCGCGCCTGGCGCGTGACGTGGTCGACGACTTTCTGGATCTCGTCCTCGTTGACCCACGCGCCCTGCACCCGCAAGGCCTTGGAGGCGCCCATGGGCAGGAACAGCCCGTCGCCCTGGCCGATGAGCTTGTCGGCGCCCGGCTGGTCGAGGATGACGCGGGAGTCGGTGACGCTCGTCACGGCGAACGCGAGCCGCGACGGCACATTCGCTTTGATCAGACCCGTGACGACGTCGACGGACGGACGCTGCGTCGCCAGCACCAGGTGGATGCCGGACGCGCGCGCCAGCTGCGTGATGCGGACGATCGAGTCCTCCACGTCTCGCGGCGCGACCATCATCAGGTCGGCGAGCTCGTCGACGACGACCAGGAGGTACGGGTACGGCTTGAGCTTCCGCTCGCTCCCCTCCGGCAGGACGATTTCGTTGTTGATCACCGCGCGGTTGAAGTCGTCGATGTGGCGGAAGCCGAAGCTGGCCAGGTCGTCGTACCGCATGTCCATCTCCTTCACGACCCACTGCAAGGCCTCCGCGGCCTTCTTGGGGTTCGTGATGATGGGCGTGATCAGGTGCGGCACGCCGCCGTAGATGGTGAGCTCCACGCGCTTCGGGTCGATGAGCACCATGCGCACCTCGGAGGGCTTCGCACGCATCAGCAGTGAGGTGATCATCGAGTTGACGAAGCTGGACTTGCCGGAGCCGGTCGAGCCGGCGACCAGGAGGTGAGGCATCTTCGCGAGGTTGGCGACGACGAAGCCGCCCCCCACGTCCTTGCCGACGCCGATGGTCATCGGGTGCGTGCTCTTCGCCGCCGCGGGCGAGCGCAGGATGTCGCCGAGCGACACGATCTCGCGGTCGGTGTTCGGGATCTCCACGCCGATCGCGCTCTTGCCCGGGATGGGCGACAGGATGCGCACCTCGTTGCTGGCGACGGCGTACGACAGGTTCTTGCTCAGCGCCGTCACGCGCTCGACCTTCACACCCGGGCCGAGCTCGATCTCGTACTGCGTGACCGTCGGACCGCGCGAGTAGCCGGTGACCTTCGCATCCACGCCGAACTGCGTCAGCACCTCGGTGATCGCGGCGACGATCTCGTCGTTGGCGCCCGACCGGGTCTTGGCCGGAGTGCCGGCCGACAGCATGGACGCCGACGGCAGGTGGTACGGGGCCGTGGGCTGGGGCAGTGCGGGCGGTTCGGCCGCCTCCTCGTCGAAGTCCTCCGCACCGGCCTGGAAGCCGGGCAGCACGGCACCGGCGCCGGGGACACCGCCGCCCGACGTCGGCATCGGCGCGACCGCCGTCGGCGGCAGCTCGCCCGTGAAGCGCTTCAGGGCGTCCTCGGCCTGCGCCAGCTCGCCGATGACCTCGGTGTTGTAGTGGTCGCTCGACGGGTCGGGCTCGAGCGGGGTGGCGAACTCGCCCTTGCCGCGCTGCTGAGCGCCGAACACCTCGGTCAGCCCGTCGACGCCGGGGGCGTCGTAGTCCGGGTCCTCCTCTCGCTGCGACTTGTTGCGCCGCCACCAGGGCAGGTTGGCCTCGGCCTCCGGCTCGTCGTCGATGCCGTCGAGCTCGACCTGCTTGGACGCCGCCTTGGCCTCCTTCGCCTCGGCGCGCTCGTCCTCGGTGGGCAGCTGGGCGCCGAAGAGGTACGCGTACAGCTCTCGGATGCGGGCGGGCAGCTTGTTCGGCGGTGTCTTGGTGATGATGAACAGGCTGAGGATCAGCAGCAGGATGATCACGGCCCCGGCGCCGTACGGGGTGATCACCAGCGAGAGCGGCGCCGCGACCAGCCAACCCAGAACGCCGCCCGCCTGGGCGAGGGCGATCATGCCGTCCGACGGCGACGGGTGCGGGCTGAACAGGTGGCACAGCCCGGAGACCATGAGCAGCAGGATGCTGAGGCCGATGCCGATGCGCGTGTTGTCGTGCACGGAGCTGGGATGCCGGAACAGCCACGCGGCGAAGATCACCATGACGACGGGCAGCGCGAAGGCCACGCGGCCGAACAGGCCGCCGAACGTCCAGGCGTCGAGCGTGCGCGCGACCTGGTCGTTGATGAGGAACCACTCGACCACCGCCCCGGCGATCGCGAGCAGCACCAGGAAGAAGGGGAAGCCGTCGCGGCGCTCCTCTTTCGAAAGCTTCTCGGGACCGAGGGCGCGGAACGCCGCCCCGGTGAGATGCGCCAGCCCCATCCAGGCGCGGATGAGCGGGCTGGGCCCCGCGTCGGCCGCCGGGTACGCGACCGTCTTCTGCTGCGCGGTCTTCGACGCCGGCTTGCGCGCGGTCGACCCGCCGCGGCCGGAGTTCCGGGCGCGGGAATTCGACTTGGTGCTCGTGGCCATGGGGACAACGGTACGTCGTGCCCCCGTCAACGCCGGGATACCGCGCCTGGATTGTGGAAAATCCGGTTGCTCAGCGGACTGTGAGCACCATCGTCTCCGAGCCGCCCTGCGAGGCGACGGTCACGTATCCCTCGCTCTGGTACAGCCGGTGGGCGAAGTTCCCGTGGGCGACGCTGAGGCTGAGGCGCGCGTGCCCCCGGGCTGCGGCCGTCCGCGCGAGCTCGCGGAGCAGCGCGCGACCGGCGCCCTGCGCCCGCCAGTAGGGGTAGACGCCGAGCGTCAGCTCGGGGACGCCGACCGCCACGAAGCCGTAGCCGGGCGCGTTCGCCGGGAACAGCCGCGCCCAGCAGGCGCCCACCGGCAGGCCGTGGGCGTCCTCCGCCACGCAGCCGAAGTCGCCGGGACGCTGCCAGCCGGCCACGTACCGCGCGACCGCACGGTCCTCCAGCACGGAGAGGCGTGGGCGCGCCCGCACCGGGTCCCAGTTGGCCGCCTCGACCAGCATGTCGGTGAGCACGCGCGCATCCTCGCCCGTGGCGGGACGGATGCGGAACGCGTTCATGGAGGAACGCTACCCGCGCTCGTGTTACGCGCGGGTTACGTCCGGCTCCTCACGCCTCGATGACGAGCGGCACGATCATCGGCCGGCGGCGGTAGCTGGTGTTGACCCAGCGGCCGACCGTGCGGCGGACGACCTGCGAGAGCGCGTGGGAGTCGCGGACGCCGTTGTGCGCCGCGTCCGCAAGCGCCGCCGCGATCTTCGGCTTGACGTCATCGAACACCGCGTCGTCCTCGGCGAAGCCGCGGGCGTGCACCTCCGGCCCGGTGACGATCCGGCCCGTGGCCGCCTCGACCACGACGATGATCGAGATGAAGCCCTCTTCCCCGAGGATCCGGCGGTCCTTGAGGTCGGCATCCGTGATCTCGCCGACGCTCGAGCCGTCGACGTAGACGAAGCCGAGGTCGAGCTGGCCGACCACGCGGGCGACGCCGTCGCGCAGGTCGATGACCGAGCCGTCCTCGGCGAGAATCGTGTTCTCCTCCGGGACGCCGGTGTCCATCGCCAGCCGCGCGTTCGCGACCAGGTGGCGGTACTCGCCGTGAACCGGCATGACGTTCTTCGGCTTGAGGATGTTGTAGCAGTACAGCAGCTCACCCGCGGCGGCGTGACCCGAGACGTGCACCTTGGCGTTGCCCTTGTGCACGACGTTCGCGCCGAGCTTCGTCAGCCCGTCGATGACGCGGTAGACGGCGTTCTCGTTGCCCGGGATGAGGCTGGAGGCGAGGATGACGGTGTCGCCGTGCCCGACCTCGATCTGGTGGTCGAGGTTGGCCATGCGCGCGAGCACGGCCATCGGCTCGCCCTGCGACCCGGTCGACATGTAGACGATCTCGTCGTCGGGGAGGTCGGCGGCCTTCTTGTAGTCGATGAGCACGCCCTCGGGCACCTTGAGGTAGCCGAGCTCGGCGGCGATGGTCATGTTGCGGACCATCGAGCGTCCCAGCAGCGCGACGCGGCGCCCGTTGGCGGCGGCAGCGTCCAGGACCTGCTGCACGCGGTGGACGTGACTGGAGAAGCTGGCGACGATGACCCGGCGCGGCGCCCGCGCGATGACGGTGTCGAGCACCGGTCCGATGGACCGCTCGAGCGGCGTGAAGCCGGGCACGTCGGCGTTGGTCGAGTCGGCGAGGAACAGGTCGACGCCCTTCTCGCCCAGCCGTGCGAACGCGCGCAGGTCGGTCAGCCGGTCGTCGAGCGGGAGCTGGTCCATCTTGAAGTCGCCGGTGTGCAGCACGACGCCGGCGGGCGTGGTGATCGCCACGGCGAGCGCATCCGGGATGGAGTGGTTGACCGCTACGAACTCCAGGGAGAACGGGCCGAGCTGTTCGACCTGCCCCTCCTGCACGGTGAGCGAGTACGGCTGGATGCGGTGCTCCTTGAGCTTCGCCTCGACCAGGGCGAGCGTGAGCCCCGACCCGATGAGCGGGATGTCGCGGCGCAGCTTCAGCAGGTAGGGCACCGCGCCGATGTGATCCTCGTGGCCGTGCGTGAGCACGACGCCGACGACGTCGTCGAGGCGGTCGCGGACCGGTCCGAAGTCGGGGAGGATGAGGTCGACGCCCGGCTGGTCCTGCTCCGGGAAGAGCACGCCGCAGTCGACGATGAGGATCTTGCCCTCGTACTCGAAGACCGTCATGTTGCGGCCGATCTCGCCGAGACCGCCGGTGGGGATGATCCGGAGGGTTCCGGGTTCGAGCGCGGGAGGCGCAGAGACGAGGTTGGGCATATGCCCTCCTATTTCCGTATTCGTATGCGGGGCTTCTCGCGCCCGCGATGTGGTGTGGCCGCCTTCCCGGCGGCCGTCAGCGTGTGGTCCCGGCGATCTTCGGGAGCGCTCCACCCGCGGCCGCGTTGCGGTCGGGGCGGAAGTTGGAGAAGTCGACGCCGGGGATGTCCTTGACGAGGTCGAGCTCGTCCTCGATCTGGGCGGCCTCCCACTCCTCGGGGCCGACGAGCGGAAGTCGCACGCGGGGGCTCGAGATGCGGCCGAGGCCGTGCAGGATGTACTTGGTCGAGACGGTGCCCGGCACATGGGTCATCACGGCGCGGACCAGCGGCTCGAGCTTTTTGTGGGCCGCCGTCGCCGTGGCCAGGTCGCCCGCATTGACCGCGTCGACCATCTGCCGGTACGGCGTCGCCGCGATGTTGGCCGTGACGCCGATCAGGCCGCTCGCCCCGATGGCGAGGTGCGGCAGCACGTTCGCGTCGTCGCCCGAGAAGTACAGGAGGTCGGTCTGGTTGAGCACCCGGCTGACCTCGCTGAAGTCGCCCTTCGCATCCTTGATCGCCAGCACGTTCGGGTGCTTCGCGATGCGCAGGATGGTCTCGTACTTGATCGGGACGCCCGTGCGGCCGGGGATGTCGTACAGGATGACCGGCAGGTCGGTCGAGTCGGCGATCATCCGGAAGTGGGTCAGGATGCCCGCCTGCGTCGGCTTGTTGTAGTACGGCGTGACGACCATGACGCCGTCGGCGCCCGCCTTCTCGCTCTGCTGGTAGAGCTGGATGGCGTGGGCCGTCTCGTTCGAGCCGCCGCCCGTGATGATCTTGGCCCGGCCGCCGGCGACCGACTTGCCGACCTCGACGAGCCGCAGCTTCTCGGGGTCGGTGAGCGTGGAGGTCTCGCCGGTGGTCCCGGTGACCACGATGCCGTCGGCCCCTGCCTGGATCACGTCGTCGATGTGCTTCTCGACCGCGGCCCAGTCCACTTCGCCGTCGGCGGTGAACGGTGTGACCAGGGCGACGAGCACCTGGCCGAACGGGTTCGCAGTGGTTGGCATGGCTCCTAGGCTATCGGGTCGCCGTCACGCGAGGTCACATTCTCTGCGCTGTGGAGAAGTCGGGCGTAACGTCCCGACCTGTGAACGGATTCGCCGCCCTCGGCATCCTGCTCGGGCTCGTCGCCGTCGCCACGGCCGGCGGCCTGCTCTGGCGCGCCACCACCGGCCGTTCCCGCTCGGCGCGCGGCCACCAGGTGCTCGCGCCCGCGGACGTCGACGTGGCGGCCTTCGGCGACCGGGCCACCCTGCTGCAGTTCTCCACCGAGTTCTGCGCGCCGTGCCGCTCGACCGCACGCGTCCTCGGCTCGATCGCCGACGACGCCGACGGCGTCCGGCATCTGGAGATCGACCTGACCGACCGACCGGACCTCGCCGACCGGTTCCGCATCCTGCAGACCCCCACCACCCTCGTGCTCGACGGCACCGGGGCCATCCGCGCCCGGATCGGCGGCGCGGCCCGTGCGGACGACGTCCGCGACACCCTCCACCGCATCCTCGGGAGCGACCATGTCACAGCCTGAACCGACCGCGTCCCCTGCACGCGGGATCGACCCGCGCTCCCCGCGCTTCGGCGCCGGGATCACCGCGGTCCTGCTGCTCGTCGACCTCTTCCTGTCCCTTGTCGGCGCCACCGTCGCGGCGGCCGTGCTCCTGCTCGTGATCGCACTGCTGTTCGCCTGGGGCGCCTTCGCCGGCGTGCAGCGGCACCCCTACGGCGCGCTCTACCGGGCGCTCATCCGCCCGCGGCTGGCTCCCCCGGCCGAGCTGGAGGACCCCGCTCCCCCGACCTTCGCCCAGGGCGTCGGCCTCCTCGTCACCGGCGTCGGGCTCCTCCTGTTCGTGCTCGGCGTCCCGCTCGCTCTGCCGATCGCGGCCGCGCTCGCCTTCGTGGCGGCCTTCCTCAACTCGGTCTTCGGATACTGCCTCGGCTGCCAGCTCTACCTGCTGCTGGTGCGCGCCCGCGTGATCCGCCGCCGCGCGACCGCCTGACGCCAGCGGCCCAGCCGGGAATCCGCCGTGCACCGGATGACGGCGTCGGACCCCGTCAGTAGTGTGGAACGGGCCCGGCCGCGCTCGGCGGCCGCGTCTCGTAGGAGGTCTCCATGGCAGTCACCAGCGCATCCACCACCGTCTGGAACGGCGATCTGAAGAGCGGATCGGGCACCGTCACGCTCGACTCGTCGCACGCGGCCGAGCTGTCGGTGAACTGGAAGGCCCGCTCCGAGGGCGGCGCGGAGGTCACCACGCCGGAGGAGCTGCTGGGAGCCGCGCACGCCGCCTGCTTCTCGATGGCGTTCTCGAACGGGCTCGCGCAGTTCGGCCACGCGCCCGAGAGCATCCGCACCACGGCCGCCGTCACGTTCGACCCGGCCCAGGGCATCACCGGCAGCCACCTCACGGTCGTCGCGACCGTCCCCGGTCTCTCGCACGAGGACTTCCAGCGGCTCGCCGACGAGGCGAAGGCGGGCTGCCCGGTCTCGCGTGCGCTGGTCGGCATCCCGATCACGCTCGAGGCGTCGCTGGCCTGATCCCTCGTCCGCGACCGAAGGGCGGAGCGACATGAAGGTGCTGCTGGCCGGTGCATCCGGCCTGATCGGCGGCGAACTGCGGTCGCAGCTCGCCGCGGCGGGGCATGACGTTCTCCGACTCGTCCGGCGCGAGCCGTCGTCGTCCGAGGAGGTCCGCTGGGATCCGGCGGAGCGATCGGTCCCCATCGACGCGCTCGAGTGGGCCGACGCGGTCGTCAACCTCTCGGGGGCTTCGCTGCAGCGGCTCCCGTGGACGAAGGCGACCAAGCGGCGCATCCTCTCCTCGAGGCTGCAGGCGACCGGCACCCTGGCCGACGGGATGCGGCGTGCCGACGATCCCCCGGCCGTGTTCCTGAGCGGGTCGGCGGTCGGCTTCTACGGCGACCGGCCCGGCCAGCACTTGACGGAGGCGGCGAGCAAAGGGAGCGGGTTCCTCTCGGACGTCGCGGACGCGTGGGAGGCCGCGGCGCGCCTCGCGCCCGAGTCGACGCGCCTCGTGCTCGCCCGCACCGGCGTGGTCATCGGCCGGGGCGGCGCGATGAAACCGCTGCTACCGCTGGCGAAGGCCGGGCTCGCCGGGCCGCTCGGCTCCGGACGCCAGCACTGGCCGTGGATCAGCCTGCACGACGAGGCGGCCGCGCTCGTCCATCTTCTGGGATCGAGTCTCGACGGGCCGGTCAACCTCGCGGGGCCGACTCCGGCGACCGAGAGGGAGGTCGTGAAGGCGCTGGCACGCGCGGTTCGTCGGCCGTCGGTCGTCCCCGTCCCGACGTTCGCGATCGAACTGGCCCTGCAGGACGCCGGACGCGAGCTGCTGCTGGCCGACCAGCTGGTGGTGCCGCAGAAGCTGCTCGACGACGGGTTCGTGTTCCGCGACCCGACCGTGGAGGACGCGATGGACCGATTGGTGGAGGTCCGGGCCGCCTAAGCCGGCCGCTCCCCCGCCTTCGCGTCCGCGCGCTCCAGCCGGATCGCCTGACGCAGCGCCTCGCGCGCCCGGCGGCGGTCGCCGGAGGCGTCGTACGCGAGCCCGAGCCGGAACCAGGCACGCCAGCTCGACGGCGCCGCCTCCACCTCGGCCTTGTACTCGGGGAACTGGGCATCCGCCGCGTCCCGCAGCGGCCGTCCACTCGCCCGGGTCGGCAGGTCCTCGACCGGGAGGTTGCCCTCCGCCTCCAGCTGCCGCACCAGTCGCTCGGTGCGTGCCCCGAACAGCAGCTCGCGCCCGATCGCCCACGCCGCGATCACCGGCAGCACGAACAGGGCGATGCCCATCGCGATCCCGATCGCCACACCGGACAGGATGAGCAGCACGGCGCGCTGGGTGACCAGCACGAGATAGACCAGAAGGAGCAGCGCCATCAGGATGGCGGCCAGGCGATTCCTCATCGGCGGTGCGTTCTCCTGCTCAGCGGGCCAGCTCGGTGCCGTCGTCGCCCGCGTCGCGGACAGTCCGACGCGGCGGCTCGCCACTCGGCTCGGCGATCCCGAGGTCGATCAGCTTGTCGAGCCCGACCGTCACGCCGGTCGCCGTCGCGGCTGCGCGCAGCGCGAGCAGGATGCCGGTCTCATACGCCTCCGACCCGACGGTGTCGTGCTCGATGACCAGCTGCTCGCCGGGACCGCCGAAGATGACCTGCTGCTGCGCGACGACCCCGCGCATCCGGAGGCTGTGGATGGGGACGCTCGCCACCTGCTGCCCGCGGGCGCGCTGGTCCGAGTGCGGCGCCTCGACCGGTCCCTTCGCCGCCCGGGCGGCGCCGATCAGCTCGGCCGTGCGCACCGCGGTGCCCGATGGCGAGTCGACCTTGCCCGCGCCGTGCGCCTCGATGATCTCGATCGAGTCGAAGAAGCGCGCCGCGACGGTCGCGAAGGCCGTGCCCAGCGCGGAACCCAGCGAGAAGTTCGGGATGACGACCGCGCCACGGCCCTCGTGCTGGGCGACGCGGCGCTCCAGGTCGAGGATGCGGTCCGCCGACCAGCCGGAGGTGCCGACCAGGACGTTGAGGCCGTGGTCGACGGCGAAGGCGACGATCCCGGGGCTCACCTGCGGAAGCGTCATATCGACCAGCACGTCGGCGCCGAGCATGTCCTCCAGAGGGGAGCGCGAGTCGAGGCGGGCCACCAGCTCCAGGTCGTCGGCCTGCTCGATGAGGCGCACGGCCACGCTTCCCAGTTTTCCGGTCGCTCCGGCGACGGCCACGCGAATGCTCACACACCCAGCCTACCTGCGCGCCTGCGGACGACCCGCGGCTCAGCCCGCCCCGGCGCTACGCTGGACCGATGGTGTCTTTCGCCGACGTCGCCGTCACCGACGCGACCGCCCACCGGATGCTCTCCGACTACTTCGCCGAGCGCGCCGAGACGTTCCCGAGCGCGCAGGGCGCCTACCGGACGGCCTTCCCGGATCCGGGCCAGTTCGTCGCGCCGAACGGCGTCTTCCTCCTCGCCTACGACGACGGTTCGGAGGTCGGCTGCGGCGGCGTCCGCGAGCTGCGCGTCCCGCTGGGCGAGACCGAGGACGGCGCCCCGGTCGTGCGCTACGAGATCAAGCACCTGTGGGTCACGCCGTCGCGGCGCGGCAACGGGTACGGCCGCGCCATCCTGGTCGAGCTGGAACAGCGCGCCCGCGGCTTCGGCGCGACCGAGATCGTGCTCGACACCAACGCCAGTCTCGAGGCGGCCGGCGGGCTGTACCGGGCGCACGGTTACGAGAGCATCCAGCCGTACAACGACAACCCGAACGCGACCGACTGGTTCCGCAAGCGGGTCGAACCGATCGAGTAGCCCGGCTCAGACCGGCTGCAGCTCCGGCAGGCCCGTGCGGAGCTCCACCGGCAGGTGGCCCAGGTCGTTGTGCACCACCAGGACCGGCGGCTTGGCCGAACGCACGCGGATGATCGTGAGGCCGCAATTGGCCTGATTCAGTCCCAGCCAGCGCCAGTCCGGGGCGTCGAACACGTGCCGCACGAACCATCCGATCACGAAGTTGTGCGTGATCAGCAGGTCATGCCGGTCTCCCATCGCGGGCGTCAGGAACTCGTGGACCGCGTCGTCCATCTGCGCGCGCCCCGCCTCGATCTCCGCCTCCGTCACCGGGCCGAAGAACGACTCGAACGCCTTCGGCATGTCCGGCGTCGGCCCCGACGGGATGCAGTCGAACAGCAGGCTCGACGGCTGCGGCTCCAGCGCGGGCATCCGCTCCGCCATGATCGACGCGGTCTCGGTGGCCCGGTTGAGCGGCGAGTGGTACATCGACGTGAACGGGATGCCGCTCAGCCGCTCGGCGATCAGCTGCGCCTGCCGCTTACCACGCGGTGACAGGGGGCCGTCCGGCATCCCGTGCTCGGCATCCTGCTGCTCGCCGTGGCGCACGAGGTAGATGTAGTGGGGCACGAGGGTGGACCTTTCGAGAAGAGCGGAGCGGGAGGGAGGCGGATCAGGGAGCGAGACCGGCGAACGTGTCGTCGGTGACGCTCCCCACCGCCGCGACGGAGAGCGGCCGTCCCGCCAGATCGGCGGCGAGCTCCCGCACGTCGTCGACGGTGACGAGGTGCAGGCGGCGGAGGCTCTCATCCAGGTCGGCGAACTCGCCGAGGGTGATCTCGGCGCGGCCGAGGCGGGACATGCGGGTGTCGGAGTCCTCCAGCGCCAGGGCGGCGCCGCCGGACAGCTGGCCGACGGCGCGGCGCAGCTCGTCGGCGGTCACGCCGTCGGAGCCGAGCCTGCGCAGCTCGTCGAGCATGAGCTCGGTGACCTGCCGCGCCTTCGCGGGCGCGCAGCCGGCGTAGAGGCCGAAGACCCCGGCGTCCGAGTAGGAACCGGAGAAGGAGTAGACGGCGTAGGCGAGGCCGCGGCGCTCGCGGACCTCCTGGAACAGCCGGCTGGACATCCCGCCGCCGAGGATGGAGTTGAGCACGCTCATCGTCGTGCGGCGCGGGTCGGTGGCGACGGTGCCGGGCATCCCGACGAAGACGTTCGCCTGCTCGGTCGGGCGCTGGACCGTGACCACGGCACTGCCGCGCGAGATGGTCGCGGTGCCGCCGGTGCGGCGGTCGACCGGGGTGGCGGGCAGGTCGAGGTCCCAGCCGGCGGAGAGGAGCGCGCGCTCGACGCCCGCGACCAGCAGGTCGTGGTCGACCGCTCCCGCGGCGGTGACCACGAGGTCCTGCGGCCGGTAGTTCGCCCGGTAGTGCTCCCACACACCGTCGCGGGTGGCGGCGTGGATGGTGTCGGGGCGGCCGCCGATGGGACGGCCGAGGGGATGCGCGCCCAGCACGGCCTGGAACATGCGCTCGTTCGCGACGTCGCCCGGGTCGTCCTCCGCCATCGAGAGCTCTTCCAGGATGACGCCGCGCTCGTTCTCGAACTCGGCCGGGTCCAGGACGGAGGAGGTGAGCATGTCGCCGATGACCTCGACTGCCATCGCGAGGTCGCGATCCTGCACCTTGGCGTAGTAGCAGGTGTACTCCTTGGCGGTCATCGCGTTGTGCTCGCCGCCGACCGAGTCGAAGGAGACCGCGATGTCGAGAGCCGTCCGCGACCGTGTGCCCTTGAACAGCAGGTGCTCGAGGAAGTGGGTCGAGCCGAGGGTTCCCGGATGCCCGGGCTCGCTCTCGTGCTCGTCGCGCGAGCCGACCGCGACCCAGTAGCCGAGGGTGGCGCTCCGGGCGCCCGGAACCTGCTCGCTCAGGACGCGCACCCCGCTCGGCAGGATCGTGCGGCGGACCAGCGCCTCGCCCGACGCGGCGAAGGTGAGGTCGGCCAAACCGAGCGGAAGGTCGACTGCGCTGTTCATCCCCTCCACCCTACGCCAGCCTCCGTCGGATGCCTCGCGGCACAAATCGAGGACAAACAGACTCGTCTGTCTACTGCTATACTGCGAGAACCGAAGGGAGGCGGCCCCTCGTCTCCCCCTCAAGCAAGGGAGTCGTGCCGGATGGTCGTAAGTGCCCGAGCGACCATCCGGCCGCCCGCCCCGTCCAAGGTCAAGATCCTCGCGACCGCCGACGAGCTCTTCTACCAGGAGGGCATCCACACCGTCGGCGTCGACCGCATCATCGCGGGCGCGCGCGTCACCAAGGCGACGTTCTACAAGCACTACCGGTCGAAGGACCTTCTTATCATCGCCTACGTCGAAGGCCGCGACCGGCAGGTGCGCGAGTGGTTCGCCGAGAAGGAGGCGGAGCTCTCCGACCCGCGCGACGTTGCCCGCGCCCTGGTCGACTCCATCAACGAGGAGGCGGTGCGCCCCGGGTTCCACGGCGACCCGTTCATCAACGCGGCCGCGCAGTTCTCCGACCCGAGCGACCCCGTGCGTGTGGCGGTGACCGCCCACCGCGACTGGTATGCGGACCACATCGAGGAGCTTTTCCGCCGCATCGGGCACCCGCGCCCGGGCGACGCCGCCGACGACCTCATCCTCGCGCGCGACGGCGCCCTGGCCGGCGGCTACGTGGGCGACCCGATCGCCGCGGGCGCCGCCCTGCACCGCGCGCTCGACCGCATCCTCGCCGAGGCGTAGCCCGCCCAACCCTGCCGGTCTGGTTGACGCAACACGCCGCTGCGTCACCCCGTCGCACGGCGTGTTGCGTCACCCAGACGCATCCCGACCGCCGCCCGCCTGCGCTGCCACCCCATCCATGGGACGCAACACGCCGTCACGACGTGCGCATGACGGCGTGTTGCGGCCCATGGATGCGTCTAGTGGGCCCAACACGCCGTTATAGGGCGATGCGTCACGGCGTGTTGGGACCAGTAGATGAGCGGACGGGCTGGGACGGGGCGGCCGCCGCGGCGTTACGGAGCGGCAGGCGGGCGCGGGCTACTCGGAGACGCGGTCGAGGTCGAGCATCTGGGAGCGGGTCAGGCGGATGCCCGCCGCGGCCATGAGCGCGTCCACCTGGTCGGGGCGGCTGGCGCTGGCGACGGGCGCGATGATGGTCCGCTTGGCCAGCAGCCAGGCGAGGGCGATGCTCGCGGGAGCCACCTTGTGCTCCGCCGCGATGCGGTCGAGCACCGCGAGCACCCGCTGGCCGCGCCGGTTGACGTAGGCCGCCGCGCGCACGCTGCGCGCGCCCGCCGTGAGGTCGCCCTTGCTGCGGTACTTGCCGGTGAGGAAGCCGTTCGCCAGCGCGTAGTACGGCATCACGCCGAGCCCCTGCGCGGCCGCGACGATCCGCGGGGCGCTCTCGAACTCGGTGCGGTGCATGAGGTTGTACTGGTTCTGGATGGCGACGAACTTCGGCAGGCCGGCCGACGCCAGGATGCGCGCCTCGATCAGGCGGTCCGCGCTGAAGTTGGAGGCGGCCAGGTAGCGCACCTTGCCGCTCTCGATCAGCCACTCCGCCGTCGCCAGGCTGTCCTCCAGCGGTGTCTCGGGGTCGTCGTCGTGGAAGTACAGCAGGTCGATGCGGTCGGTCTTCAGCCGCTCGAGCGACGCCTCGACGGCGCGCACGATGCTGACCGAGCCGAGGCCGGGGTTCTCGTGGTGGCGGCCGACCTTGGTCGCGATGACCATGCGGTCGCGGTTGCCGCGCTCGCGCATCCAGTTGCCGATGAGCACTTCGCTGCGGCCGCCGACGTAGCTGTCGGCGGTGTCGATGAAGTCGCCGCCCAGCTCCGCGAAGCGGTCCAGGATGGCGAGGGATGTGTCGCCGTCGGCCGTCCAGCCGAAGACGCTCGCGCCGAGCGACAGCGGGTACACCGCGAGGTCGCTCTCGCCGATGCGGCGAGGCGCGATGACGGCGAGCGGACCGGTGCTCTCGATGGCCGGGTCGATATCGACCACGCCGGTGGGCGGTTCGGCGGTGCCCGCACGCGCTTGTTCGCGGGCGGAGGCGGGCTGCCGGAGGCGCAGGGGAAGCAGCTGTGGCATCTCTCCCCCTCCCCTCGGCATGGCCGATAACGCTTGAGTCACTCGAATCGATTCGAGATCGTTCGATTCCCTAGTGAACACTTGCAGGTTACGGCATGCCTCGGACAGTCAGATGCCGAAACGGTGAACCACCCGGGAATGCTTGGTCACATTTTCATCACGAACGGCGCAGCACGGCTCGGGCGTGCGCGAGGACCGGTCCGTCGACCATCCTCCCGTCATGCCGGAACACCCCTCCGCCCGCCGCGGCGGCTGCTTCGAGGAGCTCACGTGCGGCCTCCACCTCCTCCTCGGAAGGCCGGTACGCGTCTCGGATCGTGGACACCTGCCCGGGGTGGATGCACGCCGTCGCCGCGAACCCGACGGCCACCGCGTCCTCGGCCTCCGCCGCCAGCCCGTCGAGGTCGGCGATGTCGAGATGGACCGTGTCGATCGCGTACGCACCCCCCGCTCCCGCGGCGAGCAGGACCGCCGAGCGGGCCGCCCGGGCGACGTCGCGGTAGCGGCCGTCGGCGTGCCGGCTGGAGGTCCCTCCGAGCGATGCCACCAGGTCCTCGGCGCCCCACATGAGCGCGAGCACGCCGGGCGCCTGCGCCAGTGCGGGCGCTGTGAGGACGCCGGCGGCCGTCTCGCACAGCGCGATCACGTCGTACCCGCCGAGCCGCGCGAGGTCGCCGGCGCTCTCGGCCTTGGGCAGCATCACCGCCCGGTACGGCGTCGCGGCGAGCGCCGACACGTCGGCGTCGTGGTCGTCCGTCCCGGCCTGGTTCACCCGCACGATCACGCGCGCCGGGTCGAGGTCGGAGGCGACCAGCGCCTCCCGCGCCTCGACGCGCCGGGCCGGATCGACGGCGTCCTCCAGGTCGAGGATGACCGCGTCCGCCCGCTCCAGCGCCTTCGCGTACCGCTCGGGCCGGTCGGCCGGGCAGAACAGCAGCGCCGGACCCCACGGGAACGGCCGCCCGGCTGCCGTCACAGGATGCCGTCCGGCGAGGTCGCGCCCGGGTCGAGGGCATCGGCGTCGGCCACTCCCCCGGCGTCGACGGCGCCGACCGGCGAGGCATCCCGGCACCACACCATCACCTGGCGCGTCGCCGTCGCGACGATCACGCCGTCCTGATTGCGGCCGGTGTGCTCCAGCGTGACGATGCCCTGTCCGGGGCGCGAGGCCGACAGCCGTTTGCCGACCACGACCGTCTCCGAGTAGAGCGTGTCGCCGTGGTGCAGCGGATGCGGGAACGACACCTCGCTGAATCCGAGGTTCGCGACGATGGTGCCCTGCGTCAGCTGGGTCACCGACGCGCCCACGATCGTGGCGAGCGTGAACATGGAGTTGACCAGCCGCTCCCCGAACGGCTGCCGCGCCGACCACGCCGCATCGAGATGCAGCGCCTGCGTGTTCATCGTCAGCGTGGTGAAGAGGACGTTGTCGGCCTCCGTCACCGTGCGTCCCGGCCGGTGCAGGTAGCGCGTGTCCGGCTCGAACTCCTCGTAGTACAGCCCGCGCTGCTCGATCTCGCGCATCAGGCCGCCTCCTCCGTCAACTCGACCGCGAGCGGTGCGCCCGTCGCGGCGACGACCTCGTCCACGGTGACGCCCGGCGCGGTCTCGCGCAGCACCAGTCCGTCGGGCGTGACGTCGATCACGGCGAGGTCGGTGATGATGCGGTCGACGCATCCGGTGCCGGTGAGCGGCAGGGTGCACTCCTGGAGGATCTTCGGGCGCCCCTCCTTGTCCACGTGCTCCATCATGACGATGAGCCGTTTCGCGCCGAAGACCAGGTCCATCGCGCCGCCCATCCCCTTCACCATCTTGCCGGGGATCATCCAGTTGGCGAGGTCGCCGGCGGCGCTGACCTCCATCGCGCCGAGGACGGCGAGGTCGACGTGTCCGCCGCGCACCATCCCGAACGACAGCGACGAGTCGAAGAAGGCGGCGCCGCGGTTCACGGTCACCGTCTCCTTCCCGGCGTTGATGAGGTCGGGGTCGACGGCGTCGTCGGTGGGATACGGCCCCACCCCGAGTACGCCGTTCTCCGAGTGCAGGATCACCTCGACGCCCTCCGGGATGTAGTTCGGGATGAGCGTGGGCATCCCGATCCCGAGGTTGACGTATTGGCCGTTCTCGAGTTCGCGCGCCACGCGGGCGGCGAGCTCGGTGCGGGTGAGGCTCATCGTGCGCTCCCTTCGGCGACCGTGCGCCGCTCGATCCGCTTCTCGACACCCGGCGCGTAGACGACGCGCTGGACGAAGATGCCCGGGCAGTGCACCTGGCCCGGATCGAGCTCGCCCGGCTCGACCAGCTCCTCGACCTCCGCGATGGTGACCCGGCCCGCCATCGCGGCGAGCGGGTTGAAGTTCATCGCTGCGGCATGGAAGACGAGGTTGCCGTGCCGGTCGCCCTTCGCCGCGTGGACGAGGGCGAAGTCGGGACGGAGGGACCGCTCCAGCACGTACTCGGCGTCGTCGAAGGTCCGCACCTCCTTCGGCTCGCTGGCGACGGCGACCGAGCCGTCCGGGGCGTAGCGGCGGGGCAGGCCGCCGGTGGCGATCTGCGTGCCGACGCCCGCGGGTGTGAAGAAGGCGGGGATGCCGGCGCCGCCCGCGCGCAGCTTCTCGGCCAGCGTCCCCTGCGGGGTGAGCTCGACCTCCAGCTCGCCGGAGAGGAACTGGCGGGCGAACTCCTTGTTCTCGCCGACATACGAGCTGATCATCTTGGCGATGCGGTGCTCGGCGAGCAGCAGGCCGAGGCCCCAGTCGTCGACGCCGCAGTTGTTGCTCACCACCTCCAGGTCGGTCGTCCCGTCGTCGAGCAGCGCCTGGATGAGCGCGCTCGGGATGCCGCAGAGCCCGAACCCGCCGACGGCGAGCGTGGCGCCGTCGGGGATGTCGGCGACCGCCTCCGCGGCCGTCGCCACCGTCTTGTCGATCATCCGTCCTCCTCCTCGTCGAGTGTCTGGCCGGCTCCAGGCTAGGCGTCGAAGCCCAGCGCGCGGGAGATGATCATGAGCTGCACCTCGCTGGTGCCCTCGCCGATCTCCAGGATCTTCGAGTCGCGGTAGTGGCGGGCGACCGGGTTCTCGTTGAGGAAGCCGTAGCCGCCGAAGATCTGGGTCGCGTCGCGCGCGTTGTCCATCGCGGCCTCGCTGCCGACGAGCTTGGCGATGGAGGCCTCGAGCTTGAACGGCTTGCCCGCCATCAACTTGAAGCAGGCGTCGTAGTACGCGAGCCGCGCCGCGTGCACCCGGGCCTGCATCCGCGCGATCTTGAAGGCGATGTACTGGTTGGAGCCGATCGGCCGTCCGAAGACGTTGCGGGACTTCGCATACCGCAGCGCCTCCTCCAGGCAGCCCTGCGCGGCCCCGGTGCACAGCGCGGCGAACGCGACGCGGCCCTCGTCCAGTGTCAGCAGGAAGTCCGCGTACCCGCGACCACGCTCGCCCAGGAGGTTCGCCTCGGGCACGTGGACGTCGGTGAGCGTCAGCGGGTGGGTGTCGGAGGTGTGCCATCCCACCTTGTCGTAGACCGGCTCCGCCACGAAGCCGGGGGTGCCGGTCGGGACGATGATCGCCGACAGCTCCTTCTTGACCGACCCGTCGGCGCGACGCTCCTCGCCGGTCACGGCGGTGATCGTGACGAGCTTGGTGATGTCGGAGCCGGAATTGGTGATGAACTGCTTGGTGCCGTTGATCACCCACTCGCCGTCGCGGAGCACCGCGGTGGTCTTGGTGCCGCCCGCGTCGGATCCCGCGTCCGCCTCGGTCAGGCCGAAACCGGCGAGCGCCTCGCCGCGCGCGAGCATCGGCAGCCACTCCTGCTTCTGCTCCTCGGTGCCGTTGCGGTAGATGGGCATGGCGCCGAGGCCGATGCCCGCCTCCAGGGTGACGCCGATGGACTGGTCCACGCGTCCCAGCTGCTCGACGGCGAGGCAGAGCGACAGGTAGTCCTTGCCCTGGCCGCCGTACTCGACCGGGAAGGGGAGGCCGAACAGTCCCATCCGGCCCATCTCGGCGATGATGCCGTACGGGAGGCTGCGCTTGGTGTCGTACTCGTAGGCGGCCGGGGCGACGACGTTGTCGGCGAAGTCGCGCACCTCGTCGCGGAGGCGGCGCTGCTCGTCGGTGAGCTCGAAGCCGGCGACCTCGGTGTCGGCGGGCCGGTCCATCTGCATGGTCATGGGGTTCCTGTCTGTCTCGGAAGGCTCTCGTGGGGCCTATCGCTGGGCGGCGGCCGGGGGTGCCGGCGCCGCGTCCACCTCGAGGGGCGGCACATCGGTGGGGAGGTCGGGCTCGTCGGCGTCGGGCTCGCCGGCGTCGGGCTCGTCGGCGTCGACGCGGGCGACGAGCTGGTCCAGCCGGACGAGATCGCCCGGCTGCACGTGCACGGTGACGGCGCCCGCGACCGGGGCGAGGAGGCGGTGCTCCATCTTCATCGCCTCGACCACGACGACCGTGTCGCCGGCGTCGACCCGGGCGCCGGACTCGACCGGGACCGCGACCACGGTGCCCGGCATCGGCGAACGGAGCTCGGGATGCGCGGCCGCGTCGCCGCGGTCGAGCGCGGCGAGCCGGTCGGCGAGCCGCGCGGCGCGATCGCGCAGGCGCAGCGGGCGGGCCCGCCCCTCGCGGGCGATCCAGACGGTGTCGCCGTCGCGGGCGACGTCGAAGCGCAGCGTGCAGCCGTCGAGGTCGACCAGGGCGACGGCGGGCTCGCCGGGGCGCTCGGGGTCGCGCAGACGCAGGGACGCCGCGCGGGCGTCCCCTTCTGCGACGGCCACCTGGGCCACCGACGGCTCGCCGGTCACGGTCACCGTCACGCCGTCCACGTCGTACCGCGCGGGCCGTGCGCGCCCCAGCCGCCATCCGGTCGGGGCCGCCCACAGCATCCCGACCGCCGTCGGGGGCTCCTGCCAGCGGTCGAGGTGGGCGACCAGCGCCGCCGCGACGAGCTCGTCCTCCCCGGCCGGGGTCGGCGTCAGCTCCGAGTAGCGCCGGTCGATCAGCGTGGTGTCCATCCACCCGGCGACGACATCCTCGTCGGCGGCCAGCTCGGCGAGCCACGCGACGTTCGACACCGCCCCGAGGATGCTCGTGCGGCCGAGCGCCCCGCGCAGCCGCGCAAGCGCCTCCGACCGGTCCGACCCCCAGGCGATCACCTTCGACAGCATCGGGTCGTAGTCGGTCACGATCGGGATGCCCGCCGCGAGACCGCTGTCGACCCGGACGCCCTCCCCCGTCGGCTCGCGCAGCGCCAGCACGCGGCCGGCGGCGGGCAGGAAACCGCGCTCGGGGTCTTCGGCGTACACGCGGGCCTCCACGGCGTGCCCGGTCAGTGTCACGTCGTCCTGCACGAAGCCCAGCGGCTCGCCCGCCGCGATCCGCAGCTGCTGCTCCACCAGGTCCAGCCCGGTCACGAGCTCGGTCACGGGATGCTCGACCTGCAGCCGCGTGTTCATCTCCATGAAGAAGAACTCGTCCGGCGCCTCCGCCGACACCAGGAACTCGACCGTCCCCGCCCCCACATAGCCGACCGACGCGGCGACCCGGCAGGCGGCCTCCCCGATCCGGGCGCGGGTGGACGCGTCCAGCAGCGGCGACGGAGCCTCCTCGATCACCTTCTGGTGGCGGCGCTGGAGCGAGCACTCGCGCTCGCCGAGGTGCACGATCCCGCCGTGGCGGTCGGCGAGCACCTGCACCTCGATGTGGCGCGGGGACGACACCAGCCGCTCCAGGAACAGCGTGTCGTCGCCGAACGCGGCCGCGGCCACGCGGCGGGCGGCGCGCAGCGCCTCCGGGAGCTCGGCGGCCGACCGCACGGCCTGCATCCCCTTGCCGCCGCCGCCCGCCGACGGCTTCACCAGCACCGGGAAGCCGATGCGCTCGGCGGCGGCGATCAGGTCGTCGTCGGAGAGCCCGGGCTCGGCGATGCCGGGGATGGTCGGCACGTCGTGCTCGGCGACGGCCTGCTTGGCGGTGATCTTGTCGCCCATCACCTCGAGCGCGTGCACGCCCGGGCCGACGAAGACGATGCCGGCGCTCTCGCACGCCTCGGCGAGTGCCGGGTTCTCGGACAGGAAGCCGTACCCGGGATGGACGGCCTCGGCGCCCGTGCGGCGCGCAGCCTCGACGATCGCGTCGACGTTCAGGTAGCTGTCGCGCGCGGGCGCCGGTCCGAGCCGGACGGCGACGTCGGCGAGCGCGACGTGCGGAGCGTCGCGGTCGGCGTCGCTGTACACCGCGACCGAGCGGATGCCGAGCTTCTGCAGTGTCCGGATGACGCGGCAGGCGATCTCGCCGCGGTTGGCGACGAGCACCGTGCCGAAGGGGGTGGAGGTCATCGTCATCACATCCGGAAGAGGCCGAAGGCCGTGTCGGGAAGCGGGGTTCGCGCGATCACGTCGAGCGCGAGGCCCAGCACGGTGCGGGTCTCGGCGGGGTCGATCACGCCGTCGTCCCACAGCCGGGCGGTCGAGTAGTACGGGTTGCCCTGCTCCTCGTACTGCGCGGCGATCGGCGCGCGGAAGGCGGCCTCGTCGTCGGCCGACCACTCCTCGCCGCGCGCCTCCAGCTGGTCGCGCTTCACGGTCGCCAGCACGCTCGACGCCTGCTGACCGCCCATCACCGAGATGCGTGCCGCGGGCCACATCCACAGGAAGCGCGGCGAGTACGCCCGGCCGCACATGGAGTAGTTGCCCGCGCCGAACGATCCACCGATGACGACGGTCAGCTTCGGCACGCGGGTCGTGGCGACCGCGGTGACCATCTTGGCGCCGTTCTTCGCGATGCCGCCGGCCTCGTAGTCCCGGCCGACCATGAAGCCGGAGATGTTCTGCAGGAACAGCAGCGGGATCCCGCGCTGATCGCACAGCTCGATGAAGTGGGCGCCCTTGAGCGCGGACTCGCTGAACAGCACGCCGTTGTTCGCCACGATGCCGACGGGGTGGCCGTGGATGCGGGCGAAGCCGGTGACGAGCGTGGTGCCGTACTCGGGCTTGAACTCCTCGAAACCGCTGCCGTCGACGATCCGCGCGATGACCTCGTGCACGTCGTAGGGCGCCTGCACGTCGACCGGGACGACGCCGTACAACTCGGCGGGATCGGCGGCCGGATCGACGGCGTCGAGGACCGGCCAGGCCGGGTCGAGCGGCGGCGGGAGGGTCGCGACGATGTCGCGCACGATCGCCAGCGCGTGCTCGTCGTCCTCGGCCAGGTGGTCGACGACGCCCGAGGTGCGCGCGTGCAGGTCGCCGCCGCCCAGCTCCTCCGCGGTGACGACCTCGCCGATCGCCGCCTTCACCAGTGGCGGCCCGCCGAGGAAGATCGTGCCCTGGTTGCGGACGATGACCGTCTCGTCGCTCATCGCCGGCACGTAGGCGCCGCCCGCGGTGCACGAGCCGAGCACGGCCGCGATCTGCGGAATCTTCGCCGCGGACAGCCGGGCCTGGTTGTAGAAGATCCGGCCGAAGTGGTCGCGGTCGGGGAAGACCTCGTCCTGCATCGGCAGGAACGCGCCACCCGAGTCCACCAGGTAGATGCAGGGCAGGCGGTTCTCGAGCGCGACCTCCTGGGCCCGGAGGTGCTTCTTGACCGTCATCGGGTAGTACGTGCCGCCCTTCACGGTGGCGTCGTTGCACACGATCATCACGTGGCGGCCGGCGACCAGGCCGATCCCGGCGATGACGCCGGCCGCGGGGCTCTCGTCGTCGTACATCCCGGTCGCCGCGAGGGGTGCCAGCTCGAGGAAGGGGCTGCCCTCGTCGAGCAGCGCGTCGATGCGGTCGCGCGGGAGCAGCTTGCCGCGGGCCACGTGGCGCTCGCGGGCGCGCTCCGGTCCCCCGGCCGCGGCTGTGGCCAGCCGCCGTCGCAGGTCGGCCACCAGCTCGCGCTGGGCGGCGTCGTTCTGCTCGAACCGCGCATCCGTGGCGGACGCCTCGCTGATCAGGGTCGGCATGCTGCTCCGTTGTCGTCGTCGACAGTCGGTTAGTGGTCACTAACTCGGTTTTAGGTTAGTGTTCACTAACCGAAATGTCCAGCACCGGCGGAGAACGATGACCCAGCTCGATCCCACCACTCCCGTGGAGCGCCCCACGCAGCGCAGCCAGGCCAAGGCCGACCGCCGCGCCGCACTGCTCGACGCCGCCGCCGGCCTGTTCGCCGAGCGGGGGTTCAACGGCGTCTCGATCGAAGACCTCGGGGCGGCCGCCGGCGTGAGCGGCCCCGCGGTCTACCGGCACTTCGCGTCGAAGCAGGCCGTGCTCGAGGCGCTGCTGGTCGGCGTCAGCGAGCGCCTGCTCGCCGGCGGCCAGGAGGTGTCGGAGAATGCGCCGGGCGCGGAGTCCGCCCTCCTCGCCCTGATCGGCTTCCACATCGACTTCGCGCTCGGCGAGCCCGACACCATCCGCGTGCAGGACCGCGACCTCGACGCCCTCCCCGACGCCCCGCGCCGCCAGGTCCGCCGGCTGCAGCGCCGCTACGTGGAGGTGTGGATGCGCGTGCTCGGCGCGCTGCACCCCGGCCTCGCCGACGACGAGCTGCGTGTCCGGGTGCAGGGCACGTTCGGCCTGCTCAACTCGACCCCGCACACCGCACGCATCGGCGGCGCCCCCGTGGCCGCGGCGCAGGTGCGGCCGGTCCTCGAGCGGATGGCCTGGGCCGCGCTCACCTCCGACTGAGCGGGGCCTGCCGCGCGAAACGGAGGAGATCCCGCCGTCTCCGGCCTGCGCCTCCTCCCTTCCGCGTCCGCCATCGGCGTGTCGGGACGGATGTCCTCCGTTCTCGACGACGGGTGGCTGGAGTGAGGACTCGGGGAGCGCATCTCTCTGGAGGTGCCGTCACCCGGATGAGCTACAGTCCGAAGGGAGGGCGGCACCGGCCGGACGAAGGAGCGACGTGGGCGACGACACCCCGCGGCTGAGGCTGCACCACCGCGTGCTGCGGGTCGTCGGCGCTGTGCTCGCGGTGCTCCTCGTGCTCGTCGTGATCGCCGGCGGCGTCGCCGTGTGGACGGTCACGCGGTCCTTCCCTCAGACGGCCGGGACCGTGGATGTGCCCGGGCTGTCGAAGCCGGTCACGGTGTACCGCGACGACGCCGGCGTCCCGCAGCTGTACGCCTCCACCCCCGACGACCTCTTCCGGGCGCAGGGCTACGTGCACGCGCAGGACCGGTTCTGGGAGATGGACTTCCGCCGGCACGTGACCGCCGGTCGCCTGTCCGAGCTGTTCGGCGCGAGCCAGGTGCCGACCGACACCTTCATCCGCACCCTCGGATGGCGCCAGGTCGCCGAGCAGGAGGTGAAGCTCCTCGATCCCACCTCGCTGAAGTACTACCAGGACTACGCCGACGGGGTGAACGCGTACCTGAAGCGGCACTCGGGCGCCGAGCTGTCGCTGGAGTACGCGGTGCTCGGCCTCCAGAACCCGTCGTACAAGCCCGAACCGTGGACCCCGGCGGACTCGGTGGCGTGGCTGAAGGCGATGGCGTGGGACCTCCGCTCCAACCTCGAGGACGAGATCGACCGGGCCCTGCTCGCCACCAAGCTGAAGCCGGAGCAGGTGGCGGAGCTGCATCCCGGCTACCCGTACACCGCGCATCCCACGATCACCGACCAGGGCGGCGGTGACCCGCGCACCGTCACGCCGGATGTGGACCCGCGGGCCGTCGCCTCCTCCGCGTCCGCCGAGGCGTCCGCCGACGGGGCTTCCGTCGATCCTGCCGCGTACGCCGCGCAGCTGAAGCAGGTCGCGGCAAGCGTGGAGGCGCTGCCGCAGCTGATGGGACCGGCGGGGGACGACATCGGGTCGAACTCGTGGGTCGTCGCCGGCTCGCACACCGCCAGCGGCAAGCCGCTCCTCGCCAACGACCCGCATCTCGGGGCGGCCCTGCCGTCGGTCTGGTACCAGATGGGGCTGCACTGCCGGACGGTGGACCAGGCGTGCCCGTTCGACGTGGCCGGCTTCAGCTTCTCCGGTTTCCCGGGCGTCATCATCGGGCACAACAACAAGATCTCGTGGGGGTTCACCAACCTCGGCCCGGATGTCGCGGACCTGTTCGTCGAGAAGGTCACGGGCGACACGTACGAGTACGACGGGCGGCAGGTGCCCCTCGTGAAGCGCACCGAGCGGATCAAGGTCGCGGGCGGAAAGGACGTCGTCATCACGGTCCGCTCGACCGGGCACGGGCCGATCGTCACGGACATCGGCGACGCGTACGCGGTGATCGCCAAGGACCAGGCGGGCAAGCTCGGGGTGCCGGCGCAGAAGTTCCAGCTGTCGCTCGGCTGGACCGCGCTCACGCCGGGCACGACCGCCAACGCCATCTTCGCCTTCGACACCGCGTGGGACTGGACGAGCTTCCGCGCCGCCGCTCGGCAGTTCCAGGTGCCGTCGCAGAACCTCGTCTACGCCGACACCGACGGGAACATCGGCTATCAGGCCCCCGGCCTCATCCCGGTTCGCGGGACGGGCGACGGGACGCTGCCGGTTCCCGGATGGGACAGCCGGTACAGCTGGACGGGCACCCTTCCGTTCGACCAGCTGCCCTCGGTGCTCAATCCGCCGTCCGGCTACATCGTGACCGCGAACAATGCCGCGGTCGGCCCCGGCTACCCCGTGCTCATCACGGCCGACTGGGATCAGGGCTACCGGGCGAACCAGATCGAGCTGCGGCTCGCGAAGCTCTTCGCGGACGGGAAGAAGGTGACCGCGGAGGACATGTCGGCCATCCAGTCCGACACCTACGACGCCAACGCGGCGAACCTCGTCCCGGTGCTGCGCACAGTCGCGGCGAAGCCCGGCGCGTCGACCGAGGTACAGCAGGCCGCGCGCCTGCTCGACGGCTGGGACTACCGCGACGACGCCGGCAGCGCGGAGGCCGCGTACTTCGCGGTGTTCTGGAAGGAGCTGCTGCACGACACGTTCGCTCGCAAGCTGCCGTCAGGCACCGCTCCGACCGGCGGCGACCGCTGGTTCTCGGTCGTGAAGTCGCTCCTCGACCAGCCCGACTCCTCGTGGTGGGCGGACTCGGATCTCGGAACCTCCGATCGCGATTCGATGATCGACTACGCCGCAGGCCAGGCCTGGGCGGAAGCGCGGCGCCTGCTGGGCGGCGACCCGTCGTCGTGGCGCTGGGACCGCCTCCACACCCTCACACTGAAGAACGCGAGCTTCGGCGTTTCCGGTGTCGCGCCGATCGAGTGGCTGTTCAACCGCGGCCCCTGGCACGTCGGCGGCGGCGGCGGCATCGTCGACGCGACGGGATGGGACACCACCGTCGGCTATCAGGTCGACCGCGTGCCGTCGATGCGGATGGTCGTCGACCTGTCCGACTTCGACAAGAGCAGGTGGATCAACCTGACCGGCGCCTCCGGGCACGCCTTCGACGCGCACTACACCGACCAGACGGACCTCTGGGCGGCGGGCAGGACGAGGCCGTGGCCGTTCTCTGCGGCCGCGGTGAAGAAAGCGGCGGACCAGACTCTGACCCTGCGTCCCGCCGGCTGAGTCAGCGGCACACTCCCCGTTGACGGAGGACCGGGTCAGCGACCGAGGTCGCGCTCCGGCGAGCCGACGTACAGCTGCTGCGGGCGGCCGATCTTCGTCTGCGGGTCGAGGTTCATCTCACGCCAGTGGGCGATCCAGCCCGGCAGCCGGCCGATCGCGAAGAGCACGGTGAACATCCGCGTCGGGAAGCCCATGGCCTTGTAGATGACGCCCGTGTAGAAGTCGACGTTCGGGTACAGCTTGCGGTCGATGAAGTACTGGTCGGCGAGCGCGACTTCCTCCAGCTCCTTCGCGATATCGAGCAGCGGGTCGTGCACGCCGAGGGCTTCCAGCACCTCGTCGGCGGACTGCTTGACGAGCTTCGCGCGGGGGTCGAAGTTCTTGTAGACGCGGTGCCCGAAGCCCATGAGCTTGACGCCGGACTCCTTGTTCTTGACCCGCTCCACGAACTTCTGGACGCTCTCCCCCGAGTCGCGGATGCCCGCGAGCATCTGCAGCACCGCCTCGTTCGCCCCGCCGTGGAGCGGACCGTAGAGGGCGTTGATGCCGGCGGAGACCGACGCGAACAGGTTCGCCTGCGTCGAGCCGACCAGGCGGACGGTCGAGGTGGACGCGTTCTGCTCGTGGTCCTCGTGCAGGATCAGCAGCCGCTCCAGCGCGCGTGAGAGCACCGGGTTGACCTCGTACGGCTCGGCGAGCGTGCCGAAGTTGAGGCGCAGGAAGTTGTCGACGAAGCTCAGCGAGTTGTCCGGGTACAGGAACGCCTGGCCCAGGCTCTTCTTGTGCGCGTACGCCGCGATCACGGGCAGCTTCGCCAGCAGGCGGATGGTGGACAGCTCGACCTGCTCCGGGTCGCTGACGCTCAGCGAGTCCTGGTAGAAGGTCGACAGCGCGGAGACGGCGCTGGAGAGCACCGACATCGGGTGCGCGTCGTGCGGCAGCGCGTCGAAGAAGCGGCGCAGGTCCTCGTGCAGGAGGGTGTGGCGGCGGATGCGGTCGTCGAACTCCGCCAGCTCGCTCTCGCTCGGCAGCTCGCCGTGGATGAGGAGCCAGGCGACCTCGAGGAACGTCGAGTGCTCGGCCAGCTGCTCGATCGGGTACCCGCGGTAGCGCAGGATGCCCTGCTCGCCGTCGATGTAGGTGATCGACGACCGCGTGGCGGCCGTGTTCACGAAGCCGTAGTCGAGGCTGGTGAGCCCGGTCTGCTTGGTGAGGGACGAGAAGTCGATGCTCGAGGCGCCGTCGACGCTCGGGCGGATCGGGAACTCGGCCACACCGCCGGGATAGCTCAGCGACGCCGTCGCCAGTTCGGCGTCGGCCGCGCCCTTCTCGGTGCCCGTGCTCTCGGTGCCGAGTCCGCTCACAACGCCTCCTGGTGGGATAGTCGGGGTTTCGTACGCCGATCGTGGCGGCGCTGCAGAATGAATCCGTGCCGATACAGCCTAGCGAACGTGGGCGACAACTGCCGCATCGGGCAAAGGACGGCTCGACTCGTTAGAGGGAGTCTCCAAAGGCCCGCAGTCGCCCGGCCGCCGCCGCCACCCGCTCGTCCGTCGCCGTCAGGGACAGCCGCACGTGCTGCGGGTAGTGGATGCCGTAGAAGTGCCCGGGCCCGGCCAGGATGCCGAGGTCGGCCAGCCGGCCGATGCTGTCCCAGGCGTCGCGGCCCTCGGTCGCCCAGAGGTACAGGCCGCCCTCGCTCCGATCGATGCGGAAGCCGGCCGCCTCGAGCGCCGGCCGCAGCAGGTCGCGCCGCGCGCGATACCGCTGCTTCTGCGCCTCCACGTGCTCCTCGTCGCCGAGCGCGGTCACCATCGCGGCCTGCAGCGGCGCCGGCAGCATGAGCCCGGCGTGCTTGCGCACGTTGACCAGCCGCGCGATCACCGTGCGGCACCCGGCGACGAACGCCGCGCGGTAGCCGGCGAGGTTCGACTGCTTGCTCAGCGAGTAGACCGCGAGGATGTTGCGGCGGTCGTCGCCGATCACCCGCGGGTCGAGCACGCTCGGCACGCGCTCCGCATCCCACGGCGCGTCCCAGCCGAGTTCGGCGTAGCACTCGTCGCTCGCCAGGTAGGCGCCGAGCTCGCGGGCGCGGGCGACCGCGGCGCGCAGGTCCTCGACCGAGAGGATGCGGCCGTCCGGGTTGCCGGGCGAGTTCAGCCAGATCAGGCGCGTGTTCTCGGGCCACTCGGCCGGGTCGTCGCTCGCCATGGCGGTGGCGCCGGCGATCGCGGCGCCGATGGCATAGGTCGGGTAGGCGGCGCGCGGGTGCACCACCACATCCCCCTCCCCCAGGCCGAGCATGAAGGGCAGCAGCGCCACGAGCTCTTTGGAGCCGATGGTCGGCAGGACGTTGTCGACCGTCAGGCCGGTGACGCCGCGGCGGCGGGCGAACCAGTCGGCGATGGCCTCACGCAGGGCGGGCGTGCCGACCGTCTGCGGGTACGCGTGCGCATCCGTCGCCTCGGCCAGCGCGCGCCGGATGAGGTCCGGCGTCGGGTCCACCGGCGACCCGATCGACAGGTCGACGATGCCGCCCTCGTGCGCGCGGGCGCGCTCGGCGTACGGGGCCATGAGGTCCCACGGGTAGTCCGGGAGCTCCTGCAGCGCCATGTCAGCGCCCCCCCCGGCTCAGTGGCCCTGCGGAGGCAGCGCTGCGATGACCGGGTGGTCCTTCTGGATCACGCCGACCTTCGAGGCGCCCCCGGGCGAGCCGATGTCGTCGAAGAACTCCACGTTCGCGCGGTAGTAGTCCTTCCACTCGTCGGGCAGGTCGTCCTCGTAGTAGATCGCCTCGACCGGGCACACCGGCTCGCAGGCACCGCAGTCGACGCACTCGTCCGGGTGGATGTACAGCGACCGTTCGCCCTCGTAGATGCAGTCGACCGGGCATTCGTCGATGCAGGCCCGGTCTTTGACGTCGACGCAGGGGAGGGCGATGACATAGGTCACAGTGTTTCGGATCCCTTCACGAGAGCTACCCTGCTAGCTTATGCCGTCGAGCGGGCCGGGCGACGCCCTCGCACGTCGGGCCAGGCGAGCACGATCGCGGCGATGACGATCGGCCCCACCAGCCACACCTGCCCGGCGAGGTTGTTCGGGATGAGGACCGACCCTCCCGCGCTCTGCTGCGTGAAGAGCAGGATGACCGCGATGGCGCCGAGCGCGGCGAGCAGCGCCGGGAGGCGGCTGTGGCCGAGCAGGCGCAGGCCGATGAGCAGCGCGGCGAACGCGGCGAGCGCCCCGATCAGCCCGAGCGGGATCGGCACGCCCCACGTCACCGAGCTCTGATGCGCGATCGTGCCGATGACTCCGAAAAGAGCTCCGGTCAGCACGAGCAGGACGGCGCTGATAATCCGGCTGAGCATTCTCGAATCCTAGCTGGACACTTCCGCAGGCTTGTCTTACGGTGGATGGGTAAGGTTAGCCTTACCAACCTCATCCCCCACCCTCGACAAGGTCCCCTGTGCTCGCGAACTACCTGATCGGCCTCCGCGAAGGCCTCGAGATGGCGCTCATCGTCACCATCCTGATCGCCTACGTCGTCAAGGTCGGCCGGACCGACGTCCTCTCCAAGCTCTGGATCGGCGTCGGCATCGCCCTCGTCGTCCCGCTCGCCATCGGCGCCGCGCTCACCTGGGGGCCCTACGGCATGAGCTTCGAGGCGCAGGAGATCCTGGGCGGCTCGCTCTCGCTGGTCGCGGTCGGGTTCGTCACCTGGATGGTGTTCTGGATGGGCCGGACCGCCCGCACCATGAAGTCCACCCTCCACAACCGTCTCGACTCCGCGCTGGTCGGCGCCGGCTGGGGCGTCATCCTGCTCGCCATGCTGAGCGTGGGGCGCGAGGGCATCGAGACGTCGCTGTTCGTCTGGGCCACGGTGGCCTCGACCGGGGGCACCTGGGAGCCTGCGGTCGGCGCGCTGCTCGGCCTGCTCACCGCGGCCGTCCTTGGCTTCCTGCTGTATCGCGGCATGGTCAAGATCAACCTCGGCGCGTTCTTCACCTGGACGGGCGCCTTCCTCATCCTCGTCGCCGCCGGAGTCTTCGCGTACGGCCTGGGCGACCTGCAGGAGTCGGGGCTCATCCCCGGATCCGGTGTGCACGCGTACGACATCAGCGGCGCCATCCCGGCCTCGAGCTGGTACGGCACGCTCGCCGCGGGCATCCTCAACTTCAACCCGTCGCCGACCTGGCTGCAGGTCGTCGGCTGGGTCGCCTACCTCGGCGTCGTCGGCTTCTTCTACGTGCGCCAGCACCGCTCCTCCGGTCGCCCCGCGACGACGAAGCCGGCCGCGCGCGCCACCGCGCCGCACGCGCCCATCGCCTCCTGACCTTCCCCGTTCCGCCAGAGAAAGCACAGCACACCCATGCCACGACTCCGTCCGCTCGCTGCCGTCACCGGGTCCCTCGCCGGCGCAGCCGCCCTCGCCGTCGCACTCACCGGCTGCGTCCCGAACAAGGCCGACGCCACCGCCGAGGCCATCGCGGTCTCGCTCTCCGACACGAAATGCACCGTCTCGACGGACACCGCGAAGGCCGGCCCGATCACGTTCCAGGTGACGAACACCGGCAGCGACGTCAACGAGTTCGAGCTGCTGGCCTCGGACAAGCTGCGCATCGTCGGCGAGAAGGAGAACATCGGGCCGGGCACGACCGTCAACTACGTCGTCCAGCTGGCCGAGGGCTCCTACTTCTCGGCGTGCCGCAAGGGCATGGTCGGGCAGCCGACCAATGTGGCGAAGTTCACGGTCACCCCGGGCACCGGCAAGACGGTCTCGCAGAGTGAGAGCAAGCAGGTGGCGCAGGCCGTGGCCAACTACACCGGCTACGTGAAGGACCAGGCGGGCGCGCTCCTCACCGCCACGAAGTCCTTCGCCGCGGCCTACGCGGGCGGCGACGACGCGGCCGCCCGCGCGCAGTACGCCTCCACGCGCTCCTACTACGAGCGGATCGAGCCGACCGCCGAGCAGTTCGGCGACCTCGACCCCGCGCTCGACCTGCGCGAGGCCGACCTCGCCGAGGGCCAGGAGTGGACCGGCTGGCACCGCATCGAGAAGGACCTGTGGGCGCCCGCCGGGTACACGCCCGTCGACGCCACGACCCGCACACAGCTCGCCGACACGCTCGTCGCCGACACCCAGAAGCTGTACGACCTGGTGCACGCGAAGGATTTCCGCCTCACCATCGACCAGATCTCC
The DNA here is from genome assembly GCF_040686855.1 of Leifsonia sp. NPDC077715. Classification (NCBI taxonomy): domain Bacteria; kingdom Bacillati; phylum Actinomycetota; class Actinomycetes; order Micrococcales; family Microbacteriaceae; genus Leifsonia; species Leifsonia sp. NPDC077715. The sequence goes on from NZ_JBFBOG010000001.1 coordinate 199,874, forward strand.
AACGGCGCCATCGGCCTGATGGAGGAGGTCTCCCGCTCCAAGATCACCGGCGAGGAGGAGGCCTTCTCGCACACCGACCTGGCCGACTTCCAGGCCAACCTCGAGGGCGCCCAGGTCGCCTACGGCGTCGTCCGCGACATCGCCACGGCCAAGGGCAGCAGCGGCAAGGACGTCGTGTCGAAGCTCGACGCGGAGTTCGCCACCGTTGAGAAGACGCTCGCCCAGTACAAGAGCGGCGACGGCTTCGTCAGCTACACCGAGCTCAGCACCGCTCAGGTGAAGGAGCTGTCCGACCAGGTCAACGCGCTCAGCGAGCCGCTGAGCCGGCTCACCTCGATCATCGTCAAGTAAGCCGTGACGCAGAGCCACCCCGACGCCGAGCGCCCGGAGACCGACGAGGTCGCCGGGCGCTCCGGCGACCCCGAACCGCGACGGGGCCTCTCGCGGCGCGGGATGCTCGGGATCGCAGGCGCGACCGTGGGCGCGGGGCTGGTCGGCATCGGTGCGGGCGTCGCCGCCGACCGCGCCGTGCTCGGCGCCTCCGCCGGCGACTCCGCGACCTACCCCTTCTACGGCGCCCACCAGGCCGGAATCACCACGCCCGCGCAGGACCGGCTCCACTTCGCCGCCTTCGACGCGGCGCCCGGCCTCGACCGCGCCGGCCTGATGGAGCTGCTGCAGGACTGGACGGTCGCGGCCGCGCGCATGACCCAGGGCCGCCCGGCCGGCAAGTACGGTCCCGCCTCCGGCCCCCTGGACGCTCCCCCGGACGACACCGGCGAGGCCCTAGACCTGCCGCCCGGCGGTCTCACGCTGACCTTCGGCTTCGGCCCGAGCCTGTTCCGCACGGCGAGCGGCGAGGACCGGTTCGGCATCGCATCCCGCCGACCGGACGCGCTGGTCGACCTCCCCCGCTTCCCCGGCGACGCGCTCGTGGACGCGATCAGCGGCGGCGACCTCTGCGTGCAGGCCTGCAGCGACGATCCGCAGGTCGCGGTGCACGCCATCCGCAACCTCTCCCGCATCGCGTTCGGGCGCGCGTCCATCCGCTGGTCCCAGCTCGGCTTCGGGCGCACGTCCTCCACCTCGAAGGCGCAGGCGACTCCGCGCAACCTGTTCGGGTTCAAGGACGGCACGGCCAACATCAAGTCGGAGGACCAGTCGGTCGTCGACGACCAGGTGTGGGCCGCGCACGGCGACGGCGCGGCGTGGATGGCCGGCGGCTCCTACCTCGTCGCCCGTAAGATCCGCATGGTCATCGAGACCTGGGACCGCCAGCAGCTCGGCGAGCAGGAGCGCATCGTCGGACGCGACAAGGGCGAAGGCGCGCCGCTCTCCGGCGGCACCGAGTTCAGCGAGCCCAACTTCCTCGCACTGGCGAAGGACGGCGGCACCAAGATCGACCCGGACTCGCACGTGCGCCTGGCGCATCCGTCGATGAACCACGGCGCGCAGCTGCTCCGCCGCGGCTACAACTTCGTCGACGGCAACGACGAGCTCGGGCGTCTCAACGCGGGGCTGTTCTTCATCGCGTTCCAGCGGGACCCGCGGAAGCAGTTCATCCCGATCCAGAAGCGGCTCGCGGCGAACGACCTGATGAACGAGTACCTGCGCCACGTCGGGTCGGGCGTGTTCGCCGTGCCGCCCGGGGCGACCGAAGGGTCGTTTGTGGGCGCCGGACTGTTCTCCTGAGCGCCGGTCAGCTGCCGGCGGTGGGCGTCGGGCTCGGCGCCTTGCCCTTCGAGACGGAGTAGTTCGCGACCCAGCCCTTGTCGCCCGCGTCGGTCACCACGACCAGGACGCCGTAGGTGCCGTTGCTGAACGTCCCGGTGCCGCCTCCGTTCGGGCCGCGCGCGCCGAATTCGCCCGAGAACCCGGCGTCGGTGAGCTGCTTCTCGATGGAGGTGTACGCCTCGCCGTCCGGGACCTTCACCGTGATGTTCCACACCTTGTCGCCGCCGGAGCCGAGTCCGGCCGCGAACACGACGTCGCCGCTCGCGAGCGGGACCTCCTTCGGGAAGTCCGAGGGGACGGCCGTGCCGCCGACGTCGATGTTGCCGCCGGAGACGTCCTTCACGACGCTCTGGAAGCTGCAGCCCGCCAGGGCGGGTGCTGCGCCGAGCAGCAGCGCGGCGGCCAGCGGGAGGGCGACGAGGCGACGGCGGTTCATGCGTCCATTCTCCTGGACGGTCTCCCGGCGGTGGATGCGCGGATGCGGGAGATGTTCATCTGAGGGGGTCTTGTCGCACGCCTCCGACGGTTCGTAGTCTTCGCGCAACGCACCCGATTTCGAGAGGAACTCTTATGCCGTCTCCCACCATCGTGCTCATCCACGGCGCCTTCGCCGACGCGGGCAGCTTCACCCCCGTCACCCGCCGACTGCTCGACGCGGGCCACACCGTGCGCGTGCCCGGTCTCCCCAACCGCAGCCTGCTCGGCGACGCCGCCTACATCCGCTCGGTCGTCGAGAACATCGACGGGCCCGTCCTGCTCGTGGGGCACTCCTACGGCGGCGCGGTCACTACGATCGCCGGTGCCGCCGACAACGTCGTGGGCCTGGTCTACCTCGCCGGCTACGCGCTCGACGAGGGCGAGAACCTCAACCAGCTGCAGGGGCGGTTCCCCGACTCCCCGCTCGCGAAGGCGCTCGTCTTCACGCCCTTCCCCATCGACGGCGCGGAGCCGGGCACGGACGTCTCGGTGAACGTCGACGAGTTCCCGGACATCTTCGCCAGAGGTCTGGACCCGGCCGTCACCCAGGTGTTCGCCGTCTCCCAGCGCCCGCTCGCGGCGATCGCCTTCGAGCAGCCCGCGCCGGTCGCGGCCTGGAAGACGAAGCCGGCGTGGGGCATCGTCCCGGCGGCCGACCGCACGATCAACCCGGACGTGGAGCGCTTCGGCTACGAGCGGGCGAAGTTCCGCGGCGTCACCGAGATCGACGGGGCCCCGCACCTCGTCATGTACTCGAACCCGGATGACGTCGTGAAGGTGATCACCACGGCTCTCGAGGAGGTCGGATAGCGAAAACGCCGCCTCGCATGAGCGAGGCGGCGTTTCAGCGGAGGTCGCGCGTCAGACGGCGGCGGCGTCCTGACGCTTGAGGCGAGCGGCGGCGCGACCGCGGGCGGTCGCGTCCAGCTCGACCTTGCGGATGCGGACGGCCTCCGGGGTCACCTCGACGCATTCGTCGTCGCGGGCGAACTCCAGCGACTCCTCGAGCGTCAGCTGGCGGCTCGGCGTCATCGACTCGAACGTGTCGGCCGTGGAGGAGCGCATGTTGGTGAGCTTCTTCTCCTTGGTGATGTTCACGTCCATGTCGTCGGCGCGCGAGTTCTCGCCGATGACCATGCCCTCGTAAACCTCCTCTGTGGGGTTCACGAAGAAGGTCATGCGCTCCTGCAGAGCGATGATGGCGAACGGCGTGACGACACCGGCGCGGTCGGCGACGATGGAGCCGTTGCTGCGGGTCACGATCTGACCGGCCCACTCGTCGTAGCCGTGGAAGATCGCGTTCGCGATGCCCGTGCCGCGCGTGGTGGTCAGGAACTCGGTGCGGAAGCCGATGAGGCCGCGCGACGGCACGATGAACTCCATGCGGACCCAGCCGGTGCCGTGGTTCGACATGTTCTCCATGCGGCCCTTGCGGGCGGCCAGCAGCTGCGTGATCGCGCCCAGGTACTCCTCCGGGGCGTCGATGGTCAGGTGCTCGTACGGCTCGTGCGTCTTGCCGTCGACCTTCTTGGTGACCACCTGCGGCTTGCCGACGGTCAGCTCGTAGCCCTCGCGGCGCATCTGCTCGACCAGGATGGCCAGAGCCAGCTCGCCGCGGCCCTGCACCTCCCAGGCGTCCGGACGTCCGATGTCGAGCACGCGGAGCGACACGTTTCCGATCAGCTCGCGGTCGAGGCGGTCCTTGACCATGCGCGCGGTGAGCTTGTGGCCCTTCACCTTGCCGACGAGCGGCGAGGTGTTGGTGCCGATGGTCATCGAGATGGCGGGCTCGTCGACGTGGATGGCCGGGAGCGGACGCACGTCGTCCGGGTCGGCGAGCGTGTCGCCGATCATGATGTCGGCGAAGCCGGCGACGGCGACGATGTCGCCAGGGCCCGCGGACTCGGCCGGGTAGCGGTCGAGCGCCTTCGTCATCAGCAGCTCGGTGACGCGGACGTTGTGCACGTCGCCGTCGTGACGCACCCAGGCGACCGTCTGGCCCTTCTTGAGCGTGCCGTTGAAGATGCGGAGCAGCGCGAGGCGGCCGAGGAACGGCGACGCGTCGAGGTTGGTGACGTGCGCCTGCAGCGGAGCCTCGGGGTCGTAGGTCGGAGCCGGGATGTGCTCGAGGATCGCCTCGAACAGCGGCTCGAGGTCGTCGTTGTCGGGCAGCTCGCCGTTGGCGGGCTGGTTGCGGCTCGCGGCCCCGGCGCGGCCGGAGGCGTAGACGACCGGCACGTCGAGGACGGCGTCGAGGTCGAGGTCCGGCACGTCGTCGGAGAGGTCGCTCGCGAGGCCGAGCAGGAGGTCCTGGCTCTCGCTGACGACCTCCTCGATGCGGGCGTCGCCGCGGTCGGTCTTGTTGACCGCGAGGATGACCGGCAGCTTGGCCTGCAGCGCCTTGCGGAGCACGAAGCGGGTCTGCGGCAGCGGGCCCTCGGACGCGTCCACCAGCAGCACGACGCCGTCGACCATGGAGAGGCCTCGCTCGACCTCGCCGCCGAAGTCGGCGTGGCCCGGGGTGTCGATCACGTTGATGGTGATCGGGCCGTTCGGGGCGTGGATGCCGTTGTACGAGATCGCCGTGTTCTTGGCGAGGATCGTGATGCCCTTCTCGCGCTCCAGCTCGTTGGAGTCCATGGCGCGCTCCTCGACATGGGCGTGCGCGTCGAAGGAGTTCGTCTGCTTGAGCATGGCGTCGACCAGCGTGGTCTTGCCGTGGTCGACGTGGGCAACGATCGCGACGTTGCGCAGATCATCGCGGCGGGCGACGGCGTTCTCGGACATGCGTGCAGACTCGACTCTCGTCAGAAGGAAGAAGGGGAACGGTCCATCCTACCGTGGATCCGCTCCCCTTCTCCTGTGTCCGCTGTCAGCGAGACGCAGCCAGTCTGTTAAAGCCCCTGGGCGACCGGGGGCTCCGGCGTCTGCGGCTCCTGCGGCGCGACGGGAGCAGGGGCGGCCTCGTCGGAGCCGGCCGCCAGCAGCTCGAGGCGCAGGGCGCGGCGGGCGCGCTGCTGCTCCGGGTCCGGGAGCGGCACGGCCGCGAGGAGGCGCTGGGTGTAGGCCTCCTTCGGGTAGCGCAGGATCTCGTCGCGGGTGCCCACCTCGACCAGGTGGCCGTGGTGCATCACCGCAATACGGTCGGCGAGCACGTCGATGACCGCGAGGTCGTGGGTGATGAAGAGGCAGGCGAAGTTCATCTCGCGCTGCAGCTGCTGCATCAGCTCGAGCACGCGAGCCTGCACCGAGACGTCGAGCGCGCTGGTCGGCTCGTCCGCGATGAGCACCTTCGGCTGCAGCGAGAGCGCGCGGGCGATGCCGACGCGCTGCTTCTGGCCGCCGGAGAGCTCGTGCGGGAACCGGCTGCGGTACGCGCGCGGCAGCTCGACGCTGTCGAGCAGGCGGTCGACCTCCTTCGAGAGGTCGGCCCCCTTCAATCCCTTGGCCAGGCGCAGCGGCTCGCCGATCGAGTCGGCGATCTGGAGGCGCGGGTTCAGCGAGGACGACGGGTCCTGGAACACGATGCCGACGTTGCGGTGCAGCTTTCGGATCTCGTCCCGGCCGGCGTTGCTGATGTCCTGACCGGCGACGACCAGCTTGCCCGAGTGGATCGGCAGCAGGCCGATCGCGGCACGGCCGAGCGTGGTCTTGCCCGAACCGGACTCGCCCACCAGGCCGACGACCTCGCCCTGCCGGATCTGCAGGTCGATGTCGCTCGCGGCGCGGAACGCGGGAACGCGGCCGTGCTTCGGGTACTCGATCGCGACGTTCTGGAAGTCGACGACGACCTCGCGCTTGTCGAGCTCCGCCTTCTCGTGCTCCGCCTGGGCGGCGCGCTCGTTGGCGCGGATGCGCTCGGCGAACTCGGCGTCGGGGTTCTCGGTGCCGGCGGCGAGGGCCGCGGTGGTGTCGATCTCCTCGTCCTCGCGCTGGCCGAGGTGCGGCACCGCGTCGAGGAGGGCGATCGTGTAGGGGTGCTGCGGGGCGGCGAAGACGTCCTTCACCGTTCCCGCCTCGACGATGTCGCCCTTGCGCATCACGACGATGTTGTCGGCCAGGTCGGCGACGACGCCCATGTCGTGGGTGATGAGCAGGATGGCGCTGTCCAGGCGGTCGCGGAGGCTGCGCAGCAGCTCCAGGATCTCGGCCTGCACCGTGACGTCGAGCGCCGTTGTCGGCTCGTCGGCGATGAGGAGCTTCGGGTCGCACGAGATCGACTGGGCGATCATGGCGCGCTGACGCTGGCCGCCCGAGAGCTGGTGCGGGTACGAATTGAACGCCTTCTTCGGGTCGGGAAGCTCGACCATGGCGAGCAGTTCGAGCGCGCGCTCCTTGGCCTCGTGCGGCGACATCCCGAAGTGGATGCGCAGCGTCTCGACGATCTGGAAGCCGACGGTGTAGACGGGGTTGAGCGCCGTCATCGGCTCCTGGAAGATCACCGCGACCTGCCGTCCGCGCACGCGCCGCATCTGCGGCTGGCTGAGGCCCGTCAGCTCGCGACCGTCGAGCTTGATCGAGCCCTGGACGCGGGAGTTCTTCGGCAGGAGGTCGAGGATCGCCATCGAGCTCGCACTCTTGCCCGAGCCGGACTCGCCCACGATGGCGAGCACCTCGCCGGGGCGGATCTGGTAGTTCAGGTTCTTGGCGGCGGGCACCCACACGCCGTCCACGCCGAAGTCGACGGAGAGTCCGTTCACCTCGAGCACGGGGCCGCCGGTCACGGTGGACGTGCCGACCGTGTTGGTCTCAGCAGTCATCAGTGGTTCCTTTCGGGGGCGTTCGACGGGGATGAGAGCATGGAGCCATGCCCTACGTCTCCCCCGCCGGACGCGAGGTTTTCGTGTCCCGGTTCAACCGGGTCCTTGCCGTGCTGGTCTGGGCGGCCGCTGCCGCGCTGACCGTCGGCCTGCTGGTGAGCGTCCACGACGCCCGTCTGCTCTACATCGTGCCGCTGGCCCTGTTCGCCTTCATCGCCTGGGCGATGCTGTGGCGTCCGAACCTCGTCGTCGACGACGACGGGCTTCACCTGGTCAACGTGACGCAGTCCGTCCGCATCCCGTGGGAGGCGCTCATCGCGGTCGACACCAAGTACGCGCTGACGCTGTACACGCCCGGCCGCAAGTTCCCGGTCTGGGCCGCTCCCGCTCCGGGCACGACCCGCACGCTCCGGGCGACCCGCAATGAGACGCGCGGACGCGTCGGACGGCCGAACGTCGAGGACAGCCTGCGCCGCCCCGGCGACCTGCTGGCGACCGAGTCGGGCGCCGCCGCCGAGGTGGTGCGCCGCCGCTGGGCGGCTCTGCAGGAGACCGGCGCGATCGAGGCCGGCCGTGCCGACGAGACGCCGGTCGACGTGCGCTGGCACATCGCGTCGCTCGCCGTGCTGGTACTGCTCGCGGCGGGCACCGTCGCCGCGCTGCTCCTGGCCTGAGGCCGGGAGCAGCGCAGCGGGGCGGGTCGTCACAGCACGTCCTCCGCGAGGGCCGCTCCGGTCTTCGGCGTGCGGTCGTCGCCCTCGCCCTCCTCCGGCTCCTGCTCGCGCATCTTGCGGAGGTTGAACCGGCGGTGGCGCGGGTCGAACGCGTCGCGCAGACCGTCGCCGACGAAGTTGACCAGCAGCGCGAGCGTCACGATGAACACACCGGGCCACCAAAACAGCCACGGTCGGGTCTGGAACGCCGACTGGTTCGAGCTGATCAGGAGGCCGAGCGAGACGTCCGGCGGACGGATGCCGTAGCCGAGGTAGGACAACGCGGTCTCGAGCAGGATGGCCGAGGCCATGATCAGCGTCGAGGCGACGATGACGACGCCGATCGCGTTCGGCAGGATGTGCTTGAAGATGATGCGGGTGTCGGAGGCGCCGGCGACGCGTGCCGCCTCCACGAACTCCCGCTCGCGCAGCGACAGGAACTCGCCGCGCACCAGACGGGCGATGCCCATCCACGAGAAGAACCCGAGCATCAGGGCCAGGAAGAACGCGCCGAGACCGCCGAACGCGTGTCCGACGACCGAGCCGATGACCAGCGCCGGGATGACGATGAACACGTCGGTGATGCGCATCAGGATCGCGTCGGTCACGCCGCGGAAGTAGCCCGCGACGGCGCCGACCACGACGCCCACCACGCTCGCGATGAGGCCGAGGACCACCATCACGAGGATGGAGTTCTGGATGCCGCGCATCGTCAGTGCGAAGTAGTCCTTGCCGATGCGGTCCTGACCGAACGGGTGCTCCCAGGTCGGGGCGCCCTGCTGCACCTGGTCGTTCAGCTCGGTGTAGTTGTACTTCCACCAGCCGGGGATCGGCCCGAGGCCGATCGCGGAGATCGAGAAGATCAGGATCAGGATGAACAGGATCGCGCTGGCGACGGCGACCTTGTTGGAGAGGAACCGCTTCCAGACGAGCTTCCCCTGGCTGACGGGCGGGGCGCTCGGCGCCTCGAGCTCGTCGGCGATACGGGTGGTTTCGGCCATTATCGGACCCTCACTCTCGGGTCGAGTGCGGCGTACGCGAGGTCTGCCAGGAAGTTGAACAGGATCGCCATCGCCGCGATCACCAGGAAGTACGCCATGACGGGGTTGAGGTCACCGCGGCTGAGGCCGAGGTTGAACAGCGAGCCCATGCCGGGGATGGCGAACACGCGCTCGGTGATGACCGCACCACCGAGCAGCGCGCCCACGTCGAACGCGACGAGGGTGGTGATCGGGATGAGCATGTTACGGAACGCGTGGCGCACCACGACGGTCCGCTCGGGCAGGCCCTTCGCCCGCGCGGTGCGGATGAAGTCCTGGTTGAGCACCTCGAGCATCCCGGCCCGCGAGTAGCGGGTGTAGGAGGCGAACGAGATGAGGAGCAGCGCGATGGTCGGCAGCACCAGGTGGGTGAACGTGTCGAGTCCGGTGACCCACATGTCGCCCTCGAGGCCCGGCGTCGACGAGCCGACGGTCGCGATCGGGCGGCCGTTCGTGTCCTGGAAGTACTGCGGCCAGGCCTGCATGAAGCGGTCGACGATGATTAGGAAGCCCGACACGATCGTCACGATGACCGCGATGCGCATGTTCTGGCCGCGGTCGTAGCCGCCGACGAAGTACCCGATGGCGAGGCTGACGACGATGGCGATGACCGCGAGGATCACGATGGTGGCGACCGTCGAGACGTTGAACAGCGGCTGCAGCACGAAGTAGCAGACCAGGCTGATCGCGCCGGCGATGGCCGCCGAGATCAGGGCCCGCCGGTTCTGCAGCCCGGAGATCAGCGCCGTTGTGCCGATCACCGTCGCCGCGATGAGGATGATCATCACCACCGGGCCGAGGCCCGGCATGAGGAACCAGTTCATCGCCGACATCAGCAGCAGAACGCCCGCGGTGGCGACACCGGAGATCAGGAAGGTGAGGAGCCTGCGGCGCCGGTCACCGCCGATCAGCGATTGCCAGATCAGACCGGCGACGACGCCGATGATCACCGCCACCCACCACGGTATGACCGGGTGCGCGAGGAAGTTGTTGAAGCCGATCGCGACGAACTCCTTGAGGAGCACCGCGACGAGGAAGGCCGGCAGGGAGTACAGGAAGAAGCTGAGGAACGTGACGACGTTGTCGAGTCCGCTGTACTGCCGGAGGGCCGTGACGATGCCGATCGTGACACCCAGCAGGATGGCCAGGATCAGAGCGGCGGTGACCAGCTGCACCGTGGACCCGAGGGCCTGGGGCAGGATGTCGACCACCTTCGCGTTCGAGACGGTGGACCCCAGGTCGCAGGCGTTGGCGAACGGGATGAGGCACTTGGCCGCACCGCCCAGCCAGAGCAGCCAGCGCAGCGGCGGCACGACGTCCAGCTGCAGGAGCTGGATGCGCGCGTTGATCAGCTGCGTCTTGTTGGGGGAATTGCTGCTTCGCAGATCCTGGAGCGGGTCGGCACTGTAGGCCACCAGCATGTACATCAGGAACGAAGCGGCGATGATGATGAGCACTGAGACCAGAAGGCGTCTCAGGATGAAACTCGCCATAGGTTCAAAACCTTCACTGACAGGACGCGCCGATCGGGGGGTGCGGCGGGGGTGCCGCCAGGCGCGTATCTCAAGGGTGGACGGATCGCGTCCACCGACTACATGATACGGGGCGCCGGCTGAGAACCGACGCCCCGCCGCAGGGAGAGTGCCCGGGGTTCGCCCGGGCACTCTCTCTTACGGAGCTGTTACTTCGAGGAGGTCGACGACTTGACCGACCACTCCCAGAAGTTCCAGAACGGGCCGGACTGCCCGCCGTTGTACTTGACGCCATCCACTCGGTTGGTGGCCGCGAAGACACCGGGGAGCTGGAAGAGCGGCAGACCGTAGCCGTCGCTGAAGGCCTGCTTGTCGATCTGGTACTCGATCTTCGTCAGCTCATCCTTGTCCAGGGTGGTCTGCGACTTGAGGGCCAGGTCGTTGGTGCCGGTGTAGCCGTTGTAGTTACCGCCACCCTGCGAGGAGAACACCTGCGGCAGCTGCGAGGTGCCTGCACCCGGGCTGATCCAGCCGAAGAGCGAGGCGTCGTAGTCGCCACCCGGGAGCAGCTTGCTCCAGTCGGGCGAGCCGGCGTCCACGACCTTGATGCCGGCCTTGGCGGCCGAGGCCTGGATCGACTGGAACTCGTCGACACGGTTCGGGTTGTTGGTGTTGTAGAGGATCCGGATCGACGGGGTCGCGCCGGCGAGGAGCGCCTTGGCGCCGTCGATGTCGACCTTGTCGTACTTGTCGGAGCCGTTCTGCTTGACGCTGCCCGCGTACTCCTCCTGGTTCGGCAGGAAGATCTGCGAGTTCAGGACCTTCGCCTTCGAGTCGACCGGGGTGACGATCGAGTCGAGGATCTGCTGACGCGGGATGGTCTTGAGGAACGCCTCACGGACCTTGGCGTCGGCGAACACCGGCGACTTGAAGTTCAGGTCGAGGTGGTCGTACGAGGCCTGCGCACCGGTGAGGATCTTCGCGCTGGTCTGCTTGAGCGCGGTGATCGTGTCGGCGGACGCCTGCGGGTTGATGATGTCGACCTCACCGTTCTGGAGAGCGGTGACCTGGGCGTTCGCGTCCGGGATGATGCGGAACACGATCTTGTCGACGTTCGGCTTGAGGCCGCCCGCGTAGTACTTGTTCGGCGTCATGGTCAGCGACTGACCCGGGGTCCACGACGAGACGACGAACGGGCCGGAGGAGACCAGCAGGTCCTTGTCGGTCGGGAACGCGGTGACGTCGTAGCCGGTGTTGACGAAGTCGGCGGCCTTCTTCAGCGTCGGGTCGGCCGGCGCCGGGTTGGCCGGGTCGCCCTTCGGCAGGCCCTTCAGCAGCTTCGTCAGGTCGGCGGCCGAGGAGAGGCCGGCCTTCTTGGCGACGATGTGCGCGGGCTGCGCGATCGGGTTGACGAGCTCCCAGTCCACGTACGGCGTGGCGTACTTGAGGGTGATCGTGCGGTTGTCGTTGCTGACCTCGGGGAAGTCCGTCGAGTCGATACCGGCGGTCGAGCCCGCGATCTGGAAGTACTGCGTGCCGCTGGTGACGTTGCCGCTGTCGTCGAACTTCGCCGAGTCGTAGTGACCGGAGGCGATCGCCCAGGCGAGGACCATGTCGTCAGCGGTGACGGGCTCGCCGTCGGACCACTTGTCGTCCTTGTTCAGGGTGTACTTGACCGTCAGCGGGTCGTCCGAGGTCTTCTCGAACGTGCCGAACTTGTCGTCGTGGACGATCTTGTAGTTGTTGTCGATGTACTGGAACCCGGTTCCGTACGACCCGTTCAGGTAGCCGACCTGGCCGTTGGTGTCCAGGTTGCCCTGCGGGGTCTGCGAGTTGAACGAGGTGAAGTCGTTGACGACCGCAACCGTCACGGTGCCGCCCTTGGCAGCGGACGAGGTGCTGGTGCTGCCGGACGTGGTGCAGGCCGACAGAGCCAGTGCTGCGACGCCTGCGACGGCGACCGCGCTGACCGCGTACCTCACCCTTCTTCCGTTGATGTGCAATGTTCCTCCTGTGCGAAGTGTGCGACGGTGCAGGCGTGCGAGAGTGCCTGTCCCGCGCGGGATAAGAATGACCCTAGGTATCGCCGCGAGCGATTGCAAAACAGGCGGGGAAAACGTTACATAGTGGTAACTCAGTCGACGGAATCCTGCACGAAGCGCACAAAAACGGTGGATTAGTTCGCTCCATGCAACGATCTGGCAGGATGCCCCTATGAGTCAGACGCCGACCTTCGCGGCAGAGGTGCCCGTGGCGAAGCCGGGACGAAGCCGTTTGTGGTGGGAGATCGCCATCGTCCTCGGGCTCTCGCTCGGGCAGTCGGCGATCTACTCGATCGTGACGATCATCGACCGGTCGACGCAGAGCACGCCGCTCTCGCAGCAGACCGCTCAGGTCAACCCGAGCCAGTCGAACCGCGAGGTCTTCGACTTCCTCTACCAGGTGCTGGGCAACCTGTTCCCGCTGTTCGCGGTCGCCCTGGTGATCTACCTGCTCTGGCAGCCGCAGCGCAGCGGCTTCCGGCGGATCGGATTCGACCTCACCCGGCCGGGCCGGGACCTCGGCGGCGGGGTGCTGCTGTTCCTGGTGATCGGCATCCCGGGCATCCTGTTCTACGCGCTGACCCGCCTGCTCGGCATCACGGTCGCCGTGCAGGCGTCGACGCTGGACGCGCACTGGTGGACCGTGCCCGTCCTCATCCTGGCCGCGTTGCGCGCCGCGCTGCAGGAGGAGGTGATCGTCGTCGGCTACCTCTTCACGCGGCTGCGGCAGCTGGGCTGGGGCACGTGGACGATCATCGTCGTGTCGGCGCTGCTCCGCGGCAGCTACCACCTGTACCAGGGCTTCGGCCCGTTCGTCGGCAACGCCGTGATGGGCGTCGTCTTCGGCTGGGCCTACACGCGCTGGGGCCGCGTGATGCCGCTGGTGGTCGCGCACACGATCATCGACATCGTGTCGTTCGTCGGCTACCCCCTCGCCGTCGCCTGGTGGCCGTCGGTCTTCGCCGCGCACTAGCCACCAGGCGAACGGGTCAGGCGAAGGCCTCCGGGGGCGGGCAGGCGCAGAAGAGATTGCGGTCGCCGTACGCCTGGTCGATGCGGCGCACGGGGGGCCAGTACTTGTTCCGGACGAGCGCGGGGACCGGGTACACGGCCTGCTCGCGGGAGTACGGGTGGCCCCAGTCGGACGAGACCGCCGACTCCGCGGTGTGCGGGGCGTTGCGCAGCGGGTTGTCGTCGGAGGGCCAGTCCCCCGCCGCCACGGCGTCGGCCTCCTCGCGGATGGCGATCATCGCTGCCACGAAGCGGTCGAGCTCCGCCAGGTCCTCGCTCTCGGTCGGCTCCACCATGAGGGTGCCGGCCACCGGGAACGACATGGTCGGCGCGTGGAAGCCGTAGTCGATGAGGCGCTTGGCCACGTCGTCGACGGTCACGCCGGTGCGCTCCGTGAGCGGACGCAGGTCGAGGATGCATTCGTGCGCCACCAGGCCGTCCTCCCCCGCGTAGAGCACCGGGAAGTGCTCGCGCAGGCGCGCGGCGACGTAGTTGGCCGCGAGCACCGCCGCGCCGGTCGCGTCCTTCAGCCCTTCGGCGCCCATCATCCGGACGTACGCCCAGCTGATCGGCAGGATGCTCGGGCTGCCGTACGGCGCGGCCGAGACCGGTCCGCCGCCGTGCTCGACGCGTCCGCCGCCCGCGACCGGGTGCGTCGCATCCTGGGCCAGCGGGTGGCCCGGCAGGAACGGCGCGAGGTGGGCCTTCGCCGCGACCGGTCCCACGCCAGGGCCGCCACCGCCGTGCGGGATGCAGAACGTCTTGTGCAGGTTGAGGTGGCTGACGTCGCCGCCGAAGTCGCCGAACCGCGCGTAGCCCAGCAGGGCGTTGAGGTTGGCGCCGTCGACGTACACCTGGCCGCCGGCGTCGTGCACGGCCTGCGTGATCGCGACCACCTCGTGCTCGTAGACGCCGTGCGTCGACGGGTACGTGATCATCAGGGCGGCGAGCGTGTCGGCGTGCTCCGCGATCTTGGCGCGCAGGTCGTCGAGGTCGACGTTGCCGAGCTCGTCGGTCGCGACGACCACGACGCTCATGCCGGCGAGCACCGCCGAGGCCGCGTTGGTGCCGTGCGCCGACTGCGGGATGAGGCACACCGTCCGCTGGTCGTCGCCGCGCGAGCGGTGGTAGCCGCGGATCGCGAGGAGGCCGGCGAGCTCGCCCTGGCTGCCCGCGTTCGGCTGCAGCGACACGGTGTCGTAGCCGGTGACGTCGGCGAGCCACTGCTCCAGCTGATCGATCAGCTCGAGCGAGCCGGCGACGTCGGAGGCCGGCGCGAAGGGGTGCAGGGCCGCGAACTCCGGCCAGGTCACCGCCTCCATCTCGGTCGCGGCGTTGAGCTTCATCGTGCACGAACCGAGCGGGATCATGCCGCGGTCGAGCGCGTAGTCGCGGTCCTGCAGCTGACGCAGGTAGCGCATCATCGCCGTCTCGGAGTGGTGCGTGTTGAACACCGGATGCGTGAGGTACGCCGACTCGCGGGTCAGTGCCGGGTCGAAGGACGCGTCGGCCGGCAGCGAGAAGGCGAGGCCGCCGTCCACGGTGCCGCCCAGCACCTCGACGAGGTCGCCGAGCGGGAAAGCGCCGTCGCGCAGGTCGGCCGCCGACTCCTCGTCCACGCTCAGCGACACCAGACCGGCGTCCGTGGCGTGCAGCAGGAGGCCGCGGTCGTGGGCGCGGGCGACGACGGTGGCCGCGTCGTCCACCTCGACCTGGAGCGTGTCGAAGTACGAACGGGAGACGACCTCGACGCCGGACGCGCGCAGCGCCTCCGCGAGGGCCGCGGTCGACAGGTGCACCTGGCTCCCGATCGCGCGCAGGCCCGCGGGGCCGTGGTAGACCGCGTACATCGCGGCCATGACGGCGAGGAGCACCTGCGCGGTGCAGATGTTCGACGTCGCCTTCTCACGGCGGATGTGCTGCTCGCGGGTCTGCAGCGTGAGCCGGTAGGCGGGCTTGCCCACCGCGTCCTGCGAGACGCCGACCAGGCGCCCCGGGAGCTGGCGCTCGAGTCCCTTGCGGACGGCCATGTACCCGGCGTGCGGTCCGCCGAAGCCCATCGGCACGCCGAAGCGCTGGCTGGTGCCGACGGCGACGTCCGCGCCGAGCTCGCCCGGCCCCTTCAGCTGCGTTAGCGCGAGCAGGTCGGCCGCGGCGACGACGACCGCACCCGCGGCCTTCGCCGTCGCGATGGCGGCGGAGGGGTCCCACACCCGGCCCGAGGCGCCGGGGTACTGGATGAACAGCCCGAACGCGTCCGACAGCTCGGGAGCGTCGGCGGGGAGGGAGGCGAGGTCGGTCACGACGAGCTCGATGCCGACCGCCTCCGCCCGGTTGCGCAGCAGCGCCAGCGTCTGCGGGAAGGTGTCCGCATCCACGACGAACTTCGTGGACTTCGCCTTGGATGCGCGGCGCGCCAGGAGCATTCCCTCGACCACCGCGGTGCCCTCGTCGAGCATCGACGCGTTCGCCGTGTCCAGGCCGGTCAGGTCGGAGACCATGGTCTGGAAGTTGATCAGCGCCTCCAGCCGGCCCTGCGAGATCTCCGGCTGGTACGGCGTGTAGGCGGTGTACCAGCCCGGGTTCTCGAGCACGTTCCGCTTGATCACCGCGGGCGTGATGGTGCCGTAGTAGCCGAGGCCGATCAGGCTGCGGTTCACGGTGTTGCGCGCGGCCAGTGCGCGCAGCTCGCGGAGGGCGGCCCGCTCGCCGAGGGGTTCGGGCAGCGCGGAGGTGCGGTCGTCGTCGACTCGGATCGAGTCCGGGACGGCCGAATGGACGAGGTCTTCGACGGAGGCCCAGTCGCGGGAGGCCGCCGCCGAGATCGCGGACAGCATGGTGCTCTGCGCATCCCCATCGGTGCCGATGTGACGCGTTGGGAAGAGGTCGGTCATGAAGGAGCGGGAACCTTACTCGCCGGTGAGGGCGGCGTACTCGTCGTAGCTGAGGAGGTTGTCGGGCAGCTCGGTGAAGCGGACCTTCACCAGCCAGCCCTCGCCGAACGGGTCGGAGTTGACGAGCTCGGGGGCGTCGACGACGGCCGAGTTCGCCTCGGCGACGATGCCGTCGACGGGGGCGAACAGCTCGCCCACCGACTTGGTCGACTCGATCTCGCCCACGACACGGCCGGCGGTGACGTCGCTGCCCTCGTCGGGCAGCTCGACGAAGACCACGTCGCCCAGCTTCTCGGCGGCGTAGGAGGTGATGCCGACGGTCGCGACGTCACCCTCGACCAGGAGCCATTCGTGCTCGGGCGTGTACTTCAGGTCTCGTTCTGCGGCCATGGCTAGCGCTTCTTTCTGCTGTAGAAGGGGAGGGCGGTGACGGTGAACGGGAGGCGCGTGCCGCGCACATCCACGTGGAGCACGGTGTTCTCGCGTGCGAGCTCGGGGGCGACGTACGCCATCGCGATCGGCACGCCCAGCGTCGGCGACAGCGCGCCCGACGTGACCACGCCGACCTCCGCGTCCTCGCCGTTCGCGGTGTCCTTCGCGAAGACCGGGTAGCCGGCGCGCGCGGCGCGCTTGCCCTCGCCGACGAGGCCGACGAGCACGCGGGCCTCGGGATGCGGCCCCTCCTCGCTGGCGGCGCGGCCGATGAAGTCGGTGTCCTTCGCGAGGTTGACGACCCGGCCGAGACCCGCCTGCGCGGGCTTCGTGTCGAGGCCGAGCTCGTGACCGTACAGCGGCATCCCGGCCTCCAGGCGCAGGGTGTCGCGCGACGCGAGGCCGGCGGGGACGAGGCCGAGGCCCTGCTCGGTGCCGGCCTCGGTCAGGGCGTCCCACAGCGCGCGGGCGTTGTCCGGAGCGACGTACAGCTCGAAGCCGTCCTCACCGGTGTAGCCGGTGCGGGCGATGAGGACGGGGTGCGTCTGGAACAGCGCGGGAAGCGACCAGTAGTACTTGAGAGAGGACAGGCGCTCGCCGAAGTCCTCGCCGTCGAGTGCTCCGTCGTCGGCGGCCAGGCCGTCGGTGGCGAGCAGGACGGACAGCGCGGCCGGCCCCTGGACCGCGATCAGCGCGATGTCGTCGGACTCGTCGAAGACCTCGACGTCGAACGGGGAGGTGCGGTCGCGCAGCTCCTGCGCCACAGCATCCCGGTTCGAGGCGTTGGCGACGACCATGTAGCGGTCGTCGCCGGTGCGGTAGACGACGAGGTCGTCGACGATGCCGCCGGCGCGCGACAGCAGGAGGCTGTACTTCGCCTGGTCGATGGCGAGGGCGGACAGCTTGCCGGCGAGCGCGTAGTCGAGCGCTTCGCCGGCCTCCGGGCCGATCAGCACGATCTCGCCCATGTGCGAGAGATCGAAGAGGCCGGCGGCGGTGCGGACGGCGTGATGCTCGGCCAGGTCGGACGAGTAGCGCACGGGCATCTGCCAGCCGGCGAAGTCGGTGAACGAGGCTCCGGCCGCCGCGTGGGCGTCATGGAGCGGGGAGGTTCGGCCGCCGTCGGCGTCCTGGTGCGAGGTCATGAGTTCTCCGATTCGCCGGCCGTCGGCCGGGGGCTGCGGGGGCGTCGCCGCTCCCGGGAAGAACTCCCCCTCTGTCATCCGGCCTGAGAGTTTCACCGCGACCGTGGGCGCGGCTTTCACCGTGGGCGAGGGCGGCGGATGCCGTCCTGCTTTTCAGAGTGGCCAGTCCGATGCGGTACGCGTACCTGAGAGATTGTCGGGGAGGATTGCTCCTTCGGTGCCGCGCGCACGCGCGCGACTCTCCCGCATCGACCTCGTGGCCCGTGTTCAGTTGTGTGCGGCCAGCATATCCGCTCGCGCGGTGCGGCGCTCACCCACGTCTCAGCTCGCGGTCTTGTATCGCTCCAGGAGAAGGTGGACGCCCTCGCGGACGAGGTCGGCCTCGGTGCGGCCGGTGCGTTCGCGCAGCTTCGCGAGCTCGGCGAAATCATGCCGCGAGACGCGGGCCCGCACTGTCGGCGACGGTCCTTCGCCCGGCTCCCCGAGCGATGGGCGGCCTGACTTCAGCGCCTCCTGCAACGCCTCCTCGCTGCCGTACTGCTCGAGGAGGAACTCTCTGCCGGCTCGGGCGGCGTCCTCACCGAAGAGGGCCTTGCCGGTCGGCACGAGCGGGATGTTCGGATCAGTCAACCGCGCGATAAGCGCCTCGTAGTCGGTCTTGTCGTCAGTCACTTTGAGAATCCTCCCGGTATCGGCGGTACTTCGGCCCCAATGGCATCGCATGGAACACGGAGGCCTCTGCTCCCGTTCGCGCAGGGCGACGGACAAGGATTTCGAGCTCCCGATCCGTCTGCGGATGCTCAGGTCCGATGTAGAGCATGATCACGTCACCGTTGTCCTCGGTCTCGATCGGATCGACGAAGGTCGCGTTGAGCATCGCGTAGACCTGATCCTCTCGTGGCACTCGGTGCTTGTAGCTCGATGTTTCCCAGTGTGGCGGCGGCATCCCTTCACGCTATGCGACTTCTGCTTATTTTGTAGCACAAAAATACTTTCATAGCATCCGATGATCGACACCGTTTGTGCTTTTGGTCACCCCGACACTAAGATGGGTCACACGTTAGAGTCATCCTGACTCTTACCCGATCCCGGGAGCAGCCATGACGGCACGGCACGAACGCGCGAGCGCGATCCTCGCCGTGTCCACCGTGATCTTCGCGCTGCGCAGCGACGACGAGACCGGCGGCGTCCCGCAGGTGTGGCTGCCGCTGGTGCGGCGCATCCGGGAGCCGTTCGAAGGCCGGTGGGCGCTTCCCGGCGGTCCGCTGCGGGTCGGCGAAGACCTCGCGTACGCCGCCGCCCGCACCCTCAGCGACACCACGGGCCTCACGCCGCGCTACCTCGAGCAGCTGTACGCGTTCGGCGACGCCGACCGCTCCCCCGGCGCCGAGCGCGTCGTCTCGGTCGTGTACTGGGCGCTCGTGCGCAGCGAGGAGGCCGAGCGGGCGAGCGTAGGCGAGAACGTCCGCTGGTTCCCCGCCGACGACCTGCCCGAGCTGGCCTTCGACCACAACGTCATCGTCGAGTACGCGCTCTGGCGGCTCCGCACGAAGATGGAGTACTCGCGCATCGCCCACGCGTTCCTCGGCGAGCGCTTCACGCTGGCCCAGCTGCGCGGCGTCCACGAGGCCGTGCTCGGCAAGGCGCTCGACCCGGCGAACTTCCGCCGCACCATCGAGGCCTCGGGCGCCGTCGTCGCGACCGACGAGTACCTGACCGGCACGCCGCACCGCCCACCGCGGCTGTACCGCTACAACGACCGGATCGACCTCGCCGACGCGGGGCCGCTCCCCCGGCAGCAGCATCCGTTCGAAGGAAGAAGCGCACAATGACCATCGCATCGGTCGACACCACCATCCGGCTCATCGCGTCGGGCCAGCTCGACGGCGAGACCTGCACGCCCGATCTCGTCGAGGCGCCGTGGGAGTTCGACGCCCTCGCGCCGAGCTACGGTCCGGGCGCCTCGCTGGGCGACCCCATCCCGGCGAACGCACCGCGCCAGGGCGAGCTGCCCGAGGAGTACCGCACCGCGTCCGCGCAGGAGCTGGGCGACCGCATCCGCGCGGCGAAGCAGACCCTGGGCGACCGGGTCGCGGTGATGGGCCACTTCTACCAGCGCGACGAGGTCGTGCAGTACGCGGACTTCGTCGGCGACTCGTTCCAGCTCGCCAACGCCGCCAAGGCGCGTCCGGAGGCCGAGGCGATCGTGTTCTGCGGCGTCCACTTCATGGCGGAGACCGCGGACATCGTGTCGCGGCCGGAGCAGCGCGTCATCCTCCCGAACCTCGCCGCCGGCTGCTCGATGGCCGACATGGCCGATCTCGACTCGGTCGAGGAGTGCTGGGAGCAGCTCGAGGAGCTGTACGGCACCGAGCCGGACGCCGACGGCCGCGTGCCGGTCATCCCGGTCACCTACATGAACTCATCGGCGGCGCTGAAGGCGTTCTGCGGCGAGCACGGCGGGATCGTGTGCACCTCCTCCAACGCCGCCACGGTGCTGGAGTGGGCGTTCGAGCGGGGCCAGCGCGTCCTCTTCTTCCCCGACCAGCACCTGGGCCGCAACACCGCGAAGGCGATGGGCATCCCGGTCGAGCGGATGCCCCTGTGGAACCCGCGCAAGCCCTGGGGCGGCACCGACGCGTCCACCCTGCAGGAGGCCCAGGTCATCCTGTGGCACGGCTTCTGCTCGGTCCACAAGCGGTTCACCGTCGGCCAGATCGAGCACGCGCGCGCCGAGTTCCCGGGCGTCCGCGTGATCGTGCACCCCGAGTGCCCGATGGATGTGGTGGACGCGGCCGACGAGTACGGCTCGACCGACTACATCGTGAAGGCGATCCAGGCGGCCCCGGCCGGTTCGACGTTCGCGATCGGGACCGAGATCAACCTGGTCCAGCGGCTCGCGGCGCAGTTCCCGCAGCACACGATCTTCTGCCTCGATTCGGTCGTCTGCCCGTGCTCGACGATGTACCGCATCCACCCCGGCTACCTCGCCTGGGTGCTGGAGGGCCTGGTCCGCGGCGAGGTGCTGAACCAGGTGACCGTGCCCGACGCGGTCGCCGCGCCGGCCCGGGTCGCGCTCGAGCGGATGCTCGCCGCGCGTCCCGACACGACGATGGCGGCCTGACATGAGCCGCGTGGTCGTCGTCGGGAGCGGGATCGCCGGGCTGACCGCGGCCCTGCGGGCGCAGGCGCTCGGCCACGACGTCACGGTGGCGACCAAGGCGGCGCTGTCGGACGGCAGCACCCGGTACGCGCAGGGCGGCATCGCGGCGGCGCTGTTCCCGGACGACTCCGTGGCGGCCCACGTAGCCGACACGCTGCGGGCGGGAGCCGGGCTCAATGTCCGGAACGCCGTCGAAGCGCTGTGCACGGACGGGCCTGTGCGCGTGCGCGAGCTGATCGCGCTCGGGGCGGCCTTCGACCGCGACGGGGACGCGCTGGCGCGCGGACTCGAGGCGGCGCACTCCTCCGCCCGCGTGCTGCATGCCGGCGGAGACGCCACGGGGGCCGAGCTCTCGCGCGCGCTGATCGCGGCGTTGCGCGCGGCGCGCATCCCGGTCGTCGAGGGCGCGTTCCTGCAGGAGGTGCTGGTGCGCGATGGCGTGGCGGCGGGCGTGTCGCTGCTCGTCGCCGGGACGCCCGTCGTGCTCGACGCCGACGCGGTGATCCTGGCAACCGGCGGCTGGGGCCGGCTCTACGCGCACACGACGAATCCGGCGGTCGCGACGGGCGACGGCGTGGCCGCGGCCTGGCGCGCGGGCGCGGTGCTGGCGGACCTGGAGTTCACGCAGTTCCATCCCACCGCCCTGCACGCCCCGGGGGCGTCGGGCGCCGGCGCGTTCCTCGTGTCCGAGGCCGTGCGCGGCGAGGGCGCGGTCCTGCGGAACGCGGCCGGCGAGCGCTTCATGACCGACGTGCACCCGGATGCGGAGCTCGCCCCGCGCGACGTGGTCGCCCGGGGGATCGCGGTCGAGATGGCGGCGCAGGGCGGCCGACCGGTGCTGCTGGACGCGACCGCGCTCGGCGGCGAGTTCCTGGCGCGGCGCTTCCCGACGATCGACGCGGCGACCCGCGCGGCGGGATACGACTGGGCGCGGAGCCCCATCCCGGTGACGCCCGCGGCGCACTACGCGATGGGCGGCGTCGCCACCGATACGGAGGGCCGCACGAGCGTCCCCGGGCTCTTCGCCGTCGGCGAGGTCGCCTGCACCGGTGCGCACGGCGGCAACCGGCTGGCGTCGAACTCGCTGCTCGAAGGGCTGGTGTTCGCGCACCGGGCCGCTGGGGCGATCGACGGGATGTGGACCGACGGCCCGGAGTGGGTGCGGGAGGGCGCGGTCGCG
The DNA here is from genome assembly GCF_040686855.1 of Leifsonia sp. NPDC077715. NCBI lineage: Bacteria > Bacillati > Actinomycetota > Actinomycetes > Micrococcales > Microbacteriaceae > Leifsonia > Leifsonia sp. NPDC077715. Next base: position 221,937 of record NZ_JBFBOG010000001.1, read on the forward strand.
GCCGTGCCCGCTGACGCGCCCCACCGTCCCTCGCGTCCCTTCTCCCGGGATCGCCTGGGGACACTGCTCTGGGACGCGGCCGGGGTCCACCGCGACGGCGCGCGGCTGACGGCCGCTGCGGCCGAGCTGGCGGCGACCGCCGACCCCACGGATGGTCCGTCGGAGGACGGCAACCTCCTCACCCTCGCCCGCCTCGTCGTCGCCGCGGCCCTCGCCCGCGAGGAGTCGCGCGGCGCGCATTTCCGCTCGGACTTCCCGCTGACCGGCGAGACCGAGCCGGCCCACACCGTCCTCCTTCCCCAGCTCTCCCGTCTCGAGGTGCCCACCGCATGCTGACCCGCCAGATCATCCAGACCGCCGTCCAGGGCGCCCTCGTGGAGGACGCGCCGTGGGGCGACCTGACGAGCCAGCTGCTCATCCCCGAGGCGGCGGTCGCGACGGCGCGGCTCGTGGCGCGGGAGCCCGGCACCTTCGCCGGCGGCGAGGTGTTCGCCGCCGCGTTCACGCTGACCGACCCGTCCGTCGAGGTCGCCCTGCACGTCGCGGACGGCGCGACGTTCGCCGCCGGGGACGCGCTGGCGACCGTGACCGGCCCGGCCCGCTCGGTGCTCCAGGGCGAGCGCGTCGCCCTCAACTTCGTCCAGCGGATGAGCGGCATCGCCACGCTGACGGCTGCGTTCGTCGCCGAGGTCGCCGGCACCTCGGCCCGGATCGTCGACACGCGCAAGACGACGCCCGGGCTCCGCGCCTTCGAGCGGCACGCCGTGCGCGCCGGCCGCGGCCATAACCACCGCTATTCGCTGTCGGATGCGGTCATGGCCAAGGACAATCACCTCGCCGTGCTCACCGCGCAGTCCGGACTCTCGGTCACGGACGCTCTGCTCCGGGTGCGCGAGCAGCTGTCGCACACGACCCACCTGGAGGTCGAGGTGGACAGGATGGACCAGATCGAGCCGGTGCTCGCCGCCGGAGTCGACACGATCATGCTCGACAACTTCACGGTGGACGAGCTGCGCGAGGGCGTCGCCCTGGTCGCCGGCCGCGCCATCGTCGAGGCGAGCGGCAACGTCAGCCTCGCGACCGTCCGGAGCATCGCCGAGACCGGCGTCGACGTGATCTCGTCGGGCGCGCTCACCCACAGCGTCCGCTCGCTCGACCTGGGACTGGACGTGGTGGTCGAGTGATCTACCTCGACGCCGCCGCCACCTCTCCGGTCCGCCGGGAGGTGCTGGAGGCGATGTGGCCGCACCTCACCGGGGAGTTCGGCAACCCGTCGAGCCACCACGCGGTCGGCGAGTCCGCCGCGCGGGCGCTGGCCGAGGCGCGGGCGTCGGTCGCCGCGTGGCTGGGCTGCCGGGCGTCGGAGGTGACGTTCACCTCGGGAGGGACGGAGGCCGACAACCTCGCCATCAAGGGCATCGCGCTCGGCGATCCGCGCGGGCGGCACATCGTCACGACGCCGATCGAGCATGAGGCCGTGCTGGAGTCGGTGGACTACCTGGTGCGGCTGCACGGCTTCACGGTGACCTTCGTGCCGGTCGGGCGCGACGGGCTCGTGGCGCCGGCGGACTTCGGGGCCGCGCTGCGACCGGACACGACCCTCGCGTCGGTGATGCTGGCGAACAACGAGGTGGGGACGGTGCAGCCCATCGCAGAGCTGGCGGCGTTGGCGCATGCGGTCGGCGTCCCCTTCCATACGGACGCCGTGCAGGCCGCCGGGTGGCTGCCGCTCGACGTCGGCGCGCTCGGGGTGGATGCGCTCACCGTCTCTGGGCACAAGATCGGCGCGCCGAAGGGCGTGGGGGCGTTGTACGTGCGCGGGCGGATCCCGGTCGAGCCGCTGGTCCACGGCGGTGGGCAGGAGCGCGGGCGGCGGTCGGGGACGGAGAACGTCGCCGGGGCGGTGGCGCTCGGTGTCGCGGCGCGGTTGGCGCTGGCCGACCGGGCGGCGCGGGCATCTGCGGCCGCGGCGGCGCGGGACGCGTTCATCGCGGGGGTGCTCGCCGAGGTCCCGGATGCGGAGCTCACCGGGCACCCGAGCTCGCGGCTGCCGGGGACGGCGTCGTTCGTGTTCCCCGCGACGAACGGCGAGGCGGTGCTGCTGGAGCTGGAACGGCGCGGCATCGTGTCGTCGAGCGGGTCGGCCTGCGCGGCCGGGAGCGAGGACGCGTCGCACGTGCTGCTGGCACTCGGCTACCCGGAGGATGTGGCGCGCACCGCGGTGCGGTTCTCGTGGGGCCCGGAGGTGGTGGCAGCAGACCTTGCCGCTGTCGCGCCGGCGGTCGGAGAGGCCGTGCGCGCGGTGCGCGGGCTCGCCGACTGAGGGCACGAATCGACCCGCCTTTATTCCCCTGTTCTGCGGACAGCGAACTTCTCCACAGTTCACATGATCGACACCCACGGTGTCGGTGGCTCTCGCTAGGTTGGACCAGTGACTGAGAAGACCTCACCCCTGACATCCGTCGACGCAGGCGACCTCGCCGCGCCCTCGGAAGCGGCCGCGCCCGTCCGCATCGCACCGCGCGACCAGCGGGTGATCTGGCTGCTGCTCGCGGCCACGTTCGTCGTGATCCTCAACGAGACGATCATGACGGTCGCCATCCCGAAGCTGATGGACGACCTGCACGTCGACGCGCTCGCGGCGCAGTGGCTGTCGACGGCGTTCATGCTGACGATGGCGGTGGTCATCCCGATCACGGGCATCCTGCTGCAGCGGTTCTCGACGCGGCAGATGTTCATCGCCGCGATGTCCCTGTTCTCGCTCGGCACGCTCTCCGCAGCGCTCGCGCCGGGCTTCATCGTGCTCGTCGCCGCCCGCGTGATCCAGGCGTCCGGTACGGCGATCATGATCCCGCTGCTGATGACCACGCTCATGACGCTGGTGCCGCCGGCGCTGCGCGGGCGCACCATGGGCAACGTCTCGATCGTGATCTCCGTCGCGCCGGCCATCGGCCCGACGATCTCGGGCCTGATCCTCAACTTCCTTCCCTGGCGCTGGATCTTCCTCATCGTGCTGCCGATCGCGCTCGTCATGCTGCTCGTCGGCATGCGCTTCGTCGAGAACGTGAGCGAGCCGAAGAAGGTCCGCATCGACGTCCTGTCGGTGATCCTGTCGGCGTTCGGGTTCGGTGGCCTGGTATACGGCCTCACGCTGTCCGGGGAGTCGGGCAGTTCGGCGTCCAACCCGCTGATGCTCTGGGGCTCGCTGATCGTGGGCGTCGTCGGCCTGGCGGCCTTCATCACGCGCCAGCTGCTGCTGCAGCGCAAGGACCGCGCGCTGCTCGACCTGCGCACCTTCCGCTACCCGATCTTCACGGTGTCGATCGTGCTGATGGCGATCACGACCGCGTCCATGTTCGGCGTGATCATCGTGCTGCCGCTGTACCTCCAGCACGTGCTGCACCTGGACACCCTGGCGACCGGGCTCATCCTGCTGCCGGGCGGTCTCATCATGGGCCTCGCGGCGCCGTTCGTCGGCCGGCTCTACGACCGGTTCGACCCGCGCGTGCTGGTGGTGCCGGGGTCGATCCTGGTCAGCCTGGTGCTGTGGGGGCTGACGATGGTCACCGAGACCACGCCGGTCGGGCTCGTGATCGCCGCGCACGTCACCATGAGCCTCGGGCTCGCGATGATGTTCACGCCGCTGTTCACCGCAGGCCTGGGCGCAGTGCCGCCGCACCTGTACTCGCACGGCAGCGCCATCCTGGGCACCATCCAGCAGGTGGGCGGCGCGGCGGGCACGGCGCTGCTGATCGCGGTGCTGACGCTGCAGTCGACGGTGCTGGCGACCGGCGGGGCGTCCGTGGATGCCGCGCAGGCCGGTGGCATCCGGGCGGCGTTCGTCGCGGGCGCGATCATCTCGCTGTTCGCGGTGGCGGGGTCGTTCTTCATCCGGAAGCCGGCCGACGTGCCGTCAGAGGTGGCGTTCGCGCACTGAGGCGACCGCGGCCCATTGCGGTCAGCGCCTCTGGCAGGCGCAGCGCGGCGGCGGCAGAATGGGGCAACCGCACCTCGAGGAGGCACCGTGTCCGTGATCCGCACACCCGAACCGTCGGAGGCGACCGGCGAGGTCGCCGCGCTCTACGCCGAGGACATCGAAGACCTCGGCTACGTCCCCGACTACACGCGGGTGATGGCCGTCAACCCCGAGGCCGTCCGGGCGTTCGAGAATCTGGTGCGGGCGATCGTCTCCCAGCTCGGCAAGCGACGGTACGAGCTCGTCACCCTGGCCGCCGCGCAGGCCCTGCACTCCCAGCACTGCCGCCTCGCCCACGGCCGCAAGTCGCTGACGATCATGGACGAGGACGAACTCGTGCGGATCGCGCGCGACTACCACGACGCCGACCTCAGCGAGGCCGAGGTCGCCATGATGCACTACGCCGCCCGCGTCGCCACCGACTCCGTCTCCCTGACCGACGCGGACACCCTGCGGCTTCGCGAGCTCGGGTACACCGACCGCGAGATCGTCGACATCACCCTCGCCGCCGCAGCGCGCAGCTACTACAGCCGGTCCATCCAGGCGCTCGGGGCCGGGGTCGAGGTGCCGCCGGGACTGAGCGAACGGCTGCGCGACGCCCTGCTGGTGGCGCCGCTGTGAGAGACAGCACCCGATCCCGGGCCCTGGCGGCGCTGCAGGGCCTGGCACTCGGCGACGCGCTCGGGATGCCCACCCAGTCCCTCGCCCGCGAGCGGATCGCCGCCGATCATGGCCGCATCCGGGGGCTCGTCGCGGCCGGGCCCCACCAGCAGATCGCAGCAGGGATGCCCGCCGGCTCGATCACCGACGACACCGAGCAGGCCGTCCTGCTGGCGCGGCTGCTCATCGACGGCGACGGCACGGTGCCGCCGGGCGTCTTCGCCGCCGAGCTCCTGGCCTGGGAGCGGGCGATGGAGGCGCGGGGGTCGCTCGACCTGCTCGGGCCGAGCACCCGGGCCGCGCTGCAGCGGCTGCAGGACGGCATGCCGCCCGAGGAGGCCGGCCGCTTCGGCGCGACCAACGGGGCAGCCATGCGCATCACCCCGGTCGGGATCGCCGTGCCGGTCGAACCGCTCGGCGGATTCGTCGACGCCGTCGTCCGGGTCAGCTCGCTCACCCACAACACGGGGCTCGGGATCGCCAGCGCGGCCGCGGTCGGCGCGGCGGTGAGCGCGGGTCTCGACGGGGCGGACGCACCGGAAGCGCTGGATGTGGCGGTCGCCGCCGCGCGGGAGGGCGCCGGTCGCGGGCACTGGGTCGCCGGCGGCGACATCGCCGCGCGGCTGGAGTGGGCCATCCCGTACCTGCTCGACCTCGCCCCGCGGGAGCAGGACGACGCCCTCGTCCGGGTCGTGGGAACGTCGGTTGCCGCACAGGAGTCGGTGGTCGCGGCGCTCTCCCTGGTCGCCCTCGCGGTGGCCGGGACGGGGTCGTCGCACCGCGACCGCCCGGGCGAGGACGAACTCGGCGCACGCCGGAACGGGATCGGCGCGACGACGTCGCCCGACGGCGACGCCGCCTGGGACGCGCTGTGCCGGGCCGCGTCCCTCGGCGGGGACACGGATACGATCGCCGCGATGGCCGGCGCCGTCCTCGGCGCGACCTGGGCCACGGACTGGCCGCGCACCGCGGTGGAGACGGTCCGCCGTGTCAACGCGCTGGAACTGGAGCCGCTGGTGGACGGCCTGCTGCGGGTGAGGAGACGACATGGCTGACGGACGCGTCATCTTCACCGGGACGGTCGTGGTCGACCTCCTCCTCCGGGTCGGCGCACTCCCCGAACGCGGTGGCGACGTGCTGGCGGAGTCATCGGGCATGTCCGCCGGCGGAGGCTTCAACGTGATGTCCGCCGCCGCGCGGGACGGCGCCGAGGTCCTGTTCGCCGGGCGCTCGGGGACGGGCCCGCTCGGCGAGGTGGTCGGCGAGGCCCTGTGGGCCGAGGGCATCGCGGTCGCCACCCCGCCCATCGAGACGGTCGACAACGGGTACTGCGTCGTCCTCGTCGACGACGACGCCGAGCGGACCTTCGTCACCGTCCCCGGCGCCGAAGGGATGCTGACGCGCGCCGACCTGGACCGCATCCGTCCCCGGGCCGGCGACGTCGTCTACGTCTCGGGCTACAGCCTGGCGCATCCCACGTCGGGTCCCGCCGTCGCCGGCTGGCTGACCGAGCTAGCGCCCGCGGCCGCGATCGTCGTGTTCGACCCGTCCCCGCTGGTCGGGTCGCTCGACCGCGAACTCCTCGAGGCTGTCCTCCGCCGCACCGACGTGCTGAGCGCGAACGCCCGCGAGGCCCGCATCTTGCGCGCGCACGCGCATCCCGCACCCGCCGCGGGAGCCCTGCGTGGGATGCTGCGCGAGGGCGGCGTCGCGGTGGTGCGCGACGGCGCGTCCGGCTGCTGGGTCGCCACCGGCGACCCGGCGCCCGCGCACCTCCCGGCGTTCCCGGTGGCGGCGGTCGACACGACCGGCGCGGGCGACGCGTTCGGCGGTGTGCTCGCCGCGGCACTCGCCCGAGGGCTGAGCCCGATGGATGCGGCCCTCCGCGCCGACGCGGCCGCCGCGCTGGCCGTCACCCGGCGCGGCCCCGCCACCGCGCCGACGGCGGCCGAGACCGACGCGCTGCTAGCCTCCCACCGCCCCGGCGCGTGACACTGGAGCCGTGTTCACCGTCAAGCGCATCTACGAGCCGGCCGCGGCCGACGACGGCTACCGCGTCCTCGTCGACCGGTTGTGGCCGCGCGGCGTCAGCAAGGACCGCGCCGGGATCGACCTCTGGCTGAAAGAGGTCGCGCCGTCCACCGAGCTGCGCCGCTGGTTCCACCAGGCCTCGACCGAAGGCGAGGTCTTCGACGAGTTCCGCGCCCGCTACGAGCACGAGCTGGACGGCAACCCGGCGGTCGCCGAGCTGCGGGACCTGGGCGGGACCCATCCACGCGTCACGCTGCTCGTCGGCGCGCGCGACCCGGAGCTGAACCACGGAAAGGTGCTCGAGGAATACCTCGAGCACCATCCGTGATCCGGTCCGCGACTACCCGGCGAGGGCCAGGCGCTCCTCCTCGGCATCGCCCGCATCCACCAGGTACCGCGCGTAGGCCGGAATCGTGAGGAAGGTCGGGAAGTCCTCGGCCAGCACCACCTCGCGCAGCACGTCCGCGGCGTCCGCGAAGCGCGAGCCGTCGGTGTCCCGTTCGCTCAGCTCCTCGTCGATCAACCGCGCGACCGCGTCCGCGTCCACGGTCGTCCCCTCGACGGTCACGACCCGGTTCTCGATCCACTGCCGCAGCAGCGACCGCGAGATCTCCGCCGTCGCGGCGTCCTCCATGAGCCCGTCGATGGCGACGGCGCCCGTGCCGCGCAGCCACGCCTCGATGTAGCGCAGCGCCACGGAGACGTTCGACCGCACCCCCGCGTCCGTCACGGTCGCGTCCGCGGAGCCGACATCGAGCAGGTCGGCGGCCGTGACCGTGACGTCGTCCCGCTGCCGCGACAGCTGGTTCGGCCGGTCCCCCAGCACCGCGTCGAACTCGGCGAGCGCCGTCGGGATGAGGTCGGGGTGGGCGACCCAGGTCCCGTCGAAGCCGTCGCCGGCCTCACGGCGCTTGTCGTCCGCGACCTTCGCGAGAGCCCGCGCGGTCGCCTCCGGGTCGCGCCGGTTCGGGATGAATGCGCTCATCCCTCCGATCGCGTGCGCTCCGCGCCGGTGGCAGGTCGCGACCAGCAGTTCCGTGTAGGCGCGCATGAACGGGACCGTCATCGTGATGCGGTCGCGGTCGCCGAAGGCGAACCGCCGGCCGCGCCCCTGGAAGGTCTTGATCATCGAGAAGATGTAGTCCCAGCGGCCCGCGTTGAGCCCGGCGCAGTGATCGCGCAGCTCGAACAGGATCTCCTCCATCTCGAACGCGGCCGGGATGGTCTCGATGAGCACGGTGGCGCGCACCGTCCCGACCGGCATCCCGATCCGCTGCTGCGCGAAGACGAAGATGTCGTTCCACAGCCGCGCCTCGAGGTGGGACTCCAGCTTCGGCAGGTAGAAGTACGGACCGCGTCCCGCATCGACCAGCGCCTGCGCGTTGTGCCAGAAGTAGAGGCCGAAGTCGGTGAGGGACGCGCTGGCGGGCGCGGTGCGTCCGCCCCGGTCGGTGAAGGAGAGGTGCTTCTCGACCAGGTGCCAGCCGCGCGGCCGCATGACGATCGTCGGCGTGTGCTCGAACGGCGTCGTGACCCGGTAGTCCTTGCCCTCGGGGCTGGTGAAAGCGAGGTCGCCGCGGGCGGCGTCGAACAGGGTCGCCTGGCCGCCGACGATGTTGGCCCAGGTCGGGCTGGTCGCGTCCTCGAGGTCGGCGAGCCAGACGCGGGCACCCGAGTTGAGTGCGTTGATCGCCATCTTGGGATCGGTCGGGCCGGTGATCTCGACGCGGCGGTCCTCGAGCCCGGGGCCCGCGCCGGCGACGCGCCAGTCGGCGTCCTCGCGGACGGCGGCCGTGGTGCTCAGGAAGCGCGGGTCGCGTCCGTTGCCGGCCTCCGCGCGGCGCCGCTGCCGTTCGGCCAGCAGTTCCTGCCGGCGTCCGGCGAAGGTCTGGTGGAGGTGGTCGATGAAGGCGATGGCCTCCGGGGTGAGGATGCGGTCGGCGCCGTCGGTGCGGGGGCCGGTGATCTCGATCATGATGATGTCTCCTTCGGTCGGTTCAGAACTGGTGCTCTTCGGTGGAGCCGACCAGGGCGAGCGTCGCGCTGTCGGGGTTGAGCGCGGTCGCGATCCGGTCGAAGTAGCCGGTGCCGACCTCCCGCTGGTGACGGGTGGCGGTGTAGCCGTCGGCCTCGGAGGCGAATTCCGCCTCCTGCAGGTCGACGTAGGCGCTCATGTGCCGGGTGGAGTAGTCCCGGGCGAGCGTGAACATGGAGTGGTTGAGGGCGTGGAAGCCGGCCAGGGTGATGAACTGGAAGGCGTATCCCATCGCCGCGAGCTCGCGCTGGAACCGGGCGATGGTGTCGTCGTCGAGGTGGGATCGCCAGTTGAACGACGGCGAGCAGTTGTAGGCGAGCTTCTTGCCGGGGAACTCGGCGTGCACCGCTTCGGCGAACCGGCGAGCGAGCTCCAGGTCGGGCTCGGCGGACTCCACCCACAGCAGGTCGGCGTACGGCGCGTAGGCGAGGCCGCGGGCGATGACCGGCTCGATGCCGTTCTGCACCTCGTAGAAGCCTTCTGCGGTGCGCGTCCCCGTGACGAACGGGCGGTCGCGTTCGTCGTGATCGCTGGTCAGCAGGGTGGCGGCGAGCGCGTCCGTGCGGGCGATGACGATGGTCGGCACGCCCGCGACGTCCGCGGCGAGGCGAGCCGCGTTGAGGGTGCGGATGTGCTGGCCGGTCGGGATGAGGACCTTTCCGCCCATGTGCCCGCACTTCTTCTCGCTGGCGAGCTGGTCCTCCCAGTGGACGCCCGCGGCGCCGGCCTGGATCATCGAGTGCATCAGCTCGTAGGCGTTGAGAGGGCCGCCGAAGCCGGCCTCGGCGTCGGCGACGATGGGTGCCATCCAGTCTCCGACCGGGCCGTCAGCGCCCTCCACCTGACCGGCGCGCAGCAGCGCGTTGTTGACGCGGCGGACCACGGCGGGGACGGAGTTCGCCGGGTACAGGCTCTGGTCGGGATAGGTCTGGCCGGCCAGGTTGGCGTCGGCGGCGACCTGCCAGCCGGACAGGTAGATCGCCTCCAGCCCGGCGCGGACCTGCTGGACGGCCTGGTTGCCGGTCAGCGCGCCGAGGGCGGCGACCCAGCGCGGGTCGTCCGGGGTGCTGTCGCGCTGAATCAGCTCCCACAGCCGCTCCGCGCCGCGGCGGGCGAGCGTCTGCTCCTCGCGGACCGGGCCGCGCAGGGCGACGACGTCGGCGGCGGTATAGTCGCGGCGGATGCCGGACCAGCGCGGGTCCGCATCCCACTCGAGCTGGAGCTCGGCGGCCGTCTGGATCGTGTCGCCGGGGCGGGGTTCGGTGCTCATCGTGACCTCCATCGGTCGTGTCTGTTGAGTCGATCCTTCGCCCGGTCGGACCGGCGCCGAGCGGAGCCGCCCACAGAAATCCGGCCGTTCTTCTGTTTGCCAGAACTTCGCCCGGGTGTCAGCATGGCCAGCATGACCGTCATCGACGACGTGCAGGACGACCGCCCCGAAGCCGACGCACTCACCCTCGGGCGGCGCGTCCGTGCGTTCCGGCAGCGGCGCGGGATGACCCTGGAGGCGCTTGCGGCCGCCGTGGACCGGGCGCCGTCGCAGGTGTCCACGATCGAGAACGGCAACCGCGAGCCGCGGCTCGCCCTGTTGCGCGCGATCGCCTCCGCGCTGGACGTGAGCGTCGACGACCTGCTCGCGCCCGAGGCACCGGATGAGCGCGCGGCTCTCGAGATCGCCGTCGAGAGGGCGCAGCGCGGGCCCGTGTTCGCCGCGCTCGGGATCGAGCCGACCCGGGTCGGCCGGACGGTCCCGGACGCGACCTTGCGCGCCATCCTGGGCCTGCACCAGGAGGTGGAGCGGCTGCACCGCGAGCGCGCGGCGACGCCCGAGGAGGCGCGCCGTGCGAACGCCGAGCTGCGTGCCACGATGCGCGCACGCGACAACCACTTCCCCGAGCTCGAGGCGATCGCCGGCGAGCTGCTGGCGGCCGTCGGGCACACGGGCGGCCCGGTGTCGCACCAGACGGTGACCGACATGGCCGACCATCTCGGCTACTCGCTGCACTACGTCGGCGACCTGCCGCACTCCACCCGGTCGGTGACCGACCGGCGCAACGGCCGTATCTACCTGCCGACCGAGCAGTCGGCGTCGCGGGACTCGCGCTCCCCCATCCTGCAGGCGTTCGCCTCGCACCTGCTCGGGCACGATGAGCCGCGAAACTACGCCGATTTTCTGCGGCAGCGGGTCGAGACCAACTACCTCACCGCGGCGCTGCTGCTGCCCGAGAAGGATGCGGTCGCGTTCCTCAGCGAGGCGAAGAACTTCCGCCGCATCTCGATGGAGGACCTGCGCGACGCGTTCGCGGTCTCGTACGAGACGGCGGCCCACCGGTTCACCAACCTCGCGACCGCGCGCCTCGGCATCCCGGTGCACTTCATGAAGGTGCACGAGTCGGGCACGATCATCAAGGCGTACGAGAACGACGCGGTGGTGTTCCCGTCGGATGCGCTCGGCGCGGTCGAGGGGACGCCGGTCTGCCGCAGCTGGACGGCGCGCACGGTGTTCGACGTCGCCGACCGGTTCAGCCCGTACTACCAGTACACGGACACGCCGAGCGGGACGTTCTGGTGCACGTCCCGGGTCGAGAAGGCGAAGGAGGGCGACTACTCGGTCAGCGTCGGCGTGCCCTTCGCGCACGTGAAGTGGTTCCGCGGGCGCGAGACGGCCAACCGGGCGGTCTCACGCTGCCCCGACGAGGCGTGCTGCCGCCGCCCGCCGGGCACCCTCGCCGAGCGCTGGGAGGGCCAGGCGTGGCCCGCCGCGCGGACACCCACGTCCCTGCTCGCCGCGCTGCCCACCGGCACCTTCCCCGGCGTCGACTCCACCGAGGTCTACGCCTTCCTCGACCGCCACGCCCCCCTCGCCTAGCCCGGAGCTCCCCTCCATCGAGTCCGCACAGAGTGCACGCTCCATCGGCGTGTCGCGTGCACTCTGTGCGGACTCGATGGGGGGCGGATGCGCGCGAGAGTCAGTCGAGGGTGAGGAGGCGGAGGGCGACGCCGTAGGGGGCGAGCGGGACGGTCGGGGACGGCTCGCCATCGAGGGTGCGGAGCTCGGCGTCGGCGGGGAGGGAGGGCGCGACGGCGACCTCGGTCTCGTGCTGGGAGACGAAGACCACGAAGCGGCGGCCGTCGTCGTGTACGAGGGTGTCCGTGAACACGCGCGGGTCGTCCATGCGCACGTCGCGCTCCACATCCGCGACCGCGGCGAGCGCGTCGTACAGCCGCCAGGTCTGCTCGGGATTCACCCGGCCCTGCTCCGCGGCGAAGTATTCGAGCGGATACGCGCACAGCACCGCGCGTCCCGCGCCGTGGTCCTGCACCACGATCACCGGGCGCCCGTGCGCATCCACCGCGATCACCTGCCCCGAGGTCGCGCGGATGGGCAGGTAGGTGCGACCGTTCCGGTTGCCCGCCGCCGCGAACGACAGCGTCTCCCCCGCCTCGATCGACCCGAACGGCTCCGTGAACCGCAGCACCACCGTGTCGTCGGTGACCGGCTCCGCGAGCCCGTACGCCGAGTCCATGCGCACCCCGAACAGCTCCTCGGTGTGCGCCCACCACGGCCCGCGCTGGACGCCGCTCGACCCGTGCGAATACGACGCGTAGACCGTCGCGCCCTCGCGGGCGAGCCCGATCAGCTGCTCCCACGAGGTCGCGCACAGCTGCTTGACCGACGGCAGGAGGTACAGCCCGTACCCCGCGGGGAGCCCGCCGTCCGCCTTCTCGCGGACCACCGCGACCGGGATGTGCGCCTCATGCGCCGCGACGTACGCCTGCTCCCCGGTCGCCACGATGTGCGCCCGCTCGTCCTCGTTGGTGAACGGGTAGTCCTCCGCGAGGTGCGATGGCACGACGAGCGCCGCGTCCACCGCCGCCCGTCGTACCTGCGGCAGGTCGATCGCCGCCAGATCGGCCGCGAAGGCCGCCAGCTCGCGCAGCGGCGGCTTGGGGTCGCCGTGCCGGTCGGTGATGCCGAAGTGCATCTCGAACGGATGGTGCGAGTACGGACGCTGGTCGGCCAGATCGTCGTAGTCCGTGTTGTTCCACGCGATCCATCCGGTCGCCCCGGCGAGCAGCGTCGAGTACAGCAGCTGCCGATAGTAGGAGGCGGCGCCCGCCTCCGACACGAAGTCGCTGGTGAGCCCGAACTCCTCCATGATCACCGGCAGCCCGTGGGTCGCCGCCAGCTCGGCGATGAACGCGGCCTTCAGGTGCTGCCGGATCTGGTCGGTCTCCATCCGGTAGACGTGCGGTCCGATGAAGTCGGTGAACTCCGCCAGGTCGCGAACCGAGAATCCGTTGTCGTGCCCGGTCGTCTCGATGCCCCACGCGCCGTCGCCGACCGCGACCGGCTGCGTTCCGCCGCCCGCGCGCACCGCATCCACCAGCAGCGACGCCCACGCGTCAACGATGGGACGCGGCGCCTCGCCGCCGTAGATCGGCACCTCGTTGGTCAGCAGCCAGCCGGCGACGGCGGGATGCGACGCGAACCGCGCCGTCAGCTCCCGCACGTACCAGGCCTGGCGGCCGACGAACCAGATGTCGCGGTACAGGTCGCGGCCCTCCCGCCACACCGGATCCCAGTTCTCGCCCGACATGTGACCGACGAGGAACGTCGGCACCGTCGTCATCCCGACCTCGCTGTGGGCATCGAGGAAGTCGGCGAAGTTGGCCACGCACTGCTCGTCGAGCGAGTCCGGGGTCGGGTGGAAGTCGGGCCAATAGAAGAACGAGCGCGTCATGTTCAGGCCGTGCTCGGCGAGTACGCGCAGCTCCTGGCGGACCACCTCCGGGTCGTACCGCGTCCACATCAGCGGACCGCCGGTGCGCGACCAGAAGTTCGCCCCCAGCCACACCGCGGGCGCGTCGCCGACCCGGAGGACCGGCGACGGACGATCCGAGCTCACTTGACCGCGCCGGCCGTCAGCCCTGCCACGAAGTTGCGCTGCAGCAGCAGGAACGCGACCACGATCGGGATGGACACCACCAGCGACGCCGCCATGATCTGGTTCCAGTACACGTTCGTCTGCGTCGAGTAGAGCTGCAGGCCGACCGCGAGCGTCCTGTTCTCGTCCGTCGTCATCACGGAGGCGAACAGGACCTCGCCCCAACTGGTCATGAACGAGTAGATCGCGACGGCGATGAGACCGGGACGCGCGGCCGGGATGACCACGTGCCAGAGCGCGCCCATCGGGCCCGACCCGTCCACCTTCGCCGCCTCGTCGAGCTCGTGCGGGATGTTGTCGAAGTAGCCGGCGAGCATCCAGATGGAGAACGGCAGCACGAACGTGAAGTACGTGATGATGAGGCCCCAGCGGGTGCCGACCAGCTGGATGCCGGTGGCCTGGTTGATGTTCACGAAGATGAGGAACAGCGGGAGCAGGAACAGCACGCCCGGGAACATCTGGGTCGAGAGCACGGTCGTCGTGAAGACGTTGCGGCCCTTGAACCGGTAGCGCGACACCGCGTAGGCGGCGAATACGGCGATCACCAGCGAGATGAGGGTCGCGGCGCTCGAGACGATGAGGCTGTTGACGAAGTACGATGCCAGCGGCACCGTCGACCACATGTCGATGAACGGCTGGAACGTGATCGTCTGCGGCCACCACGTGAAGGCGGCCTGGACCTCCGACAGCGGCTTCACCGACGACGTGATCATCACGTACAGCGGCACCACTGTGAACACCGTCAGGACGGCGATGGTCACCCAGCGGAAGACGTGGGAAGAGCGGGTCTCACGCATTGCGGTTCCTCCGGTTGACGACGAGCAGGTAGGCGCCGGTCACGATCAGCAGGAACAGCAGCAGGAGGACGCTCATCGCCGCTCCCGAGCCGAAGTTCCAGGTCAGGAACGACGCGTTGTAGATGTGGAAGGAGATCAGATCGCCCGCCGCGGGTTGGGCTGTGCTCCCGAACAGGACGTACGGCGTGTTGAAGTCGTTGAACGTCCACAGGAACATGACCAACAGCAGCACCGCGTTCACGGGCCGGAGCATCGGCAGCGTGATCGAACGCCACTGGCGGAACGGCTTGGCGCCGTCCACCGCGGAGGCCTCGTAGACCTCCGAGGGCACCGACTGCAGCCCCGCCATCAGCATCAGGAACGCGAACGGCCAGAGCCGCCAGATCGCGACGATGACGATCGACCAGAAGGCGTTGCCGCCGATCAGCCAGAACGGCTTGTCGCCGGGGAGTCCGAGGTTGTCGAACAGGAAGTGGTTGATCGCGCCGGTGTCCTTCTGGAACATGAACTTCCAGGTGATGATGCCGGCGTAGAGCGGCAGGGCGTAGGGCACGAGGAACAGGGTGCGGAAGAACGCCCGCCCCCGGAACCGCTCCTGCAGGGCGACGGCCGCGGCCATCCCGAGCACCCAGGAGAGGCCGACGACGAGGATGGTGAAGCCCACGGTCACGAAGAACGACTTGAGCAGGCCCTGGCCGACCGACCCGGAGAAGTCGAGCGCGACCGCGTAGTTCTTGAGGCCGACGAAGGGCGCCTCGCCCCAGTTGGCGATGTAGAACTTGGTGAGCTGGAGGAAGCTGATCCAGATGCCGGTGAGCATCGGGACCACGTGGATCAGCAGTTCGAAGATGATCGCCGGGGCGAGCAGGATGAACGGCAGCCACCATCCCTTGGGGCGGCGGCGCTTCGGCTTGGGCGGTGCGGCCGCAGCGGGAACCGTGACGGCGGGGCCGCGGACGTCTGTCGTCGTCGACATGGGTCTCCTTACAGGTGTGGCTGACCGCCGGGCGGGAACGCGGGGAGCGCCCCGCCCGGCGAGCGATGTATCGGCGGATCAGCCGCCCAGGGACTGCTTGACCTGGTCCTGCGCGTTCTGCATGGCCGACTTGATGTCGGACTCGGAGACCGTGCTGCCGGTTGCGATCTTGGCGAACATGTCGTTCATCGCCTTGCCGACGGTGTTCTCGAACTGGTCCTCGGCCGGCACCAGCGGCAGCGGCTTGGACATGTCGTTGTAGATCTTCTGGAAGGTCGCGGCCTCATCGGCGTTGTCCGTGAAGGTCGGCTTGACGCCGTCGAGCACCGGGAGGGTCGCGTACGGCTTCGCGAGCTTGCTCTGGGTGTCCTCGCTCGTCATGTACTTGACGAACTTGAGCGCCGCATCCTTGTTCTTCGTGTTCTTGAAGATCGACAGGTTGATGCCGGCCGGGAAGGTCGCGATCTGCTTGGCGCCCTCAGGAGCCGGGAACGGCACGACGCCGTACTGGTCGCTCTTCATCCCGTTGGACACGATGGAGGCGTCGGCGTTGTTTTGGCTGAGGATCATCCCGACCTTGCCGGTGGCGAAGTCGTTGACCGCCTGCACACCGTTGTCGTACTGGGCGTTCGAGGTGTTGACGACCTTGTCGGTCTGCATCAGGTCGAGGTAGCGCTTGATGCCCTGGACGTTCGCCGTGCTGGTGAACGTCGGGTTGCCCTTGCTGTCGAACCACTCGCCGCCGTTCTGCGACGCGTTGATGAAGGCGAAGTGGACGTTCTCGGTGTAGCTGCCGGCGGCGAGCGAGAAGCCGTAGGTGGTGCCGTTCGTCAGCTTCTTGGCGTCGCTGACCAGCTCCTCCCAATTGGTCGGCGGCTGGATGCCGGCGTCGCTGAACATCTTCTTGTTGTAGTAGAGGCCATAGGCGAGGCCGTACAGCGGGACGCTGGTGACGGGCTTGCCCTCGGCGCCACCGGTCTTGAGGGCGGTCGGGACGAACTTGTCACTGCCGCCGATCGCCTTCATGTTGGCGTCGTCGTACGGGAGGAAGGCACCGGTCGCCTGCAGCGAGGCGGCCCACGTGTTGCCGATGTTGAGCACGTCCGGGCCCTGACCCGAGGTGACGGCGGTCTGGATGCGCGTCTGCAGGTCGTTCCAGCCGATGACCTCGAGCTTCACCTTGACGCCGGTCTGCTTGGTGAACTCGTCGAGCACAGGCGTCAGCACCTGCTTGTCGTTGTCGAGGCTGGTCCCCTGGTTGCTGGCCCAGTAGGTGATGGTCGACCCGCTGGCCGAACCGCCGGATCCCGAGCTGCTGCAGCCCGCGACCACGAGCGAGACCGCAGCGGCGACGGCGGCCGCGACGATGGCGCGTTTCCTCATTGTGACTCCTTCGTCTCTTGATGGGGGCGCTGCGGCCGATGCGAGAAGCGTGCCGCAGGGCGCCAGGGGAAGCCTAACTTAACCGGTTCATCTGTCAAGCAGGACTTCACCTCGTCCGAGGGTATACCGATCCGTCCGCCGTTCCACCGCGTGTCGGTAACGCTTCGGACTCGGTCGTGATCGGCGGGGTCAGCGCGTGGCGGGCTCGGCGGCGCGGAGGCTGGTGGCGCGCGGGACCAGCCTGCTGGGATGCGCGCGGCGGTCGAACGTCGGCGTGCCGCTGAGCTGGTCGAGCAGGAGGCGCGTGGAGCGGCGTCCCTGCTCCTCCGGGTACCGGTTGAGCGCGGTGATGGGCCGCGTCCCGAGCCGGCAGAGCAGGGAGTCGTCCCAGCTGACGATCGCGACGTCGTCGCGCCCGGCGCGGAGGAGCGCAGCCTGGGCCCCGAGGGCGAGCAGGTCGTTCGAGGTCAGCACCGCCGTGATCGACGGGTCGTCGCTCAGCGCCTCGGCGGCGAGCCGGTCCCCCGCCTCCATCGTGTAGTCCGACGCGGCGAACGAGAACGCCACCCCGCGCTCCCCGCCACGTCGTCCGACCGCGTCGCGGCGATCCGACTCGTGCTCGAACTCGGCGGGACCGGCGATGTGCAGCGCCCGCCGGTGGCCGAGCGACGCCAGGTGGTCGACCAGGAGGGTCGCATCCGACCGCGCGTCGTACAGCAGCACCTTTCCCGGCGCGATCGCCTCGCGGTTGCCGTGCAGCACGAACGCCAGCCCGAGGTCGTCGAGCAGCGCCGGGCGCGGGTCGTCGAAGGTCAGGTCGAAGAGCATGACCCCGTCCACCCGCGCCTCGGCGCTCCAGCGGCGGTAGGCGGCGACCTCCTGCCCGGCGTCGGCGCCGACCATGCGCAGCAGCAGCGACTGCCCGGTCTCCGCCAGCTCCGACTCCACACCGGCGAGCAGGCTCATGTAGTACGGCTCGGCGCCGAGCAGGGCCGGGTCGCGGCGCAGCACGATCCCGATCGTGTCCGACCGGGCCCGGGACAGGGCGCGCGCGGACGACGACGGATGCCATCCCAGCTGCTCGGCCAGGGCCAGCACCCGTTCGCGTGTCTCGTCGCTGACACCGGGGAGGCCGTTGAGGGCGTACGACACGGAGGCCTTCGACAGGCCCAGCCGCTCGGCCAGTCCCGCGATGGTCACGCGTCCCGCTCCGTTGCTCACGCGCGCCTCCCTTCATCGTGCGCGGCCAAGACTACTTCCTCGTCCGCCCTCCGCATCGCGCGGATTCGCTGCGAGGCCGCTCCTCCGTCCGGACGGTTTGGCCGGGAGGGCGGCGATCTTGCGACGAACGGCGCCGCGCAGTTCCGGCAGAATGACGGCGTGAGCCCCTCCCGGACCAGCACCGTGTTCGAGCGCCACCCAGCCGGGGAGGCGGTGGTGCGGCACGCGCTCGCGCCGAGCCGCCAGGCGGTGTTCTGGACCGAGGAAGCCCCCGGCGACCACTACCCGCGCCTCCGCGGCGACCTGGGCTGCGACCTCGCGGTCGTCGGCGGCGGCTACACCGGGCTGTGGACGGCGCTGCTCGCGAAGCGCGAGGACCCGGACGCCCGCGTCGTCGTGCTCGAGGGGCGGCGCATCGGCTGGGCCGCGTCCGGCCGCAACGGCGGCTTCTGCGAGGCGAGCCTGACGCACGGCGACGAGAACGGCCGCACCCGCTGGCCCGGCGAGTTCGACGAGCTGCAGCGGCTCGGGATGAGGAACCTCGACGAGATCGAGGCCACGGTGGCCGAGCTCGGGCTGGACGCCGAGTTCGAGCGCAACGGCGCCCTCGATGTGGCGACCGAGGAGTACCAGGTCGAAGATCTGGGCTCGGCGGCGGGGCCGGAGGCGGACTTCCTCGATCGGGACGCCGTGCAGGCCCTCGTGCACTCGCCGACGTACGAGGCGGGGCTGCTGCGCCATCGCGACTCGGCGCTGGTCCACCCCGCCAAGCTCGCCCGGGCGCTGGCGCGCGCCTGTGTGGACGCGGGCGTCGAGATCTTCGAGCACAGCCCCGTCGCGAGCATCGGCGACGGCACTGTGCTCGAGACGCCCGCCGGCACCCTGCGGTCGAAGCGCACGGCGCTCGCGACCAATGTCTTCCCCAGCCTGCTGCGGCGGAACCGGCTCGCGACCGTCCCCGTGTACGACTACGTGCTGATGACCGAGCCGCTGAGCGCGTCCCAGCTGGCGTCGATCGGCTGGGAGGGACGCTACGGGATCGGCGACTCGGCCAACCAGTTCCACTACTACCGGCTGACCGCCGACAACCGCATCCTGTTCGGCGGCTACGACGCGGTGTACCACTACGGCGGACGGGTGCGGTCGGAGTACGAGGACCGCCCGGCGACGTTCCAGCGGCTGGCGAGCCACTTCTTCACGACGTTCCCGCAACTCGAGGGGCTGACCTTCACCCACCGCTGGGCCGGCGCGATCGACACGTGCAGCCGCTTCTGCGCGTTCTTCGGCTCGGCCCGACAGGGCACGGTCGCGTACGCGGCCGGGTACACCGGCCTCGGTGTCGCGGCCACGCACTTCGGCGCGCAGGTGATGCTGGACCTGCTGGCCGGGCGAACGACCGAGCGCACCGCGCTCGAGATGGTGCGGACGCGTCCCCTCCCCTTCCCGCCGGAGCCCGCCGCCTCCCTCGGCATCAACCTGACCCGCTGGTCCCTCGAGGCGGCCGACCACCGCGCCGGCCACCGCAACGCCTTCCTCCGCACCCTCGACGCCGTCGGACTCGGCTTCGACTCCTGACCCGCCCGCCGCCGCCGCCGCACCTACTGGTCCCAACACGCCGTTATGGGACCGGCCGTAACGGCGTGTTGGGCCCACCGGGCGCATCCAGGGGACGCAACACGCCGTCACGCGGGCGCGATAGCGGCGTGTTGCGACCCACGGATGCGACGGCCGCCCATCCACTTACTGGTCCCAACACGCCGTTATGGGACCCGCCATAACGGCGTGTTGGGACCAGTAGGCGCGGCGGGGGTGTCGCAGCGCCTGGGTGGCTGGTTGACGCGATACGCCGCGATGCGTGCCTGCGGCACGGCGTGTCGCGTCGACCAGAGCGCGGCTAGGCGGGTGGGGTGGGGCGGCGGGCGAGGACGGCGGCGTGGAGGGCCGCGACGGTCTCGCCGTCGTCGAGGTCCATACCGAGCAGTTCCTCGATGAGGGCGATGCGCTGGTAGAACACCGACCGGGACAGGTGGCTCGCCGCCGCGGCGCGCGTCCGGTTGCCGGGGTGGCTGAGGTAGGCCCGCAGCACCTCCACGAGGTCGCCGCCGGTCGCGAGGTCGTACTCGATGAGCGGGCGCAGCAGGTGCTCGGTGTGCTCCAGCATCCGCGGGTCGTTGCCGAGCGCGTTGACCAGCCGGAGCAGCGGCCGGTGCTGGACGCGCTGGATGACGACGCCGCGCCCCAGCCGCGCGTCCGGCCTCGCGGCGGCGCCGGCGGCCAGCTCGACCGCCTCCTCCAGCGACGACAGCAGCCCGGTGATCCCGCGCGCCTCCGACCCGACCGCGACGACGGCCGCCGGGTCGTCGAGCCGCGCCGACCCCGCGGCATCCGCCAGCGAGGCGAACAGGGCGTCCGTCAGCGCGCGCCCGGGTCGTGCCGACACCGCGACCACCAGCACGCCCGCCTGCTCCGGATGCCGTCCCGCGACCGCATCCGCGCCCGCCGCACGCGCCGCCTCCACGACCCGCGGCGCCGCCGACACCGGCAGCGTCCCCGACCGAAGCCGCAGCGCGACACCGGCGACGGTCCGCCCGGACAACGGGAAACCCGCCGCCTCGAACCGCGCCGTCACGCCGCCCTCGCCCGCGAACCGCCGCCCGAGGAGGGCCGTGAGGAGCGCGTCGTGGCCCCGCCGCGTCCACTCGTCGTCGTCGCGGTCGGACAGCCGGCTCAGCGCGAGCGCGACCGCCGCCTGCTCCAGCACGTTCGACCGCCCGGCGGGATGCGGCTCGCCCGGCAGCGCGACCAGGTGTCCCCACCGCATGCCGCGCGCCTCGACCGGCACGATCGTCCATCCGCCCCCGGCGCCACCGCCGGCGAGGGGACGGGCAGCCTCCGACGGCGATGTCCGGCTGCCGCCCGCCGGCGCGTCCCGGTTCACGCCCCGCGACCGCTGCTCCCCGCCCGCGACCGCGTCCCGGTGCGCGGCGCGCGACCGCTGCTCCCAGTCGGCGAGCTCCGCCTCCTCCCCCGCCCGGTCGCCCGCGTCGAGCCCGGCGGCCGCGACCACGCGGTGGCCGGTGTCCTCCAGCACGACCGGCGACCCGAGCACTCGGGCCGCCTGCTCCACGATGAAGTCGGCGGGACTGCCGCGCAGGCTGAGGTCGGTGAACAGCGCATGGATGTCGTCCCGCGCCCGCAACGCACCCATCTGCTCGGCGATGATCCGCGAGTGCACGGCCTCCGTGATGGCGACGAACCGCGCCTCCCGGTGCAGCACGGCGAACGGCAGCCCGGCGGTTCGGAACTCGTCCACCAGTGCCGCGGGCGCGACCGGCATCGGCGGTCCGAGCTCCAGCACGACTCCCGCCACATCCGCCTCGATCAGCACGCGGCCGAGCCGCCGCAGCGCCGCTTCGTCCGACGGCCAGCCGACTCCCGTCGCGAGCAGCAGCTCGCCGCCCGACCCCAGCCGCGCGGCCTCGGCCGTCTCGGCGACGTGCACCCAGCGGACCGGCGCGTCCAGCCGCTCGCGCCCGGTCAGCACCTCCGGCAGCGCGCGTGCCACCGGCTCCATCCGCAGCACCTCGCGCACCGTCGGCAGCACGGCCGAGTGCGCAGGCGTCACCGCCACGGCCGCTTCCGGACGAACTGTGCGGCCCGCCTGCGGGTCCCGACGATCTGGCATCGCTGTCCACGCCTCCGCTCTGTGATCATTGGGATGAAAGCCTACTGTCATCCCCGGGCAGAACGTCCGGGACGATCCACCTGGAGGACCCCCGTGGCCCTGATCCGACACTTCATCGCAGGCGCCGACGCCCCCGCCGACGGCAGCCGCCCCGACCGCACCGGTCCCGTGTACAACCCGGCCACCGGCGAGCGCCAGCACGACGTCGCGCTGGCCGACACCGCCCAGACCGAGGCCGCGATCGCCGCGGCGAAGGCCGCGTTCCCGGCCTGGCGCGCCACCAGCCTGACCAAGCGCGCGGACGTGATGTTCCGTCTCCGCCACCTCCTCACCGAGCGCCGCGACGAGCTCGCCGCGATCGTGACCAGCGAGCACGGAAAGGTGCTCTCCGACGCCGCCGGCGAGATCGGCCGCGGGCTGGAGAACGTGGAGTTCGCCTCCGGCCTCATCGACAAGCTCAAGGGCGAGTACAGCGAGCAGGTCTCGACCGGCATCGACGTGCACAGCGTCAAGCAGCCCGTCGGTGTCGTCGGCTGCATCACGCCGTTCAACTTCCCGGTCATGGTGCCGCTGTGGATGGTCGCGAGCGCGATCGCGTGCGGCAACACCGTGGTCCTCAAGCCCAGCGAGAAGGACCCCAGCGCCTCGGTCTACCTGGCCAAGCTGTTCCGCGAGGCGGGGCTCCCCGACGGAGTGCTCAACGTCGTGCACGGCGACAAGGAGGCGGTGGATGCGATCCTCGACTCCCCCGACGTCGCCGCGGTGAGCTTCGTCGGCTCCACACCGATCGCCCGCTCGATCTACCAGCGCGCAAGCGCCAACGGCAAGCGCGTGCAGGCCCTCGGCGGTGCCAAGAACCACATGGTCGTGCTGGAGGACGCGGACATCGACGCCGCGGCCGACGCCGCGGTCTCGGCCGCGTACGGCTCCGCGGGCGAGCGCTGCATGGCGGTCAGCGTGGTCGTCGCGGTCGGCGAGGTGGGCGACCGGCTGGTGCCGGCCATCCACTCCCGTCTGGACGCGCTGAAGATCGGCGCTGGGACCGACGCCGCCAGCGAGATGGGGCCGCTGATCACGGGCGAGCACCGCGACAAGGTCGCCTCCTACGTCACCGGCGCCGCGGCCGAGGGCGCGACGGTCGTCGCCGACGGCACGCAGCGCGACTTCGACGGCGACGGCTTCTTCGTCGGCGTCAGCCTGCTCGACCACGTGAAGCCCGGGATGAAGGCGTACGACGACGAGATCTTCGGCCCGGTGCTGAGCGTGGTCCGCGTCGACACCTACGAGGAGGCTGTGGAGCTGATCAACGCCAACCCGTACGGCAACGGCGTCGCCCTGTTCACCCGCGACGGCGGCGCGGCGCGCCGCTTCGAGTTCGAGGTGGAGGTGGGCATGGTCGGCATCAACGTGCCCATCCCCGTCCCGGTCGGCGCATACTCGTTCGGAGGCTGGAAGAACTCGCTGTTCGGCGACTCGCACATCTACGGGCCGGAGTCGTTCCACTTCTACACGCGCAGCAAGGTCGTCACCACGCGCTGGCCCGACCCGGTGCACTCGCGCATCGAGCTCGCGTTCCCCGGCAACTCCTGATCGAAGGCGACGAAGGCACATGACCGACACCATCTCCACCACCGCCGCCACCCGCACCGGCTACACCGACCGGCACGGGATCGAGCATCCCTTCGGCGACGCCGCGGCCGAGCAGCAGGTGCGCAAAGACGACCGCGGGCACGTGTTCCACTCGTGGAGCGCGCAGGCGAAGATCGACCCGCTGCCGATCGCCGCGGGTGAGGGATCGACCTTCTGGGACTACGAGGGCAACGCGTACCTCGACTTCAGCTCCCAGCTGGTCAACCTGAACCTCGGGCACCAGCATCCGGACCTCGTCGCGGCCATCCAGCAGCAGGCGGGTCGCCTCGCGACCGTGCAGCCGTCGATGGCGAACGACGTGCGCGGCGAGCTCGCCCGCCGGATCGCCGAGGTCGCGCCCGGAACGCTGAACAAGGTGTTCTTCACCAACGGCGGCGCCGACGCCAACGAGTACGCGGTCCGTCTCGCCCGCCGGACGACGGGTCGCCGCAAGGTGCTCTCGATGTACCGCTCCTATCACGGCGGCACCGCGACCGCGATCTCGCTCACGGGCGACCCGCGCCGCTGGGCGAACGAGCCGAGCGACGGATCCGTCGCCCACTTCTTCGGCCCGTATCCCTACCGGTCGGCGTTCCACTCGACGACGCCGGAGGAGGAGACGCAGCGCGCGCTGGAGCACCTGGAGAACGTCATCGTGCTGGAGGGCGCGACGACCGTCGCGGCGATCATCATCGAGACGATCGTCGGCACGAACGGCGTGCTGGTCCCGCCGCCCGGCTACCTCGCCGGTGTGCGCGAGCTGTGCGACAAGTACGGGATCGTCTACATCGCCGACGAGGTCATGGTCGGCTTCGGCCGGGTCGGCGAGTGGTTCGCGGTGGACGCGTTCGACGTCGTTCCTGACCTCATCACCTTCGCGAAGGGCGTCAACTCGGGGTACGTGCCGCTCGGCGGCGTCGTCATCTCGGACGCGATCGCGTCGTTCTTCGACGACGTGGCGTTCCAGGGCGGCCTGACCTACTCCGGTCACCCGCTCGCGTGCGCCGCCGGGGTCGCGACCTTCGAGGTGTTCGAGCGCGACGGCATCCTGGAGCGCGTGCGCGACCTCGGCTCGCGGGTCGTGGAGCCGGAGATCACCTCCTGGCTGGAGAAGCACCCGTCGCTCGGCGAGGTGCGCGGCCGCGGCCTGTTCTGGGCCCTGGAGCTGGTGCGCGACCGCGAGACGCACGAGCCGCTGGTGCCGTTCAACGCGGCCGGTGCGGACGCTGCGCCGATGGCCGAGGTCGCCGCCGCGTGCAAGGCGGCCGGGGTGTGGCCGTTCACGCACTTCAACCGCGTGCACATCGCCCCGCCGCTGGTGATCTCCGAGGACGACCTGCGTCGTGGCCTCGCCGCCATCGACCAGGCGCTCACCGTCGCCGACGGCTACGCGCGCTGACCCGCCTCGCCCCGCACCGCCCGTCGTCGAGTCCGCAAAGAGTGCACGCGACACGCCGTACAAGCATGCACTCTTTGCGTACTCGACGGTGGGGCGGAGATGTCGAGGCGGCTAAGTTGGAGGGGTGACTGAACCTGGGGATGGCCGCGTCGCGGTCTACATCGACTTCGACAACATCATCATCTCGCGGTACGACCAGGTGCACGGCCGGGGCAGCTACATGCGCGACCGGCCCAAGTCGAGCACGACCCAGCCGAAGGCGTCGTTCGCGGAGAAGCTGGCGGAGGCGCGCGTCGACCTCGGCGCCGTCATCGACTTCGCATCGTCCTTCGGGACGCTCGTGCTCACCCGTGCGTACGCCGACTGGTCGTCGGCGGTCAACGCCGAGTACCGGGGCCAGCTGGTCGGCCGGGCGGTCGACCTCGTGCAGCTCTTCCCCGCCGCCGCCTACGCGAAGAACGGCGCCGACATCCGGCTCGCGGTCGACGCGGTCGAGGATCTGTTCCGACTTCCCGAACTGACCCACGTCGTCATCGTGGCGGGCGACTCGGACTACGTCCCTCTCGCGCAGCGGGTGAAGCGCCTGAACCGCTACGTGATCGGGATCGGCGTCGCCGGCTCCACCGCGAAGTCGCTCGCCGCCGCCTGCGACGAGTTCGTGAGCTACGACGATCTGCCGGGCATCGCGCGCGACGAGGCCGCGGATGCGACCGCGACCGACGAGCCGGAGGCGGACGAGCCAGAGGCGGAGCAGGCGGCCGCACCCGCGCCCGCCGCATCCTCGCGCCGCAAGGGATCCCGAAGCGCGGCCTCCGATCCCGCGGCGGACGCTGTCCCTGCGGAGACCGCAACAGGCGACGGCGGCGGTGAGTCGGCCGAGCCCGCCGAGACCGTCGCCGAGCCCGAGGCCGAGCCCGACCGCGGCCGCAAGCGCGGCGGCCGCCGTCGCGCCGCTGCCACCGAGGAGGAGGACGCCGCCGCCGACGAGCCGCAGGAGGACCCGCAGGTCGTCGCCACGCGCCTCCTCGCCCGCGCCCTCCAGCTCGGCCACGAGAAGGACGACTCCCCGTGGCTGCACAGCTCGGCGGTGAAGGGCCAGATGAAGCGGATGGACCCGTCTTTCAGCGAGAAGGCGCTCGGCTTTCGCTCCTTCAGCGACTTCATCAAGTCGCGCAGCGACCTCGTCGAGCTCGACGACAGCTCGACCGCCCAGATGCTCCGGCTCGCACCCTCGCGCCCCCGCCGCGCCCGACACAGCGGCCGGGCGACGGACGCGGTCTCGGCGTCGTAAGCCCGCACTCAGCCAACAGGACTTGACTGCCGACCATGGCGAAGCAATGGAGAGCGACACAGTTCGGCGCACCGGAGACGTGGGAGTTCGCGGAGGTCGATACCCCCGCACCGAAGCAGGGCGAGGTCACCATCCGGGTGACCGCTGCCGGCGTCAACCCGGCCGACTACAAGCACGTGTCGGCGCCGCGTCCGGGCCTCACGCTGCCCGTACCGATTGGCTATGAGGCCGCCGGCACGATCGCGGCGATCGGACCGGACACCGAGATCGCGTCCGGAGGCGGCACGGTCGGGGACGCTGTGGTCGCCTTCCGCATCCAGGGCGGGTACGCCACCGAGGTCACAGTGCCGGCGAAGGACGTCTTCGCCAAGCCGCCGCGCCTCGCGGACGAGGAGGCCGCCAACCTGCTGCTGGTCGGCACGACTGCGGCCCAGATGCTCCACGTCACCGACGTCCGGGCGAGCGAGACCATCCTCGTGCACGGCGCCTCCGGGGCGGTCGGGGTGAGCATCCTGCAGCAGGCCGCCGAGCTCGGCGCGCGGGTCATCGGCACGGCGAGCGAGTCGAGCTTCGCCCGCGTCCGGCGCTTCGGCGGGCTGCCGGTCGCCTACGGCCCCGGCCTGGCCGAGCGCGTCACCGAGGCGGCGCAAGGTCCGGTCGCTGCGGCGCTCGACACCGTCGGGACCTCCGAGGCGATCGACGTCTCGCTCCAGCTGGTCCCCGACCGCACCCGCATCGTCACCATCGTGGATGCGCAGCGCGCCGAACGGGAGGGCATCCACGCAGTCTTCGGCGCTCAGCCGGAGAGCCAGGCGTTCCGTGACGCCGCACGTCCGCGGCTGCTGGAGCTGGCCGGCAGCGGACGCCTGCAGGTCCCGGTCGCGCGCACCTACCCGCTGGCGGAGGCGCCGGAGGCCCTGGCGTTCCTGAAGGAGGGCCACCCGGGCGGCAAGCTCGCGCTGATCCCCTAGGCCCTAGGTCGTCGGCCGCGCCTGCCGCGCCTCGGCTTCGGCCTCCGACACGATCACCATGCCGCCGGTGCGCTGACTCGACTGCATCAGCGCCTCCATCCACCGCTCGTTGAGCTTGGGGGGCACGGTTTCCGAGAACACGAACGCGAGCGGGATCTCGTGGCTGATCCAGATGCTGATCCGGCCTCCGCCGAGGTCGTGCGGGATCTGCCAGTTCAGCAGGAAGCTCTCGTGTCGTCTCAGCTTGGTGACCAGCGCGATCTTGACGTGGGACAGCGTGCGGTCGTCGAATTCGTACTCCTGAGCGGCGTAGCCATAGATCAGGCGGCCCATCTCATGCCCCCTCGTGCGGCTTCCCCGACTTCGACTTGCTGGCGCGGTAAGTGCCCTCGGGCACCTCCTCGCGGATCTCCGCCCGCAGCTCGTCCTCGAGCCACAGGCCGGAGTTGGAGTTGGCGCGTTCGCTGAGGAGGGAGATCCATTCGCGGTTCAGCTCCGGCAGATCGGGCCGGATGAAGACGAACTGGATCGAGATGGACGGGTCGATCCAGATGGAGCGCAGCACACCGACGGGGTCCGCCGTCCGGTCGGTCCAGATCAGCAGGAAGCCTTCGCGGCGGCGCAGCTTCGCCTGCACGACCGCCTGCAGGTGGGCGAGCACGCGATCGTCGAACGTGAACCCGTCCGCACCGTCGTAGATCAGGGTTCCCACTGCTCTCCTTCCGCTGACAACACTTTCCCGAAACAGCCGCGCGCCGTCAATAGACGTACGCCCGAGCAGCCGTAAAGTCCGGTCATGGACGCTCTCACGCGAACCATCAAAGCGGCCCTCCTCTACGAGGACGGCCGGACCCTCGACAGCGTCGTGGTCGTGCCCCTCATCGGCGGTTGCCCGCCCGGGGAGATCCGCGTCGCGACCACGTTCGCCGGCGCCCTCGTCTACGACGTCTACGAACTGGCGGACGAGGAGGAGTACTCCTCCATGCCGGCCTACCCCTACCGCTCCACCATCCCGGTCACCACAGAAGATCTCGACGAGTAGCGTGGAGGGGGTGACCCCCTCCACCGATCCCGCGCGCCCACGGACCGGTGCGGCGGTCACAGCACTGAGCCTCGGGACGCTGCTCAACCCGCTCAACTCGTCGATGATCG
The DNA here is from genome assembly GCF_040686855.1 of Leifsonia sp. NPDC077715. Lineage (NCBI taxonomy): Bacteria > Bacillati > Actinomycetota > Actinomycetes > Micrococcales > Microbacteriaceae > Leifsonia > Leifsonia sp. NPDC077715. Next base: position 250,092 of record NZ_JBFBOG010000001.1, read on the forward strand.
CGGTCGCCCTGGTGTCGCTTCAGCGCGACTTCCATGTGGATGTGACCACCGTCACGTGGGTCATCACGTCCTTCTACCTGGCCTCGGCGGCCGGACAGCCGCTGATGGGCCGGCTCGCCGACCGGTTCGGACCGCGTCGGCTGTTCCTGTTCGGGATGGTCGTGGTCGCGCTCGCCTGCGCCCTCACCCCGTTCTCGGGGTCGTTCCTCGCGGTCTGTCTCGGCCGGGTCGCGCTGGCGATCGGCACCGCGACAGCGTTCCCGTCGGCGATCGCCATGCTGCGGCCGCTGTCCGCGAGCTCCGGAGTGGCGACCCCCCGCCTGCTGGGCCGCATCCAGATCGCCAACACCTCGGGGGCTGCGATCGGGCCGGTGCTCGGCGGCGCGCTGGTGACCTTCCTCGGCTGGCAGGCGATCTTCTGGATCAACGTCCCGCTCGCCGTGCTCACCTTCGTCGGCGTGTGGCTCTTCGCACCGAGGGATGCGGAGCGCGAGCGCGTGCCGCTCAGCCGCACCCTCGCCGAGTCGGACATCCCGGGGATCCTGCTGTTCATCGCGACGCTGACGTCGCTGCTCGTCTTCCTGCTCGACCTCCACCCGGTGCCGTTGTGGTGGCTGCTGCCCGTGACCGTGATCGCGGGCGGCCTGTTCGCGTGGCGGGAGCTGCGCACAGCGCACCCCTTCCTCGATCTGCGCCTGCTCGCCGCGAATCGGCGGCTGCTGATGATCTACCTGTCGTTCGCCATCTTCAACGTCGTCTACTACTCGGCGTTCTTCGGGCTGCCGCAGTACCTGCAGACCCACGGCGGCTACACCGCGGGCGTCGCCGGCCTGCTGATGTTCCCGCTGGCGGCCGTCACCATCGTCGTCACCCCGCTGGCCGCCCGGTCGATCGGCTCTGTGGGGCTGCGCCCGACCCTGTTGGCCGGCGCGTGTGCACTGGTCGTCGGCGCCGCGCTGCTCGCCGTCGCCGCCGCCACCACCGCGCCGTGGGTGGTGCTGCTGCTGACCGCCGCCCTCGGCATCCCCTACTGCGTGGTCAGCCTGTCGATGAACCAGGCGCTGTATTCGGCGGCGCGGCCCGAGGACAGCGGCGTCGCGGCGGGTATCTTCCAGACCTCCCGCTACGTGGGAGCGATCGTGGCGACGACCGTGCTCGGCCTGCTGTTCAGCGGAGGGACGACCGGGTCCAGCTGGCTGACGGCGGTGGCGGTCGCGACTGGGCTGGCGATCGTGCACCTCGCACTGTTGGCGTTCGTGCGGCCGCGGCGCGGTCCGGCGGCGGCGGAGGCCACGGCCTGACCGAACCCCGCATTCCCACGCCCCAGCGCACCCTCCTAGACTCCGGCCATGACGCTCGGGCTGGGCGGGGCCGAACTGCTGACGCAGCTGCTGCTGCTGGTGCTCGCCTTCGTGCTCAGCGCCGTCATCGGCGTCGAGCGGGAGATCCGGCTGAAGAGCGCGGGACTGCGCACGCACATCCTGGTGGGGGTGGGATCGGCGCTGTTCACCCTCGTGTCGGCGTACGGCTTCACCGCGCTCGGGCTGCCGCCGACGGACCCGTCGCGGATCGCGGCGCAGGTGGTGACCGGCATCGGCTTCGTCGGCGCGGGCGTCATCTTCGTCAACCGCGGCAATGTGGTCGGGCTGACGACCGCCGCGTCCATCTGGGTCACCGCGGCGGTCGGGATGGCGTGCGCCGCCGGGTTGCCGGTGCTCGCGATCGCCGGGACGCTGCTCCTCCTCGTCGCGGTCAGCACGCTTCCGGCGGCGGAACGTCTCCTGCGCCGGGCCGCGGGCAGCGTCCTCACGGTGCAGGCGGCGGATGCCGGCGACGTCCTCACCCGCGTGCTCGATGCGTGCGCAGCGTCGAAGGCGCATACCGTCGTCGACGACGTGCAGCGGACGCCGGGACCGGAGACGGGCGTGCTCGAAGTGCACGTGCGCGTGCGCGCCGGCGCCGCGGAGACGCAGCGGCTCGTGGCCCGGCTCGCCGGACTGGACGGCATCACGACCGTCCGCGTCGACCGCATCGGCGAGTGAGCCCGGGCGGGCTCAGGCGACCAGCGTCGCGCTGCCCGGCGGAACGGGACGCCGTGCCGACGCGTTCCGGCACAGCGGGTTCGTGCACCCGACCGGCACCGTCACCGTCACCCATGACCCCCGCGACGTCGGCACCAGCCGACGCTCTGCGGAGATCGGAGCCCCGCACTCCTTGCACACGCGTACGTCCGCGACCATACGATCAACCCCATCCAACCCCGTGGCGCCCGCTTCGCCACCTCCATGGTCCGCCCGCGGAGCCCCCGAAGCAAGAGCGGCCGGACGGGTCGCTGCATGATGCACGACCCGCTAGCGTCGGAGCATGCAGCTGGACGTCCCCACCGCCCTCGGACCCGGCAGGCTGACCGTGGCCGCCGCGACGGATCCGGCCGCAGTGCTGTGGCTCGGCCACGGAGCCGGCGGCGGTATCGACGCGGTCGACCTGGCGGTGCTGGCCGCGCGCCTGCCCGACCGCGGGATCACCGTGGTGAGGTACGAGCAGCCGTGGCGTGTGGCGGGCAAACGCGTGGCCGCCCGGCCCGCGGCGCTGGACGCGGCGTGGCTGGAGACCGCTCCGCGGGTCCGCGAGATCGCGGGCGACCTGCCGCTCGTCGTCGGCGGCCGCAGCGCCGGGGCTCGCGTCGCCTGCCGCACCGCCGCGGCCGTGGACGCGGCCGCCGTCGTGTGCCTCGCGTTCCCCCTGCATCCACCGGGGAGCCCCGAGAAGTCGCGGCTCACGGAACTGCTGGAGCCGACCGTCCCGGTTCTCGTCCTGCAGGGCGGCCGCGACACGTTCGGGACGGCGGCGGACGTGGTCGCCGCGATCGGCCCGCGCGACGGCATCCGGGTGGTCGAGGTGCCCGGAGCCGATCACGGCATGAAGGTGCTCGCGGCCTCCGAGCTTGGCGCGGCCGGTGTCCGCGACCTCATCGCGGACACGGTGACCGGGTTCGTCCTCGGACTCAGTACTCGCCCTTGACGACGAAGTAGGAGCCGCGGATGGTCCCCGCGAGCTTCGACCGCTGCCGCGCGAACTTGAACGCGGCCAGCTCCTCGGGGACTTCCATCCCGTCGGACAGCTTGAACCCGACCGCGCGCTTGCCGCCGTCCTCGATGGTCCAGAGCAGGTTGACGGACAGCCCGGACTCGTAGAACACGTACGTCCAGTCCACGCCGTCGACCTCGAACCGCGTCGCCTCCAGCGCCGGGGACGCGATGACGATGTCCCGCTCGTCCTTCAGCACACGCGCGACCCGGGCGACGGCGTCGGCCTCCTCCTCAGCGGTGCCGACCGTGAACTCGTGGTCGTACTTGTTGCGGAAGTACCGCGCCTCGTTCGCCCGCAGTCCCGCGAGCGCTTCGGCCACCGGAGAGCTCTCCAGGCCGGTGGTGGACACGGTCACGAAGTCGACGACGTACGGCATGGCACTCAACCTAGCGTGACGGGGGCCCGTGCGAGGATCGTGGGATGTCGGACCTGCTCATGCGCATCCACTCCCCCGAGTTCCAGGCCATGTCGGAGCGCGTGCTGGAGGTGACGGCCCTGACCTCTCGCCTGAACGTGCTGCCGTTCGACGATGAGGCCGGCAAGGCGGACCTGTTCGCGCGGATCCTCGGGCGCCCCCTGCCTCCGCGCGTGACGATCTACCCGCCGTTCTTCACCGACCACGGGCTGCGGCTGGAGCTCGCCGAGCGGGTCTTCATCAACCAGAACTGCACGTTCCTCGACTACGCGGGCATCACCCTGGCCGAGCGGGTCATGGTGGCGCCGCGGGTCACGTTCATCACCGTCGGCCACCCGGTCGACACGGACGATCGCCGGGTGTGGCTCACCGGCGGTCCGATCACGGTCGAGGAGAACGTGTGGATCGGCGCAGGCGCGACCATCCTGCCCGGCGTCACGATCGGGCGGGATGCGGTCGTCGCGGCGGGAGCGGTCGTGGCGGACGACGTGCCGCCGCGCACGCTGGTGGCGGGGCCGAAGGCGGACGTGCTGCGGTCCTGGTGACCTCCGCGCACCAGCGTGGGGCGCGATCTCGCCGAGCACCGCTTCTGCGGCGTGTTCTAGGTTTCCGTTTGAGAGTTTGTCATATGTGGACCGATGTAGCCCACGTAGACCTTCCCGGAGCGCGATGTGTCGTCGAAGTAGTACAGACGGGGATCTTGGCGGCTGATACGAGCCAACTTGAAGTGCTCAAGCATACTTACGGCACCGCGCGGATCCACGGCCTCGGGGGCCGGAAGAATCCGCTCATCGCCGTAGCGTTCCTTGGTGAATTTTGTCTCCGTCGCGGCGTGCCTGTTTACAGGAAAGCTTCGATAGCCGACCGGCTGATCTTCCAAGAACTTGTGGACATTCCCGTCCGCGTCGCCGTTGCGCTTGGCTTTGACATAGTCGCACAGCGTCGTCAACGCTTCCCACGCGCGTTGTAGCGCCTTGCCCTCGGTGTCGATGGATTGCAGACCTGCAGTTATTCCTGGTTCGCCCGTGAAAACAACTCCGTGGATCTCCAGCTCCGGCATCCTTTCCAACAACTCGGCAAAGTCAATCGGCTCGGGTCCAAACGTTGGCGTCTCCTCGGCTTCCGCGACGGTGCCACCGAAGGCGATGTCCGGACGTCCAAGTTCGACTAACGATTTGGTGAGATAACTGATTCGCCTGGTTTGATCGTCGATGGTTTTCTCCGCGGCCTCGAGATCTTCGATCGCATCGAGGCGATCCAGCTTGGCAAGTTCGGCCTCATCGATGAGCGCATCGTTGCGTTGTTGCAATCGGCTCAACTGCTCAGAGACTTCACGGAAGGCAACAGGGTCGATTCTTTCGGCGGTAGCCATGTCCACAAGCTCTGTGAGGCTTGACTCCGTCAGGTCTGGGAGACCCAACGTCTCCTGAATCCGTATCAGATCCGCCAGGAGGCGTCTCGTCTCCAGGCGCGCAGTCTGCAGGTCCGACGGTTCCGGCTTTTGTGACGTCCGGACGCTTACCTGAGGCCTTTCGGGCCTTACCGGGACCGCCGACGACGTAACGGCGGCGGTACCGATCCGCTCGAATCGGCGCGACCAATTCACGAGCTCCGGAGGCGTGGGACGCGCCGAGACTACCTCGCGTGCGACGAGCCCCAGCAAGTGTGTGATCTGCCTGTCAGTATTACGTCCGAGCCTTTCAGTGCCCAAAATCCGATTGGCACGGGCACCGGCCGAGGTAGCAAAATTCAGGCCGGGCAAGTAAGTCCGGAGTGTCCAGGGCGGCGTGGACCACCGACTGCCCACAAGATCGCTGAGCAAATCGGTCGCTCCCGGATCGAGAACAACTACCTGCCCTAGCCCAACCGTTTCCCGAGCCCAGCCCGCAAGTCGGCGGACGAAGGCGTCGAATGGCAATCGATCATCTGTGCCTGCGACAAAGACCGGTCCCCGCCGTTCCGGCGACTCGAGTAATTCCAATAGTTCCGGAACACCCAGAACGCCCACGTGCTTGGGCGATGGACTCAGAAGGTCACCGTCCGCCAATGGCAACGCCTCAAGCAAATAGCCAGCCAACTTTGGGCGATTAACCCACCCGCCGCCGCTCCTGAATATATCTAGGGACAGCCAGCTGCGACCTCGTTCGTCCTCCACTGCGGTGAGTGTGGTTGAGAACTGGCCGCCCGAGTTCTCCTCGTCCATCACGAATCGCATCGCGGTCTGGTGATTAGCCTGATGATGCCTAATCTCCAGGCGGTTACCCTTCGGGCCTCGCACAACCCCGTCGGAAGCGAGATCAACACTCAGGTCGAACTTGGGTTGCAACCATCGAGCAGCTTCTTCGACGACGATGGCCTGCCACCCGCTGCCGGCGTCAACGGTCCAAAACGCGCGATATCCTTGCGCACGAATCGAATCGTTCGCCGCGCGGTGTTCTTGCCCAGTGTCCAAAATGCCCCCTCGCACTCGAAGCAACAATACCCATCACGTGCGACATCCTCGCCAGTCGCACGCTCACGGCCGACGACGTGCTAATGCGCTGGGCAGCTTGCGACTCCCGCCATCCCTTGCGACCACGAATACCTCGGACTTGGTCATCGACGCGAAGAATTTCGATAAAGACGGGAGCTACGCAGATGCTCTGAGGACCTTGAGCATGGGGAATCGTTCATTCGACGGAGGCTGCCATCATGGTGACCGCCGCCGCCCGCGGTCACGACGGGGTCGCCAGCTGGTTCGTGAACGACGAGTCCCGCCCCAGGGCGAAGTCGATCAGCTTCGCGAACCGCTCCGGGTCGATCGCATTGGCCTTCGCCTGCTCCACGGTGTCCGCCGTCTGGAAGTACAGCTCGTTCCAGTGCCGGGCCTGCGTCTCGCCGCCGTCCGCATCCACGTTGGCGTAGAGGACGTTGTTGGCGGTGCGATCCCAGAAGATGCAGATGAAGTGGGGCAGTCCTGCCGGCGGGTCGGGGCAGTAGTAGAGCCGGCCGCGTCCCTCCCGCCGGATCGCGCTGGTGCGCGCGGAGGTCGCGCTCGCCGTCGCGGCGATCGCCCGCGAGACGGCGTCGTTGACGATGCGGTTGAGGTCGTCGAGTGAGGCCATGTCGAACTCATCTCCTTGCAGGTAGGGCGGCCGGATGTAGCTGAGGATGTACCCGGCCGAGCGGGTGCGGTCGCGCAGGTCGTCGCCGGGGTTGGAGTTGGTGCCGCGGGAGGTCACGACGGACCCGCCCGGCGAGACGGCCACGACGATCTCGGTGTGGTCGGGGTCGCCGTCGCCGTCCCAGTCGAAGGCCAGCACGTCCCCGGGTCGCACGCCCGCCGAGCCGTCGTGCCAGACCCCGCGGTCGCGTCCCCAGTTCTGGATCTGCGACACGTACGTGTAGAAGGGGTTGCCGAACGAGTTCAGCCCGAACAGGTAGTAGCTGACGCAGGCGGCGCAGTCGTCGTAGGCGCTGTTGCCGCTCGGCCACCACGGGTTGGGCCAGGTGACCCCGAACGAGGCGCCCATCGCATTCAGGACCTCGTCCGGCGACCGGTTCAGGAGCTCAGGCATCGCGGGGCACCTCCTCGCCGTAGCTGGAGCTGATCGCCGGTGGCGCGGCCGGCTTGTCCGCGTTCAGCGGCGGCGGCAGGCCGAGGTCGTCGGGTGGGAGGCCGTCGCCGGTCTCGCCGCTGTCGTCCCGATCCTCGTCCGTCATGCCGTCCCCCGTCCCCCGTCCCCGGTCCCCGGTCCCCGGTGCATCGTGGGCGCACGCGAATGGTACGACTGCGGACACCGTGCGCACGAGAGACCATCGGGTCGCTAGGCTGCCGCCTATGAGCACCACCGTCTACACATCCGCCTTCATCTTCGACGCGAAGGACCGCGACGACGAGTTCCACCGCCTCAACGATGAGATCGCGGTTCGAGCCCGCGCCATCCCCGGTTTCCTCGGGGAGGAGGCCTGGGAGAACCCGGAGACGGGCCTCCATTCGGAGGTCTACTACTGGAGCAGCCTCGACGCGCTGCACCAGTTGATCGGCATGGACACGCACCGCGAGGCGAAGCGCCTCTACGAGCGGTGGATCGGGCCGTATCGGGTCGTGATCGGGCAGGTCCTCAGCGAATACGGGCAGGCGGGGCTGGGGCTCGAACACGTTCCGGCCGGCGACCTCGCTTCCCCCAGCACCCCCTGAGGATCGGTCATCCGCCCCGTGTGCCGCGGGGTGAGGCGTGCTTGGATGAGCGGGTGAGCATGCCGTTCGACAGGCTGAGCGGGGCGTGGCCGGACTCCGACCCCGAGTCGTTGCTGCGCGAGCTCATCGACAGCGTCGCGCGTGCGCTCCCGGCCGATGTCGCATCCACGGCGCTCACGGTCGAGTTCACACGGTCGCTCGCCGACCGGCTGGCGCAGCGGCCCGGCACGATCACCCGGATACGGCTCGCGGGTCCCACCGAAGCGCTGGCGCTCAGCTGGAAGGCGGGTCCCCGGTGGACGCCGACCGTCGAGCAGCTGTACGGGTCGGTCGTGCTGTCCGACCTCACCATCACCCTCAGCCGGTGGCTGACCGCTTTCGCCCGGCTGGTGGCCGCGCTGGCGGTGCAGGCCGCCGAGGACTCCGCGGATTCGGAGCGCGCCCTCCAGACGCTGGGGATCCTGCCGCCGGGTTCGGAGATCCACGTCGACGACGCCACCCTCGCGCAGGACCTGCGCACCCTCGCCGCGCGCATCCGCCGCCGGGTGCCGGACGAAGCCGTGGCGTCCGTCGAGCGGATCGGCGAACTGCTCGCCGACACCCTGCCGCGCGTGGCCGGGTCGGGTGAGCCGGAGGTGATGCTGCGCGTGGCGGCGACGCTGTACCTCCCCGACACCCTCCGGGCGTACCTCGCGCTGCCGCCCGAATGGGCGACCGAGCACGTGCTGGCCAGCGGTCTCACCCCGGCCCAGACGCTGACCATGCAGCTGGACGCGCTCGAGTCGGCGGCACGGACCATGCGGGATGCGGCGATCGAGCGGGATGCCGCGGCGCTGCTGGTCAGCGGGCGCTTCCTCGCGGACCGGTTCGCGGGGCCGCGGCGGGAGCTGGATCTGGGGTGATGTCGGCCGTGGCGTCGCACCCTCGCTACCCTCGCGTTGGGGGAATCGCCGGACCGCGCCTCCGGCTAGCGTGATCTCATGCCGGGGGGATCAGCACGCGCGCGGAATGCGGCCGCGGTGGGAGCCGCCATGGCCCTTCTGGCCGCTTCGCTCACGGGATGCACCGGGATACCCAGCCCCTATGAATACGACCTGGTCGATGCTGCGGCCGAACAACTCGGCGTGACCCATGCCGGCGTGACGCTCATCGAGCAGCATCGCGGACAGATGAAACGGTTGAGCGGCGAAGGCCCCACGGTCGAGTTCAGGATCGCGACCGAGGACTCGACGGCGGCAGCTCGCACCATCGTGGATCGAGCGAAACGAATCGGGTGGGACGGTCAGCTGGATCAGAATCAGTTCCTCAGAGGTTTCGCCACCATCTCGACGGACGGATACTTCTTGCAGCTGTACGTCACTTCGTGGACGGCGAATGGGCCGGTCCCGGGTGCGGAGGACAAGACCCGGACGTCGAACCGGTCCGGGATCGACGTCCTGATCACCCAGTCCTGACCGCCGCCGTTCACCGCCGGATCGGCCTCCGTAGCGCCGTGCCGCGGGAGTGGGCCTCGGAGCTATGCTTCCCGCGTCCATCAAGATGACCTCCGCCTTGACGAAGCCCTTCTCGAAGTCGGTGATGCGGCGATCGAGCGGGATGCCGCGGCGCTGCCGGTCAGCGGGCGGTTCCTGGCGGACCGGCTCGCGGGGCCGCGGCGGGAGCTGGATCTGGGGTGGGCGGGCGTGCGGGCCCGCCGAGCCGATACGCTCACAGGCGTGATCATCGCAGCTGTCATCGTCATCATCCTCGGACTGCTCGCCGCCTTCCAGATCGCCCTCGCGCTCGGCGCCCCCTGGGGCCGTCTGGCGTGGGGCGGCGCCGACCGCGTGCTCCCCGCGGGCCGACGGGTCGCGAGCCTGGTGGCTGTCCTGCTCTACGCCGCCTTCGCCGTGATCGTCCTCGCCGCAGCGGGGCTGATCGACCTTCCTCCGCTGCTCGTCGAGATCGGCATCTGGGTGGTGTTCGCGGTCTTCGTCCTCGGCATCCTCGCCAACGCCGCATCGAAGAGCCGACGCGAACGCGCGCTGATGACGCCGCTGAACGCGGTGCTCGCCGCGCTGACGCTTCTGGTCGCGCTGGGGGCGTGACGCAGAGGCCCGAACAGACGCAGGTCAAAGACCACGGCGCGTCAGCGACCAGAACTCCTCAGCGCTGAACGCCCACCTACACGTTGAACCGGAACTCGACCACGTCCCCGTCCTGCATGACGTAGTCCTTGCCCTCCATGCGCGCCTTGCCGCGGGAGCGGGCCTCGGCGATGCTTCCCGCGTCCATCAGGTCCTCGAAGGAGATGACCTCCGCCTTGATGAACCCCTTCTCGAAGTCGGTGTGGATGACGCCCGCCGCCTGGGGGGCCTTCGCGCCCTTGGGGATGGTCCAGGCGCGCGACTCCTTCGGGCCGGCGGTGAGGTAGGTCTGCAGCCCGAGGGTGTCGAACCCGATGCGGGCGAGCTGGTCGAGTCCGGACTCGTCCTGGCCCGTGGAGGCGAGGAGTTCGGCGGCGTCGGCGGCATCCAGGTCGATGAGCTCGGACTCCAGCTTGGCGTCGAGGAAGACCGCCTGCGCGGGGGCGACCAGCGCGGCCAGCTCGGCGCGGCGGGACTCGTCCGTCAGGACGTCCTCGTCCACATTGAACACGTAGATGAAGGGCTTCGCGGTGAGCAGACCCAGCTCGCGCACCGGCTCGAGGTCGATCGAGGAGGTCGAGAGCGGCTTGCCGGAGTTCAGGTACTCGCTCGCTGCGCGGGCGGTCTCGAGGACGATCGGCTCGAGCTTGCGGCCCTTGACCTCCTTCTCGTACCGCTGCTCCGCCTTCTCGAGGGTCTGCAGGTCGGCGAGGATGAGCTCGGTGTTGATGGTCTCCATGTCGCCGGCGGGGTCGGTCTTACCCGCCACGTGCACGACATCCGCGTCGCTGAAACCCCGCACGACCTGGGCGATCGCGTCGGCCTCGCGGATGTTCGCGAGGAACTTGTTGCCCAGACCCTCGCCCTCGCTCGCGCCCTTCACGATCCCGGCGATGTCGACGAACGACACCGGCGCGGGGACGGTGCGCTCGCTGTGGAACAGCTCCGCCAGGCGGTCGAGCCGCGGGTCGGGCAGGTTCACCACGCCGACGTTCGGCTCGATGGTCGCGAACGGGTAGTTCGCCGCCAGAGCGTCGTTCTTGGTCAGCGCGTTGAACAGGGTGGACTTGCCCACATTGGGCAGCCCGACGATTCCGATAGTGAGAGCCACGGTCGTCCATTCTACGGGGCCGGTCCGACCCGGCCGCCCGCGGTCAGCCGAGCCGGGTGGCGCGGTACGAGCGGGTCACGTACGGCAGCTCGAACGTGTCGCGCCCGGCGAGGTCGGGATGCTCGCGCATGAGCCGCCGCAGCGACTCGATGACGGCGGCCTGGGCGTCCGGGTCCTTGGTGATGAAGTAGCTGCGGGAGCGGGCGAGGTCGAGCAGGCCCTCGCGGTCGAGCGCCTGCACCCAGCGGGTCTCGTGCTTCTCCAGCGGGCCGAACGGTGGGGCGAGGACCGGGTCGGCCTCGTCGTCGAAGGCGGCGGAGCCCGCATCCATCAGCTCCCCCAGCTCGCGCACCCAGCCGATGCTCTCGTCGCGCTCGTTCCAGACGAGGCCGAGGCGTCCGCCGGGACGGAGCACGCGGGCGACCTCCGGGATGGCGCGCTCCGCATCCACCCAGTGCCAGGCCTGCGCAACGAGTACGACCCCGGCGGAGGCAGCGGGGAGCGGGAGGCGTTCGCCGGTGCCCTCGTGCGCCGGGACGTCGGGGAGGCGTTCGCGCAGGACGCGCAGCATCTCCGGCGACGGACCGACGGCGACGACGTCGCGGCCGCGTTCGACGAGTGCTGCCGTGAGCTTGCCGGTGCCCGCGCCGAGGTCGACGACGGGATCGTCCGTACCGTCCAGCAACCAGCTCACCGCGTCCGCCGGGTAGGACGGGCGTGCCGCGTCGTACACGTCGGCCGCCCGGTCGAAGGAGGCCGCGTGGAGGTCGCGCTGCTGACGGGATCGCATGCCTCCACGCTACGCGGGCCCGTCTCTCCGCGCCCGACTTATCTCGTGAGGTGCACGTAGCTGCGGCTCGGCACGGCGTGTCGAACGCAACGAGCTGCACTTCGACGGACGCGGCGCCCGGGGAGGGCGAGTGGATGCGCGCGGCGCGCGGGGCGCCTGACGGGCGGCGTCGGTGGGGCATGTCAGCATTCGAGCGTGACCCTGAACTTCACCGCCATCGACTTCGAGACCGCCAACTCCTCCCCCGCGTCGGCCTGCTCGGTCGGCCTGGTGAAGGTGCGGGACGGCAAGGTGGTCGACCGGGCGGGATGGTTCATCCGGCCGCCGCTGGGCCACGACCACTTCCAGGAGTGGAACATCCGCATCCATGGCATCCACCCCGAGCAGGTGGCCGACGCGGCGGGCTGGGTCGACCAGCTGGCAGACCTCGTGGAGTTCGCGGAGGACGACCACCTGGTCGCCCACAACGCCGGCTTCGACATGGGCGTGATCCGCGCGGCCTGCGCCGCGACCTTCGTCGCGTGCCCCGAGTACGCGTACCTCTGCAGCCTCCAGGTGGCCCGTCGGACGTACTCGCTGGAGTCCTACCGCCTGCCGGTCGCGGCCATGGCGGCCGGGTTCGAGGGCTTCAACCACCACGACGCGCTCGCGGACGCGGAGGCGTGCGCCGCCATCGTCATCCATGCGGCGAAGCGGCACGAGGCCGCGACGATCGCCGACCTCTCCGAGCTCACCGGCGCGCGCCTCGGCCGCATCGGCGTCCCCGTCGCCGCCTGACCGATCCGCCCCGCGCGATCGAGTGGTGACATGATGTCGCGACGCGCCTCGAATTCGCGCATCTGCTCACGACTCGCGGCCCCCGCGCGACCGAGTGTCGGAGGCCGCTGACAGACTGCAGGCATGGACATCCTCGCCCTGCTCCTCGGCCTCCTGGTCGGCCTCGTCGTCGGCGCTGTCGGCGCGGGCTTCGCCGTCGTGAAGCTCATGCGCGATCGTGCTGCCGCCGGTCAGCCCGGGGCCGCCGTCGACCCGGCCGTGGTCGCCGCCCAGCATCAGGCCGAGATCGCCGAGATCCGGGCGGCGGAGGCTGCGGTGCAGTCGGAGATCCGTGCCGCCGAAGCCGCGGTGCAGGCGGAGATCCGCGCGGACCTCGCCGCCGCTCACAGCCGGGTGGATGCGATGCAGGAGCAGTTGCGGGTCGCGCAGGAGCAGTACCGCGAGACCATCGAGCGGCACCGCGCCGAGGCCGAGGCGCGGGCCGAGCGCGAGCGCGCCGAGAGCAAGGTGCTGCAGGCGCTCGCGCCCGTGAAGGAGAGCCTGAGCGACATGCAGCGGAAGGTCATGGAGCTGGAGGCGCAGCGCAGCCAGCAGCACGGCCAGCTCACCCAGCAGCTGCGGTCGGCGGCCGAGTCCGAGGAGCGGTTGCGGAGCACCGCCGAGGCGCTGGCGTCCGCGCTGCGGTCCAACAGCACCCGCGGCGTGTGGGGCGAGACGCAGCTGCGGAGCGTGGTCGAGGCCGCGGGCCTGCTGGAGCGGGTCGACTTCGACGTGCAGTCCAGCATCCACTCGGAGTCGGGCGCGGGCCGGCCGGACATGATCGTGCGGCTGCCCGGAGGCAAGAGCATCGCACTCGACGCCAAAGTGCCGTTCAACGCGTACCTCGAGGCGAGCCAGATCCCGGCAACGGCGACCGGCACAGAGGCGGCTCAGCGCGAGGCGCTGCTCAAGCAGCACGTGAAGGCGGTCCGCGACCACATCACGGCGCTCGGCAGCAAGGCGTACTGGACCGGCCTGGAGTCGTCGCCCGAGCTCGTGATCGCGTTCATCCCGAGCGAGTCGCTGGTGTCGTCGGCGCTCGAGGCCGACCCGTCGATCATGGAGTTCGCGTTCGGCAAGCGGGTCGCGCTCGCGTCGCCCGTGACACTGTGGTCGGTGCTGAAGACCGTCGCGTTCAGCTGGCAGCAGGATGTGCTGACCCAGGAGGCGAAGCAGCTGTTCGACCTGAGCCGCACCCTCTACAGCCGTCTCGCGACGACGGCCGGCCACATCGAGAAGCTGGGCCGGTCTCTGGAGCGGACCGTCAAGGACTACAACGGCTTCGTCGGCTCGTTCGAGCGCCAGGTGTTCCCCGCCGCACGCAAGCTCAACGCGCTCGACGAGACGAAGGTCATCGGCGCCCTCGAAGGCATCGAGGAGGCGCCCCGCGAGCTCACCGCCTTCGAGCTGGTCAGCGAACTCGAGCCGCGCGACATGCACGGAATCGACAAGCTCGCCATCGAGGAGAAGGAGCGGGCGCGCGCCGACGACGACGCGCGCGAACCCGGGGTCGCCTAGCCGTCGCGCCGATTCGTGCCGAACGTGCGGAATGGCGCCGCCATAACGAACATTCGGCACGAATCTCGGCCGCTACTAGAGCTGGTCTGGCTCCAGCCACTTCTCGGCGAGGTGGTCCGCGATCACGCGGCGGACGGTGCCCGACTTCGAGCGGAGCACGATCGACTCGGTCCGGATGATCGGGCCCTTCCGCCGGACGCCCTCGACCAGGCCGCCGTCGGTCACGCCGGTCGCGACGAAGAACGTGTTGTCGCCCTGGACCAGGTCGTCGACGCTGAGGATGGTGTCCATCTTCAGCCCCGCGGCGATCCCCCGGGCCCGCTCCTCGTCGTCGCCGGGCGCGAGCATCCCCTGCATGAAGCCGCCGAGCGCCTTGACCGCCGCCGCCGTGATGACGCCCTCCGGGCTGCCGCCGACACCGACGCACATGTCGATGCGCGACTCGTAGCGGGCCGCGTTGATGCCGCCTGCGACGTCCCCGTCGAGCAGCAGCCGCGTCCCCGCGCCCGCCGCGCGGATCTCCTCGATCAGCCCCTCGTGCCGCGGCCGGTCGAGCACCGCCACCCGGATCTCGTTCACCGGCTTGCCCAGCGCCTTCGCCAGCGCGCGGATGTTGTCCCCGATCGACTGCGACAGGTCCACGACGCCGTGACCGGCCGGACCGGTCACGATCTTGTTCATCCGGAACACGCTCGACGCGTCCAGCATCGACCCGCGGTCCGAGACCGCGATCACCGACAGCGCGTTCTGGCGCCCGGCGGCCGTCAGCGAGGTGCCGTCGATCGGGTCCACGGCGATGTCCACCGCCGGTCCGCGGCCGTTCCCGACGTGCTCGCCGTTGAAGAGCATGGGGGCGTTGTCCTTCTCGCCCTCGCCGATCACGATGACGCCGTCGAAATTGACGGTCCCCAGGAACTTGCGCATCGCATCCACAGCCGCACCGTCCGCCGCGTTCTTGTCACCGCGCCCGATCCACGGCGTCGCCCGGATCGCCGCCGCCTCGGTCGCCCGCACCAACTCCATGGCCAGGTTCCGGTCGGGGTGCGTGAAGTGCGGGGCGCTGTCGGTGCTGGTCATGATGGGTCCTCCCGGACGGATTCGTAGAAGAGACGACGCCGGTACAGGAACGCCGTCGTCGTCGTCCGGCGCCCGCGGGGCGGTCCGGACGGTGCCAGTGTATCCGCCGCTCCGCGCCTCGTCAGGGGCCGGAGCGCGGTCTGCACGGACGTTCACGGAACGTTCGCGCAGACCGCGCGCGGGGCGCGGCTCAGACCGCGCCGACGGTCTCCGGCACGAGCCCCACGGCGGACAGCACCTCGGTGAGGGTGTCCGGTCCGCCGACGTTGCCCGGCACGACCACGTAGGTGATCTCGCGCCCGTCGTGGGCGAGCATCCGCCACACCGACACGCCCGGCAGCACCTGTCCGGCGACGTACGCCCAGGTGGCGCCGACCCCGGTCCGCGCCACCTCGGCGGAGGTGATACCGCCCTTGGCGACCACGACCTCCACCCGCGGCAGCAGGTCCCGGACGGCCGTCGTCAGCGCGGTCATCACCTTCTCGCCGTGCGCGAGCGTGTTGTCGGACGCGGCGCGGACCCGTTCGCTGGTGACCACGGCGAGCATCCCGTCGTCCAGCCGCGCGCGGGCGGCAGCAGCGGCCGCATGCCCGGCGGAGGCGGGGTCGGCGAAGGCGGCGACCGTGTCGATGACGGACGGTTCGCCCCATCCCTCGCGGACGCCCTCGAGCTGCGCGGTCGCGCCGCCGGTGTGCGATCCGACGGCGAGCAGCGTCGGACACGCCGACGCCACGAGCGGACGCGGAAGCAGCCCGGTGCTCTGCACCCCGGCGAGCGCCGCCGCGAGCGGGGCGGCCGAACGCACGACGAGCTGCGTGCCCGACTCCCGCGTGATCCCGACGGCCTCCGCGACGCGCCGGATGTCGTCATCCGTCAGTGCGTCGGGCAGCAGCACGCTTCCCACGGGAGCAGCGCCGAAGGCCGCCGCCAGCTCCTCCACCGGGCCGCGCACCACGGACAGCGGCACCGGCACCGGCTCGCGCGACGACTTCTCGCGCACGTACTCGGCGAGCACCCCGCTCGAGAACGGGAACACCGGGTCCGCCGCGTACTCCGTGTCGTGCGCCGCGACGACGGAGTCGCCGATCCGCACCAGGTGCACGCCGTCGACCGTGGTCCGGCCGCCGTCCGGGAACGCGGGCACGAACAGCATGACCGCCTCCGAGGAGAGGAACACCTCGGTCTCGGCGAACACGTGTCCCCGCAGCGTCGAGTCGCCGCGCAGCACGAACTGCACCTCCTCGCCCAGCCTGCGCGCCGCCTCCTCGGCGTCGCGCTTGACCCGCGACACGAGCCGCACGGCCGCGTCCTCGTCGATCGCGCGGCTGTTCGTCTGCACGTAGACGCTGTCATCCTGCCGCAGCGCCTCGGTGAGGAGGTCCGCGTCGCTCACGAGGAGGACGCGGACCCCGGTCGCCGACTGCGTGCCGGTGGGGTCGTCGTCGAGAACGACCGTCTTCATGCGCGGTCCTCGGCGATGACGCGCTCCACCTCGGCGCGCTCCTTCGGTCCCCAGGTCTCGCGGGTGACGAGGACGCCGATCAGGCCGATCACGCCGACGGCGACGTAGATCCAGGCGACACCGCCCCAGCCCATCCCGATGGCCGCGGCCGTCGCGATGAAGGGGATGAAGCCCGACAACGCGGCCGAGAACTGGTAGCCGAGCGAGGCGCCCGAGGTGCGGGTGTTCGTGCTGAACAGCTCGCTGAAGTAGGCGCCCTGCGTGCCCGCGAGCATGTCGTGGATGATCGCGAGGCCGATCACGTAGACGAGCACGATGAAGGCGGGGATGCCTGTGTTGACGAGCAGGAACATCGGGAAGCCGAACGCGATGGTCGCGAGCGAGCCGATCAGGTACACGGTCTTCCGGCCGAACCGATCGCTCAGCGCGCCGAAAATCACCGTGGTGAAGCATCCCAGCGCCGTCGCGATGATGAGGCCGGTCAGCGCGGTCTCGCGCGTCGCGATCTCGTTCGACGTGATGTAGGAGATGAGGTAGGTGACGATGACGTAGAAGCCGCCGGTCTCGGCGAGGCGCAGCGCGATGACGCGGAGGACGGTCCGCCAGTCGTTGCGGAGGACGGTCAGGATCGGGTTCTTCACCAGCGTGCCGGCGGTCTTGGCCTCCTCGAACTCGGGGCTCTCCGACACCTTGAGGCGGATGATGAGGCCGGCGACGATCAGCACGGCGCTGAGCATGAACGGCAGACGCCAGGCCAGCTCGTTGCCGAGGCCCGCCGAGAGCAGGAACGCCACGTTGGCGAGGAAGACTCCGAGCGGCACGCCGACCTGCGGGATGGCGGCGAATTTGCCGCGCTTTCGCCACGGCGCGTGCTCGAAGGTCATCAGGATCGCGCCGCCCCATTCGGCGCCGAACGCGAGGCCCTGCACGATACGGATCGCGGTGAGCAGGAGCGGGGCGAGCAGCCCGACCTGCGCGTAGGTCGGCAGCAGGCCGATGAGGACGGTCGAGATGCCCATCACGAACAGCGCACCGACGAGCACCGGCTTGCGGCCGTACTTGTCGCCGAGGAAGCCGCCGATGATGCCGCCGAGCGGACGCATCGCGAAGCCGATGCCGAACGTGAGGAAGCCGAGCAGGACACCGACGACCGGGTCCTCGCTCGGGAAGAAGTCCGTCCCGAAGTAGAGGGCGGCGGCGGTGCCGTAGGCGAGGAAGTCGTAGTTCTCGACGGTGGTGCCGACGGCGGAGCCGATGGCGACCTTCAGCTTGTCGGGCGAACCGTTGGCCGCCTGCTGTGAACGGGATGCTGTCATGGTCATTGCGGAGTGTCTCCCTTGATACTCGTTTCGAGCCGGGAGACCGTCTCCCGGCTCTAGCCGGTCGGGGCGGTGACCCCGCCGACGTTGCCGATGGCGTAGAAGCTTTCGATGTGTTCGCGAACCAGGCGGACGGCCTGATCCGGGTCGTGCTGTTCGATCGCGGCGAGGATGCCGCGGTGCTCCGCCCGGACGGTCTTGGCCGTCTCCCGCCAGTCGTCGAGGCGTTCGTAGGCCTCGATCATCTGGCGGTTGATGGCGATCCGGAGGGACTGCATCAGGTGGGCGGTGAGGGCGTTCCCGGTGGACTCCGCGATCGTCACGTGGAAGGCGGTGTCCAGCCGGTTGAACTCGCGTGCGTCGATGGAGGGGTCCTCCATGGCGTCGAGGATGCCGGCGAGCGCGGCGTGGTCGTCATCCGTCGCTCGATGGGCCGCCTCCGAACACGACCACGACTCGAGCGCGATGCGCGTGTCGAGCACGTCGGTCTGGCTGAAGTGCCCGAGCGCCAGCTGGAGCTTGAGCAGGTTCACGAACCCGGGTCCAGGCGTCCCGACGAGGACCGCTCCCCCCTCGCCGCCGCGGCGGATGTCCACCACCCCGAGCGCCTCCAGCACCCGCAGGCTCTCCCGCAGCGACGGACGGCTGACGCCGAGCGAGATCGCGAGATCCCGTTCGCTCGGCAGGTGGTCTCCCGCCTTCAACCGGCCGTCGAGGATGCGCTCCTCGATCTGCGCCATGACCTGCTCGTACGTGCGGACCCGCTGAACGGGCTCCCACGCCGTGCCCTCCGACATCGCTTCTCCCCTCGTTCGGGTTCCGGACCCCCATGGGGGCCCGGATCGCCCCGGCGCTCGAAGCGCCGCTCCCGGTGAGAAGCAGTCTAGTTTTCATGAGCGCCGAGGTCAGACCATCAGGCCGCGGCGAGGGATTCGCGACGGAACTCGTCCTCCAGTTCGCGGCGCACCTGGACGGCGAGCAGCGACTCGTCCGCATCCACGTCGTCCCACGAGACCATGCGGTCCTTGGGGACGTCGCGGATGAGCTTGGCGCCGTGCGCCAGGCCCAGCGGGAGGGCGTTGTGGTCGAGCGACACCGCGGCCGGAGCCAGCTTGCCGAAGACCGTGTAGCCGCCTTCGCCGTCGAGCGTGTCGCCCGCGCGGAGGTCCTTCTTCGCCGTTGTGACGACGTCGCCCCGGAAGCCGGTCGGCGAGCCGGTGGCCTCGTTGCGGAGGACCGCCGCCGCGATGGACACCCCGAGCTCGAGCCCGATCATGTGGTACGGACGGTACAGCTCGCCGAAGCGGCCCGACGGGTCGGTCTGCACGCCGTACTCGGCGAAGCACTGGACCGCGTAGTCGGTGCGCGCCTCGAAGGTGACGTAGACGCCCCAGCGCAGGTCGCGGTACACGTCGCTGCCGTCGCGGTTGAGGCTGGAGACGATCTCGACGGTCCCCGAGCGGCTGAGCGTGCCGCCGTTGGCCTTCGGGATGATGAGCGTCGACAGCTCGTCGACGCCCGCCGGCGTGAAGTTGAGACCCTCGTCCTGCGGGATGAGGCCCGTGCCGTTGGCGACGGCCGCCATCTCGATGGCCGACTTGGTGCCGTCCAGGAACGAGTTGAACATCTTCGGGTTGTAGTCGCCCGAGGCCAGCTGCTCCTCGGTGAAGCCGTAGTAGTTCCAGACCGTGTCCGGCGTGGAGTAGTTGTACTCCGGAAGGTACTTGGTGCCCTTGCCCGCGGCGACGACGTCGAAGCCGACGGTGCGCGCCCAGTCGACCATCTCGCAGATCAGCGCCGGCTGGTCGCCGTAGGCCATCGAGTAGACGACGCCGGCGGCCTGCGCGCGGCGCTGGAGGATCGGGCCGACCATGCAGTCCGCCTCGACGTTGACCATGATGACGTGCTTGCCGTTGTCGATGGCGGTGAGCGCGTGATAGGTGCCGATGATCGGGTTGCCGGTGATCTCCAGGACGACCTCGATCTCCGGGCGGCGCAGCAGGTCGTCCGCGCTCTCGGTGACGAAGGTCTTGCCCGTGCGCAGGGCGTCGTCGAAGCCGGTGGCCGCGTAACGCTCGGCCGGCCATCCGGTGCGGTCCAGGGCCGCCTTCGCCTTGGGGACGTTGATGTCGGCGACGGCGACCACGTGGAAGCCGGGGCTGTTCACGGCCTGCGTGAGGAACATCGACGAGAACTTGCCCGCACCGATGACGCCGACGCGGATCGGTCCCGCCTCCTCGGTGCGCTTCTGCAGCAGCGAGTGCAGATTCATGTGCCTACTCCTTTGTGGGTGGTTCTGGGATGATGGTCTGACCATCAATCCTTTGACCATAATGAGGGGGCTCGGTCCGGATGTCAAGCGCCTCGGTATGATGAGGGCGTTCGACACCCCGATCCTCAAGGAGCTGCAATGCCCATCGCCACGCCGGACCAGTACGCAGAGATGCTCGACAAAGCGAAGGCCGGCGGCTTCGCCTACCCCGCGTTCAACGTGTCGTCGTCGCAGACGATCAACGCCGTGCTGCAGGGTCTGACCGAGGCGGGCAGCGACGGGATCATCCAGGTCACCACCGGCGGCGCGGACTACTTCGCCGGGCAGACCGTCAAGGCCCGCGCGACCGGGGCGCTCGCGTTCGCGAAGTTCGCCACCGAGGTCGCCAAGAACTACCCCATCACGGTCGCGCTCCACACCGACCACTGCCCGAAGAACGCGCTCGACGACTTCGTCCTGCCGCTCATCGCCGCCTCCGAGGAGGAGGTCCGGGCCGGCCGCAACCCGATCTTCCAGTCGCACATGTGGGACGGCTCGGCCATCCCGCTGGACGAGAACCTCCAGATCGCGCAGGACATGCTCAAGCGCACCAAGGCGATCAACGCGATCCTCGAGGTCGAGATCGGCGTCGTCGGCGGCGAGGAGGACGGCGTCCGCCACGAGGGATCGAACGAAGCGCTGTACACCACGCTGGCCGACGCCGAGAAGGCGGTCGACGCGCTCGGCCTCGGCGAGAACGGCCGCTACATGGCCGCACTCACCTTCGGCAACGTGCACGGGGTGTACAAGCCGGGCAACGTCAAGCTCCGCCCCGAGCTCCTGAAGGAGATCCAGGACGGCCTCGCCGCGAAGTACGGCCACGGCCCGAAGCCGCTCGACCTCGTCTTCCACGGCGGCTCCGGCTCCACCGACGAGGAGATCGCGGAGGCGGTTCGCAACGGCGTCGTGAAGATGAACATCGACACCGACACCCAGTACGCCTTCACCCGCTCGATCGCGGACTACATGTTCAAGAACTACGACGGCGTGCTCAAGGTCGACGGCGAAGTGGGCAACAAGAAGCTGTACGACCCGCGCGCCTGGGGCAAGGTCGCCGAGTCGGCGATGGCGCAGCGCGTCATCGAGGCGACGCAGCAGCTCGGCTCGGCCGGACACTCCGGCAAGTAGTCGCGCCGGGCGGCGGGACGCGGAAGCGCCCGCCGCCCGCACCAGCAGGATCGAGGAGGCAGCGGGCATGACCGACCAGGAGCCGCGGCCGGACGACCGGCCACGTCCGCAGTTCGGGGAGCTGGCGCCCCCCGGCTGGGTGTGGCATCCCCCGGCCGATGCCGACCGCCTCGACACCTCCCGGCCGCTCGAGCGCGAGGACGACGCCGTCACTCCGCCGGCCCCGGCGGGCGCGCCGTATCCGGGCGCGCGGCCTCCGTATCCCGGGGCGCCCTACCCGTCGGCGGGCGAGCGGGCCCGCGCGGGGCAGCCGGCCCCGACCTGGAACCTGACGCTCACCATCCTGCTCGCCGTCTTCGGCTTCTTCGGGATGCTGTACTCGATCGCGACACTCCAGGCCATCCCGGCCTCGATGCAGCTGCTGCACAGCACGAACGGCCTCGGCGACTACACGCCCGCACCGGTCGTGGGCACGCTGGTGCTGATCGGGTCCATCCTGATGGGCGTGATCTGGGCGGCGTCCGCGGGTCTCGCGGCGCTGCTGCTGGTCCGGCGGCGGCTGGCGTTCTGGGTCCCCCTCGTCGCGGGGATCGTCGCCATGGTCGTGCTGCTGATCTTCGCCGGTGCGGTGCTCGCGACCGACCCGGTGCTGCTCGGGTTCTACTCGGGGACCTCCGGCGGCACGACGCCGACCCAGACGCCCTAGCGCCGCGCCGGGACGGAGCGGAGGAGCGGCCTAGCGGGTGCCGCGGCCGCCGAGCGCCCGCGCGTCCTGCTTGCCCGAGATGTCCTTGCGGAGCTCCTTCGGCAGCGAGAACATGAGGTCCTCCTCGGCCGTCTTGACCTCCTCGACATCGGCGTAACCGGCGCCCGCGAGGTCGTCCAGCACCTCCTGCACCAGCACCTCGGGCACGGATGCGCCGCTCGTCACGCCGATCGAGGAGACGCCGTCGAGCCATTCCTGCTTGATCTCGCTCGCATAGTCGACGCGGTAGGCGGCCTTCGCGCCGTACTCCAGCGCGACCTCGACCAGGCGGACCGAGTTGGAGGAGTTGGCCGAGCCGACCACGATCACGAGCTCCGCCTGCTCGGCGACCTTCTTGATGGCGACCTGGCGGTTCTGGGTGGCGTAGCAGATGTCGTCGCTGGGCGGGTCCTGCAGGTTCGGGAAGCGCTCGCGCAGGCGGCGCACGGTCTCCATCGTCTCGTCGACCGACAGCGTGGTCTGCGAGAGCCAGACGACGCGATCCGGGTCCTTCACGACGATGGAGTCGACGTCGTCCGGCCCGTTGACCAGGGTCACGTGGTCGGGCGCCTCGCCCGCCGTTCCCTCGACCTCCTCGTGGCCCGCGTGGCCGATGAGCAGGATCTCGCGGTCGTCGCGCGCGAAGCGCACGGCCTCGCGGTGCACCTTGGTGACCAGCGGGCAGGTGGCGTCGATCGCGCGCAGGCCGC
This sequence comes from Leifsonia sp. NPDC077715, assembly GCF_040686855.1. Classification (NCBI taxonomy): domain Bacteria; kingdom Bacillati; phylum Actinomycetota; class Actinomycetes; order Micrococcales; family Microbacteriaceae; genus Leifsonia; species Leifsonia sp. NPDC077715. The sequence continues at coordinate 272,890 of NZ_JBFBOG010000001.1, forward strand.
GGGCGGCGGCGGCGTTGACGACGGCCGGCGAGACGCCGTGCGCCGAGAAGACGACGTGCGCGCCCTCCGGAACCTCGTCGACCTCGTCCACGAAGATCGCACCCTGCTGCTCCAGCTCGGACACGACGTGCACGTTGTGGACGATCTGCTTGCGCACGTAGACGGGCGAACCGTAGAGGTCCAGCGCCTTCTCGACGGCGACCACGGCGCGGTCGACACCGGCGCAGTAGCCGCGGGGTGCGGCCAGCAGGACCTTCTTGTGTCCGACGACCGGGTTATCCTGAAGCCGTCGCCTCGCGCCGGGAATCCGCGGCATCGGGAGGCTGATGGTTGCGTCGCTCACCCTTCGATCCTACGTGAGCACGCTGGACACGGAATGGGAGGGGTCGGTGAGCCAGTCAGCGCCCGTCGCGATGCAGCCCGCTCCCCCGACCGTGGACTCCCCGTGGCCGGTCGCGCTGCTCAACTCCAAGATCAAGGGATGGATCGACCGGCTCGGCACCGCATGGGTCGAGGGCGAGATCACGCAGTGGGGCATCTCCGGCGGGAACGTCTACGGCAAGCTGAAAGACCTGAACGAGGACGCCACGATCAGCTTCACGATCTGGTCCTCGGTGAAGGCGCGCATCCCGGCCGATCTCAAACAGGGCGACCGCGTCGTCGCCGCGATCAAGCCGAACTTCTGGGTCAAGGGCGGCACCCTGACCATGCAGGTCTACGACATGAAGCACGTGGGCCTGGGCGACCTTCTGGAGCGGCTGGAGCGGCTGCGGCAGCAGCTCGCCGCCGAGGGCCTGTTCGCCGTGGAGCGCAAGAAGCGCCTGCCGTTCCTCCCGCACACGATCGGTCTGGTGACGGGCAAGGACAGCGACGCCGAGAAGGATGTGCTCCGCAACGCGCAGCTGCGCTGGCCGCAGGTGCGGTTCCGCGTCGTGCACGCGGCCGTCCAGGGCGAGCGCACGGTGACCGAGGTGGTCTCCGCTATCCGGACGCTGGACGCCGATCCCGAGGTCGAGGTCATCATCGTGGCGCGCGGCGGCGGCGACTTCCAGAATCTGCTCGGCTTCAGCGACGAGCGCCTGGTGCGCGCGGCGGCTGCCGCGCTGACGCCGATCGTCAGCGCGATCGGGCACGAGGCCGACCGTCCGCTGCTCGACGAGGTGGCCGACCTCCGCGCGTCCACCCCGACGGATGCGGCGAAGCGCGTGGTCCCGGATGTCGCAGAAGAGCTGGCCCGGGTGCAGCAGGCGCGCGCCCGCATCGGCACGCGCGTCACGCACCTGATCGCGCACGAGATCGACCGGATCGGGCACCTGCGCACCCGCCCGGTGCTCGCCTCCCCGTCGTGGATCGTGGACGCCCGCGCCGAAGAGCTCACCCGCTACGTGGCCCGCGGCACGGAGCTCGTCGGCCGCTGCGTCGAGCGCGAGACCACCCGGGTGGCCGAGCTGCGCGGGCAGCTGCGGGCGCTGTCCCCCCAGGGCACGCTCGACCGGGGCTACGCCATCGTCCAGACCGCCGCCGGGCACGTCGTGACCGATCCCGAGGAGGCGCCGTCCGGCTCCGAGCTGCGGCTGACGGTCTCGGGCGGGTCGCTCGTCGCGACGGCCGGCGACCCGCTGCCGTCCCCCGCGAGCCACGGCGACCGCGAATAGAATGGATGCCATGCCCACCACAGAGACCTCCCCGGCCGGGGATCCGCTCAGCACGCTCAGCTACGAAGAGGCGCGCGACGAGCTGATCCGCGTCGTGACGGAGCTCGAGCAGGGCACGACCACGCTCGAGGAGTCCATCGCGCTGTGGGAGCGCGGCGAGGCCCTGGCGCGCCACTGCGAGGAGTGGCTGATCGGCGCGAAGGCGCGGCTCGACGCGGCCCGCGCCGGCGCGGGCGCAGCGACCTCGGGAGCGTTCGACGGCGAATGAGCCCCCGCAACAACAAGCCTCCGGCGGTCGTCGCGGAGCTCGGGCGCCCCGAGACTCCGGAGGAGACCGCGGCCCGCAAGGCCGAGAACTCGGCGAACCACCGCAACCGGCAGACGATCAACAACCTCGTCTACTCGCTGCTCGCCACCCTCGCGCTCGTCGCCGTGATCGTGCTCATCGTGCCGCGCGGCAACCCGTCCGCGACCAAGCCGGCGGTCGACTACCCCTCCATCGCGCAGCAGGCGCAGGGCAGTGAGCCGGACGCACTGCTGGTGCCGAAGCTCCCGGCGGACTGGAAGTCCAACAATGCCGAACTGCGCACGAAGACGTCCGACGGCGTCGACTCCTGGTACATCGGGTTCGTGACGCCGAAGCAGCAGTTCATCGGCGTCACGCAGGGTTTCAAGGCCAATGACAGCTGGGTGTCCGACCAGGTGAACAAGTCCCGCATCAAAGACACCCGCGACATCGACGGCGTGACCTGGGACGTCTACGACAACCGCACCTCCAGCTCGGACGACGGCAACGTCGAGTACGCGCTGACGACCACCTCTGGCGACAGCACGATCATCGTGTTCGGCACGGCGGACGACGCCGAGTTCCGCACGATGGCGTCGTCGCTCGCCGACCAGATCCACTCACTCGGAGGAGACAAGTAGTGCCCACCACACGCCCCGGTAAGGTCTGGAACTCGATGCTCGACGGCAACGCCCGCTTCGTCGCGGGCGAGCCGCAGCATCCCCACCAGGATGTGGAGCGACGCGAGTCCGTCGCCGATGGCCAGGAGCCGGTCGCCGCCATCTTCGGCTGCGCCGACTCCCGCCTCGCGGCCGAGATCATCTTCGACATGGGCCTCGGCGACGCCTTCGTGGTGCGCAACGCCGGCCAGGTCGTCTCCGACTCCGTCATCGGGTCGCTGGAGTACGCGGTCGCGGTGCTGCATGTGCCGCTCATCCTCGTGCTCGGCCACGACAGCTGCGGCGCGGTCGCGGCCGCCATCGGCTCACAGGCCGAGGACGCCGACCCGCTGCCGCCGCACATCGCCCAGCTGATCGCGCCGATCGTCCCCGCGGTCCACCGCGTCGGCGGCGACGGCGCGGTCGACCCCGCCGCCATCGACGCCGGAGAGGTCGGGCGCGAGCACCTGCGCGACACCGTCTCCGAGCTGCTGGCGCAGTCCGAGATCATCGCCTCCGCGGTCGCCGAGAACACCCTTGCGATCGTCGGCGCCAACTACCGGCTCGCGGAGGGCCGGGTCGTCCCCGACGTCGTCGTCGGCATGCGCGACTGACATCGACCTCCGTATACAGAAAGGAAGACACACCGTGGTGGACACCCAGGCGGACGCCGAGTACCGCATCGAGCACGACACGATGGGAGAGGTGCGCGTCCCCAAGAACGCGCTCTACAGCGCGCAGACGCAGCGCGCCGTCGAGAACTTCCCTATCTCCGGGTCGGTGCTGGAGCCGGCGCAGATCGCCGCGCTCGCCCGCATCAAGAAGTCGGCCGCGCTCGCCAACGCGCGCCTCGGCGTGCTCGACCAGGACGTCGCGGACGCCATCGCCTCCGCCGCCGACGAGGTCGCCGCGGGCGCCCACGACGCCGAGTTCCCGATCGACGTGTACCAGACCGGTTCCGGCACGTCGTCCAACATGAACATGAACGAGGTGCTGGCGACCCTCGCGTCGGAACGCCTCGGCCGTCCGGTGCACCCGAACGACCACGTCAACGCGTCGCAGTCGTCGAACGACGTCTTCCCGACCTCGGTGCACATCGCCGTCACCGGCGCGCTCACCGACGACCTCATCCCGGCGCTCGACCACCTCGCGGTCGCCCTCGAGGGGAAGGCGGAGCAGTGGGCGGACGCGGTCAAGAGCGGCCGCACGCACCTGATGGACGCCACCCCGGTCACCCTCGGTCAGGAGTTCGGCGGCTACGCAGCGCAGATCCGCTACGGCATCGAGCGCATCCGCGCCGCCCTCCCCCGCGTCGCCGAGGTCCCGCTCGGCGGCACGGCGGTCGGCACCGGCATCAACACCCCGCTCGGCTTCCCGCAGCTCGTCATCGAGCTGCTGACGCAGGAGACCGAGCTGCCGATCACCGAGGCGCGCAACCACTTCGAGGCCCAGGCGAACCGCGACGCGCTCGTCGAGGCGTCCGGCGCCCTCCGCACGATCGCCGTCTCGCTGACGAAGATCTCGAACGACCTGCGCTGGATGGGCTCCGGCCCGAACACCGGCCTCGGCGAGCTCCACATCCCGGACCTGCAGCCCGGTTCGTCGATCATGCCCGGCAAGGTCAACCCGGTCATCCCGGAGGCGGTCCTCATGGTCGCCTCGCGGGTGATCGGCAACGACGCGACGATCGCCTGGAGCGGCGCCTCCGGCCTGTTCGAGCTGAACGTCGCCATCCCGGTCATGGGCACCGCGCTGCTGGAGTCGATCCGCCTGCTCACGCAAGCCAGCCGCGTGCTCGCCGACAAGACCATCCGGGGCCTCGAGGCCAACCTGGACCGCGCCCGCGCCTTCGCCGAGTCGAGCCCGTCGATCGTGACGCCGCTCAACCGCGTGATCGGCTACGAGGCCGCCGCCAAGGTCGCCAAGCACGCCGTCGCCAAGGGCATCACGGTGCGCGAGGCCGTCATCGACCTCGGCTTCGTCGACCGCGGCGAGGTCACCCTCGAGCAGCTGGACAAGGCCCTCGACGTCCTCTCCATGACCCACCCCGGCTGAGCCGCCGCCGCATGTGAACTATGTGGCGCCCCGTTGGCAACGAACGGGGCGCCACACATTCTCAGACGTGCTGGCTGATCCACTCCCAGATCCGGCGCGGAAGCCAGCCAGTGTTCGAGCGCCCACTTACATCGAACACCAGGACCCTGTCGGTCTCATCAAGGGCGGGGCGGATGTGGTTATACACTGACTCGGCGGTCTGTCCCCACGCCGACACTAGCCATGTGGAATCCGTCGGCTTCGCCCATGCTCCGAGCGACTTGATGCGCTCGTGCAGGCTGGCGTAGGACTGACCGGGCCTGTTCAGGTCATAGGTAATAAGAATCGTCGACATAATGCCGACCTTTCCAGGAACGTCCTCGCCTCGGCGTTGCACTGGCTGCGCTCTACCGATCGGGCTATCCTCAGATCGAATCCCTACCAAGGTTCACCGAGGAAGCTCGAGAGCGGCGAAACCCGTATCTCGGGCTTTCTTGTTCCTACGGAGATCATCCACCCCTCCACGGACACGTTTGTCACGACACGCCGAATGCAATACCAAGCTCTTCACTCGCGAGTGCTATCGGTAGACCGGGTCTGGTCAACCGATAGCAATGCGCGGTGCTGCGGACGAGTACACGAAGAGTGCACGCCGAGACGGGTCCCAGCGTGCACTCTTCGTGTACTCGACGGGGGGGCGGCTAGGCCAGCTCGTTGGCCTCCAGCATCTCGGTCACGAGGGCCGCGATGGCGGAGCGCTCGGAGCGGGTGAGGGTGACGTGCGCGAACAGCGGGTGGCCCTTCAGCGTCTCGATCACGCTCGCGACGCCGTCGTGGCGGCCGACACGGAGGTTGTCGCGCTGGGCGACGTCGTGGGTGAGCACCACGCGCGAGTTCTGGCCGATGCGGCTGAGGACCGTCAGCAGCACGTTCCGCTCCAGCGACTGGGCCTCGTCCACGATCACGAACGCGTCGTGCAACGATCGGCCGCGGATGTGCGTGAGCGGCAGCACCTCGAGGATGCCGCGGTCCTGCACCTCATCCAGCACGTTCTGCGAGACCAGCGCGCCGAGCGTGTCGAACACCGCCTGTCCCCAGGGGTTCATCTTCTCGCCCTGGTCGCCGGGAAGATAGCCGAGCTCCTGGCCGCCGACCGCGTACAGCGGGCGGAACACCATGATCTTCTTGTGCTGACGCCGCTCCAGCACCGCCTCGAGTCCGGCGCAGAGTGCGAGGGCCGACTTGCCGGTGCCGGCGCGACCGCCGAGCGACAGGATGCCGATCTCCGGGTCGAGGAGCAGGTCGATCGCGAGGCGCTGCTCCGCCGAGCGGCCGTGCAGGCCGAACACGTCGCGGTCGCCGCGCACCAGCTTCACCTCGGCGTCGGCGACCACCCGGCCGAGGGCCGAGCCGCGGTCCGAGTGGATGACGAGGCCCGTGTTGACCGGGAGACCGGCGGCGAGCTCGGTCCGCATCCACTCCTCCTCGTAGAGGGACGCCATCTCATCGCTGCCGAGGTCGATCGAGGCCATACCGGTCCAGCCGGAGTCGACCGCCTGCTCGTGGCGGTACTCCTCGGCGGCCAGGCCGATCGAGGCGGCCTTCACGCGCAGCGGGAGGTCCTTGGAGACGACCGTCACATCCAGGCCGTCGTTCGACAGGTTGAGGGCGACCGCGAGGATGCGCGAGTCGTTGTCGCCGAGCTGCATGCCGCTCGGCAGGACGCTCATGTTCGAGTGATTGAGCTCCACGCGCAGCGAGCCGCCGTCGCCGACGGGGATCGGGAAGTCGAGCCGTTCGTGCTGCACCCGCAGATCGTCCAGGTTGCGCAGCGCCTGTCGCGCGAAGTACCCGATCTCGGGGTCATTGCGCTTGCCCTCGAGCTCGCTCACGACGACGACGGGGATGACGACAGCGTGCTCCGCGAAGTTGAAGATCGCCTTCGGATCGGAGAGCAGCACCGACGTGTCGAGCACATACGTGCGCTCGTCCGTCTTCGCCGCCCCGCCGGTCTGCCGAGTTGCTGCCTGTCGGGTTGCTGATTCCGCCACGACCACTCCCACCCCGCCGGTCCCTCGGGAGCCGGCGGATCTCACTGGCGAGACGGCCGCTGGTTTCGAGACGAACTTTTGTGGCCGTCTCGATCGGGCGCGGTGCCCGATGGCTTGAAACTACGCCCGGGCACCGACATCGGTCGCCGGCGGGGCCGCGTGTCGTGTTTCGTTCAGGTGAACATTCGCCCCCAGTTGTGGGAGCTTGTCAGGCGACCGAGGCGTAGGAGGTGAACGCCGCGCGCAGCATGTCCAGCGTCTCCTCGGTCGTGCCGGCGTGGACGCTGACGCGCACGCTGGTCGAGCGCACCGTCGCCGTCACGCCGTGGTTGAACAGCGAGGCGCCGAGCGCCGTCAACTGCTCGGGCAGCGGCTCGAGCACGACCATTCCCGCCCGCTCGTTGGGGCTACGCGAGGAGGAGACCGGGACGGCGAACTCGTCGGCGAGTTCGAGGACGCGCTCGACGTTGTCGGAGACGGCGGCGGCCACCGCGTCCACCCCGACCTGCGCGACCTCCTCGAGAGCGGCGGCGAAGCGCGCCTCGGCGACGAGGTCGGGGTTGGAGACGGAGAAGGCCCCGGCGCCGCGCACCGGCTCGCGCACCTCGTCCCAGGGCTGCTCCGGCCCGGAGCCGGTCCACCCGCTGAACACCGGCGTGAGGTGGTCGACGGCCCGCTCGCTGAGCGCCAGGAAACCGGTGCCCCAGCCGGCGCGCATCCACTTCTGGCCGCCCGAGACGACGACGTCGGCGACCTCCCATGGAGCGTCCACCACGCCGAAACCCTGGATGGCGTCCACGACGAGGAGGCGGTCGCCGATGACCTGCCGGATGCCGTCGATGTCGGCCAGGTAGCCGGTCCGCGAGTCGACGAGGCTGACCATGACGGCCGCCGTCGAGTCGGTCAGCTGCTCGCGGATGCGGGCCGGCGTCACGCGGTCGTGGTCGGTCTCGAGCCAGACCGGCGTGATGACGCGGAGGGCCTGCGCCGCCCGTTCGGCGGCATACGTCAGGGAGGGGAACTCGCCGAGCGAGAGGAGCACGTCCCCACCGGTGAGCCCGAAGGCGGCGTGCAGGAGGCCGCTGGAGGCGTTCGGCTGGAACACGATCTGCTCGGCGGGGAACCGGGTCAGTGCGCTCACCGCGTCCCGCACGCGCTCGTCCTCCGCGCGCATCCGCTCGATCGTGCCGAAGCGGGCGCGCGACAGGATCTCGTACTGCCCGAGGGCTTCGGCACGGGCGGTGGCGGACAGCGGGCCGACCCGTCCGTAGTCCAGGTAGCCGGGCTCCTCGCCGAATCCGCGGGCGAACTCCTCGATCGTCGTCACGTGACGATTCTGCCGGAAAGGGGACTCAGCCGCCGAAGCGGCGCTGGCGTCGGGAGTAGTCGCGCACGGCGCGCAGAAAGTCGACCTCGCGCAGGTCCGGTCCCAGCGCCTCGACGAAGTAGAACTCGCTGTGCGCGCTCTGCCACAGCATGAAGTCGCTGAGGCGCTGCTCCCCCGACGTGCGGATGACGAGGTCGGGATCGGGCTGGCCGCCGGTGTACAGATGCTCGCCGATGAGGTCCGGCGTGAGCAGGTCGGCGAGCGTTTCGAGGCTGCCGCCCTCGGCGTGGTGCGCGGCGACGATGCTGCGCATGGCGTCGGTGATCTCCTTGCGGCCGCCGTAGCCGACCGCGAGGTTGATGTGCATGCCCGTGTTCTCGGCCGTGCGGCGCTCCGCGTCGGCGAGCGCTTCGACGAGCCGGGCGGGGAGGCCGGCGGTCGAGCCGACGTGCTTGACCCGCCAGTCCCGGTACTGCGAGACGTCCTCGGCAAGCTGCGCGATGATCTCGATCAGGTCGCCGAGCTCCGAGCTCTCGCGGTTGGTGAGGTTGTCCGACGACAGGAGGTACAGCGTCACGACCTCGATCCCGAGCTCGTCGCACCACTCCAGGAACTCGCGCATCTTCGCCGCGCCCGCCCGGTGGCCGTGCGCGACCGTGTCGAGCCCCGCCTGGCGGGCCCACCGCCGGTTGCCGTCGATGATCATCGCCACGTGCTGCGGCAGGGCGTCGCGGTTGATGTCGCGGCGGAGCCGCTTCTGGTAGAGCCGGTAGAGCAGCCCGCTGGCCATCAGCCGATCACCCGGCGTCGCGCTTCTGCTCACCCTGCTACGTTACTGCGCTCACAGCATCCCGCCACCCGCCTCCCCTACGCTGGGTGCATGTCGCCCCGCAGAAGCCCGAACCCCGACCGCACCGCCGGTGCGCGCCCCGGGGAGGATGTCGCCGAGCTGCTCTCCGAGCCGACTCCCCTGCTCGACCCGTCCGATGCCGCCGTGCAGGCGGACGAGCGCGAAACGCGCGACGCCGGCCCGGACCTGCCGAACATCCCGCTGCTCGACGCCTCCCTCGCCAACCCGGCGGACGTCAAGCCGACCTGGCGCGGATGGATCCATGCGGGCACGTTCCCGGTCACCATCGCGGCCGGCATCGTCCTGATCTGCCTGGCGCACGGAGCCCCGGCGAAGTGGGCGTCGGCGGTGTTCATGCTGACCTCGATGCTGCTGTTCGGCAACTCGGCGCTGTACCACCGCTTCAACTGGCGACCGCGCACCAAGGTCATCCTGAAGCGCATCGACCACGCGAACATCTTCCTGCTCATCGCCGGCACGTACACCCCGCTGGCGGTCCTCGCTCTGCCGCCGGACAAGGGCATCCTGCTGCTCTCGCTCGTCTGGGCCGGGGCGCTGCTCGGGATCGGGTTCCGGGTGTTCTGGATCACGGCGCCGCGCTGGCTGTACGTCCCGATCTACGTGGCGCTCGGCTGGGCGGCCCTCATGTACATCGTCGACCTGGTGAACGCGAACGTCGCGATGATGGTCCTCGTGCTCGTGGGCGGCATCCTGTACACGATCGGCGCTGTCATCTACGGGATGAAGCGGCCGAACCCGTTCCCCGGGAAGTTCGGGTTCCACGAGATCTTCCACACGCTCACGGTGCTCGCGTTCCTCTGCCACTGGACGGCGACGCTGCTGATCGCGATGCATCCCGCCTACAACGCGGGCTGACGCTCAGGTCGGCAGCGCGCGGCGTCCCGTCACCTGCTTCATCACCAGCGTGGAGCTGAGCTTGCGTACGCCCGGCAGGGCGCCGAGCGGGCCGTCGAAGAGCTCCTGATAGGCCGTCAGGTCGGCGGTGAGCACGCGGAGCATGTAGTCCGGGTCGCCGAACAGCCGCTCGGCCTGCACGATGTTCCGGATGGCGAGCACGCCCTCCTCGAACGCGCCGACGGTCTCCGGGTCGGTGCGGTCGATGGTCACGAATACGATCGCCTCGAAGTTGAGCCCGACCGCCGCGGGCGACACGACCGCGCGGTACTGCTCGATGACGCCGTCGCGCTCGAGTTCGCGCACCCGCCGGTGGCACGGGGACAGCGTCAGTCCGACGCGCGCGGCGAGGTCGGTGAGGCTGAGCCGGCCGTCTTCCTGCAATGCCGCAAGGATCTCCCTGTCGATGGCGTCCATGGGGTGAATTCTTCCACATCCAGCGCGTCTGCGCCCGAAAGTAGCAAGCACCTGTCGCCTCTCCTGGCATAGCTTTCCCCTGACATCGAAAGGGGATGCTGATGGATCCGGCACTGGCACTGGGGTTCTGGGGCGTGACCGTGCTGCTCGTCTGCACGCCGGGCGCCGACTGGGCGTACGCGGTCTCGGTCGGGGTCGGCGGCCGGAGCCTCGCGCCGTCGATCGGCGGCATCCTGTTCGGCTACCTGGTGGTCGTGTGCGCCGTCGCTGTCGGTTTGGGCGCACTGGTGGCGGCGAATCCGGTGCTGATGGACGTGCTCACCATCGGCGGCGCGCTGTACCTGCTCTGGCTCGGGATCGGCGGCCTCGTCCGGTCGGCGGGCCCACTCACCGCGCACGCGGACACCGGCGCGGCCGGCTCGCCCCTGGCGTCCTTCTTGCGGGGTGCGGGCGTGAGCGGCTTCAACCCGAAGGGCCTGCTGGTGCTCGTCGCCCTGGTGCCGCAGTTCACCTCGACGCACACCGACTGGGCGCCGGCCGCGCAGATGCTGCTGCTCGGCGGGATGTTCGTCGCGACCTGCGCGGTCGTCTACCCGGCTGTCGCGATGCTGGCCCGGCGACTGCTCGCGGCGCGGCCGCGCGGGACGGTCATCATGTCGCGCGTGTCGGCCATCGCCATGACGCTGATCGGGGTGTCGCTGCTGGCGGAGCGGGTGGCGCAGTTCTGGTGAGGGCCCGTCCTACGCGCAATTGAGGCCACCGTCCCTTTTAAGTCGCCCGATATTGATACCTTAACGCTTCATTCATGATGAGCTGTAAGGAGCAGATATGGCGAGAGCGGTCGGTGTCGATGTCGGGAGGTTGCGAGCGGGCGCGCACTCGCTGAAAGGCGCGGTGTGCGGGAAGCGTCCATCGGCGGACGAGTCGCACGGTTTCGGTTCGTGGACGGCGCGGGACGCGGTAGAGCGCTTCGAGGCGTACTGGGTGTCCGGGCAGTCGTCAGTCGATGACTCGATGGCGGGACTCGCGGGGGCGCTGTCCAAGGCCGCCGACGCCTACGAGCAGCGGGACGCGAAGGATGCGGTCGCTCTGCGCCAGGGGGTATTCGTTGGCTTCTAGGGCGCACGACTGGTCGCCGCTCGGTCTGGACTCGGATCCGACGCCGGGTGATCACGCGATCGTGGACGCCTTCGCGACCCACCTGCGGCGCTGGTCCGATCGACTGCAGCACCAGTCCAGGACAGCGAAGGACGTGCTGGATTCACAGCTGGACGCGTCGGCATGGTCGGGCCTCGCCGCGGATATCTTCCGGCAGCGGCTGCGGTCGGCGGCCTCGGCCGCGTCGGAGGCGGCCGGCCGGCACGCCCAGGGCGCTGAGGCGGCGTCGCGGTGGTCGGCCTCGCTTCACCTGGCACAGGATGATGCGGATCGGGCGCTGCGGGAAGCAGAGGACGCGCTAGCAGAATTGCACGCGCAGGAGGCCGCCATGGCAGCGCTCGGCCCGGAGTATGCCGCCTTGGTCATGGCGCTGAAAGTCGTGGAGAAGGCCTACGCCTCCACCGAGAAGCCGCCGCCGGGAAAGACCGCACCGTCCCATTCGGAGGTCACGGCCGCGCGGAAGAAGGAGCAGGCGGCGGCCGACGGGCTGGCGCAGGCGCGGCTTCGTGCCCAGGATGCGCAGGAACGCCTCGACGCCGCCAGACGGCGCGCCCGGGAGGCGGAAGAACAGTACGACGCCGATGAACGGGCCTTCGCCCGCGCCCTCGACGACGCTCTGCACGGCGCTGCGACCCGAGCGCCGAAGCGGGAGATGGCGACCTTCGGCTCCACGGTCGGCAAGCTCTCCCGCATCCCTGTTTCGGCGAGCGTCAACGCGTCGCTGATGGACACGTTGAAGACGCTGACGCCGGACGAGCTGAAGGCGCTGATGGCCCAGAGGCCCGAGCTCGCGCAACAGTTCTGGGAACACCCGCCGTCGGCGGACAAGGTTGCGGGATGGTGGGCGGGGTTGGCCGAGGACGTCCGGGCTTCGTGGCAGAAGGCTGCGCCCGGCATCCTGGGCAACCTCGCCGGCCTGCCGTACTCCGTCCGCAAGACGTGCAACCTGGCGGTCTACAAGGAGGCGCAGAAGCACCTCTCCGCTCTCAGTCCCGAGCAGCGCAAGGTACTTGCGGCTCTGAAGAATGTTCTCGCGGACCCCTCAGCCTCGTTGGTGTGCTTCAACCTCAATGCCAAGGTTCCGATGGTCGCCGTCGGCTACGGCGACCTCGACACTGCCGACACTGTTACGTGGGCCGCACCCGGGATGTTCTCCGACGCCGCCGACGGCACCGCGAGCTGGTCCCTGGCGGCGAGGAACCTCTTCGACGAGCAGAACGATCGTGACGGGAGCAGGACGCATGCGACGGTCGCTTGGTTGGGCTATGACACGCCGGATCTGGGCAGCGTGAACACCCCGGCGTTGGCGCAGGACGGAGCCTGGCGATTCGCAAACGAGCTGGACGGTACCCACGCCACCCGAGCCGCGCAGTCGCGGGCGCCGCTCCCGTACGTGTCCGTGATCGCACACTCCTACGGCACCACGATGGCCGCCGACGCGTTGGTCCATACGAAGTACCCGATCGATTCCTTCACCATGCTGGGTTCCGCCGGCATCGACACCACGGTCGTGAGATCCCTATCCGACCTGCACGTTAAGACAGACGGCGGTATACCGGCGATCTACACCACCATAGCCAGGCAGGATTTCACCGCCCCCTTCGGATCCGTCCTCGGCGGACGCGCGCAACCGAACCCCGAGGCCGTCTGGTCGCCCGGGGCGAGCATAGCCGGCGCGGTCTTACCCGCAGCCGGACTCTCGCACACCCTCCGCGGCATGGGCGGCGCGCAATCGTTCTCTGCCGAAGGAGCTACGCTCCTCGGGGAAGTACTCAAGCCCACCCAGGGACACAGCGCCATTGGCGCCAACATCGACGGACGGAATCCCCTCAACGGAACCGCCCCCGCGGGCTACGGATACCTCGACCCGTACACAGAGTCGTTGCGCAACACGGCCTACACCACGACCGGTCTGCCCGGAAAAGTCGTCGGCGGATTGAAGACGAACCGATGACTTCTTACTCACGGGCCAGCGGCCCGATCATCAACACCGGCAGGCTGACCCTCGTCGCAGCGCTGACTGCCACCCTGCTAGGAGGATGTATGTCCGTTCCCCCGCTCAGCGGCCCCGCCGCCCCCCAAAGCCCCGGAACACGGCAAAAAACGATCGCCGAACTGCTCACTCAGTGGGAAGAACTCACCAGGGACGCCATGGCCGCCACCGGCGACACCGAAAACTGGTACCGAAGTCCGATCATCGAAAAGATCCTCTGGGACCCCAAAGACGAATGGGTCAGCCTCGCGCCCTGTTCCACCAGGGGTTCGAAAGACTCCCATCACATAAACGCAAGCGTCCAGCACGAGCCCTTCGGACTCGATCCACACCTGATCATGGACAAACTCATCGCCCACCTGAAGGAGAAGGGCTTCACACTCACCAGGGGTATGGACTGGACCCCTCCCGACGGGGAAACCACCGTCGATGCCCTGCTTGATCGGGCCGACGGCGTCCGATACGGACTCTTCGCCTCCACCGACCTCGTTTCCATCCACGTCTACACCGAATGTTCCACCCACCCCTCCATCGACGACTGGGCGGAGGCGCGTCTTCAGAAGCGGTTCGAGTCCCTGTTCCCGACGCCTCGTGCTACACCTTCCGCCTCTCCGGGTGAGGGCAAGGCCGGCACCGGACACAACACAATGGCTGCCGCCATCGACCCTGCGAACCCGTTCCGTCAGTTCCTGAGGGAGGAATCCGCACCCGCGCCTGAGGATGCCCTCGACCACTCGGATCTGTTCAGTCAATTCCGCGAGGACATGTCCCCGTCTGCGGAAACCAGAGCGGAAGACGACGGGTGGGTGTGGTGACCGTCGGCCGTGACCAGCGCCTGCACGCTTGAACGACGAACGCCCCGGGTCGCAAGACCCGGGGCGTCGCACGTCAAGCGATCAACACCTCACTGCCCGGTGTACGTCTCCACCTTGGTGACCTCGACCGCGATCTGCCGCCCGTTGGGCGCGGTGTACTCCGTCTTGTCGCCGACCTTGAGGCCGAGGATGGCCGAGCCGAGCGGGCTCTGCTCGCTGTAGACCGGGAGGTCGGTGCCGGCCGCGATCTCGCGGTTGCCGATGAGGAAGACGCTCTCGTCGCCCGCGATGGTCGCGGTGATGACGGTGCCGGGCTCGACAACGCCGTGGCTCTCCGGGGCGGCGCCGACGGTGGCGTTGCGGAGCAGGTTGGTGAGCTGGACGATGCGGGCCTCGATCTTGCCCTGCTCCTCCTTCGCGGCGTGGTAGCCGCCGTTCTCCTTGAGGTCGCCCTCCTCGCGGGCCGCCTCGATGCGCTTCGCGATCTCATTGCGGCCGTTGACGCTGAGCTCCTCGAGTTCGGCCGAGAGACGGTCGTACGCGTCCTGGGTCAGAAAGGTGACCTGAGAATCCTGGGACATGATGAACTCCTTCGCGCCTCGCGCGGCGATCGCCGCCGGAAGCAGATGGGCCGGTCCTCCGACCGGTGCTAAAGTCGACGCCCCGGCGATGCCGGGGCGTATCCGCACAATACTAGGTCAGCCAGCAGCTGTCGATCAAACCCGTGTTGGGTGTCATGATCGTCCGGATCGACTCCTTGTACGCGGTGAGGCGGGTGTCCGATCCGGGGTACTGAACGATGCGCCATCCGACGACCGCGAAGTCCTCGTTGAGGGCCTGGATGGCGCAGGTCACCGGCGTCCCGGGAGGGGCGTTGATGGTGAACGAGATGTCCACGTGGTGGTCGTCGGGGATCGTGTAGGCGGTGTCCGTCGCCTCGAGGTCGGCCTGGTCGTTGTCCCACCCGGCCCAGAACACCCACGCCGTCACGACGGCGACGAGGCCGATCAGGCCGCCGATGAGCAGCCAGCGCTCGCGGCGCTTGCGCTGGGGCGTGCGGCCGTAACGGCTGTCGAGCCGTGCGCTGGGGGTCGGAGTCGTCGCCGTCATGCGTGCCGTCCTGTCCGACCTTCCCGCTCGGTGGCCTGCCGCCGGGCGACGGTAGGCTGGAACAAGACTAGGAGACGAAGCTGTGAACACTGCCCCCCGCGTGGCGACCGCGATCCCCCAGACCGACCTCTTCTCCGGGGCGGTCGCCGAGTGATCGCCGACGCCCTGCTGCGCGCCTCCGCGCTCCTCGCCGCGACGCCCACGCCGACCCCGTCCGGCGCCCCGGCCGACGACTCCGTCACGCCGGGCGTGCTCGGGTTCGTGGTCACGTTCCTGATCGCGGTGGTCGTCGTGCTGCTGGTGATCGACATGGTGCGACGCATCCGCCGGGTGCGCTACCGCGCCGAGATCGGCGAGAAGCTGGACGCGGAGCAGGCGGGCGAGGACGGCGCCGGGCGCCCGGAGGACCGCGAGAGCTGACCGCTCGTCACGCCGGGACGGCGGCTACTCGTCGTCCACGACGGGGTCGTACCCAGCGGCGCGGAGCGCGTCGATGACGTGCCGCCGGTGCTCCGTGCCGCGCGTCTCGACGCTCACGTCGAGCTCCACCTGGCTGAGCTGCATCCCGCGGCCGTGCCGGGTGTGCAGCACCTCGACCACATTGGCGTTCACACCCGCCAGGATCTCGGCGATGCGCGCCAGCTGTCCCGGGCGGTCCGGCAGCATGATGGTCAGCTTGAGGTAGCGGTCGGACGCGGCGAGGCCCTGGCTGATCACGCGCTGCATGAGCAGCGGGTCGATGTTGCCTCCGGAGAGGATGGCGACCGTGGTGCCGTCGGATGGGACCGCCCCGGCGAGGATGGCCGCGACGCCCGCGGCGCCCGCCGGCTCCACGACGAGCTTCGCCCGCTCCAGCAGCACGACCATGGCACGGGCGATGTCGTCCTCGGACACGGTGACGACCTGGTCGACCGCCTCGCGGATGATCTCGAAGTTGAGCGCGCCCGGCCGGCTGACCGCGATGCCGTCGGCGATCGTCGCGACCAGCGCGATGTCGGTCGGCTCCCCCGCCGCCAGCGAGGGCGGGTAGGCCGCGGCGTTGGCCGCCTGCACGCCGATGACGCGGACCTCGCGCCCGTCGCGGGCGGCGCGCTGCTTGACCGCGCTGGCGACGCCCGAGATGAGGCCGCCGCCGCCGATCGGAACGACGATCGTGCGCACGTCCGGGACATCGTCCAGGATCTCGAGCCCGAGCGTGCCCTGACCGGCCACGACATCCGGGTGGTCGAACGGCGGGATGAGGACCGCGCCGGTCTCCGCCGCGAAGTCGGCGGCCGCGCGCAGCGTCTCGTCGACGATGCTGCCGCTCAGCACGACGTCCGCGCCGTATGCGCGCGTCGCCTGGAACTTGGGGATGGCCACGCCGACCGGCATGAAGATCGTCGCGTGGATGCCGAGCTCTCGTGCCGCGAACGCGACGCCCTGCGCGTGGTTGCCGGCGGAGGCCGCCACGACTCCACGGGCGCGCTCCTCGGCGCTCAGCTTCGACATCCGGTTGTAGGCGCCGCGGATCTTGTAGGAGCCGGTGCGCTGAAGGTTCTCGCACTTCAGCAGGACCGGCACGCCGAGCAGGTCGGCCAGGTACCGCGAGCTCTCGATCGGAGTGGGCTGGGCCACGCGGGCGACGATGCCGCGCGCGGACTCGAACTCGTCCAGGCTGGGGCCTGCGAACGGGGTGCGCGTGTGATCGGTCGCGGTTGCCACGGGGTCAGCCTAGCCGCGGTCGTATTCCGATGGATGTATGCGGTCGACGCTCACTGCACCGGCGGACGCCGCACGGCCCTCGGCACGGTCTGCCAGATCGGCCGTTCGGGTCCCGTCCACTCCGGATCCGGAGGCGTGCTGCGCCACGCTCCGCTGGAGATGTAGTGCACCATCACGTTGAGCACCGCCACGAACGGCACCGCGAACAGCGCGCCCGGGATGCCCGCGAGCAAGGATCCGGCCGCGACCGCCAGCACCACGGCGAGCGGGTGGACCTTGACGGCGCTGCCCATGATCAGCGGCTGCAGGATGTGCCCCTCGATCTGCTGCACGAGCAGCACGATCCCGAGCATGATCAGCGCGAACACCCAGCCCTTGAAGACGAGCGCGATGAAGACGGCGAGAGCACCGGTGACGACCGCGCCGACGACCGGGATGAACGAACCGAGGAACACGAGCACGGCGATCGGCAGCACCAGCGGAAGGCCGAGGAAGAAGGCGCCGAGGCCGATGCCGAGCGCGTCGATCGAGGCGACGAGCACCTGCACCTTGGCGAAGTTCCGCAGGGTCTGCCAGCCGGCCTTGCCCGCACCGTCGACCGCGGCCCGCGCGCGCTTCGGGAAGACGCGCACGATCCACGACCAGATGCCGGCGCCGTCGATGAGGATGAAGATCGTGCTGAACAGCACGAGCAGCGCTCCCGCGAACACGTGCCCGAGCGTCGAGCCGACGGACAGGGCGCCGGAGAGGAACACCTGGCTGTCCTGCTGGATCGACTTCCCGATCGAGGCCAGGGCACTGCTGATCTGGTCCTCACTCAGTCCGAGCGGCCCGCTGGTGAGCCAGGAGCGCAACCCGTTGTACGCGTCCACCGACTGCTTCTGCAGCTCCCCGCTCTGGCGGGTGATCTGCCAGACGGCGACGTAGAGGAGACCGGCGACGACGACCAGCGTGATGAGGAGCACGACGAGGATGGCGAGCCATTTCGGCCATCCGTGCCGCACCAGCAGGTCTTTGAACGGCACCAGCAGTGCGGACAGCAGCACGGCGATGAGCACCGGGATGACGATGAGCTTCAGCTGGATGATCAGGAAGATGACGACCGCGATGACCGCGCCGACCACCAGCAGCCGCCACGACCACGCGCCGGCGATGCGCATCCCGCGCGGCACGGCCTCGTCGATGGAGGTGGCCGGGTCCACGACCTCGCGTGCGCGACGCGGGAACCAGGACCGGGCGGGCGCGCGATTGCCGGCGGCGGCCTCCTCGCCGGGCGTTGCGACGGGCGGCGGGACGGGGCGGTCGGTGTCGGACATGCCCGCAAGTGTAGGCCGCGGCCACCCGGGATCAATGGAGCCCGGGCGCCGCGGTCACCCCCTTCACAGCTGGATGATCAGGGGTGGATACTCAATGGCCGTGCGGTACCACTGCCACGTGGATCCGCCGCTCTGCTGGATGGAGGCGTAGGTCACCTGGGTCGGCGGCACGTTCTTCAGCCCGACGACGACCGCGACGTTGCCGTTGACGGTGCGCGCGCCGGTCCCGGTCGTGCTGCCCGCGCCGGCGTAGGCGCCGACGTTCAGGTTGACGGCGCCGTTGGCCGTGATCACGAAGGTCACCACGTAGTCGCCGACGGCCGTCGCCCCGTAGTCGCCGGGGGTGAAGTGCACCGACACCCCGGGGCCGCCCGATAGCGTGGGCCGGTAGGTGAACGACGCGTAGGGAGTGCCCGTCGTGTCCGTCTGCATGATGTCGGACGCGATGAGCGTGAGGTTGGTCCGTCCCTTCCCCACGGTGTGGGTGGGGCTGATGGTGTCGATGGGACGGAACCACGGGAAGGTGATGATCTCGTGCACCGAGACACGGTGCGCGAGGTCCGTGAGGGACAGGGTTCTCTCGAACGTTGCGGGATCGATGAGCTCAGCGACTTCTGCGTCCTCCCCCGCACGCTCTCCCAGGTCAGGAGTCTCGCTGGACATGCGCGGACTCTACTCCGCGGTCTCTACCCGGCAACAGACCGTTCTGCGGCGGTCACCGGCGACCCGCTGAGGGCCAGCGCCACCCGCTCCCCCGGCTCCGGCCGCTCGCGCGCGCCGTGCTGCACGGAGAGCTCGCCGCCGTCCTCCAGCCGCACCCGGGTGCGCCGCAGCGCGCCGAGGAAGCTCGTGGTGAGCACGACGCCGGGGATGCCGTCCGGGGCCAGCAGCAGGTCCTCCGGGCGGAGGTAGGCGGTGACCGGGCCGTCGGCGACCGGGGACGCCAGCGGCACCTCCTGGCCGAGCACCTGGAGGCGGCCGCCGGTGACCGTGCCGTCCACGCGGTTCGTCAGCCCGACGAACTCGGCGACGAACGCGGTCGCGGGGCGGTGGTAGAGCTCTTCCGGGGTGCCGATCTGCTCGATCCGGCCGGCCCGCATGACGGCGACCCGGTCGGCGACGGCGAGCGCTTCCTCCTGGTCGTGCGTGACGAAGAACGTGGTGATGCCGAGCTCGGTCTGGATGCGGCGGATCTCGTCCCGCAGCTGGACGCGCACCTTCGCGTCCAGCGCCGACAGCGGCTCGTCGAGCAGCAGGACGCGCGGCTCGGTGACCAGCGCGCGGGCGAGCGCGACGCGCTGCTGCTGGCCGCCGGAGAGCTGGTGCGCGTACCGGCCGGCGTGGTGGTCGAGGCCGACCAGTTCGAGGGCGGCGGCCGCGCGGCGGCGGCGCTCGGCCGGGGCGACCTTGCGCATCCGCAGGCCGAACTCGACATTCTGGCCCGACGTCAGGTGCGGGAACAGCGAGTACGACTGGAACACCATCCCGAGGTCGCGCCGGTTGGTCGGTTCGTCGGTGACGTCGCGACCGTCGATGAGGATGCTGCCGCTGTCGACGCGCTCCAGCCCCGCGAGGGAGCGGAGGGCGGTGGTCTTGCCGCAGCCGCTCGGGCCGAGCAGCGCGATGAGCTCGCCGGGGGCGGCCGCGAGGTCGAAACCGGCCAGGCCGGCGCCGCCGCCGAAGTCGCGGACGAGGTCGCGCAGCTCGACGGTGGAGCCGGTACGGGAAGGGAGCAGAGGGGTGCCCGAGAATTCGGGGGCGTCTGTGGCGGTCATGTCAGCCTTTCGCGGGACGCCGGCGCCGCACGCTCACGAGGCGGTCGACGACGACGAGGAGGAGGAACGCGAACACCAGCGCGAGGAGCGCGAAGATGACCGCGACGAACGGGTCGGACTGCGACACCAGCAGGAGGGAGGTCTGCAGGTTGACGCGGGAGAGCAGCGAGGCGATGGTGAACTCGCCCAGCACGACGGCGACGGACAGCGCGGAGGCGGCGAGGATGCCGCGGCGCAGGTTCGGGACGAGGACGCGCCAGAACACCGTCCACGAGCCGGCGCCGAGGGAGCGGGCGGCCTCGCTGAGGGTGATCATGTCGACCGCTGCGACGTTGCTCTGGATGGCGCGGTACGCGTACGGCAGCACGGTGATGCCGTACGCGAACGCGAGCGTCCAGGCTCCGGAGCCGAAGATCCCGGTGACGACCGCGTACGTCGGCGCGAGACCGACGACCATGACGATGGCCGGGATCATGATCGGGAGCAGGCAGACGGCCTCCAGCAGGCGGCGCAGCTTCGGGAAGCGCAGCTCGACGAGCACGATCGTCGGAAGCAGCACCAGCAGCACGATCGCGACGGTGACGACGGCGAGCACGAGCGAGTTGCCGAGTCCCTGGTAGACGCGGTCGTAGCGGGTGGTCTCGCCGCTGAACACGGCGATCCACCGATCGACGTTGTAGACGCCGGGCTTCGCGGTCCGGAGGGTGAACTCCACCATCGAGAACAGCGGGATGAGGAAGAACAGCCCGAGGACCGTCCAGATGACGGCGCGGACCACGGGACCCGGCCCGAGGCGGAGCTGCGGTGCACGACGGCGGCGCGGGCGCGCGTCCACGGCCCGGCTCATCGCTGCCACCTCGCGGTGCGGCGGACGAGTGCGGAGTACGCGAGCATCACGACGACCATCACCACGAGCATCCCGAGCGCCATCGCGCCGGCGAGGTTCGCGCGGCCGAGCACGGTCTCGCTGATGAGCGCCTGGCGGATCTGCAGGGACACGATGTTGTTCGCCTGGCCGACGAGGGCCGCGGCGGTCGCGTACGACGAGAACGCGTTGGCGAAGAGCAGCAGCAGGCTGCCGAGGAACGACGGCAGCAGGATGGGCCCGCCCACGCGCGTCCAGTACGTCCAGCGGCTGCCGCCGAGGGTCGCGGTCGCCTCCAGCCACTGCAGGCGGAGGCCTTCCAGTGCCGGCATGAAGGTGATGACCATGAGCGGGATCTGGAAGTAGAGGTACGGCAGGATGAGGCCCGGCACCGTGTAGAGCCAGACGCCATTCTCGTAGATGTTGATGTGGGCGACGTTCCGCAGCAGCACGGTGACGAGGCCCTGCGCGCCGATCGTCGCGATGAACGCGAAGGCGAGCATGACGCCGCCGAACTGCGCGAGGACGCTGCTGGCCGAATCCACCAGCGAGCGTGCGGTGCCGCCGGGGCGCGAACGGAGCAGGGCGAAGCAGAGGGCGGCGCCGGCGATCGCGCCGACGATCGCGGTCACGGCCGAGAGCCAGAACGCGCCGAAGAAGGAGCCGGCGATCGCGGGCTCTGCCAGGCCGGTGAGGTTCGCCCAGGTGAACCGCCCCTCCCCGTCGAGGAACCCGCTGCCCACCGCGACGAGCGTGGGGATGGCGAGGAAGATCACGACGTAGAAGGCGAAGGGTGTGAGCCCCAGCACCGCGGCGGCCCCCGACCGGCGCCGCCGCCCGGCCCTCGCGGTGGCGGGCCGGGCCGACGACCGCTGCCGCCGGGTCCCCGTGGCGGGGACTCCGGCGGCAGCGGGGTCGACCGCAGGCGCCGCGGCGCCTGTGACGGTCTCGGTCATCAGCCGACCGCGTTCGCCCAGGTGGAGTTGAGCAACGTGCCCGCGTCGGTCGCCTGCTTGTCCGTCATCACGGCGACCTTGTCGAGCTTGCCCGGGAACTCGGCCGTGTCGAGCGTCCCCGCCTTCTCCATGGCGTCGACGCGCGCCGGGTAGGCGCCGCCCTTCAGCCATGCGTTCTGGGCGGCGTCGCTGTACAGGTACTCCTCCCAGAGGCGCGCGGCCGCGGGGTGCGGAGCGTCCTTGTTGATGGCCTGGTTGTAGTAGCCGACGTACGCGGTGCCCGGGAGGACGACGTACTTCCAGTTCACGCCGCCGCCCTTGATGGTGTCGGAGGTGGCGTAGCCCTTCTGGTTGAACGACCAGTCGAGCAGCACCGGGGTCTCACCGGAGGCGATGGTGTTCGGCTTGCCGTCGGCGGCGTTCCAGTTGCCCGCCTTCTTCAGCTTGGAGAACCACTCGACGCCCTTGCTCAGGTCATCCAGCGTGCCACCGTTCTGCAGGGTGGCGTACGCGACGGCGCCCGCGGCGGCGGCCGCCTGCGTCGGGTTGCCGTTGAGTGCGACGGCGCCCTTGAACTCCGGCTTCAGGAGGTCGTCGAACGACTTCGGCGCGGACTTGATCTTGTTGGCGTCGTAGCCGACCGCCATGACGCCGTAGTA
The DNA here is from genome assembly GCF_040686855.1 of Leifsonia sp. NPDC077715. Classification (NCBI taxonomy): domain Bacteria; kingdom Bacillati; phylum Actinomycetota; class Actinomycetes; order Micrococcales; family Microbacteriaceae; genus Leifsonia; species Leifsonia sp. NPDC077715. The sequence goes on from NZ_JBFBOG010000001.1 coordinate 295,435, forward strand.
CCCGACCTTCCAGAGGCCGTCCTTCTCCTTCTGGCCTTCGGGGATGTCGTCCCAGCCGGTCGGCTTGTACGCGGCGAAGTACTGGGTGTTGGCCAGCGCGACCGACGAGCCGATGTCGAAGGTGTCCGGAGCGGTGTCCTGGCCCTTGAGCTTCTTGGCCGCGTCGATCTCCTCCTGGCTGGAGGCGCTGTCCTGGCTCGGGTTGATGGTGATGCCGTACTTCTTAGTGAAGCCGTCGAAGATCTCCTGGTAGTTCGCCCAGTCGCCCGGTGTCGCGATGATGTTGAGGCTGCCCTCCTTCTTCGCGGCGGCGACCAGCGCGTCCATTCCGCCGGCCGACGCGGCGTCGGTGGCGGTGCTGATCTTCGCGGTGTCGGCGGTGCTGGCGTTCGCTCCGCCCGAGCAGGCGGCGAGCGAGAGTGCGACGACGGTCGCCGCGGCGGCGAGGCCGGCGGCGCGTGCGCGCTTGTTGATCACGGGTTCCTCCAGTGCAGGGTGTCGACCGGGCGGTGCGCCCGGACGTCGTCACGCTAGGGAGGGCAGGAGACCGGCCGGGTGCGCGGCGGTGACGGGTCGGTGAACGTCGGGTGTCCGGGGTTGTCGGTAGGGTCGAGCCGTGGTCGAACAGGTCTCCCCCGCGCTGGCCCGGCGCATCGCGCTCGCCGCTCAGGGCTTCGGGCGGCCGCGCTCGGGCTCCGTCGGGACGCGCCAGCTGAACGGCGTCATCGACCGGCTCGGGCTGCTGCAGATCGACTCGGTCAACGTCTTCGAGCGCAGCCACTACCTCCCCGCCTTCGCGCGGCTCGGGCCCTATGACCGCACGCTGCTCGACCGGCTGACCTTCGACGCACGCGGCCCGCACACCGAGTACTGGCCGCACGAGGCCGCCTTCCTGCGCAAGGAGGACTGGCCGCTATTCCGCTGGCGGATGCGGGAGTACCGCGAGCGCTACGGAGGCCCGGGCAGCTGGTTCGAGGTCAACGACAGCACCGTGGAGTGGCTGCGCGGCGAGCTCGCCGAGCGCGGGCCGCTCGTCGCGGGCGAGATCGAGCACGACGCGAACCACCGCACCGGCCCCTGGTGGGGCTGGTCGGAGGTGAAGCGGGCGCTGGAGCGGATGTTCCTGTTCGGCGAGGTCGCCGTGGCCGGGCGCACCCGGTTCCAGCGACGCTACGCGCTCGCGGAGGACGTGCTCCCCGAGTCGGTGCTGTCGCGCACGATCGACGACGCTGACGCGATCCGTGAACTGCTTCGGCGCGCGGCGGTCGCGTACGGCATCGGCACCGCCCGCGACTTCGCCGACTACTACCGCATCAAGGGTCCGCGGGTCGGTCTCGCGCTGCAGGAGCTCGAGGACTCCGGCGAGCTCATCCCAGTGCGGGTGCCCGGGTGGGAGAGCGCCGGCCGTCCCCTCAAGGCGTGGCTGCACCGGGACGCCCGCAGGCCGCGGTCGATGGAGGCGATGGCTCTGCTGTCGCCCTTCGACCCGGTGGTGTGGTTCCGCGACCGCGCTCTCCGGATGTTCGGCTTCCACTACCGGATCGAGATCTACACGCCGGCCCCGCAGCGGGTCTACGGCTACTACTCGCTGCCGATCCTCGTCGACGACGCGCTCGTCGGACGCATCGACCTCAAGAGCGACCGGCAGGCGCGCGTGCTGCGCATCCAGTCGGCCTGGACCGAGCCCGACGAGCCGCCGGTGCCGCTCGAACGCCTGCTCCCGCTGCTCGCCGAGACCGCCGCCTGGCAGGGTCTCGAGCGGGTGGAGGTCGCGGACGGCGCCCGCGGCGACCTCGCGCCCCTCCTCGCGGACGCGCTGCGCCCGGGGGTAGGGTTCGGGGCATGACGTCACCGCTGGACTATCTGGATCAGGACGGGGCCGACGAGGCCGACTACGAGCAGCCGATGCGCGAGCTGTACGCCTACCACGACGGCGACACCTGGCTCGACGGCATCGTGACCGGCGTCCGGCCGCACGGCGCGACGGACGGCGGCACGCTCGTGCAGTTCGACGAACGCCTCTGGGTGCCCGCCCGCGAGGTGCGTCAGTCGGACCACTACGTCGCGGTGCTGCTGAACCCCGACTCCGAGGTCTACGCCGAGGTCATCCAGTCGCTGGTCGACGGGCAGCCCAAGGAGATCATCCGCGACGTCTCCGTGGTCGGCGACGGCGACAACGTGGGCACCGAGTGGCGGGTCCTCGACGAGCCGCCCACCGGCACGCGGGTGCGCTACCGGTACACGGGAACGGCCGAGCTCCCCGAGCCGGACGACGCCGAGGGCGACGAGGACGAGGCGACGGCGTAGGCCCCGCTACGCCGTCCGCCGCTGCAGCGTCAGCGCGCCGAGGATCACGGCGGCGAGCGCGAACGCGCCGATGATGAGCAGCTGGCCGCCGACGTAGGCGGCGTCGTGGGAGTCCGTCGCGACCGCGTTGAGCGCGTCCACGGCGTGGGACAGCGGCAGCCAGTCGCTGATCTCCTTGAGGCCCGCGGGGAGCTGGTCGCGCGGGAGGAAGATCCCGCCGAGGAGGATCTGCGGGAAGACCAGCAGCGGCATGAACTGCACCACCTGGAACTCGGTGCGGGCGAACGCGCTCGCGAAGAGGCCCAGCGTGCTGCCGAGCACCGCATCCACCACCGCGACCGCGACGAGCAGCCACGGGTCGCCCTTCACGTCCAGCCCGCACACCCACAGCGCGTACGCGGAAGCCAGCAGCGCCTGCACGATCGCCAGCAAGCCGAACGCGAGGGTGTAGCCGAGGATGAAGTCGCCGCGTCCGAGCGGCATCGACAGCAGGCGCTCCAGCGTGCCGGTGCGCCGCTCCCGCAGCGTCGTGATCGACGTGACAAGGAACATCACGATGAACGGGAACAGCGCGAGGATGGCCGGCCCGATCGTCTGGAAGACCGGGGTGTCGGTGAAGATCCACGCGACCAGTCCGATGAGCAGGCTCGGCACGACGAGGAGCAGCACGACCGTCCGCGGGTCGTGGCGGATCTGGGTGAGGACGCGGCCGGTGGTGGCGAGCGTGCGGGTCGGGTTCATCGCGCCTCCTCGACGTCCGCCTCGGCGCCACCCTCTCCCGGGAGCGCGTGGCGGGCATGCCGGCGGCGCAGCAGCGCGAGGAACGCGCCCTCCGCGTCGGCTGCCCCGGTCTCGGCGAGCAGTTCGTCCGGTGTCGCGTCGGCGAGCACGGCCCCCTCACGCATCAGGATGAGGCGGTCGCAGCGGCTGGCCTCATCCATGACGTGGCTGGAGATGAGGAGGCTGGTGCCGGAGTCGGCGAGCCGGTGGAAGAGGTCCCAGAGTTCGACGCGCAGCAGCGGGTCGAGGCCGACGGTCGGCTCGTCGAGCACCAGGAGGTCGGGCGATCCGAGCAGGGCGGCGGCGAGGGAGACCCGGCTGCGCTGGCCGCCGGAGAGGGACGAGACGAGACGTCCCGAGTGGTCGGAGAGGTCGGTCGCCTCGATCGCGCGCTCGACGTCGGCGCGGCCCGCGCCGAGGACGCGGCGGAAGTAGTCCAGGTTCTGCCGGATGGTGAGGTCGTCGTACACGCTCGCCGCCTGCGTGACGTACCCGACGCGGTGCCGCAGCGTCGCGGACCCGGACGGCTGGCCGAGCACGGAGACCGTGCCCGATTTCACCTTCTGCACGCCGACGATGGCGCGCATCAGCGTCGTCTTGCCGCATCCGCTCGGGCCGAGCAGGCCGACCACCTGGCCGCGCGGGATGTGGAGGTCGATGCCGTGCAGCACGTCCGTCCGGCCGCGGCGCACCCGCAGGGACTCGATCGCGACGGCGGGCTCCGCCGCATCCGGCGAATTCATCATGTGCTGAATTATTCGCCTGCGCGGAGGCCGCGTCAAGAGCCGGAGGCCGCCGTCTCTCCGAGCAGATGCGACTGCACGACAGGTCCCACCCGGCGCACCAGCTCCTCCGCCGGAGTGCTCGCGATCGGCTCGATCCGCAGTCCGTAGCGGACCATCATCAGCCCCACCAGCTGGGAGGCGGCGAGCTCGGCGCGCAGCTCCGCGTCGGGCGCGTCGTTCAGCGCGGCGAGCTTGGACAGCACCTCGCGGGTCAGGAACTCGCGCACCATCCGGGTGCCCGGTCCGCCGCCGAGAACCGTTCGCAGGATGACGACCATACGGCGCGCGGCCTTCTCGTCGTCCAGCCGCTCCAGCAGGTAGCGCACCAGCGCCTCCCCCACCCGGTCGCGCGGGCCGGACAGCACGACCTCCAGCACCCGGTCCGGCCGCAACGGCGCCTCGAGGGTCGCGGCGAACAGGTCGGGCTTGCCGTCGAAGTAGTGGTGAACGAGGGCGGAGTCCACGCCCGCGCGCCGGGCGACCGCGCGCAGCGACGCCGCCTCGTACCCCCGCTCGGCGAACTCGTCGCCCGCCGCCTTGAGGATCGCCGACCGCGTCGACGCCTCTCCGCGCTCCTTGCGCGGGCGGCCGGGACGGCGTCGTTCGGCGAGTTCGCTCACCCCGCCATTGTGCACCCGTGCGCCCGCTGTCCGTCTCTGAGGCGGATGCTTCGAGTGTGATGGGAACGCGGTGGGCGCGGGCTCCCCCGAAGCTAGGATGTGAACCGCGCATCCACTCGACCCGGCGCCTGGCACACAAGGAGTTGTACGCACATGGAATGGCTCATTCCGGTCATCATCGTCGTCGTGATCGTGGCGATCATCGGGATCTACCTGTGGGCCACCTACAACTCGCTGGTGACGCTGAAGGTGCGCGTCGACGAGGCGTGGAGCGACATCACCGTGCAGCTGAAGCGGCGCGCCGACCTCATCCCGAACCTCATCGAGACGGTGAAGGGCTACGCCGCGCACGAACGCGGGGTGTTCGAGTCCGTCACCAAGGCGCGCGCCGAGACGCTGTCAGCGCAGACGCCGGGTGAGGCGTCCGTGGCCGAGAACCACATGCAGACCGCGCTGAAGAGCATCTTCGCGGTTGCTGAGGCCTACCCGCAGCTGCAGGCGAGCCAGAACTTCCTGCGCCTGCAGGCCGACCTGGTCGACACCGAGGACAAGATCCAGGCGTCGCGCCGGTTCTACAACGGCGGCGTCCGCGAGTTCAACACGAAGATCAAGGTGTTCCCGAACAATCTCTTCGCCCGCCGGCTGGGCTTCACCGAGCGCGAGTTCTTCGAGGTCGACAACCTCGCCGCGATCGCCGAGCCCCCGCGCGTCCAGTTCTAGGGCCTAGATGTATCGGGCTATCGCCAGGAACAAGCGCAACACCGTCTTCATCATCCTGCTGTTCCTGATCCTCATCGGCGCGCTCGGATGGCTGGCGGCGTACATCTACCAGAGCTACACGATCCTCGTCGTCGTGCTCGTCGGCGCGATCCTCTACGCGCTGTTCCAGTACTTCCTAGCGAGCAGCCAGGCGCTGAGCATGTCGGGGGCCATCCCCATCCAGAAGGCCGACAACCCGCGGCTGTGGAACATCGTCGAGAACCTGTCGATCACCACGGGCACGCCGATGCCGGCGGTCTACATCGTCAACGACCCGGCGCCGAACGCGTTCGCGACCGGCCGTGACCCGCAGCACGCGTCCGTCGCAGCGACCACCGGACTGCTCGACATCATGACGGATGCGGAGCTCGAGGGCGTGATGGCGCACGAGCTCGGGCACGTGCGCAACTACGACATCCGGCTCGGGATGATCGTCTTCGGCCTGACCGTCGCGATCGGCTTCATCGCCGACATCTTCCTGCGGATGGCGTTCTTCGGCGGCAACCGGAACAACAACAACGGCGGCGGCAACCCGGTCGTCCTGGTGTTCGGTCTGGTCGCCGCGATCGTCGCGCCCCTGGTGGCGACTCTCGTCCAGCTCGCCGTCTCGCGGCAGCGCGAGTACCTGGCGGACGCGACGGGCGCCATGACGACGCGGCACCCGGACGCTCTGGCCAGCGCCCTGCTGAAGCTGGAGGCCTACGGGCGGCCGATGCGGAAGCAGAACACGTCGATGGCGCACCTGTGGATCAACGACCCGCTCAAGCCGGGCCTCATGGCGCGGCTGTTCTCCACGCACCCCCCGATCCCCCAGCGCGTCGAGCGCCTGGAGGAGATGGGCGGCAGCTTCTAGCCGACGGCTAGGCGCCGAGGACGCGGCGGAGGTACGCGTTCTCGAAGCGGCGCTCCGGGTCGAGGCGGTCGCGCACGGCGACGAAGTCGTCGAAGCGCGGATACAGCGACCGGAAGTCGTCCGCATCCCGGGTATGGAGCTTGCCCCAGTGCGGGCGACCCTCATGCGCGACCAGGATCTCCTCGACGGCGTGGAAGTACTCCCGGTGGTTCTCGCGGAAGTACCGGTGCACGGCGATGTAACCGCTCTCGCGGCGGTACGCCGTCGACAGCCAGTTGTCGTCGGCGGCCGCGCTGCGCACCTCGATGGGGAAGGAGATGCGCCAGCCGCGCCGCTCGATGAGCGCCTTGACCTCGGCGAGCGCTCCCGGCACCGCTTCTCGCGGCAGCGCGTACTCCATCTCGCGGAACCGCACGCCGCGGTTGGTGACGTACACGCTCGGCGCGTGGTCGGTGAAGTCGCGGTTGCCGGTCATCCGCTGGGCGAGGCGGCTGAACGGCGGGATGATCGCGGGCGCCACCGTCCCCACTGCGCAGACACCGCGGTAGACGCCGTTGGCCAGCAGCTCGTCGTCCACCCAGCGCCCCATCCGGGACAGGGGCGCGCGCTCGGCGGTCAGCGGCAGCCGGGTGTTGGTCTTGGTGAGCGCCGTCTCGGTGTGCGGGAACCAGTAGAACTCGAAGTGGTCCTCCTCCGCCGACCGTGACAGGTACGAGTCCAGGGTCTCCTGCAGCGGCTCCGGGCGCTCGACCGCCTGCAGCAGGTAGGCGGGCACGCACTGGAGCGTCACGTCGACGATCACGCCGAGCGCGCCGAGGCCGAGCCGGGCGGCGGGGAGCAGGTCGGCGTTCTGCGTCTCGTCGATGCGCAGCAGCTCGCCCTCGCCGGTCACGAGGGTCACGCCGACGACCTGCGTGGCGAGGCCGCCGAAGGAGCCGCCGGTGCCGTGCGTGCCGGTGGACGTGGCGCCGGCGATGGTCTGCCGGTCGATGTCGCCCATGTTCTCGAGCGCCAGGCCGTGCGGGCCGAGCAGCCGCGGCAGCTGGTGGAGGTGCGTGCCGGCCGCGAGGGTGACGCGCCCGCGTTCGAGGTCCACATCCACGATGCCGGTGAGGTCTTCGAGGTCGAGCTGCACACCGGGCGCGACGGCGATGCCGGTGAAGCTGTGCCCGGCGCCGACCGGCTTGATGCGCATCCCCTTACGGGCGGCGGCCTGCACCGCGCGCTGCACGGCCTCGGGTGTCGCCGGGCGCTCGACGCGCTGCGGCCGCACCGCCTCGGTCCGCGCCCAGTTGCGCCACAGCCCGCCCGCCGCGGTCACAGGAACACCTGCCCGTCACCACGGTAGGTCGGCGCCTCGCCGACGACCCGGGCGCGTCCGTCCACGACGTCCACCAGGTGGAAGCCGTCGACGTGCTCGCTGAGCTCACCGGACTTGGTATGCCGCAGCCAGACCCGGTCGCCGATCCGCAGCACGCCGGCGGCGGCCCCGGTGAGCGGGCTCTGCACCTCCCCCGCCATCTCGCGGGCGACCATGGAGAGACCGGTCGGCCACTCCACCTTCGGGAGGCGGTCGGGGCCGGGCGGCCCCGACGCGATCCACCCGCCGCCGAGCAGCACGGCCGTCTCAGCGTTGGGGCGGCGCACCACGGAGAGCGCGAAGGAGGCGGCCGGTGCGGGCCGGAACGACCGGTACGTGTCGAACAGGTGGCCGCCGAACAGGCCGCTGCCGGCCGCGACCTCGGTGACCGACGGGTCGGAGGCCGTGAACTCCAGCGAGCCCGTCCCGCCGCCGTTGACGAACTCCAGGTCGGCGACGCCCCGGACGGCCGCGACGGCCTCTCCGCGCCGGGACAGCAGCTCCTCGCGGGAGTTCTTCTGCATCCAGCGCAGCGTGGCGCCCCAGGCGGGCTTGCCGGGCGGGTTGTCGCCCTGGCCGGCGATCTGCGCCTCGTATCCCATCATGCCGACCAGGGCGAAGCCCGGCCGCCGGGCGATCGTCTCGGCGAGCTCCCGCGCCGCGGACACGGAGTGCACGGGCGACCGGAACACGCCGACGTGGCCGAGAACCGGGGCGAGCCACGAGGAGTCGAGCTCCAGGCAGAGCCGCAGCGTCTCGCGCTCGGCGGGCGGGACCACCGCGTCGATGAAGTCCAGGTGTGCGACGGAGTCGACCATCAGCGTCACCCGCGCAGCGAGCTCCGGCGAGGCGGCGAGGCGGCGGATCGCCGCGCGGTCCGCCGTCGGATACCCGACCACGACGTCCTCGATCGGCGGATGCTCCGCGTCGCCCTCGGCCAGCCACAGCGCCTCGGGCAGCGTGTAGGCGAGCACGCCCGCGTACCCGGGCAGTGCGAGCACCGCATCCAGCACCGACCGCACCCGCACCGACTTCGACGCGACCCGGATCGGCTTGGCCGGCTGACCGGTGGCTCCCCGCGCCGCCCGCCGCAGCATGTCATGCGCGTTGTGCCGCAGCGCCGGCAGGTGCAGCACGCCGAGCGGCGGGTCGAGCCGGGCCGTCGCCGCCGAGAGCGACGGCCAGAACGCCTCCGGGGTGGTCCATGTCCGCTCCGCGGCGACGGGAGGCGTGGAGAGATCGAGGTCGGGCACTAGCGCACCGCTTTCACTCGGGCGACCGCGAGCGCACCCGCGAACGCGAACAGGGCGGAGAGGACGAACAGCCCGGCGAAGCCGCCGAGCGCCGCGACGATCATGGCGCCGAACAGCGGGGCGACCGCCTGCGGCACGGCGAGGGCGATGTTCATGATCCCCAGGTCCTTCCCTCGGGTCTCCGGGTCGGGAAGGACTTGCGTGGCCAGGGCCTGGTCCACGCTGAGGAAGCAGCCGTAGCCGAGTCCGAGCAGCGCCGCCGCGACGAAGGCGACCGAGAGGTCCGGCACGAAGGCGAGCAGCAGCGCGGCGACGCCCTGCACCGCCGACGACGCCCAGACGAACGCCTTGCGGCGACCGAGGCGGTCGGACAGCCGGCCGAGCACGAGCGACGCGACGATCACGAAGACCATGTAGATGAGGATGAGGACGAGCAGGTCGTCGTCCGCGTGCGGATCGCGCAGGCCGAACTCGAGGAAGTACAGCAGCAGCGACGTCCCGAACGCGTTGCCGAAGTTGACCAGCACGCGGCTGAGCAGCGTCCAGCCGAAGTCGGGATGCGCGCGCGGGCTGATCCACAGACCCTCGATCACCCCGCGCACGGTCATCGGCTCGCGAAGCTCGCGCGGAAGCACCGCGTCCGGCAGGAAGAGGAACGGAAGCACGAGCAGCATCAGGAGCACGGCCATCGCCGCGTACCCGACGACCGCGCCGACGAACACGTACGTGACGAGCGCGACGCCGAGGATGATGCCGATCGCCTGCGGAGCGCTGATCCAGCCGCTGACGTAGCCGCGCTGGTCGACCGGCACCTGGTCGCTGATCGTCGCTGTGAGCGCGGCGGTCAGGATGCAGAAGCCGGTGAGCGCGAGCGACCAGAACACGCCCATCCCGACGATCGAGGTCTGCAGGCCCAGGAGCACGAGGGACGCCGCGAAGACCAGCGCACCCGCCGCGATCCACGGGCGGCGGCGGCCGAAGCGGCTCGTGGTGCGGTCGGACAGCGCGCCTGTCAGCGGGTAGGCGATGATCGCACAGACCCCCGAGATGCCCGAGATCACGCCGAAGGCGAGGACGTTCTCCACCCAGTCGGTCGTGTGCAGTTGCGCCTGGACCTGATCGGGCAGCAGCTTCTGAATGGGCGCGAGCTGGGCCATCCAGACCCCGAGCCAGGCGACGGCGAAGGCGGCGATCCAGCGGCCGGGGACCTTGCGGACCGGTTCGGCGAAGACGGCCGGGGTCGTGGTGTGCGTCATCGGGATCCTGCCTTCCGGGCGAGGGCGGTGGCGGTGGCGGTGGTTGTGGATGCGGGTACGGCGAGGGCGGCGAGCGCGTCGGCGGAGACGTCCATGGTCGCGGCCGCTGCCGAGTCGTCGCGGGTGACCAGCCAGCCGACGGTGAGGCCGTCGGTGAACGCGATCAGGATGCGGGCGACCTCGTCGAGCGGCCGTGTCCACGTGCTGCCGGTCAGGCGAGCGGCCTCGGCGACGGCGTGCGCGGCGAGCTCGTGGTAGCGGGCGTACTGGCGGCGGGCGAGCGGTTCGAAGCCGGGCTCGCGGAGCGCCCACTGCGTCAGCTCGAGCATGGCCTTCTCGCGGTCGGGGTCGGCGCGGACGCCGTCGAAGTAGTGCTGCAGGCCGGAGCGGAGCACGTCGCGCATGGCCGCGCCCTCCGCATCCGCAACCGCCGCGAGCACCGGGTCGAGGTCGCGCTGCTCGCCGGCGACCGCGGTCTCGATGAGCTCGGCCATCAGCTCGTCGCGCGAGGCGAAGACGTAGTGGAAGCTGGCCAGCGGCATCCCGGCCTCCGCCACGATCCGCCGGGTCGTCGCCGCCGCGACCCCGTCACGCGCGACCACACGGAGCGCGGCCTGCACCAGCGCCGTGCGCCGGTCTGCCACCGGGATGCGCGTCATCCGGTCTCCTCGGGGGTCCGCCGCGCTCCGTCGCGCGGGGAGGAAAAGTGGGACAGTTGACCCAGATCACAGTATGCCGTAAATGGCGGCGATTCGTTTGACAGCGACGGCCGCTACCCCCTGGAATGGGGTGGAATGCGGGGATTTCTGAGCGACGTGTCACCACCAGTCCGGCCACGGGGGTCGATCGGACTGGTGTCCATCGCGTGCGTCGCCGCCCTCGTCGCCCTGCTGTTCAGCGCCATCGGCCTGATCGGCGACGCCCCGCCCGCGTCCGCCGCGACCGCCTCAGCCGCAGCATCCCGCACCGCAGCACCGAGCACCGCACCATCCAGCACCGCAGCATCCCGCAGCGCCACCACAGCCTCCAGCTCACCGCAGCCGTCGTTCGCACCGTCGCCGTCCGCCCCGGCCGACACACCACCGCCGTCGAGCACCCCGTCTCCTCCGCCGACTCCCGAGCCGGTCACCCTCGACCCGCTGCCGAGCGGCGTTGTCACCGTCTTCCCGCTCACCGTCTCGGGCACCGCCACGCCCGGTGACGCCGTCGCGGTCTCTGCCGGGTCGACGCCCGGCAGCGCCGAGAGCTGCCGGGCGAGCGTCCGCGACGACGGGCGCTGGTCGTGCGGTCTCGCCTCGCTTCCGGACGGCCCGAGCGTGGCCGTCCGTGCCGAAGCCCAGACCGGGAGCGCCGCGAGCGACCGAGTCATGGTGCTGCATCCCCCGGTCATCGCCGGCGGCGGTACGGTGCCCACCACGGGCGCGGTCCGCGGCACGGCCTACCCGGGCGCGCAAGTGACCGTCCGCGCCGACACCGGCGCGACCTGCTCCTTTCCGGCCGACTCCAGCGGAGCCTGGGGATGCGTCCTCGGCGGCGACCTCGGCGACGGTCACCACACGGTGACGGCCACGCAGGTCGCCGACTTCTCTTCGCAGCGCTCGGCGTCCAGCCCGCGCGTGGTGCTGAACGTCGACCGGACGGCGCCGCCCCCGCCTGCCATCACCGCCCCGGCGGGTCCCATCGCTCCGGGCGCCCCGATCGCGTTCACCGGCAGCGGCGAGTCCGGCGCGCACGTCACCCTGTACGCCTCCACCGGCCAGGGCACCGTCGTGCTCTGCACCGCGGATGTCACCGCAAGCACCTGGGCCTGCCAGGGCGCACTGCCCGCCGGCTCCTTCGCGGTCTCGGCCCTGCAGCGGGACGCGGCCGGCAACGTCAGCGGGGGCAGCAACACGGTCGAGCTGACCGTCGCGGGACCCGCCCCGGCCCCGTCGCCGTCGCGCACCCCGTCCCCGACGCCCACGCCGACTCCGGCGGCGCCCGCTCCGGTGGCCCCGGGCGCGGCACCCCCGACCTCGTCGGGACCCTCCGACCTGGGGCAGTACGACGCGCCGTTCACGACAGCGTCGGCGCCGGTCGTCTCGGCCGCCGCATTGCCGGGATGGATGCGTTCCGCCGGCCTCGCCATCGCGGCACTGCTCCTCCTGGTGCTCCCGGCCCGGCTGCTCGCGGCCGCGCTGGCACGGGGCCGTCGCGATCGCGGCCGGCGCGGGACGCGGGGCTCGGTCTTCGGCCGCAACCGTCCGCGCGCGGACGTGTCGGATGCGTCGGCCCTGTTCGGCGGCGGAAGCGCCCGGAGGGCCGGGCGCGACGCATCCGCCGCCGTGGCGACCGGCGCCGCCGCTTCCGCCACGACCTCCCCCGGCATCTCGGGATGGGCGACCGCGGCGGTCGGCGCGGCCACCGTGCTGCTGATGTCGCTGTCGGCGCCGGTGTCGGCGGCGGGCGCCTACCCCGGCGTGCTGCTGGCCATCGTGCTCGCGGTCGCGGCCATCAATGCCGTGTGGGTGCTCGCCGGGCGCGGTCTGGCGACGCACCTGAACCTCCCGGCACCGCGCCTGGTCCTGCGGCCCGGCATGGTCGTCGTCGTGGCGGTCGCCGCGCTCGGCTCGCGCCTGCTCGGCCTCTCCCCCGCGCTGCTGTTCGCGCTCGTCCTCGGCCTCGCGTTCGGACCGCACGCGGGACGGGTGCGTCGCGGCCGGGTCTCCGCCGTGCAGGTGTCGGCGGTCGCCGCTTTGGGCGTCCTTGCCTGGCTCGCGGTCGGCATCCTGCCTCCGGCGGACACCCCCTTCACCGCGTTCCTCGCCGAATTCGTCAACGTGCTGGCTCTCGCCGCGATCGGCTCCGCAGCCGTGGCGCTGCTGCCGGTCGGTGGTCTCGCCGGTCGGGCGATCGCGCAGTGGTCGCGCTGGCTGTGGGGCGGCCTGAGCCTGGTGGTCTACACGGTGCTGTTCGCGCTGCTGCTGCCGGTCGCGTCCCTCGTCGAGCACGGCGTCGGCGTCATCGTGATCGTCGGCGTGGCGGTGGGTTTCGCCGCGGCGAGCGTCGCGTTCTGGCTGTGGGAGCGGTACGTCGTGCCCGCGCTGGACCGCACCACGCCCTAACCCCCGGTAACGCCGTCCACGTAGAACCAGTCGCCGCCGTCGCGCACGAAGCGGGACACCTCGTGCAGGCTGCCGCGCTCGGAGCCCTTGTAGTAGGCGGTGAACGCGACCACGCCATCCATGTCGAAGGGTCCGCCGCGCTCGGTGCCCTCGATGTCCAGCCGGTACCAGCGGAGGCCCGGGTCGAGTTCGAGGGTCGCCGGGCGCGTGGAGGGATGCCAGCTGCGCAGCAAATAGTCGGCGTCCCCCAGCGCGAAGGCGCTGAAACGCGACCGCATCAGCCGTTCGGCGGTCGGCGCCGACGCGCCGGCGTGGATCGGGCCGCAGCAGACGTCGTAGGTCTCGCCGCTGAGGCAGGGGCACCGGGTGGTCACCCTCTGAGCCTAACCGCCGGCACGAAGAGGCCCGGCCGGCGGCCGCGTCGGGGGGATCTCGGTCGCCGGCCGGGCCGGGGACACCTCACCAGAAAGGGTGTCGCGACCAGTGTGCGGCACCAGTTCGGGAAACATCTCGGGATGGGCTGAGGGCTTTCGCAGAACCCGCTTGTCTACTGTTGCGCGGCTTGCTCCCCGGCCTTCTCGCCGGCCTCGACGACGCAGAACCGGTTGCCGTCGGGGTCGGCGAGCACGACATAGTCGGCGCCCTCCTCGTACTCCCACTCGACCTCGGACGCGCCGAGCCCCCGCAACCGCTCGACCTCCGCGGCCTGGTCGGAGGCGTACAGGTCGAGGTGGTGCCGCGGGCTCGGGTTCGCCTCGCTCCCCACCAGTTTCAGCGCCAGCTGCACGCCCCTCCCCTCAGCGGGTTCGAGCAGCGCCCAGTCCACGTCCGGCTCGTACCGCGGCCGGTAGCCGAGGGCCGCGGTCCAGAAGGCGACGGCGCGGGGAAGGTCGCGGACACCCCACACGATGGATCCGATCCTGATCATGCCCCCACCCTCGGCCTGTCCGCTCTCCGTGGCAACCGTCGCGACGGTGTAGCGTTGAGCCCATGGAAGGTCTGCTCATCGGATTCATCTGGCTCGTCGTCATCGTCGGCGGCGGCATCGCCCTCGCGGCCGTCATCCAGATGATCAAGGCGCCCTACCGCAACCGCTAGACGCCCGTCCCCCGCCGCCTGCCGGCGCGCCGCGGGCCCGGCCCCCATAGCCCAATCGGTAGAGGCAGGCGACTTAAACTCGCCCGAGTGTGGGTTCGAGTCCCACTGGGGGTACTGCGGTTCCGCCACGTCATAAGCCCTGCGACGAGAATTATGAGCTAACCTTTTATCTCATAAGACTGAAGGGGCGCCTTATGACGTCGTCGTGGCCCGCTCTGCAATGGGAGCGACGCCGCTGGGTTCCCAGCGCCGGGTGGGGCACCCGCGCGGACCGCCGGCTGGCCGATGAATGGTACGAGTCGGCACTGCCTCCGTTCATCGCCTCCCTCACTCCTGACGTCGGCGCGCTGTCGACCGCTGCAGAGCTGGCGACTCTCGAACTGAGTCGCTTCGATTCCGAGCTTGGCGCACGTGTTCTCTCTTTCGCGCCCGTCCTTCTGCGCTCAGAAGCAACGTCCTCATCACAGATTGAAAACCTCACTGCGTCCGCGCGTGCCATCTTCTCGGCCGAACTGGGAGCTCGGACAGGGCGAAACGCCGAGCAGATCGCCGCAAACACCCGTGCACTGCAAGCGGCCATCGGTCTATCGGAGAGGCTGACAGCGGATGCCATCACCGAGATGCACGCAGTCCTGATGGCCGAGCAGCCACGTCATACGCCGGGTAAATGGAGGGAGGAGGCGGTCTGGATCGGCACGCGGTCGGACTCGCCCGTAGGGGCAGAGTTCGTCGCGCCCGGCTACGAGCGCGTTCCTGAGCTGATCGAGGATCTTGTGGCCTTCGCCGACCGCCCTGATCTGCCGCCGCTCATCGCTACTGCAATCGCCCATGCGCAGTTCGAAACGATCCACCCCTTTACCGACGGCAACGGCCGCACCGGACGGGCTCTCGCTCAGGCCATGCTGCGCAATCGCGGCGTGACCCGAAGCATTGCGGTCCCCGTTTCCGCCGGGCTCCTGGCGGATGTCGAGGGATATCACGCCGCTCTTACGGCCTACCGAGCCGGAGACATCGCGCCGATCATCCGTGCCTTCGCGGACGCATCGTTCCGCGCAGTGGACAACGCGCGGCGGCTGGTAGACGAGATCGATGTCATCCGCACGGAATGGAATGAACGCCTCACCGCACGACGAGACAGCAACGCTTGGAAGCTGCTGGACATCCTGATCCGCCGACCGGTACTGGACTCCGCGACCGCCGCAGCAGAGCTGGGTGTCAAACAGCCGAACATCTATCCACCGCTACGTGCACTGGTGGACGCAGGCATCCTCAAGTCGAAGGCGGAGCACCAGCTCGGGCCCTTCTGGCGCACTGATGAAGTGCTTTCAGCCGTGGACCGTTTCGCCAAGCGCGCGGGGCGACGCGAGGCCGCCTCCTGATAGCGCACGAAGGCCCGGCCCCTCACGGGACCGGGCCCTCACGTGTCAGCGGTCGGCTACTTGGCCGAGACCTCTGCGGGCTGCTTCTCGGCGGCCTTCTTGCGGGCCGGGGCCTTCTTCGCGGGCTCCTCCGGGGCGGCCTCGACGGCCGGCTTCGGGCGGGCGGCGAACTCCTCGAACCCGGCGCGCGGGTTCTGGACGGCCTGCAGCGACACGATGTCGCGGCCGAGCCACAGGTTGTTCCACCAGCCCCACAGCACGCGCCACTTGCGCTCCCACGTCGGCATGGCCAGACCGTGGTAGCCGCGGTGGGCGGCCCAGCCGAAGAAGCCCTTGACGGCGATCTTGCCGGACTGCAGCACGCCGATGCCGACGCCGAGGCCGGCGACCGCGCCGAGGCTCTTGTGGTAGTACTGGCGCGGCAGCTCGCCGCGGAGCGTCGCGATGATGTTCTTCGCCATCAGCTTGCCCTGGCGCACCGCGTGCTGAGCGTTCGGCACGCAGTAGCCGCCGACGCCCGCACCGGTGAGGTCCGGGACGGCGGACACGTCGCCGGCGCCCCACGCGTCCTGGATGATCTCGTCCTCGGTGCCCACGCGGAGGTCGGCGCGGACGCGCAGGCGGCCGCGCTCCTCAATCGGGAGGTCCGTGTGGCGCACGACGGTCGGGTTCGCCATGACGCCGGCGGTCCAGACGATCAGGTCGGACTCGAAGGTCTCGCCGGTCGACAGCTGGATGACGCCGTCCACCGCGCTCTGCAGCTGGGTCTCGAGGTGGATCTCCGCGCCGCGCTCGGCGAGGTTCTTGATGACCCAGTGACTGGTCGGCAGCGAGACCTCGGGCATGATCCGGCCCATGGCCTCGATCAGGTGGAAGTGCGTGTCCTCGAAGGCGATCTCCGGGTAGCGCTTCAGCAGCGCGCTGGCGAAGGAGCGCAGCTCGGCGAAGATCTCGATGCCGGCGAAGCCGCCGCCGACGACCACGACGGTGAGGAGGCGGTCGCGCTCGGGCCCCGGCGGGAGACCGGCGGCCTTGTCGAAGTTCGTGAGGAGCGTGTCGCGGATGTACACGGCCTCCTCGATGTTCTTCAGGCCGACGGCCTGGTCGGCGACGCCCGGGATCGGGAACGTGCGCGACACGGCGCCCGCGGTGACCACGACGATGTCGTACTCGAACTCGTACGCCTCGCCCACGGGCGGCTGGATGGTCGCGACCTTGCGCGCGTGGTCGACGTAGGTGACCTTCGCGGTGATGATGTTGGTCGTCTTGAGGTGACGACGGTGCGCGACCACCGCGTGACGCGGCTCGATGGAGCCCGCCGCGACCTCGGGGAGGAACGGCTGGTACGTCATGTAGGGCAGCGGGTCGACCATGGTGACCTCGGCCTCGCCCGGGCGGAGCTGCTTCTCGAGCTTCCACGCGGTGTAGAAGCCGGCGTATCCGCCGCCGACGATCAGGATTTTGGGCACAGTGATGCGTCTCCTCAACACGAAAGTTTGGGCCTACATTACTCCTTGCTGCGCATCCGCCTGAAATGCGACGACACACCCACGCCGCCGAGGGCGACGAGGACGAGGAAGCCGGCGATCAGAGCGAATGGGAGCCAGAAAGCGGTGAGGACGCTCCATTGCGGCCAGAACATCTGCGTCCATGGTAGCGCGGGTTCGGGGGTCAGCTTCGCCGGGGCCGGGGCGGCCTGTGCGTTTCCGTCCGCCGCGGGGGGCGCGGTGGCGCTGGGCGACTGTGCGCGGCGGTGGACGCGGACCCAGTCGGCTAGGTCGCCCATCGGGTTGGCGGTCACGTGCGGGACGTTCGCACTCACCGCGGCCGCGGCGTCCAGCAGCCCGAATCCGTAGATCGGGCTCGGGACAGCGCCGCCCGCGGGCTTGGCGGTGCGGATGACCCGCTCGATCACATCCGGCGCCTTCAGTTCCGGGTGCGCGGCGCGGACCAGCGCGACCGCGCCCGACACCAGCGGTGCGGCGCCGCTCGTGCCCGCCCACTGCACGTACCCACCGCCCGGGTTCGCGCCCACCAGCTGCTCGCTCGGGGCGGAGACGCCGATCGTGATGCCCTGCGCAGACGCGTCGAAGCTGGCCTTCCCGGCCCGGTCCACACCGGCGACGGTGAGCACGCCGGGGACGGTCGCCGGCGCCCCGACCTCGGTGGTGCCGCTCCCCCGGTTGCCCGCGGCCGCCACGATGACGACGTCGTGGTCGAAGGCGTACTGGAAGGCGTCGTCCCAGCTGGTCGGCCAATCGAGGGTGTTGCGGGTGAGGGACATGTTGATGACCGAGGCGCCGTTGTCGACCGCCCAGCGCACCGCGTCGGCGATCTGCGTGTCGCTGCCCACCGGTCCCATCGCCTTGCCGAGGGCGACAGAGACCGGGAGGATGCTCGCCTCCGGGGCTGCGCCGAGCACGCCGTCGCCCGGTCCGGTCCCCCGCCCCGCCAGCAGCGAGGCGACCCAGGTGCCGTGGTTGGCGCTCTCGGCTTCGCCGAGCGGCTTCTGGCCGTTCGCGGCGCCGACGCCCGAGACGTCCGTGCCGCCGGCGATCGCCCCCGCGAGGTCCGGGACCGAGCCGTCGACCCCCGTGTCGATGACGGCGACCTTCACCCCGGCGCCGCGGGTGGTGTTCCAGGCCTGCTCGAAACCGTAGTCCTTCAGCCAGTACTCCAGGTCGCGCACCTGGTCGGCGCGCGCGGCGGTCGCCGGGACGATCGCCGCCGCGAGAGCGAGCGCGGCGACGGCCGCGGTCGCGACGAGGCGCCGCGCCCTGCCGGAAACCGATCCCCCCGTCACCGCTCCCCCTAGCCGGCGACGTCGATGCGGCACTCGCACACCGCGGGCGACCAGTCGCCGCGGGCCAGCGCCAGATCGCCGATCGGGTTGACGCCCGGGCCGGCTGCCAGCGCATGCGCGGCGAGCGCGTGCAGGCACTTCACGCGGGACGGCATCCCGCCCGCCGAGATGCCCGCGATCTCCTCGACGACGGCGATGGACTCGCGGTCGGCGAGGTACTGCTCGTGCGCGGCGGCGTACTGCGCGCGCACCTCCTCATCGTCGGCGAGGAGGTCGTTGTACTCGGTCATCACCTGGGTCGCTTCGAGGGCGGACATCGCCGCCGTGGCCGCGGGATGCGTCAGGTAGTAGAAGGTCGGGAACGGCGTCCCGTCGTCGAGGCGCGGCGCGGTGGAGACGACGGTCGGGCGGCCGCACACGCAGCGCGCGGCGATGCCGACGACGTTGCGTGCCGGGCGGCCGAGCTGCTGGGAGACGACGGCGATGTCCTCGTCGGTGACGGGATCGAAGGGGGGTCTGGTCATGCGGGTTCTACTTCTTCGGTGCGGGATTCGGGGTCGGCGTGGGCGCGGGCGTGGAGCCGGCACCTCCGTCGCCGCTGAGCTGCTGCGGGGTGGCGTCGGTGAGGCCGGCGCCCATGAACGAGCCGAACAGCGAGCCGACCCAGTCGGTCTGCGTCTTCTGGAGCTTGGAGCTGACCGGCGTGGTGTCCTGTTTCGCGGCAGGCGGGCGATCGTCGATCACCAGGTAGCTCGTCTCGCCCGGCATCACGTAGTACAGGCGGTCGCGGGCCTGGGCGCGGAGGTAGCTGGGGTCGTTCCAGCGGGCGCGCTGGTCCTTGAGCGTGTCGACCTGGGCGGCGAGCTGGTCGACGGCGCGCTGCTGGTCGGCGATCTGCTGCCGCTGGGAGAGGAACGCCTGCACCGTCGGTGCGAGGACGATGACGGCCAGCACGAGCACGCCCATCATCACGAGCGAGAACGCCGAGAAGTGGAGCTGGCGGAGCCAGCTGCCGGTGCCGCTCGGGCGCGACATGCGCACCGGGACGCGGCGCGTGCGCGGCTTCGGCATGTGCCCTCCCGGTTCGGCTCGCGGAGCCGGTCGGCCCCTTCTCATCGTAGGCGATGCGGGTGGGGCGGCCGGTGGCGCGCCGGGGTGTCGGGATGCGCTCAGCCGCCGCCCAGGACGGCGACCAGCCGCACGATGCCGACCACCGCGAGGATGCCGCCGCCGAGCGCGAACACGGCGCCGAGCGCCCGCGCATCGCCCGGACGGAACGGCCGGCGCGCATCCTCGTCGGCGAAGAACGCGGCCGCGCGCCCAGGCCGGACCAGAAGGACGACCCCGAGCACCGTGAACAGCACGGCCAGCGCGAGGAACAGCGCCAACGGCGCCGCCTCGGTCTCCACCCGCACCATCCCTCCATTCTGCCGCGCGTCCATCGCCCGCCGAAGTGCAGCTAACTGCGGGCGACACGCCGTGTGCGTGCGCAGGTAGCTGCACTTCGGGGATGGATGAGGGCTCCGAGACGGCGAACGGCCCCGGAGCGGAGCTCCGGGGCCGTGGCGCGCAGGGCGGGTTACGCGGTGAAGCGCGGGAAGGCGCTGCGGCCGGCGTAGACGGCGGCATCGCCCAGCTCCTCCTCGATGCGGAGCAGCTGGTTGTACTTGGCGACGCGCTCGGAGCGGGCCGGGGCGCCGGTCTTGATCTGGCCGGCGTTGGTGGCGACGGCGAGGTCGGCGATCGTCGTGTCCTCGGTCTCACCCGAGCGGTGCGAGAGCACGGCGGTCATGCCGCTGCGCTGCGCGAGCGACACGGCGTCGAGCGTCTCGGTCAGGGTGCCGATCTGGTTGACCTTGACCAGGATGCTGTTGCCGGCGTGCTTGGCGATGCCCTCGGCGAGGCGCTTCGGGTTGGTGACGAACAGGTCGTCGCCGACGAGCTGCAGCTTCGTGCCCAGCTCGGCGGTGAGGTGCGCCCACCCGTCCCAGTCGTCCTCGGCCAGCGGGTCCTCGATGGAGACCAGCGGGTAGTTGGCGGCGAGCTCCAGGTAGTAGGCGCTCATCTGCTCGGACGTGCGGTCCTGGCCCTCGAAGCGGTAGACGCCGTTCTCGAAGAACTCGGTGGAGGCGACGTCGAGGCCGAGCGCGATGTCACGGCCGACGGTGAAGCCGGCCTTCTCGATCGCCTCGGAGATCAGGTCGAGCGCGGCCCGGTTGTGCTCGAGCTCCGGCGCGAAGCCGCCCTCGTCGCCGAGGCCGGTGTTGAGGCCCTTCGACTTCAGCAGCGACTTGAGCGAGTGGTAGGTCTCGACGCCCCAGCGGAGGCCTTCGGAGTAGGTCTCGGCGCCAAGCGGCAGGACCATGAACTCCTGGATGTCGACGCCGGTGTCGGCGTGCGCGCCGCCGTTGATGATGTTCATCATCGGCACGGGGAGGATGTGGGCGTTCGGTCCGCCGATGTAGCGGAACAGCGGCAGGTCTGCCGAGTCGGCCGCGGCCTTGGCGACGGCGAGGCTGACGCCGAGGATGGCGTTGGCGCCGACGCGCTTCTTGTTGTCGGTGCCGTCGAGGTCGATGAGGGCCTCGTCGACGAGACGCTGGTCGGAGGCCTCGAAGCCCTCGATCGCAGGGCCGAGCTCGTCGAGCACCGCGTCGACCGCCTTGAGCACGCCCTTGCCGAGGTAGCGCTCCTTGTCGCCGTCGCGAAGCTCGTAGGCCTCGAACGCGCCGGTGGACGCACCGGACGGGACCGCGGCGCGGCTGACCGTGCCGTCCTCGAGGAGCACCTCGACCTCGACGGTCGGGTTACCGCGCGAGTCCAAGATCTCGCGAGCGCCTACAGCTTCGATTGCAGCCACAACTGTCTCCTTGCGTGGTTTTCGTGGGATTCCGAAGACAGTCTAGTGAGCGGGCGGGCCCGCCGACGCCCCTAGCTCAGCGGCTTGAGCTCGAGCGCCGACGCGTCGGCCGTGTCGGCGTTCACGAAGGCGAACGAGCGGAACCCGGATGCGGCGGCCCGGTCGAGCACGCCCTTGAGGTTCTTGGCGCGCCGGTCGAGGCGTACCCGCGACCCGCGGGCGATGAGCTCGGACTTGATCGCGACCAGTCGGTCGAGTGGCACGGCGGGGTCGTAGACGAGCACCACCGACTCCTGCCCGGCGTCCTCCGGCAGTTCGATGAGGTCGACGACGCGCTCGAAGCCGATCGAGAACCCCGCCGCCGGGACGTCGGTGCCGAGGAAGCGTCCGATCATCCCGTCGTACCGGCCGCCGCCGCCGACCGAGCTGCCGGATCCCGGGTGCGAGATCTCGAAGATCGTGCCCGTGTAGTAGCCCATGCCGCGAACGAGCGTCGGGTCGAAGCGCAGGGAGACGCCCGGCGGCAGCGTGTCGAGCGCGTGGGCCAGCGCTTCCAGGTCGGCAACCGCGTCGGTGTCCATGCCCGACGGCAGGATGCTCGTGATCGCCTGCACGGTCAGCTCGACCCCGCCCTCGGCGAGGTGCGGCTCCAGGTCGGCCAGGATGCCGCCGAGGACCGCCGCCGCGTCGGCCCCGCCCTCGGCGAGCTCCGCCACGACCCCGTCCGCGCCGATCTTGTCGAGCTTGTCGATGGAGATGAGCACCTGCGGCCAGCGCGTCTCGTCGAACCCGCAGTACTCCAGCAGGCCGTTCAGGATGCGGCGGTCGTTGATCCGGATGGTGCAGTCCTGCAGCCCCAGCGCCTCCAGCGCCGCGGCCGTCGCCGTGATCAGCTCGACCTCGGCGAGCCGGGTGCCCTCGCCGATGATGTCGATGTCGCACTGCACGAACTGGCGGTAGCGGCCCTTCTGCGGCCGCTCCGCGCGCCACACCGGCGCGATCTGGATGCTCCGGAACACGGGCGGCAGCTCGGCCCGGTGCGACGCGTAGAACCGCGCGAGCGGCACGGTGAGGTCGAAGCGGAGCCCGAGGTCGGACAGGCTCAGCACGTCGCCGGTCTCGATCGCCGCTGTGAGGTCGTCGCCGTCGAGCCCGCGCTTGAGGATGCTGAACGACAGCTTCTCGTTGTCGCCGCCCAGCCCCGAGTGCAGCCGCTCGACGTCTTCGACGACCGGGGTCTCGATCTCGTCGAAGCCGTGCGCGGCGAAGCTGCGCCGGATCACGCCGAGCGCATGCTCGCGGCGGGCTTTCTCGGCGGGGAGGAAGTCGCGCATGCCGCGGGGCGGAGTGATCGGTGAGGCCATGCGTCGATTCTTCCACGAAGCCCGGGGACACCTCCCGGGGGGATCGCGACCGAGGGCTCCTGAGGACTAACCTGGCCGCGTTGCCACCCTGAGGTCGCGGCCGGATCGCGGCTCGGTGGTGTCCTCGCACAGAGGACCTGGCATGAGTCGCATCCGTCCGACCACGGCGCTTGCTCGCTGCCAGACAAGAGGCCGACAACGCGTCCGCCGGAGACCAGGAGAGCGCCTGACCAGGACGCCTCACCCGAATGGCGAACGGACGCCGGGCGGACGCGCTGCCGGCCATCCACCCGCTTCGCCGTCGGGCACGGGCGCGTTGACGCCCACAAAGATTAGGTTAGGCTTGCCTAAACAAGCCCGCCTTCCCCGAGGAGAACCATGCTCCCTGTGCCCCGCGCCGCCCGCCGGTCGCGCCTCGCCCTGATCGCTTCCGCGGTCGTCGCCTCCGCCGCCCTCGTGCTCACCGGCTGCAGCGCCGGCGGCGCGGGATCCGAGACCACGGCCGGCGGCGACTCCGGCGCCTTCCCGGTCACGGTGAAGAGCGCCCTCGGCGACACGACGATCGACGAGAAGCCCACGCGGATCGCCACCTGGGGCTGGGGAGCGCAGGACATCGTCCTGGCGCTCGGGATCGTGCCGGTCGCGATGCCGAGCTTCAGCTACGGCGGGAACAAGGACGGCGTTCTCCCCTGGGACGCCGACCGCATCGCCGAGCTGAAGGGCAAGACCCCGCAGCTGCTGAACGCCGACACCGGTGAGGTCCCGTTCGAGGAGTTCGTGCAGGCGAAGCCGGACGTCATCCTCGCCCCCTACTCCGGCCTGACGCAGACCGAGTACGACACCCTCAGCAAGATCGCGCCGGTCGTCGCCTACCCGGAGAAGCCGTGGGCGACCAGCTGGCGCGACCAGACCGCGATCGTCGGCAAGGCCCTCGGCCTCACGAAAGAGGCCGACGCCCTGGTGACGAGCACGGAGAAGAAGGTCGACGACCTCGCCACGAAGTACCCGGTGATCAAGGACAAGACCTTCTTCTACGCGGCGGCCAACGAGCCCGGCAAGCTGAACGTCTACCGCGCCGAGGACCCGCGCGTCCAGCTGCTCAACGACCTGGGCCTCAAGAACTCCCCCAGCATCGACGCGCTCGACACCGCGAAGGGCGACGGCAGCTTCTTCTACCAGCTCAGCAACGAGAACCTGTCCAAGATCGACACCGACCTGCTGGTCATGTACTTCGACAAGCAGTCGTCCGTCGACGCGTTCACCTCCGACCCGCTGGTCGCCGCCATGCCGACGATCAAGGAGGGACGCTTCGCCCCGATCGTCGGCGAGTCGTTCGTCGCCGCCACGAGCGCGCCGAGCGTGCTCAGCATCCCGTGGATGCTCGACCGCTACGTCCCGGAGCTGGCCAAGGCCGCCGACAAGGTGAAGTAGGCGGATGCCCGCGAGCGTCGTCTCCGCCGGTGCGGAGCGTGAGGGCGCCGGGCGCGCCGGGGGCGGCAGCACGCCGTCCGCGGTCGCCCGGCGCCGTCGGCGTCTGCTCGTGGGGTTCGTGCTCGCCGCCGTCGTGCTGCTGGGGCTCTGCGTCCTCAGCCTGATGGTCGGCGCGCGGACCATCGCGCCCGCTGACGTCGTTCACGCGATCCTGCACTATTCCCGCACGGATCCCGACTCCCTGGTCGTCGTCGACAGCCGCCTCCCCCGCACCCTGCTCGGGATCGCCGCCGGGCTCGGTCTCGGCCTGGCGGGGACCGTGATGCAGGGACTGTCGCGCAATCCGCTGGCCGACCCGGGCATCCTCGGCGTCAACTTCGGCGCCTCGCTCGCGGTCGTCGTCGCGATCGCGTTCGTCGGCGTGACCTCGCCCTCCGGCTACCTCTGGTTCGCCTTCGCGGGCGCGGCCCTCGCCTCCGCCCTCGTCTACGCGGTCTCGTCACTGGGACGCGAGGGCGCGACCCCGATCAAGCTCGCGCTGGCGGGCGCCGCGGTCTCGGCCGCGCTCGGCTCGCTGATCACCGCCGTCGAGCTGACCAGCCGCGTCTCGCTGGACCAGCTGCGGTTCTGGCAGGTCGGCTCCCTCGCCGGGCGGGGCTTCGGCGTGCTCTGGCAGGTGCTGCCCACGCTGGCCGTGGGCGCGGTCCTCGCGCTGGCGCTCGGGAGGCTGCTCAACGGCCTGGCGCTCGGCGACGACGTGGCACGCGGGCTCGGCCAGCGGGTCGGTGCGACCCGCGCGCTGTGCGGGGTCGCGATCGTGCTGCTCTGCGGCTCCGCGACCGCCGCCGTCGGGCCCATCGCGTTCGCGGGGCTCATCGTGCCGCACATCGCCCGGCGGGTCGTCGGGGCCGACTACCGCTGGATCCTCGCGTACTCCGCGCTGCTCGCGCCCTCCCTGCTGCTCGCGTGCGACATCATCGGGCGCGTGGTCGCTCCCCCCGGCGAGCTGCAGGTGGGCGTGGTGCTCGCGTTCGTCGGCGCGCCCGTCTTCATCGCGCTGGTGCGCCGTCGCCGGCTGGTGAGCCTGTGACCGCGCAGGAGGCGTCGACGCGCGCGTCCGCCACGATCGGGGCCATCCGCTCCGACCGCCGCCGCGGCCGCTCGCGGGCTCTCCGCGTCTCCGTGGTCGCGGCCGTCCTCCTCCTCGTCGTCGGGGCCGTCTCGCTGACGCTCGGGGCCGCCTCCGTCGCCCCCGCCGACGTGCTCGCCGCCCTGATCGGGCGGGCGGACCGCCTCACCTCGTTCGTCATCGTCGAGCTGCGCCTTCCCCGGCTCGTCGCGGGCGCGCTCGTCGGCGCCTGCCTCGGCCTCTCCGGTGCGCTCATCCAGTCGGTGGCCCGCAACCCGCTCGCCAGCCCCGACATCATCGGCATCACGGCCGCGGCGAGCGCCACCGGCTCGATCGCGCTCGTCTGGTTCGGGTTGACCGGCCTCGCCCTGTCCGGGATCGTGCTGGCCGGCACGCTCGTCGCCGCCGCGCTGATCTACGTGCTGGCGTGGCGCAACGGCGTCAGCGGCTACCGCTTCGTGCTGGTCGGGATCGGCATCGCGGCGTTCTGCGGCGGCATCGTCTCGTACGTGCTCACCCGGGCCGACGTGTCGAACGTGCAGCAGGCGCTGGTGTGGATCACCGGCAGCCTGAACTCCATCGACCCGTCCGCCCTCACCGTGCTGGCGGTCGGGACGGTGATCCTCGTCCCCTGCGCGCTGGTCGCGGGCCGCCCGCTCGGCGCGCTGTCGCTGGGCGACGACCTCGCCTCCGGGCTGGGGGTCCGGCCGGAGCGGACGCGGCTCACCGTGGTCGCGGTCGCCGTCGCGCTGGCCGCCATCGCGGTCGCGGTCGCGGGCCCGGTGTCGTTCGTCGCGTTCCTGGCAGCGCCGATCGCCCGGCGGCTGGTCGGCCGGGGCTCGCTCGCGCTGGTGCCGTCGGCGCTACTCGGCGCGCTCATCCTCGTCGTCTCGGACATCGTCGCGCAGTTCGCGATCCCGGGCGTCGTGCTGCCCGTCGGCGTCGTCACCGGCATCGTGGGCGCGCCCTATCTTCTCTGGCTGCTGGCCAGGACCAACCGAGTGGGCCGTGGAGGCTGACATGACATCCGAGACCATCACGCCCGAGCTGTCGGCCCGCGGCCTGTCGCTCGCGTACGAGGGGCGGACCGTCGTCGACGGGCTCGACATCGACATCCCCTCCGGGCGCGTCACGGCGATCGTGGGGCCCAACGCCTGCGGCAAGTCCACGCTGCTGCGCGGCCTCTCGCGACTGCTGCCGCCGGCCTCCGGCACGGTGCTGCTCGACGGGGCCGACATCCACGGCCTGCCGACCAAGCAGGTCGCGCAGCGCCTCGGCCTGCTGCCGCAGACACCGACGGCGCCGGACGGCATCACGGTCGCCGACCTGGTCTCGCGCGGGCGGTACCCGCACCAGGGCTGGTTCCGCCGCTGGACGGCCGAGGACGACGAGGCCGTCGCCGAGGCGATGACCGCGACCGGCATCGACGACCTCGCCGAGCGCGCGGTGGACGAACTGTCCGGCGGTCAACGGCAGCGCGTGTGGATCGCGATGGCGCTGGCCCAGCGCACCGACATCCTCCTGCTCGACGAGCCGACGACGTTCCTCGACATCAGCCACCAGCTGGACGTGCTCGACCTGCTCCTCGACCTGAACGCCGCGCGCGGGACGACCGTCGTCATGGTGCTGCACGACCTCAACCTGGCCGCCCGGTACGCCGGGCACCTCATCGCGATGCGCGCGGGAACGGTCGTCGCGGCGGGCGACCCGGCGGCTGTGGTCACCGCCGACCTCGTGCGCGACGTGTTCGGCGTGGAGTCGGTCGTCGTGGACGACCCGGTGAGCGGCACCCCGCTGGTGGTGCCGCTCGGTCGGCACCACACGGCCTAGGCGCCTGCGCCGGACTCCTGCTCGCGGATCTCGTCCTGCAGGTCGCGCAGCGTGGAGCGGAGCGCGCGCTCCGCATCCAGCCCCTGCGCCTTCGCCGACGCCACGATGGCGAGCAGGAGCGGGCCCAGCTCGTCCTCGCTGCCCACCTGCACCCCGCCCTGCTGCTGCAGGTCGATCAGGCCGACCTTCTCGGCGCGGCCGAGCAGCTTGTCGGCCAGGGCGAGCGAGGGCATGCCCTGCGGGATGCCGTCGAGCACGCTGGTGCGGCCCGGCTTCTCCTGCTTCTTGAGCTCGTCCCAGAAACCGACCACGTCGTCCGCGGTCTCGGCGTGGCGCGCGTCGGCGGCCGCCTGGTCGCCGAAGACGTGGGGATGCCGGCCGACCATCTTCGCGGTCATGTGCGCGGCCACATCCTGGATGTCGAAGTCCTCGCCCGGCGTGTGCGCGGCGATGTCGGCGTGGAACAGCACCTGGTAGAGCACGTCGCCGAGCTCCTCGAGCAGTTCATCCCGGTCGCCGGTCTCGATGGCGTCGATCAGCTCGTACGTCTCCTCGACGAGGTACTGCACCAGCGACTCGTGGGTCTGGTCCGCATCCCAGGGGCAGCCGCCGGGCGCCCGGAGCCGCGCCATCACGGCGACCAGCTCGTCGAGCTTCGTGGCGGCCTCCGGCACCACCACCGGCGCGTCCACTGTCTCGCCCATCCCGTCCTCCTCGCTCTACGATGCATCCATCCTGCCACCGGGTAGAGTCGTGAGCGGTGTGCCGGGAAGTCTGGTCGGCGTCGTTGTCCGTGACCCCGCGAGAGTGGTACCCCGCATGAGCATCATCCGTTCCGAGCGCACCGCCGCCGGCCTCCTCCTGGGAGCCGCCGCTCTCGGCCTGCTGCTGGCCAACACGCCGATCGGCTCGACGCTGCTCGACGTGCAGCACACGTATCTGGGCGGCGGGTTCCTGAAGATCAGCGTCGGCCACGGGATCAGCGACGGCCTGCTGGCCGTCTTCTTCTTCATCGTCGCGATCGAGCTCAAGCACGAGCTGGTGGCGGGCGAGCTGAACTCGTTCCAGAAGGCCATCCACCCCGCTATCGCAGCGATCGGCGGCGTGATCGTGCCGGCCGGCCTGTATCTGCTGTTCACCGCGGGCACGAACGTGCAGCAGGGCTGGCCGATCCCCACCGCGACCGACATCGCCTTCGCGCTGGGCGTGCTCGCGGTGTTCGGCCGCGGGCTGCCCAACCGCCTCCGGGTCTTCCTGCTCGCCCTCGCCGTGCTCGACGACCTCATCGCCATCCTCATCATCGCCGTGTTCTTCACCACCGACCCCAACCTGTGGGAGCTGGCGCTGGCGGCCGTCACCGTCGCGCTGTTCGGGCTGCTCAGCCGGATGCTGCGCGGCCGGATGCGCTGGCCGCTCGGCGTCCTCATGGTGCTGCTCGCGCTGCTGACCTGGTGGCTGGTCTACGACTCGGGCGTGCACGCCACCATCGCCGGCGTCGCGCTCGGCCTCGTGATGTCCCGCGCACCGGCCGGCCGGGTGGCGCACGCGCTCGAGCCGTGGAACAACGGGCTGATCCTGCCGCTGTTCGCGTTCTCGGCGGCGCTGGTCGTCATCCCGAACGTGCCCCCGTCGGAGCTCTCCCCCGCCTTCTGGGCCATCCTGATCGCCCTGCCGGTCGGCAAGCTCATCGGCATCACCCTCGGCGGGTGGCTCGGCTCCTTCACGCGAAAAGGGCCGGATCGTGGCCGCATCCCGCTGTTCGGGATGGTCACGGTCGCCGCCCTCGGCGGCATCGGGTTCACCGTCTCGCTGCTCATGAACGAACTCGCGTTCGCGCGCTCGGAGGACGTCCGGGCGGAGGGAACTCTCGCCGTCTTGCTGGGATCGGGGATCGCGATCGTGGTCTCCGGCATCCTGGTCAGCGCCCTCGCGCGGCGCAACCGGCGCCTGCATCCCCACCCGTAGCGACCAGGTCGCACTGCCGACCGGCGCGAAACGGAGGAGTTCCGGGCCGCCGCGCCGTCGGACGGGCCGGACGGAGGAGTTCCGGGCAGGGTGGGGCCGGGAAGTCCTCCGTTTTCGCCGCACGAGGAGTGCCGCGGGAGGAGTGCCGAGGGAGGCGGACGCTCAGCCGGCGCGCTCGGCGGCCGCCGGCTCCTTCTCGGGGAAGAGCGCGCCGAGCAGGTCGCCGACCCAGCCGATCAGCGCCGCGTCGTCCAGCGGCTCGCCGTTCACCCGCGGCATCGGCACGGTCGCGACCTTCGGCGCCGCGTGGTACTTCGACCCCGGGTACATCCGCTGCAGGCGGACCTGCAGCGAATCCGGCAGTATCGCCGGCGCCAGCCGCAGGTTGGAGCCCATGGCCACGACCTCGCCCAGCCCCGCCTTCTGCGCCGCACGGCGCAGGCGCGAGACCGCGATGAGGTTCGTCACGGGCTCCGGCGGAGCGCCGTAGCGGTCCGTCAGCTCCTCCAGCACCGCATCGATCTGGCCGTCCTTCGCGTTCGGCGAGCTGGCCGTCGACAGCTTCTGGTAGGCCTCCAGCCGCAGGCGCTCGCTGTCGACGTACTCCTCGGGGATGTGCGCATCCACCGGCAGCTCGAGCCGCAGCTCGGTCTGGCCCTCGGCGACCTCAGCACGGAACGTGGAGACGGCCTCGCCGATCATCCGCAGGTAGAGGTCGAAGCCGACGCCGGCGATGTGACCGGACTGCTCGCCGCCGAGCAGGTTGCCCGCGCCGCGGATCTCGAGGTCTTTCAGCGCGACCTGCATGCCGCTTCCGAGGTCGTTGTTCGCGGCGATCGTGGACAGCCGGTCGTGCGCCGTCTCGCTCAGCGGCTTGTTCTCGTCCCAGAGGAAGTACGCGTACGCGCGCTCGCGGCCACGGCCGACGCGGCCGCGCAGCTGGTGCAGCTGGCTCAGGCCGTACTTGTCGGCCCGGTCGATGATGATCGTGTTGGCGTTCGAGATGTCGAGTCCGGTCTCGATGATGGTGGTGGACACCAGCACGTCGAATCGGCGCTCCCAGAAGTCGACGACGACCTGCTCCAGCGCGTGCTCGTTCATCTTGCCGTGCGCGACGCCGATGCGCGCCTCGGGCACCAGCTCGGCCAGCTTCGCCGCCATGCTCGTGATCGAGCCGACGCGATTGTGCACGAAGAACACCTGACCCTCGCGCAGCAGTTCGCGCCGGATGGCCGCCGCGACCTGCTTGTCGGAGTACGGCCCGACGAAGGTGAGGATCGGGTGCCGGTCCTCCGGCGGGGTCGCCAGCGTCGACATCTCGCGGATGCCGGTCACCGCCATCTCGAGCGTGCGCGGGATGGGCGTCGCGCTCATGGCGAGGATGTCGACGTTCGTCTTGAGCTTCTTCAGCGCGTCCTTGTGCTCGACGCCGAAGCGCTGCTCCTCGTCGATGATGACGAGACCGAGGTCTTTGAAGGTCACGCCGTCGGCGAGGATGCGGTGCGTGCCGATGACCACATCCACCGTGCCGTCCGCCATGCCGCGCAGCGTCTCGCGCGCCTCCTTGTCGGTCTGGAACCGGCTCAGCTGCCGCAGGTGGATGGGGAACCCGGCGAACCGCTCCTGGAACGTCTCCGCGTGCTGCTTCACGAGCAGCGTCGTCGGGACGAGCATCGCGACCTGCTTGCCGTCCTGCACCGCCTTGAACGCGGCCCGCACGGCGATCTCGGTCTTGCCGAAGCCGACGTCGCCCGAGATCAGACGGTCCATCGGGATCGGCCGCTCCATGTCGGCCTTGACCTCGTCGATGGTCTGCAACTGGTCGTGCGTCTCCGCGAAGGGGAACGCCTCCTCCAGTTCGCGCTGCCACGGGGTGTCCGGCGCGAAGGCGTGGCCCTTGCTGGCCATGCGGGCGGAGTAGAGCTTGACCAGCTCCACGGCGATGTCGCGGACGGCGCGGCGCGCGCGTCCCTTCGCCGCCGCCCAGTCGCTGCCGCCCATCTTGGACAGCTGCGGCGCCTCGCCGCCGACGTAGCGGGTGAGCAGGTCGAGCTGGTCGGTCGGCACGTACAGCTTGTCGCCCGGGTAGCCGCGCTTCGACGGCGCGTACTCGAGCACGAGGTATTCGCGCTTCGACTTGACCGCGTTCCGGCCGCCGCTCGACACCATGCGCTGCGTGAGCTCGACGAACTTGCCGATGCCGTGCGTCTCGTGCACGACGTAGTCGCCGGGCTTGAGCTGCAGCGGGTCGACCACGTTCTTGCGTCGGGTCGCGAGCTTCTTCACCTGGCGCGAGTCGTAGCCGATGGTGCGGCCGTAGAACTCGGCCTCGCTGATCAGGGCGAGCTTGATGTCGGGCAGCTCGAAGCCGTGCTCGGCGGTCGCCTTGAGGAGGTACGCGATGCCGGGCTCCGGATCGGCCGGGAACTCGTCCACCGGCCTCGCCGGGAGCTCGGCCTCGGAGAGCACGTCGGCCGCGCGCTCCACCAGGCCGGTGCCGGCGGCGACGATCGCGACCTGCCAGCCGTCGCGCAGGCGGCCGCGGACGTGCTCGACGGCGCCGGACACGTTGCCCTGGAAGCTCGGCACGGCCTCGGCCCGGATGCGGACCTGCAGGTGCTCCTCGAGCTCGCGTTCCTCCGGCAGCACCTCGTCGGCCTGGAAGCCGGACATCGTCCACCACGGGTGGTCGGGATTCGCGGCGCCCGGGCGGCTGTACTTGACCGAGTCCTTCAGCTGCTGCAGCGTCATGAAGTCGCCGGCGGCCAGGTCGATGGGCGCGGCCGCGCCGACGGTCGCAGCGCTCCACGCGGCGGAGAGGAATTCGCGGTTCGTCTCCGCCAGGCTGACGGCCCGGGAGGCGACGCGCTCGGGCGAGAGGACGGCGACGGCCGCGCCGTCGGGCAGGTAGTGGGTGAGCGGCACGAGCCGGTCGACGAGTGCGGGCGCCAGCGACTCCATCCCCTCGACGGGGATGCCCTCGCCGATCTTGGCCAGCATCGAGGACAGGCTAGGGAATTCGTGCTCCATCTCACGCGCCCGCTGCCGCACCGACTCGCTGAGCAGCAGCTCGCGGCTCGGCGGCAGGGCGACGGCAGGGATGGGCTCGGGCAGCGACCGCTGATCGGCGACCGAGAAGGCGCGGATCTGATCCACCTCGTCGCCGAAGAAGTCGACCCGGTACGGGTGGTCGGCCGTGGGCGGGAAGACGTCGAGGATGCCGCCGCGCACCGCGAACTCGCCACGACGGGTGACGATGTCGACGCGCTCGTAGGCGAGGTCGACCAGCTGGGAGGCGAGGCCGCCGAGGTCGAAGCCGCGGCCGCCGATCCGGAGGTCGATGGTCGCGTAGTCGGTGAGGTTGTCGGCGAGAGGCTGCAGCGCAGCGCGGACGGAGGCGACCAGGATGAACGGTGCACTTCGGTCGCCCTCCGCCCAGTCGGAGAGGCGGCGCAGCGCGGTGAGGCGCTTGCCGACGATCTCGGCGCTCGGGCTCAGTCGCTCGTGCGGCAGGGTCTCCCACGCCGGGAACTCGACGATCTCCGCGTCGGGCAGCAGGCACGGCAGGGCGCCGCGGACCGATTCTGACTCGCGTCCCGTCGCCGTGATCAGCAGCACCGCCTGCGATGCGCCCTGCTCGGCGCGACGGCGCAGCAGGCCCGCGAGCAGCGGAGCGCGGAGGCCGTCGGTGAGCGAGAAATCGGCGTCGCGCGCCGCATGCGAGAGCGCGTCGGCGAACGAGGACTCGCGTGCGAGCGCGGCGACCAGACCCTGGAGTATCACTCGGTCGATTCTACGTGGGACCGCCGACAGGTGAAGGGGTGGTGGCCGCTCTGCGCGACGGCTGGATCCAGCCGGCTAGATCCACCCATCGAGCGCGCGCATGAACCCGTCGTGGTCGTCGCGGTTGATGACGTGGCCCGACCCGGGCACGATGCGCACCTCGTAGCCGTCCGCGCGCAGGCGCTCCGCGAGCTCGGGCTTCACCAGCTGCGAGTTGTCGGCGAGCATGACGAGCGATGGCGCCATCATGACGGCCGGCGCGCGCATCGAGGAGGGCGTGAGCACGACCGGGATCACCGCGCGGTCGAAGGACTTGAAGGTCTCCACCTCGATCGCCACGTCGGCCGGGTCCCAGCGCGGGTTGCGCTTGGCGATGCGTGCGGCCGACTGCCGGGCGAGAGTGCGGAGGAACGTGGGGGCGAGCCACCGGACGAAGCCGTTGGTCGCCGGGCACGAGAAGGCCGGGTCGACGTAGATGACGCGCTGCGGCTCGAGCCGGTCGACCGCCAGGCTGACGGTGAGGCCGCCCAGCGAATGGCCCATCACGAGCTCCGGCCGCCCGGGCACGGTGTCGACGATGTCCTGCGCCATGAGTTCGGCGGAGTACTCGTCGGCGTGGGGGCTGTGGCCGTGACCGCGCAGATCGACGGCGATCACGTGGTAGCCGTGAGCGGCGAGCACAGGGCCGACCCGTCGCCAGTTGCGCGAGTCCGACATGACGCCGTGGACGAGGACCGCGTAGCGGTCGCCGGTGCCCCACTCGCGGGTGAACAACTTCATGGCATCGACGGTACGCAGCGCTCCTGGCGCGGGCCAGGGCATTGACCGGGCTGCCGCTGGGGGTTAGCCGTGATCTTGCCGGGCGCGGCGGGTCAGCGGGCGTGGAAGCGGTTCTGCGCGGGGGTCAGACCCTCGGCGGCGATCTGCTCGACCGCGTCGGCGGCGTCCGCCACCAGGATCGGGAGATTGGTGCGCTCGGTGGACGAGAACGCCTTGAGCACGTGGTCCGCGGCTCCCGACGAGCCGGGCGGGCGGCCGACGCCGACCCGCACGCGGGTGAAGTCTCCGGTGCCGATCGCGGAGATCACATCCCGGACGCCGTTGTGGCCGCCGTGGCCGCCGCCGCTCTTGAGGCGGATGGTGTCGAACGGGATGTCGAGCTCGTCGTGCACCACGATCAGGTGCGACGGGTCGAGCGAGTAGAAGCGCAGCAGCTGAGCGACCGGGCCGCCGGAGACGTTCATGTACGTGTTCGGCTTGGCCAGGATGAAGCGAGGGCCGCCGGGGGCGAGTCTGCCCTCGGCGACCGTCGCGTTCGTCTTGTGGGTCTTGAAGGTGAGTCCCCCGCGCGAGGCGAGTTCGTCGAGCACCATCTGACCCACGTTGTGACGCGTGGCGGCGTAGCCGGGCCCGGGGTTGCCGAGCCCGACCACGAGCCAGGGTGCGTCCATGGAGGGGATTACTCCGCGTCGCCCTCGGCGGCCTCGGCCTCGGCCTCGGCGGCCTCCTCGGCGGCCTCGGTCTCCTCGTCCTCGGCGCGCGCGGCGGCCGGGACGACGACGTTGAGGATGAGCAGGTCCTCGTCCTCGGCGAGCGTGGCGCCGGCCGGGAGGTCGAAGTCCTTGGCGTGGTACTGGGTGCCCTCCTCGGCGTCCGTCACGTCGATGACGATGCGCTCCGGGATGTGGGTGGCCTCGACCTCGAGCTTGATGGTCGGGATGTCGAGCACGGCGATGGTGCCGGAGAACGGCTCGCCCTCGACGTGCACCGGGACCTCGACAGTGACCTTCTCGCCGCGGCGGATGACCACGAGGTCGAGGTGCTCGATGATCTGCGACACCGGGTCCTTCTGGACGTCCTTCACCAGGGCGAGCTGGCCCTTGCCCTCGATGTCGAGGTCGAGCACCGCGTTCGCCTTGCGGAGCAGGAGCGAGACCTGGTGGCCCGGGAGGGTGACGTGGACGGGGTCGGTGCCGTGACCGTAGATGACCGCGGGGATCTTGCCGACGGCGCGGATCTTGCGGGCCGCGCCCTTGCCGAAGCTGTCGCGCAGCTCGGCGCTGACCTTGTTGGACTCTTCAGTCGCCATGATTTCTCCTCGCCGGCACGAGGACCGGCTGTCGGGCGAGCCGCGAGGCCCGCAGTGTTGGTGTTGTTCGACTCGAACGCATCGAAGTGCGCGAGGAAAGACTGCGTAGCCTGCTCCACCGCGTCGATCACGGATGCTGTGGGAGCATCCCTCGCCGAAGTTCAGTTGTGGAGTCTACCCGATCGAGATAAACTAAGCGCGCTTAGTAATGCGACGAACGGAGAGCATCATGTGGACGACCCGCCACACCGGCACCACCACCGCGCCCGCCTCGGCCGTGTGGTCCGCCCTGCGCGACCTGCACAGCGGCATCCCGCTCGGCCCGGCCAGCGACTCCTTCGAGCTCCACGGCCCGTTCGCCGTCGGCACGGAGGTCACCGTCACACCGCAGGGCCAGGAGGCGATGACCTCGACGATCGTCGAGCTGGACCCCGAGCAGGTCTACGCCGACCGCACGGTGTTCGGCGGGCTGGCCCTGACTTTCCGGCACACCCTGAAGGCGCAGGCGGGAGGCGGCACCGAGGTCACGCACACGCTGGAGATCGACGGTCCGGGCGCTGACGCGGTCGGCCCGGAGCTCGGCCCGCAGATCGCCGGCGACTTCCCGGTCGCGATGGCGGAGCTGCTGCATTCCGCTGAGCAGCGGGTCGCCGCCGGTGCCTGAGGCCGGACTCGGGAGCCGATTCCCGGCCGCATCGCAGAGCCCCGGCCTGCTGCTCTGGCGGGTGACAAACCACTGGCAGGCCGCCATGCGCGCCGCGCTCGCCCCGCATGAGCTGACCCACGTGCAGTACGTACTGCTCGCATCCCTCACCTGGCTCGCCGACCGCGAGCCGGATCGCCTGGTCACCCAGGTCGAGCTCGCGGGCTTCGCGGCGACCGACCCGATGATGACCTCGCAGGTGGTGCGTGCGCTGGAGCGGGCGGGGCTCGTGGAGCGCCTCCCCCATCCCACCGACGGCCGGGCGCGCGTGCTGCGCGCGACACCCGAGGGCGCCGGGGCTGCGCGGCGGGCGACGGCCGACGTGGAGGCGGCGGACGCGGCCTTCTTCGCCGCCGTGGACGCGGCGGCCTTCACGCGGCAGCTGGCCGCGCTCTCGAGCAGCTAGACGCGATCGCCCGCCACCGCGTCCGCGATGGTCGCGGCCAGTTCGTCCGGCGCGAGGGAGACGTCGAGGCGCATCCCCGCCTCGTCCGCCTGCAGCGGCTCCAGCGTGGCGAGCTGCGAGTCGAGCAGGGCGACCGGCATGAAGTGACCGGGACGCGCGGCCATGCGGGCCGCGAGCACTTCCCGCGTCCCGTCGAGCTCTGCGAACACCGCGCCGGGAGCCTCGGCGCGGATCAGATCGCGGTAGCTGCGCTTGAGCGCCGAGCAGGCGACGACCACGCCCTCGGGTGCGGTTCCGGCCAGCGTCTCGCCGATCGCGCGCAGCCACGGCGCCCTGTCGTCGTCGTCCAACGGGGTGCCCGACGCCATCTTGGCGACGTTCGCCGGCGGGTGCAGCGCATCGCCGTCGACGAACGGCACGCCGAGCCGCGCGGCGACCCGCTCGCCCACCGTCGTCTTGCCCGATCCGGACACGCCCATCACGACCACTTCGAGCCGCCGCACTCGCCCTCCTCCATCGTCGTTCCGGTGCGGCGTCAGCACCGCCGTCACCAGTCGTGCATCGAACCGTCGAGCAGACGGTTCACCGGCAGGTACGCCGACTGGTACGGGAAGGACTCCGCCACGACCTCGTCGTACGATACGCCGAGCCCGGGCTCCTCGCTCGGCGCGAGCATCCCGTCGGCGAACGTGTAGGTCGGCCTGAAGACCTCGTCGGTGGTGGCGCTGTGCCGCATGTACTCCTGGATGCCGAAGTTCGGGATGGCCACGCCGAGATGCACCGCTGCCGCCAGCCCGACGGGCGACACGTCGGTCGGACCGTGGACGCCGGACTTGATCTGGTAGACCGCCGCGTAGTCGAAGATGCGTCGCAGCCCCGTGATCCCGCCCGCGTGGGTGACGGGTGAGCGGACGTAGTCGATCAGCTGCTCCTCGAACAGCTCGCGGTAGTCCCAGATGGTGTTGAACACCTCCCCGATCGCGAGCGGCGTGGTGGTGTGCTCGCGCACGCGGCGCAGCACCGCCTGGTTCTCGGCGGGGGTCACATCCTCCAGCCAGAACAGGTCGTACGGCTCCAGCGACTTCCCGAGCTTCGCCGCCTGGATGGGCGTGAGCCGGTGGTGGGCGTCGTGCAGCAGCGGCAGCTCCGGCCCGAACTCGTTCCGTACGGCCTCGAAGACGCCGGGGATGTGGCGCAGGTAGGCGCGCGTGTCCCACTGCTCCTCGACCGGCACCGCGCTGCGGCGGGCGGGCTCGTGGTCGTAGCGGGTCGTCATCCCGTCGGCCCCGGCCGCCGCGTTCGCAGACGATGCGACGCCGTACACGGAGCCGAGGCCGGGGACGCCGGTCTGGATGCGGATGGCGCGGAAGCCCTGCTCGAGGTGCGACCGGATGGAGTCGAAGAGCTCGGGCAG
The DNA here is from genome assembly GCF_040686855.1 of Leifsonia sp. NPDC077715. Taxonomy (NCBI): domain Bacteria; kingdom Bacillati; phylum Actinomycetota; class Actinomycetes; order Micrococcales; family Microbacteriaceae; genus Leifsonia; species Leifsonia sp. NPDC077715. Next base: position 332,766 of record NZ_JBFBOG010000001.1, read on the forward strand.
CTCCGCCCCCGAGGCGTGGCCGTAGGTGAGGCAGCCGACCCGGCTGCGGCCGCCGAGCAGCTGGTACAGAGGAAGCCCCGCCACCTTCGCCTTGATATCCCACAGCGCCGTGTCGACGGCGGCGATGGAGGCCATGGTCACCGGGCCGCGCCGCCAGTACGCGCCGCGGTAGAGGTACTGCCAGGTGTCCTCGATCCGGTGGGCGTCACTGCCGATCAGCAACGGGACCACGTGCTCGCTCAAGTAGGCGGCGACGGCGAGCTCGCGTCCGTTGAGCGTCGCGTCGCCGAGACCGGTGACACCGTCCTCGGTCGTGATGCGGAGGGTGACGAAGTTGCGGCCGGGGCTGGTGACCAGGACGTCGGCGGCGATGATTCTCATGCGGTGGCTCCTTGGAGGGATGCGGTGCGCCCGGCAAGCGGCCGGGCGAGGTCGGTGAGGTCGGGGGCGAGGGCGTCGAGCACGAGGGAGGCGCGACTGAGGGGGTCGTGCGCGTCCCGCAGGCGCGCGGTGAGCGAATCGGCCTGCGGGTCGCGTGCTCCGCCGGCAAGCAGGTGGAGGGTCCACGCGGCGAGGACGCCGAGCTGCGCCTCCCCCGGTCCGAGGCCGGCGGCGAGGCGTTCGCGCAGCGGCTCGACGATGCGCGGCCCGAGTTTCTGCGACCCGTCGGCGGCGATCTGGACGAGCCGGTGCTCGATGCGCGCGTTCGTGAAGCGGTCCCGCAGCGCCTGCTGTGCGGCCGCGACCGCGGCGTCGTCGAACGGCAGGCCCGGACGCTGCTCGGCCCAGAGCAGCTCCAGCTCGGCGGCGAGAGCCGGGTCGGCGACCGCCTCGGCGATCGTCCGGTGTCCGCGCAGCAGCCCCCGGTAGGCGAGGAGGGAGTGGCCGGCGTTCAGGAGTCGCAGCTTGCGGCGCTCGAACGGCTCCACGTCGTCGACGAAGCGCGCGCCGCCGGCCTCCCACGCGGGGCGTCCGGCGGGGAAGGCTCCGGCGAGCACCCACTCGCTGAACGGCTCGGTGATCACCGGGGCGGCGTCGTCCCAGCCGGCGAGCGCCCGGACCGCGGACAGGTCCTGCTCGGTCGTCGCGGGGGTGATGCGGTCGACCATGGTGGAGACGAAGGACACCTCCGACCGCACCCAGGCGTCGAGGTCGGGCTCGTCGGCGGTGAGGGCGAGCACCGCCTCCCGGAGGACGCGGCCGTTGCCGGAGAGGTTGTCGCAGCTGACGACCGCGAGGCCGCCCGCGTCGGCGCGGAACCGCGCGGCGAGTCCGTCGCGGATGCGGCCGGGCGCCGATGCGCCGGGGAGGTATCCGGCCTCGGTGACCGTCAGCGTGAGCACGCCGACCTGCGGGTCTGCCAGGGTCGCGAGCCACGCAGCGGTGTCTGCGCCGTCGTGCACACGGCTCAGCGCCTCCACGGTGGACACGGAGTCGTCCGCGGGGCCGCGGGTGACCACCGAGTAGAGGGAGTCCTGCGCGGCGAGGACGCGTGCCGCGTCCGCCCGGCGCCCGGTGAACGCCGCGATCCCCCACCCGCCCGCAGCGTCGGGCGCCGCGTCGTTGGCGGCCTGCGTGTACCAGGCCTGATGCGCGCGATGGAACGCGCCCAGCCCGAGGTGCGCGACACGCACGGGGTGCCGGGCGGACCGCGGCGGCGGGGTCATGCGGCCGCCGCGGTGCGCGTGCGGGCCGCCACGGCGCGCAGGTAGTCCAGGTTGCCCCGCGTCCGCTCCTCTACGGGCACGTCAGTGGAGAAGTCCTCGCACGTCACCCACCCGTCATAGCCGAACGCGTGCAGTGCCCGGAAGTAGTCGTCCACGTCCCCGGTGCCGGTCGTCAGCGGCGCCCAGGCGTGATGCCAGCGGACCGTGCCGTCCTGCTCGGGCTCGCCGGGCACCCAGGCGACGTTCTTCACATGGACGTGCGCGAGGTAGGGACCGAGCAGCTGGAGGGACGCGAGCGTCTCCTCCCGGCCCTCGATGACGAGGTTGCCGAGGTCGTGGATGACGCCGACGTGCTCCGGGTCGAGCCCGTCGAGCAGGCGGAAGGCGGCGGACGCCGAGGGCGTGATCGTCTCGTGGTGCAGCTCGACCAGGGCCTTGACCCCGTGCTCGGCGGCGCGGGAGGCCGCCCAGGACAGGTCGCGCCGGGCGGCGGCGAAGAGCGCGCGGTACTCCCCGGAATCCGTGCGCGGCATGGTGACCCGCACCTGTCGGGCGCCGAGGCGCGCGGTCGCGGCGAGCATCCGCTCGACGCCGTCGTGGTCGTCGCAGCGGGCGTAGCCGCCGATCCCGGAGTACTCCAGGCCGCTCTCCCGGGTAAGGCGGTCCAGCTCGTCCAGCCGGTCCTCGAGGCCGGTGAGCGGCCAGGTCGCGCGGTTGCCCGCCCAGAAGCCCGGGACGTCGGTCTCCTCCTGGTCGGTGATGCGCCACTCGACGCCGTCCCAGCCCTGGCCGGCGAGGATGCGGACGGCCTCGGCGGGCGTCCATTCCGGGGTGGAGGCGGTGAAGACGGAGAACTTCATGCGCGGGCCTCCGTGGTCACCGGGCCGGTCGAGACGACGACGTCGTCCAGCTCGCCGCTCAGCACCTCGTCGAAGGCGATCGGGCGACCCAGCGTCGCCGAGAGGTACACCGCGCGCACGACGCAGAGCGACTGGAAGGCGTCCTCGACGCGCACACCGGGAGCCCGCCCGCCGTCGATCGCCGCCACGACATCCTCGTACTGGCGGAGATGCCCGATCACGAAGGCGTCGGAACCGCGATCGCCGCCGCGGACCTCGCCCGCCGGAACCAGCTCGGCTGCACGGTCGGTCGCGTCGCCGTCTGCGGCGAACGATTCGAGCTGGTCGTCGTGGATCACCGCGGAGCCCGCGTCGCCGTGCACCTGCAACCGGACCGCGAGGCCCGGGAAGGCCGCGGTCGTCGCGTGCAGCACGGCGAGCGCGCCGGACTCGAACCGGACGGTCGCGACCGCGATGTCCTCGACCTCGACGCGGTCATGGGCCAGGAGGGCGGTCTGCGCGAAGATCTCGACCGGGCGGCCGAGCATCCACACCAGCAGGTCGACGGTGTGGACACCCTGGTTCATCACCGCGCCGCCGCCGTCGAGCTCCCAGGTGCCGCGCCACTGACCGGAGTCGTAGTAGTCCTGACTGCGCCACCAGGCGACCGAGGCGACGCCGCTGGTGAGCCTGCCGAATCGGCCGGTGTGCGCCGCCTCGGCGACGAGGACCGAGGACGGGTCGAACCGGTGCTGGCTGATGACCGAGACGACGAGACCGTCGCTCTCCGCCCGCTCGGCGAGCGCGCGGAGCTGGCGCGCCCGGCCCATGTCGGTGTCGAGCGGCTTCTCGATGACCACGTGCCTGCCGGCGGCGATCGCCTCCTCGGCGACGCTCACGTGCAGGCCGCTGGGGGTGCAGATGACCACGAGGTCGGGACGGTGGGCGGGTCCCGTCTCGGCGAGGGCCTCGGCCAGGGAGGTGAACACCGCGGGGCGTTCGCCGGACGCCGCGGCGACCTGGTCGGCGAGCGCCTCCGCGGCCTCCGGGACGGCGTCGATCAGCGCGGTGATCGCGAGGCGCGGGTGCCGGTCGATGGCCCGGGCGTGGTTGACGCCGATGATGCCGCAGCCGACGATCGCGACACGCAACGGCACGGTCGCCTCGGCGGCGGAGGTGGTGTTCTGGTCTGTCATGCGAGGGTGACTCCGATCCGGTCGGTCAGGGTGCGGAAGGCGCGGGCGGCACGGCCGAAGGCCGCAGGGCCGGAGAAGCCGCCGAGCGCGTTCACATCGGTGAGGTGGGGTTCGAGGGAGGCGAAGCCGGTGTAGCCGTCGTCGCGCAGCGCGGTGAGGGTCTGCAGGACCTGGCCGTCGCCCTCCCCCGCGGGGACGACCTCGCCCGTGGCGGTCAGCGCATCCTTGACCTGCAGGTACTCCAGGTGCGGACGCAGCGCAGCGTACCCGTCGTCGAAGGGGTGCGCGACGCCGACCTGGACGAAGTTCGCGCTGTCCCAGGCGAGGCGCAGCGCGGGCGAGCCGACCGACTCCACGATGTCCAGGCAGCGTTCGGGGGTGTCGCCGTAGATGTCCTTCTCGTTCTCGTGCAGGAGCACCAGCCCCTCCGCCTCGGCGACGTCCGCGAGGGCGCGCATCCGTACCAGGACGTCGTCGCGGATGCTCTCCACCGCAACCCCCTCGTCGCGGAAGAACGAGAACAGCCGGATGTACCGCGTGCCGAGCCGGTGCGCCGCGGAGGCGGCGCGGCGCAGGCGCTCCACTTCGTGCTCGACGGGCAGCGAGACGTCGACCTTGCCGACGGGCGACGCGATGGCGGAGACGCTCATCCCGCGCTCGCTCAGGACGGTGGCCAGGCGGTCGAGCTCCCCCGCATCCAGGTCCACGATGTTGACGCCCCAGGCGCTGCGGACCTCGATGGCGCTCGCGCCGAGAGCCTGCAGCACGGCGACCTGGATGGCCGGGTCGGCGTCGATCTCGTCGCCGAAGCCGGACAGGGTCCACGTGACGGTGGTCATTTCACTCCTCCAGAGGTCAGCCCGCCGACGAGGTACCGCTGGAACACCAGGTACAGCACCACGACCGGGAGGGCGCAGATCAGCGACGCGGCCATCATCTGGCCGTAGAGCGGCACGGCGCCGCCCTCCTGCGTCGCTCCGAACACCTGCAGGGCGACGGCGGCCGTCCGGCTCTCGGGGTTCGTGAGCACCGAGGCGAACAGCACGTCGTTCCAGCCGAGCAGGAACGCGAAGATGCCCGAGACGACGATGCCCGGCCAGCTGAGCGGCATGACGATCCGGGTGAGGATGCGCCACGACGATGCGCCGTCGATCCGGGCCGCCTCCTCCAGCGCCTTGGGCAGCCCACGGAGGTAGGTGACCATGACCCAGGTGGAGAACGGCAGGGCGAACGTCAGGTAGGTGATGAAGACGGCCCACCGCGTGCCGATGATCTGCACGCCCAGCAGGGAGGCGGTGGACGAGAAGAGGACGAACACCGGCAGCAGCATCAGCGTGCCCGGGATCGATTGGAGGCCGAGCAGGCCGCGCAGGAACGACAGCCGCCCCCGGAACTCGAACCGGACCAGGACGTAGGCGGTGGCGACGGCGAGGAACGCGCACACGATCGCGACGGCGCCGCAGATGATCACGCTGTTCGCGAGTCCCGTGCCGAGGTCGACCGTCGTCCACACCTTGAGGTAGTTGTCGAGGTGCAGCTCGGTCGGGAGGAACGCCCCGGCGGCGACCGAGACGTCGGAGTTGACCGACGCGAACAGCATGTAGAGGACCGGCCCCAGCACGATGATCAGCAGCACCGTGATGATCGCGACCAGCAGCGGACGCGGCAGGAGCCGCGTGATGTCCGTGGTGGCGGAGGTCATCGCTGCTCCTCCTCTCCGGAGTCGAGCTTCACGGCTCGGAGGTACACGAACAGCGGGATCGCGATCAGCACGAGCGAGCAGATCGCCATCGCGGCGCTCAGGCCGAACCGGAAGCTCTGGAAGCTGGTGACGTACGTCAGCACCGGCAGCACGTCGACGTCCTGCGGGGCGGGCACGCCGAACAGCACGAACGGCAGCGTGAACGCGTTGATGTTGTGCAGGAACGCGATGATGAGGGCGAGGAAGATCGGCCCGCGCAGGTACGGCAGCACGATGTAGCGGAGCTTGATCCACCAGGTGGCCCCGTCGATGGCCGCCGCTTCGTGCACTTCGTGGTCGACCGCCTGGAGGCCGGCGAGCACGAGCAGGTAGAAGAACGGCCAGGAGGTCCAGATCTGCACGATGATGAGGGACCAGTAGCTGAGCGGCCCGTTGAGCCAGAGCCCGCTGTGGATGCCCACGGCGCCGAGCATCGAGTCCACGACGCCTCCCGGCTGCAGCATGGTGCGCCACAGCGTGCCGACCACGAACGCGGGGAGCACGTACGGGATGAGGAACAGCGAGCGGACCAGCGCCCGTCCGCGGAACCGGTTCTGCGTGGCCAGCGCCGCCGCGAGGCCGATCGGCATCGTGACCACGGCCGCGATCAGCGCGAACGAGACGCTGATCCCGATCGAGCGCAGCAGCGGCGAGGCCGTCACGGCCTCGATGTAGTTGCCGAGCCCGATGAAGGGCGCCTGCAGCCAGCTCTGGAGGGTGTACTGGTCGAGGTCGAGCGTGGACATCACCACGGCCACGATCAGCGGCACGACGATGATGACCAGCATGAGGATGCCACCGGGCAGCAGCATCCACAGCGGCCGGCTGCGCCGTTCGAGCGTCCGGCGCCGGCGGCCGCCCGCGGGAGCGGGTCCCGCGGGCGCGCCGGTGGGCGCCACGACCGTGCTCTTCGGCGCGGTCAGCGTCTGATTCGACATGGTGCGCCCGCTACTTGGCCTTGCTCAGCGAGGCCTGGGCGGAGGCTTGCGCCGCCTTCAGCTTCGACTCGAGATCGGAGGAGGAGACTCCGCCCGAGGAGAGCCCCGGGATGGACTGGACCACCACGTTCACCAGCGCGAGCTGCGTGTCGCCCCAGGCGCCCGAGAACGGAGTGCCGTAGGCCTTCGTGCCGGCCTCGAGGATGGACGCGATCAGGTCGTCGCCCTGCTCGATCTTCTTCGCCGCCTCCGCGTTGGTCGGGAGGTCGCCGAAGGTCTTGGTGTACTTCACCTGGTTGTCGGCGCTCGTGAGCATCTTGACCAGGGCGAACGCGAGGTCCCGGTTCTTGGAGTACTTGGCGACCACCATGTTGTCGCCCGAGATGATGGTGGCGGCGGCCTTGCCTCCGCTCGGCAGCGACGTCTTGCCCGGCGGGATGGTCGGCATCACCGCGTAGCCGTACCTGCCGGCGACGCCCGACTTGTCGAGGGTCACCCGCGAGGACGACGAGACCATGGGAAGGAACGCGGCCTTGCCGCCGGCGAACGCCGCGACGGCCTGCGCGTTCTTCCAGCCGATCGCGGCCGGGTCGACGACCTTGTCCTCGGTCAGCCAGCCGAAGTACGTCTGGTACGCCTTCTTCACGGCCGGGCTGTCGATCGTCGCCTTCTTGTTCTTCAGGTCGAGGATGGTGTTGCCCTGCTGCATCGACATCGCCCAGACGAACTTCCACGGGTCGAAGCTGTCCGCGTACGCGATCGCCATTCCGTGCACGTCGCCGCTGGTGAGTTTCTTCGCCTGCTCGGCGAGGCCGTCCCAGGTATCGGCGGGCTTGTCGATGCCGGCCGCCTTGAGGAGGTCCTTGTTGTAGGCCATGACGAACGGGCGGCTGAGGAAGGGGATGCCGACCTCGTCCTTCTCGGTCGGCCCGGAGATGCCGAGCGTCGCCGGGGTGAAGCGGTCGCGGCCTCCCACCTTCGCCCAGTCGGCGTCGGTGAGCTTCACGAACGCGCCGGTGGAGTAGGCCGTGGGCGTGAAGGTCGTGCCGAGGTCGTAGATGTCCGGGCCCTGTCCGCTGAGCACCGAGGTCTGGATCTTGGTGAGCTCGTCGTTCGCCGAGGCGAACGTCTCGAACTTCACGGTGGCGCCCGTCTCCTTCTGGAACTGGGCCGACACGTCCTGGAACCACTTCTGCTGTTCCGTCGGGTAGAGCGTATTGGCGGCGATCATGACGTCGAGGGTCTTACCGGTGCCGTCGACCTTCCCGGCCGCGGCGGTGCCGGAGCCGCCCGGGGCGCTGCCCGAGCATCCGGTGAGGGCGAGGCCGGCGGCGGCGAGGGCCGCGACAGCGCCGAGCGCGAAACGTGATCTCATCGTGTCTCTCCTTCGAGGCAGGGATGTGAAGCTGCGATCCGCCCGGCCGATCGGGCCGGGGTTGCGGACGACTCTAAAGCGATGGAATTTTTTGCCGCAACCGTTTGCCAAAATTTGCCATCGTGTGGTCGGATATGCGTGTGGACTCCTCATCGATGAGCGGAATCGACCGCCCGGCGACCCTCGCCGACGTCGCCGCGCTGAGCGGCGTGGCGACCTCCACGGCCTCGCGCGCCCTGTCGAACCCCGACCGGGTGAACGCGGTCACCCGGGAGCGCATCGAACGCGCGGCTCGCGAGCTCAACTACGTGCCGAACGCACAGGCCCGCGCCCTCACGAGCGGCCGCACACGCGCCATCGCCGTTCTCGTCTCCGACGTCACGAACCCGTTCTACTTCGGCATCATCCGCGGCACCCAGCACCAGCTGAAAGCGGCCGGATACACGCAGCTCCTGGTCGACACCGAGGAGTCCGACGAGCTGGAGGACGGGATGCTGCACAAGCTCCGGCGCTCTTTCGACGGGGCGATCCTGGCCGCCTCCCGCCTCACCGACCGGCGGCTGACCGCCCTTGCCGCCGAGGTCCCGCTCGTCGCGATCAACCGCCAGACGCGCGGCGTGGCCAGCGTGTTCATCGACACCCCCTCCGGTATCGAGCAGGCGGTCGGCCACCTCGTCTCGCTCGGGCACACCCGCATCGCCTACGCCGCCGGCCCCGACACGTCCTGGCCGAACGCCGGCCGCTGGCGCGCCATGCTGCGCGCCGGCGAGCGTTACGGGATCGAGGTCCAGCGGGTCGGACCGTTCGCCCCGCGCAAATACGCGGGCGCAGCCGCCGCCGATGCGGTCCTCCACGCCGGGGTGACGGCCTGCGTCGCCTTCAACGATCTGCTGGCGATCGGGATGCTGGCCCGCCTCCGCGAACGCGGCGTCTCCATCCCCGGCGACCTCAGCATCGTGGGCTGCGACGACATCTTCGGCGCGGACTTCTGCAACCCTCCGCTGACCACCCTCACCGCGCCGATCGAGCAGGCCGGACGGACGGCGGTCTCGATGCTGCTCTCCCGGCTGGACGACGGGCTCGCCCCGGTCACCCGGCATGCCACCACGCTGCCCACCCACCTCACCGTCCGCGACTCCACCGGTCCGGTGCCCGGCGACGCCGCCGTCCACCGCACCGCCCCGACGAAGGGAATCACGACCCTATGACCGCACCAGCACCCCTCGCTCCGCACCCGGACCGGCTCTTCCCGGCCGACCCCGGCGTGCGAGAGCTGGCCCGCCGACTGCACGCCGAGGTCGCCCGCTCCCCGATCCTCTCGCCGCACGGCCACGTCGATGCGGCGATGCTGGCCGACGACCGGCCGTTCCCGGACCCGGCTGCGCTCCTCATCACGCCGGACCACTACGTGACCCGCATGCTGCACGCCCTCGGCGTCCCCCTCGACGAGCTGGGGCTCACGCGAGACGGTCGCCCTTCCTCCTCCTCCGGCCGCTCGATCTGGCGGCGGCTCTGCGAGCACTGGGATGCGTTCCTGGGGACCCCGGTCCGTTTCTGGTTCGAGTCGGAGTTCAGCGAGGTCTTCGGTCTCACCGCACAGCCGTCCGCGGCAAACGCCGACGCCCTCTACGACCAGCTCGCCGAGACGCTGGGCCGTCCGGACTTCCGCCCGCGCGCGCTGTTCGACCGCTTCGGCATCGAAGTGCTCGCGACGACCGACGACCCGGCGGACGACCTGGAGGCGCATGCCCGGCTCGCCGCCGACCCCTCCTTCACCGGCCGTGTCCTGCCGACCTTCCGCGCCGACCGCTACATGCACCCGGACGAGGCGGGCTGGGCCGCGCGCCTGTCCCGGCTCGGAGCGGTCGCCGACGTCGACACGGCGACCTATCCCGGGCTGCTGGAGGCCCTGCGCCGCCGGCGCGCCGTGTTCGCCGCCGCGGGCGGGACGGCGACCGACACCGGCGTCCTCGACGCGGGCAGCGAGCCGCTGGACGAGGCCGAGGCGTCCCGCATCCACCGCGCCGCCCTCGACGGCTCGCTGACGGCCGGCGAGGCCGTCGCCTACCGGCGCAACATGCTGTATCGCCTCGCCGAGCTCTCCGCAGAGGACGGTCTGGTGATGCAACTGCACCCGGGTGTGCTCCGCAACCACCACCGGCCCACCCTCGACGCCTTCGGCCCGGACACCGGGCACGACCTGCCCGCGGTCGGGGCCTTCACCGTCCCGCTGACGCCCATCCTGCGCGACTTCGGCACGAACCCCACGTTCCGCATCGTGCTGTTCACCGTCGACGAGACCACGTTCTCGCGTGAGATCGCGCCGCTCGCGAGCTTCTACCCTTCGGTCTACGCGGGAGCTCCGTGGTGGTTCCTGGACACCCCCGACGCGATCCTGCGCTACCGCCGGTCGATCACCGACAGCGCCGGCTTCACGAAGACCAGCGGATTCATCGACGACACGCGCGCCTACTGCTCGATTCCCGCGAGGCACGACATGTCGCGCCGGGTCGACGCGTCGTTCCTGGCCGGGCTGGTCGCCACCCACCAGCTGACCGAGGAGGACGCGTCCGCCATTGCGCGCCGCCTGGTGGACGACATCCCCCGGTCGACCTTCCGCCTCGGCCGATCCTGACCTCCGCCCCGCGCTACGCTGGGAGGACTGCTCGATTCTTGCCACCAGCGGGAGAGCTGACCCCGGACCAAACCCGTCGCGGTGGACGGCCTCCGTCTGCCGCGGCACCACGAAGGAGCATGACGTGCCACAGGAAGCAACCGCCAACATCGGAGTCGTCGGTCTGGCGGTGATGGGGTCGAACCTGGCCCGCAACCTCGCCTCCCGCGAGGGCAACACGGTCGCGGTGTTCAATCGCACCTACGCCCGCACGGAGGAGCTGGTGAAGGCGCACCCGGAGGCGGGCTTCGTCTCGGCCGAGCAGATGGACGACTTCGTCGCCTCGCTGTCGAAGCCGCGCACCGCGATCATCATGGTCCAGGCCGGCAAGGGCACGGATGCGGTCATCGACCAGCTCGTCGAGCGGTTCGAGCCGGGCGACATCATCGTCGACGGCGGCAACGCGAACTTCCACGACACCATCGAGCGCGAGAAGCGGATCGCGCCGACGGGCATCCACTTCGTCGGCGCGGGCATCTCCGGCGGCGAGGAGGGTGCGCTGAACGGCCCGTCGATCATGCCGGGCGGATCGGCGGAGTCCTACGAGACGCTGGGCCCGATCCTGGAGTCGATCGCCGCGGTCGCCGAGGGCGAGCCGTGCGTGACCCACGTCGGCACCGACGGCGCCGGCCACTTCGTGAAGATGATCCACAACGGCATCGAGTACGCCGACATGCAGCTCATCGCCGAGGCGTACGACCTGCTCCGCACCGTCGGCGGCCTTTCGCCTGCGGAGATCGCGGACGTCTTCGCCGAGTGGAACAACGGCTACCTGGAGTCGTACCTGATCGAGATCACCGCGGAGGTGCTGCGCCAGGTGGATGCGGAGACCGGCAAGCCGTTCATCGACATCGTGCTCGACCAGGCCGGGTCGAAGGGCACCGGCGTCTGGACCGTGCAGAACGCGCTCGACCTGGGCGTCCCGGTCGGCGGCATCGCGGAGGCCGTGTTCGCGCGTGCCGTCTCGTCGAAGCCGGACCAGCGCGCCGCAGTGCAGGCGACCGTGCAGTCGCGTCCGGAGGTGCAGAAGGCGACCGACGTCGCCGCGTTCGCGGACGACGTGTCCAAGGCGCTGTACGCCTCCAAGGTCGTCGCCTACGCGCAGGGCTTCGACGCGATCATCGCCGGCGCCGAGAAGTACGGGTGGGACATCCACAAGGACCGCATCGCCAAGATCTGGCGCGGCGGCTGCATCATCCGCGCCCAGTTCCTGAACCGCATCGCGGACGCGTACGACGAGAACCCGAACATCGCGACCCTGCTCGAGGCACCGTACTTCGCCGACGCCGTCCGCGAGGGCGAGGCCGCCTGGCGCCGCATCGTCGCCACGGCGGCGATGTCCGGAGTGCCGGTCCCGGGCTTCGGCTCGGCCCTGTCGTACTACGACTCGCTCGCCTCCAAGCGCCTCCCCGCCGCGCTCGTGCAGGGCCAGCGCGACTTCTTCGGCGCCCACACCTACAAGCGCGTCGACAAGGACGGCGTCTTCCACACCCTCTGGTCGGGCGACCGCAGCGAGATCGAGACCGAGGGCTCCTCGCACTAGCCCTCCCCCGTCGAGTACGCGAAGAGTGCACGCCGATTCCCGGATCGGCGTGCACTTTTTGTGTACTCGGGGGCGGGTGCGAGAGAGGATGGGGTGGTGACGTACGACGACCACCCCGAGCTCGCGGAGTACGAGCCGCTCGGCGAGCGGCCCCTGCGCGGGCGCGGGATGACCGTGGCCAGCCGGGTCTTCGTCGTCGTCGCGCTCGGGGCGCTGCTGCTCCCCGGCATTCTGCTGACCATCAGCATTCAGACCCAGACCGCCGACTACACCTGCGCGGTCTACGCGCGGCAGTACCAGCCGGAGTCGGTGGGGTCGTCGGCGCGCTTCGAGCTGATGGGGCCGCTCGGCCCGGGCTGGCAGTGCTACGCGCTCAACACCGAGGGCGACGGGACGTGGGTGGCGCCGCTCGGCCTCATCCCGTCCGCTCCGCACCGGCTGCCGTGATGAGCGTGCGTACGGTCGTCAGCAGCCACGCGGCATAGCGGTCGTCGTTCCAGCCGCTCTCCCGCACCAACTGCTGATGACCCTCCGGCGACATCACGAACGAGAGCGCCGCGGCGAGCTCAGCGCGGCCCTGGTCGTCGAGCCGGGCGATGGAGGCGATGCCGCGCTCGCCGAGCAGGCCGACCATCGCGGCGTAGTCGGCGTGACGACGGGCGAGCAGTTCGGCGAGGACCGCGCCCACGGTCTCGTCGTCGCGGGCGGCGGCGGTGAAGGTGGCCCAGAGCCCGGACGTGCGGGCGTTGGCCGCGGCGATGAACGGCACGAGCTCGGCGAGCATCCGCTCGGGGTCGTCGAGGGCAGCGATGGCCGCGACCTCGGGACGCTCGGTGAGCGACGCCTCCCCCGCCTCGCCTCCGAAGGTCAGCTCGAACGCGGCGAGCAGCAGCGCTCGCTTGGGGCCGTGGACCTTGACGCTCTCGACCGAGACGCCGGCCGCAGCAGCGATCTCGGACAGGGACGCGCTGGCGTAGCCGCGCGCCGAGAAGACCGCGGCGGCGGCCTCCAGGATGCGGCGGCGCGTCTGCCGCGCGTTCTCCTCGCGGAGGGTGGACCGGTACGGACGGGTGGCTGCCACTATTGACTACCTCTCGGGTGTAGTGAATACTGTTGACGTTTATTCGACTCTACCCGAAAGGCTCCCATGAACGCCCGCCCACTCGACATCCTCCTGTGCAGCACTCCGGTGCACGGCCACGTCACCCCGCTTCTCGCGGTCAGCCGCGCCCTCGTGGAGCGCGGCCACCGCGTCCAGTTCCTCACCGGCGAGCGGTATCAGCAGGCGGCCGCGGCGACCGGCGCCACCGCGCTGCGGCTTCCGGCCGACGCCGACTACGACGACACCGACATGGATGCGGCGTTCCCCGGACGCGTCGGGCTGACCGGCCCCGCGGGCATCCGCTACGACATGACCGAGATCTTCCTGCGCCCGGCGCGCAGCCAGCTCGAGGCGGTGGATGCGGTCCTGCGCGACCTGCGCATCGACGTCGTGCTGGCCGAGAGCCTGTTCCTGGGGGCGGCGCTCTTCATCGCGCGTCCCCGCTCCTCCCGGCCACCGCTCCTCAACCTCGGCATCGTGCCGCTAGGGCTGAAGAGCCGGGACACGGCTCCGTTCGGGCTCGGCGTCCCGCCTCGGCCGGGAGGGATCGGACGGCTGCGCAACGCGTTTCTCACCGTCGCCGCCGAGAAGGGCGTGTTCGCGCCGGTGCAGCGGGAGGCCGTCCGCGCGGGCGCCGCGGCCGGCACGGGGGTGAACGGCTTCGTGCTCGACTGGCCGTCTCACGCGGACGGCGTCGTGCAGTTCACGGTCCCCGAGTTCGAGTATCCGCGCGGCGACGTGAGGGTACCCGTGAGCTTCGTCGGCCCGATCTCCCGGACGCGCGCCTCCGACACGCCCCTCCCGGCGTGGTGGAGCGACCTCGACGACGGGCGCCCGGTCGTCCACGTCACACAGGGCACCGTCGCCAACCGCCGCTTCGACGACCTCGTGCTGCCGACCATCCGGGCGCTCGCCGACGACGACGTGTGGGTGGTCGCGAGCACCGGCGGACGCCCGGTCGCGGAGCTCGGCGTGGACCTCCCGGCGAACGCGCGGGTCGCTCCCTACCTGCCCTACGACCGGCTCCTGCCGCGCACCGCGGTGTACGTCACGAACGGCGGCTACGGCGGCATCCACTACGCCATGGAGCACAGCGTCCCGATTGTCGTCGCCGGCACCACGGAGGACAAGACGGAGGTGTCCGCCCGGGTCGCCTGGTCGGGCGTCGGCGTCAGCCTGCGGACCAACCGGCCCTCGGAGGCAGCGGTGCGGGATGCGGTGCGCGCGGTGCTGCGCGACCCCGGCTACGCCGAGCGGAGCGGGCGCATCGGCGAGGCGATCCGCCGCTCGCCCGGCGCCGACGGACTGGAGGCGGCGGTCGCAGCGGCGGTGGGGCAGGCCGGGCCGCATCCCCGCGTCCCGAGGTGACCGCCGCGCCGTCCCGCCGCACCCCTCCGCGCGGCGCCCCCGCGCCGCCAGCAGCCTCCGCACCCGCCACGGCCCGCCACGGCCCGCCACCGCCGCGCAAAACGGAGGAGATCCGCGACGTACGCGCTCCCGCTTCCTCCATTCCGTGTCACACCCCGGCGTGTCCGCCCAGAATTCCTCCCTCCTGAACGGCCCCGAGAGGCCCAGGGCCTAGCCCCTACCGGGGACTCACGTACCGCAGCCCCCGAAACGGCCGTCCGAAACGGAGGAGTTGGGAGGCGACACGCCGGGTGGATACGCGCATGGGAGGACATCCGGCCGAAGGCTGCCGGGATGTCCTCCCTTTCGAACGCGAGGAGGCTACGCCGCCCCGTCGAACATCGAGGTGACCGACCCGTCCGTGAAGACCTCGCGGATCGCGTTCGCGAGCAGCGGCGCGATCGGCAGCACGGTGAGGTTGTCCCAGCGCTTGTGCTCGGGCAGCGGGAGGGTGTCGGTGACCACGACCGAGTCGATCGCGTCGCTCTGCAGCAGCTCGACGGCGGGGTCGCTGAACACCGCGTGCGTGGCCGCGACGACGACGCCGGTCGCACCGGCGGCCTTGAGCGCTTCCGCCGCCTTGACGATCGTGCGGCCGGTGTCGATGAGGTCGTCGACCAGCAGGCAGACACGGCCGTTGACGTCGCCGACGATCTCGTGCACCGAGACCTGGTTCGGCACCAGCGGGTCGCGGCGCTTGTGGATGATCGCGAGGGGCGCGCCGAGCTTGTCGCTCCAGATGTCGGCGACGCGGACGCGGCCCATGTCGGGCGAGACGACGGTCAGGGTCGACGGGTCGAGCTCGCGCTTCATGTGGTCGAGGAGCACCGGCATGGCGAAAAGGTGGTCGACGGGGCCGTCGAAGAAGCCCTGGATCTGCGCGGCGTGCAGGTCGACCGACATGATGCGGTCGGCGCCGGCCGCCTTGAACAGGTCGGCGACGAGGCGGGCGGAGATAGGCTCGCGGCCGCGGCCCTTCTTGTCCTGACGGGCGTACGGGTAGAAGGGGGCCACCACGGTGATGCGCTTCGCGGACGCGCGCTTGAGCGCATCCACCATGATCAGCTGCTCCATGAGCCATTCGTTGATCGGCGAGGTGTGCGACTGGATGACGAACGCATCCGAGCCGCGGACGCTCTCATCGAAGCGCGCGTAGATCTCGCCATTTGCGAAGGTGCGGGCGTCGGTGGGGATCAGCTCGCTCCCGAGGCATTCCGCGATCTCCTGCGCGAGCTGGGGATGCGCGCGACCGGAGATCAGGACGAGTCGTTTCTGGCCGGTCGCGGTGATCCCTGACACTTATTCTCCGCTCTCTGCCGCGCCGCTCTCTCGCGCGGCCTTGTCGGCGTCCGTGCCCGGCCGCTTCTCCGCGACCCAGCCTTCGATATTGCGTTGCGGGGCGACGGTGATGGCGAGGGCTCCCGCCGGGACGTCCTTGCGGACGACCGTTCCTGCTCCCGTGTACGCTCCGTCACCTATCCTAACCGGCGCGACGAGCGCGGTGTTCGTGGCCAGACGGACGTGCGAGCCGATGACGGTGCGGTGCTTGTTCACCCCGTCGTAGTTGGCGGTGATGACGCCGGCGCCGAGGTTGCCGCCTTCGCCCACCTCGGCGTCGCCGACGTAGTTGAAGTGCGCGAGCTTGGTCCCCTCGCCGATGGTCGCGTTCTTCGTCTCGACGAACGTGCCGATCTTGCCGTGAGCGCCGAGGACGGTGCCCGGACGGAGGTAGGCGAACGGACCGACGGTCGCGCCCGCGCCGATCACGGCGAGCGTCGCGTCCGTGCGCTTCACGGTCGCGCCCGCGCCGACCTCGGTGTCGAGGAGGGTGGTGTCCGGCCCGATCGTCGCGCCGGTCTCGACGAGGGTCGCCCCGCGCAGCTGCGTGCCCGGGAGGAGCGTGACGTCCGGCTCCAGCCTCGCCTTGACGTCGATCCACGTCGTCGCCGGGTCCTGGACGGTGACCCCGGCGAGCTGCCAGGTGCGCACGATGAGCGCGTTGAGCTTCGCGGCCGCGTCGCTCAGCTGCGCGCGGTCGTTGATGCCCTCGACCAGCCACGACTCGGACACGGGGAGCGCATCCACGTCGAAGCCGGCCTCGCGGAGCAGGCCGATCACGTCGGTCAGGTACTTCTCGCCCTGCGCGTTGTCGGTGGAGACGAGCGCCAGCTTGTCGCGCAGCGCCGCCAGCCCGAACAGGTAGATGCCTGCATTGATCTCGCCGATGCCGCGCTCGTCCTCCGTGGCGTCCTTGTGCTCCACGATGCGGTCGAGGTGCCCCTCCGGCGTGCGGACGATGCGTCCGTACCCGGTGGCGTCGGCCGGGAAGGAGGACAGGATGGTCGCCGCGGCCTCGCCGGAGCGGTGCTTCGCGATCAGCTCGCGCAGGGTGGCCGCGTCGAGCAGCGGCACGTCGCCGTTGACGACGAGGACGTCGCCGGAGAAGTCCCCCGGGAGGGCGGCGATGGCCTGCTCGACCGCGCGTCCGGTGCCCGGGACCTCGTCCTGATCGACGATGACCGCCTCCGGCATGTCGGCCTGGATGACCTCGGCGAGCCGGTCGCGCTCGTGCCGGACGACCGCGACGACGTGGGCCGCGTCCAGCTCGTGCGCCGTCGCGAGCACGTGCGACACGATCGGGATGCCGCCGAGCGGGTGCAGGAGCTTGGGGGTCGCGGACTTCATCCGCGTTCCCTGCCCCGCCGCGAGGACGACGATGGCGAGATTCTGGTCGGTCATGTCTCTCCAGGGGTTCGCATGGTTGCGCTCCGCCTCCAGGACTCGAACCTGGACCTCACAGCTCCAAAGGCTGTCGTGCTGCCATTACACCAAGGCGGAACACGCGTTTCGCGCAGGTGACAGTCTGCCAGACGCGTCCCGCCCGCGAGCCGCGCGCGACCCCAATAGCATGGGGGGATGGCCGACGCACGAGACGAGGTGGACCGCATCGTCGACGCCTGGCTGCGCGAGCGCCCGGACCTCGACTTCGCCCCGCTGCAGGTGCTCTCGCGCGTCGATCGCCTCTCCCGCCACCTCGACCGTGCCCGCCGCGCCGCCTTCGAACGCTCCGACCTCGACTCGTGGGAGTTCGACGTGCTGGCCGCGCTGCGCCGGGCAGGGGCGCCGTACCAGCTGAGCCCGAAGTCCCTGCTGCAGCAGACCCTGGTCTCGTCCGGCACGATGACGAACCGCATCGATCGCCTCGTCGCGCGGGGCCTGGTCGAACGCCGCACGGACCCGAACGACGGCCGCGGCATCCTGGTCCAGATGACGGCGGCGGGGCTGACGCGGGTGGATGCGGCGATCACGCGGCTGGTGGATGCGGAAGCGGAACTGCTCGACGGGCTGTCGGCAGCGGATGCGGAGCGGCTGGCGGCGCTGCTCCGGAAACTGAGCCTGGGGTTCGACGCGGAGGGTTGACGACCTTCGCCCACCGCATACCCCGCTCCCAGGTGGCTGTTATGCCGCTCTCATAAACTCGACCGCGATGAGACTCTCCCGACTGAAGCGACTGCCCTCCCGGGTCAAGCGCGCCGCGCGCTACGAGATCCACGCGCACTGGCGCCGCCAGCCCATCGTGCAGGGGTCGGTGTTCTACGAGTCGTTCTCGGGCAACGGGATGCTCGATAACCCGGAGGCGGTGTTCCGGGAGCTGCTGGCTTCGCCCGACCTGCAGCATCTGACGCACATCTGGGCGCTGTCCGACCTGTCGCTCTACCGGTCCGCCGTGCAGGAGTTCGCCGGGAACGACCGGGTCAGCTTCGTCCGCTACGGGTCCGCCGCCTACTACCGGGCGCTCGCGACCAGTCAGTACCTCGTCAACAACGCCACCTTCCCACCCGATTTCTCGAAGCGTCCCGGACAGGTGTACCTCAACACGTGGCACGGCACCCCGCTGAAGCGGATGGGCTACGACATCGAGGGCGGCGCGCTGGCGACGGCGAACATCATCCGCAACTTCGTCCAGGCCGACTACCTGCTCTCCGCGAACCCGTTCATGTCGGAGCAGATGTACCAGACCGGCTACAAGCTCACCGGCGTCTACCGCGGCACCCTCGTCGAGGAGGGCTACCCGCGCATCGACCGGCAGTTCCTCGACGATCGCGAGCGCGAACTGGTGCGGCAGCGGCTCGTCGGCGCCGGCATCCCGCTCGGCGACCGCAAGGTCATCCTGTACGCGCCGACGTGGAAGGGCGAGACCTTCGGGCGGCCCGAGGACGACCTGGACGCCCTGCTGGCGCACATCGCCCAGATCGAGGAGCGCATCGACACCAGCCGGTACGCGGTGCTGCTGAAGACGCACCAGACCGTGCACGCGATGGCCGCCGACCGGCCGGAGCTGAAGCGGATGCTCGTGCCGAACGAGATCCCCACCAACCTCGTGCTCGGCGCGACGGACATGCTCATCTCCGACTACTCGAGCATCTTCTTCGACTTCCTGCAGACCGGCCGGCCGATCGTGTTCTTCACGCCCGACCTCGCCGACTACGCGGGCACCCGCGGGCTGTACTTCGAGCCGGAGGACTGGCCCGGCCCGGTGCTGATGTCGGCGCGCGAGGTCGGCGACGAGCTCCACGCGATCGCCGAGAACGGGGACGCGGTTCCGGAGGCGTCGCGCGAGAAGTACCTCGACATGCAGCGTCGCTTCACACCGTACGAAGACGGGAGCGCGTCCAAGCGGATCGTCGACACCGTCTTCCGCGGGGTGCGCGACGGCTACCGCCTGCGCACCGACCTCGCCGACGACGGCCGGCAGAAGATCCTGCTGTACCTGGGCGGGATGCGGCCCAACGGCATCACGACGTCTGCCCTCAACCTGCTCAACAACATCGACCACGAGCGCTACGACGTGTCGGCGTTCTTCGCGCAGTCCCGGTCGCGGGTGATCCAGGGCAAGCAGATGCAGATCCATCCCGACGTGCGGCAGTTCCCGCGGGTCGGCGGGATGAACGGCGCCAAGCTGCTGCACCTCGCCCGCCACCTCGACTTCCGGCGCGGGCGCATCGCGCAGCATGCCGACGTCCCGGCGCAGAACGCGCTGTGGGACGACGAGTGGTACCGCTGCTTCGGCGAGAGCCGGTTCGACTACGTGGTCGACTTCTCGGGCTACGGGCCGTTCTGGGCGACGCTGCTGCTGCACTCCCCCGACGCGCAGCGCGCGATCTGGCTGCACAACGACCTGGCCTCCGACGCGCATCGCGAGGTCAACGGCGAGAAGCGGATGCTGCACAGTCTCACGCAGATCTTCACCCTCTACGGGCAGTACGACCACCTCGTGTCCGTGTCGCCGACGCTGTCGCAGATCAACCGCGACGCGCTGAACGAGTACGCGGCGCCGGAGAAGTTCGTGTCGGCGCTGAACACCGTGGACGCGGAGCACATCCTCGAGAACGCCGCCGGCGACCTGCGCGAGCTGACGTTCGACGAGGAGACGGGCAGCATCCCGGACTGGGCGGAGCTGCTGCTCGCCGACGACGAGGACGTGACGACGTTCGTCAACGTGGGTCGCCTGTCGCCCGAGAAGAACCAGACGCGGCTCATCCGCGCGTTCGCCGCGGTGCACGCCGAGAACCCGCGCACCCGGCTCGTCGTGGTGGGCTCCGGCCCTCTCGCGGGCGACCTGGAGGCGCTGGTCGCGGAGCTCGGGCTGCAGGGCTCGGTCTTCCTCACCGGCATGCAGCGGAACCCGCACGCGATCATGGCCAAGGCCGACTGCTTCGTGCTGTCCAGCGACTACGAGGGTCAGCCGATGGTGCTGCTGGAGGCGCTGGTGCTGCAGCTGCCGATCGTCACGGTGGAGTTCGCCTCGGCGAAGAACGCCTTGCCCGCCGGCAGCGGCATGGTCGTGCCCCAGACGGTCGAGGGCGTGGCCGACGGGATGCGCGCGTTCCTCCACGGCGACGTCCCCGACAGCCACTTCGACTACGTCGCCTACAACAGCAAGGCCGTCGGCGAGTTCTACGCCGCCATCGGCGCCGTCCCCGCAGCGGTCCCCGCCGCCGACTGACCCCGCCGACCGACCCACCGTCGAGTCCGCAAAGACTGCACGCGACACGCCGTGCAGGCGTGCACTCTGTGCGGACTCGATGGAGGCTGGTCAGGCGCGGGCGAGGAGGGCGGCGAGGTCGAGGCCGGTCGGGAGTTCGCCGTAGAGCGAGCCGCGCTCGGGGCCCAGCCGGGCTGCGACGAAGGCGTCGGCGACCGGAGCGGGCGCGTCGCGGATCAGGAGCGACGCCTGCAGCGCGACCGCGAGCACGGACACCAGCGAGCGCACCGACGCCTCCGCGGCCACCGGATCGGCGTCCGCAGACGCGACGCATGACGCGACGCGCGCCCGCAGCCGGTCGTGATGCGCGTCGAAGGTCCGGTAGACGCCACGGGCGGCCGCCAGCTCCGCGTCGAACGCCCCCCACGCCGCCGGCTCCCTCCGCAGCGCGCGCAGCACATCCAGCGCGATGACGTTGCCCGATCCCTCCCAGATCGCCATGACCGGCTGCTCCCGGTAGCGCCGGGCCAGCGGGAACGCCTCGGTGTACCCGTTGCCGCCCAGGCATTCCAGCGCCTCGTACGCGTGCCCGGGTCCCCGCTTGCACACCCAGTACTTCGTCACGGCGGTCGCCAGCCGGCGGAAAGCCGCATCCGTCTCCGGCGCGTCCGCGTCGTGCGCGCGCGCCAGCCGTAGCGCGACCGTGGTGGCCGCCTCCGACTCCAGCGCCAGGTCGGCGAGCACGGCGGCCATCGCGGGCTGGTCGACCAGCCGCGCGCCGAACGCCGAACGGTGCCGCACGTGCCACGCCGCCTCCGCGACCGCCTGGCGCATCCCGGCCGCGCTGCCGTAGACGCAGTCGAGCCGGGTGCGGTTCACCATCTCGAGGATGGTGCGCACGCCACGCCCCTCCTCCCCCAGCAGGTAGCCGACGGTCCCGTCGAACTCCACCTCACTGGATGCGTTGGAGCGGTTGCCGAGCTTGTCCTTCAACCGCTGGAGGAGGAACACGTTGCGGTCGCCGTCGTCCAGGACCCGCGGCACGAGGAAGCAGGAGAGCCCGGCCGCCGTCTGCGCCAGCATGAGGAACGCGTCCGACATCGGTGCGGAGCAGAACCACTTGTGCCCGGTGAGCAGCCAGCGCCCGTCGCCGTCGGCGAGCGCGCGTGTGGTGTTGGCGCGGACGTCGGAGCCGCCCTGCTTCTCGGTCATCGCCATCCCGAACAGCGCCGACGCCTTGCCCGCGCGCAGCCGGCCGTCGTACTCGCGGCTGAGCAGCCGTGGCATCCACTCGGCGGCGAGGGAGTCGGAGGCGGCCAGCGCGGGGACGGCTGCGTGCGTCATGGAGACGGGACACGCGTGCCCGGGCTCGATCTGCGCGAACAGCATGAAGGCGGCGGCGCGGGCGACGTTCGCGCCCGGGCGCGGCTCGGCCCACGCCGAGGTGTGCGCTCCGGCGGCCACCGCCTGGGCGATCACGCGGTGGTACCCGTCGTCGTACTCGACCTCGTCGATCCGGTTCCCCCAGCGATCGAATGCACGGAGCTGCGGTTCGTGGACGTTCGCGAGCTCCGCATCCCGCTGGAAGGACGCCGACCCGACCAGCCGCCCGGTCTCGCCGAGGGAGGCGGTCGCCCAGCCGGCGTCGTACCGCTCCACCCCCTCGCGCAACGGCGCGTTCGCGGCGAACTCGTCGACGTCGACGCGCGGCGGAGGCTGGTTCACGACGGTGTGGGTGACCATGGCGGGAGTCTAGTGCGGCATCCCCGGTAGGCTGGATGGCCTCATGGCTCACCTTCTCGGCGCGGAATCGCTGCATCTGGAGTACCCGACGCGCACCGTCTTCGACTCCGTCACCCTCGGACTCGCGGAGGGCGACCGCATCGGCGTCGTCGGCCGCAACGGCGACGGCAAGTCCACGCTCCTTCAGCTGCTGGCCGGCCGCCTCGAACCGGACTCCGGGCGGGTCACGCGGCGACGCGATGTGACGGTCGGGATGCTCGACCAGCGCGACGAGCTCCCGGCGCAGCTGACCGTCGGGCACGCCATCGTCGGCGACCGCGAGGAGCACCTGTGGGCGGGCGATCCACGCGTCCGGGACGTGCTGGCCGGTCTGGTGTCGGACATCCGGTGGGATGCGACCATCGGCGAGCTCTCCGGCGGCCAGCGGCGCCGCGTCGCGCTCGCCGCGCTGCTGGTGCACGACCACGACATCCTGTTCCTCGACGAGCCGACGAACCACCTCGACCTGGAGGGCGTCGCCTGGCTGGCGCAGCACCTGAAGGGTCGCTGGTCGTCCGGCTCCGGCGCGCTGGTGGTCGTGACGCACGACCGGTGGTTCCTGGATGAGGTGTCCACGGCGACCTGGGAGGTGCACGACGGCATCGTCGAGCCGTTCGAGGGCGGCTACGCGGCCTACGTGCTGCAGCGGGTGGAGCGGGACCGGATGGCCGCCGTCGCCGAGACCAAGCGCCAGAACCTCATGCGCAAGGAGCTCGCCTGGCTGCGCCGCGGAGCGCCCGCGCGCACCTCCAAGCCGAAGTTCCGGATGGACGCGGCGGCCGAGCTGATCGCGGACGAGCCGCCGCTGCGCGACACCGTGGCGCTGACCACGCTGGCGACAGCGCGCCTCGGCAAGGACGTCGTCGACCTGCTCGACGTGTCCGTGTCGTATCCGCCCAAGACCGTGCTGCGAGACGTGGAGTGGCGCATCGCCCCGGGCGAGCGCACCGGCATCCTGGGCGTCAACGGCGCGGGCAAGTCGACCCTGCTCGGCCTCGTCGCCGGCACCGTGCAGCCGGATTCCGGACGCGTGAAGCGCGGCAAGACCGTCAAGATCGCCACCCTGACCCAGCAGCTCGCCGAGCTGGACGAGGTGCGGGACGAGCGGGTCAGCGCGGTGGTCGCGGGCAAGAAGACGACGTACCTCGCGGGCGGCAAGGAGGTGAGCCCCGGCCAGATGCTGGAACGGCTCGGCTTCACGAACGCGCAGCTCGCCACGCCGGTCAAGGATCTGTCGGGCGGTCAGAAGCGCCGCCTTCAGCTGCTGCTCATCCTGCTCGACGAGCCGAACGTCCTCATCCTGGACGAGCCGACCAACGACCTCGACACCGACATGCTGGCGGCGATGGAGGACCTGCTCGACTCCTGGCCCGGGACCCTACTGGTCGTCTCGCACGACCGGTACCTGCTGGAGCGCGTGACCGACCAACAGTACGCGGTGCTGGACGGGCGCCTCCGCCACCTGCCCGGCGGGGTCGACGAGTACCTGCAGCTGCGCCGCGCGCAGAGCGCGAGCGACGGGACGACGACGGCACCATCGGCGCCGGTGGCGACCGCCTCCGCTCCGGCCCTCTCGGGCGCCGCGCTGCGCGCCGCCGAGAAGGAGCTCACCGCGCTCGACCGGCGCCTCGCCCGGGTCACCGACCAGGTCGCGGCGAAGCACGAGGAGCTGGCCCGACACGATCAGAGCGACTACGTCGGCCTCGGCCGCCTCACCGACGAGCTGCGGGCGCTGGAGGGTGAGATCGCCGACCTCGAGACGCGTTGGCTGGAGCTGTCGGAGCAGCTGGAGGGCTGACCACCGCCAGCGGCCCAGCGGCATCGCCCCGGGACGCGGTCGGAATGCTTGCGCTGGCGCACACCCCCGGACTGGGGAACGAAACGCCGTCCGCGCTGTGGGATGATCCTGGGAATCGGTCGCGTACCCGACCCGACGCGGCCGAGGGGGAACGGGAGCGGCACGTGAGCAAGGAGAATCGGGCCGCGGACACGCGGCCCCTGTTCGGACGGGACCACGCCCGGGAGACCCTGCTCCTGGTGGCCCACCGGGCGCGCGAGCACGGCGGCGCCGTGCTGGTGACCGGCGAGGCGGGCCTCGGCAAGACCGCCCTGCTGGCCGACGTCGCCGAACGGCTCGAAGGGTGGACGGTGCTGCGCGTCCACGCCGACTCGTTCGAGTCCGACCTGGCCTACGCCACCGTCGAGACGCTGATCCGCGGCCTGAACGGACTGCGCGGACGCGGCCGCAGTGCGACCACGCGGATCTCTTCTCCCGCACCCGGTGACGACCCGCTGACCGTCGGCCGCCTCCTGCTCGACGCCGTCGACGCGATCGACGGCCCGGTGTGCCTCATCGTCGACGACGCGCAGTGGGTCGACGAGCCCTCGGCGCGGGCGCTCCGTTTCGTGGTCCGCCGCCTCTCTGACCGGGGATTCCTCTTCACCGCGGCCACGCGGCCGCAGCAGAACAACGTCGTGGCGCTGTTCGACGACATCGCCTCGACCACGGCGAATCACGCCCGCGTCGATCTCACGCCGCTGACGGTCGGTGACACCCAGGAGCTGGCCCGCCACATCTTGGGCCACCCCATCTCGCGCCGCACCGCCACGCGCCTGACCGAGGCGACGCAGGGCTCGCCTCTGCTGTTGAGCGTCCTGCTCGGGCAGCTGCGGGAGACGTTCGCGCGGGCCGCGCATCCCGCGGGGTGGGACCTCCCGAGCACGGCGATCACACCGCTCGCGACCGCCATCTCCGCCTCGCTCGAAGGCGCGGACCCGTCGGTGCGCGCCGCCGCCGAGCTCGTCGCCGTGCTGCGCGACCCGCTGCCGTTGCCGGTCGTCGGCACCATCGCGACCCGGCTGGGAGCCGACGTGGACATCCATACCGCCGTCGCACGCGGGCTGGTGCTCGCCGAGACGCGGGACGGCGTGGTGCGGGTCGAGCCGGCTCATGCGCTGCTCGCCGACGCGCTCGCCTCGGGCGTGCCGCTCGATCGCCGGATCGCCATCCACCGCGTCGCCGCCGATGTGCTCTCCGGTCACCGCGCGCTGCGACACCGGGTGGAGGCGGCCGACCAGGCCGATCCGGGTCTGGTCCGGGAGCTGCTGGGTGCGGCGCTGGCGGTGTCCGAGCTCGGCCAGGCGGAGCAGGCGCTCAGCTATGCGCGCTCGGCCGTCGACCTGGCCGCGGGCGTCGAGGCCGAGCGGGCACTGCTCGAGCTGGGACTCATCGCGATGCGGTTCCGCATGCACGAGCGCATCCTGGAGCTGCGTCCCGCGTACGAGGCGCTGCCGTCGTCGCCCACCCGCGATGCGGTGCTGCTGGAGGTGCGCACGCTCTCCCGCGATCTGCCCGGCGCCCTGGCGCTCGCGCTGGAGCTCGAGCAGCGTCCCGCGACGACGGCCGACGAGCGGGCGATCCGCTCGCACGCTGCGGAGGCGCTGCCGAAGGTGCTCATGGCGATGGGCGACTTCCCCGGCGTTCTCGACCACCTCGAGACGTCCCGGCAGCACATCGCCGAGAGTCCCGCTCCCGAGGAGGTCATCGACCCGGCCCTGCGCTGGCTGGCGGCGCCGCAGGACGACCTGACGCGCCTCCTCGGCTGGGCGATCATCTCGGCCGCGCATGCGCGCAGACCGGAGTTGTTCGGGCCGCTGGTCGGCGAACTCGACGGGCTGACCGCGGAGCACGAGTCTCCGGCGACGGTGGATGCCCTGGTGGCGCGCGCGCGGGTGTTCATCTTGAGCGGCGACGTCGAGCGCTGGCGGGCCGACCTCGCGCGGGCCGCGGACCTGGTGCGCCGCTTCCCGACCAGCTGGACCGCCGGGTTCGCGCGGACGATGTATGCGCACATCCTGTTCCTGACGGGCGAGTGGGAGGAGTCGGTCACCCTCGCCGACACGGCGGTCGCGCTGGCGCTCGACGAGACGGACCTCTCCTGCTGGCCGATCGCCCTCTGGACCTCGGCGCTCGTGCGCGCCGGCCGCGGCGAGGCCGAGGCGGTCGACGAGCGGCTGCGAGCGGCCGCCCAGGCGGACCCGCGGATCACCGGCTCGTACGACGGCGACCTGCCGTTCCTGGCGCGGGCGGAACTTGCCCGGGCGCTCGGGCGGCCCGAGGAGCAGCTGGCCGCGGCCGACGAGGCCGAGGCGGCGGCGTCGCGCGGGTCCACGCTCGGCTGGCTGACGTACCGGGTGGACGCGCTCGCCGCCCTCGGGCGGTCGGCGGAAGCCCGTGAGGCGTACGAGCGGTGCGCGGCGCCGGGGATGTGGCGTCCGTACTACGGCTCGCTGCGCTGGCTGGAGGGGCGCGTCCTGGAGGCCGAAGGACGGGACGCGGACGCCCTCGCGGCCTACCGGGACGCGGCGACCGATCCTGCCGGGACGCTGTTCCCGTTCCCGCAGGCGGTGGCGGCGGCGGACGCGGGACGGCTCGGGCTAGCCGCGGGGGCCTCGGACTCAAGGACGCAGCTCGATGCGGCCGCGACGACCTTCCGCCGGCTCGGCGCGTCCGGGTACCTGGCCCGCGCGGTGCGCATCCTGGACCAGGCCGCCGCGGCGCCCGCCGCCCCGGTGGACCCGCTCGCGACGCTGACCACGCGGGAGCGGCAGGTGGCGCACGCGCTCGCGGCCGGGATGACGAACAAGGAGATCGCGGAGCGGTTGTACGTGTCGGTGACGACGGTGAACTTCCACGTTCGGAACATCCTGTCGAAGCTCGGGCTGCGCTCGCGCCGCGACCTGCGCACGCTGTCCCGCCGAAGGCCCGTCAAGTCTTGACGGTTTCGCCCCCCGAGCAGGGCGCGTGGCAGGCTCGTCGCCTACGCTGAAAAGCGACCCGGGATGCCCGGCCCGGTTCGCGGAAACGCATCTCGCACCGACGAATCGTCTCAACCCGACGCGCGCCGTCGGCCGGGCATCCGCAGGGTGCGGCATGTGCCTGCAGCCCCGAACTGGGGATGGCCACCTCCGCTCAGCCGGACCCACGATATGGGGGCAGCGAGGAGGATGCGAATGATGGCATGTCCGACAGCGAACTCATCCACCCGCCTCACGCGCCGCGTCGGCGCGAACATGTCGGGATGATCCGATGGCAGATGACCAGGGACGGTGACTGGGCCGCCGAGACCGCGCGCGGCCAGTTCCTCCAGGGCGACAGCACGAAATGGCTGGTCCGGCTCTACTCCGGCATCGAGGTCGAGTACGACCTGACCGAGTGGGCCCCCTACGACCCGAAGTGCTGAGACGGCTCCACGCAACGACCGACGGTCGGCGCACAATGGAGCGCCCCCGTGCCCGACGCGGATGCGACGGACACGGGGGCCGGATGCCGGCGCCTGGTGCAGCGAGGTCACGGTGCCGGTATCCGCCTTAAGGGACGCGGCAGTGACGCATCAGCCGACTCGTCTTCGGCGAATTCCCAGGACCACGGTCCCCAACCCGGCCAGCAGGATCGCGGTGGCCGCTCCGCTCACCCACCAGAGGGTGGATCCGGTGGCCGCCAGCAGCGCGACCCGGCTGGTGTAGATGGTCGCCGTCGACGATTCGCAGCCGGTCTGTCGCGGGTCGTCCATGTCGGCGAAGCACAGCGTCGCCGTGTTGACGATCGACGCCGCGGCCGTGCTCGGCCGGAGCGTCACACCGAGCGTGATGGCGGGGGTGTTCGGCGCGGCTTGCGAGATCGGTCCGAACAGGCTGCAGTTCAGCGTTCCACCGAAGCCATCCCGTTCCCCGCTCACCGCACAGTCCTGCCAGCGCGGGAACGCGGTCTGATCGGTGGTGATGGTGTCCACCCGGATATCGGCCGGGATCGGGTCGCTGATCGTCACCGGGTTCGCGGCACCGAGACCCAGGTCGTGCGCCTGCAGGGTGTACGTGAACGTCCCTCCCGGCGGCACGACCTGCGCGCTGGCGGTCTTGGTGAACCCGACCGCCGTGGTGCGTGCGACGGCACAGGCAGTCGTCGCCGGCGGATAGGTGACCGTGTAGACGGCGGTCGGATTGACGCTGATCGTCACCGTGGACGGGTACCGCCAGGCGTCGGAGGCGACCGTCGCGGGGTCGTAGACGAGCCCGGCGAACACGCTCGACGCCGGGAACCTCAGCGTGCCATCGGAGTCGTAGTCCCCCGCCTCGATCGGGCGCCAACCGGGGAACCCGATGCCCACCCCCTCGCCGTCCACGGCGCCGCCCGGCCAGAGGATCGAGCCCGTGTCGCCGTCGTGCAGTGTCCGGGTCAGGCCGGCCGGGTCCGGCGGAAGGTCCGTCGACGGGACGCCGTTGTCGCCCGGGTGGCTCGGTATCCACTTCACGGTGACGGGTTCGTCGCTGATGCCGGACGTGGTCCGGATGGCGTAGTGCAGGGAGGGGATGTCCGCCTGGCATTGGACGTAGATGTTCGCTTCCACAGCGTTCTGCTGGACGGAGGACGTCGAGCAGTCGTTGTCGGGGACCGTGTCACCGGCCAGCGCGACACACGCGGTGTTGTCGATCGTGTCCGGCGGGGTGATCGGCGCGGGGCCGGGCTGTCCGGGATCGACCGGGTTCACCGGGACGCCCACGCTGCCATCCACGACGGGCTTCACCAGCACGTGCACCCGGATCGCGGCCGACTCGGCGAACGCCATGGACGGGATGCCGATCGTCACCGTGTTCGTCACCGGGTCGTAGGTCGGCGTCCAGCCCGCCGGGATCTGGTCGAACCCGTTCGTGCCCTGCGCGCTGTCCACCGTGATCTGTGGCGGCAGCGGATCGGTCACCGTGGCGGCGGCGACGGCCTCATCGCTGTTGTTGGTGACGGTCAGCGTGTAGGCGTAGGTGCTGGAGCTTCCCGGGTCGTCGTCCACCGGCCCCTGCGTCGACGAGGTCTTCACGAGGCCGAGGTCGATGAACGGCACCCGGTTGGTGGTCGTGCAGTCCGCCGGGTTCTCCTCGGACGGTGCGAGGCAGTGTCCGGTGTCCGGCACCAGAACGTTCGTCAGGGCATAGCCACCCCGATCCTTCGTGACCGTCGCGACGAACGAGACGTCGGCGGACCCTCCCGCCGGAACAGCCGGCAGGGTCCACGTGAGGGTGTGCTCCCCGTCGAACGTCAGGCCGGCCCCGAGCGAGCCGACGACGGCATGTCCGATCACGCCGGTGAGATCATCCGTCTCGGTCTGACCTGCGGGGAGGTCGATCGCGGTCGGGTTGTGGGCGTGCAGCGTGTAGGTCACCTGGCCGCCCGGCAGGACCTCGGTGGCGTCGTCCGGGTCGGGCTGTGCCGTCACCTCGGAGGTCTTCCAGAGCTCTAGGTCCGGGGTGTCGGACTCGGTGACACAGTCGTTGTCGCCGACGCAGCTCACGTTCTGCGGAGGTGTCAGCGCATTGCGGATGCTCACCCCCCACGCGTTCGGGTCGACCCGGAACTGGTAGGTCAGGGCGAACGACGCGAGCGTCGGGTTCACGAGGGTCCAGTTCAGCCGACCGCCGGTCACTGCTGCGGTGCCATCGGAGGCGAACAGGCTGCCCGGCACGAACGTCGCATGGTCTATGACTCCGGACAGGTCGTCCACGTTCAGCAGGCTGAGCAGCTTCGGGTAGACGCCGCCGGTGTGCGCGAGAGTGAGCGTGTAGGTGATCACGTCGCCCGGCATCACGGACAGGCCGCGGTCACTCGTCTTGCTCAGCGTCCAGGACGCCGGGATGGCACTGTTGGTGAACGTGCACGTCACGTCGTCGCCCTCGGAGAGGTGGAGCGTCGGGTCATCGACGGACGTGGTGAGCGCGGTCACGGTGTCGCCGTTCCGCGCGACGCACGCCAGCGCGCTCCATACGTATCCTGCCGGGGCGCCGGAGCCGTCCTCGCTGAGCGTGTAGTCCCCGACCGCCACGCCGATATCCGTGATCGCGGGGTTCGGATCGCCCGGATCGTCCGAGCCGGCGCCGCTCACGTGCGTGGGTCCGGCCGCCGAGACGATCCAGTCACTCGGGACGCCGGAACCGTTCGTCGCGCCGTTGTCGACCGTCTTGACCAGGGTCAGGTGGGGCAGCTCGGCGGTGTTCGAGATGGTGCAGGTCACGTCGGCGCCCAGCGGGATCGTGACGACTCCGCCCACGACGTTCGCGCCCTCGCAGGACCAGTCCCCCGGCTCGAATCCGCTCGGCCCGGACTCGGTCAGGTCGTAGCTCCCGGCCCACACCGGCACCGCGTCGACGCCGTCCGCGAGATTCGGGTCACCGCGGCCGCTCACCGCCTGGAGGCCGGCGAATTCGGGAGTCGCCGTCAGTGTCCAGTCGTGCGGTGTCTTCGCGGTGCCGGAGTGGTCGGGGTCCTCGACGTCCTTGACGAGGGTGAGGTGCGCCGGCTGGGGGGTGTTCGTGAACGTGCAGGTCACATCCTGACCGGGTCGCAGGTCGAAGACACCGTCGATGATTCCGACCGGCGCTCCCGCCGCGTCGGCACAGGTCAGCTGCGTCAACGCGTAGCCAGGAATGGCCGGACCCTCGGAGAGCGCATACGCCCCGGTCGGGACGGTCACCTCCGTGATCGCGCTGTTCGGGCGCCCCGCCGTGTAGCTGCCGGTGACGGTGTGCCCGGAGACGCCGGTCGCCGTCAGGGCCCAGGAACCGCTGGGCTCTGTGCCGCCGAAGCCGGCGGCGACGGCCTTGGCCAGGGTGATCGTCCCAGTCGGGACGTCGGCGCAGCCGGACGATTCGGCGGGCACTGTGCCGGTGCTCAGGGTCGCGGTGTTGAAGAGGCCCGTGCCGCGGCCGTCGCAGTGCGCCTGGCCGACATCGAGGCCGTTCACGCGGACCGTGTACCTCACCGAGTAGGTGTCGACGGTCCCGGCGGCCAGCTGCGACGCCGTCGCCAGGTGTGTGCCGTCGAACGGGATCGGGTCGCCGTTCTTCGTCGCGGAGCTGTCGACGATCTCGACCCCGGCCGCGAAGGCCGGAGCATCGGTCAGGTCGTAGAACTGCGGCTTCGAGGAGGCGTTGCCGACGGTGATCGTGTAGGAGACCGCATAGTGACCGGATGCCGCATCCAGGACCGGCACACCGTCTGGGACCTTGGTCATCGTCAGCGATCCGGGAGCATCGCAGGCGGAGCTGGTGCCCGTGCGATCGGCGGAGAGCACGGTCGCCGTATTGAGGAAGCCTCCGGCGCCCTGACGGTCGGGGCATGCGGTGGTGCGGTCGTCCCAGGCCGCGGCTGTCACGGTGGCGTTCACGGTCACCGTGTAGCGGTCGGTCTCACCGGCGGAGAGGGGATGCCCGGTGGCGAGGACGGCACTGGCACCGGCGAAGTCGCCGGCGGTGGGTCCCGTCCACCGTGCGCTGTTCACCGTGATCCCGCCGCCGTAGTGCAGCGTGTCGGACAGCGTGTAGGTGGTCGCTGCCACGGCGCTCCGGTTGGCCACGTCGACGGTGTAGATGATCGTCCAGGTGCCGTCCGCGTTCTGGGTCGCGGGATCGGCGAGGGCCTTGCCGATGGTCACGCCCTGGTCGCGGTGGGTGTTCGTGATGGTGCAGACGACCGCCTGCCCCGCCGCCAGTCCGCGCAGGGTCGCGTCGCCGGGATCGCCCTGCGTCACGGAGACGGTGCCCCCGTGACTGTCGACACAGCTCCAGTCGCCGGGCGAGAACTCCGCCGCAGCGTCGAAATCGGGCGAAGGCGCTTCCGACAGCGCGTAGGCGGCGCCGGTCGTCACAGCGACGGGCTCCGTTCCACCGCCTGCAGAGTTGGTGACGGTCGGCGAGCCGTCGTCGCCGGTGCCGGTGAGGATCCACTCGCTCGCAGGGACGATCCCGCCGGTGACGACCTTCTCGAGCTGCAGCGTCGGCGCGATCTCGGTGACCGGGTTGGTCACCGTCACCGCGACGGTCCCGTCCGCAGCGATGATCGGCGGGTGGGGCTGGATGGTCGCCGCACCCCAGGTGGCGCCCGTCACCGGCGCCGGTGCGTCTTCGGCGAACGTCACGACCGCGCCTTCCGGCAGGCCCGAGACGACCTGGGGGATGCCGTTCAGCAGGCCGAGCGTGCCCGAACCCGGCTGCCCGGCGATGCCGCCGGTGTACTGGTAGTGGACGGTGTACACGGTCGCGGGCGGGATCAGGTACGCGCCCGATCCGGTGACGTGCTTGACGATCGAGAACGCGCCGGTGTTCAGCGTGTACGTATTCGTCACCAGTATGTGAATCGTGGCGTCCTTCCCCGTGATCGTCACGGGGCTGTCGGGGCTGAACGACACGTCGCTCAGCGTCGCGCCCGGCACCGGTGCCGACGGCTGCTCCCCGAGGACCACGGAGGCACCCACCGGCACCGCCGGCCCGTCGACGACCACGCCGTCGTTCTTCACGACGAGGAAGCCGCTGCCGGCCGGGAAGCTCCCGTCGGCCGCCGCATCCCACTGATAGTGGACGGTGAACTGTGCATCGGCTGCCACCAGCGATGCGGCCGAGCCGATGACGACCTTCCGGAGGTCGAAGCTGCCCGTGTCGTGCGTGATCGGGTTGGTCAGCGTCACCGCGACAGTCGTCCCATTGCCGATCATGACGTCATTCACCGAGAAGGACGGCGTGCCCCAGGTGCCGTTCGGGATGCTCGGGAGGTCGGTCTCGGTCAGATGGACCACCGCGCCCTCCGGGATGGGAGACGATGTCACCGCGGCGCTGCCCGATGCCGCGGTGACATCTCCCTGCCCGGCGGCATATCCCGAGCCGGCCGGGTAGGTGTAGTGGACGGTGAACGGCGTGCCCACCGGCACGAGCGCGGTGTCGCCCGTGATCGCCTTGGTCACCGAGAACCGCCCGGTGTTCAGGGTGGCCGTGTTGGTCACCGTCACGGTGACGGTGCTGCCCTTCGCTCCCGCGGTGATCGGGCTGCTCGGGGAGAAGACCCCGACCGGCCCCCAGGTCACCCCGGGGACCGCGCCGGGAGCCGCCTCCCCGAGCGTGACCACTGCTCCGACGGGGACGGCGACAGGGGCGCTCGCCCCGCCTCCCGTGGTCACGGTCACGCTGCCGTTCGCGGCCGGATACACGCCGGGCTTGGCCGGGTACGACCAGGTGACCGTGAAGGGCGCCGAGTTCGGGATGGCGCCCGCGCCGGTGCCGATCACCGACTTCTGCACGGTGAAGGACGCCATGTCCAGCGTGATCGGATTCTCCAGGCTCACCGCGACGTTCGTGCCGTTGCCGATCGTCACCGACGAGGAGGGGGTGAACGCCGGGCTCCCCCAGGTCGCTCCGGTCACCACCGGTCGCGTCGGCTCGGTGAGCGTGACGACGGCGCCCGTCGGGATGCTCGGGCTCATCGCGGTGCTGCCGTCCGTGACGGTCAGGTCGCCGCTTCCGGCCGCATAACCGGATCCCGCCGGGTACGCGTAGTGGACCGTGAAGCTCGCGCCGGCCGCTGCCTGCGCCCCGTCCCCGGTGACGTACTTGGTCACGCTGACGGTGCCATAGGTCTGCACGATCCGGTTGACGAAGGTGCAGGAGATCGGCACGTTGGCAGACCCCGTGAACGACAGCGTCGTCCCCGAACCGCCGACGGTGACGGTCTGCCCGTTCACCAGGCAGGTCGATTTCGCGCGGTCGAGCGTGTAGCCGGGTTTCGGCGCCTCGGTGAGCGCGACGGTCGGGCTCGTTCCGGGCGCGACGCTGATGCTCGCGCTGGTGAACCCGGTGTTGCCGTTCTGCGTCGTGGTGTCGGAGAAGGAGCCGAGCGTCCCCGACGAGGTCGTCCCGGTGTAGGACCATCCGTTGGCGGCCGGCGAGTTGTCGAGGACGTTGCCCGCCGTGTCCTCGATGCGCTTCTGGATCGTCACGACGTTGCTGCACGCTCCCGTGGCGAGACTCGTCAGCGTCGCACCGAAGCCGGTCTCCGATTCGGGGAAGTAGTCGCTCCCGGCGGTCGGCCCGGAGACCGCGCGCAGGTTCTCGGTACCGCCGTCGACGCCCACGCCGATCGCGACCAGCCGCTCGCCCAGCGCCCCCTTGATCCGGTTGGCCGAGAAGATGCCCTGCTCGACGTAGGCGAGACGCGCGTTGCTGCCGTCCGCGCTGCCGTCGCCGTAGGTCGTCGGGTTGCCGTCCGTCAGCAGGATGACCAGGTCGAAGCCGCTTCCCACCTGCCCGAGCCCGCGATCCCAGTTGGTGTAGCTGGCAGGAGCCGGGAGATTCCCGATGAAGTCGTGCAGCGGCTGAGCGCTGGCGGCGGTCGCGGTCGATGTCACGCCGAGGCTCGTTCCGGCCGTCGCGGCGAACGTGTAGATCGCGAGCGACGACGGTGTCCCGGTGAGCGCGGTGACGACGTCGTTCGCCGCGGACTTCAAGGTCGTCTGCTTCGCGCCGCCCATCGACCCGGACTGGTCGAGCACGAGGGCGATCCTCAGGCCGCACATCTGCTGGACGCCCGGGTTCAGCAGGGACTGCGCGAACAGCCCGCTGAACCGGTTGCCGTTCGCGTCGGTGTACACGCTGTTCGCGTCCGTTCCCGGGACCGTCGTGGTCGAGTTGGCGGCCAGAGTGCCCGTCCGGAAGTCGTAGGACGTCGGTGCGCCGGCACTCGAGCTGCCGACGTCCAGCGTCGGGTTCAGGAAGTACCCGGGCGCCGCGCCCTGCGCCGAGATGTCGTAAGCCGATCCCGCCGGGACGGTCAGGGAGCACTGGCCCGCCGCGATGGTGCAGGAGACGGCGGCGCCGCCCGCGGTCGGCACGGCCTGGTACACGGCGCCGTTCGGGAGGGAGCCGACCGTGGTGGCGCCGGTGCGCTGACCGCCGGCGCGGACGACGATCGTCGCCATCGGCGGGGGTGTGTAGGTGTTCGTGATGGTGCACGCCGCGGTGTCACCGCTGTGCAGCTGCAGACCGCTGAGGGCGCCCGAGGCGAACGTCCCGTTCGCCGTGGCGCCTGTGCAGACGATGCCGGTCAGGGTGTAGTTCGCCGGTCCCCCGCTCTCGGTGATCGCGTAGCTGCGGAGGGCGGACGCGCCGTTTCCGGTGGTGGCCGTGGCCGTGACCGTCTGCGGCACGCCGCTCTGGAACGTGGAGGAGCTGGCCGGGCTCGTGTCGTTGCCGTTGCTGCGCTTACCGGTCAGGAGGTAGGTCCATGAACTCGGAGTGGCGGTTCCGCCCCCGGTGTTCACGACCGTCTTCGTGATCGTGAGCACCGGATCTCCGGCCGCGAGTGTCTGAACCGCATCGGTCTGCGGGGAGAAGGGCTCCGCTGCGGGCTGGTGTGCAGGGGGCGCCGCGGGAGCGGAGACGGTCGGAGCGGAGGGGGTCGGAGCGGTGGGGGTCGGAGCGGAGACGGTCGGAGCGGCTGAGTCCGGAACGTTCGGGACCGGGTCCGGCGCCGCTGCCGTCGGCGCCGGACCCGGCGTGACGCCGGCACTACCCGATGTGGCCGGCGCACCCCCCGCAGCTGCGGTGGTCGTCGCGGTGTCGTCCGCGGAGGCAGGAAGGGCGGCGCCGCCGAACACGACGCCGACCGCCAGGATCGGGGCCATGACTCCGGCCAGCAGACCCTGCCGCGATGGCCACCGGCCGTGCTCCCGCGCGTCGCGTCGAGCCGCTCTCCGGGCGTTCCGGGCTGTTTTCGAGCGCGCTGAAGCGCCCTGATGGGTAAGCATCACTGCACCGCCGATTCGGGTCGGACGTCCCCGGTCGGGTCGGGTGACCGGGGTGCATCTCTCGTGTTCAGGTCACGATTGGCCCAAACGATAGAAGCGGTGCAGAGGGCCTGACAGACAACCAAACGTTATTGCAAAAGAATCCGCCGGATGACTTTCGGATGGGTCCGTGACCGTTTACGTTCGCAGACCATGAACGACAGCGACACCTTCCACGCGATCCTCAGACACGATGGGGTGGAGAAATCCGCGGACCTGCCCCTCCCGGCCGACAGAGCCGCACCGCCCCGGATCCGCGTCCACGCGGTGGACAGCTCCGGCGCCCGCGTCATCGACGTGTTCATCCTCAAGGACGCGGAGAAGTGGCCGACGACGGCCTCGTACACCTACCTGGCCAGCATCCCCGACTGACCCTCAGTCCCCGACGATGCGCGCGCCGTGCACCGGTCCGGTGGCCCGCACGGCCTTGACCCGGGACGCGCTCAGCGCGATCTGCAGATCGAGCGCCGAATCGAGGTCCGCGGCCAGGAACGCCACCGTCGGCCCGGAGCCCGACACGATCCCGGCGAGCGCGCCGTTCATCTCCCCCAGCTCGATGACGTCGGCGATCTCCGGGGCGAGATGGATGGCGGGCGCCTGCAGGTCGTTCGTCAGCGCCTCCGCGAGCATGGCCGGGTCGCCGGCGCGCAGGGCGTGCAGCACGGCCGAGTCGACGCTCGGCGTCAGCTGTGCCGGCGCGATGTCGCGGGCGTGACGCTCGCGGTGCCGGTCGAGCTCGCTGTACACCCGCGGGGTGCTGAGCTCGCCGTCCGGGAGCGCGAGCACCCAGTGGAACTGGCCGGTCGCGAGGGCCGGGCTGAGCTGGTCGCCGCGGCCAGTGCCGATCGCCGTGCCGCCCACGAGGGCGAACGGCACGTCCGCGCCCAGGCGCGCGGCCAGCGCGTGCAACTCGTCGCGGCCGACGTCGGTGCCCCAGAGGGCGTCGCACGCGACGAGGGTCGCCGCGGCGTCGGCCGAGCCGCCGCCCATGCCGCCCGCGATCGGCACGTGCTTGTCGATCTCGAGGCGCACGCCGCCGGTGTACCCGGTGCGCCGGGCCAGCAGGCGCGCGGCCTTCAGCGCGAGGTTGGAGTCGTCGAGCGGCAGGCTGCTGGTGTCGATGGATCCGCCGAAGCTGAGGGAGAACTCGTCGTCCGGGTAGGCGCGGACATCCTCATAGAGCGAGACGGCCTGGTAGGCGGTCGCGACGTCGTGGTAGCCGTCCTCCATGACGGCGCCGACGCGCATGAAGACGTTGATCTTGCCGGGAGCGCGAACGTGCACGCTGTCAACGTCCCACCCGTCCACCATGCATCCAACCTACACACCCGGCGGACTCGTCGCTGTGCAGCTGCTGAGAGCTTTACGCGACCGAAACGGATGCGAGCCGGGCGAAGTCCGCGAGCGCCAGCTGCTCGCCGCGCAGGCTCGGTTCGAGGCCCGCCGCTTCGAGCGCGGTCGCCGCGGACGTCGGGTCGCCGAACACCGGGGCGAGTGCCTGCCGCAGCGTCTTGCGGCGCTGCTGGAAGGCGGCATCGACCAGCGCGAACGTTCGCAGGCGCAGGGCCTCGTCGCCGGGCTGCTGGTCGTGCCGCTCGAAGCCGACGAGCACCGAGTCGACGTTCGGGACCGGCCAGAAGATCTGACGGCTGACCGAACCCGCTGTGCGCCAGCTGCCGTACCACGCGGCCTTCACGCTGGGCGCGCCGTAGACCTTCGAGCCGGGCTGTGCCGCGATGCGGTGGCCGACCTCGGCCTGCACCATGACGACGCCCGAGCGGAGGCTGGGGAAGCGCTCCAGGAAGTGCAGCAGCACCGGGACGGAGACGTTGTACGGGAGGTTGGCGACCAGGCGCACCGGGTCTGCGGGGAGCTCGGTGATGGCGAGCGCGTCCTTGTGGACGACGGTCAGGCGCTCGGCGGCGTCCGGGGCGAGCTGGGCGACGGTGACCGGGAGCTGCGCAGCCAGGCGTCCGTCGATCTCGACGGCGATCACGTCGGCGCCGGCCTCGAGCAGGCCGAGCGTCAGCGAGCCGAGGCCCGGGCCGATCTCGACCACGCGATCGCCGGGTCGCACCTCGGCGACGCGGACGATGCGGCGGACCGTGTTCGCGTCGATCACGAAGTTCTGGCCGAGCTTCTTGGTCGGGGTGACGTCGAGCAGTTCGGCGAGGTCGCGGATCTCGGCGGGGCCCAGCAGGCGCAGCTCGCTCACGCGATGATCCCGATCGGCGTGGTGGGCGGCGGTCCCACCGGCTCGCTGTCCCAGCGGCGGTAGACGAGCTCCGTGTTGGAGGTGATCTGCGCCGCGAGAGTGGAGGCGTCCGTGCCGATCACCTCGGCCATCGCGCGGAGGGTGTGCGGGATGAGGTACGGCGCGTTCGGGCGACCGCGGTAGGGCGTCGGGGTCAGGAAGGGGGCGTCGGTCTCGACCATGATCAGGTGGCGCGGAGCGGAGGCCAGCGCCTCGCGCAGGTTCGGCGCGTTCTTGAACGTCACATTGCCGGCAAAGGACATGTACCAGCCGTTGTCGGCGCAGATGCGGGCGAGCTCCACATCGCCGGAGAAGCAGTGGAACACGGTCCGCTCGGGCGCCCCGACGCGCTTGAGGGTGGCGACGACGTCGGCGTGCGCATCGCGGTCGTGGATCTGGAGGGCGATGTCGTTCTGCTTCGCGATCTCGATGTGCGCCTCGAACGAGCGGAACTGCGCCTCACGGCGCGAGCCCTCCTCCGTGCGGAAGAAGTCGAGGCCCGTCTCGCCGACGGCGCGCACGCGCGGACGGCCGGCGAGCTCGGCGATCACCGCGAGGGCGTCATCCAGCTCGCCGCGCTCGGCGTAGTCGGGGGCATCGTTGGGGTGCAGGGCGACGGCCGCGAGCATCCGCGGCTCGATCGCGGCGGTCTCGGCCGACCAGCGCGAGGTCTCCACGTCGTTGCCGACCTGGACGACCCCGCGCACGCCGACGCTGGAGGCGCGGTCGAGGTGTTCGCGGTAGTCGAGCGGTTCGTCGCCGTCGCTCATCTCGAGATGCGTGTGGTTGTCGTACACCGGGACGGTGAGCGCTTCGGGCAGCGGCGGGTACGCCAGGTCCCGACCGTCGGTGACGTGCCGCTGGCGGACGAACGAGGGGTCCGTCATACCGTGGCGACCGCCTCCGCGTCGATCCGCGGGAACAGCGCCGCGAGCCCATTGACCTCCGTGCCGGCGGGCAGCTGACCCCAGTCGCCGGAGGTGCGCAGCGGCTGGGCGGTGAGCGCACCCAGCTCGCCCTCGACGCCCAGCGCCTCCCACAGCTTGGCGGTGGCGCCCGGGATGACCGGCGACAGCAGCACGGCGAGCGCACGCAGCCCCTCGGCGGCGGTGTACAGCACCGTGCCCAGACGCTCGCGCTGCGCGTCGTCCTTCGCCAGCGTCCACGGCTCCTGCTCGGTGATGTAGCCGTTGAGCTCGTCGACGATGCGCCAGATGGCGGTCAGCGCGTCGTGGATCGCCAGCCGTGAGATCGCCGCGTCTGCGTCGGCCGCCGCGGTGCGCACGACCTCCTGTACGTGCAGGTCGACCTCCTGATACTGACCCGCCGGCGGCACGATGCCCTCGAAGTACCGCGTGACCATGGCGACGACCCGCGAGGCGAGGTTTCCGAAGCCGTTCGCGAGCTCGGCCTGGTAGCGCGCGGCGAGGTCTTCCCAGCTGAACGAGCCGTCCTGCCCGAAGTTGATGGCGCGCATGAAGTAGTACCGGAAGGCGTCCGACCCGAAGGTGTCGGTGATCTGCGTCGGCGCGATGCCGGTCAGCTTGGACTTGGACATCTTCTCGCCGCCGACGAGCAGCCAGCCGTGACCGAAGACCCGCTTCGGCACCTCGAGGCCCGCGGCCATCAGCATGGCCGGCCAGATGACGGCGTGGAAGCGCAGGATGTCTTTGCCGACCAGGTGGTTCGCCGGCCAGCGGCGCGCGAACTCCTCGTCGTCCTGCCCGTAGCCGACGGCGGTGATGTAGTTGAGCAGCGCGTCGAACCACACGTAGACGACGTGCGACTCATCCCACGGCACCTTGATGCCCCAGTCGAAGCTCGAGCGCGAGATCGACAGGTCGGACAGCCCCTGGCGCACGAAGCTGACGACCTCGTTGCGCGCCGACTCCGGCTGCACGAAGTCGGGCCGCTCCTCGTAGAGCGACAGCAGGCGGTCGGCGAACTGGCTCATGCGGAAGAAGTAGTTCTTCTCCTGCAGCAGCTCCAGCGGCTTGGAGTGGATCGCGCAGACCTTCTGGCCCTCGTACTCCCCCGTGCCGTCGACGATCTCGCTCTGCGGCTTGAACTCCTCGCAGCCCACGCAGTACAGCGCCTCGTACTCTCCGGCGTAGATGTAGCCGTCGTCGTAGAGCTTCTGCAGGAACTTCTGGACGTTGACCTCGTGACGCTCGTCGGTGGTGCGGATGAAGTCGTCGTTCGAGATGTCGACGGTGTCCAGCAGCGGAAGCCACTCCTCGCCCACCAGCTTGTCGGCCCATTCCTTGGGAGTGGTGCCGTTGGCGGTGGCGGTGCGCAGGATCTTCTGGCCGTGCTCGTCCGTGCCGGTCAGCAGCCAGGTGTCGTCGCCGGCCTGGCGGTGCCAGCGGGCCAGGACGTCGGCCGCGACCTCTGTGTAGGCATGCCCGATGTGCGGGACATCATTCACGTAGAAGATCGGCGTGGTGATGTAGAAGGAAGAGCCATCGGACATGGTGACTATCCTACGGGCGCGGGCGCGCGGGAATTCGTGTGTTACTCCGCCTGTGGAGAACGCTTCGCCAGCGCCGCCTGATAGAGGTCGCGCTTGCCGAGCCCGGTCGCCTCCGCGACCTCGGCCGCCGCGTCCTTGAGCCGTGTCCCGGCCGCCACCAGCGCCAGCACCTGCTCCACCGCCGCGCCCGGATCGACCGCCCGCGCGGGCGCGCCGGCCACGACGATCACGATCTCGCCGCGGACGCCGTCCGCCGCCCATTCCGCGAGCTCGGCAGCCGTTCCGCGGCGGACCTCCTCGTACAGTTTCGTCAGCTCCCGGCAGACCACCGCCCGCCTGTCGTCGCCGAAAACCGCGGCGATGTCGGCGAGGGATGCCGCGAGCCGGTTGGGCGACTCGAAGAACACCATCGTGCGCGGCTCGGCGGCGAGCGCGCGCAGCGCCGAGGTCCGCTCCCCCTGCTTGCGCGGGAGGAAGCCCTCGAAGGTGAACCGGTCGGTCGGCAGCCCCGACACGGCGAGCGCCGTGAGCACGGCAGACGGTCCGGGCAGCGCCGTGACGCCGACGCCAGCCGCGGCCGCCGCCTCGACCAGGTGGAAGCCGGGGTCGCTCACCGTCGGCGTCCCGGCGTCGGACAGCAGCACCACATCCTGATCGCGCGCCAGCTCGACCAGCTCGCCGGCGCGGTCGCGCTCGTTGTGGTCGTGCAGCGCGATCAGGCGCGGCCGGTTCTCGATGCCGAGCCCGGCCAGCAGCCGCTGGGCGACGCGGGTGTCCTCCGCCGCGACGACCGTCGCGCCGTCGAGCACTTCCACCAAGCGGCGGGAGGCGTCGCCCAGGTTGCCGATGGGCGTGGCGGCGAGGATGATCATCCCCCCAGTCTGACAGCCGGAGGAGCGCCGACCGAAAGGCGACTCCGAGCCGTCGCCTCTAGCATGGCGTGGTGACCTCCGCACCCCCGACCGACGCCGTCGCCGCGCACCGCGCCGCCGAACCCGTCGGCAGCCGCCTCGACGACTGGTGGGCACGGGTCCTCCGCACCCCGGCCCGGATGCGGCTCTGGTACTGGGGCGCGCCCATCGGTGTGACCCTGCTCGCCGCGATCCTGCGGATGTGGAACCTCGGCCAACCGCATGCGCTGGTGTTCGACGAGACCTTCTATGTGAAGGACTCGTGGTCGCTCTGGAACCTCGGCTACGAGGGCAGCTGGCCCGACAAGGCCGACGCGCGATTCGCCGCGGGCGAGACGCAGATCTTCTCGTCCGACCCGTCGTTCGTCGCGCATCCCCCGCTCGGCAAGTGGCTGATCGGGCTCGGGATGGCCGCCACGGGCGCAGGCAACTCGTTCGGCTGGCGGATCTCGACGGCGGTGGTCGGCACCATCGCGGTGCTTCTCGTCTTCCTCATCGCCCGGGCACTGTTCCGCTCGACGATGATCGCGACCATCGCGGGATTCCTGTTCGCGATCGACGGCCACGCCATCGTGATGAGCCGGGTCGCGCTCCTCGACGGCTTCGTGATGTTCTTCGCACTGCTGGCGTTCGGCTGCATCCTGCTCGATCGACGGTGGGCCGCGGACCGGCTCGCCGCACGGGTGGCGGCCGAGCGCTCCGTGGGCCGTGACCCGGCCTGGGGTCCGGTGCTGTGGTGGCGGCCGTGGCTGATCGCCGCGGGCATCCTGTGC
This sequence comes from Leifsonia sp. NPDC077715, assembly GCF_040686855.1. Classification (NCBI taxonomy): domain Bacteria; kingdom Bacillati; phylum Actinomycetota; class Actinomycetes; order Micrococcales; family Microbacteriaceae; genus Leifsonia; species Leifsonia sp. NPDC077715. The sequence goes on from NZ_JBFBOG010000001.1 coordinate 375,082, forward strand.
GGACTGTGCGCGGGGGTCAAGTGGACCGGCTTCTACTTCCTCGCGTTCTTCGCGGTCTACACGGTGGTGGTGGATGCGGTGGCCCGCCGCCGCGAGAGGCTGCCGTTCTACATCAGCGGCTCCCTGCTCAAGCAGGCGCCGGCGACCTTCGTGCTGATGGTCCCGATCGCCTTCGTCACGTATGTCGCGTGCTGGGCCGGCTGGATCCTCACCAGCGACGGCTACTACCGGAACTGGGCGGAATCCGTCCACATGCAGTGGACGGGCGGCCTCTCCTGGGTGCCGCTGTGGGTCCAGAACCTCTGGCATTACCAGACGGAGATGTACAACTACAGCATCAACCTGCACACGCCGCACCCGTACCAGTCCAACCCGCTGACGTGGACGCTGATGCTGCGGCCGACGAGCATGTACTACGTCGGCTCGACGCAGGGGCAGAACGGCTGCGCATCGACCTCGTGCTCGGCGGCGATCACCTCGCTCGGCAATCCGCTGATCTGGTGGGCGGCGACGGCGGCCATCCTCTTCCTGGTGTACTGGCTGATCCGGACGCGCGACTGGCGCATCGGCCTCATCCTGACCGGTCTCGCGGCCGGGTACCTGCCGTGGTGGCTGTACATGGGCCGCACGATCTTCACCTTCTACTCGATCGCCTTCGAGCCCTACCTGATCCTCGCGCTGACGGCGGTGATCGCGCTGGTGCTCGGGTCGCGCACGGACCCGGAGCGGCGGCGCACGCGCGGCATCCTCTGGACCGGGGTGTTCCTCGCCGCCTGCACCGTGGTGACCGCGTTCTTCTACCCGATCTGGACCGGGCAGCAGGTGCCGTTCTGGTTCTGGCAGATCCACATGTGGCTGCCCAGCTGGGTCTGAGCTGACCTCTGGGCTGTGTCGGGGGCGGGTGGTAGACCGAGTGGTATGACGGATGCCGAACAGCCCCTCGACCTGGTCCCCCTCCCCGGGAGCGAGCGCCCCGAGCGCTCGGGCTTCCGCGCCCACGGCGGGCTCGCGCCGGGCTCCCGGATCGAGGCGACGCTCGTGCTGCGCCGCCGCGCCGAGCTGCCCGCGACGGCCTTCGCGCAGCCCATCGGCCGCGAGGAGTTCGCCGAGCGCTACGGCGCCTCGCCCGACGACGTGGAGCTGGTCCGCGGCACGCTCGAAGGCCTCGGCCTCACCGTGGAGGACGTGGATGCCGCAGCCCGTCGCGTCCGCGTGTCCGGCCCGGTGGAGACGGTCGCCCGCGTCTTCGGGACCGACCTCGCCGAGTCGACACCGGAGGACGCCGGCGACGATGCTCCCACCTACCGGCAGCGGTCCGGCGGCCTGAGCATCCCGGCTGCGCTCTCGGGCGTCGTCACCGCCGTTCTGGGGCTGGACGACCGGCCGCAGGCGCGAGCCCAGTTCCGGTACGTCCCGGCGGCGGCCGTGAACATCAGCTATACGCCGCCGCAGCTGGGCACCGTGTACGCGTTCCCGGAGGACACCGACGGCTCCGGGCAGACCATCGCCATCATCGAGCTCGGAGGCGGGTACGTGCAGTCCGACCTCGACACCTACTTCGCCGGGCTCGGCATTCCGACCCCCTCGGTCACGGCGGTCGGGGTGGACGGCGGCACGAACGCCCCGGACGGCAACCCCAACGGCGCCGACGGCGAGGTCATGCTCGACATCGAGGTGGCGGGCGCGCTGGCGCCGGGCGCCTCGATCGTCGTCTACTTCGCGCCGAACACCGACGCCGGGTTCCTGGATGCGGTGACCACCGCCGCGCACGCCGACCCGACCCCTGCCGCGATCAGCATCAGCTGGGGCCAGTCCGAGGATCAGTGGACCGCCCAGGCGCGCACGGCCTTCGACGAGGCGCTGCAGGACGCGGCGGCGCTCGGTGTGACGACCACCGCGGCTGCCGGCGACGACGGCAGCAGCGACCGGGTCGGCGACGGTCGGCCGCACGTCGACTTCCCCGCGTCCTCGCCGCACGCGCTCGCCTGCGGCGGCACGCGGCTCGAGGCCGACACCTCGACGGGTGCCGTCCGCTCCGAGACGGTGTGGAACAACGGCACCGGAGGCGGCGCGACCGGAGGCGGCGTCAGCGCCGTCTTCCCGCTCCCGTCCTGGCAGAAGGGCGTCGGCGTGCCGTCCGGCGCGGACGGCACGGACGCGGGCGGCGCGGCGAACGGCCCCGGCGGGCGCGGCGTGCCCGACGTCTCCGCAGTGGCCGACCCGCAGACGGGCTACCGCATCCGGGTCGACGGCCAGGACACCGTGATCGGCGGCACGAGCGCCGTGGCCCCGCTGTGGGCTGCGCTCGTCGCACGTCTGGCGCAGTCGACGGGCAAGCCGCTCGGACTCGCGCAGCCGGCGCTGTACGACTCGGTCGCCGCCGGCCAGGTGGCGGACGGCTTCCGCGACATCACGCACGGTGACAACGGCTCCTACGCGGCCACCACCGGCTGGGACGCGTGCACAGGCCTCGGCGTTCCGGACGGCACCAAGCTGCTGTCGTCCCTCTAAGGAGCGCTGCTCGCCTCCGAGCGACGACAGAATGGGACGAGTGAGCGCCTTCTCCCCGTCCGTCCGCCGCCCGGTCCCCTGGCTTCCCGGGGTGCTGGTGTGCGCGCTCGCGGCCGCCGCGGCGTGGGCCGTTCACTGGCTGGCGCCGGCCGTCCCGCTGCTGACGGCCGCGGTCGTGCTCGGGATCGTCGTCGGGCAGCTCCCCGGTGCGCGCCCGGCGCTGACCGGCACGCTGGCGCCCGGGCTGTCGCTCAGTGCGAAGCGCCTGATGCGGATCGGCGTGGTGCTGCTCGGTCTCAAGCTGAGTCTCGGTGACATCGCCGGCCTCGGGTGGGCGGCCATCCTGTCCACCGTCGCCGTCGTCGTGCTCAGCTTCGTGGGGACGTTCGGCATCGGGAGGCTGCTGCGGCTCCCCGGCCATCAGCCGCTCCTGATCGCCACCGGCTTCTCGATCTGCGGCGCGTCCGCCATCGGCGCGATGAGCGGCGTCGTCAAGCCGAAGGACGAGGAGGCGGCAACCCCCGTCGCCCTCGTGACGCTGTGCGGAACGCTCGCGATCTTCGTGCTGCCCCTGCTGTGGCATCCGCTCGGTCTCGACGCCGTGCAGTTCGGCCACTGGGTGGGGGCCGGCGTGCACGACGTCGGCCAGGTGGTCGCGACGGCGCAGCTCGCGGGCGCGGCGGCCTTGTCGGTCGCCGTCGTCGTCAAGCTCACCCGCGTGCTCATGCTCGCGCCGATGGTCGCGATCGCCTCGGTGGTGGAGCGCCGGCGCCACGTGGAGGGCGATGCGGCCGTGAAGCGTCCCCCGATCGTGCCCCTGTTCGTGGCCGGGTTCCTGCTGGCGGTGCTGCTGCGCACGTTCGTGCCGCTCCCCGCGGCGGTGACCGACGGCGCGGACACCCTCCAGACCGTGCTGCTCGCGATGGCGCTGTTCGGACTCGGCACCGCGGTGCGCCTCCGGTCGCTGGTCGGCACCGGCTGGCGCGCGCTGGTGGCGGGCCTCGCCTCCTGGGCGCTCATCGCCGCCCTGGCGCTCGGCGCCGTCTGGCTGACCGCGCGCTGAGGCGGACTCACTCCACCAGCTTGAGCCCGATCACGCACCCCACCAGGCCGACGATCAGGAGCGCCTTCACCAGTGAGAACCCGTCGCCGCCGAACAGCATCGCGTAGAGCACGGTGAGCGCGGCGCCGATTCCCACCCAGACGGCGTACGCGGTGCCCGTCGAGATCTCGCGCATGGCGAAGGCAAGGCCGCCCATGGACGCGACGAGCGCGCCGGCGAAGAGGACGGTCGGCCAGAGCCGGGTGAACCCCTCCGACTTTCCGAGGGCGGTGGCCCACACGGCTTCGAGGACACCCGAGAGGACGAGGACGATCCAGGACATGATCCGGCTCCCTGGCCAGTCTTGTCGCTCACCGGGTACTGATCCGTCGTCCGGGGCCCGACACCGGGCCTGACCAGCAGGATACCCGAGTCCGTGGCGCCGTGTGACGCGACCCGGGCCCCACGTCGGCAGCCTCGGGTAGCGTTGCCGCATGGCTGATCGCGAATACGGCTTCCGCACGCGGGCGATCCACGCGGGCAACATCCCCGACCCGGTGACGGGCGCCCGCGCGCTCCCGATCTACCAGACCAGCGCGTTCGTCTTCGACGACACCGCGGACGCGGCCGCGCGGTTCGCCCTGCAGAAGTACGGCAACATCTACTCGCGGCTGGCGAACCCGACCGTCGCCTCGTTCGAGGAGCGCATCGCCAGCCTCGAGGGCGGACTCGGCGCGGTGGCGACCGCCTCCGGGCTCTCGGCGCAGTACATCACTTTCGCGTCGCTCGTGGGGGCCGGCGACCACATCGTCGCGTCGGCCAACCTCTACGGCGGGTCGATCACCCAGCTGGATGTGACGCTGCGGCGCTTCGGCGTCGACACGACGTTCGTGCAGAGCTCCGACCCGGCCGACTACGCCGCGGCGATCACGGACCGCACCAAGATCCTGTTCGCCGAGACCATCGCGAACCCGTCGGGAGAGATCGCCGACATCGCGGGGCTGGCGGAGGTCGCGCACGCGGCGGGCATCCCGCTCGCGATCGACTCCACCATCGCGACCCCATACCTCAACCGGCCCATCGAGTGGGGCGCCGACATCGTCATCCACTCGGCCACGAAGTTCCTCGGCGGTCATGGCACGACCCTCGGCGGTGTGGTGGTCGAGAGCGGCCGGTTCGACTGGCACTCCGAGAAGTTCCCGCTGTTCGGGCAGCCGGTGCCGTCGTACGGCGGGCTGCAGTGGTCGGGCAACTTCGGCGAGTACGCCTTCCTCACCCGGCTGCGGGCCGAGCAGCTGCGCGACATCGGGCCGGTGCTCGCGCCCCATTCCGCGTTCCTGCTGGCGCAGGGCGTCGAGACCCTGCCGTACCGCATCCAGGCGCACGTCGACAACGCCCGCAGGGTCGCCGAATGGCTGGACGCCGACCCGCGCATCGAGAAGGTCTACTGGGCCGGGCTGCCGGAGCATCCGCACCACGAGCGCGCGCAGAAGTACCTGCCCCTCGGGCCGGGCAGCGTGTTCAGCTTCGAAGTGAAGGGCGGCCGCGCCGTCGGGCAGAAGCTGATCGAGTCGGTGAACCTCGCCAGCCACCTGGCGAACATCGGCGACGCGAAGACGCTGGTGATCCATCCCGCGTCCACCACGCATGCGCAGCTCACCGAGCAGCAGCTGCTCGACGCGGGCGTCCTGCCGGGCGTGGTGCGGATCAGCGTCGGCATCGAGGATGTGGATGACATCATCTACGATCTCGACCAGGCGCTCAGCTTCGCCGTCGAGGAGGCAGCATGACCGACACCGCGACCACCGAGGTCCAGCTCGCGAACGGCCTGAGCTGCGCCCTTCCGGCGGATTCCCCCCTCGCCAAGCTGCTGAAGTCGCAGCGCACGTGGGTCGGCCCCGACGCGAAGGAGCGGCTGCGCCTCCTGCGCGGGGCGAAGTCGGTCGCGATCGTCGGCGCCTCGCCGAACCCGGCGCGCTCGTCCTACTTCGTCGGCACCTACCTGCAGCAGTCGAGCGACTATCGCGTGTACTTCGTGAACCCGAATGCCGACACGATCCTCGGGCAGCCCGCCTACCCCGACCTCGCGTCCCTGCCCGAGGTGCCGGACATCGTGGATGTGTTCCGCAAGGCGAGCGACATCCCCGCGGTGATCGACGAGGTCGTCGCGGTCGGCGCTCCCACCGTGTGGGTGCAGCTCGGGATCTGGAACCAGGACGCCGCCGAGTACGGCGAGTCGAAGGGCCTGAACGTCGTCATGGACCGCTGCATCAAGATCGAGCACGCGCGGTTCCACGGCGGCCTGCACCTGCTCGGCTTCGACACCGGGCAGATCACGGCGCGCAAGACCATCCGGTAGCGGGGTCAGGCACGCGCCACGATGTGGAAGACGTGCCAGTGCTTCGGGCCCTCGAACGACATCCCGCGGCGGTCGTCCTCGACCAGCTGCAGGACGTCCATCCCGGCGAGCATTCCTTCGACCTGCGCGCGGTCGTGGAAGCTCATGTGCGCCCGCCCCGCCCATTCGTCGTGCGGCCCGAACAGCTCGCCGGCGAACAGACCGCCCGGACGCAGCGCCTCCCGCACATCCGCCCACAGGTACGGGAAGTGGCTCTCGTCGCAGAACGGCAGCGCGAACCCCGCGTAGACGAGGTCGGCCGCCGGCAGCTCGCCCAGCTGCTCGAACGGCGCCCTGCGCACCGTGACGCGCGCGGACGCCTCCGGCGACATCCCGGCCCGCACCCGCTCCTCCACCCCCGGGTCGGAGTCGACGGCCAGCACCCGCCAGCCATGCTCCGCGAGGTGCCGGGTCTCGACCCCGTCGCCGCAGCCGAGGTCGATGGCCTCGCCCGGCTCGCCGTCCCACGCGGCGAGCGCGCTCTGGAACGTAGGGCGCACGCCGCGTCCGCCCTGCTCCTCGTAGAACTGCGACCAGTCGAACGCCATGGGGCCGAGCCTACACACGCTCCGGATGCCCGCACTGGCTAAGATCGGGCGGGTGCAGACCGCGCCTCCGCCTCCCCGTGTCGCCGTGCTCGGCCCGGTGCTCGTGGAGGACCGGACCGGTGCCCTGACCGAGCCTGCCGGCGCGCTGGGCAAGAGCCTGATCGTCGCGCTGGTGCTGGCGCGCGGTGCCGCGAGCGTCCCCTCGCTGATCGAGGATCTGTGGGACGACGCGCCGCCCCGGCAGGAGCGCGCGGCGCTGCAGACGCTCGTGTCGCGGGTGCGGACGACGAGTGCCGACGGCCTCCTGGAGTCGACGCCGAGCGGGTACGCGCTCGCCGTCCCGCCGGAGCAGACCGACCTCGGCCGGGCACGCCAGGCGCTCGCCCGGGCGACGGCCGCGCTGGAGGCGGGCGACGCCGCATCCGCCGAGGGTCAGGCGACCGCCGCGCTGGCGCTCTGGCGCGGTGAGCCCGGCGCCGAGCTCGGCGGCTCGCCCCTCGGCGACGAGCTGTGCCGCACGGCGGCGTCGCTGCGGGACGACCTGCTCCTCATCCGGGCCCGCGCGCGGCGCGCGACCGGGGATCACGCCGGCGCGCTCGCCGACCTGCTGCCGCTGATCGAGCAGCGCCCGCTCGACGAGGCCCTGCGGCTGGAACAGCTGCGCACCCTCGCCGCCGCGGGCCGCCGCAGCGAGGCCCTGCTCGGCTTCGCCGACCTGAAGGAGGCGCTGCTCGACCGCCTGGGGACGCGTCCCGGCCCCGAGCTGGTCGCCCTCAACGCCGACCTCCTCGCCGCCGATGAGGAGGAGCGACCCGTCGCGCCCCGCCGCATCCGCATCGGCCTCCGCACGGCGCCCAACGCCCTGGTCGGCCGCGAGTACGACCTGGAGGCCGTCGAGGATCTGGTGGCGACCTCCCGGCTCACGACCATTCTCGGCGCCGGGGGGCTGGGCAAGACCCGGCTGGCGCAGGAGGTCGGCAACCGCGCGGTGCACACTCCGGCGGTGATCGTGGTGGAGCTGGCGAGTGTCCGGTCGGGCGAGGATGTCGAGCTCGCGTTCGCGTCGACCCTCGGAATCCGGGAGGCCCGCGCGACCCGGCCGGCCGATCCCGGCGCCGCGCTCGACCTGCGCTCGCGCATCCTGGGCCTGCTCAGCGAGCGCGAGACCCTGCTGATCGTCGACAACTGCGAGCACATCGTGGATGCAGCGGCCGCGTACGTGCAGGACATCCTCGACTCCACGACCACCGTCCGGGTGCTGGCGACGAGCCGCGCGCCGCTCGCGATCGGGGCCGAGCGGGTCTATCCGCTCGACTCGCTGAAGAGCACCGACGGACACGGCGACGGCGACGCCGACTACGGTCCGGCCGTCGCGCTGTTCGTGGAGCGCGCCCATGCCGCGCGCCCCGGCGCGGTCCTGCCCCTTGATGTCGTCGCCCGGCTCTGCGACCGCTTGGACGGCCTCCCCCTCGCCATCGAGCTGGCCGCGGCCCGCACCCGCTCGCTGTCCGTGGACGAGATCGAGCGCCGCCTCGGCAACCGCTTCGCGCTGCTGACCGGCGGCGAACGCACCGCGCCCGAGCGCCACCGCACGCTGCTCGCCGTGATCGAGTGGAGCTGGAACCTCCTCACAAGCTCGGAGCAGGCGCTGCTGCGGCGGCTGTCGCGGTTCCCGGACGGCTTCAGCACGCAGGCGGCCGAGGCGGTTGCGGGCCCGGGTGCGCCGACCGTGCTCGACGATCTCGACGCCCTGGTCGCGCAGTCGCTGGTGACCGTGACCGAGGACCGCGCCACGGGCATCCTGCGCTACCGGATGCTGGAGACGGTGCGGGAGTTCGGCGACCGGGAGCTGGAGGCGGCCGGCGAGGAAGAGGCGGTCGTCGCCGGGATGGACGCGTGGGCGATCGCCTTCTGCGCCGACGCGATGAGCACGATGGCCGGCCGGGAGCAGGTGCGCACGTTCCAGCGCGTCACCGCCGAGCAGGACAACCTCGTCGCCGTGCTGCGGTCCGCCCTCGACGGCGAGCGTCGCGAGACCGTGGCCTTCGTCTTCGCCACGCTGGCGTACTACTGGTCGCTGCGGAGCGCGCACTCGGAAGTGCTCGGGTTCGGCACGGCCGCGCTGGCGGTGCTGAGCGACGGGGACGCACCGGACGAGATCCGCGACGCGCTGGCGGCATGCTTCACCCTGATCGGCGGCACGTTCCTGTTCGTCGACCTGCGTACCTCCGCGCGCGCCATCTCGCGGCTGCGCCGGCTGCGGCGCGAGCGCCCGTTCGGCGACGGACGGCTGGACGCGATGGCCGCGCTGCTCCTCGCCGCGGGCAAGGTGGAGGCCGGCATGGCGCTGTTGACCGAGTACGCGGAGTCCGATGACCCGGCGAGCGCGGCGATGGGCAACCTCCTGCTTGCGCAGTTGCGCGAGAACGCGGGCGAGCTGGACGCCGCGCTCGCAGCGGCCCAGCGGGCGTGGGATGCGGCGCAGCTCGTCGGCGACGCCTGGTCTCTCGCCTCGGCGGCGCAGTCGATCGCCCAGTCGCACAGCGAGCTCGCGCATCCCGCGGAGGCGCTGGAGTGGGGCCAGCGCGCGTACGACCAGATGGAGCTGCTGCGCGCCGACGGCGACCTGCGGCAGCTGGACTGGCTGATCGCCATCAACGCCATCGCCATCGGCGACACCGAGCGCGGGCGCAGGCTGCTGGAGCGGTACCTGGCCGCGGAGGTGGACCGGACCGGCTTCGACTACTCCGACTACTACGCGATCGGCTTCGCCGGGATGGCCGAGATCGCGCGCGCCGAGGGCGACTCCGCCGAGGCGGTCCGGCTGTACGGAGAAGCGCTGAGCGCAGCCTCGGACACGCCGGACACCCGGGCCAGCGCGCTCAGCCCCTGGCTGATCATGCTCGGAGCGGCGGGGCTCATCACCCGGCTGCGCGTGCAGACGGAGGAGCCCGGCGTGACCGACCCGGCGGAGACGGATGCGGCGGCGGCCGCACTGCGCACGCGCATCCTGGTCACGGCGCGACTCAACCCGCCGTCGCTCGACCAGCCGGTGATGGGCTCCGGCTTCGTCGGCCTTTCGGCGTGGATGCTCGACCCGGCCATCGCGGACCGGCGCACCGGCGCGGACCGCGAGCGCTGGCTCGAGACCGGCTTCGCGCTCTTCGCCCTGGGCGAGCGGGCCAACTCGCGACAGGATGTGGCCAGCCTTCACCGCGACGAACTGGAGTCGCGCTTCGTGGTCAACCACGGCGAGGCGCACCTCGCCGCGGCACGCGCCGGAGTCGGTGACGCCTCCCCCGCCGAAGCCGTTCGTCGTGGACTGGAGCTGCTGTCCGCGCTGCGTCTTTAGCAACTTCTGTTGACAAACGCGATTAAGCAACTATTGTTGCTTACATGAACCCCACCACGCCGTTCCCCGACCCCGTCGGCGGCGTCGCCGACGGCCTCGCCGCCGTCGTCGCCCTCCGCGAACTCGCCGACCGCCTCGAGGACGCCGAGGTCGAACGCGCCCTGCGCGAGGGCTGGACCTGGACGCAGATCGCCGACGCGCTCGGCGTGACCCGGCAGGCCGTCCACAAGAAGCACCTCCGCCGTGTGGCCGCCGCCGGCGTCGAACTGAGGAGACGCAATGTCTGACATCCCCGCTGGCAGCAGCCAGAACCTCCCGGGCCAGCCGCTGTCGCGCGCGCTGCGACCCGTCATCATCCGGTCGGTCGTCGAGGCGCAGCAGCGCAATGCGTCGGCCGTCGAGGCCGAGCACCTGCTGCTCGCCCTGTCCCGCGACGGCAGCCCCGCCGTCCGCACCGCCCTCGCCGACGCCGGGCTGAGCCCCGACGGCGTCGAGGCGGCCCTCACCGCCGAGCGCACCGCGAGCCTCGCGGTCGCCGGAGTCACCGCGCCGGCGCCGGACCGCCTCGCCGCCGCTCCGCGGGTCTCCCGCCCGCGCTGGGGGGCCTCCGCCCGGGAGGCGCTGGTCCGCGCCCACCGCGTCTCCTCCGCCCACCACCGCCAGAGGATGGCGGAGCTCGACCTGCTCGCCGCCCTCCTCGGACTCGAGCTCGGCACCGTTCCGCGCGCGCTCACGCTCGCCGGCATCGACCGCCAGGGCCTCCTCGACTCCGCCCGCCGCGCCGCCTGAGTCCTCCCCTCACACGCCCTTACAGCCACCCCTTTGCCGTGTAAGCGGCACGTAAGGGCGATGTAAGCGCGCCCGCACATCATCGGAGCATCACCATTCCCACCAGGAAAGGAACACCATGACTCGAAGCTCGGAGTGGGCCGTCGAAGCCCACGGGCTCGTCAAGACCTTCGGCGACAACCGCGCGGTCGACGGCGTCGACCTCACCGTGCGCGCCGGCGCCGTCTACGGCGTCCTCGGCCCGAACGGGGCCGGCAAGACCACCACGATCTCCATGCTCGCCACCCTGCTGAAGCCCGACGCGGGCGAGGCCTTCATCTTCGGCCACGACATCCGCCGCGAGCAGCAGGTCGTCCGTCAGCTCATCGGCGTGACCGCCCAGTTCGCCTCCGTCGACGAGACCCTGTCGGCGAACGAGAACCTGATGATCTTCTCCCGTCTGCTCGGCCTGTCCGGCCGCGAGGCCCGGGCCAAGACCGCCGAACTGCTCGAGGAGTTCGGGCTCACGGACGCGGCCAAGCGCCCGCTGAAGAAGTTCTCCGGCGGCATGCGCCGCCGCCTCGACCTCGCCGCCAGCCTCATCGCCCAGCCGCCGCTGATCTTCCTCGACGAGCCGACCACCGGCCTCGACCCGCGGACCCGCGCGCAGATGTGGGACACCATCCGCCGTCTGGTGTCCACCGGCTCCACGGTGCTGCTCACCACGCAGTACCTGGACGAGGCGGACCAGCTGGCCGACCGGATCGCGGTCATCGACCGCGGCCGCGTCGTCGCCGAGGGGACCGCCGACGAGCTCAAGGCGTCGGTCGGCGAGTCCTCGCTGCAGCTGCGCCTCGCCGACCCGGCCGACATCGAGGACGCGCGCCGCGCCATCCAGACCGTGCTCGGTGTGGATGCGGTCGTGTCGCCGGAAGGCTCCCGCATCACCGCGCCCATGCGGGATGCGGACGCCGTCACCGACCTCTTCGTGACCTTCCGTGAGGCCGGAATCCACCTGCAGGAGATGTCCGTGCAGAAGCCCACGCTCGACGAGGTGTTCCTCACCCTCACCGGGCACGGCGTCGACGACGAGAAGGCGGGCGAGGAGTCCGTCGAAGAAGAAGAGGTGCACGCATGACCGCCATCACCACCATCACCCCGCCCTCCGAGCGGAATCTCAAGAACCACGTCAGCGTCCGCCAGACCCTCGCGAACACCCTGACCATGGCCCGTCGCGGCCTGCTCAAGGTGCGGCGCACGCCCGAGCAACTGTTCGACGTGACCTTGCAGCCCGTGATCTTCACCGTCATGTTCGCGTGGCTGTTCGGCGGCGCGATCGCAGGGAGCGTGGATGCGTACCTCCCGCAGCTGATCCCCGGCATCCTCGTGCAGACCGTCATCACGGCATCCGTCGTGACCGGCGTCCAGCTCCGCGAGGACATGGACAAGGGCGTGTTCGACCGCTTCAAGTCGCTGCCGATCGCCCGGATCGCCCCGCTCTCGGGCGCGCTCCTGGCCGACACCCTCCGCTACGCCATCGCGACGACGATCACCTTCCTCGTCGGCTTCGCCATGGGCTACCGGCCCGGCGCGGGCTACGGCTTCGCTGCGCTCGGCGGACTGCTCGTGGTGGTCTGCGCGTGGGCGATCAGCTGGATCTTCGCCTTCTTCGGCGTGATCGCGCGGACGGCCGGATCGGTGCAGGGCATCTCGTTCCTCATCCTGTTCCCGCTGACGTTCTTCTCGAACGCCTTCGTCTCGCCGAGCACCCTCCCGGCGTGGCTGGAGTGGTTCGTGAACATCAACCCGGTGTCGCACCTCGTGACCGCGGTGCGCGACCTGGCCAACAACGGCACCTTCGGCGCCGACGGCTGGATCGCCCTCCTCGGGGCGGCCGTGATCGTGGCCGTCTTCGCCCCTCTCACGGTCCGCGCCTACATGCGGAAGGCCTGACCGGGTCCGGTCACCAGACGGCGGCCGTCGCGTCCTGCGGAGGGATGCGGCGGCCGCTTCCGCGTGTGCTCGGCGTGCCGAACCCACGCACGATCGGTGCGCGAATGCGCGCGCTGACGCCCGAAAGCCGCGCGCAGAGCGACATACACTGGAGGATGTGACAGCGTACGTCTCGGCCTTCGACTTGTTCTCGATCGGCATCGGCCCCTCGAGCTCTCACACCGTCGGACCGCTCCGAGCCGCCGCCGCCTTCGCCGCCCGCCTCGACGACGAGGGCATGCTCGACCGCGTCGACCAGGTCACCTGCACCCTCTACGGTTCGCTCGGCTCCACGGGCATCGGGCACGGAACACCGGACGCCGTGATCGCCGGCTTGCGCGGCCTGCAGCCCGAGTCGTGCCGTCCGGAGGACGTCCGGGGCGCGTGGTCCGACCTGCAGCCGGGCGCGACGCTCCTCCTCGCGGGAAGCCGTTCCATCCCCCTATCCAAGGACGACATCGACTTCGAGCCGCGCACCCGCCTCCCCGGCCACCCCAACGCGCTCACCCTGCGCGCCTGGGGCCGCGACGAGTCCGGCGAGCGGTCGCCGCTGCCCTTGCTGGAGGAGACGTACTACTCGATCGGCGGCGGCTTCATCCGCCGCGACGGCGAGGAGGCGCAGCTCGCCGCGCGGCAGCGGCATCCCCTCCCCTTCGCGAGCGCGGAAGAACTGCTCGCGATCTGCGAGCGCGACGGCATCCCGATCTGCGAGGTCGCCCGCCGCAACGAGGTCGCACTGCACGGCGAGGATGCCGTGCGCGATCGTCTCGACCTGATCTGGGAGGCCATGGCCGAGTGCGTCGCCCGCGGGCTCTCCGGCGACGGCACCCTGCCCGGCGGCCTCGGCGTGCGGCGCCGCGCAGCCGCGATGCGCGAGCACCTGGAGTCGGTGCAGGACGACCCGGGACGCGCGACGGCACTCGAGTGGCTGCACGCCTTCGCGCTCGCGGTCAACGAGGAGAACGCGTCCGGCGGGCGCGTGGTGACCGCGCCGACGAACGGCGCGGCCGGGATCGTGCCCGCCGTCGCCCACTACTACCTGCGGTTCGTACCGGGCGCGTCCGCCGAGGGCATCCGACAGTACCTGCTGACCGCCACGGCGATCGGGTCGCTGTTCAAAGCCAACGCCTCGATCTCCGGCGCGGAGGGCGGCTGCCAGGCGGAGGTCGGCTCGGCGTGCGCCATGGCCGCCGGCGCCCTGTGCGCCGTGCTCGGCGGGACGCCGCGTCAGGTCGAGAACGCGGCGGAGATCGCGATGGAGCACCACCTCGGCCTCACCTGCGACCCGGTGGGCGGCCTCGTCCAGATCCCGTGCATCGAGCGGAACGCGATCGCCTCCTCCACCGCCGTCTCGGCCGCGCGGCTGGCGCTGCACGGCGACGGACGCCACCTCGTCTCGCTCGACACCGTCATCGAGACCATGCGGCAGACCGGGCTCGACATGTCCACGAAGTACAAGGAGACGAGCGAGGGCGGCCTCGCGGTCAACGTCATCGAGTGCTGACGGCCTTCAGCGTCGTCGGTTACGACGCGTTGCGGGCGCCGTTCACAGCGTCGGAGGTCGTCGCTAGCGTGAGCGGGTGACCATCACCGAACGCACTGGAACCACCACCTCCACGGCGACCACCGCACCCGCTGGGGCGACCGCCGCGAGCGCCGGGCCGGCCGCCGCGCTCGCCGCGGCCCTCGATGGACCGCTCGTCTCGACGCAGTGGCTCGCCGACCACCTGGGCGCCGACGGGCTCGTCGTCCTCGACGCCACGGTCGTGCCGTCGCAGGGTCCCGACGGGCGGCCGGTGTACCTGAGCGGGCGCGACCGCTTCCTCGGTGAGGGGCACATCCCCGGATCCGTCTTCGCCGACCTGCTCGAGACGTTCAGCGACCCGACCGGCCGCTTCCCGTTCACGCGGCCCGAGGCGGCGGCGTTCGAGGCCGCGGCTGCCGAGCTCGGCATCGGCGCGGACACCACCGTCGTGGTCGCGGACGCCGCCGTCGGGCAGTGGGCCGCGCGGCTGTGGTACCTCTTCCGCTCGCTCGGGCACGACCGGGTCGCCGTGCTCGACGGAGGGGTGAAAGCCTGGCGCGCCGAGGGGCGCCCGCTGGAGCAGAGCCCCGAGCGTCCCGCGGCACCCGGCGACGTCGCACCGCTCCTCGCCGATCCCCGCCCGGGCTTCTGGATCTCGACCGAGGAGGTCGCCGAGATCGTCGCGGGCACACGACCCGGCGCGCTGGTCTGCGGAACGCCGCCGCGCGACTTCGCCGCTCGTCACATCCCGGGCAGCCTGAGCGCGCCCGCCGTGCGCCTGGTCGACCGGGACACGAACACCCTGCTGCCGGAGCGTGAGCTGCGAGAGCTGTTCGCCGACGTGCTCGATGCTCCCGGCCCGATCGTCGTCTACTGCGGTGCCGGCATCGCGGCGGCGTCGGATGCTCTGGCGCTCGGGCTCCTCGGACGGGACGACGTGCTGCTGTACGACGGCTCCCTCTCCGAGTGGGCCGCCGACCCGGCCGCGCCCCTGGCGTCCGCCGCCTGAGCGGTCCGGCGACTCCTAGCTCGCTCCAAGCGTCGCGCCCTAGCCTGCGATCATGACCGTGATGGACATCCCCTTCGAGACAATCGACGGCGAGCAGACGGCCCTCTCCGCGTACGCGGGCAAGGTCATCCTCGTCGTCAACGTCGCCTCCCGCTGCGGGCTCGCGCCGCAGTACGAGAAGCTCGAGAAACTGCAGGAGACCTACGGTGACCGCGGGTTCACCGTGATCGGCTTCCCGAGCAACCAGTTCCTGCAGGAGCTCAGCTCGACGGACGCCATCAAGGAGTACTGCTCCACGACCTGGGGCGTGACGTTCCCGATGGCCGAGAAGGTGAAGCTGAACGGCCGCAACGCCCACCCGCTCTACCAGGAGCTGACAAAGCACCCGGACGCGGAGGGCAAGGCCGGCCGCGTCAAGTGGAACTTCGAGAAGTTCGTCATCACGCCCGACGGCTCGGTGTACCGCTTCCGCCCGCAGACGGAGCCGGACGACCCGGCCATCGTCGGGCTGATCGAGGAGTCGCTGGCCGCGGCTGCGTGACCGATCGGGCGGATCAGGCGCGCCGGAACCAGCGGCCGCCGACGCGTTCGGTGAGCCGCCACGCGCCGGTGTCGGCGAGGGCCTGCACCTGCGCCACCGTGTGCTCCGCGACGCGAAGGGCCAGACGCACGTTGTCCTCTGTGAACCGCACTGTGATGCGGGCCTCACCGGATACGACGACCACGCTGCTCGCCTCCACGACCGCGAGTTCGCGGGCGGCGTCGGCAGCGGCGGGTTCGACCGAGCGCGGGTCGACACCGGGATGCAGCCGACCGACGGCCAGGATGACGCGGAAGGAGGGCACCCGCTGAGCCTACGCGCGTCGATGACGCGGAACGGACCGGTCGGGCGTACGCTGACCCGACCAGACAAGCACGATCGGGGGATCGGAAGGAGTGCGCTGGTGCACGACACGAACACGGACGAGGTGGAACTGACGCGGCCGGACGAGGTCCTGGATGCCGCAGAGCTCGCCGAACTGGAGAACCTGCTGCTCGAACGGCGCCAGGGGGACGTCGCCGAATCGCAGCGGATGGCCGAATCGCTGGGGGTGCTGCTGTCATCGCGGTCGGAGTCGACGGCGGACGACGAGCACGACCCGGAGGGTCCGACGCTGTCGTCCGAGTGGAGTCGCCTGCAAGCGCTGCGCTCGGACGCCGCCCACGACATCGTGGCCGTGGACGCCGCGCTCGAACGGATCCAGCGCGGGACGTACGGCGTCTGCGCGCGCTGCGGGCGGTCCATCGGGGTGGACCGGCTGCGCGCCCGACCGACCGCCGAACTCTGCATCCGCTGCGCGATCGCGGTGGAGTCGTAGCGACCCCCGCGCCACGCGTCAGGAGGGCGTGCGGGCGAGGTACACGGCCTCGGTGCGAGTGGATGCTCCGACCTTGCGCAGGATGCTCGACACGTGCACGCTCGCGGTCTTGGCGCTGATGTAGAGCCGTTCGCCGATCTGCTTGTTGCTGAGGCCCTGCTCGATGAGGGCGAGGACCTGCTCCTCGCGCTCCGTCAGCGGCGCGCCATGGGCCGTCGCGACGGGCGCGGCCCGGCCGGGCTGCCCGGCGAGCGCGTCGGCGGCCTCGACGAGCAGGCGGATGCCGTGCTCGACGGCGAGCGCGCGGCCCTCCGCCACGAGGGCGTCGGCGCGTGAGCGCTCCCCCGCCGCGAGCGCGACGCGCGCGCCACGCAGGAGGGCATACGGACGCAGGTGGACGGGCGCGACGGGCAACTCCCCGGCCGACGCGGCGGCCTCCCACGCCTGCAGAGCGGATGCGACCCGGTCGGCGCGATCGGGCGCCACCGCTACGGCGGCCCGAGCGGTCGCGAGCTCGGCGGCGATCACTGGACTCCACGCCGCCGCCGTCGGCCACTCGCGCAGGGTGCCGAGCACGGCCTCCAGCCGTGCCGCCTCTCCCATCACGTCGAGAGGCGCGCCCCGCACCGCCAGCTCCGCCAGCGCACGCGACGCAGCAGCCATCACCGGGAGGTCGTAGCCGGGCATCGGACGGAACGGGAGCGCGCCGATGCCCCGCGTCTCCGCCCACGCCCGCTCGTAGTCGCCGAGGGCGATAGCGGTCTCGCCGACGACCCGGGCGACCATGAGCCGGGTCTGCTGCTCCAGCTCGGAGAGGGTCCGCAGCGGTGTGCGCAGGCGGCGCAGGAGGGCATCCGCGCGCTCCGGTTCGCCGTGCCACACCCACAGGCGGGCTCGCTGGAGGGCAGCGCACAGGCCCGTGCGGTCGTCGAGGCCGAGGGCGATGCGCAAGAGGTCTTCTGCGCGGTCGTACTCGCCCAGAGCGATGAGCGGTTCGGCCGTGTTGGCCGCGAGCCAGATGCCGGAGGTGCGTTCCACGCCGCGTTCCCGGGCGCGGGCGACGCCGGACTCCGCCAGCAGCACGGCCTCGGCGTAGCGGCCGACGGAATTGAGCGCATCGGACGCGTTCACCGCGTACCGCAGGGTCGCTGATGCGTCGCCCTGGGAGAGGGCGTCGGCGGTCTCGAACTCGTCGAAGCCTTCGCGGATGCGACCCGAGGCGACGAGGGACGAGGCGAGGATGTTGTGTGCGACCGAGCGCAGCGGCGGCGCGGCAGCCGCGGCCTCGTCGATCGCCTCGCGCGCGGTCGGGATGGCGGTGTCGAACGTGCCGGCGAGCATGCGCTGGGCGGCGAGCTCGGTCAGCAGATGCGGCCGCAACGGATCACCGACGGGCGCAGTCCCGGGCGGCACGAGCGCCAGCGCCTCCTCGAGCAGGTCGGCGAACCCCGGCCGGTTCAGATTGGCGAGGTACTGGCCCTTGTCGCGGAGCAGCCGCGCGCGGCGCGAGGGCGGCAGATCGCCGGCGTCGGCGAGCGCGACGTCGACCAGCGCCAGCGCCCGCTCGTTGTTGCCCGCGTTCCGGAGCGCCGACGCCGTGATGGCGATGACGGCGACGCGGTCGCGGCCGGCCAGCTCCTCGGCGTCCGGGACGCGGTCCCACAGCTCGAGCATCCGGTCGCCCATCGCCGCCGCAGTGGAATAGGCGTACGAGCGCTTGGCCTCGTCCATCGCCTCGACCGACGCCACGAACGCGCGTCGGACGTCGTGCGCGGCCAGCCAGTGCGCCGAGAGCTGCACCGCCGAGCGCTGCGGGTCGGCCTCCAGCGCCTCGGCGTAACGGGCGTGGAACCGGGAGCGCTCCCCCGGGAGCAGATCGGCGTGGACGGCCTCACGCACGAGCGTGTGCCGGAACGCGTACTCGGTGGAGTCGGCTCGCAGCAGGTTCGCCGCCAGCGCCTCTCGTGCCGCCGCGTCGAGCTCGTCGGGCGTTCCCTCGTACACCGCGGCCAGCAGCTCGTGCGGCACGCAGACGCCACCCGCGGCGAGCACCCGCAGGAGCCGCTGGGCCGGGTCGCTCAGGCGCTCGAAGCGGGTGAGCACCAGCTCCCGCAGCGTCTCGGGCAGGTCGTCGCCCGAGCGCAGGCCGTCGATGCCGACCAGCTCTTCGACGAAGAACGGCACGCCCTCGCTCAACTCGGTCACGCGCTCCAGCGAGCCCTCGTCGGGCATGCGCCCGAGCAGCTGCTCGACCAGCTCGGCCACCTGCTCGCGCCCGAGACGGGCGAGCTCCCACCGGGTGACCCGGCGGGTGCGCTCGAGCTCGGGCAGCCAGGAGCGCAGGATATGACCCCGCGGCACCTCGTCGCTGCGGTACGTGAGCACGATGAGCAGCCGGCCGCGCTCGGACATCCGCACCAGGAACCGCAGCAACTCGAGCGTCGAGCGGTCGGCCCACTGGAGGTCTTCGATCGCGAGGATGACCGGGCGCTCGGCCGACACGGTCTCGAGCAGGTCGGTGACCAGCTCGTACAGCCGCTCCGCGCCCGTCCGCGGCGGCACGGCCGACTCGTCCGCCAGTTCGGGCAGCAGCGCCGGGAGCACCCCCGCCCCGGAGCCGGCCGCCTGCAGGATGCGCTCCAGCCCGACGACCTGGATGAGTCTCCGCAGCACCGCCGCGAACGGCGCGTACGGCGCGCCGTCGTCTCCCAGGTCGACGCAGCGGCCGAGCAGCACGGTGGCCTCTGCGTCGCGCTGGGCCAGGAACTCCTCCAGCAGCCTCGTCTTGCCGATGCCCGCCTCGCCGCCGATGACGACCGCGCGGGGCTCGCCCTCGGAGGCCGCCCGGAACTCATCGCGCAGCGCCGCCAGGTCGGGCTCCCGCCCGACCACCGTGAGGCTCGACGCCGGTGCTCGCATGGCCTCATCGTGCCATGGACCACCGACATCCGGACCCCCGACCGTGGCGGCTTCGCGCAGGGCGGACGGGTCGGCGCCGAGCGCCCCCGTCGCGGCCTGCGCGATGTCAACGGCCGGCGTGAGCCAGCTCCCGCTCGGGCGCCTCCGCGACCGCCGCAGGCAGGGGCGCCTCGGCCGGCGCGGCCGGCTGCGCGACCCGCGCACCACCCACGACCCGGGCCTCCGCCCGCTGCAGCGCCTCGCGCATCCCGCGCAGCCACCGCCCGTGCTCGTCGGCGCGCCGCACCCGCTCGCGCTCCACCTCCTGACGTCCGCTCTCGCCGGCCCGTACCCGGAAGTCCACGAACTCGTCCAGCAGCATGATCCGCTCCCCTCGTGCTCTCGCCGGGCACCTCGCTCCGGCGATGACACCAGACTTCTCGCTAAGGCACCCCCGGGACATCGGGAGGATGCCCTATTCCGGTCGGGCGAGTACGGATAAGACATCCCGACAAGGGCTTCACGCGTCCCCACGCCGGGGGCAGCATGGCGTCATGGCCACGATCAACGAACTCGATCCCCCGTACAACGTCGGCTATTTCGTGGGCAGTCTGTCCACGCAGTCGGTCAACAGGACCCTCTCCAAAGCGCTGCTGCGGCTCGCGCCCTCGGAACTGGTCTTCACCGAGATCCCGATCGGCGGTCTCCCCCTCTACAACCGCGACCTCGACGGGCACTTCCCGCCCGAGGCCGTCGACTACAAGCGGCTGATCGCCGAGCAGGATGCGCTGCTGTTCATCACGCCGGAGTACAACCGCTCCATTCCGGGCGCGCTGAAGAATGCGATCGACTGGGCGAGCCGGCCGTACGGCGAGAACGTCATCGCGCGCAAGGCCACCGCCGTGATCGGCGCCTCGCCCGGGCAGATCGGCACGGCGGTCGGGCAGCAGCACCTGCGCAGCATCCTGAGCTTCCTGCAGGCGCCGCAGATGAACGCGCCCGAGGCGTACATCTGGATGCGGCCCGGGCTGATCGAGGAGGACGGCACGGTGACCGATCCGGGCACCGAGGAGTTCCTGCGCGGCTACATGACCGCGTTCTTCGAGTACATCGAGCGCGTGCTCACGGTGGTGCCGAGCCCAGCGTGAGGATCGTGGATCAGGACGGCGACCGCAGCGTCGAGCTGCGGCCGGCCGCGCGCGAGGAGGGCGACCGGGTCGTCGTCGACGCGATCGTCGACGACGGCGGCCGGCGCTGGGAGCTGTCCGAGGCCTGCCTGACCACGACCGAGGCGCGCGGCCTGGCCGCGTGGCTGGCCGGGCTCGCCGAGGACACGACCGCGGCCGCTGACGAGTGGACCTCGCTCACCTTCGACTCGAACGCGCTCTCCCTCAGCGGGCACCGCATCCCCGGCGGCACCGTCGAGTTGCGCCTCGCGCTCCTCCGGATGCACACGGCAGGCGCCGGAACCACGGACGTCGTGGTCGGCCTCCGCGCCCCGCAGCCCGCCGTCACCACTGCCGCGCGCACCCTCCTCGCCGAGCTCGAGGCCCTGCCCGCCTAGCCGCCCTTCGTCGTGCGGGCCCGCGATTCGTGCCGAACGGTCGCGATTCGTGGCATACAGCGACCATTCGGCACGAATCGCCGAGGAAGGTCCGGCGAAGAGTTCTTAGCGGCCGCCCTCGCGCTTGCGGTGGCGCTGCTGGACGGCCTGCTCGCCGTAGGGGTAGATGTCCGTGCGCGGGGTGCTCGCCTCGTCCAGGCGGCGACGCTGGTCGTCGGTCAGGACGAGGTCGGCCGCCCCGAGGTTGTCCTCCAGCTGCTCGGTCGTGCGCGCGCCGAGGATGACCGAGGTCACCGCCGGCCGGTCGCTCAGCCAGCGCAGGGACACCTGCGACGCGGAGGCGCCGGTCTCCTTCGCGACTGCGTCCACCGCGTCGATGATCTCCCACGTGCGCGGGTCGGCGTTGCGCGCCTCCCACGCCTCCATCCCGCGCGTCGGGTTCTCGCCGAGGCGGGTGGCTCCGGTCGGCGCCTGGTCGCGGTGGTACTTGCCGCTCAGCCAGCCGCCCGCGAGCGGCGACCACGGGAGCAGGCCGATACCCGCATCCAGGGCCGCCGGGACCACCTCGTGCTCGATCCCGCGCACGATCAGGCTGTACTGCGGTTGCAGCGTCACCGGCGGCGCGAACTCGTGCGCCCGGGCCACGTGCACGGCCTTGGTGAGCTGCCAGCCGAGGTAGTTCGAGAAGCCGTAGTACGAGATCTTGCCCGCGCTGATGGCGTCGTCGAGAAAGCGCAGGGTCTCCTCGATCGGCGTCAGCGCATCCCACGCGTGCATCTGGTAGAGGTCGATGTGCTCGACGCCGAGGCGGCGCAGGGACGCGTCCAGCGCGGTCCGGAGGTGGGCGCGCGACAGGCCGAGGTCGTTCGGTCCGCCGCCCATCGGGAAGCGTCCCTTGGTCGCGATGACCACGCTGTCACGGCTGCCCGGGTTGCGGGCCAGCCAGCGCCCGATGATGGACTCCGACGCGCCCGCCGTGTAGACGTCAGCCGTGTCGAGGAAGTTGCCCCCCGCGTCCAGGTACCGCTCCAGGATGGCGTGCGAGGCCTGCTCGTCGGCCTCGGCGCCGAAGGTCATGGTGCCGAGGGCGAACTCCGACACGATCGTTCCGCTGTTTCCGAGATTGCGTAGCTGCATAGCGCGAACGTAGACCCGCCGCCCGCGTTCGCCTACTGTGTGCGTTCGTGAGGCTGCTCCTGATCTCCGACACGCACGTCCCGAAACGCGCCCGAGTGCTGCCGCCCGCGGTGCTGGAGGCGGTCGACGTGGCCGATGTCGTCATCCACGCCGGGGACTGGGTGGATGCGGCGACGCTCGACGTGCTGGAGGAGCGGTCGCGACGGCTCATCGGCGTGTACGGCAACAACGACGGACCGGAGTTGCGGGCACGGCTGCCCGAGGTGGCGCGGGCGGAGCTGGGCGGCGTCCGGTTCGCGGTCGTGCACGAGACGGGCCCGGCGACCGGCCGGGAGGCGCGGGCTGACGCGGCTTACCCGGACGCGGACGTCCTCGTGTTCGGGCACTCGCACATCCCGTGGGACACGGTCTCGCCGGGCGGCCTGCGCCTCCTGAACCCCGGCTCGCCCACAGACCGCCGCCGCCAGCCCGTCTGCACCTTCATGACCGCCGAGGTCGCCGACGGCCGCCTCACCGACGTGACCCTGGTCCCCATCCCCCGCGCCTGACCTCACCTACTGGTCCCGACACGTCGTTATGACCGGTGCGATAACAGCGTGTCAGGACCAGTGGATGGAGGGTGCAGCCGCGTCAGGCGCGCAGGAAGCCGTCGACGAGGAGGCCGCGGACGGCGGGGAGCAGGTCGGCGCGCAGGGCGTCCTCATCCACCTCGAGCAGGTGCGCCAGCGCCGCGACGATCGCGGCGACGCTCAGCTCGCCGTCGCACGCGCCGACCAGCGCGGCGAGCCCGGTGTCGGCCGACACCGCCCGTCCGAACCCGCCGCCCTGCCGCAGCAGGATCGCCGTCGGCGCGTCCGCCCCCGGCCACAGGTGGCGCTCCTCGGTGACGTCGCCCGAGGTGACCGGATGCAGCCGCCCGAGCTCGTCGTCCATGAGCGCCGCCTGCAGGTCGTGGGCGGCCAGCGCCTCCCCGAGGTGGACGCCGAGGCCGGCCTCGTTCGCACCGAGCGACCCGTGGAGCCGTTCGAACCGGCGTAGCGTCGGCACGCCCTCTGCTCGGCGCAGCAGCAGGTAGCCGAACCCGACGGAGCGCACGTCGCGCGTCTCGAAGTCCGCCAGCCACGCATCGAGCAGCCGCTCGAACTCCGGCGTGCCCGGCCGCGTGCCGCCGTCGCGGATCCACGTCTCGGCGTAGCGCACCGCGTCCTCGACGTCGCGCTCGATCACCCAGGCGTCGAGCGGAGCCGGGGATGCGTCCACCCAGTCCCGCACGCGCTCGAGCCCGTCGCCGGTGCCGCGGTACTCCCAGTTGCCGAGCAGCTGGGCCACGCCGCCGGGCGTCAAGTGCTCGCCGCAGCCGCTCACGAAGGATGCCACCAGCCCGTCGCCGATCATCCCGCCGTCCCGATACTCGTAGGCCGGGACGCCCTCGGTGCGCGGGGTGATGACGAACGGCGGGTTGGAGACGATGTGGTCGAACCGCTCCCCCGCGACCGGTTCGAACATGCTCCCCAGCCGCAGCTCGACGCCGTCGATCTCGTTGAGCGCGAGGTTCAGCGCGGCCAGCCGCAGCGCGCGCTCGGAGATGTCCGTCGCGACGACGCGCCGCGCGTGGCGGGCGGCGTGCATGGCCTGGATGCCGCATCCCGTGCCGAGGTCGAGCGCGCTCTCGACCGGCTTCTGCAGCATCAGCCCACTGAGGGTGAGGGAGGCGCCGCCGACGCCCAGGACGTGGTCCTCGGGGAGCGGGTGGCCCAGCGCCAGCTCGCCGAGGTCGGACGCGATCCACCACTCGGCGGGGCCGGCGGCGTCCACGAAACCGTAGGGGCGCAGGTCGACGGCGGCGCGGACGGTGTCGGCGTCGACCGCGACCAGACCGAGGGATGCTGCGCCCGCGACCCCGAGGGACGGCAGAGCCGCGTCGGCGTCGGCGCGCGCGACCGGACGACCGAGCACGAAGAGCCGCGCGAGCGTTGCGAGCGCCGACGGCTCCCGCCGGGCCAGCGCCCTCTCGGCCGGGACGCGCTGTCCGCGGTGCAGGGCGTCCGCCGCCTCCGGTCCCCAGAGCTCGGTGAGCGCGTCGACGGTCAGCCCCGCGGCGATCAGGTCGGCGCGGAGATCGGGGATGCGGTCGGCGGGTTCGCTCATCCCTCCATTGAAGCAGGGGCACAATGGGGCTGTGATCCGCAGACGAGCGATCGTGACCGGGGGCGTCCAGGGCGTCGGCTTCCGCTGGAGTGCGCGCGAGGCCGCGCAGCGCCTCGGCGTGACCGGCTGGGCCCGCAACCGCCTGGACGGCAGCGTGGAGGCCGAGATCCAGGGCGAGCCGGAGCAGGTGGAGCGGATGCTCGCCTGGCTGCGCACCGGCCCGCCCGGCGCCTCCGTCGAGTCCGTCGACGTGACCGACGCCGACCCGCGCGACGACGACGCCTTCCGCATCCGCGAGACCGCCTGACCCCCCTCCATCGAGTCCGCAAAGAATGCACGCTCGTGCAGCGTGTCGCGTGCACTTTGTGCGTACTCGATGGGGGGGCGGCGGCGAACGCGAGGGCGGGGGCACAATGGGACGCATGACGCGCGCGACCCTGCTGACCATCACCACGCCCACCGGAGAGCCGCTGGAGGGCGACCCCGGCTACGTGGTGGCCGACTTCGACGCCCCGCAGGTGCGGATCACCGACCTCTCGGTGACCCGCGGAGACGGCGTGTTCGAGACCATTGCGGTCATCAACGGGCACCCGCAGGCGCTGGAGCCGCACCTCGCCCGCCTGGCGCATTCCGCCGAACTGCTCGACCTCCCGGTCCCGGCGGTCGACGTGTGGCGGGAGGCGGTGCGCGCGGGCGTGGCCGACTTCCTGACCCGCAACGGCGACGCGGGCGCCGAGCTGTACGCCAAGCTCGTCTACACCCGCGGCGTCGAGGGCTCGGGCGTCCCCAGCGGCTGGCTGTTCGTCGACCTCGGCGAGGACTTCACTCAGGCGCGCCTCGGCATCCGCGTCGTCTCCCTCGACCGCGGCGTGCGGCACGACGTCGCGGAGACCTCGCCGTGGCTGCTCGCGGGAGCCAAGACCCTCTCGTACGCCGTGAACCGGGCGGCCCAGCGGGAGGCGGTGCGCCGCGGGTTCGACGACGTGCTGTTCGTCAGCAGCGACGGGTACGCGCTGGAGGGCCCCACCTCGAACGTGGTGACGCTCAGCGACAGCGTGGTCCGCACGCCGAACACCGACCAGGGCATCCTCGCCGGGACGACCCAGGCGGCCGTCTTCGACTTCTTCACCGCGCGCGGCCTGCGCACCGAGTTCGCCCCGCTCACGATCGACGAGGTGCGTGACGCCGACGCCCTCTGGCTGGTCTCGAGCGTCCGCCAGGCCGCCCCCGTCACGCACCTCGACGACCGCGCCTACCCCGTGGACGCCGCCCTCACCGCCGACCTCAACGCCTACCTCCTCGCCCGCACGCACTAG
The DNA here is from genome assembly GCF_040686855.1 of Leifsonia sp. NPDC077715. NCBI lineage: Bacteria > Bacillati > Actinomycetota > Actinomycetes > Micrococcales > Microbacteriaceae > Leifsonia > Leifsonia sp. NPDC077715. The sequence continues at coordinate 400,648 of NZ_JBFBOG010000001.1, forward strand.
CTGCATGACGGCGCGATTCGCGAGGCCCGGCGCGAGCGCTTAGGCTGAACCCACTGCGCGGGCGACGGGGCCCGCGGCGGCGCGAACGACGTCCACGACCCCAGGGGAAGGGAGGGTGCGAGATGAGCGAACAGGTGCCCCGAAGCATCGAGCTGCTGCGCCAGCAGGCGCGTGACGAGCTGTCCGCGATCATCGAGCACCGCTGCCGCGCCGGGGAGGACCCGTGGCAGTTCATCCCCGAGCTCCCGAGCGTCGACGAGCAGGTCGTGATCTCGCTCCGCGCGACCGCAATCGAGGCGTTCGACCTCGCCGAGGAGCAGTCCCGGGCGCACCACCCCGCCGCCGGCCGCGACGTCTTCACCCGCTTCGAGTACGGCGTGCTGCGCCGCATCGCACTGGAGCATCCCGAGCTCAGCGAGGCCGTCTGGGGGATGCTCGACAAGGTCGAACGCGCCTGACTACGCTTCCCGCATGGGAATCGTCACCGCTGACATCGCCATCTCCCTCGACGGGTTCGCAGCCGGTCCGAACCAGTCGCTCGAGCATCCGCTGGGCGAGGGCGCCGAGGAACGCCTCCACGCCTGGATGTTCGACGAGCGCTCCGCGAACCACCGCGAGGAGATCGAGGCGATCGTGCGCGCGGGCGCCTACGTGATGGGCCGCAAGATGTTCGGCCCGGTGCGCAACGAGTGGCCCGCGGAGGGCGAGCCGTTCGGCGACTGGCGCGGCTGGTGGGGCGAGGAGCCGCCGTACCACGCGCCCGTCTTCGTGCTGACGCACTACGCGCGGGAGCCCCTGGAGATGACCGGGACGACGTTCTACTTCGTGACGGACGGCATCCACTCGGCCATGGAGCAGGCGCGCGAGGTCGCGGGCGACGCCGACGTGTCGGTCGCAGGCGGCGCCGAGACGCTGAACCAGGCGCTGTGGGCGGGCGTGGTCGACGAGCTGCGGCTCCACGTCGTCCCGCTGACGCTCGGCGCGGGAGAGCGCGTGTTCGACCGCGTGCCCCCGCTCGACCTGGAGCTGGTGCGGGAGCGGGTGACGCCCGAGGTGGCGCACCTCACCTACCGCGTGCGGCGCTGAGCTCGTCGGCGCTCGTCGCGGGCAGCCGGCAGACGAAATCCCGGCACAGGTACGCGGTCGGGAGGCCGTCGCGCGTGGTGCGCGCCTCGAACAGCTCGAACCCGGCGGCCGTCAGCTCCTCGGCCTGCGGCTCGGTCGCGAACGCGACCAGCGGCGCGGCATGCCGGCGGGCGGCGCGGACGACGTCGGACGTCTCCCCTTCCGTCGGCAGCACGACCACCAGCTGCTCGGCCTCGCCCGCGAGCCGCGACATCAGCGCAAGGGACGTCCCGAACGCGCTCGGGACGCGCACCGCCTGTGCGGCGACCATCCGCATCCCTTCGCGCGCGGCCCGCTCGTAGCGCCGCTGGCCGGTCAGCAGGTACAGCGTGTGCGCGGCCTGCGCCAGCGACGACAGACCGGACGGGTAGGCGCCCTCGGACGGATCGACCTGCACCGCGAGCCCGGTGGCCGCCAGCATGGGATCGACCCCGCCCGGCGTCTCGAACGGGCACGTCCCCTCCCCTGCCGCATCCAGGCAGAGGTCGACCAGGTCGCGCGCCGCGACCGCCGGGCCGGCCTCGCCGGACGCGAGCGCCAGCTCCAGCAGCCCGGATGCGAGCCCGCCGTAGTCCTCGAGCGTCGCACCCGCCTCCGAGCGGCGGTCGCCGAGCGACGCGCGCAGCAGCGTCCCGTCGTCGCGCCGATGGCGGCTCAGCACCGTGTCGGCGGCCTTCCCCGCGGCCGCGATCCACGCCGGACGGTCCAGGATGCGCCCCGCCCGGGCCAGCGCGCCGATCGCGAATCCGTTCCATCCGGTGAGCACCTTCGCGTCGATCGGCGGCGGGTCCAGCTGGGCCCGCTCCGCGGGCGGCACCGTGTAGTACGTGCCCTCGACCCGGGTGCCGTCGATCGTGCTCTCCGAATCCTGCGCCGAGGCGAAGCCGCCCGACGGCTGCCGCAGCACCCCGAGCAGGAACGCGGCGACGCCGTCCGCGGTCCGTTCGGCCCACTCCTCACCGGTCTGCTGCCACGCCCGTGCGTACGCGTCGAGCAGGAGCGCGTTGTCGTAGAGCATCCGCTCGTAGTGCGGCTCGCTCCAGTCGCGCCGGGTGGCGTAGCGGAAGAAGCCGCCGTCGACCGGGTCGCGCAGCGGCGACTCCGCCATCGCCCGGAGGGTGCGCGCCGCGAGCGCGTGCCCGGCGGGACGCGACAGCAGGAAGTCGAGGATGGGCGCCACCGGGAACTTCGGCGCGGTGCCGAAGCCGCCGAACTCCGGATCCTCCGCCTCCGCGAGCTGCGCCACCGCCGCGTCCAGGGCCCGGTCGCCGGGCAGGTCGGAGACGGAGGTGGCCGCGTCCGCCGCCGCGGCGAGCGCTTCGCGCACCCGGCCCGCGTCGGACTCGACCTCGCTGCGCCGCGCCGTCCAGGCGTCCCACACGGCGTCGAGCACCTGACGGAACGACGCCCGCCCGGCGACCGGCTGCGGCGGGAAGTAGGTGCCCGCGAAGAACGCCGTGCCGTCGGGCGTCGCGAACACCGTCAGCGGCCACCCCAGGTTGCCGGTGAAGGCGCTGGCGGCCGAGAGGTAGGCGGCGTCGACGTCGGGATGCTCCTCCCGGTCGACCTTGATCGCCACGAACCGCGCGTTCAGCTCCTCGGCCGTGACCGGGTCGCTGAAGCTCTCCCGCGCCATGACATGGCACCAGTGGCAGGTCGCGTACCCGATGGAGACCATGACGGGGACATCCCGGCGTCTGGCTTCGGCGAACGCGTCGGCGCCCCACGGGAACCAGTCGACCGGGTTGTCCGCGTGCGCGCGCAGATAGGGACTGATCGCGTCCGCGAGCCGATTCGCCATGGGCACACCCTACGACGGGGCCGCCGGAAGGGAAGCCGTCAGCCGGCGGTGTCCATTCCCTGCAGCCGCACCGACGAGTGCACGTAGAAGATGGCCAGCGCCGCGTAGACGAGGCACGCGACCGCGGGGATGAACGCGTCCTCCGGCTTGCTGGCGAACGCACCCACCCCGGAGATGAAGGCGAGCACGCCGAGGAGGCCGCCGATCCAGAACCCCGCCGCCGGCCGCGCGGTCGCCCGCCACCACGGTCGCGGGTCGGTGCGGTTCTCGCCCTGGCCGCGGAAGATGCGCACGCCGACGATGACGTACGCGAGGTTCAGCACCGCGATGATCAGCACGTCGAACGTGGGATTCAACAGGCGCGCGAACACGAAGATGTTGAGGATGAAGATGAGCGCGAAGACGCCGACGATGTAGATGATCTTCCCGGTGACCGACGTGATCCTCACCCCACCGAGCCTAGCCCGGGGATGCGACACCGCATCCCCGGGCCGGCCAGGGTGTCGTCAGTTGACCTCGTCCGGGTGGGCGCTGACGCGGCCCTCGCGCTCCAGCGAGCTGATCGCCTGGACCTCGTCGGCCGTGAGCTCGAAGTCGAACACGTCGAAGTTCTCGGCCATGCGCTCGCGGCGGTTCGACTTCGGGAAGACGATGTTGCCGGTCTGCAGGTGCCAGCGGATGACGACCTGCGCGGGCGTCTTCCCGTGCGCGGCGGCGGCGTCGGCCACCTCGGGGAGCTCGAACAGCGGGTACTTGCCCTGGCCGAGCGGCCCCCACGCCTCGATCTCGATGCCGTGCTCGCGCGAGAACGCGGTCACCTCCGGCTGCTGGTGGGCCGGGTGCAGCTCGATCTGGTTCACCGCCGGGACGATGTCGGTCTCGGCGAGGAGCTTGGTCAGGTGCGGCACCAGGAAGTTGGAGACGCCGATCGCCTTCGCTCGGCCGGACGCGTAGATCTTCTCGAGCGACTTCCACGCCTGCACGAAGGTGTCCTTCTGCGGGGTCGGCCAGTGGATGAGGTACAGGTCGACATAGTCGAGACCGAGCTTCGCCAGCGACTCGTCGAACGCGTTCTCGGCGTCGGTCTGGCGGTCGTTCCACAGCTTGGTGGTGACGAACAGCTCGTCGCGCGGGATGCCGGAGTCGGCGATCGCGCGGCCCACGCCCTCCTCGTTGCCGTAGATGGCGGCGGTGTCGATGTGGCGGTAGCCCACCTCGAGCGCGTCGGCGACGATGCGGGTCGTCTCGGCCGGGTCGACCTTGAAGACGCCGAAACCGAGCTGCGGGATGGTGGTCCCGTTGTTCAGGGTCAGGAGCGGAGTATTTGCGTTTGCAACCATATCCGCCACGGTACCAGCGTCAGGAGGTCGTCGCCGCCTCCGTGTCCGCTGCGGTGTTCGCCACGCCGTCCGCCGCCTCCGCCTCGAACCGGGCCACCAGCTCGCGCTTCAGCACCTTGCCGCTGGGCCCCAGCGGAAGGGCCTCCAGGATCTCCACGCGCCGCGGGTACTTGTACGCCGCGACCTTCTCCTGCGCGAACGCGACCAGCTCGTCCCCCTCGGCCGCGCTCCCGGGCATCAGCGTGACAACCGCCATGATCTCCTGGCCGTGCGTGTCGTGCGTGACGCCGAACACGGCGACCATCGCGACCGCGGGATGCGTGGACAGCACCTCCTCGACCTCGCGCGGGTACACGTTGTAGCCGTTGCGGACGATCATGTCCTTCTTGCGGTCCACGATCGTGATGTAGTCGTCGTCGCTCTTCGTCCCGAGGTCGCCGGTCCGGAACCAGCCGTCGACGACCGCCTCCGCGTTCGCCTCCGGGAGGTTCAGGTAGCCCTTCATCAGGTTGTGGCCGCGCACCACGATCTCGCCCAGCTCGCCGCGGGGCAGCAGCTCGATGCGGTCGTCGAGTTCGGGGTCGGCGATCTCCACATCCACGCCCCAGATCGGCGTACCGACGGTGCCGACGCGCGTCGGCCGGCCGCGGTGGTTGAAGGACGCGACGGGCGAGGTCTCGGTGAGGCCGTAGCCCTCGTGGACGTCGATGCCGTACACCTCCTTCATCCGCTCGATGACGGCGACCGGGATGGCCGCGCCGCCGCTCATGCCGTAGCGCAGCGGCGGGCGGTCCGGGTTGGTCTTGGCCGCCTCCAGCAGTGCGATGTACATGGTGGGGACGCCGGTCATGATCGTGCAGCTGTGCGCGTTGAGCAGCTGCAGCGCGGTCGCGCCGTCGAACTTCGGAACCAGCACCACGGCGGCGCCGGCGCGGAAGCCCATGTTCATCACGCAGGTCTGCCCGAAGGTGTGGAACAGCGGGAGGCAGCCCAGGATGCGGTCCTCGGGCGTCAGGTCGAGGGTCCCGGAGAGCAGCACGTTCACCTGCTCGATGAGCGAGAAGTGGCATCCCTCCGCGCCCTTCGGCTTGCCGGTGGTGCCGCTCGTGTACAGGATGGTCGCGGTGTCCAGCGGGTCGCGCGGCACATAGGTGTCGATGGGCTCGGCCGCGACCGCCAGCTCCTCCAGCCGCGGGAACGGCGCCTGCTCCCACATCTCGTCGGGCACCAGCACCGACAGCGTCGGGATGCCGGCGAGCCCGGCCCCCCGCGCGCCCTCGCCCAGGAGCGGTGCGGCGCAGATCAGCAGTGCCGCGCCGGAATCCCGCAGCACGTACGCGATCTCCTCCGCCTTCAGCAGCGCATGGATGGGCACCACCACGGCGCCGAGCGCGAGCACCGCGTAGTAGGCGCGCGGGAAGTCCGGCACGTTCGGCAGCATCAGCGCCACCCGGTCGCCCGGCCCGACGCCGAGATCGCGTAACGCTCCCGCGTACGCGCGGGTCTCGTCCCACAGCTGGCGGTAGCGGATCTCGTGGCCGGCGAAGATCAGCGCGACGTTGTCGGGCATCCGATGCGCCGTCTCCGCCAGGATGCTGGCGACCGACATGGTGGCATAGCCGTGACTCATGGGTTCTCCTCGTCTTCGTCGACGCCGGAACCGATCCGGGTTGAAGCGAACCTACGTCACGCGGAGGCGCGGGGCAACGCCCCCGGGCGGGGACTATGCGCGGCTAGAATGGAAGGCTCATGTCTTCCACCGAGACCCTTCCCCGCATCGTCTTCCCGCCCGAGCTGCCCGTCAGCCGGAAGCGGGACGAGATCGCGCGCGCCATCCGCGACAACCAGGTCGTGATCGTGGCCGGTGCCACCGGTTCGGGGAAGACCACGCAGCTGCCGAAGATCGCGCTGGAGCTCGGCCGCACCTCCATCGGCCACACCCAGCCGCGACGCATCGCGGCCCGCACGATCGCCGAGCGCATCGCCGAGGAGCTGGGACAGCAGGTCGGCGAGCTGGTGGGATACCAGGTGCGGTTCACCGACCGGGTCTCGAAGCAGACGCGCATCAAGCTGATGACCGACGGCATCCTGCTCAACGAGCTTCGCCGCGACAGGATGCTGCGCGCCTACGACACGATCATCATCGACGAGGCGCACGAGCGCAGTCTCAACATCGACTTCCTGCTCGGGTACCTCAAGCAGCTGCTGCCGCAGCGACCCGACCTCAAGCTCATCATCACGTCGGCGACCATCGACCCGGAGAGCTTCGCGGCGCACTTCGCCTCGGCGGACGGCACACCGGCGCCGATCGTCGAGGTGTCCGGGCGCACCTACCCCGTGGAGATCCGCTACCGGCCGCTCGTCGCCGAGGCGATGGAGGAGGACGACGAGGACCCGGATCCCGTGCCCTCCGCCGACCGCGACTACCTGCAGGGCATCAACGACGCGCTGGACGAGCTCGCCCGCGAGGACCGCGGCGATGTCCTGGTGTTCCTCTCCGGTGAGAACGAGATCCGGGACGCGGCCGACGCCATTCGTGGCCGCAATCTGCCCGGAACCGAGGTGCTTCCCCTCTACGGCCGGCTCTCCGCCGCTGAGCAGCACAAGGTGTTCCAGCCGTCGACGGTCGCCGGCGTCCGCCGCCGCGTCGTGCTCGCGACCAACGTCGCCGAGACCAGCCTCACCGTCCCGGGCATCAAGTACGTGGTGGACGCGGGAACCGCCCGCATCAGCCGCTACAGCGTCCGCGCCAAGGTGCAGCGCCTGCCGATCGAGGCGATCTCGCAGGCGAGCGCGAACCAGCGCTCCGGGCGGTCCGGCCGCACCAGCGACGGCATCGCCATCCGCCTGTACTCGGAGGAGGACTTCGAGAAGCGGCCGGAGTTCACCGAGCCGGAGATCCTGCGCACCAACCTCGCGGCGGTCATCCTGCAGATGATCTCGCTCGGACTCGGCGACATCGCGGCGTTCCCGTTCCTCACCCCGCCCGACTCGCGCGGCATCAAGGACGGCCTCGACCTGCTCGTCGAGCTCGGCGCGATCACCGTCCGAGGCGGGGACACGAAGCTCACCGGCGTGGGCCGCCAGCTCGCCCAGCTGCCGATCGACCCGCGCTTCGCCCGGATGGTCGTCGAGTCCAAGCGGCACAACACCTCGCGCGAGGTCATGGCGATCGTCGCCGGGCTGACCATCCAGGACCCGCGCGAGCGTCCCGTCGAGAAGCGCGGCAGCGCGGACGAGAAGCACGCCCGCTTCGCCGACCCGACCAGCGACTTCCTCACCCTCCTCAACCTCTGGAATTACCTGGAGGAGCAGCAGAAGGAACTGTCGTCCAGCGCCTTCCGCCGACTGTGCAAGGCCGAATACCTCAACTTCCTGCGCGTACGCGAGTGGCAGGACGTCTACCGCCAGCTCCGGCAGCTCGCCAAACCGCTCGGGCTGACCATCGGCGAGCCGTCGGTGAATCCGGACGGCATCCACAAGTCGCTCCTTGCGGGGCTGCTGTCGCACATCGGGCTGAAGGATGCGCGCGACGCCGGGACGAACACGCGCGGTGGCGGCAACGCGAAGGGCGGCCCGCGCTCGCGCCAGTCGGAATACCTCGGCGCGCGGCAGACCCGTTTCGTGATCTTCCCCGGGTCGACCCTCGCGAAGAAACAGCCCAACGCGGTCATGAGCGCCGAGCTCGTGGAGACCTCGCGCCTGTTCGCCCGGATGAACGCCTCGATCGATCCCGCCTGGGCCGAGCCGATCGCGGGCGATCTGTGCAAGCGGCAGTACAGCGAGCCGCACTGGGAGAAGAACCAGGGCGCGGTCGTCGCGTATGAGCGGGTGACCCTGTTCGGTGTCCCGATCATCCCGCGCCGCCGCGTCCAGTACGCCCGCATCGACGCGGAGCTGTCGCGCGAGCTGTTCATCCGTCACGCGCTGGTCGACGGCGAGTGGGATTCGCACCAGGCGTTCGACCGCGCCAACCGGAAGCTGCGCGCCGACCTGCGCGAGCTGGAGGAGCGGACGCGGCGCCGCGACATCCTCAACGACGACGAGGCCGTCTTCGAGTTCTACGACAAGCGCATCCCGGCGGATGTCGTGTCCACCCGGTCGTTCGAGGGCTGGTGGAAGAAGGCGCGGCAGGAGACGCCGGACCTTCTGACGATGACGCCCGAGGCGCTGCTCGACGAGGACGCGGCCGAGGTCGACGAGGAGGCGTTCCCTCCCGTGTGGCGGCAGGGCGACCAGCGGCTCACCCTGCGCTACCGGTTCGAGCCGGGAGCCGAGGACGACGGCGTGACCGTGCAGGTGCCGCTGCCGCTGCTCGCCGGGCTGCTGCCCGACGGCTTCGACTGGCAGGTGCCCGGCCTCCGCCACGAGCTGGTGACGGCGATGATCAAGTCGCTGCCGAAGGCGATCCGCCGACAGGTCGTGCCTGCCGCCGACTGGGCGCAGCGCTTGCTGGGCGAGCTGTCCGGGACGGCCGGGATGCGCGCCCACGAGGGCGAGCGGCCGGCGGGCACGCTGGCGGACACCCTGGCGGCGACCATCTCGCGGCTCACGGGCTCGCGGGTGAGCGGGAGCGACTTCGACCTCGACCGGCTGCCCCCGCACCTGCGGCCGACGTTCCAGGTGATCGGCGAGCGCGGCCGGCCGATGGCGAGCGGGAAGGACCTCGGCGCGCTGCAGGACCGCCTGCGGTCGCGCGCTCGCGACTCGGTGGCGAAGGTCGCCGAAGCACGCACGCCGAACGCGCTCGAACGGTCGGGCATCACCACGTGGGATCTCGACGAGCTGCCGCGGTTCGTGGACTCGGAGCACACGGGTCCCGGCGGGACGAAGAACATCATCCGCGCGTACCCGGCTCTCGTCGACGACGGCGCGTCCGTCAGCATCCGGCTGATGGGCACCCCGGCCGAGCAGGCTCGCGCCACGCCCGGGGGCGTGCGCCGCCTGCTGCTCGCGAGCGTCCCGTCCCCCGTCGCCTATGTGCAGCAGCACCTGACGTCGAACGAGAAGCTGACCCTCGCCGCCAGCCCGTACCCGAACACCAAGGCGCTGTTCGACGACTGCCTGCTCGCCGTCGTCGACTCGGTGCTGTACCGGATGAAGCCCGACGGTCAGATCTTCATGCGCGCCGAGTTCGAGGCGGTCCGCGACCGCGTCTCCGGGATCGTGATGGACTCGATGTTCGAGACCGTCGCTCTGGTCACGCGCATCCTCACCGCCGCGCGGACCGCCGAGAAGGCGATCTCGAGCGTGACCGCGCTCACGTACCTGGCGGCGTTGAACGACGCCAAGGGGCAGCTGGCGGGTCTGGTCTACCCCGGTTTCGTGTCGGCCACCGGGCTCGAGCAGCTGCGGCACCTCCCCCGCTATCTCGCCGGGATCACGCAGCGGATGCAGGCGCTGCCGACGAACCCGGGCCGCGACCGCGCGTGGCAGACCCAGGTCGAGACGGCCGTGGCGCTTTACACGGACGCCGGCGGCCGCATCCCGCTCGCGCCCGCCTCGCCGCCCGCGATCGTGCACGCGCGCTGGATGCTCGAGGAGTTCCGCGTCTCGCTGTTCGCACAGTCGCTCGGCACCGCCGAGACCGTCTCCCTCCCCCGCATCCGCAAGGTCCTCGGCTCCTGACCCGCGCCTCGGTCAGACGCCGAGGTGGAAGCCGCCGTTGGAGTGGAGGAGCTGGCCGTTGATCCAGCCGCCGGACGGCGACAGGAGGAACGAGACCAGATCGGCGGTGTCGCGCGGGGTGCCGAGACGGCCGAGGGCGGTCTCGGCCACCAGGCCCTCGGCGAGCTCGGGCGTCATCCAGCCGGTATCGATGGGACCGGGATTGATGAGGTTCGCCGTGATGCCGAGGTGGGCGAGCTCCACAGCCGCCGCCGTGACGATGCGGTCGAGCGCGCCCTTGCTCGCGCCGTACGGGAGGTTGTAGGCGGTGTGGTCGCTCGTGAGCGCGATGATCCGGCCGGATCCCGCCGGTATGCCGTTCGCGGCATACTGCTCGGCGAACGCTGTGATGAGCAGCCAGGAGCCGCGTGTGTTGACCGCGAAGTGGCGGTCGAACGCCTCGATGCTCGTGTCGAGCAGGCCGCTGTCGACCGAGTACGCGTGACTGCCGACGAGCGCGTGGATGGGGCCGAGCGCGTCGTTCACGCGGGCCACGAGCTCCGCCGGCCCGTCGGCCGTGGACAGGTCGACGGTCAGGGCGAGAGCGCGACCCCCGGCAGCCTCCACCTCGGCGGCCAGCGCCTCAGGGAAGCCGGCGTCGGGAGCCAGATCGGCGAACGCCACATCCCAGCCGTCGGTCGCCAGCCGTCGCACGATCCCGGTGCCGATCGCGTTCGGCCGGCCGACGCCAGTGACCAGGACGAGGGGACGACGCTGTTCGGTCATCCCCCCATCCTGTCAGCTAGAGCACCTTCGACAGGAACGCCTGCGTCCGCTGGTGCTGCGGATTGCCGAGCACTTCGCGCGGATCGCCGGACTCGACGACCACGCCGTCGTCCATGAAGACCAGCTCGTCCGCGACCTCGCGGGCGAAGCCCATCTCGTGCGTCACGACGACCATCGTCATGCCGCTCGCGGCCAGGCCCTTCATGACATCCAGCACCTCGCCCACGAGCTCGGGGTCGAGGGCCGACGTCGGCTCGTCGAACAGCATGAGCTTCGGGTCCATCGCCAGTGCCCGCGCGATGGCGACGCGCTGCTGTTGGCCGCCCGACAGCTGCGAGGGGTAGTGGTCGCCCTTGTCGGCGAGGCCGACGCGCGTGAGCAGTTCGTTCGCGCGCTCGACCGCCTTGGCCTTCGAGATGCCCTTCACGCGGATGGGCGCCTCGATGACGTTCTCGAGGGCGGTCATGTGCGGGAACAGGTTGAACCGCTGGAACACCATGCCGATCTCGCGGCGCTGGCGGGCGGCCTCCTTCGGCTTCAGCTCGTACAGCTTGTCGCCGTGCTGGCGGTAGCCGACGACCTCGCCGTCGACCGAGAGCCGGCCGGCGTCGACGCGCTCCAGGTGGTTGATGCAGCGCAGGAAGGTGGACTTGCCCGAGCCCGACGGGCCGATGATGCACAGCACCTCGCCCGGGTTCACCTTCAGGTCGATGCTCTTGAGCACCTCGTTCGAGCCGAAGCTCTTCGAGACGCCCTCCGCGAGCACCATGGGGGTCGTGTCGGTCATCCCTTGCCTCCGAGGTCGTTTCCGTCGGGTGCGCCCGCAGCCGGAAGCGCGCCGGTCGCGAGGGCGGGTTCGTTCCGGTCGGGGCGCCGTGCGTTGACGCCGCGCGAGAACCGCTTCTCGAGGAAGTACTGCCCGATCATCAGCAGCGAGGTGAACAGCAGGTACCACAGCGACGCGACGATGAGTAGCGGGATGGGCGTGTACGTCACCGCCGAGATGTCGCGCGCGACGCCGTACAGGTCGGTGGTCAGCGGGATGGCCGCGACCAGCGAGGTCGTCTTCAGCATCGAGATGACCTCGTTGCCCGTCGGCGGGATGATGACGCGCATCGCCTGCGGGATGACGATGCGTCCCATCGTCTGGCCCCACGACATGCCGAGTGCGGTCGCCGCCTCCTCCTGGCCCTTGTCGACCGAGAGCAGGCCCGCGCGCACGATCTCCGCCATGTACGCCGCCTCGTTGAGGGCGAGGCCGATGATCGCGATGATGAACGCGTTCTGCATGAAGCCGAGGTTGATGTCGAACCCGATGTTCGTCCACGGCACGCCGAGGAAGATCTGCGGGTAGATCAGCGAGAACAGCCCCCAGAAGACGAGCTGCACGTAGACCGGGGTCCCGCGGAAGATCCACAGGTACACCCACGCGACCGACTTCACGACCGGGTTCGGCGACTGGCGCATCACCGCGAGGATGAGGCCGAGGATGACGCCGATGATCATCGAGAAGACGGTGAGTTCGAGGGTCACGAGCGCAGCAGCACTGATGCGCTTGTCGAAGACGTACTTGCCGACGTACTGCCAGCCGTACGCGGAGCGCTGGGATGCGTCGACGATGAACCAGACGACCAGCAGGATCAGGATGGCGGCGAAGACGATCCGCCACGGGTGCTTGAGCTTGATCGCCTTGATCGGCTCGGAGCGGGAGCCCGCCGGCGACGGGACGGATCCCGTCGCCGGCCGAGCGGTGTTGCTCTGGGACATGAAAGGTCAGCCCTTCGAGGCCGCGTTGAAGTCGGCCTTCTCGACGGCGCCGTCGGCGACGCCCCACTTGTCCAGGATCTTCTTGTAGGTGCCGTCGTCGATCAGGGCCTGGACCGCCTTCTGCAGCACGGGGCCGAGCTTCGAGTCCTTCTGGACCGGGAGGCCGTACGGCGCCTCGTCGAAGGTCTTGCCGGCCTCCTGGAGCTTGCCGTCCGACTTCGAGATCGCGTACAGGGTGACGGGCGAGTCGGCGCTGAGGGCGTCGGCCTTGCCGAGGATGACCGCGTTCGTCGCGTCGTCCTGGGTGTCGTAGCGGAGGGCCTGGATGGCGGGCTTGCCCTCATCCGTGCACTTCTTCGACTTGGCGGGCACCTCGTCGGTGTCCTCGTAGGTGGTCGACTGGACGGCGACTTTCAGGCCGCAGGCGTTGTCCGGGTCGACGGTCTTGCCCTTGGCCGAAGCCCAGAGGATGCCGGCCGAGTAGTAGTTGACGAAGTCGACCTGCTGCTCGCGCTCGGTGGTGTCGGTGAACGACGACATGCCGTAGTCGTCCTTGCCACCCGCGATGCTCGGGATGATGTTGTCGAACTTCGCGATGGCGAAGTCCGTCTTGACGCCCAGCTTGGCGCCGATCGCGTTGGCGAGGTCGACCTCCCAGCCGACGGGCTGGCCGTTGTCGTCCTTGAACTCGTTCGGCGGGTACGTGTTGTCCATGCCGACGACGAGCTTGCCCGCGTCCTTGATCTTCTGGGGCAGCTGAGCGGCGAGGGTGTCGTCCTTCTTCACGTCCGCCGCAGCGCTCGACGTTGAGCTGGAGGACGGGGTGGAGTTGTCGACGCAACCGGTGAGCGCGAGGGCTGCAACGGCGGCGACGGCGGCGATGGGGGCCGCGGATCGGATGCGCATGTTGTCGTTGTCCTTCTTCCTGGTGCAGGAATGTGTCGATGCGTATTGCACGGGTAAGGGGAGGATACCCCAGCGGCAAGGCCGCCCCTCAACACTAATTCGCGCAGGGAACAGCGTTTTTCACGGACGTTTCCATCAGGTTTCGGGCTCATCGAGCGCGAAATCCGCGTTTCAGCGGCGGTTGTGCGATAGATCGCCGTTGTCGCGCCGGGATTCCGGCGCCGGGTCTCGATCGGCTATCGGTTCTCGAGCGCGACGGGTCGGGCCGGGTCGTTCGACCAGGCCGAGTACGAGCCGGCGTAGAGCGACGGCATCGGGAAGCCCGCGACCACGAGCGCCAGAGCTTCGTGGGCGGCGGTGACGCCGGAACCGCAGTAGACGCCGACCGGTGCGTCAGCGGTGACGCCGAGCGCGGCGAACCGGGTGGCCAGCTCGTCGGGCGGCAGCATCCGGCCGTCGGCGCCGAGGTTGTCGGTGGTCGGCGCGCTCGCCGCGCCGGGGATGTGGCCGGGGCGCGGGTCGACGGGCTCGACCTCGCCGCGGTACCGCTCGGCGGCGCGGGCGTCGAGGAGGATTCCGTCGGCCGCGAGCGCCGCGGCGCCGTCGGCGTCGACGGTCGGAAGCTCGCCGAATCGCACGGTGATGTGGCCGGGGGCGGTCAGCACCGGGCCGGTCTCCACGGCGAAACCAGCGGCGCGCCACGCGGCGAGGCCACCGTCGAGGAGGCGGACGTCGCGGACGCCCGCGTGCCGCAGCAACCACCACGCGCGGGCCGCGGAGGTGCCGGAGACGTCGTCGTAGACCACGACGGAGTCGCCGTCGTTGAGGCCCCACCGGCGGGCCGCCTCCTGGAACGCGGACTCCTCCGGCAGCGGATGCCGCCCGTCCGTCGGCGCGCCGTGTCCAGCGAGCTCGGTGTCGAGGTCGACGTACACGGCGCCCGGGATGTGCCCGGCGGCGTACTCCTCGTCGCCGGGCGGGCCGCCGAGCTTCCAGCGCACGTCGAGGACGCGCCACGTCGAGCGCCGCCGGCCGGCGCCGCTCCACAGGGACTCGGCCCCGAGAGCGACATCCAGCGCGGCGGCGCTGATCAGTGGAGAGGACTCCGTGGTCATGTCGTCGACAGCGTCCGCGTCAGCGTCCGCTGGACGCCTTCGCGTTCGACTCGTAGGAGGTGTTCGTGGACTCGAAGAAGTTGACGAGCTCCAGCGTGTCGTTGGCGGTCGCCATCCACTTGGCCGGGTTGGAGACCTTGTACTCGGCCTCGAAGCCCAGCTCCTCCAGGCGACGGTCGGCCAGGTAGCGGACGTACTGGTTGATGTAGTTGGCGTTGAGGCCCAGGATGCCGCCCGGCAGGAGGTCGCGGTTGTACTGCTCCTCCATCTCGACGGCGTCGAGGATCATCTGGCGGATCTCGGCGGCGAACTCCGGCGTCTGCAGGTCGGGGTTCTCCTCCAGGACCGTGAGGATGAGGTTGATGCCGAACTTGAGGTGCAGCGACTCGTCGCGCACCACCCAGTCGATCAGCGAGCCGAAGTTGCGCAGCAGGTTCCGCTGGCGGAAGGACAGCGCCACCATGAAGCCCGAGTAGAACCAGATCCCCTCGAGGATGACGTTGTACGCCACCAGGTTGCGGATGAAGTCCTGCTTGCCCTCGGTCGTCGAGATGTCGAGCGTCTGCTCGGTCATCCGCTTGATGAAGCTGACCTCGAACTCCTCCTTCTTCGCCATCGACGGCACGTCGACG
This sequence comes from Leifsonia sp. NPDC077715, assembly GCF_040686855.1. NCBI lineage: Bacteria > Bacillati > Actinomycetota > Actinomycetes > Micrococcales > Microbacteriaceae > Leifsonia > Leifsonia sp. NPDC077715. The sequence goes on from NZ_JBFBOG010000001.1 coordinate 415,727, forward strand.
TGGGAGTTGTACGCCTGCTCGCGGTCGATCGGGAACGTCTCGAGGACGTACTCGAACGACATGCAGTGGTTGGCCTCCTCCCACATCTGCTTGGCGAGGTAGAGGTGCGCCTCGGCCGCATTGATGTAGGGATAGACGCCGAACGCCAGCGCCTTGTTGACCAGCAGCTCGTTCGGGTTGAAGTAGCTCATCAGGAAGGTGACCGCGTGGCGCTCCTCGTCGGTCATCCGCTTGAAGTCGGCGATGTCCTCACCGAGCTGGATCTCGTTCGGGAACCAGGTGTTCGCCACGGCCTGGTCGTACAGGTCCATCGCCCACTGGTACTTGACCGGCTTCAGCAGCAGGCCTTCTTCGATTCCGGTGCCCAGAATCCCCATGGTCTCGTTCTCCTCTTTACTTCTGGGTTACTGGCAGGACTCGCACTGCAGGTCGTCCATCGGGTCGACCGGCACGTAGTACTCCTCGATCTTGGTGCTGTTCACTTGTTGTCACCCCCGGTCAGACCTCCGAAGCCGAAGCCACGACGAGCGGGAGCGGCGGCCGGAGCCGTCTCGGTGACGGCGGGAGCCGCGGCCGGGGCCGGCGCACCGGCGCCGACGGACGCGAAGCCCTTGCGGCCGCCCGAGATCTCCTCGGCCTTGTTGACCTTGACCGTCGACTGCTCGGCCTGGTGACGCGGCTTCATGTGGAGGTAGTACGTCGTCTTGACGCCCTTCTCCCAGGCCGCGTAGTAGATGTCCATCATGTCGCCGAGGTCGCGGGTCTCGAGGTACATGTTGCGGCTGATCGCCTGGTCGATCCACTTCTGCGCACGGGCCGCGACCTCGATGAAGGCGTACGGCGAGAGCTGGAAGCTCGTCTTGAAGGTCGCCTTGATGTCGTCCGGGATCTCGGCGATGTTCTGGATGTCGCCCTGCGACCGCAGGATCGCCTCGCGGACGTCCTGCCAGATGCCGCGCTCCTGCAGCGTCTCGACCAGGTTGCGGTTGACCTCGAGGAACTTGCCCGACGAGGTCGACCGGCTGAAGATCTGCGAGAACTGCGGGTCGAAGCCCGGCGTGGTGCCGGCGACGAGGCCGATGGACGCGGTCGGCGCGATGGCCATGAGCGTCGCGTTGCGCATACCGCCCTTGACCTTCTCGCGCAGGCGGTCCCAGTCGAGGCGGATGGTGCGGTCGACCGTGATCGGCACGCCGCGGTCGGCCTCGGTGAGCGCGATCGAGTCGTAGGGCACGAGGCCCTTCGACCAGCGCGAGCCCTCGAAGTTCGGGTACGCGCCGCGCTCCTGCGCCAGGTCGGCGCTCTCGTCGATGGCCGCGTACGAGACGTGCTCCATGATCTCGTCGATCAGGGCGTACGCCTCCTCGCTCTCGTAGCTGAGGCCGAGCTTCTCGACGACGTCGGTGAAGCCCATGACGCCCAGGCCGATGGCGCGGTTCTGCTGGTTGGAGTAGTCGGCCTCCGGCACACTCGACACCGTGATGTCGATGAGGTTGTCGAGCTGGCGGACCGCCTGGCGGGCGCTCGCCTCGATGCGCTCCCAGTCCATCTTGCCGTCGATCAGGTGGCGGGTCAGGTTGATGGAGGCCAGGTTGCAGACGGAGACGTTGTCGCGGTCCTGCGGCAGCGTGATCTCGGTGCAGAGGTTGGAGAGGTGGATCGTGCCCGTGTTGTTGTTGAGCGCACGGTTGTTGATCGTGTCCTTCCAGGTCAGCCACGGGTGGCTGGTGGTCTGGAGGCTCATCAGGATGTCCTTGAACTGCGCGCGGGCGCTGATCTTCTTGAACATCTTGAGGTTGCCGGCCTCGGCCTCGGCGACGTAGTGGGCGTAGCGCTCCGAGAACGCCTTGCCGTACAGCTCGTTGAGGTCGGCGACCTCCAGCGGGTCGAAGAGGTACCAGTCCTCGTCGTTCTGGACGCGCTTCATGAACTCGTCGCTGATCCACACCGCGGTGTTCGCCGTACGGGTGCGGCGGTACGGGTCGCCCGAGTTCTGGCGCAGGTCCAGGAACTCCGGGAAGTCCATGTGCCAGTTCTCCATGTAGAAGCAGAGGGCGCCGAACTTCTTGCCGCCGCGGCTGACCGCGCGCAGCACCGAGTCGATCGTGTGCATGAACGGGATCGGGCCGGTCGACGTGGTGTTGTTCGAGCGGATGGGCGAGCCCTGGGCGCGCAGCTTGGTGACCGAGAGGCCGATGCCGCCGGTGCCCTTGGTGAGCCACATGACGTCGCGCACGCTCTTCGCGATGTGCTCGATGTCGTCCTGCATCTCCATGACGAAGCAGTTGGAGAGCTGCGGGTACGCGGTGCCCGCGTTGACCAGGGTGGAGCCGGCGGCCAGGTACTCGAGCTTCGACATCTTCTCGTAGAAGGCGATGGCGTGGCTGGTCGGGTCGGCCTCGTTGAGCGAGAGCCCCATCGCGATGCGCATCCAGAAGAACTGCGGCACCTCGAGGGAGTCGCCGTTGCGCGCCTTGATGCCGTAGCGGTTGTTCAGGGTGACGACGCCGATGTACTTCAGCAGCTCGTCGCGCGACGGGTCGAGGTAGCCGGCGAGGCGGTCGAGGTCGAACGCGGTGGTGAAGCGGCCGTCGAGCAGCGTCTCGGCGACGCCGCGCTCGATGTACCCGCGGAAGCGCTCGGCGTGGAGCTGAACGAGCTCGTCGTTGCCCTCGTAGTCGCCGAGGACGCGCTTGTAGATCGTCTTGAGGAGGAGGCGCGCGGCGACGGTGTCGAACGCCGGGTCGTCCTTGACGTTCTGGAGGGCGACCTGGATGACCGCCTCGTCGAGCTGCTGCGTCGTGATGCCATCGAACAGCGTGAGCTCGAGCTCGCTCGCGATCTGCGTCACCCACGTGATGTTCTCGTCCAGACCCTGGGCCGCGTTCTCGATGGCCAGGTTGATCTTGTTGGCGTCGTACGGCTCGCGCTCGCCGTTGCGCTTCACGACTGTGATAGCCACTGCATCTCCCTCTTCGCTCTGCCGCATCACCCAGCGGCTCGACCACTATATAGCGGGGGTCCGACATTTCCATCCCCCCACATCTAGTGGGCGTGTCGTCCACAGGTGGGGACAACTTATGCACAGTTTCCACACCCCGCGAAGGGGGCACGCCGCCGCTGTGGGAACCCCTGGACGCGCCTTTCCGGACCGATAGTGTTGACCGTTGTGAGCAGCTATTCCAGCCTTCTGAAGACGCCGGGCGTCGCCCGCATCATCGCGGCTCAGCTCACCGCGCGCTTCCCGTTCGGCATGCTGTCGCTGGCATTCCTGCTCCACATCGAGCACGTCCACGACTCCTACGGCGCGGCGGGTCTCGTCCTCGGCGCGATGAGCATCGGGCAGGCGATCGCCGGCCCGATGACGAGCCGGCTGATGGGCGTCCTCGGGATGCGCGTCGTGCTCTGGACGACCCTCCTCCTCTGTTCCGCGGCCGTCGCCGCGATCGGCCTGTTCGTCATGCCGATCCCGCTGACCATGGCGGTCGCGTTCTTCGCCGGTCTCTGCATGCCGCCCATCCAGCCCGCGGTCCGCACGATCTACCCGAAGATGGTCAACTCGCGGCAGCTCACCCCGCTGTTCTCGCTCGACGCGTCCGCGCAGGAGATCATCTGGATCGCCGGCCCCGTCGCGATCACCTTCGTCTCGACCCAGATCGGCACGGTCGAGGGCATCCTGATGTCGGTCGCCATCATGCTCGCGGGCGGGTTCTGGTTCATCGCCTCGCCCGAGGTGGGGCGGGTGCGCATCCCGCGCAGCAAGCGGCGGTTCGGGACGGTGCTGGCGCGTCCTCCCGTGCTGCTCGCGACGGTCGTCGGCTTCCTGCTCATCGGCTCGTGCTCGGCCGTCGAGGCGGGCGTCGTCGCCACCTTCGGCGAGGGGTCGCCGCTCGCCGGCATCGTGCTCGCGATCTGGTCGCTCGGCTCGCTGGTCGGCGGCCTCGCCTTCGGGCACGTGCCGATCGGTCCGTGGGCGACTGCGCGCCGCATGCTGATCGTCTTCGTCGGCATCGTCCTCTCGACCTTCATGCTCTGGTCGTGGTGGGGCCTCTCGATCACGCTGCTCATCGCCGGACTCGGCATCGCCCCCGCCCTCGCGGTGCTGTTCGCGATCGTGTCCGCGAGCGTCAAGTTCTCCGACACCGCCGAGGCCTACGGCTGGGTCGGCACCGGCCAGCTCATCGGCGCCGCCCTCGGCTCCGCCCTCGCCGGCTTCCTCATCGACGGCACCGGCCCCGTCGGCGCGTTCTGGGTCGCCGGCGCGTTCGCGCTGGTCGGCTTCGTCGTCCCGGCGCTCGCCCACCGCATCCACCCCGACCTGCGCGGCCGCGACGCCTCCCCCATCCCCGACACCGAGCCCGTCCCCGTCCAGCCCTCCTAACCCCCTCCCCTCCCGCGCCGAAGTGCAGCTAGTTGTGCACTTCAGCGGCGTGTCGACCGCAACTAGCTGCCCTTCGCGGGGGCGCCTGTGGATAAGTCGGGGCGCGTCAGCGCGGGAGTGGCAGGGTGCGTGGATGGAATCCTCCCACCTCGACCGACGACCGTTCCGCGTGGAGTCGGCCCTCGCCGCCGGAGTGAGCGCACACCGGCTGCGATCAGGCGACCTCACCCGCCCCATCCGCGGGATCCGGCTGGTCGGGTCCCACGTCGGGCTGGCCGACCGCCTGCGCGCGTACGCCCTTCACCGACGCGTCGACTTCGCGTTCAGCCACACCACCGCTGCGATCCTCTACGGCGCGCCCCTGCCGCAGGAGCTTCCAGCCGACATCCACGTCAGCGTTCCCGATCCATGCAGGGCACCTCAGATCGAGGGCTTCGTCGGCCACAAGCTATCGCGGTGGGAGGTGCGAACCGTCGACGGCTTCCCGGTCACGACCCCCGAGCAGACGTGGTTGGACCTCGCCGGGATACTCGGCACCTCGGCGCTCGTCATCGCAGGCGACTTCCTGGTGGGCGGCGCCCATCCGCTCTCCGATCGGGCGAGGCTCGCCGCGGCCATCTCCAGGTCTGCGGGACGGCGTGGAGTCGGTCGCGCGCGTGTGGCGCTCGAGCACGTGCGGAGGGGTTCGGAGTCGCCGGGCGAGACACGCCTGCGCATGCTGCTCGCTGCTTACGAATTCCCCGAGCCGCGGCTGAACCACACCATCCTCGACACCCACGGCGGCTTCGTCGCGCGCGTCGACTTCGCTTACGTCGAGGCTCGCGTCGCCCTCGAATACGAGGGCGACGTACACCGCGTCGATCGAGAGGTGTGGCAGCGGGACATCCGGCGCCGTGAACGGGTCGAGGACCTGGGCTGGCGGATGGTCCGCGTCACTGCATCGGGCATCCGGGCGCCCGACGAGCTCGTCGCCCGCCTCCGCCACCTGCTCCGCATCCGCCGATGACTGCCGAGGGGGAGGTAGTTGCGGTCGCCACGCCGCGAAAGTGCGCAAGGAGCTGCACTTCGGCGATTGTGGCCGGGGGCTACCAGCGGGGGTGGATGGCGGCGCGGAAGTGGGTGTCGTAGATGCGGTGGACGGCGGGGTCGAAGTCGGCGGGGAGGGATACCGACCCCGCGGCCGCGTTCGCGCGCGCCTGCTCCGGCGAGCGCGCGCCGGGGATGACGGTGGTGACGCCGTCCTGCGCGACGATCCACGCGATCGCCGCCTGCGCCGGCGTGACGCCCTCCGGGGCGAGGGCCGCGAACTCGCGCGCCGCCTGCACGCCCTCCTCGTAGTCCACGCCCGAGAAGGTCTCCCCCACGTCGAACGCCGAGCCGTCCCGGTTGTAGTTCCGGTGGTCGTCCGCCGAGAACGTCGTCTGCTCGGTGTACCGGCCGCTCAGCAGCCCCGAGGCGAGCGGCACGCGGGCGATGATCCCGACCCCGGCCTCGCGGGCGGCGGGCAGCACGCGGTCGAGCGGCTTGAGGCGGAACGCGTTCAGGATGATCTGCACCGTCGCCGTGCCGGGGTGCGCGATGGCGGCGAGCGCCTCGTCCACGGTCTCGACACTGACGCCGTAGTTCTCGATCGCGCCGTCCTCGACCAGCCTGTCGAGCGCATCGTAGACGGCCTCCGTCGAGAACACGGGAGTCGGCGGGCAGTGCAGCTGCACGATGTCGAGCCGGTCGACGCCGAGGTTGCGGCGGGAGCGGTCCGTCCATTCGCGGAACTTCGCGAGCGTGAAGTTGGCCGGGTCCTGCGCCTCCCGGCGTCCCATCTTGGTCGCGACCGTCAGCGGCAGCTCGGGATGCTCGGTGACGAACCGCCCGATGATCTGCTCGCTGCGCCCATCCCCGTAGACGTCCGCCGTGTCGAAGAAGGTGACCCCCGACTCCGCGGCCGCCTCGAGCACGGCGAGGGCGTCGTCTTCGGAGACGTCGCCCCAGTCCGCTCCGAGCTGCCAGGTGCCGAGTCCGACGACCGACACCTCCCGTCCGGTCCCACCGAGGATGCGCTGTTCCATACCGCCAGCGTAGGCGCTGCGCGGAGACCGCAGTACCGGCGGGCCCGCGGCCCGCCGGTCCGTCGTCGGCCGGCGCACATCAGGCGGCGGCCTCGGTCACCTCCTGGTTGCGGAAGTGGCCGGCGAGCATCGCCGCGACGCCCGCGGCGGCCCAGCCCGAGAGCACCAGCCAGGGGAAGGTCGCGTCCGCGTCCGGGAAGTAGGAGAGATCCCGCAGCAGGGTGACCGACGCGCCCGGCACGAACCACTGCCCGATCTCGCCCCACGGACCCACGAGGAACTGCAGCGGCTGGGCCGCGGACGACAGCGGGTTGCCGACGAGCACGGTCAGCACCGCGCCGACGGCGATGCCGACGCGGCCGAGCAGCGCATTCATCCCGACGATGAAGGATGCCGTCGCGAACATCGACAGGGAGACCGCGAGCGCGTTCACCCAGAAGCCGCCCTGGAGGATGCCGAACCAGCCCTGCAGGATCCCGGTCACGGCGAGCCCGACGGTGACGGCGTACACCGCGACGGCGGTCAGCCGCCGCCAGCTCCCGGCGACGAGCAGGGAGATGAGCACGCCGCCGAGCATCCCGCCGAGGACCAGCGGGAACGCGGACGCGGTCAGTCCGAGACCGCGCGAATCGGTGGACGCGAGCGGGACGACGTCCGTCACCTTCACGGTGATGGTGGACGCCTGTGTGCCGGCGGGCGCTCGTCCCGCAGCGATGGCCTGCTGTACGGCCGCGTCCGCCTGCTGCTGCGCCGACGCCTGGATGCGCGTCGCCACCTGGCCGAGGATCTGGCTGACGGCGGCGCCGTTCGCCGAGGCGGTCAGCACCTCCGGCTGGTCGCCGAGCACGATGGCCCCGTAGACGTCGCGGGCGCGGATGAGGTCGACCGCCTCCTGCCGGGTCGCGACCGTCGTCGGGTCGAAGGCGCCGTCCGCAGCGGTGTCGAGCTGCTTCTCGACCGCGGAGACGGCGGTGCTGTCCCCGGCGATGGCGATCGGCAGGTCCTTCACCGAGGAGGTGATCGTCGGCCAGAGGAACGCGAGCAGAACGACGACCACCACGGCGGCCGCGCCGATCGCGAGGAGCACCGAGCGCAGCCACGGCGTGTGCGGCGGCTGTGTCGGGGTGGCCGCGGACAGGGCGTCCTGCGGCGGGCGGGTCAGTGTTGCGCTCATGATGTCCTCCGAAAACGAATGCTCGTTCTTTATAGTGAGGCGCCCATCCGGTATTGTCAAGAACGTTCATTCTTTTTGAACGCGAGGAGGCCGCATGCCCAAGGTCACGGAGGAGCACCGCGCGGCCCGTCGTCGGCAGATCGCCGAGGCGGCGCTGCGCTGCTTCGCGCGCTCCGGCTTCCAGCAGACGTCGATGGCGGACATCATCGCCGAGTCCGGACTGTCCGCCGGCGCGATCTACGGGCACTACAAGAGCAAGGAGGAGCTGGTCGAGCTCGCGGTCACCGAAGTGCTCGACGCCCGCTTCCTCGACCTCGCCCAGGCGCGCACCCGCGACCCCCAGCCCTCCCCCGCCGAACTCGTGGCCCTCCTGGTGCACGGCCTCCGCGACCAGATCGGCGACCTCCAGCTCCTCCTCCAGGTGTGGGGCCAGGTGCCCATCAATCCCGCCCTCTCCCGCCTCACCACGAGCATCGGCGGGCGCATCCGGACGATGTTCGCCGACTACCTCACCGAGTGGTACCACCGGCATCGCGGGATGGACGAGGCGGCCGCCCGGGCCGCGGGCGACGCCGACGCATCCCTCTACGTCGGGCTCGTGCAGGGCTACGTCGTGCAGACCGTGTTGTTCGCCGACTTCGACGGCGACGCGTACCTCGCGGCCGTGGCGCGGATGGAGCCCCGCGCCGGCGAGGCGCGGGCCGCGGCGCGGCCGGCCTGAGGACTCAGGCGCCCGGCCACCACGCCGGGGTGAGCCGGCCGACCAGCGCGAGGAACGCGTCCACATCCCGCGGCCGCGGTCGCGTCAGCCAGACGTCGATGGCGCCGATGGTCCCGTCCGCGAGCCAGCGGGCGATGGCGCGCCGGTCCGTGTCGTCCTCGGCGGGCACGACGAGGGAGTGCTGCTCCAGGAGCAGATCGACCGACCCCTGGAAGTGCTCGCTGAGCATCGCGTGGAGGCTGGCCGAACCGCTCTCCGCACCGAGCCCGCGCCGGTAGATCGCGTCGTGGCGGTCGACGTGACTCAGCACCGCGCGCGTCACCCCGATGACCGCGCCCGCCGCGTCCGACGGCTCGACGTCGACGAGGTACTGGGCGCGCAGCTCATCCAGCTCGGACCGGAGGACGCGTTGCAGCAGATCGGCCGGCGATGTCGCGTACTCGTACACGGTCGACCGGTGCACGTCGGCGGCAGCGGCGAGCGCCGAGACCGTGACGTCGCCCACCGGTCCTCGGGTGGCCAGGTCGAGCACCGCCTCGCGGAGGCGGGCGTAGGTCTTCTGCTGGCGGGCGTCCACCGGACGATCGTACAATGGAGTTATCCGACATGTGTCGGATAACGAAAGGAGATTTCCCATGGCTCAGTACGACGTCGCCGGACGGTCCGCGATCGTGACCGGAGGCGGCTCGGGCATCGGGCGCGCCATCGCCCTGACCCTCGCGGCGAGCGGGGCGGCCGTTCTCGTCACCGACCTGAACGAGGAGCACGCCACAGCTGTCGTGGCCGAGATCCAGGCCGCCGGCGGCACCGCGCGGGCGCTCGCCGGTGATGTGACCGACCCGGCCTTCGCCGACGCCAGCGTCGCGGCCGCCAATGAGCTGGCCCCACTGCGCATCGCCGTCAACAACGCCGGCATCGGCGGAGCGGCGGCTCCCGTCGGCGACTACCCGCTCGACTCGTGGCGCAAGGTCATCGAGGTCAACCTCAATGCCGTCTTCTACGGGATGCAGGCCCAGCTCGACGCGATCGGCGCGAACGGCGGCGGCGCGATCGTCAACATGGCGTCCATCCTCGGCAGCGTCGGCTTCGCCAACTCGTCCGCATACGTCACCGCCAAGCACGCCCTGCTCGGCCTGACGCAGAATGCGGCGCTGGAGTACGCGGGCAAGAACGTCCGTGTTGTCGCCGTGGGGCCGGGCTTCATCCGCACCCCGCTCGTGGCGTCGAACCTGGATGCGGACGCGCTCGCGTTCCTCGAGGGCAAGCACGCCCTCGGCCGCCTGGGCGAGCCGGAGGAGGTCGCCTCTCTTGTCGCCTTCCTCGCCTCCGATGCCGCCAGCTTCATCACCGGCAGCTACCACCTGGTCGACGGCGGCTACACCGCCCAGTGATCCACAGGGTCCCGTTCTGTGCCGTTCTCCACAGATTCCGGGACCTCTGCCGCGCCCGGTCACGCTCGCTCTAGTGTGAGGAGCGTGACCGAGCACGACACCACCGACCCCCTGTCCGACGAGCTGCTGGAGCGCATCCGCGGCCGCGCCGACGCCTACGACCGAGAGAACCGCTTCTTCACCGAAGACTTCGCCGAGCTCTCCGATGCGGGATACCTGCGCGCGCTCGTACCGACGGAGTTCGGCGGGCTCGGGATGAGCCTGGAGCAGACGGCGCGCCTGCAGGTGCGGCTCGCCGGCGCAGCCCCGGCCACCGCATTGGCCGTCAACATGCACCTGGTGTGGACGGGCATCGCCAAGACACTCCGCGACCGCGGAGACGACTCGCTGGAGTTCGTGCTGCGCGAGGCGGGCGCCGGAGAGGTTTTCGCGTTCGGGCTGAGCGAGGCAGGCAACGACCTCGTGCTGTTCGGATCCACGACGGAGGCACGGCCCCGGCCCGACGGCTCGTACACGTTCCACGGGCGCAAGATCTTCACCTCCCTGTCCCCGGCCTGGACGCGACTCGGCACGATGGGTCTCGATACGACGAGCGCCGACGCACCGAAGGTCGTCTACGGGTTCGTGGACCGCACCGGCGGCGGGTTCGAGATCCGCGAGGACTGGGACACCCTCGGGATGCGGGCCACGCAAAGCAATACGACCGTGCTCGACGGCGCCCGGTCCCCCGCCGACAGGATCGTCCGGAGGCTGGACCCGGGCCCCAACCCCGATCCGCTGGTATTCGCGATCTTCGCGAACTTCGAGATCCTGCTGGCCTCGGTCTACACGGGCATCGGCGCGCGGGCGCTCGACCTGGCGGTCGCGGCGGCCCACCGGCGGACGAGTCTCAAGAACGACGGGCGCAGCTACGCGAACGATCCCGACATCCGCTGGCGCGTGGCCGAGGCCGCGATCGAGCAGGATGCGCTCCTCCCCCAGCTGGATGCGCTCGCCCGCGACGTCGACACGCTCGCGGATCACGGCCGGCTGTGGTTCCCGAAGCTCGTCGGGCTGAAGATCCGCGCGACCGAGACCGCGCGGCACGTGGTCGACCAGGCGATCCGGGTGTCGGGCGGCTCCACGTTCTTCTCCGGGAACGAGCTCGGCCGGCTGTACCGCGACGTGCTGGCCGGGATCTTCCATCCGTCTGACGCGGAGTCGGCGCACAACACCGTCGCGACGGCCTGGCTCGGGCCGGTCGACGAGTAGAGCGGGAGAAGACATGCAGCAGATCACGGCGAAGCACTTCGCGGAGCGACTGGAGCGGGGCGCGCGGCAGGCGGCCCGCGCCGGTTTCGACGGGCTGATCGTGGCCCCCGGGCCCGACCTTGCGTACTTCGCCGACTACCTTCCGGTCGCGACGACCGAGCGCATCACGCTGCTGGTGATCCCCGCCGAGGGCGAGCCGTCGATGCTGGTCCCCGCGCTCGAGCACGGCGGTGCCGCACAGACCCGGGCCGCGGGGGCGTTGCGGCTGATCGACTGGGCGGACGGCGAGGACGAGTACGTCCCCGCCGCCGGGCTGCTGCGATCGGACGGCCGCTACGCCATCTCCGACGCCACCTGGGCGATGCACCTGCTCGGCCTGCAGCAGAAGCTGCCCGGAGCCCGCTTCGAGGCGATCTCGCACGCGCTGCCGCTGCTCCGAGCCGTCAAGACGGCCGACGAGGTCGATCGGCTCGCAGCAGCGGGCGCCGCCGCCGACGCGACGTTCGAGGACATCCTGCAGGTGCCGTTCGCGGGTCGCACCGAGGTTCAGGTCGCCGCCGACCTCGACCGGCTGCTCCGCGAGCACGGGCACTCGCAGGTCGACTTCACGATCGTGGCCTCTGGCCCCAACGGCGCCGACCCGCATCACGAGCCGGGCGAACGGCTGATCGCCGAGGGCGACATGGTGGTGCTCGACTTCGGCGGCCTGCAAGACGGTTACGGCTCCGACACGACGCGCTCGGTGCACGTCGGCGAACCCACCGACGAGGAGCACGAGGTCTTCGAGGTCGTCCGCCACGCGCAGCAGGCCGCCTTCGAGGCGGTCGCCGTCGGCGTCCCGTGCCAGGAGGTCGACCGGGCCGCGCGAGCCGTCATCCGGGACGCCGGGTACGGCGAGTTCTTCATCCACCGGGTCGGGCATGGCATCGGCGTCACCACGCACGAGCCGCCCTACATGGTGGAGGGAGAGGAGCAGCCGATCGAGGCCGGGATGTGCTTCTCGATCGAGCCCGGCATCTATCTGCCCGGGCGATTCGGGGTGCGGATCGAGGACATCGTGGTCGCGGCGGAGGACGGCGCGCACCGGCTGAACAACTCCAGCCGCGAACTGCACATCGTGGGGTGAGGTCGGTCCGGGCTTGCGCTACGCGCGCAGCTGGGCCTGCTGCGCCCGGCGGTCCTCGCGGGCCAGCCGGGAGCGGCGGCGCGCGAAGGGCAGGGCCACGAGACGCCAGCCGACGAGGAACACCCCGAGCACGACGGCGGCCACCGCGATGAACGACGGCTGCACGCCCTGGCCCGCCGAGGTGCGGATCAGCATCCCCACCGCGACCGTCATCAGCCAGATCGGGACGCCCGGCCAGACGATCGCCAGCGGTCGGCGCCACGCCCAGGTGACCAGCCAACCGGCGAGCAGACCGACCAGGAACGGCCAGAGCGTGTCGAGGATGCCGGCTGCAGAGTTCGCCTCGCCGTGGCTGCGACGTCCGATCAGGACGAAGAGGGTCACGAGGGCCGCGTCGATGACGAATGCGACGAGCGCGGTCCTCCAGGGCTTCACCCCCTCAGAGTACGCAGGGCCGCCCGAGCGTTGGCTGGGCGGAACCCGTGTCGATACTGACCGTTATCGAGAACGTGCGCGATTCAGAGCGTAGTCCACAAGCGGCAGTTCGTCCACAGATTCCGTATCGGGTCGACACCGTGTCCATGGCTCCTCAATAGACTGACGATCAGCAGCCACCCGAGCCCTGGAGCCCCCGTTGCCGAACTTCGACTTCCTCACCCAGCCCGCCCTCCCGCGCCCGGACGCGACCCTGGACGACGCCGCGCGGATCGCCGCAGAGCACTTCCGGCTGGAGGGCCGCATCGCCGAGCTGGGCAGCAACCAGGACCGCAACTTCCGCATCGACACCGGCTCCGAGCGCTTCGTGCTGAAGCTGGCCAATCCGGTGTTCTCGGCGGACGAGCTGCGGGCCCAGAACGCCGCGCTGGCCGTGCTCGACGGCTCAGGGGTCCGCATCCCATCCGTCGTCGAATCCGTCGACGGCGACGAGCTGGTCGAGGTCGATGTGCAGGGCGTGACGCTGCTCGCCCGGGTCCTCCGCTACCTCGACGGCGAGCCGCTCACCGACGTGGGGCGTCCGACCCCCGACCAGCTCCGCACGCTGGGCACGCTCGCCGGCCGCGTCGCCGGAGGCCTTGCCGAGCTGCGGCATCCCGGACTCGATCGCACCACGCAGTGGGACGCGCGCATCGGCGGCGAGGTCGTCGACCTCCTGCTGGAGCACGTCGAGCAGCCCGCGAAGCGCGCGGTCGTCCGCGACGCGACGGATGCGGCGCTCGCCCGTCTCGAACCGCTGCGCTCGCGCCTCCGTGTGCAGGCCGTGCACGGCGACGTGACGGACGACAACATCGTCCTCGGCGAGGGCGGCCCGGGCGTCATCGACTTCGGCGACGTGTCCGACGGCTGGCTCGTAGCCGAGCTGGCGGCGACGGTGACGAGCGCCCTCCACCACGTTCCGGACGAGCCGCTGGCGGTGCTGGACGTTGTGGAGGCTTTCCACGCCGAGGCGCCGCTCGACGACGCCGATCTCGCCGCCCTGTGGCCGCTGGTCGTGCTCCGCGGGGCCGTGCTCGTCGTCAGCGGCGAACAGCAGGTCGCGCTGGAGGCCGACAACGTCTATGCCGCTGAGAACCGCGCGCACGAGTGGGTGGCGTTCGACGTCGCGCGACGCCTGGAGGCGGACGAGGTCGAGACGCTGATCCGCGCCCGACTGCTCGGCGCCACCCAGGAAGAGACCGCGATCGGTCGCCTGCTCGCGGTGGACTCGACGCCCGAGCAACTGGTCGACCTCTCCGTGACCGCCCGCGACCTCGATGCGGGCGCCTGGCTTCGGGCCGATGCGGAGGAGGCGGTGCTCGACCGCGTCCAGCGTGAGCACGGCCACGCGGTCACCCGCTACGGCGAGGCGCGGCTCACGCGGGCGCAGCCCGACCGCTCCACCCCGTCCGCGACGATCGCACTCGGGGTGACCGTCGCCGCCCCCGAAGGGCTCGGCGTCGTCGCCCCCTTCGCCGGAGAGCTGCTGCTCGCGGAGGGCTCGTGGCTGCTCCGCGCCGACGGCCTGGAGCTCTGGCTCGACGGCCTGACCCGGCCGCTCACCACGGCGACTGTCCAGGCCGGGGATCACCTGGGCACCGCGATCCGCCTGACGGCGCAGTTGAGCACGGTCACCGGTCACCGGCCTCCAGCCTTCGTGACGCCCTCGCTGCCGTTCGCCGCATGGTCGGCGGTATCGCCCGATCCGTCGGCGCTGTTCGGTCTCGACGTCTCGGCGCAGGCGCCCGACGCCGAGGCGTCCCTGGCGCGGCGTGACGCCACCTTCGCCGAGGTGCAGGAGCACTACTTCGCGCATCCGCCGCTGATCGAGCGGGGCTGGCGCCACCACCTCGTCGACACCCGCGGTCAGAGCTACCTCGACATGGTCAACAACGTCACCCAGATCGGCCACGGGCACCCGCGACTGGTCGAAGCGGTGCGCGACCAGTGGGCGCGGCTCAACACGAATTCGCGGTTCCACTACGACGAGCTGTCCCGGTTCACCGAGCGTCTGGCCGAGATCGCCCCGGACGGACTCGACACGGTGTTCCTCGTCAACAGCGGCAGCGAGGCGGTCGACCTCGCGCTGCGGCTCGCGCAGATCCACACGAACCGGAAGACCATCCTCGCGGTCACCGAGGCCTACCACGGCTGGACGATGGCGTCGGACGCCGTGTCCTCCTCGCTCGGCGACAACCCGCGAGCGCTCGAGACGCGGCCCGACTGGGTGAAGCTCGTGGCCGCACCCAATTCGCTGCGCGGGAAGCACCTCGGCCCCGATTCCGGCCCGGCGTACCTCGCCGATCTGGACGCCGACCTCGCCGCCCTGGACGCCGCCGGCGTCGAGGTGGCGGGGTACATCGCGGAGCCGGTGTTCGGCAACGCGGGCGGCCTCATGCTCCCCGACGGCTACCTGGCCGGCGTCTACGAGCGCATCCGCGCCCGCGGCGGCGTCTGCATCGCCGACGAGGTGCAGGTCGGGTACGGGCGGCTCGGGCACTACTTCTGGGGCTTCGAGCAGCAGGGCGTGGTGCCCGACGTCATCACCGTCGCCAAGGCCATGGGGAACGGCCAGCCGCTCGGCGCGGTCATCACGCGCCGGGAGATCGCGGAGTCGTTCGCCGCGGAGGGCAGCTTCTTCTCCTCGGCGGGCGGCAGCCCGGTGTCGGCCGTCGTGGGCCTGACCGTGCTCGACGTCATGCGCGACGAGCGGCTGCAGCAGAACGCCGCAGAGGTGGGCGACCACCTCGCCGCCCGGCTGCGGGCGCTCGGCGACCGGCATCCGCTGGTCGGTGCCGTCCACGGCATGGGCCTCTACCTCGGGATGGAGCTGGTGCTCGACCGGGAGACGCTGGCTCCGGCGACCGCCGAGGCGAAGCTGGTGTGCGAACGGATGCTCGCCGAGGGTTGCATCGTGCAGCCGACCGGCGATTACAAGAACGTACTCAAGATCAAGCCGCCGCTCTGCATCACGCGGGAGAGCGCGGACCGGTTCGTCGACGCTCTCGACCTGGTGCTGGCGACGCTGTAGCGCCGCCGAGCACCCGGCTCGCCTCCTCCTCGATCGCAGCCGCGACCGCGTCCAGCGCCGCCGACCGCAGCGACCACTGGTGCCAGTACAGGGGCACCTGCGCGACGCGTTCGTCATCCAACACCACCAGCGAGCCGCCGGCGACGAGATCGGCGGCCTGCAGATCCGGAAGCATGCCCCAGCCCAGGCCGAGCACCGCAGCGTCCACGAACTGGGTGGAGGCGGGGACGAAGTGCCGCGGCGGCCGAGCCCCCGGCGCAAAGGCGGCGAGATAGCGGTCCTGGAGGGCGTCCTTGCGGTCGAACACCAGCATGGGCGCGTCGGCCGCAGCCTCGGGCGTCCAGCCGCCGGAACACCAGCGCGCGACGAATGCCGGGTTCGCGACCGCGCGGTAGGTCATCGACCCGAGCGGGCGGGCTATGCATCCCTGCACCGGCTCGGGGTCGGAGCCGATCGCGGCCATGGCCGTGCCGTCGCGCAGACGGTCGAGCGTGTGCTCCTGGTCGTCGAGCACGACCTCGAAGGCGACCCCGTCCACGCCGGCCAGAGCGGGCAGCACCCACGTCGCGAGCGAGTCGGCGTTCACCACCAGCGGGATGGCCGTCCGGCCCGGGCCGCCGGCGAGGGCGGCGTCCGCCTCGGCCTCCAGCAACGCCAGCTGACGCGCGAGCCGCAGGAGGACGCTGCCCGCCTCGGTCACGGTCGCAGGCTTGCTGCGCCGGACCAGCACGCGCCCGCTCTGCTCCTCCAGCGCCTTGATGCGCTGGCTGACGGCCGACGGAGTCACGTGCAGCGCGTTGGCCGCGCTCTCGAACGAGCCCGCGTCGACCACCGCGGCGAGGGTCCGCAGATGCTCGCGATTGGTCACCATGAAGCAATGCTAATGTGCCTTCAGAATCCTGAGCTGTACTTATCCCAAGCCGGACCGTAGCGTCGAGGAGTGCTTGCGACCTTCTTCACCGGCCTGGGGTCGGCCGCCTCCCTCATCATCGCCATCGGCGCGCAGAACGCGTTCGTCCTCCGGCAGGGTCTGCGTCGGCAGCATGTGCTGCCGATCGTGATCATCTGCGTCCTCAGCGACGCCCTCCTGATCGCGGCGGGCGTCGCCGGGATCGGCGTGATCGTGAAGCACGCTCCTCTCGCCCTCGAGATCGTCCGGTGGGCGGGTTTCGCCTTCCTCATCGGTTACGCGGTCTTCGCCGCCCGTCGCGCGCTCAAGCCGGAATCGCTCAGCACGTCCGGCGCGGTCGCCGGATCGCTCGCGGCCGCGATCGGGACCTGCCTGGCCATCACCTGGCTGAACCCGCATGTGTACCTCGACACGGTCCTCCTGCTCGGCTCGCTCTCGGCGTCGCACGGCGACCCCGGGCGCTGGGTGTTCGGCGCGGGTGCGGCGACGGCCAGCCTGCTCTGGTTCGGGATGCTCGGCTTCGGCGCCCGCTTCGCCGCGCCCGTGTTCGCGAAGCCGGTCGCGTGGCGGATCCTGGACGGGGCGATCGCGGTGCTGATGGTGGTCCTCGCGGTGCTGCTCGTCGTCTGAGCGGGCCCCGGAGAAGCCGCGCCGGATAAGCGAAAAGGCCGCCCGATGCGGGCGGCCTTTCCAGTCCTGGTGGAGCTAAGGAGATTCGAACTCCTGACCTCTTCGATGCGAACGAAGCGCGCTACCAACTGCGCCATAGCCCCGGGGAACTGCTTAGAAACAATAGCACTCCCGACCGGCCGAGTCGAAATCGAGCCGGTCTCAGCTGGCGGCCCGGCGGCGTCGCAGGACGGCGTCCAGATCCATGCTGCCGCTGTCCACCTCGTCGAGCACACCCATGCTGGCGTAGAGGCTGGGAGCGGCGGGAGCGGCGGGACCGGGAGCAGTCGCGACAGCGGCGGTCGGCGCCGCAACGACCGCAGGGGCCACGGCAACCGGCCGGAGCGGCACCGGCGAGGCGACGGGCGCGGTCACCTCCGCCGCCTTCCGCTCGAACTCCGCGCGCGCGGCCGCCCGGCGCAGCTCGGCGGCCGCGTCCACGGACGCCATCGCCGCGGCCGCGACGGTCCCGGGCGACAGGTGAAGCGGCTTCGGCAGCGGGCGCGGGGTCCAGCTCTGCTTGAGGCGTTCCTGCACCGGCACGTCGTGCTGGGCGTCGTCGTAGAGCTCCGGCGACACCTGCGAGGTGCGCACCATCGGCTGCGCGGCGACGGCGGAACGCTGCGGGCGCGCCAGGCGGGCCAGCATCCAGCCGGAGAGCGCGACGACACCCGCGGAGAGAGCGGCGGTCAGCCAGACGCCGGTGGCGACGAGCTCAACCGCCCCGGCGACGAATCCGGCGAGGCCTGCGACGAGCACGAGGGTCGAGAGGGCGCGGGTCCGGCGCAGACGCCGGCGCCGCTGGGGCGAGAGGGGCGCGGCCGCCGCGGCCGTCGCCAGCGCGCGAGCCCGCTGGGCCGCCGCCGCGCGAGCGGCGCGCTCGACGGCGATGGCCTCCGCGGCGGCGCGTTCGGCCTCCTCGGCCGCGCGACGCCGCTCCTCCGCCAGGGCCTGCTCGCGACGCGCGTGGGCCGCGGCCTCGGCGCGCGCGGCGGCGAGCGTCTTCTGCTCGGCCTTGCGCAGGATCCGCTGCTGCTCCGCGACCGTGCGCGCGGTCGCCTCCATGCGCACCTCGTCCGGCAGCTCGCTGGTCTCGGCGAGGATGCGGAGGGTCTGCTGCAGTCGCACGGCGTTGCGCTCCGTCGCCAGGTACTCGCGGCGGCGCAGCCACACCGGGACGAGATAGGCCAGCCACAGGGCGGCCGCGATCGCGACGATCACCCCGCCGCCCATCACATCCCCGTTCATGACCTCTACGGTAGGGGCGCGAGTCCCCGCCCCCACGTCAGGTGCGGGGGTGTGTCATGTGATCCAGAGTTCTTTCAGCGAACGTGGCGGCCCGGCTCAGCGGCCCGGCTCACCGGTGACGCGAGACCGGCAGCGGCACGGCGGCGGCCGCGCGGTCCTCTGCCGGGATGAGCGCGGCGTCGGCCGGTACGTTGTGATCGAGCCACCGGCGCAGCACGCCCTGGCTCAGCTCCTCGGACACCAGTCCGAAGCAGAAGTGGTCGCGCCAGTCCCCGTTGATGTGGATGTAGCGGCGCCGCAGGCCCTCGTAGCGGAACCCGAGCTTCTCGACCACGCGCAGGCTCGGACCGTTCTCGGGGCGGATGCAGATCTCCATCCGGTGCAGGCCCAACTGGTAGAAGCAGTAGTCCGTGGCGAGTGCCACCGCCGTCGGCGTGATGTTGCGGCCTGCGAACTCCTCGGCGATCCAGTACCCGATGGTCGCACTCGACAACGACCCGTAGGTGATCGACGACACGTTGAGCTGCCCGGCGAGCTGCCCGTCCCACTCCACGATGAACGGCAGCCCGTGGCCGGCGCGCGCGTTCGCGAGCAGCGACCGGATGCTCGCGCGGGTGTCGAACGACCCCGGCGAGTACGGGCTGGTCGCCTCCCACTGCCGCAGCCAGCCGCGGTTGTCGAGCAGCGAGCGCTCGAGTGCGCGCGCATCCCGCAGCCGGATGGGGCGCAACGTCACGCGGCCCTCGGTGAGGGTGGGGACCACGATCGCCACGGACTCCTCCTTCAGCCGATCAGTGGTCGCGGGCGGAGAGCGTCTGGATGGGGCCGGTGGGGTCGGCCGGCATCTCCGCCACGAACTCCGTGGGCTCGTCGTCCAGCTCGCTGGCGAACTCGCGCAGCCACGGGCGGAGCTCCGGCCCGAGGTCTTCCCGGTCGCTCGCCAAGCGCACGATGGCCTTGATGTAGTCGAGCCGGTCGCCGGTGTCGTAGCGACGGCCGCGGAAGACGACGCCGTAGACGCCGCCGGTCCAGTCGGGCGCCTCGGCCATCGACTGCAGCGCGTCCGTCAGCTGGATCTCTCCGCCGCGGCCGGGATCCGTGCGCTCCAGGACGTCGAAGACCTCCGGGCGCAGCACGTAGCGGCCGATGATGGCGTAGTTGGAGGGGGCGTCCTCCTTGTTCGGCTTCTCGACCAGGCCGGTGATGCGGACGACGTCGTCCTCGTCGGTCTCCTCGACGGCTGCGGCTCCGTACAGGTGGATGGAGTCGGGGTCGACCTCGAGCAGGGCGACGACGGTCGCGTGTCGCTCGGCCTGCACCTTCAGCATCCGCTTGAGCAGGTCGTCGCGGGCGTCGATGATGTCGTCGCCGAGCAGCACGGCGAACGGCTCGCGGCCGACGTGCATCTTGGCGCGGAGCACCGCGTGGCCGAGCCCCTTCGGGTCCCCCTGGCGGACGTAGTGCATGTCGGCGAGCGCGGTGGAGTAGTTGACCTTCTCGAGCCGGTCGGTGTCCCCCTTCTTGATGAGGGTCTCCTCCAGCTCGGAGTTGCGGTCGAAGTGGTTCTCGAGGGCGTTCTTGTTGCGGCCCGTGATCATCAGGACGTCGTGCAGGCCCGCATCCACGGCCTCCTCGACCACGTACTGGATGGCGGGCTTGTCCACGACCGGCAGCATCTCCTTGGGCATCGCCTTCGTAGCCGGGAGGAAGCGGGTTCCGAGTCCGGCGGCGGGGATCACTGCTTTCGTAACGCGGTCGTGGTTAGCCATGCCGCCTACAGTATCCGCATTTTCAGGGTGCACAGGATGGCATCTCCTAGGATTGCCTCATGGATCCGGACACTGCCGCTCATCGCAAGCGCGCCCTGCGGGCGGAGCTGCGCGAGCGCCGGCAGAACCTCACCACGACCGAGCGCCAGGGCGCGACGGCGGGCATCACCCGCAACCTCGTCGACCTGGCGACCGACCTCTCGGCCCGGTCCGTCGCCGCCTACCTCTCCACCACGATCGAGCCGGACACGCGCCCGTTCCTCAACTGGGCGCACGCTCAGGGCCTGCGGGTGCTGCTCCCGATCTCCCGGGAGGACGGCCTGCTCGACTGGACCACGGGTGACGGCGAGTCCGAGACGGAGGGCCTGTTCGGACTGCCGGAAGCGGTCGGCGAACTGCTCGGCCCGATCGCCATCAACGACGTCGACCTCATCCTGGTCCCGGCCGCCGCCGTCGATGCGACGGGTATGCGCATGGGCTGGGGACGCGGGTACTTCGACAAGACGCTCGGCAGCATGGAAAAATGTCCCCCGGTGTACGCCGTCCTGTTCGACGGCGAACTCGTGGACGAGGTGCCGCGCGAGCGCCACGACCAGCCGGTGGACGGCGCGGTCACCCCGACCCGCATCGTCCAGTTCACCTGACCTCGCGCAGCGGAAGAAGAATGCCCACCTACTCCTACTCGTGCCGCGACTGCGGCCACGCCTTCGACATCCAGCAGGCCTTCACCGACGACGCCCTCACGGTGTGCCCGAACTGCGGCGGCTCGCTCCGCAAGGTGTTCGGCACCGTCGGCGTGACATTCAACGGCTCCGGCTTCTACCGCACGGACTCGCGCGGCGGGACGAAGTCGTCGGATGCGTCGTCGTCCACCTCGACGTCGTCGACCTCTTCCACCTCCACGACCCCGTCGGCCCCGTCGTCGGGTTCCGCCGCGTAGAAAGGCTCGTTCGTGCTCAAAGGCTTCAAGGAGTTCATCCTCCGCGGGAACGTCATCGACCTTGCCGTCGCCGTCGTCATCGGTGCGGCGTTCACGGCGGTCGTCACGTCGATCGTGACGAACCTGTTCAACCCGCTCATCGGGGCCATCGCCATGAGCGACAGCCTCAACAATGCGCTGACCCTGACGATTGGTGAGGCCCATCTGAAGTTCGGTGCGGTCCTCGTCTCCGTGATCAACTTCTTGATCGTCGCGGTCGTCGTCTACTTTGCCTTCGTCCTTCCGATGAACCTCGTGAAGCAGCGCGCCGAGCGCCTGCGCAAGAAGGGCGTCGTCGAGCCGGACAAGCCGGTCACCGACCTCGACCTCCTCACCGAGATCCGCGACCTCCTGGCCGCGCAGCAGTCCCCGCCGCAGTCCGCCGGCAAGCACGCCGACCCGCTGCCCTAGAGCGCCCGCGCGCTTCTCTCCCGCTGAAGTGCAGGTCGTTGCGCGGGTCAGCGGCGTGTCGACCGCACGTACCTGCACCTCACCAGTGGGGCGGGACGTCGCGGCGCAGCTGCTCGTCGTTGGAGGACCACGACGGGGCGTTGTCGGAGTCCGGACGCGGCTCGTCGTCCCGCGGCTCTACGCGCGGTTCGGGATCGGTGCCGGGCGCGCCGGGACGCTGCACGCGCCGGTGCCGCCGTCTGCCGGGTGACTCGCTCACTCCTCCAGCCTAGAGCGATCGACCGTTAGGGATCGGGACACTCACTCACCCAGCCCGTCGCCGGCGGTCTGGTCCCAAAGCGCATGCTCCCCTGATGCGTCCCACTCGGCGAAGGCGTCCACATACGCTTCCTCCGCATCCAGTTCGCGCTTCAATCGGACCATACGGTGGACGGCGACGGACCCGTCGAGGCTGCCCTCAAACGACGTCATGCGGAGTTTGGGGGTGCAACAGACCCTCCAGCCTAGAGCTGCGGCAGATCGATCGGCGCCGTCACCGCGTCGGGCTCGCCCTTGCCGATCAGCTTCGCGACCCGCGCCGCGACCGCGTCCGGGTCGGCGAACAGCTCGAAGCTGTGCACCCGGAGGTAGTGCCAGCCGAGGCGGCGCAGCACGTCCGGACGCAGGCGCAGCGACTCGCGGAGGCTGCCCTTCGACACGTCGTCGTCCGTCTCCACGACCACCGCGCGGCCCTCGTGCGAGGCCACCAGCGTCAGCTTGCCGCGGTAGCCGAGGTGGACATCCAGACCCCGACGCGCCAGGCGCTTGGCCAGGTCGACGACCATCGGGTCGGCGTCCTGGCTGAGGTATTCGGGAGCGGCCGTCTGGAGCTGGTCGGCCTCCCCCAGCACCTGCGCCAGCGCGGCGATGCCGTGCCGCATGCGCGACTCGTCGATGTCGTCCGGCTTGAAGCAGGAGACGATGTCCATGCCGCGGCGTCCGCGGGTCATGCCGACCGCGAGCAGGCGGTCGCCGCCCGGCTCGGCCAGCGCGCCGAAGTTCGACAGCAGGCGGCCGTGCGGAGTGCGGCCGTAGCCGATGGAGAAGATGACGCGGTCGCGGCTCTGGCCTACCGACTGGTCGAGGGTCACCACGGTGAACGGCTCGGCGCGGTCGCCCAGGATGAAGTCCGCCAGCTCGGAGCGCTTGGCGAACGCCGCCAGCACCGCCTGGTTGACCCGCACCGCGTGGCGCTCGCTCGCGGTGATGACCATGAGGGATTCGCGTGGGCGCTCGGTCGCGTGCGCGAGCACGAGCTCCACGACCTTCGCGACCTCGGCGTCCGTCGACTCGACGGCCCCGGTGTCGCTGTCCGGCATCCCCTGACCGCCTGTCACGTAGTGCAGCGCGAGGCTGCCGTGGCCGAGGTAGGTGCCGGCCCACGGGAGGGAGTCGATCATCCCGCCGTAGAAGCGGCGGTTGACGAGCTCGGCCAGGTCTTCGCCGCCGGCGCGGTAGCTGCGGCTGAGCGTGTACACCGGCAGCAGCTCGGAGAGCCGGGCGAGCGCGGACTCGGCGTGCAGCGCGTCCACGTCGAGCTCCTCGACGGTCGTGCCGTACTCGTGTACGCCCATGTCGAAACGCGACGGCGTCTGCGTGACCGGGTCGCCGAACGCGACCACCTGGCGGGCGCGGCGGATGACGGGGACGTTCTCGGCGAGGCTGGAGGCGCCCGCATCTACGAGCAGCACCGCGTCGAACCCGACCTCGCGGCCGATCGACGGGATCTCGTACGGCGACACCAGCCATACGGGCGCGAGCGGACGGGCGAGGTGCGGAGCGGCCTCGTTGAGCGTGGTCGCCGTGGGCACGCTGCTCTTCAGCAGGCGCTTCAGCGCCGCGGCCTCGTCCGGCCAGTCGACGATCCCGATCTTCCAGGTCTCCGAAAGCATCCATGCCAGCTGCTTGCCGGTCGCGGAGGCGTGCGCCTCGTCCACCAGCCGGAAGTCGGCCTCCAGGCGGTCGAGCACGCCGGTGTTGGCGTTGAGCAGGGCGCGGTCGTTCGCGAGCAGCGACTCCAGCACCGACTGCCACCAGGCCAGCTCCAGCTCGGCGCTCACCTGGGTCTCGGGCACGTGTCGGATGGAGAGGTCGGAGATCAGCGGGTCCAGCTCGAGGTCGCGCAGCTGGGTGAGCAGAGCGGTGCGCTCCTGCAGGTTCGCCAGCACCTCGGACTCGGCCGCGAGGCCGGCGATCTGGCGGGTCAGCTCCTCGACGGGGAGTGCGGCGAGCGACTGCGGCGTTCCGGTGCGGCGCAGCGGGATGTCGAGTCGGGCGAGGTCTTCGGCCACGCGCTGGTAGGCGACCTGCACGTCCGCGATGCCGACCGGCACCTCGGGCACGACGCCGGCGACGGCGAAGCGGTTCCACAGGATGCGCTGCTGCTGGATGCGCCGCAGGCTCTCGTTGAGGTCGGTGACGTGCACACCCGGGCGCACGTACTCCAGTGCATGCTTGCGCAGGCGGCGACGGTTCGCGCCCGACATGGACGGCGACTCGCGACGGGACGCAGTGGCCGCGATCAGCTCGGTGAGCGACCGGTCGAACACCGACGGCGTGAACTTGTCCAGCGTCTCGCGGATGTCGAGGAGCAGGCGCAGGTAGACGCCGAGCTCGGCGATGGATGCGAAGGGCCGCATCCGGGTCTGGCCGATCAGCGCGTTGGCGCGGTCGAGCAGGCGCGGCAGCTCGGCGCGGTTGAGCTTCTTGGCGAGCTCGTGGGCGCTCTTGCCCTCCTCCGTCGTGGTGAAGGAGGCGCCGTACCAGGGCGAGTCGTTGGGGCCGTAGCGGAACTCCCCCAGCCGGGCGGCGCGGATCAGCGCGTCGGCCGACGCGTCGCGGTCGCGCGCCAGCGCCTCGATGGCGCGGCGGCCGAGGCGGGCGGTGGTGGACGGCGGCGAGGGCAGCAGCGACAGGCGGGAGAGCTCGCGCAGCGCATCCAGCACCGACACCCGGAGCACGGGGTCGCGCCGGGTCAGCGCCGCACGGTAGTCGACGAGCACCTTGCGGAGGCGCACCAGCGCCTCGTCGACGTCGGTGACCTTCGGCTGCGTGGCCTTCTCGTTGCGGGCGATCGACTGCACGAGGTCGCGGCGCAGCGTCCGCGGCGTCACGGCGAGCCCGGGGAGCCCGGCCTGCGTGAGGCGCTGGGCGATGTCGTCGAGGCTGGACCGGCGCGGGCTCACGACCAGCACGCGCTTGTGCTGTGCGACGAGGGCGCCGATCGCGTTGACGATGGTCTGCGTGCCGCCGGTTCCCGGCAGCGTCTTCACGACGATCGAGTTGCCTGCCGCGATCTGCGCGACCACGTTCTCCTGCTCCTCATCGGCGTCGAGCAGGAGGGTGTCGGTGGCGGGCGGGCGCTCGTCCTGACGGATCGGGTCCACCGGGTTGAAGGCGCTCTCGACCGTCGAACGGGCGGTCGGGTTGCCGGCCAGCGCGTCCAGCAGCACGGTGTCGAGGTCGCGGGCCTCTTCGCTGAGGGCCGGCGCGACGTCGGCGAACGAGGAGGCGACCAGACGCGGCTGCACGTTGAACCACGGCAGGTGCGAGGTCAGTCCGCGCAGGCGGTCGATCACCGGCTGCGGCTTGAACACGCCGTTCGAGACGGCGAGCGCGACGAAGGCGTCCGCGTCCAGCGTGATCTGGAACTGCTCCGAGAGGGCGCGGGCCAGCTCGGGGTTGAGGTAGGTCTGGCCCTTGAGCTTCAGCTCGAAGTCGCGGCCGTAGCGGCGGATGGCGAGCGGACGCAGCAGGATGGGCGCGAAGTACTCCTCCGACCCGTGGCGCCACTGCGCCAGGCCGATCGCGAGGTGGACGGACTCGATGCCGCGGACCGAGCGCAGCTCGATGCCCTTCTGGGTGATCGCGTTCGCCGCGGCGCGTGCCGTGCGGAGCGCCAGCTCGTCGCGGATCAGGCTCGACAGCAGCGTGCTCTGTCCGGTGATGAACTGCGGCAGGCCGCCGGGATGCGTGGTGCTCAGCTCGATGCGCGTCCGCGGGCTGTCCTCGAAGTGGAGCAGCGGGGACGCGCCGCCGATGGACGCGATCTCGTCGCGCCACCGCGTCCAGACCGGCTCGGCGATGTTGCCGGCGACCAGTCCAGGGTCGCCCAGGCTGAGGGTGTGCGGAGCGGTCGTGGTGCGCGGGTTCAGGGCGTCGTCGTCTCCGATGACCGACCTCGCGTCGTCATCCTCGGTCTTCCTGTCCAGTCGCCACACACGGACACCCTACGTTCACATCCAAGGAATCAGCGGGAACCCGGGCGGGTTTCGCGCCAATATCATGCGCTGAGCGTCGAGGGCCAGCCTCGATCGGACGCCGGGGGTGTCAGGGCGTGGACGTCGGCGTGGGCGTCGGCGACCCGGTGGAGGTCGGCTGCGGCACCGGGGTCAGCGTGCCGTAGGGCTGCAGCGCTCCGGTGACGATCGGGACCTCGAGCCCGACCGAGTTGCCGCCGCTCGTGACGGACACCGTGGTGAGGCCGCCGGGCTTGCCCTCGACACCGGCCACCAGCGACTCCTCGCTGGGCGGATTGCCGATGCGCTTGGTCTCGCGGGCCTTGAGGGTGACGTCGATGGACTGGCCGCCGGACGGGTTGATCGTCACCTTCTCGGTCTTCCCACCGGTGTTGACGAGGGTGGTGACCAGATTGGCCGTGTCCCCCTCTCCCTGCACGAGCACGGCGTTGCCGACGAAGACGTTCCCGACGGTCGCGCTCACCCCCACGCTGGCCTCCTCGATGTAGAGGGTGTCCTGGGGTGCGAACAGATCGCACGCGGTGAGGCCTCCGAGAGTGGCGGCAGCGATGGCTGCGGCGGCTGCTGTGCGACGGACGAGCGAGCGGCGGAACGGCATCAGACACCTCCGAGGGACACGGTGGCGCCAGGCTATTCCCCGCGCCGCCGTTACGGAAGACGTCGCGTGCCCCGCAGGGCGATGATCGCGATCACCCCGCAGAGCAGGTAAAGCGACGCCTGCACGTCCAGGATCGGCACGATGTCGTGCGAGTCGGCCAGCAGCCCGCCGAGCAGCAGGCCCACCGCCTGCGCCGCGCCGTCGACGGTGGTCATCGCGGCGATCACGCGGCCGAGCGCGCGCGGCGGCACGGCGGTCTGCACGAGCGTGATCTCGCCGGTGGCCGTGGTGACCGCGGGCAGGCCCATCGCGATGAAGAGGCCGCAGTAGACCCAGATCGCGGTGGTGAAGGGCGCGAGGTTCCAGGTCAGGAGGGACAGCATCCCGAACACCAGGTAGCCGCCGCCGATCATCGAGCGCGGGCCGAGCCGCCGTGCGATGAGCCCGGTGACGAGGCCGCCCAGGACGCCGCCGATCGCCTGCACACCGCGGATGATGCCCGCGCCCGTGTCGCCCGCGCCGAGGTTCTGGGTGACGTAGACGAGGAACAGGACGAGGAAGAGCCCCTGCGCGACGCCGCCCAGCGCGGCGATCAGCGCCAGCGTGCGCAGCGTGGCCGACCGGGCGATCAGTGCGAGCCCGTCGATCCATTCGCGCACGATGCGCTTCTCGGCGACGGCCGTCGCCTCGCCGTCTTCGGACGGGGCGACGGGATGCGGACGGCTGAGGGCGACGAGCGCCGCGGTCACGAGGTAGGACGCGGCGTCGGCGATCACCACGCCGGGCAGCCCCCACAGTGCGAACGCCAGACCGCCGAGCGGGGAGCCGACCAGCCGCGCGAGGTTGTCGCTCACGGCGATCAGGGCGTTGCCGCGGGCCAGCTGATCGGCGCCCACCAGCTGCGGGATCATCGCCTGCCGGGCCGGGTTGATGATCGCGCCGAGCACGGCCTCCACAGCGGCGACCGCGTAGACGATGCCCATGCGGTCGGCGCTCGCGAACAGCAGGGGAAGGAGCAGTGCCCCCTGCAGCAGCGCCACGACGATGATCGTGCGGCGGTGGTCCCAGCGGTCGACGAGCACCCCGAGGAAGCTGCCGACGAGCAGCATCGGCACGAGCTCCACGAGGAAGACGGTGGATGCGCCGAGCGCCGACCCGGTCGCCGACAGGGCGAACAGCGGCAGGGCGATCATCAGCAGCCAGTCGCCCGTGTCGGAGACGAGCCCGGCGGTCCAGATCAGCGCGAAGTCGCGGCGGAGCAGCGGCGAGCGCGTGCGCTGCGGCGACTCGGTTCCCGTCTCGGTCATTCGGCGGCCTCCCGCTCCTGCTCGAGAGCCCGGGCGGCGGCGATGGCGTCCGGATGGCGGAAGGCGTTGAGGTGAAGCGCCACGACGTCGCTGCCCTCGGGCGCGTCGCCGCGGGTGAGGCCGATGTACGGGCGGATGAGGGCATCCAGTCGCTCCCCCAGCTCGCGCAGCTCGGCGGGCGTCAGCTTCAGGGCGTAGCTGGTCAACATGCTCGCCTCGCGCCATTCGACCGGCTGCTCGTTCCGCTGGGCGATCGCGCGGTGGACCAGCGCCGCCTCGTCATCGACCTGCCGGTCGGCGAGCGCGCGCTCGACCGTGTCGGAGCCCATCGCGAACTCCGGGTCCTCGGACCGGCCGAACGTCAGTCCGGTCGCCGCCGAGCGCCAGGGACGCTCGCGGCCGTCCTCCGCCTCCACCGCCTCCACCAGGCCAACCTTGGCGAGGGAACGCAGGTGGTAGCTGCAGTTGGAGGGCGTGGAGCCGACCACGGCGGCGCACTCGCTGGCGGTGCGGGGGCCGAAGGACATCAGGTGGTCGAGCAGGGCGAGGCGGAGTGGATGCGCGAGCGCCCGCAGCGCGCGCGGGTCGGTGACCGTCGCGCGGTGCTCGGCGCGTCGCTCGGCGCGCTGCTCCGCGGCCCGCTCCCCACCAGATGTGAAAGACATGTTTCAGAGTTTGCCGCACGATTTCTTTCACGTCAAGGAATGCTCGATCCGGTGCGAGACTTGTTCACAGATATGAACGAACCCACCCGAGCGAGCGTCGGCTTCCGATCCGAGCGCGGCCCCATCCTCATCGCCCTCATGCTGACGACGGGACTGGTCGCGATCGACTCGACGATCCTCGCGACGGCGGTCCCCTCGATCGTGCAGGACCTCGGCGGCTTCGCCCAGTTCCCGTGGCTGTTCTCCGTCTACCTGCTCGCGCAGGCCGTGTCCGTGCCGGTGTACGCGAAGCTGTCGGACACCGTCGGACGCAAGCCGATCGTCCTCATCGGGATCGCGCTGTTCCTCGTCGGGTCGGTGCTCTGCGGCTTCGCCTGGAGCATGCCCGCGCTGATCGCGTTCCGCGCTCTGCAGGGCCTCGGTGCCGGCGCCATCCAGCCGATGGCGATCACCATCGCGGGCGACATCTACACCGTGGCCGAGCGTGCGAAGGCCCAGGGGTACCTGGCCAGCGTCTGGGCGATCTCGTCCGTCGTCGGCCCGACCCTTGGCGGCGTGTTCTCCCAGTTCCTGTCGTGGCGGTGGATCTTCTTCGTCAACGTCCCACTGTCGGTGCTGGCGGCGTGGATGCTCATCCGCACCTTCCACGAGAGCATCGAGCGCCGAAAGCACCGCATCGACTACGCCGGAGCCGCGCTTCTGACCGGCGGCATGACGCTGCTCATCCTGGCGGTGCTGGAGGGCGGCCAGGCCTGGGCGTGGAACTCCGTCTGGAGCATCGGCGCCTTCGTCATCGCGGCCGTGCTGCTGGCGGTCTTCGTGCTCGTGGAGCGGCGCGCGGCCGAGCCCGTGCTGCCGCTGTGGGTGTTCTCCCGCCGGCTGCTCGTGACGACGACCCTGATCTCCCTCGGAGTCGGCGCCATCCTGATCGGACTGACGTCGTACGTTCCGACCTATCTGGAGGGGACCATCGGCGTCGCGCCGATCGTCTCCGGCCTGGCGGTCGCCGCCCTGACCCTCGGCTGGCCCATCGCGGCCAGCCTGTCGGGCCGGTTCTACCTGAGGATCGGCTTCCGGAACACCGCGCTGCTCGGCACGGGGATCGCCATCGTCGGTGCGATAGCGCTGGCCGCGACCTCCGTCGCCCCGTCCGTGCTGTTCGTGGCGCTGAGCTGCTTCGTCGTCGGCCTCGGGATGGGCCTGATCGCCACGCCGACGCTGATCGCCGCGCAGTCCAGCGTCCCGTGGAACGAGCGCGGCGTGGTCACCGGCAGCAACCTGTTCGCCCGCTCGATCGGCAGCGCGGTCGGCGTCGCCGTCTTCGGCGCGATCGCCAACGCGATCATCGCAGCCTCCGCCGGTGGGACGAAGGCCCCCGCCACCATCCAGGCCGCCTCCACCGCGGTGTTCGTCGCGGTCGCGGTCGCGGCGGTCCTCACGATCGTGGCCGCTCTCGCCATGCCGCGCTCCCGCGTGGAGGACGTCGAGTTCAGCCGCACCCCGGCCGCCGCCGACTAGCGCGCCGCTCCCCCCTCTCTCCCCCTCTCGTGAAGTGCAGGTAGTTGCGGCCCGCTACGGCGTGTCGACCGCAACTAGCTGCACTTCACCGCAGTGGTCAGGCCGGGATGCGGGTGAGGACCAGTGGATGCTGTCACTCGCAGGCGACGCCGTCGCCGTCGCGGTCGAGGTCGTAGATGTCGGTGCCGATGACGGTCACGGGGCCTTGCACGTAGGCGGGGCCGTTGCCGCTGCCGCCGGCGCAGTCGACGTCGCTCGCGATCGGCACGCAGGCACCGCTGTAGTTGGGGTCGCATCCACCGCCCGCAGGCGCCTGCGGAGCCGCAGCCGGCGGTGGAGGCGGCGGCTGCCGCGTCCCGATGCTCGTCACCTGGTCGACCGGCGCGGTGGTGACTGCCTCCGACACGAATTCGCGGGAGGTCTCGACGCCGTCCGTGTAGGTGACGTGGAACGTCTTCGTCTTCACGCCGTTCTGGCCGACCGTGGTCACTCCGGACCATCCCACGTCGTGGTTCGCGTCGTTCGCGGACTGCGCGGCGAACGGAATCGGCTCGTCCTGCGTCTCGGTGCGCACCTCGACGACGGGAGTAGGCGTCGGAGTCGGGGAAGCGACGACGGTCTCAGAGGTCTCACGTGCGGAGATCTGCCGGCTCCCGTGGTTGGAGGCGTTCGCCGCGATCCCCATACCGAGGACCAGCGCCGCGCCGAGGCCGATCGCGGCCCATCCCTTCACCCCTACCCGTGCCACAACTCCACCCTTCTCGCCTCATCAGGACGCTAGGGAATGTGGAGCAGGCGGCCAATCCCGCGAACAGGGGTCAGCCCGGGATGCGGGTCAGGACCACGAACTCGTTGTACGTGAACGCCTTCCCCGCCGCGCGCGGCAGCGGGAACGAGTACTCGCGCTCGACGGTCAGTCCGACGCGCTCCGACAGGCGGTGCAGACCCTCGAAGTCGGTGAACGTCACGTGCGTGGAGTCGCTGGCGTAGCCGCGCTCCTGCGGCGTGATGAAGACCACCCGGCCGCCCGGCTTGATGTACGGCAGGTACATCCGCACCAGCTCGACCGCGAAGTCCGGGTCGACGTGCTCCACGACGTGCGCCATCAGCATGGAGTCGAACGCCCCCGGCTTCGCGAACTCCGTCGACGGGAACTCGTCGCTCGTGAACGACGTCAGGCCGCGCGCCCGGGCGATCGCCACCGACTCCGGGTTGTGGTCGACCCCCACCCCGTTGTTGCCCAAGTGGGCCAGATTGCGGCCAAGTCCGCTCCCCACATCCAGGACGCGGCCCAGGTGCAGCCGCCGGATGTTCCAGCGGTACGGCGCCTGGACGTTCAGCGTCCGGCGCCACCACGAGCCGTCGAGGCGACGCAGGCGCTCGGCGTACTCCGCGCCCGCGGTGTCGCGTCCCTCGTTCGGACCGTCGCCCGCGCGTCCGGCGGAGTCGTCGGACATCAGCTGGCTCGTTCCATCGGATCCATCCCTCCACGGTAGGGCACCCGGTACAGCCGCTTCAAAGCAAAATCCCAATACCATTCAGAAGGAAACCGACCACCGTTCGATGGGATGAGCTGAATGGCAACTGGCAGGGGGACCTCGGGTCCGACGAAACGCGACCGCCGCGAGGAGGCGCGCGAGACCGCCAGGAAGATGCGCGAGGAGGCCGCCAAGAAGGCCAAGCGCCGCAAGGTGATCGTGCAGAGCTCGGTCATCGTGGGCATCGTCGCCGTGCTCGCCATCATCGGCGTGGTCATCTTCACGAGCGTCGGCGGTGCCGGCTCCAGCGCCGCGAATCCGAAGAACATGGCCAGCGGCGGACTCCTCCTCACGTCGTCGACGACGGCGACCGAGACGCCGGCGATCAAGAGCGGCGCGCAGCCGACGCCGACGAAGATGCAGCTCGACGGCAAGACCGCGCACATCCAGATCTGGCTCGACTACCAGTGCCCCTACTGCGACCAGTTCGAGACGACCAACAACACCCAGATCAAGCAGTGGCTGGACGAGGGATCGGCGACGCTCGAGATCCACCCGGTCGCGATCCTCGACAGCTCGCAGAACAAGCAGTACTCGACGCGGGCCGCAGCCGCCATGTCGTGCGTCGCGAACTCGCAGCCGTCGAAGTTCTTCGACCTCAACGCCGCGCTGTTCGCGAACCAGCCCGACGAGCAGACCGGCACGGGACTCACGAACGCCGAGCTCCTCAAGATCTTCAAGGACAATGGGGTCGACTCGAAGTCGATCACCGACTGCGTGAACAACCAGACCTACGCCGACTTCATCACCAACATGACGCAGGATGCGACCACGAACTCGCAGCTCAAGAACCCGACCTCGGGCGGCTTCGGCACCCCGACCGTGTTCGTGAACGGCGAGCGCTACCAGGGCGGCTTCACCAACGCGCAGCAGTTCGCCGCGTTCAAGGACGCGGCCGTGAAGGACGCCGGCTCGGGCAAGACCATCACCTTCCCGACCGCGAGCTGACCCTCGCGGCTCGACGGCCCCCACCGTCGAGTCCGCACAGAATGCACACCGCTCCGGCGTGTCCCGTGCACTCTCTGCGGACTCGATGGTGGGGGCCTTTCGCGTGGGTGTACGGTCCCAGCAGGAACGAGCGAGAGGGGACGAGGATGGAGCGCATCCCGGAGGATGGCGTCGACGACGTCGAGATCGGCGAGACCGACGCGGGCGAGACGCCCGGCTGGGCAGACCCGGCCGACGGCGACGTGGACTACGCCCTGAACGACCCGGAGGCGGAGGCCGACTTCGCCGACGAGCTCGTGACCAATGACGCGGTGGCCGGCGAGACGATCTGGCCCGGTCCGGGCGACGGCAACGACGGCCCGACCGGCGGCCAGGCCCGCGAGGCCGAGCCGGTCCTCGACGAGCACGACGGCGAGGACGTCGACGACGGCGTCCTGACCGAGGAGGACGTGGAGGAGGAGGGCATCTAGCCCAGCGCTTCCACCACCCCGCGCGCGCTGCGCTCGAGGAACCCGACGATCTCCTCCGACGGGAGGTCGGTGCCGATCGCGCTCTCGACGAGCGCTTCTTCGGCGAACGCGATCCACGAGCGCAGCGCGATGCGCAGCATCGGCGTGTCCGGCACGCCCAGCTCGAGGAACACGGCGATCACCCGCTCCGCCTGCTCGCCCCGCGCCTCCTCGACGACGGCGCGCACCTCCGTGTCCCCGGAGGCGACACCGCGCACCAGCGAATAGAACGTCCCGCTGTGCTCGCGCACGAAGGCGACGATCCGCGCCAGGGTGTCATGGAGGCGTTCCAGCGGGGGCAGCCCGGCGATCGGCTCGGTGGCGTGCAGCATGCTGTCGCGCGCGGTCCGCACGACATCCCGGTGCAGCCCCTGCTTCGACCCGAAGTAGTGGAACAGCAGCCCGCGCGACACGCCCGCCCGCGCCGACAGTTCCTCGATGGACAGCTGGTCCAGCGGGTTGTCGGCGAGGAACGCGACCCCCAGCGCGACGAGCTGTGTCCGGCGCTCGTCCGGCGTCAGCCTGGTGCGCCGGTCGGATTCCATGCGTCGAGCCTAACCGTCGCCCCCGGCGGCGGGGACTGTTCGGATACACGAATGGATGCATCCCCCAACTATTGACACACGGTCAATAACGTTTAGGCTCGCTCCTGGACCTGACTGCGCCGACGCTGTCAAGTCCCCCGAACAGGAGGATCGATGAAGTTCCGAAAGCTCGCCGGGTCTCACGCCGGACGGATCGTTCTCGCAGCCGTCCCCGTGGCCGTCGTGTCCACCGTGCTGATGGCCGGTGTCGCGCAGGGCGCCGTGCCCGTCTCGTTCGCCGTCTCCGGCAGCCAGTTCCAGATCAGCGCGTCGAAGCTCGACGGCAGCGGCTTCTCGCAGTACGCCGGCGTCGCACCCGACACCGCGGGCAAGGAGCACCAGGTCGCGATCGCCAACATCAAGTCGGCAACGCTCGCCGACCTGTGCCAGTCGGTCGTCACGGACACACCGCTCGGCAAGGCGGGCATCCTGATCACCGCGGGCGGCGACGGCAAGCCGGCCAGCGCATCCGACCTGCAGATCGGGATGACGGACCTCAAGGGCGACTCGGAGTTCCACAACATCCGCATCGGCGTCGACGCCTCGACCGTGAACACGGCTGCCAAGGGCACCGCCGGCGACTTCGCGCAGGACTCGGACACCGTCACGATCACGAACCTCCAGCAGACCGCGTGGAGCACGCAGGCGTCCGTCTTCACGCTCACCGGGATGCACGTGCAGCTGACCGACGGTTCGAAGGGGTGCTT
Source organism: Leifsonia sp. NPDC077715 (assembly GCF_040686855.1). NCBI lineage: Bacteria > Bacillati > Actinomycetota > Actinomycetes > Micrococcales > Microbacteriaceae > Leifsonia > Leifsonia sp. NPDC077715. Next base: position 450,000 of record NZ_JBFBOG010000001.1, read on the forward strand.
CTGATCGTGGCCGCGCACCACGCGGGCGCGCCGGCCTCGGCGGGCGCCTGGACCCGCTTCCGCGCCTGGCGACGCCGTCGCCCGTTCGTCGGCGGCGTGCTGACCGCTCTGGGCGGCATCGAGATGTTCTTCTCGGGCCAGCTCGACATCGGCAAGATCCACGTGCAGCTCGGGATCGAGGGGCTGCAGGCGACGATCATCCCGATCCTCCTCGTGGTGCTCGGCGTGCTCGCGATCGCGATGCCCGCACATCGCATCTTCTACGGCGTGATCGCCCTCGCCGTCGCGGTGTACTCGCTGGTGGGAGTGAACCTCGGCGGGTTCTTCATCGGAATGCTGCTGGCGACCGTGGGTGGGATCCTGACGGTGGCGTGGATGCCGAAGAAGGATGCGGTCGCCGTGGACGACGCGGATGCGGAGGCTGACGCCGCTGACGGGAGCGACCCCGCAGGTCCGGCCGCCATGGGCGGCGACACCGCTACGATCCCCGCGGACCTCGCGGAGCCGACTGCCGCCCCGCGCGAAGGCTCGACCGCATGAGGCGCGCACGCTCCGGGGTCGTCGCCGGTGCGCTGATCGCGTGCGTCGCGGCTGCGGTCGCCGGGATCGGCGCGGCCCGCGTGCCGACGGCGGCTCCGGCGGAGCTGTGCATCCCGCTGTTCATGTCGTGCAGCTCTCCGAGCCCCGCGCCGACACCGACGGCGTCGCCGTCGTCCGGCTCCGGCCTTCCCGGCGTCCCGTCGCTGCCGGTCCCCGGCTCCACCGACGCCCCCGTCGTCCCGGGTACGCCGGGCGCGACGCCGGCCCCGACCGCTCCCCCGGTGCCTGCGGGTCCGGACGGCGGAGCGCCGGTCTTCACGCAGCCGCCCGCGCAGCTCGGCAGCCGCTCCCTCTCCTTCTCCGGGCTCAAAGGCATCAGCGTGGTGACCGTCCCGCTCGCCGACGGCCGCCGCATCCCGGTGCTGAAGATCTCGGCCGACGGCATCACGATCGACGGCTTCAGCCTGACCGTCCGGAAGGACACCGGCCCGAAGCTCGCCACCACCGCCGACCAGATGGCGCTGCGCGGCAACGTTCAGGTCTACCTGGATTCCGTGACGGCGACCGGCGCGGACGGCAAGAGCATCACTCTCGGCGCCGCGACTCCGCCGCCCGCCGACGGCCTCCCGCCGCAGCTGTTGCGCGTGACGCTCGGACTCGTCGGGGTGACCGCGGACAGCATCCACTTCACCGCGCCGCACCAGCACCTGTCCGAGTAGCCGCATCCACGGGTCGCAACACGCCGTTATGCGGCGGCGATGACGGGGTGTTGCGTCTCCTCGCCGATCTAGTGGTCCCAACACGCCGTTTTAGCGGCGGCCGTAACGGCGTGTTGGGACCAGTAGCGCGGGATGAGGTTGCTCAGCGGCCGTTCTCGCGGCGGAGGCGGCGGCGCTCGCGGCGGGACAGCGCGGACCAGGCCTCCTGCTGCGCCCGGCGGTTCTCCTCCGCCTGCCGGATGCGCTCCTCGCGCCGCTGCCGCCAGCGGGCGACCTCCTCGTCCACATCGCGCGTCGGCGTGACGACGGGCGGGCCGCCCTGCAGCTGCCGACGCGCCTCGACGATCCGGCGGTTGAACCCGTCGAGGTGTTCGCGCACAGCGGTCTCGGACGCCAGTCGGTCGAGCCGCGCGTCCAGCTCCTTGTCCTCCGTGCGCAGCATCAGCGCGGGCGGCCCCAGACCGGTCAGCTGCTCGCGCTCGATCTTGCGGCGGATCCACCAGTCGGGGTCGTGCGTCCCCGTCAGCCCGGGCAGGGGCTTGCCCGCGCCCGGCAGGTTGTCGAAATCGCCGCGCCGGATCGCCTGCTGGATGGCCGTCTCGACGATCTGCGCCCGCTGGTCCATCGACGGCTGGCCCGCGTTGGCCTCCTCGACCGGTTCGCCGCGCGCCTCGGCGTCGCGTCGCAGCCGGTAGCGCGCGGCCTCGACGAGCGGGTCGGACTCGCGAGCCGCGCGACGGTTCTCGTCACGGTTGCGGGCCATGTTCTCCACAGTACGCCGCGCCGACGAGCTCTCCCCAGATCCCGGAACGCCCTGCCCGCCCGTCGGAGGTGCCTCCTAGATTCGACCCATGAGCTACAGCATCCACGTCTCCGACGCCGACCTCGCCGACCTGTACCGCCGCCTCGAGGCCGCCATCCTGCCCGAGCCGACTCCCGGCCCGGAGTGGTCCAACGGCATCCCGCCGCGGGTGCTGCGCGGACTCGTCGACCGATGGTGCGACGGTTACGACTGGCGCGCGGTGGAACGCCGGCTCGACCGCTACGAACAGCGGATGATCGACCTCGACGGCTGCGCGATCCACGTCATCGTCGCGCCCGCCCGACAGCCCGGCGACGCCCTGCCGATCGTCCTCAGCCACGGCTGGCCGTACTCGTTCGCGTCGATGCTCGACCTCGCCGACCGGCTGAGCGAGGAGCGGGACGTCGTCATCCCCTCGCTGCCCGGCTACGGATGGTCGGCGCCGCTGCCCGAGCCGTACTCCTCCGCCGGTGTCGCGGCCCGCTGGAACGCTCTGATGACGAGCACGCTCGAATATGACCGCTACCTCACCTACGGCGAAGATGTCGGCGCGGGCGTCAGCGACTGGCTCGCCGCCGCCTACCCGCAGAGGGTCGCCGGGATCGTCGCCTCGCACGCCTCCTTCTCCGGTCGGTCGCGCCCGGGCGTCGAGCTGACGGACGAGGAGCGCGCTTTCCTGGCCTCGGTCGCCGTCCCCGCCGAGTCCGGCTACGCGCACGAGCAGGGCACGCGTCCCGACACCCTCGCCGCGGCCCTCATCGACTCCCCCAGCGGCCTCCTCGCCTGGATCGCGGAGAAGGTCGCCGCGTGGAGCGACGGCGACGGTCTCGAACGCTTCGAGGTCGACGACATCCTCACCAACGTCTCGGTGTACTGGTTCAGCCGTTCCATCGGCACGAGCTTCCGGCCATACCGCGAGTCGACGGACGACGACGAGCTGCACCCGCTCATCACGGTGCCCGCGTCGATCCTTATCCAACGGCACGAGGCGGCCTACCCGCGGTCGCTGGCGGAGAAGAGCTACACCGACATCCGCGCGTTCGCCCGGTTGCTGCGCGGGGGTCACTTCACCGCCTGGGAGGCTCCGGACGGCGTCGCGACCGCCGTGCGTGAACTCGAGGTGAACATCCGAACATCCGCTGGCCCACGGGGTTGACTTCCGCGACCGGTCGTTTACTGTGTGCACTAAGCAACCGGATGGCAGGCTGAACCGCAGGGGGCGGGCAGCTGTACTGCATTCCCGGTGCGCGGCGGTCGACGTTCGGGTGAGTCGGCCGCCGCAAACTTTTAAGCGGTGGTCGCCGCGGCCGCGTCGAGGTGGCGGGCACGACCCAGCAGCAGCTCGCCGACCGCGTCCAGCGGGCGGACGCTGTGCTGCACGCGGGCGATCACCACCGCTCCTTCGGCCGACGCCACGAGCACCGTCGCGAACTCGGCCGCGTCGCTGCGCGGGACGCCTGCACGTACGAGCAGGCCGGTCAGGTGCTCCATCGAGGACGCGAACACCGAGGCCGCCTTGTCGAAAAGCTCGCCATCCGGCGCGGAGACCGTGACCGCCAGCACCGGGCATCCGGACTCGAACTCCGACCCTTCGAGCACCGCACGCCAGAAAGCGAGGAACGCCTCCGTCACGCTCACCGCCGTCGAGCCCGCGTGCGCGGCGACCCAGCGGTCGTGGGAGGTCGTCGTGCGGTCGAGCGCTTCGCTGAACAGCTGATTCCGGCCGCCCGGGAAGTGGTGGTAGATCGACCCCCGCGGCGCGCCTGTCTCGCTGAGCATCTTGCCGAGCGACGCGCCGTGCACGCCCTTCGAGGCCAGGAGCCGGATCGCCCCGTCGAGCATCCGGTCGCGGGTGTCATCCATCGGCAGCCTCCTCGATCAGGATTATGACGTTGATCATAATGCCGCCCCTTGCCAGGCTCGAACCATCCACTTCTTCCCGTCGAGCCCCAGGAGGCCCCCATGCCCATGATCGACATTTACGCTCCCGCCGGCACCTTCGCCGACCCGCACGCGCTGGCCACCGCGGCCGCGGCCACCGTTAAGGAGGTGGAGGCCGTTCCCGACATCCCGATGTTCCGGTCGAACACCGCCGCCTTCGTCCACGAGCTGCCCGCGGGCCATCTCGCCGATGTGGACGGCGAGGGCGACCACGTTCGCGTCCAGGTCCTGACGAACGCCGGCGCCCTCGACCGCGCCAAGCAGCTCGCGGTCGTCGAGCGCCTGACGGCCTTGGTCGCCGACGCCTCCGGCGACGCCCACCTCGCCGACCGCACCTGGGTGCTGCTCACCGAGGCGGCGCCCGGCGGCTGGGGACTGTGGGGCCACGCCCACACCAACGAGGAGCTGGTCCAGGCCGCCCGCGCCGAGATCGCGAAGCTGCAGGAGGCCGCGGGCTGAGGACCGCGCGTCCGCGGCGCCTCACCGCTCCGCCGAGTGGTGACCGGATGTCACCACTCGGCGCGGATGAGCGCACCGACTCACCATTAGATCACCGGCCGCCTCCAGCGACGACGGGGCCGTCGGTCACCGCCTCCCATTAGGCTGCCGACGTGACCGAGCCGCACGACTCCCCCGCACGCGCAACCGTCGAGGACCACCTCCTGATGGTCCGCGAGCGCTTCGACGGCCGTGCCCCCACCTACGACGACTCCGCCATGCACCGCGCCCTGGCCTCCGCCGTCGCCACCTTCGTCGACCTCGAGGGCGTGGAGGCGGTGCTCGACATCGCGACCGGCACCGGTCTCGTGCTCCGCGCCCTCCACGACCGCGGCTTCACAGGCCCCATCACCGGAGTGGACCTCTCCCCCGGCATGCTCGACGAGGCGCGGCGCCACCTTCCCGACGCCGACCTCCTGGCCGCGGACGCGACCAGCCTGCCGCTCCCCGACACGTCGTTCGACCTGGTCACGTGCGTCACCGGGCTGCAGCTCTTCCCGCATCCCGACGCCGCCATCTCCGAATGGGCGCGCGTCCTCCGCACCGGCGGCCGGGCCGTCACCGCGACCTTCCTCGGCGTCGACCCCACCCGCCACCGCGCGGCACCGCCGCCCGGCACGGATCACTCCGCGTTCGATTCCGTCGAGCACCTGGCGGAGACCGTCGCCAGGGCCGGATTCCGCGTGGCCCGCACGCAGACGTGGACAGACGGTGCTGACGAGCTCCTGATCGCCGAGCTGTCCTACGACGCCGGGTCGTAACCGAACGCCCGCAGCTCCTGGTCGCACCGGCACGCCTTCGCGATCTTCGACGCCCAGAGCAGCGCGTCATCCCGCGTCGGGACCTCGATGATCGTGTAGCCGCCCTCGAGGTGTGCGGTCTGCGGATACGTCCCCTCGCGCACCCCGCCCTCGGCCGACACCAGCACCGGCGGGACCGTCTCATCGATCCCGCCGCCGAACACGTACGCGCCGGCCTGCTTGATCTCCTCGATCACCGCGTGCGACTCCGCCACGACGGTGTCGAACTCATCCGGCCGGAAATGCATCTCCCCACTCGGGAATGAGATCATGAACTTCGACATCGGTGCCCCCTCCTTCGGCCGGCCCCTCCGGCCTCCGCGCACGGTCACCCGCGACGATAGCCGGAGGCCGGCGCGATGTCGATGTGCGAAGCGAGTGTCGCCAAGAGGGGTGCCCGCGGGCGCTGTCCGCGCAGTAGCATCCCCGAGAATTCCTCACCAGATTCCCTGGGCGCGGCGGTATCCCGTTCGCGCAGGGCCGACGCAAGGGGGCCGTCATGAGCTTCGCGCCCGGTTGGTACACGCGTCCCGACGGTCAGCAACGCTATTGGGATGGGGCGCAGTGGACGAACCACGTCGCACCGGCAGCACCGATAGCACCGGCACCGCAGAGTGCGCCCACGGTGAAACATCGGCGCAATCACGCCGTGGCCGCGATCGGCTTCATCATCGCCGCCCTGCTGATCGGCTTCGGACTCCTGTTCCCCTACGGCGTCTTCACCCTGTTGAAAGGTGCCGACCTGCTCGTGACTCCGACACACGACTTCGCACTCGACGAGACGTCGGCGGCACTCTTGCTGGCGATAGCGATATTCCTCGCCATACTCGGGCTGTTGTTGCTCATCACACGCGTCCGGTACCTGGGAGTGCTCTGGCGCATCCTGGGACTGGCGGCCATCGTGGTGCCCGCGATCTACGCCTTCACCCTCTGGAGCTTCATCAACGACCCGACCGTCACCATGAAGGAGCAGTCCAACGGCAACGTGTTCTCCGAAGCGTTCGCGCTGGTATCCGACGCCAGCCGCGGCTCCGGATGGGACCTGACCGCCGGCCTCGGGCTGTGGCTGCTCAGCGCCGGTGTCGTCTGTGGCATCCTGGCGGCTCTGATCCCCGCGATCAGGCGGCAGGAAGTGTCCTACACGTGAGCCCTCATGACCTGGCGGGTCGGCGGCGCCGGGCGCGCTTGTTGCGACGGATGAGCCTGATGAGCGTTCCGATCGCCGCCCGGACGAGGAAGACGAGACACGCCACCACCAGCAGGGGCTTCACCGCCAGATAAATCGGAGGGAGCAGGCACGCCGCCGCAGCGGTGCACGGTTGATCGGCGAGCGCACGAAAGATGAGCACCGCCGCGAGCACGGTGAGCGCGCTCGCCCACAGTCCCACGATCCCGGCAACGTCGACCGGTCTGCGTTCGGGCTCGGCTTGTACGGGCCGGAACAAGTTCACGCCACAGCAAGCGGAATTCGCCGTGGAGCAGGTCGGACTGTGAGCGACCGTCTGGTGATGCTGCGACCCAGCATCACCAGACGATCCTCGCTCACTCACCCCCCGACGTTGATGCGCACCACCTGCCCGCTCACCCCGTTCGGTCCGCCTGTGGCAGGCATGATCGACCAGTTGGACACGTACGCGCTGCCGCCGCGGAAGGCGAAGCCGGATGGGAAGAACAGCTGCCCGGTGCCGTACGTGGTCCGCTGCCCGGTCGGGCTGATCTTGACCAGGTCTCCGGCGGGGTTGCCCCCGGGTCCCGGGTTGAGGCCGTTGACCTGGAACTCCGTCACGTAGAAGTTGCCGGATCCGTCGAAGCCGCAGCCCTGGATGGTGCTGAAGCCCGTCCACTTGACCCGCGCCGTCCCGTTCGGCCAGACCTGCCAGACCCGGGCGCCGCCCGGTGCGTAGGTGCCGCCCAGCAGCTCCGTCACGTAGAAGGATCCGTCCGGCGCCTTGGCGACGCACGTGCTCACGCTGTCCGTCACCGACCCGGCCGGGACGCCCATGAACGCCACGGTCGACACGGAGCCGTTCTTGTCCACCTTCGCGAGGATGTTCGCACCGGCGTCCGCGACGTAGCGCGTGTTGCCGAGGACGATCACGCTATTCGGGTTCGCGTCCGGGAACTGGTCCGGGACCAGATCCTTGTGCGCCGCCGTCCACGCGTAGTCCGCGTCACCGGTCGCCGCGATCGGCGCCCACCTGCCCGAGCGCGGGTCGATCGCGATCGTGCGCCCGAGCTGGGCCCGCGCCGCATCGATGATCGGGTTCCCCGGCGGAACCGGCGGGATCGGCGACGTGTTCAGGGCGATCTGCCCGGTGACCCAGCGCCCCTGAGCGTCCACCGACACCAACCCCTCGGCGGCGAGGCCGGACTGGTCGGCCGCGGAGAACAACCCGGTGACGGGATGCGTCAGCACGCCGTTCGCCCACACCCCGAGCTTGCCGGTGAGGCCTCCGTACTGGTCGCCCTCGGGTCCGCCCCCGAGCGGCAGCGTCCCGCCGTGCCCGGCTTCGGCGATCAGGAGCTGCCCGCCGGTCCCGAAGGTCAGCCCGCGCGGGTTGTCCAGCCCGGAGACGACCACCTGCACCGTGCCGCCCGGCGGTTTCGGGTGCGCCTGCGTGGTCGCCTGGGCGGAGGTGGCGCCGGCGGCGATCAGGGCCGCGACGAGCAGTGCGGGCGCGCCCACACGAATGGCGATGTTCGATGTCCTCATCGACATGACTCCCTATCCTCATCGATAGGCCACGTCTCCCCCCACAACACGCGCGAACCTAGCACTGCGGGCGGGGGTGAGGCTAGAGCGACGGCGGCGGGTGGACGCACATCCACCCGCCGCCGTCGGCCGACGGTCCCCGAGGGCTTTCCCCCAGCCCTTCCTCACACGCGCCGGCTCCCTGTGAGCATCCGCACCAGCCAGACGATGGCGGCGATGACGAGCAAGACGATCCCCACCCAGAGCAGGAAGTTCAGCGACGAGACGAAACCTCCGGTCAGCAGCAGGATGATGGCGATCACGGCGATGACGATCAGCAGGATGTTCATGACACGACCCTTTCCGGTGGAGATGTTGACGCCTCCACGCAACCACCGGATAGGCCGCCCGACCTCACCCCTAGGGGTGTAATGTGCCGCCATGCCCGAGGCTTCTGCCGCACCCGGCACGCCCGTCACGATCGCGCTCGTGGACGACTACGACGTCGTGCTGCTCGGGCTGGCCCGCATGTTCGACGACTTCCGCGACCGGCTGAAGGTGGTCGAGATCGACACCAACGAGCCGCTGGCCGAATCCATCGACGTGGTGCTGTACGACGCGTTCGCCCAACCGGAGTCCGGTCACGCGCAGATCGGCGAACTCGTGAAGAACCCGCGGGCGCGGCATGTCGTCGTCTACACGTGGAACTTCCACCCCGAGCTGATCGACAGCGCCCGTGAGCAGGGCGTCCACGGCTACCTGTCGAAGACGCTGTCCGCCCAGGAGCTGGTGGAGGCGATCGAAGCCGTCAACGCAGGCGAGATCGTGGTGAGCGACTCTTCCGAACGCGCGCGCAGCGCCGACGAGCTCGACTGGCCGGGGCGGAAAGAGGGGATCACCGACCGCGAGTCCGAGATCCTCGCGCTGATCACACAGGGCAAGAGCAATGCGGCGGTCGCCGAGCTCACCTATCTGAGTCCCAATACGGTCAAGTCGCACATCCGGAGCGTGTACCGGAAGATCGGGGCCGAGAGCCGCACCCAGGCGGTGCTCTGGGGTGTGGAGCACGGGTTCACGCCCGACCATCGGCGGATCGAGCGCTGGGTGGGCGCGGGCGACTGACGCGCCACCTCTACCCCCGCAGCCCGACGCCCGGCAGAATGTGCGCAGCCGAGCAGGAGGTCAGCGCGTGACGGAGTCGATCGAGATCCCGGGGGCTGTCGTGCCTCCGCGCCCGGGAGTCACCGCCGAGGAGTTCGACGCCGCCCATGGCGACGCGGCGGCGGACACCATCATGGCGCGCCTCGCCCGGGAGGCCTACGGCGACGACTATCCCGACGGCGTGGACCCGTACGGGATGTCGACCCGGTGGACGCTGCAGACGTTCGTTTCCCAGTTAGACGTTCCGGAGGGCGGCACCCTCGTCGACATCGCATGCGGCCGGGCCGGGGTGAGCCTGTGGGTGGCCCGCGAGACCGGCGCCGACCTCATCGGCGTCGACTGGTCCCCCGTCGCCGTCGCGGAGGCCGCGAAGCGGGCGAGCCAGTGGGTGGATGAGGGACGCGCGCGGTTCCAGATCGGCGACCTCGTAGCGACCGGCCTGCCCGACGAGTGCGCGGACGCCGTCCTGTGCGCGGACGCGATCTTCTTCGCCACGGATCGGATCGCCGCCGTGCGCGAGGCGGCGCGCATCCTGCGCCCGGGCGGTCGGTACGCGTTCACGGCGCACGAGTCCGACGATGGGCGCCCGCACGCGGTGCCGGACTGGCGACCCATCATCGAGGCCGGCGGGCTGGAGGTCGTGGCGCGGATCGAGATCCCCCGCTGGGCCGAACAGCTCGGGCGGATGTACGACGTATGGATGGCGAACCTGGACGAGGTGCGGCAGACGCTCGGAGAGGAGGCCGCGAACGCGATGAGGGAGGAAGCGGAGACGGTCGGCCCGACGCTCCCGAATCGCACGGGGGTCCTCTATGTCGCGCAACGCGCCTAGGCCCGCCATGACCATTCGCGACAGGTTCGACGACATCGTGACCGCGTTCGTCGGCCGCCCCGGCGTGACTCCCCCGGCCGGAGGCCCACGGCGGTTCGGCTCCGACGCCCTGCGCGTCGACGGCTCCGTGTTCTGCATGGTCTCCAGCGGCGAGCGCTTCGTGGTCAAGCTGCCGGCCGCGCGGGTGCAGGAGCTCATCGACGCATCCGTCGGCGAGCCGTTCCAGGCGGGCAAGAAGACGCCGATGCGGCAGTGGCTGGTGGTGACGGATGCGGCGCCCGGGCTCTGGGAGTCGCTGGCGGAGGAGGCCTACGCGTTCACCCGCGCCGGAGGTGCGGCCCCCCGCAGGTGACGCCGATCAGCCGAGGGCTGGCACGTTGACACTGAACGGCACCCGCAACGTCTCGGCGAACCGCTCGAACAGGGCCGGGTCGCCCTCCAACTGCACCGCTCCCGTCGCCACCGCGGTGGTCGCATCCAGCTCGCCCGCCATCACATCCCGGATCTGAGGGCCCGCCGTGATGACCAGGTCGGGGTTCTCGATCGGACCCGGTCCGGCGAGGATGACCCCGTCGCGCATGATCACGTGGGCGATCACATCAGCCACGTGCACCTCGTACGCCGTGTCCCAGTCCGCCTGCACCACCCCGTCCCCCGCGGCGACCTTGAGCGCGGCGGTGATGGATGCGGTGGTCACGATCTCGCCCTCGCGCGGCGCGCGCATCCCACCGGCTCCCCAGCGGGAGAGCGCGTCGAGCGCCGGGCCCAGTTCCTCGCCCCGCGGCGTCAGCGCGTAGACGACCGAGCGCTCGGCACCGGAGGGAGCCATCCGCTCCACGATCCCCTCGTCCTCGAGCTCTTTGAGTCGCGACGCCAGGGTGTTCGTCGGGATGCCGGGAAGTCCGGACACCAGCTCCGAGTAGCGCCGGGGTCCGACGCTCAGATCGCGGAGGATCAGCAGCGTCCATCGCTGGCCGACGATCTCGGCCGCGCGCGCCAGGCCGCAGAACTGGCCGTAGTGCTGGTTCGTCATGTCCGCCAGATTAGCACTTGACTTCATTAATTGCAGTGTGCTTTATTTTGTGAAGTAGGCCCACTTCATTTTTTGCAGCGACTCCGATGAAGGAGAAGGACATGACCGACACCATCGCAGCTCCCGCCGTGGGCCAGCCCGCGACCGAGCTGTCCGGCGGCGAGGCCCAGCGGGTGAAGCTGGCCTCCGAACTGCAACGCGCCCAACGCGCCGACACCCTGTACGTGCTCGACGAGCCGACCTCCGGCCTCCATTGCGCCGACGCCGACCGCCTCGTCGAGCATCTGCAGAGCCTGGTGGACGCGGGGAACACGGTGGTCATGGTGGAGCTCGACATGCGCGTGGTCGCCACCGCTGATTACGTCGTCGACCTCGGCCCGGGCGCGGGTGAGGAAGGTGGGACGGTCGTCGCCGCGGGGACCCCCTCGGAGGTCGCCGGCGTCTCGGCCAGCGCCTCGGCCCCGTACCTCTTGTCGGCTCTGCGGGAGGAGCCGGTCGCTGTCGGTGGCGGTCGGTAGGGTCGACGATCGTGGATCAGGACCAGTTGGACGCCAGGATCGCGCGGATCGGCCGCATCCCGTTCCGCGCGAAGTTCCACCTGCGCCCTGTCGAGCGCGAGTACCTGGCGTCGCGCGGGCTGCCGGTGATCCGGCAGCATGCACGCGATTTCGTGGATGCTCGGCTCGCACCGGCGTTGCCCGAGAAGGACGGCAAGCAGACGCCGTGGGGCGGGCATCCGGTGTTCCGGGCGCAGCACGCCACCGCGACCTGCTGCCGTCGCACCTGTCTGCAGATCAACCACGGCATCCCGAAGGGGCACGAGCTCACGCCGCGCGAAAGAGAGTACGTGGTGGACGTGATCACCCGGTGGATCGAGCTGGAATCCGGGAGCGGGTCGTCGCCCGGCCGCTGACGACCCGGCTCAGAAGATCGAGGTGCGGCGAGTTTTTCTTCGTCGACTTCAGAGTCGACGAGAACCTCAACCCGTTTGAGTACAGGACGAGCTCAAGTGGTGGTGCGGCGGACGCAAATGACTCGCAGTCCCGTATGGCCTATCTGGTGGAGCTCGCGCCGCAAATACGCACACTGCTCGCGGGTAGGTTCCCTAAGGGGCAGTATCCGTCGGGAATCGAGGGGCAATATTCGGCTGTCATTGGCGAGCGGCCGCACCGGGATGGACGTGCCACCCGCTCGTCTGGTGACAGTGAAGGATTTACTCAAGCTGCCCGCGCCCTCGGCGATCTCCTCACGTCCCGCGGACCACAAACAAGCGGCTCATCCCCCGAGGAACTTCCTCCCCCGATAGCCGACACTTTTATTCGAGTTGTTGGTCTCCGAAGACTCCGGAAGTCGGGAAAGACGGCGAGATTCGGGCCGCGAACCGCGGATCGCCAGGCGAAGCTCCGAGGCGGATCTCGGTATGCATTGGATGTTTTTCAATTCAATGCACGGCCGGGGTTCGTGACGGTCGAACTTGGCCTTCCAGCGACGATTGTTCCAATAACGGGGAAGCAAACGACTTTCTCTACACCGTACGATGTCGCCACGTTCGAATTCTTCGCGGAGGCGCGAGACAACCCCACGGTGGGAGAGGTCCGATTGCGCGCAAATAGAGCAGCAGCCGCCGCAGATGGCGTCGCCGTCAGCGCCACAGGCAACTACGTCCTACCAAACACGCGGTTCGCCGTGCGGGTGGTGCCTCGTCGCTCGCTGTCTGGGCTCAGTTGGCTTGTGGCGCTGGGGACCACGCTGGCCGCATTCGTTGTAACGCTAGCCACGCTGGATGGTATTTTCCTTACGCCTCCCAAGGCGCCGGCCAACGCAATCGACTTGACCGCACTGGTGCAGTGGACGGGCATAAAGGTCACGTATTTGGGTGTTGATGGCTCCGCTCTAGTCGTCGCTGCGATCGCTGGAATAGGCACAGGCATGGCGGCGTTGGGCGCGCTCTTGAGGCGGCGCTTCGGTCTATCCACCTGACGCAATAGGTGGAACTCGTAGGCGACGGTAGCCCGAGTCAGCGGGTCAGACTGGCCCACGGGGCGCAGGCAGCTCACGAATGCGTACGCCATCAAGGCCGGTGGCTGCTGCGAGGCGGGGGTGCTGCCGGGGGCGATCGCGATTGTTGCGCTCGAGTTGGGAGCCCGGCGGCGCGTTGTTATCGAAACCCACTGCAACAGTTGAACTCGCACTTCGGACCAAAAGTCCGACTCTGACGCACCGAGCCCGCTTCCCCCGATCGAGCGGCCGTATAAGACCAGGCGCGGGCTCCAATGCGCATATCGTCCTCGCCGCCGGGCAGGTTGCTACATGACGAGGTGCAGCCATCGACGGCCGATAATCTTGGTTGCGCGAGCCGTTCGGTCATGAATTTAACGCTGCCGACGAGAATGTCTCGCCAGCAACCTCTGCTAGAAAGCGCTCTTGCGCGATGGGCCCGGAAACAGTTGTTCGGTTCTAGGGTTCCACTAGGTTTGGTTCGGCGCGCTCGAAGGCTCGCGCCGGACAGGACGGTTATGAGCGACGCACCCTTTGCCGGATTGCTACTCGGGTGGAAGGCGACTAAATCTGGGCTTCGCCCGAACGCGGCGGACTCGAGCAGCAAGATGTCCAAGGCGATCGCGGCTGCGACTCTTGATGAGCTCGGCGTGCCTAGCGACCGGGAATCAGGGGTTGCGGATCCGGCCACGGGACGGCCGCTCGAGCTTGCTGTTGCTGGTGCACTCAAGTCCGAGCTAGCGCAAGCGGCGCCTGATCGTCCATTTGTCGTCTTGGAAAAGCCGGGTCTCGTCACAGATTTTGAGCAGTACAGCCATTTGAAGCGGGTAAACAACGCAGCCAAGAAGAGCGCGGAGCTGCGGGTGACGCTGGGGACGGATTACCTGATCAAGCCCGACGTGGTCGTCGCTCTACCGGGGGTAGGAGCGGGGGCGCTTCCGTTTCTCCACGCGGTCGTCTCGTGTAAATGGACTATCCGCAGCGATCGAGTTCAGAACATCAGACACGAGTACAACCAATTGATCCGCCATCGGCGTGAGCGGCTGCCGCACTTGATGACTGTGACTGCCGAACCGCTGCCAACTCGATTGGTTTCGATTGCGCGGGGGACGGGTGAGGTCGACGCGACGTATCACATCGCCTTCGATGCTATGCGGGCAGCAATCAGTCGACTCAAGAAGCTCGGGACCCTCACGAAGGAGCAAGAGATCGCCTGGGACGAGGTGGTCGATTTGGGCCGGGTACGACCCTATTCGGATCTAGCCAAAACAATCGCTCGTTGGTGACCGATCGCGTCGCCCCGACGTACGAACCTCCTGGTGGAGGAACACTCGAATGACAGCAACTCGCCGTCGCCTGACCCGTCGAGCCTGAAGTATGGCGCGCAGGAAGCTGACGCACTTGCGCGCCTACCCTTGCTGTCGGTGGTCTTACGTACGATGAACACATGACCACTCCCTCCATGATCGATCTCTTCGCCGGCTGCGGTGGCATGACCATCGGATTTGCGGCGGAAGGGTTCAAGCCGATTCTGGCCGTCGAATGGGACAAGGCCGCCGCAGCAACCTACGCGGCCAACTTCGGCGAAGGTCACGTGATCCCGGGAGACATTGCGCAGGTCTCCGACGAGGAGATACCTGAGGCGGATATCATCATCGGCGGCCCGCCGTGCCAAGGGTTTTCGAACCTGGGCCTCAAGAATTTGGATGACCCGCGGAATCAGCTATGGCGCGAGTACATGCGGTTTGTCGCAAAGGCGCATCCGAAGGTTTTCGTCATCGAGAACGTTGATCGTTTCTCCAAGTCCCCCGAGTTCCAAATGCTTTTGGCCGAGGCCGATCATGGCGCGCTTCGAGAATATGAGCTGCGATTCGGGGTGCTTAACGCCGCAGACTATGGAGTGGCTCAGCGACGGAAGCGAACGATCATTATCGGGTCAAGGATTGGCGCGATAGAGCTGCCCGCTGCGACTCATGACCGGCAGCAGGAGGGCAATCGCCAGCCCTGGAAGACACTCCGCGACGTGATCGGCGGCTTGCCCGCGCACCCCGCGTCAACCGAACTGCCGGACAGTCGTGGCGAGTTCTTTGGCGAACTCATGCCTGGCGTGTTCACCGGACTCGATCTTCATATCCGGAGAACGCCCACACTCAAGAGCTTGGACCGGTACAGCTTCGTTCCGCCCGGCGGCGGTCGTTTCGATCTGCCCGCGCAGCTCCTGCCTAACTGCTGGGCGAACAAGCCCACGGGCACCACGGACGTGATGGGGCGACTCCGCTGGGACTCGCCTTCAGTCACGATTCGAACCGAGTTCTTCAAGCCGGAAAAGGGGCAGTACCTTCACCCACAGTGGGAGCGCGGCGAATGGGTGGACGAGTTTGGAAAGCACCGAGGAAATCCGGCCAAGTCCGTAGACCGGGTGATTACACACTACGAAGCGTCGCTGATCCAAGACTTCCCGCACGACTACCGCTGGGTTGGGACCAAAATCCAAATCGCGCGGCAGATCGGGAATGCGGTGCCGTCGGGCTTAGCTCGCGCAATCGCTAGACAGATTCGACCGTACTTCGATGAGGCCTCGCTCATCAGTGAACCGCTCGAGCGACAGCTCGCGCTCATTGGTTGATTTCCCCATACGTCGGAGCGTCAGACCGAGCGTTTGGAGCGCCGGCAGCAGCCATTGGCTCGTCGTCACCAACTAACCTGGGCTTCTGCGGCGCGCACCGCCTTGCGGCCACGGTATCGCGGCGATGGCGCTGCGAAGTTGGGACGGGATAATTGGATCATGGTGCAACGCACCCGCTGTCGCCGCGCGCCGCACCTCGGACCCGGGAAGCTACATGCCTGAGGACAACGCGACTGGCTCATGGGCCTCGTCTCCCGCAATTCGAAGTTCGATGCGTTCGAATCGCGGACGCGACACGGCACCCGAGCTCGCCATTCGTCGTGCCTTGCACAAGTCCGGACTCCGCTATCGCGTCGACTACTCCCCGTTGGGGAACCGACGCCGCGCAGACATTGTGTTCACCCGAAGACGAGTGGCGATATTCGTAGACGGATGCTTCTGGCACGGGTGCCCGCAACACGCAACTCTGCCCGCCACAAATGCCAGTTACTGGGTACCGAAGCTGCAGCGGAACAAAGACCGCGACCGGGAGACAGATCTCGAGCTCAGGGCTAACGGGTGGACTGTAGTGAGAATTTGGGAACACGAGGATCCCGATGTAGCAGCTCTGTTCATACTGGACTTCCTGGATCGAAGAGAGACCTCGGAGGCGGCCCCGCTCTCGTTCCTCGGTCCAGCGCAATAGAACGACCCAGCCGATCCGGTCGCTGACGTCGCCTCAAAGGGTTCCGACTAATCCTTGAGCGGTCCCGTGATTAGTCCGCGCGCACTGGCGCATCGCGCCCGATCTCGAAGACGACGACGATGGGCGCGTACTGGCGTACCTACGTTGAATCCGGAGTCGAGTACGAGTTGATTTTCACGTAGTTGCGGTTACTACGTGAAAAAATCTGTTGACAGAGCCCCTTGTCTCACGTAGATTGATCCCCGTCGAGCGCAACGGGTGCTCGCGAACAAGGGAGAACCTGACATGGACGATTCGATCGAAACGAATGACGCCGCCACGGCGAAGCCGCGGCCGCGCATCCCCTACGGCCGGGTTGCATACCCTGCCATCGGCTACTGGATGGGTAGCCGGCGCATGGTGACGACGGTGATGAGCCCTGTCACCTACGTCGGGACAGTGGGACAGCGCGAAGAGTGGGATCCGCTTGAGGGGACGGGGACGAACCGCAAAGAAGACAAGGCACACCGTGACGGCATCGCTAAATACATCGAGGAGACAGAGGACTACGTGCTCAACTCGATCCTGGTGTACTACGGCGCCGACGACGCCGAGTTCGTGTCCGACGACCCGGACGCCCCGATCACGATGGGGACGCTGTACGTCCGTCCGGGCGCCAAGGCCAAGGTAGGCGACGGCGGGCATCGGACTTCCGCGTACGGGGACGTTATCGAGGCGCACCGGCACGGCGATGATGTGCTTGAGCGACTGATGAAGGCTGGCCAGCCCATCATCGTGGTGCTGGACGACGATCAGACTCGGCGCGCTCAGGACTTCACCGACCTGCAGAACAACGCGAAGACACTCAACGCGTCGATCGCGCAGTCGATGGATCGCCGGCAGGAGATCAACAGGATCCTGCTCGAGGACGTCCTCAAGGGCGCTAAGGTTCCTGTTTTCGAGGGCGGCAAGCGAGTCGAGTTCCTCAGCGACACTCCCGGCAAGCTCTCGCAGAAGATGATGGGCTACAAGACACTGCGGTACGCCACCGGGACGCTGCTCATCGGCACCGGCGTCCGCTCCACTCGCGGATGGGACGAGAGCGTCGGCGCCGAGATCGCGACCGCCGGGCACGCACAGACCCTTCAGCGAGTACTGGACTTCTGGAACGGGTTCAGCGCGCTCCCGGACGTGGCCGCCGCGCTGTCGGCCACGGGCGGGATGGTCAAGCTGCGCGAGACGACGTGGCTTGCCAGCGCCAATGTCATCTACGCACTGGCTGCGGCGGTGCACGAGGTCACCTCGGACGCGGGAGTGTCCATCACTCAGGCGATGGATGCCGCAGCGAGCGTCGACTTCGCGCGCACGGGCAGCACCTTCCACACCACCCTGGTGGAGCCGGCTCACCAGGATGAAGACGGCAACTGGATCAAGGAGAAGGCCCTGACCGGCCGTGCCGCTTGGGAGGGGGCTGGCGCAGTACTGGCCCGCCTGATCCGCCGGAACCTCACGGAGACCGCGTCTGCTGCCTGAATAAGCCCCTCACGCTAGGGGACCCCCGGAGTGGAAGTCCGGGGGTCCCCTTCCAGTGTGCAACACGGAGAACGCACGAGGCGCCCCGAGAGTGCATGAACTCCATCTATCGATCTGACTCGCTTGGTCTCGCCTCCTACGTGACACTCCACGCGCGTCGACGGCGGGTCAGCTGGCCACTCATAGTGCTTGGGGTCCGCACCGACCACATCCAAGCTCGGCATAGTGGAAGCGTCTTCAGCAAAGCCTCAGTGTGGAACGACGGATCTACCCGCGGCGGCCGCACCCTGCCGAGAGCCCTGGATGCTGGGGGCGGACGACGCACGGGGAGATGCCCGACGTAGGCTCGCGGGCTCAATATGCTCAGAAATGCTTTTTTTCGATCACTCACGATCTGATGGAGACCTATAGTGACCTCGTACTGGTGGGTTGTCCAGGGCGCCAACTACCGAGACGAGCGGGACAGGGGCATCCTCTGGGCGCCCTACTTAAACAAAAACGGTCATCGCAAGTCGCACTGGTCCTCCATGGGCCGGGTCTCGGTCGGCGACATCGTTGTCCACTACGCCGATCTACACGTGCGAGCGGTGAGCCGCGTAACCCAAGCCGCAGAGCCCTCTCCTCGGCCGTTCGCATCGGACGATTGGGATGACGAGGGCCAACTGATTCTCACGTCTTACGAGGAGTTGCCAGCCCCGCTCCACCGAGATGAGATACCGCTGGAGATTCGTACCTCACAGACTCAGGCGAACGGCCCATTCTTCCTGAAGGGCGGGCGCGTCGGTCACGTCAATCTGGGCTATCTGTTCGATCTGACGGAGCGAGCGGGAGGAGCGATTCTTGACTTAATCGAGGGCGTCGTGCCTGTTGCTGAAGTTTCACCTGGGGCTGCTGAGGAATCGACGCCTTCGGAGGCAACGGGAAGTCACCGACTAGTTGTCAACACTGCGCCGGTCAGGCGCGCGTGGATCGCGCCGAGACACGATAGTCGTGTCTTCCACCCGCGGCCAACCGCCGATGACCTCACCGCGGATACCGGTCGGATCGTGACGTACGAAGAATTCGAGCTCCAGTCGAGGTTCGGCCGATGGCTTGAATCACAGAACACCCCAGCCGAGGTGTTGCTACTGACGGTAGGCAGCTCGGTCATCCAACCAGATTTCCACGTACCAGCGCGGTCTTGGATAGTTGAAGCGAAGAAATCAGAGGCGCGACCATATGTCCGGCTCGCCATCGGACAGGTACTCGACTACGTTGCGGCCGCGGAGCGGCACAACATCGTTGCGCGCCCTGTAATACTTCTTCCTCGTGTACCTGCGGACGACCTGGTCGATCTGGTCGGCCGACACGGGATCTGGCTCGCGGTGCCCGCAGCCAACGCTGATGACTTCACCCTCATCGCCCCATGGATTCGCGCAACCCACCAGTCCCCATCTTGAATCACGGACGGGACCATGCTGGCCCGGCCCGCCGGGAACCCCCTCCGGTCCCTTCAGGGCGGCAGTTCCCTCGCGACGCAGACGTGCGACGTCGCTGCCACGTCCGCAGACCCGCAGCCAGATGTGAGCCGGCACGGATCGGAAGAGACGACGGAGGAGAGAGGTCACGGAGAGAAACCGATGACACGGGGCAACGAGGACAGAGGAAGAGAAGACCAAGAACGGCCAGGGAGAAGGGCCGATAGATAGATGCAAACTAGGCGAATGCACGTAGGCACTTAAGTGGAACGGCCGACGCCGGCCCGGTTGCGAAAGGATCGCGTGTCAACCTGGTTTCAGCGATCTGCGCGATGCACGGCGTTCAATCTTGCGCCTCGCGGGACCACCTGCGCGCGGACGAAGACGTCTGCCTGCGGCCGGGGAGGTCACACCTGACGGCCGCCACCAGCTCTCCGTGCACAACCCCGGCGCCACATCCGTATCGGCCGCAATCTCTGGTCGAGGACGCCGCCCGTGACGCTGCCTTGCTGAGGTTTGAGGGCCTTTCCGTCGCCCCATCGTAGCTCCCTCCCGGTGCTCCGTGCCGGGCTTTCGCGGCGTATCCTCCCTCCGCTTCGCTCCAGTCCGGTACTCCACGGTCCCGGCACTGCGCACCTCCCATTCGCTCTCGATCACCCGCCGGAAAGGCACTCAGAAACGATCGACCTTGGGAGTGAATGGGATGCGGGTATTCATCATCGACACAGGAGACATGGGCTCCGAACTGCAAGGCGGACTCCTTGGGGTGGAAGGGTCCTCGAACCCGACTGCAGCAGAGAAGAAGGAATGCGTGGAGACCGTCAGCAAGTACGTGACGGATGGGTGGGCGATCGCTGCCGATCCGCACACCCCGATCGGTTGGCTCGCCGCGCTCACCGCGGAGACAGCGTGCATACCATTCGTCAATCTGACCCGGCTCGCCCAGCACCCACAGTCCCAAAGACAACCGGCTTGACCCTTTGACGTCATCCGGCAGGGGTCTTTCACTGGGGACTGGATCGAACGAATTTCGGTTTTGCGCGCCAAAACGGCCTTGGAAACACAACGTGTAGGTATGAGGGCATTCGTTTCGGAAGCCGCGCGGCAACGCGCTCGTCGGCAGCATCGCGGAGTGCCGGATGCGGCCGGTCGCCGTCGTTCCCGGAGGGAACTGCTTGCCGGAAAATTCCCGGTGCGCGCCAAATGCGCGCAAAAACGCCCTCCGAACCGGAACTTGTAAGTAGAGGGACATTTTCGAACAAAGGGTAAGACTGCCCAATTTCGAAAGACGAGGGAGGTGTGTGCAGGTGCGAGGCGGAGTGGCCAGGTGGAAGCGGGGACAGCAGTCCCACGGGGTCAAGCAAGCGGTTAACTACGCCTTCAGCGGCGTCTGTGACGCAACCCTCACCGCCAAAACCGCCGACGGAGTGATCGCCGCCGCCAGCTACGCCGACGCGGTGATGACCCGGTACATCGTCGAGAACGGTGCCATCCGCGACGACCTCCTCACCCGCGACCAACTGAAGGACTGGGTGGACGGACTCGACCCGCTTACCGGAAAGCGCCGAGGGCGGGTCCTCGAGTCTCCGGTGGCGGACCTGATTCTGGATGCGACGATCAACGCACCGAAGTCGTTCTCGATCGCCGCCATGCTCGACCCCGACCTTGCCACCGCCTATGAGGACCTCCAAGACCGACTCCGCGACCGGATCATCAAACTGTGGCAGTCCGAGCTCAACGCGCGCCGCGGCAAAGGCGGCGCCATCCGCGAGAACCTCGCCCGCATCGAGGTCGTCGAACTCCGGCATCAACGTTCCCGGTCTCTGGATCCTCACAAGCACCGCCACCTCTGGCTCAACGTCAAAGTCCAAGGCGAAGACGGCAAATGGTCCAACATCGACACGAGGGTCGCGTTGCGGTTCCAGAACGTGATCAACGCTGAAGGCGACCTCGCCTCCCGCACCGACCCCTCTTGGATCCACGCCCTCGCCGCAAAAGGCTTCACCCTCAACGAGGACGGGGAGATCACCCAACTGCAGCATCTGGTGCGGCCGTTGTCGAAGCGGTCGGCGCAGATCGAAGCCAACAAGATCGCGCGCATCGCCTGGTGGAAGCAACTGCACCCGGGGCAGGAGCCTTCACACGATGTGCTCAGTCAGATCGATCACGGGGCGTGGGCTGTCGGTCGACCGAACAAGCCCGGCGGACTGAACGAGGACGACTGGGCTGCGCTCGTCCGTGACGAACTGCATACCGCCGACCCTGCGCTTGGCATGCAGCGTTCTCCTGTGCCGATGCCCTCTGTGGCCGTCGAGGATCTCGACGTCGAGTTCCTGGCGTCCAAGGCCGTTGCCGACGCGGATGCCCGCTCGACCGGCAGCGGTGGCCGCTTCAGCGTGATGGATGTGCGGGCCGGTGCGCTCCGCGCGATCGCAGTTACCGGAGTTGTCGCCGACCGGGACGTCCTGACGAAGCTCGCCGAGGAAGTCGTGGCTCACTCGCAGACCGTGACACTGATCTCCGAACCGGACGCCCCGAAGCACGTCAAACACCTCATGGCGGTCTCCACCGCCACACTGAAGGCCACCCTCGCGCAAAAGGTCGACGCATTTTCTGCGCCCGGACAGATCCTCGACACAGACGAGGTCGCCGCGATCGGTCACGCACTCGAGCCCGGTCGGACACTCGATGACGGCCAGCTCGCCGGCGCGGCCGCAATAGGTGGCACCTCCCGCAACGTCGTCATCTCCGGCCCTGCCGGCACCGGCAAGACCACGATGCTAAAGATCGCCGGGGCAGCTCTGCAGCGACGCGGCCACAAAATGATCATTGTCGCGCCAACCAAGAAAGCCTCTGGTGTCGCCGGACGCGAGACGATGAGCGCGTCGTCGTCCCTCCACCAGCTTCTGCACGATTACGGATGGCGCTGGGCTACTACCGCATCTGGCGCTACTGACTGGCGGCAGCTCTCCACCGGCGAGATCGACCCGGGTTCGGGCTGCATCTACCGCGGCCCCCGCATCAGCATCAACCCTGGGGATCGCATCGTCGTTGACGAGGCCGGCATGCTCGATCTCGAGGCCGCGACAGCGCTTCTTGACGTCGTGCACGCCACGGGTGCGGGAGTCGCTCTGGTCGGAGACCAGAGACAAGCCCTGCCGGTAGGCCACTCGGGCGCCATGGCCCTCTTCTGGCACCGCTCCTCGGATCGCCTCGAGCTCACGACAACCCACCGCTTCACGGATTCGGCCTGGGCGGACCTCACGCTTCGGCTGCGCGACCCTCAAGGCAAGGATGAGATGCACGAGATCGCGAAGGATCTCATTCGAACTGATCATGTCGTGTTTACCGATAGCGATCACGCTGCGCGCGAGGCGATGGTCGAAGGATGGTTCGACGCCACCAGCCATCACGAGACGATCGCGCTAGTCACGGCAACGCACGCCGAAGCACAGGAGATCAGCGAAGCCATCCAACGCCGCCGAATCGAAGACGGATCCGTCCGCACTGGCCAAGCCCTTTGCGGCCAATCGGGGCAACCGATCTTCGTCGGTGACGTGGTCCAGACCCGACGTAACGATCGCGTTGCCGACGTCCAGAACCGCCAGAACTGGATCGTACGAACGATTGGCAAAGACCATGCGATCCTCGCCGCGAGTACCAACACCACTGATCTGAGAAAAGTCAGCCTCGCCTACGCAGAATCGCACCTTCACCTCGCCTATGCCACAACGGTCTACGGAGTCCAGGGAGAGACGACGGACCGCGCCCTTGTCGGACCCGGCGTCGATGCCGCCGGCCTCTACGTTGGCCTCACACGCGGAAGGCAGCACAACGCGGCGGTACTGGTCGCACCGACGGCTGATTCCGCGAAGTCGCAGCTGGTCGAGATGATGCAACGCCAGCCGATGGAAGAGACGATGGAGAAGTCGCGAGCGGCAGCGCAGACTGAAGTCAGACGGGCCGCTCAATCGTCCACCGGACCCATCATCGCTGCCCCTGATCGGCAACTAACACCGCTTGGTCTCCAATGACCAGGCCGCTACTCCAGCCGCGCCTGAGCGCTTGCGAACAACTCGCGGCCAAGCAGATTGACGCCATCGAGAGTTCCGCCCTGAGGATCGAACCCGAAAACGGCGATCCCGAGTTCGTCGGCCCTCACCCGCGCCGCTGGCATCACACCACGACGAGCGAAGACCCACCCCCGACGACCGTCACTAGCGACGACCGCCGCCGCTCGCTCAACGAGCTCGACTTCCAGATTCCCTCGCTTGTTCTCGACCCACCCGAGATAACGAGACCCGTACAGATCGCAGACCCGGCGCGACTCACCAGCCGCCACGACTGCGTCCGAGGCTCCGAGATATCGCATCCACTCCTTGCAGAGCTCGACTGCTTCATCGTCAGAGGCTCCCCAAGGTCTTGGTTCAGGCGTCTCTCTCACAGTTCCAGAGTGCACCCAACCTCCGATCCCTGGTCAACTCTGTCGTGCTGGCCAACGCGACCCGACCTCGTCGGTGGCGAGAGTTAGGTTCTGCGAGTGGGAAGCATCGACGCTTACGAGTCGGCGAATGGCCGGCGCTATCGCGTGCGCTGGCGCGACCCCGAGCATCAGCAGCGTGAGAAGCGCGGGTTCCGCACTAAGCGCGAAGCGGAGCTCTACAACGCAACCGTCGAAGTGGCGATGATGAGAGGGACCTACTTCGAGGCGTCTCAATCCAAGATCACTGTCGGCGAGCTCGCTGAGGAATGGCTCGCCAACAAGGAGCAAGCGCTCAAACCCTCCAGCTTCTCCCCTATCCGCATCGCCTGGCGCGTCTACGTCGAGCCGCGCTGGGCGGCGACACCGATCGGCGCGATCCGTCCCTCCGCAGTCGAGAAGTGGATCCGAGAGCTGAGCCAGGGCAAAGCTGTCACGGTGCGAGTGCGTCAGGGCAACGCCGGTAAGCCGCGATCGGCAGGCGTCGTTCTTCGCGCGGTCGGGATCCTCGCGGGGATCCTCGATGTTTCGGTACGTGATGGCAGGATTCCGGCGAACCCGGCACGGGGCTCGAGTAACCTCCCGCGTAAGGGGACAAAGAAGCGTCGCCGGTATCTGACCAACGAGGAGGTCTTCCGGTTCGCGAGAGCCGTACCCGATGACAAGCGGAGCGTCCTCGTGCTGACTTTGGCCTACACCGGCATTCGGTGGGGCGAAGCTGTCGCGCTAACCGTGAACGACATCGACCTCGACCGTTGCCGCCTGGCGATTCACCAGACCGCCACAGAAGTGGACGGGCTGATCCATGTCGGACCGCCGAAGAGTTGGGAAGCTCGTTCGGTACCTTTCCCCGCATTTCTGGCCCCTCGGCTCGAGGCGCTCATCGCCGGGAAGAAGGGGACCGAGCTCGTGTTCCCCGCCCGCGCTGGCGGCTACCTTGCTCGCCCAGACACCGCCTGGAACCGGCAATCCTGGTGGCTGACCGCTTTGCGCGATGCCGGGCTCGAGCACATGACCCCGCACGACTTGAAACACACAGCTGCAAGCCTGGCTGTGAGTGCTGGCGCGAATGTCAAAGCGCTCCAACGCATGCTCGGGCACAAGTCGGCAGCCATGACGTTGGACACATATGCGGATCTGTTCGAAGACGATCTGGGGTCGGTGGCAGAGCGACTCAACGAGCGAGTCCTATCAGAGAGCGAAGGAAGTCTGTGGAGTAATTGACGCGACTTTGAGCCGTCTCGACTTTGAGCCGTCTAAGCGCATGCGGCTTACTCCGTATGTCAGAATCGAAGCCCGATCTACGCTGCTCTGACACCTGTTCCAGGTTTGCCAGCCTCAGAGGTTTGCCGGGTGCGCGTATGATGCCAGGTGGTGCGGGGCCGACTGTCGTCGAAGCGGACGCTCTGTCATCTCTGCTTCGCGCAGACGTCCGGCCTCAGGACGCGGACGAGAGCCTGAGGAAGACGGAGCCCAGCAGCTCTTGTGGGTCCGCCGTGACCACGTCGGCGCCGCTACGGCTGGCGTCCCCTGCCGCAACCTGGGCCGGCGAGGTGTACACGATCACTGTCGCATCGGGATATGACGACGCGACCTGGCGGACGAAATCGGCCACCTGGGTGCCATCCTGACGGCCCCAGTTCGTGATCACGACGCTGTACCGCAAGCTTCTGAGGTACTCCATTGCGCCGTCCGCATGAGTCGTCTTCGTGACGGCCAGTCCTAGACGTTCGAAGGCGATGCTCTCGTGGAGGTTGTTGTCCGGGTGGTCGTCCACCCACAGGATGCGTCCGAGGTGGACGGAGGCGGGCACATTCACGGCGGCGGTGTCTAGGGTCTGCCCGCGCCCGGCCGCGGCAGCGCGAACATCGTCGCCGACCGCCTCGCGCGTCTCCGCCCCGACGGTCACCTGGACGTCGAGGAGCTTCGCGACCGAGATCTTGAGGCCGCTCGCACGTCCGCGCGCGACCGCTCCCCACGCGATCGCCCCGACGACGACAATGACCAGCACGCCGAGGATCAGCGTGCCCAATTCGGTGCTCATGCCTGCCGTCCTTCCTGTCTCGGCTCGATCGTTTCGAGCGCCGTGTCGATCGGAAAGCGGGCCCATCCGTAGAGTTCGGCAGCCTCCTCGCGGAGCCTGCCCGCGAACCCCTCGACCCGGCCGACTCCCAGGGCGACCAGCGCGACGATATCGAGATCGGGGATATCGATGGGCGCGCTCGCATTCCGCCACAGATAGCGGTTGGAGGCCGCCAGGCTCGCGGCGTCGTCGAATCGACGGGACATCGCGACGAGCGCACGCAGCAAGACGGACTCGCGATCGTGATCCATGAGGGCGAGGCCGGTCCGGACGTACGTCCGCACCGGAAGGCCGAGCGCCCCGACCGGGGCGGTCCCCGACCTCATGGCCGGGAGGTCCGCGATCGCCGCGAGCTCCTCGCGGAATTCTTCTACGAGCTCGGGTGTCGCCGCCGCGGCGACGAAGAGGTAGGCCTGCTGCTGCGGAGAGGCTAGGTCGCGCAGCTCGAACCGGTCGGCTTCGACGGGCGTACCCGCCACGGCGGCGCGGAGCTGGCGGATCACGTCCCCGTCAGGTCGTAGCGGACCGTCGGCATTGACCGTCCGGCACGCCGCTCCGAGAAAGTCACCGTAGGCAAGGCCGAGCCGGGAGAACCAGCGGGCGGCCGTCGCCAGACGGTCGAACGCGTCGTCGGTGCCCAGAGCCAACGACCACTGAGCGGCCTCCCGATAGGCCGTCGCCGCATCCATGCCGTTCGCTCTGCTGATGTCCGTCTCCGGCTCGCTGGTCGTCGCCTCGCGGAGGTAGTCCTCTTCGGCCAGCCGCGCGTAAGCAGTCGAGAATGCCGCCCGAGCGGAGGCGCGCTCCGGGTCGACGCCGAGATCTGCGAGTTCGGCCGCGGCCATGTCAGATCATCTCCCGCAGGTTCGACAGGCTCTCGGGCGCGATGAACGCCCCGTTCGGATGGACCCAGTCGCGCCGGAGGACATTGTTCGACTGGTCCCAGCTCCACTTCTCGCATGAGTGGATCTGGGTCGCGGGGACGTTGATCTTGGCCACTATCTCACCTTCGGTCTGGAAGGCGGAGTACCGACGATAGGAGTTGAGGTCGCGCACCTCCTCGGCCACACCCTCAATCTCGACGGCTGGTCGCGGCGCCAGCACGAGCCAGCACACGAACAGGTACGCGGATGGTTTGGTGCCGAACTCGGTTCCGAACCAGAGGGCCGTCTTGCGGGCGCGATGCGCGAAGTTGGTGGCCGTTGCCGATTGCCGCTCCACAGTGCCGGCGGAGAGCGAGATGAACGGCGTGATCTCGCGGAACGGCCGGCCCGTCGCGGGATCCGTGTCGTCGAAGTGGTTGATGTGCCGGTCGAGCGCGCTGAGGGTCAGCTGGCTGGAGACCTCGGAGCGGTGGATCACGCCGCTGTCCCGCCACCAATTGGAGACGAGGCCGTCACCGCTGTCGATGAGCCCCCGTGCAGCGACATCGTCGGGAAGGCTGAGGCCCTTCACGCACCACTGAACAATCAATCCCGCCACCCCTCTGACCGACGTGGGACATGGATGCGCTTCCCCGCTCACGCGCCAGGCTAGCGCTTGAGGCGGAGGAACGGGAATCGGCGCTCCCGTGAATCAAAAGTCGAGCACCATGCGAGGAAGGCCGTCGCCGCCATGCTTGACCCCGACTTAGCGGATGTTTACGAACCTCCATGCCCCCTTGAGGGATAGTGAAGTGACCGGCAGCGAGCTGCGCGCCTGCCCGTTGCTCCCCTAGACGCCGTGAGCCTCGCCGCCGACTGCGCCTGCGATCTTGGGCGCGACGGTGGCAGAGTCGGAGATCCCCTCGCTGGAGTTCAGCGTCAGAACCGCTGTGCCTTTCGCGACATAGATGCCGCCGAACGAGTCACTCAGTTTGCCCCAGGTCGTCAGCGCAGCAGCGTCCGGGAAGATGTTGATTCCGGCGTCGTACCCATCGACGGTGATATCGAATCGCGCCTTCGCGCCTGAGGCGCCGACATCGCTTCGGACCGGGTCCGTGTGCGTGATCCCCAGGTCGTCGAGCGCCTTGACGTACAACTCCACACCTGCGTCGATGTCCGACACGGTCGCAGTAGGTGTCGGTGTCGCTGGCGGGGTAGGGGCAGCGTTCGAGCGGTTCGCACTCGAAGCTGCAGTCGCGGTGGTAGTGGTTGGGCTGGCGGTACAACCGGTGAGAGTGAGCACCGCGATCAGCGACGCGGACCCGGCGGTCGCGATGATTCTCTTTTTGATTGTTTCCCCAAACGTGCGATATCGAGCAGGTGGAGGCTACCGGTTTCGCCGACGGTGAAGCGAAGCCCCAGTAGTGGGGATAACGTTGTCATCGGCCCTTGCCCGCTCATCGGTGGAGGAACGGCAGCCTCGACCGAGCCGCTCGTAAGCGCAGTGGGCGAACGCTACCCTCGCGGCTGACGGACCAGCTCGCCGACCTCAGCAAATGCTGCCTCCTGGCGGGCGACGCGCCGGGCGCGCTCGTCCTTGTCTGGGGTAAATAGCGCCTGACGACCCGGGTGGATGGTCGCAACTACGCGCACGCCCCGCTCCTCAATCGGGGCGGGCAGTCGTCGGGAGACCCGCCTCCATCCTGCCTCTGCATCGCGGCCCTGGAGGAGGATGATACGCAGCTCCGGCAGTAGCTCGAGCAGCTCGACGATGACCTGCGCGCCAGCTTCGAGTTCCGCCGCCGACGGCGCCCGGTTCACGTACCAGGGGTACGCGTTCCACGGGAGCACCTGCCAGGGCCTGATCCCGGCGGACTCGAACAGGATCATTTGCCGTTCCGCGGTCGGGTCGTTGTTTTCCACTGCGAGGAACCCGGACCCGACACCGGCCTGGGTCGCCGGGCCTGGATCGCGGAGGATAGAGAGCACCTGAGCGTGGATCCCGCCATGCAGCGGGGCGACATACGGCGCCCACCCTCGGCCGTCCCGGTCGCGGATCGAGTCGACGAACAGGTTGATCGGGACGATGTGGTCGGCGGTGAAGGCGGCCGCTTCCTGGTCGGCGCGGAAGTTCGGGTCGGCCATTCGTCGAGACATGTTTCTGACGGTAGCGGATGCCGGCGACGTCAGCTCAGGATGAATGTGCCGACGAGGATCAGGATGAATATGTCCGCGACGACGAACACGATCGTGAGTACCCCGGCGCAAACGCCGACACCGCTCAGAGGCGGGCTGGGTCAGAGCTGCGCGACGCCGGAGTCGAGCGCATGACCCCACACAATCTCAAACACACTGCCGCAAGCCTGGCCGTGAGCACCGTCGTCAATGGTAAAGCGCTCCAGCGCATACTTGGGCACAAGTCGGCGGCGATGACGCTGGATACGTACGCCGATCTCTTCGAGGACGACCTCCGCTCTGTCGCAGACAAGCTGAACGAGCGAGTGCTGGCCGAGAGTAGAGGAGACCTCTGGGGTACTCGTCCGCTGGTGACACCCGTTATGAGTGCAGCCGGGATAGCGCGGGACCGTGGAGAATCTACGCGTGCCAATACTTCCGGACATACTCGCGCCTGCTCTTGATGTCGTGTTCTGTGGAACCGCTGTCGGTACGACGTCGGCCACCCGTGGGCACTACTTCGCTGGTCGAGGCAACAAGTTCTGGGACTACCTACACCAGAGTGGATTAACACCGCTGCGACTCTCCCCGGATCAAGACTTAAAGCTGCCCGAATACGGCATCGGTCTGACAGACCTCGTGAAGGACACTGCTCAGAGCCACGATCGCGGCTTGGACTTTTCGCGCGTACCGGACCTACAGCAGCGACTTGAACCTTATGCGCCCAGGTGGGTCGCTTTCGCGGGACTCACCGCGGGGTCGAAGGCCGCGAAAGTGTTTGGCCACAGTAAACCTCGACACGGTGCTCAGGATTGGACAATTGGCGCTTCTCGGGTCTTCGTCGTAACCAACCCGAGCGGTGCCGCCGCCGACCCGAGGACATGGGACGGTAGGGGAGACAAGGTCGACTGGTGGAAGGAACTTGCTGCCGAGATCGCGACAGGGCACTAGATCCGACAATCGGAAATGGCAGCTGGCCTCAGCAGGACACCAGTGGTGTCATGACGCGGGGATTTGCGAATCCCGGTCGGTGCGGAAACAACCAGCGCCGCCAGTTCGGTAGCGCAGATCTTCAAGCGTGATGGCGTAGACGGTGATCGAGACACCACAACCTGACCGATGGCGCGCAAGAAATGGGCCTCGGCTCGGCCTTGTAGAGGACTGGGCTTCGTAGTGCGTCCCGAACGGGGGATTCTTCCGCGCACGCGCGCACACATACGCTGACCGAATGGCGAAGCGCAGGGGAACAAGCGGCGATCTCGTAAAGATGTGGATCGCGACGATCGTCGTCCTCGGAGCATCCGCGTGGCTTCTGGCGCAGTCGACGGTGGTGTGTGAAATCTCCGGACCTGCATTCGGTGCCGGCGCAGGTAGGTGCATCACGACGTCGATCGCGCACGGGCTCGCCCCCTACTTACCCTGGGTGATGGTCGTCGCGGCCTTATTCGCGATCGTCGCGACGCTGGCGTTCGCGCTGCGCAGACGGTAGCGCCCAAGGGTCCTGTTAAGACAATTCGGGGGAAGCGGGAGACTGGCGCGTCAGTGAGGGTACGACGTTGACGTCCAGGTGAACCCGCTGCAGGTGAGATGACGCGCTTAGAGTTTCTTGGAGTTTTTCGGCGTCCATGTGGGCAAATTGTGGGCAAAAACGAAAATCGGCGATTTTCATGCCACTGAAAACCGCCTCTGACCAGCATATTCGCTATACTCCGAAAGTGCCCCTGGAGGGACTCGAACCCCCAACCGTTTCCTTAGGACGGAACTGCTCTTCCATTGAGCTACAGAGGCTGGCCCGGCAAGTCTACCGGCCCGTCACCCCGCCATCTGCAGCTCGTGCCGCCTCCACGGCTCCGTGTACTCGTCCCAGTTGGGGTCGCTCCAGCGCATCGAGATCAGCGACGCCATGTTGAGGTGCGGCTCCTTCAGCTCGAAGGGCAGCTTCCAGCCGAGGTCAGACAGCAGCCGGTCCGACTTGATGTTGTTGCAGCGGAAGCACGCGATCACCACGTTGTCCCACGTGTGCGTCCCTCCGCGCGCCCGCGGGATGACGTGGTCGAGGGTGTCGCCGAACTTGCCGCAGTAGGCGCACACGTGGCCGTAGCGCTCCAGGGCGCTCTTCCGGGTGAGCGGGATGCGGCGGTGCGGGACGCGGATGTACTGGTTCAGGAGGACGACGCTCGGGGCATCCAGGACCAGGGATCGGCTGTGCAGTTGCGCGCCCGTCCCCGCGACGGTCGAGGCTTTGCCGGCGAGGACGAGCATGACCGCCCGCCGCGTCGAGATCACGCCGAGCGGTTCGTAGCTGGCGTTCAGAACCAGAGTCTTCATCTGCGACCTTCCGGGAAAAGGTGAGAGCTGGAAAAACGGCAAACAAAAAGGGCACTGTCCGTGCGGACAGCGCCCAAGGTGGCGGTGGCATGGTGGTGGCAGGCCACATGGTGGCGGTGGCAGGCCTCGACATGGTGGCGACAGGCGAGGAAATCTTGGCCGCGCTCGTCCCATCCGGTCGCCCTCAGCGACCCGGCGGAACGACTTCCGGCCATCGGATCCTCCGAATCCCGGCTGCGGCGAGGCAGCTCAGAACGCAAGGATAACCCAGAAACGGCGCGCCTCTTAATCGAGGCGCGCCGTTCCTGGCTGTGGTGCGAAGTGTTTACCGAATGGATGCCACTCAGATACCGAGACGGACGATGTAGTAGTTGCTCGTCCAGATCGGGCGGATGGAGATCGAACGGCCCGTGTCGGGCGCGTCCATGATGTTGCCGTTGCCGGCGTAGAAGCCGTCGTGGCCGGGCATGATCACCAGGTCGCCGGGCTGGGCGTCCGCGATCGAGATGCGCTTGCCCATGGCGGCCTGACCCGACACCGAATGCGGCAGGTTGATGCCGAACTGGGCGTACACGTACATGACGTAGCCGGAGCAGTCGAAGCCCGCGGGGCTCGCGCCGCCGTAGACGTACGGGGTGCCGATGTACTGCTGTGCGACCGAGAACACCTGCGAGAGGCTGAAGTTCGGGTACGGCGGGTTGGCCAGGAAGTCGGAGACCGAGGGGCCGGTGGCCGAGCTGCTGGCGTAGGTCGCGAGCTGGACGGCGGCCTGGCGACGAGCGGCCTCGGCGGCTGCGGCGGCGGCCTGGGCGGCCTTCTGCGCGTCCAGCTGCTCCTGCGTGGTGGCGGAGGCGGCGTCGCGGTTGACGGCGGCCGAGGCGACCCCGCCGACCTCGACGGTCTGCGACTGCGCCTTCTTCATGGAGTCGGCGGCGCTGGGGCCGAAGCCCGCACTGTCGGCGCCGTTCGGGTTGAACGCGAAGGCGGGGAGCGCCATCGTGCCGACCAGACCGGCGGCGACGGTGATGACCGCCGCGTTCAGGATCCAGCCGCCCTTTCGCTTCTTCTTCGGCTGCTGCGCGGGCGTCGATCCGGTGCGCGTCGCGACCGCACCGCGGGCCGGCGACGTCGCCGGGGTGGATGCGGACGCGCTCGTGCGCAGGGCGCGACGGCTGGCGGGGGAAGTGGGGCTCTGGTCCGGGTTCGTGCGGTCCTGGTCGGGACCGGGCGTGCTCGAAACTGCCAAGGTGTGACCTCCAGCGCTCCGGCAGCACTAGGGTTGCTGCCCCCGTCCCAAGCTGGGTGGCTTCGGCTTCACGGATCGTGAGACGGGTTCAAAGGGGGGTGGAGCGTCACGACCCGGGGTCCTGATGGGCCGGCTTCTGGCCCGTTCGGACTCGTAAGAGACTACGGGACCGCCTCGCGTTTGTCACACTTTTGGCGGACTTTTTTAACGAATCGGTAACGGAGTCAGGCGTCGACGAAGATGTGCGCCGCGAGCTCGTTCGGCAGCTCCAGGCCGGGCTCGAAGCCGTCGATCTGGACCGCGACGTACGATCCGGCCGGAGAGAAAGTGCCGGTCGAACCGGGAAAAACGCCGGCCTGCTTGAGCTGGAGCAGCAGCTCGGGGTCGACCTGGGCCGGCTCGCCGAGGCGGCGGATCTTCGCCGTGACGGCCGCATCGTTGCCGCGGACGACGTCCACGAGGTTGATCAGACTCTCAGTGGATGCGG
Organism: Leifsonia sp. NPDC077715; assembly: GCF_040686855.1. Classification (NCBI taxonomy): domain Bacteria; kingdom Bacillati; phylum Actinomycetota; class Actinomycetes; order Micrococcales; family Microbacteriaceae; genus Leifsonia; species Leifsonia sp. NPDC077715. The sequence continues at coordinate 482,958 of NZ_JBFBOG010000001.1, forward strand.
AGGTGTCGGGCGCTCCGAGCTCCCCAAGACCCGGGATGGGGTTGCCGTACGGCGACTCCGTCGGGTGGCCCAGCATGGTCAGCAGCTTGCGCTCGACCTGCTCGCTCATCACGTGCTCCCACCGGCAGGCCTCTTCGTGGACGTACTCCCACTCCAGCTCGATGACGTCGCTGAGCAGGCGCTCGGCCAGGCGGTGCTTGCGCATGACGTGCACGGCCTTGCGGCGGCCCTCGTCGGTGAGCTCGAGGTGGCGGTCGCCGGAGACGACGACGAGTCCGTCGCGCTCCATCCGGCCGACGGTCTGGGAGACGGTGGGACCGGAGTGGCCGAGACGCTCGGAGATGCGCGCACGCAGGGGGACGATGTTGTCCTCCTCCAGCTCCAGGATCGTGCGGAGGTACATCTCGGTCGTATCGATCAGATCGGTCATGAGCCCCTCCACGTGACGGCGTGCGAACACCGGATATCAGCCTACTTGCTACGGATGACAGGCACGCACAGGCGGCCGCAGGGCCACCCCGCGCGCCGTCCTGGGTGTTCAACAGCCAATACACTTCCTTTATGCCGGACGTCACGATCCCCTCTGAGCTGCTGCCCGCCGACGGTCGATTCGGATGCGGACCCTCCAAGGTCCGCCCGGAGCAGGTCGCGTACCTCGCCGGTCCCGGCGCTGCGCTGCTCGGCACGTCCCACCGCCAGGCGCCGGTGAAGAACCTGGTCGGCCGCGTGCGCGAAGGCCTCGGCGAGCTGTTCCGCCTGCCGGAGGGCTACGAGGTCGTGATCGGCAACGGCGGCTCGACGGCGTTCTGGGATGCGGCCGCCTTCGGCCTGATCGAGAAGCGCAGCGAGAACCTGGTGTTCGGCGAGTTCGGCGGCAAGTTCGCCAAGGCGGCGAAGACGCCGTGGCTGGAAGCCCCGCACGTGCTCGAGGCGCCGGGCGGCTCGCGAAGCGAGGTCGAGGCCGTAGAGGGCGTGGATGTGTACGCCTGGCCGCACAACGAGACGTCGACCGGTGTGATGGCGCCGGTGCGACGCGTGCACGGCGACGCGGGCGCGCTGACGGTGATCGACGCGACGAGCGCGGCCGGTGGGGTGGATGTGGATGCGAGCGAGGCGGACGTCTACTACTTCGCCCCGCAGAAGAACTTCGCCTCCGACGGCGGACTGTGGCTGGCCCTCTTCTCCCCCGCCGCGCTGGAGCGCGTCGAGCGGATCGCGGCGAGCGACCGCTACATCCCGGAGTTCCTGAGCCTGAAGAACGCCGTCGACAACTCGCGCCTCAACCAGACGCTTAACACGCCGGCGATCGCGACGCTCGTGCTGCTCGAGAACCAGGTCGAGTGGATGAACGGCAACGGCGGTCTCGCCTGGGCCGACGCGCGGACCCGCGAGTCGTCGGGCGCGCTGTACGAGTGGGCCGAGTCCGTGGACTACGCGACGCCGTTCGTGGCGAACCCGGACCACCGCTCCCAGGTCGTCGTCACGATCGACTTCGACGACGCCATCGACGCGGCGGCGGTCGCCAAGACGCTGCGCGCAAACGGCGTGGTCGACACCGAGCCGTACCGCAAGCTCGGACGCAACCAGCTGCGGGTCGCGACGTTCACGGCCATCGAGCCGTCGGACGTCCGCGCGCTGATCGGCTGCATCGAGTACGTGGTCGAGCGGCTGGGCTGAGCCGAGCCATGCGCCTCTGGCTGCGCGACGACGAGCGTCGGCCCGACCCGGTCCCCGCGAAGACGGACGACCGGCGGGCCGTGCTGGTCGGGCTAGGCCTGTGGGTGGTCGCCCTCGTCGTCCTGCTCATCGTCGGCGTCCCCGGCGGCACCTGGCTCTGGACCGTCGTCGTCGGACTCGTCCTCGGCCTGCTCGGGATGGGCTACCTCACCCTCGCGCGTCGACGCTGAGTCGGCGTCCTCTTCTTCGTCGGCGTCCTCGTCCTCGTCGGACTCGTCGTCCGGATCGGCGAGGGCGGCGGCCTCCTCGGCCTCCAGGTCGAGGTCGGGGTCGACGTCGGTCACCTCGTCGAAGTCGACGTCGACGCTGTCGATGTCCACGCCGTCGAGGTCGTCGTCGGCGTGGAGGTCGTGCACGTCGGTGTCGTCCTCCGACTCGTCGAAGGCGTCGTCGTCCTCATCCTCGTCGTCGTCATCCTCGTCGGACTCGTCGACGTCGGACTCGTCGTCCTCCTCGTCGTCGCCCGGCTCGCCCTCCTGCGCCGCAAGCGCCTCCTGGGCAGCCTGGTACTCGGCAAGACGCTCGGACCACGGCACCCAGTCGGGCGCGAGCAGCGCGCCGTCGCCGGGCATGAGCTCGGCCTCGAGCACGGTCGGCTCGTCGGAGTCGTCGGCGCGGCCGACGGTGACGGTCCAGTGCCAGCCGGGGTAGCCGGCGAGACGCGTCTGGAAGAGCAGCGACAGGACGCCGGGGCCCTCGACGACGTGACCGAGCGGCGCGCCGATGGTCGCCTCGGGGGTGATCTCCTTCAGCGCGCTGAGCGCGAGCGGGACGGCGGCGAGCAGGTCCTCATCCGCGACGAGCTCGGGCTCGGGCTGGGACTCGGCCTCAGGCTCGGGAACGACCTCGATGGCGGCAGCTACCGCCTCCGACTCGACGGAGGCGTCGGAAGCATCGGCCTCGGCCGCCTCCGACTCGACGGCGACGTCGGCAGCGTCCGGCTCGACCGCCTGGTCGACGCTCTCCGGCTGGTCGCCCTGCTCAGGCATCCAGATCGTCCGCGACCTTGCGCAGCACGGCCGCGATCTTCGCGCCGTGCGCCTTGTCCGGGTACTTGCCGCGGCGCAGGTTGGCGCCGATGCCGTCGAGCAGCTTCACCAGGTCTTCGACGATGATCGCCATGTCGTCGGCCGACTTGCGCTTCATCTTCGCGAGGCTCACCGGAGCCTCCAGAACGCGCACGGACAGCGCCTGCGCACCCCGCTTGCCGTCGGCGATGCCGAACTCGAGGCGGGTTCCGGCCTTGACGACGGCGCCGGCGGGCAGCGCCGAGGCGTGAAGGAAGACCTCCTGGCCGTCATCGGAGCTGATGAAGCCGAAGCCCTTCTCCTCGTCGTAGAACTTGACCTTGCCGGTTGGCATGGGAACCTCACTCCTTGGGGGATCGAATGACCAGCCTCAATTATCCTTGATTTCGTGACCCAGCAGACCCCGCCGCCGGCATCGCGGCTCCAGCGCATCCTCGCGTACATCATCGCCGCGTTTGTCATCGTCTCCCTGGTCTGCATCGCGGCCATCCTGATCGGGACCGCGTCAGGCCAATTCGCGCAGCAGGGATCGGGTCAGGGCCTGTGGCCGACGGTCTTCTTCTTCCCGCTCGTGGCCCTGCCGATCGCGTTCGTGCTCATCATCGTCCTGCTCATCGTGAGCGCCCGCCGCAACCGCGCTCTGAACCGGGCGAACGCCGTCGATCCGAAGGGCCGGCGCTAGGCGGAACGCCCGGCGGTTCGGCGGATGACCACCACGCTCGCTCTCGCAGCCCGGCTGCGAGGGATGGACGACGCCGTCCTCACGGAGACGCTGCGCCGCCGCTCGTACCGCCGCACGGGGATCGCCGACTTCTTCGACCTCGCCGACGCGCTCCTCGACGCCGACTCGCTGCAGCGCGCCCTCGCGCCGCTGGACCGCATCCACCTCGGGGCGCTGCTCGTGCTGGGCCGCGCCGCCACACCGCTGACCGCTGCCGAGACCGCCGCACTGCTCGCCGCCGAGCCCGCGACCGCTCAGACGGACCCCGAGGACGTGCACGCCGCTCTTCGGGACCTGGCCGACGCGCTCCTGGTGCAGCCGGCGGAGGATTCGGCGTACGGCGTCTACGATGCGGTGACCGCGCAGCTCGACGCGTGGCCATCGCAGGGGCTGCCGTCGCCGGGCGACCTGCTCGGCACTCCCCCGCCGCCCGCGCTCGCGCCGGTGCCGGACACCGAGCGCCCCTTCACCGACCGGCTCGCCGCCGAGCGCGCGTTCGAGTCCGTCACCGCCGTCTCCGAGCTGCTGGCGGAGCTGGGACGCGAAGGTGCGCGCCGCCTGCAGAAGGGCGGCCTGGCGCTCCCCGCCGTGAAGCGCCTGGCCGAGGCCCTGTCGGTGGAGGCCGACGTCGTCCCCGTCGCCGTGTCCGCCGCCGAGCGCGCCGGGCTCGTCGCCGTGGACGACGGGATGTGGCTGCCGACCGAGACCGCGTCCGCGTGGAGTCATTCCCCGACTCCCGCACGCTGGCGCGCGCTCGCGGCGGCCTGGCTCGACGCTCTGCCCGCCGATCTGCGTGCGCTGCTCACTCTGCGCAGCCGTGCTGCCTGGGGCGACAGCCTGCGCGAGCACGTCGCGTGGCTGTATCCCGCCGCGGTCGAGGAGGCGCAGGAGCGTGTGGACGCGCATACCCGGCTCGCCGAATGGCTGGGCGTCACCGCCCACCAGGCGCCGAGCTCGGCGGGGACCGCCCTCGTCGAGGAGGGCACGGACGCGGCGACCACGGCGATGGCGGCGCAGTACCCGGCCGAGGTCGACCGCGTCTACCTGCAGCACGACCTCACCATCGTGTCGCCCGGGCCGCTCGCACCCGAGATCGAGTCCCGGCTGCGCGGGATGGCCGAGGTGGAGTCGCGCGCGCTGGCGTCCACGTTCCGCATCTCGGCGGCGTCGGTCGACCGCGCGCTCACGGCGGGCGAGACGGCCGACGGCATCCGCGAATTCCTGGCCGCCATCTCGCTGACGGGGCTGCCGCAGCCGGTCGACTATCTCATCCAGGATGCGGCGGAACGGCACGGCCGCGTGCGCGTCCACGAGGTGGCGGGCGCGGAGGGCGTGCGCTCTGCGGTGCGGTCGGAGGACCGGACGCTGCTGCGGACCATCCAGGTGGATCAGGCGCTCGGCTCGCTGCGGCTGGCACCGGGCGCGGACGGGGAGCTGGTCAGCCGGTTCCCGCGCGACGTGGTGTTCTGGGCGCTCAGCGACGCGCGGTATCCGGTGGTGGCGGAGGACGCGGAGGGCAATGAGGTGACCCTCCGGCGCCAGCGCATCGCGCATCCCTCCGCGGCGTCGGAGCACGATCGCGACGCCGAGCTGGTCGCGCGGCTGCGGCAGGCCGAGGCGGATGCGGGTGACGACACGGGCGAGCGCTGGCTGGCCCGGCAGCTCGACCTCGCCGTGCGGGCGCGGCAGCCGATCGTGATCGAGGTGGCGATGCCCGACGGCCGGGTTGTGGACTACCTGCTCGAGCCGACGGGCGTCGGCGGCGGCCGCCTGCGTGGGCGCGACCGGGCGGCGGACATCGAGCGCACCCTTCCGCTGTCGAGCGTGCGCGGCGTGCGGCCCGCGCCCGAGTCCTGAGGCGCGCTCGCGCCGCCCGCCCGGACCTCCCCATCCCGCCGAAGTGCAGGTAGTTGCGCAGTCAGGTGGCGTGTCGACCGCAACTAGCTGCACTTCACGCTCCTTCGCCCTGCTGAAGTGCTTCCTGCCGCGGTCCGGGGCGCCGCCGAGAGCATCCACGGCACTTCACGCTCCGCGGCACCGGGGAGGTGAGGTGCAGGTGGTTGCGCGGTGCAGCGGCGTGTCGAGCGCATCTACCTGCACTTCGAGGAGGATGCACACCCGCAGGGCGTAGGGTTGGCAGTTATGTCGGATGGGCCCCTGATCGTTCAGAGCGACCGCACCGTGCTGCTCGAAGTGGCGCACGCAGAGGCGGAGGACGCGCGGCACGACCTCGCGGTCTTCGCCGAGCTGGAGCGAGCGCCGGAGCACATCCACACGTACCGCATCACGCGGCTCGGCCTGTGGAACGCCCGCGCCGCCGGGCACACCGCCGAGGACATGCTCGGGACGCTGGAGCGCTACTCGAAGTTCCCCATCCCGCAGACGGTGTCGGTGGATGTGTCTGAGACCGTCGCGCGCTACGGCCGCCTGGTCATCGAGCGCGACGACGAGGGGACGCTGCTGCTGCGCTCGGCCGACCTTGCGGTGCTGACCGAGGTCGCGAGCGCGAAGCGCATCTCGCCCCTTCTGCTGGAGCGCCGCGACGACGAGACGTTCGTCGTCGAGGCGTGGGCGCGCGGGCAGCTCAAGCAGGAGCTGGTCAAGCTCGGCTGGCCGGCCGAAGACCTCGCTGGCTACACGCCCGGAACCCCGCACGAGATCGGGCTGAAGGAGGACGGCTGGGCGCTGCGCGACTACCAGCGCAAGGCGGTCGGCAACTTCTTCGACGGCGGCTCCGGCGTCGTCGTGCTTCCGTGTGGCGCGGGAAAGACGCTCGTCGGTGCGGGTGCGATGGCGACGGCGAAGACGACCACGCTCATCCTGGTCACCAACACGGTGTCGGCGCGGCAGTGGCGGGACGAACTGCTCAAGCGGACGACGCTGACGGCGGAGGAGATCGGCGAGTACTCCGGCCAGGTCAAGGAGGTCAAGCCGGTCACGATCGCGACCTACCAGATCCTCACGGCGAAGCGGAAGGGCGAGTACGCGCACCTGGCGCTGCTCGACGCGCTCGACTGGGGGCTCGTGGTCTACGACGAGGTCCACCTGCTGCCCGCGCCCGTCTTCAAGCTGACCGCCGAGCTGCAGGCACGCCGACGGCTCGGGCTGACGGCGACCCTGGTGCGCGAGGACGGCCGCGAGGGCGACGTGTTCAGCCTGATCGGACCGAAGCGTTTCGACGCGCCGTGGAAGGAGATCGAGGCCCAGGGCTTCATCTCCCCCGCCGCCTGCTACGAGGTCCGCGTCGACCTGCCCGCCTCCGACCGGCTCAGCTACGCCGCGGCTCCCGACGACGAGCGCTACCGCCTCGCGGCCACGGCGCCGGCGAAGCTGGACATCGTGCGCCAGCTGGTCGCGCGGCACGAGGGCGAGCGCATCCTGATCATCGGCCAGTACCTCGACCAGATCGACGAGCTCGCCCAGGCCCTGGACGCCCCGCAGCTGACCGGCGCGACCCCGGTGGACGAGCGCGAGCGGCTGTTCCAGGAGTTCCGCGACGGCCGCACGAAGGTGCTCGTGGTGAGCAAGGTCGCGAACTTCTCGGTCGACCTGCCCGAGGCGACGGTCGCCATCCAGGTGTCCGGGTCGTACGGCAGCCGACAGGAGGAGGCACAGCGCCTCGGACGCCTGCTCCGGCCGAAGGAGTCGGGACTGTCGGCGAACTTCTACACGCTGGTCGCGCGCGACACGGTCGACCAGGACTTCGCGCAGAACCGGCAACGCTTCCTCGCCGAGCAGGGCTACTCGTACACGATCCTGGACGCGCACGCGCTGCAGGCGGCGTAGGGCTCAGCGGGCGCGTTGATTCGGCACGAATGGTCGCTATTCGTGACGAATGACGACGATTCGGCGCGAATCGGCGGCGGTGTCAGCGCAGGATGCGCGCGAGCGTCGCGCGCGACTCCGCGTCGTCAGGGCGGTCGCGGACCGTGATCGCGGCCTTCCACAGCGCCCAGCCGCGCGCCCGCGCCCATGTCGGCTCGTCGAGGTCGACGGTCGCGACGAAGGCGTCGCGGGCCGCGCCGTCGAACATGGTCCACGCGGGGACGAGGTCGCAGGCGGGATCGCCGACCCCGGACGTCCCGAAGTCGATCACCGCCGACAGCGCGCCCGACCCGTCGACGAGCAGGTTGCCGGGCGCGACGTCGCCGTGGAACCACACCGGCGCCCTCTCCCACCGCGACGAGGTCGCCTCGGCCCACAGCGACCGCGCCCGCGACGCCTCCGGCCCCAACAGAGCGAAGGCCGCCAGCGCCTCCTCCTCGTACACCTCCGGCGGCGCGCCGCGGAAGAAGTTGTGCGGCCCTGGCCCCGGCGCCCCGTCGGTCGGCGCCGCCCGCAGCGCGACCAGGAACCGCCCGATCGCCGTCGCCAGCTCCGCATCCCGCGAGACGTCCCCGCGCAGCACGACCGGCGTCCCGGGCAGCCAGCGGTAGACCGACCACGGGAACGGGAACGTCTCCCCCGGCGCGCCGACCGCTACCGGCGATGGGATCGGCACCGGCACCACGTCCCGCAGCATCGGCAACCAGCTCTGCTCCTTCGCCACCTGCTCCACGTATCCCTCGGCGCTGGGCAGCCGGACGCTCAGCTCCTCCCCCAGCCGGAACGTCCGGTTGTCCCACCCGTCGTGCTCAACGGGCCGGATGGGCAGCCCGCGCCACTCGGGGAACTGCGCGTCGACCAGCCGCCGCACGAGCGCGGCGTCGATGTGCGGCCGCACCTCACGCGCCGACATACCGCCCCGCCCTCGTCCCGATTCGCGCAGACATTCGTGCCGAAAGTGCGCAATGGCGGCGACATAACGCACATTCGGCACGAATCGCCAGTCTCACCTCGCGACGATGCGCGTCGGCGTCAGGCGCGGACATACCGCAGCAGCAGCGTGTCGTCTCCCTGGAGGGTGTGCGCGAGCCTCAGCCCGAGCGGCACGATGGGCGCGGCTCCGGTCGCGATGCGGGACGAGGTGCCGGCCTCCAGCAGCGGGCTCATCGTCAGGCACAGCTCATCCACCGCGCGCGCGGCGATCAGGTCGGCGAACAGGCGCGGGCCGCCCTCGCAGTGGATGCGCGTCAGGCCGCGCTCGTGCAGCACGGCGAGTCCGCGCTCGGCCTGCACCCGCTCCCGCCCGCACACGACGACATCGGCGACCTCGGACAGCGCGTCGCGCGCCTCCGGCCGGGACAGCTCCGTCGTGAGCACGATCGGCCGCTCGGGCGCTTCTCGGAAGATCGGGCTGCGCGGGTCGAGGTCCAGACCGGCGGACACGATGGCGAAGACCGGATGCGGGGTCATCCCGGCGCCGCTGCGCGCACCCTGCGACGCCACATCCACCCGCATCGCGCCGTAGCCCTCGGCGCGCACGGTGCCCGCGCCCACGAGCACGACGTCGCAGAGGCGGCGCAGGATGTCGAACACGCGTCCGTCCACGTCGTTCGACAGCGCGCCCGACAGACCCTGGTGCGTCGCCGCGCCGTCCACGCTCGACACGAAGTTGACCCGTAGCCACGGGTCGCCGGCGCCCTCCAGGTACAGCGCCGTGATCTCGTCGTCGGTCAGGCCGGTCTGCGAGGGCAGCGGCGACAGTCGGTGGATGGCCGGGACGTCGCTCGGGGCGGGGTCACTCATTCACATCTCCCATGTTGTGCTTGAGGTAGGCGGGCTCGCGCAGTCCGAGCACCGCCTCCGTCATGCGCACGGCGGCGACGGAGGCGCGCACGTCGTGCATCCGCACGATACGCGCCCCGTTCATGACGCTGATCACGGCGGCCGCGAGCGACCCCTCCAAGCGCTCGCTGCGCGGCGCGTCCAGCGTCTCGCCGATGAAGTCCTTGTTCGACACGGCCGCGAGCGTCGGGAAGCCCAGGTCGGCGATCTCGCTGAGCCGCCGGGTCAGCTCCAGCGAGTGGAGGGTGTTCTTGTTGAGGTCGTGGCCGGGGTCGAGGATGATGCGCTCCTCGGGAACGCCGACATCCGTCGCGCGCTCCACCCGGTCGAGCAGGAACTCCCGCACGTCGGCGACCACGTCGCCGTACTGCGGACGCGGGAACGGCCGCCGCGGCCGCGCGAGGCTGTGGGTGATGACGAGCGTGACGTCGCTGTCGGCGACCACGCGCGGGAGCTCGGGGTCGCTGAGCCCGGTCGTGTCGTTGATGACCGTCGCGCCCGCCTCGATCGCATGCCGGGCGACGGTGGAGTGGAACGTGTCCACCGAGATGACCACGTCGGAGCCGGCCCGCAGCGCGGCCACCACCGGCACGACCCGCTCCACCTCCTCCTCGACCGGGATGGGCTCCCCCGGCGCGAAGGGCGCCCCGCCGATGTCGACCCAGTCGGCGCCGAGCGCGACCGCCTCGAAGCAGGCGTCGACGGCGCGATCGAATGCGTACGTGCGGCCCTGATCGAAGAAGGAGTCCGGGGTGCGGTTGACCACCGCCATGACGGCGACCTGGCGCGAGAAGTCGAAGGTGCGGGCGCCGATCGTGCGCACCGGGATGCGCAGCGGCGGCAGGTACGGCTCAGACCGCGGCAAGGTCGACATCCCGGTCGGCGAGCCGGTCCGCATCCACGCGCTCGCCGGAGCGGATGAGGCGCTGGATGTCGTCCTGCACGTCCCAGACGTTGACGTTCATGCCCGCGACGACCCGGTCCCCGCGGAGCCAGAAGGCGATGAACTCGCGCGCCTCGACATCGCCGCGGTAGACGACGCGCGCGTCCTTCGCGAGGGGCACGTAGCCGGAGTACTCCATGCCCAGATCGTATTGGTCGGAGTAGAAGTACGGGATGTCGTCGTACGACGCCCGCTCGCCGAGGATGGCGTTCGCGGCGACCTTCCCGGTCGTGATCGCGTTCGCCCAGTGCTCGCTGCGATAGTGGCGGCCGAGCGCCGGGAGGAACGGGTCGGCGACGTCGCCGACGGCGTAGACGTCCTCGATGCTCGTGCGCATCCCCTTGTCGGTGAGCACACCGTCCGCGATCCGCAGGCCGGAGCGCTCGGCGACCTGGATGTTGGGCGCGGCGCCGACGCCCGCGACGACGACGTCCGCCGGGATGCGCTCGCCGCTCGCGAGCACCACCACCTGCTCCTCGCCGCCGTCGACGCCGACCACTTTGGCATCGTTGCGGAAGGCGACGCCGTTGTCCCGGTGCAGCCGCTCGAAGACGCCGCCGAGCTCCCGCCCGACGGCGCCGCTCAGCGGCACCGCGGACCGGCCGATCACCGTAACGTCGTTGCCGTACCCGCGCGCGGCGGCGGCCACCTCCATCCCGATCCAGCCCGAACCGACGACGACCACACGCCGGCCGCCGACCTCCAGCGCCGACCGCAGCCAGGCCGAGTCCTCGCGCGTCCGCAGCGGGAACACCGCTCCGTGACCGCTCCCGGGGACGCCGAGGGGACGCGCGCTGGCGCCCGTCGCGATCACCAGGCTGTCGTAGGTGATGCGCGCGCCGTCGGAGACGAACAACTCGTGGGCACCCGGCTCGAACGACCCGGCCTCGACGTTCGGCACGAACTCGACCCTGTTGTCGGCGTACCAGGCGGCGGGATGCACGTCCGACTCCTCGATTCCTGCGTCGCCCTTCAGGAACTCCTTGGACAGGGGCGGCCGGATGTAGGGATGGTGCTCCTCGAGCCCGAGGAGGAGGATGCGGCCGCCGAAGCCGCGCTCCCGCAGCTCCTCGGCGACGGTGGCCCCGGCGAGGCCGGCGCCCGCGATGACGACGGTGGGGTTCGACATGCTCTCAGCATCCACTGTTCGCACGGCGAAAACCAGAGCGGAGCACCGACCGCGCACCGATGGCTCACAGGTAAGAATCAGCTGACGCGCAGATACTGTTTGCCATGAACGCAGGACCCCGCATTCTCATCGTCGACGACGAGCCGAACATCCGCGATCTCCTCACCACCAGCCTCCGATTCGCCGGGTTCGCCGTGCGGGCGGTCGGCAACGGGGCCCAGGCGATCTCCGCGGTCCTCGAAGAGGAGCCCGACCTCATCATCCTCGACGTCATGCTGCCGGACATGAACGGCTTCGGCGTCACCAAGCGGCTGCGCGGGGCCGGCTACACCGCGCCGATCCTGTTCCTCACCGCCAAGGACGACACCGAGGACAAGATCACCGGACTCACGGTCGGCGGCGACGACTACGTCACCAAGCCGTTCAGCCTCGACGAGATCGTCGCCCGCATCAAGGCCATCCTGCGTCGCACGATGCAGGCGGACGAGGACGCGGTCATCCGCGCCGGCGAGCTGACCATGGACCAGGACACGCACGAGGTCTTCGTCGGCGACACCCCGATCGAGCTGAGCCCGACCGAGTTCAAGCTGCTGCGCTACCTCATGCTCAACCCGAACCGCGTGCTGTCGAAGGCGCAGATCCTCGACCACGTCTGGGAGTACGACTTCAACGGCGACGCCGGCATCGTCGAGTCGTACATCTCGTACCTGCGCCGCAAGGTGGATGCGCACTCCAGCGAGCCGCTGATCCAGACCAAGCGCGGATTCGGCTACATGCTCAAGGCCGCCAAGGCCTGAGATGCTCTGCCGGGCTGGGCGGGCGTACAGATCGCGCACATGCCCGGTACAGCATCCCCTGCATAGACTGACGGCCTGATGCACTCACGCCTGCTCGACCGCTGGAACGCGATCTCCCTGCGCACGAAGATCACGGGCGTGACCGTGCTCATGCTGACGCTCGGGCTGCTCGTGACCGGCATCGGCACGATGTCGATGCTCAAGCCGGTCCTGCTCGACCAGCTGGACGCGCAGCTGTCCGCAGCCTCGGGCGCCACGTACATCAACACGTACCTCTACTCCCAGTCGGCCGACTCCGACCAGATCGCCACCGACGCCAGTCCGTCGGACTACTTCGCCGCGCTGTACAACTCCGACGGCGATCTGCTGAAGACCAACTGGAAGAACATCCCGTACGCGCACCGGCCGGACATCCCGAACAGCCTCACGCTGTCCGAGGCCAAGGCGATGCCCGGCGGCTTCTTCCTGCACAGCCACGACGGGCGCACGACCTACCGGGCGATGGCGACGACCCAGACGTTCGCCGGGTCGGGCGAGCTCGCGACGGCGATCGTCGCGACGACGACCTCCCAGATCGACACGGTCATGGCGAGCTTCCTCGCGATCTTCCTCGGGTTCGGCGTGATCGTGATCGTCGTCGGCGCCGGGCTCACGCGCATGCTCGTGACCACGACGTTCGCTCCCCTGCGCGAGGTGGAGCAGACAGCGGCGGCCATCGCGGACGGCGACTTCAGCCAGCGCCTCGGCGGCGCGACGCCCAACACCGAGGTCGGGCGCCTCAACCGCTCCCTCAACACCATGCTGAACCGCATCGACCGCGCCTTCAGCGACCGCGCGCGCACCATCGACCAGATGCGCCGGTTCGTCGGCGACGCCTCCCATGAGCTTCGGACCCCGCTGGTGTCGGTTCGCGGGTACGCCGAGCTGTACCGGATGGGCGCGCTGCAGACTCCGGAAGACGTCGCCCAGGCGATGGACCGCATCGAGAAGGAGGCGATCCGGATGGGCGCGCTGGTCGAGGACCTGCTCGAGCTGGCCCGCCTCGACGAGACGAAGCCGCTCGACCTGCACCGCGTCGACCTGGTCAAGATCGCGCAGGACGCGGCGATGGACGCGATGGCCGGCTCCCCCGGTCGCACCGTCACCGTGCTCACGCCCGAGCCGGTCGCGCCCGAGGAGGACGAGGAGCTGGAGCCCGGCGTGGACACGGTGCCCATGTCCCTCGCCGACGCCGGCGCCCGCGCGTCGAACACGACCGGGCCGATCGCCTTCGCCGGTTCCGCGCTCGCGCGGCTGCGCCGCGGCCGGACCCGGCGCGGCACGACCGAGACGCTGCCGATCACCACGGCCGAGAAGGTCGTGCTGACGCGGCCCGCCTCCGAGCCTGCGATCGTCATGGCGGAGGAGAACAAGCTCCGTCAGGTCGTCACCAACCTCATGGGGAACGCCCTGCGGTACACCCCGGACGGCAGCCCGATCGAGATCGCCGTGCGCATCGACCACCGCGCCGACCGTGCGACGCTCGAGGTGCGCGACCACGGCGAGGGCATCCCGCCGCAGATCCGGGACAAGATCTTCCAGCGCTTCTGGCGCGCAGACACCTCCCGCGCCCGCGAGACCGGCGGCAGCGGCCTGGGCCTGGCGATCGTGTCGTCGATCGTCGCCGCGCACAACGGCACGGTCGACGTCGTCGACACCGAGGGCGGCGGCGCGACCTTCCGTGTCTCCCTGCCCCTGGCCGGATCCCCCGCCGCGCCGAAGTCGGTCACCCCGTAAGAGCCAGCCTTCCAAGGTCGCGACTGGCGAGCGGCATGACAGAATACTGCGGGCGCCGGATTCGTCGGCCGCTGTGACCGACGGACGCGGGGAGGACAATGCGCACGCTCGTCGTGATGCCGACATTCAATGAGCGGCAGAACCTCGAACCCCTGGCGCAGCGCCTCCGCACCGCCGCCCCCGAGGCGGACCTGCTCGTGGTCGACGACTCGTCGCCCGACGGCACCGGCGAGCTGGCGGATGCCCTCGCGGCCGCCGACCCGGCCATCCACGTGCTGCATCGCGCGACCAAGGACGGGCTCGGCGCCGCCTACCGCGCCGGGATGAGCTGGGGCCTCGACCGGGGCTACGACGTCATCGTCGAGATGGACGCTGACGGCTCGCACCGCCCGGAAGAGCTCCACCGGCTCCTCGCCGCGGTCGACGACGCCGATGTCGTGCTCGGCTCGCGCTGGGTGCCCGGCGGCGGCACCATCGACTGGCCCCTCCGGCGCCGCATCCTCTCGCAGGGCGGCAGCCTGTACGCCCGGGTCGCGCTCGGGGTGCCGGCGCGCGATGTTACGGGCGGCTACCGCGCCTTCCGGGCCGACGCGCTCCGCCGCATCCACTACGAGGATGTCGTCAGCCGCGGCTACTGCTTCCAGATCGACATGCTGCGACGGTCCTACATCGCGGGTTTGCACGTGGCGGAGGTTCCCATCACGTTCCGGGAGCGGACCTACGGCACGTCGAAGATGAGCGGCGCGATCGTCGCGGAGGCGATCGCGCGGGTGACCCTGTGGGGCATCACCGGACTGCCTCGCCGGATCCTGCGCCCGCGCACGCGGTCGGTGACGCGGGCGACGACGCGAGGAGGGTCGCGGTGAGCGCGGCCGGTACCACCGCGCCGACGGCCCTCGCGCCGGAGGCCTCGCAGGGCGGCTTCTGGCAGCGCCGAACCGTCCGCTGGACCGCGCTCGTCGTGGTATTCGTCTGGGGCGCGTACCAGTGCCTCTGGAACATTCTGGCGGCGAATCCCAACGCCGACGAGCCCGAGTACATCATCGTCGGGCGCTGGTACCTCCAGGGCGACCTCCGGGCCAACCACGAGCAGCCGCCGACGGCGAAGTACCTGTTCGGCGCGGTCCAGTTCCTCTTCGGCGAGGGGCCGCTCGCCCCGCGCCTGCTCGTCGGGACGCTGACGCTGCTGGGCGGCGTCATCATCTTCCTCTGGCTGAAGCCCGAGCTGGGCTGGATGCCGGCGCTGATCCCCACCGCGTTCTGGCTGCTGCTGCCGCGGGGCGTCGACACCACGTTCGAGTTCCGGCTGGACCGCTTCGCCGTCCTCGACCCGGTCATGGTGTTCTTCGCCATCGCTGCGATGGCGGCGGCCTGGCAGTGGCATCGCGGCCGATCCGTCATCTGGATCGGGATCGCCGCGTTCAGCCTCGGGCTGTCGGCCACGAGCAAGCCGACGACCGCGGTGATGATCCCCGCGTTCCTGGTCCTCATCCTGATGCGCCGGCGACTGAAGGATGTTCTGATCGCGCTGGCCGTGGCGGCCGTCGTCCTGCTCGCGACGGTGCTGCTGGTCTACTGGCCGATCGGTTTCGTCACCGGGATGCGCGACCTGATCGACTTCCAGGTGGTCCACAACCAGAACGGGCACCTGATCGACCTCGGGTCGATGGCCACGGGTCATCCGCCCTGGTGGGCGAACCTGTACTTCGCGTGGAAGGGCTTCGGGGTCGTCACGGTCGTCGTGCTCGCGGTCGGCTCCGTCGCGGCGCTGTTCGACCGGGCGAACCGCTTCCTGGTCGTCTACCTCCTCTGCGCGCTGGCCCCGCTCGTCGTGTTCTACCTGTTCATCGCCCAGAACGCTCTGGCGTCCTACTACTACGCCTGGTCCTGGGCGCTGTGCATCCTGGCCGGGATCGGCTGCGCCTGGCTGCTGAAGGCGCACGGCTCCCGCATCCTCACCGTGTCGCTGCGCGCGGTCAGCGGCGTGGTGCTCGCGCTCGCCCTGATCGCCGCGGTCGGCACGTCGGCGCTGGTGTGGAACGACGGGCCGACCGGGTTCGGCCGCGCCGACAAGACGCTCCGGGCCGCAGGGATCGACGACGGCGACGTGCTCGTCAGCGGCGTCGCGCCCTGGGAGCCGGAGCAGTTCCTCCACGACCGGTGGACGGTCGACCCGAAGGCGTCGTGCATCGTCGCGGTCGCCACGAAGGTCTCGCCTCGCTCCCCCATCGCGCCCGAGGTGACGGCGTACCTTCAGGAGCACGCCGCGCACCTGCACCGGATGATGCTGAACGACGTGACGTTCTACGTCTTCGACCGCGAGACGGCCGCCGCCAACTGCCGCTGAGGTCGGCTTGTGGCGTGCTACGTCGTGCTACACTCTGCCGCATGAGCTCCATCACCCATCGCGAAATGCGCAACAACAGCGCGGAGATCCTTCGCCGCGTGGCCGCCGGGGAATCGATTCAGATCACCAACAATGGTCAGATCGCCGCTGTCATCTCCCCTCCCACCGGGACGATCCTCGACGAACTGATCGCGCAAGGTCACGCCCGCCAAGGCGTCTCCGACCTGTCGGCCCTTCTCACGGTCGATCGACACCGCGTGGATGTCACTTCGGCCGAGATCATCGAGGATGCTCGAGGACGATGGTGACGGTCGCATACCTCGACACCTCCGCCGCGATGAAGCTGGTCCTGCAAGAAGCAGAGTCGGATGCTCTGGCGTACGAGCTGGTGAACGGCGAACGTCGGCTCGCGTCGTCGTGGTTGCTTCACACAGAAATGCATTGCGCGGCCGGGCGGCGCCCCGACGTCGTGGACCTCGAGACGATCTCCACGGTCCTCCGACGGATCACGCTCGTCGACCTGACCCGCGGCGATCTCCTCGCCGCCGGAGGGCATCCACCACTGCGTTCCAACGATGCCGTGCACCTGGCGACGGCTTTGCGAATCGGAGCCGATGAAATGGTCACGTACGACGACGAGCTCGCACGCGCCGCCGAAAGGTTCGGCTTGGTCGTTGTCGCACCTGCCTGACGAGGCTCGTTAGACGCGAAGAGGGCGCCTCCCCGATGGGGAGACGCCCTCTTTGCGTAGTGCGGGGACTTAGAAGTCCATGCCCGCGCCCGGGTCGCCGACCGGAGCCGGGTTCTTCTCGGGCTTGTCGGCGACGACGGCCTCGGTGGTGAGGAACAGGCCCGCGATCGACGCGGCGTTCTGCAGCGCCGAGCGGGTGACCTTCACCGGGTCGTTGATGCCGGAGGCGAGCATGTCGACGTACTCGCCGGTCGCGGCGTTGAGGCCGGAGCCGACCGGGAGGTTGCGGACCTTCTCGACCACGACGCCGGCCTCGAGGCCCGCGTTGATGGCGATCTGCTTCAGCGGAGCCTCGATCGCGACCTTGACGATGTTCGCGCCGGTCGCCTCATCGCCCTCGAGCGACAGCTTCTCGAACGCGGTCTTGCCGGCCTGGATGAGGGCCACGCCACCACCGGCGACGATGCCCTCCTCGACGGCGGCCTTCGCGTTGCGGACGGCGTCCTCGATGCGGTGCTTGCGCTCCTTGAGCTCGACCTCGGTGGCCGCGCCCGCCTTGATGACGGCGACGCCGCCCGCGAGCTTGGCCAGGCGCTCCTGCAGCTTCTCGCGGTCGTAGTCCGAGTCGGTCGACTCGATCTCGTTGCGGATCTGCTGCACGCGGCCGGCGATGGCCTCGGGGTCGCCCGCGCCCTCGACGATCGTGGTCTCGTCCTTGGTGATGACGACCTTGCGGGCCTGGCCGAGCAGGTCGAGGGTGACGTTCTCGAGCTTGAGGCCGACCTCCTCGGAGATGACCTGGCCGCCGGTCAGGATCGCGATGTCCTGCAGCATGGCCTTGCGGCGGTCGCCGAAGCCCGGAGCCTTGACGGCGACGGACTTGAAGATGCCGCGGATCTTGTTGACGATCAGGGTCGCCAGCGCCTCGCCGTCGACGTCCTCAGCGATGATGAGGAGCGGCTTGTTGGCCTGGATCACCTTGTCGACGATCGGCAGAAGGTCCTTGATGTTGCTGATCTTCTGGTTGGCGATGAGGATGTACGGGTCCTCGAACACCGCCTCCTGGCGGTCCTGGTCGGTGACGAAGTACTGCGACAGGAAGCCCTTGTCGAAGCGCATGCCCTCGGTCAGCTCGAGCTCGGTGCCGAAGGTGTTCGACTCCTCGACGGTGACGACGCCCTCCTTGCCGACCTTGTCGATCGCCTCGGCGATGATCTCGCCGATGGTGGTGTCGCCGGCGGAGATGGACGCGGTGGCCGCGATCTCCTCCTTGGTCTCGACCTCCTTGGCGGAGGCGATGAGCTCGTCGGTGACCGCCGCGACGGCCTTCTCGATGCCGCGCTTCAGCGTGATGGGGTCGGCGCCGGCCGCGACGTTGCGCAGGCCCTCCTTGACCAGGGCCTGGGCGAGCACGGTAGCGGTGGTGGTGCCGTCACCGGCGACGTCGTCGGTCTTCTTCGCGACCTCCTTGACGAGCTCCGCGCCGATCTTCTCGTACGGGTCGTCGAGCTCGATCTCCTTCGCGATGGAGACGCCGTCGTTCGTGATCGTCGGGGCGCCCCACTTCTTCTCGAGGACGACGTTGCGACCACGCGGGCCCAGCGTCACCTTGACCGTGTCGGCCAGGGTGTTCAGGCCGCGCTCGAGGCCGCGGCGGGCGTCCTCGTCGAAAGCAATGATCTTTGCCATGTGTTTCTCGTCCCTCCCGGACGTCTGCGAAAGATTCCGTGTGATTAGCACTCAGACAGATGGAGTGCTAAACCGATTCTGGCACTCGGGACGGTGGAGTGCAAGACGACGAAACGCCGCCCCCGTCGGGGGCGGCGTTCGTACTTTCCTAGCTGAAGAGGCTCAGGCCAGGCGCACCGACTCGGCCTGCGGGCCCTTTTGCCCGGAGCCGACCTCGAACACGACCTGCTGGCCCTCTTCGAGAACCTTGTACCCGTTCATGTCGATCGCGGAGTAATGGACGAAAACGTCCTGTCCCCCACCGTCCACGGTGATGAAGCCGTAGCCCTTCTCAGCGTTGAACCACTTCACGGTCCCGTTCGCCATTCATTACTCCCATTGCTGTGTCGCTCGCGCGATCCGACGCCGCACGTTGAATCCCGATCCTAATGCGTGCAATACCGGGCAGCGCCAGTGTTTTAACGAATCCGTACAGAAATGATTCGAAACGGAAACACCCGCGTAACAGAAGGGAAGGAGCGGCCTCAGTCGAGGGTCGAGAGGAACCGTTCGGGGTCGAGGGAGGTGCGGTGCCCCTCCTTGCTGTCGGCGGGGATGCCGCCCACGTACAGCCACCCGAGCAGCCGCTCGTTCTTGGCGAGTCCGTGCATCCGGTGCACCGCCTTCGAACGGGTGTGGTGCCCGGTGCGCCACATGACGCCCCAGCCCGCGTCGTGCAGCAGCAGGCTCAGGATGTGTGCGACGCCCGAGGCGACCGCGTCCTGCTCCCAGCCGGGCACCTTCTCGCTCTTCGTGCGCACCGACACGATGGCGAGGAGGAGAGAGGAGCGGAGCGGCTTGGCCGCCAGCTTCTCGGCCTCCGGGCCCGAGGCGCGCGCGTCCTTCACGAACGCCTCACCCAGCCGCTTCCGCGCCTCGCCGCGCAGCTCGATGATCCGCCAGGGATGCAGGGCGCTGTGATCGGCGACGCGGCCCGCTGCGGCCACGAGCGGCAGCAGCTCATCGTGCGTCGGGGCGTCCGGGGTGACGCGCGAGTAGGACCGGCGCGCGGCCACGCGCCCGGCGAGGTCGCCCACTCAGGCCTCCGGCGTGAAGTTCAGCGAGATCGAGTTCATGCAGTAGCGGTCGCCGGTCGGGGTGCCGAAGCCGTCGGGGAAGACATGCCCCAGGTGCGAGCCGCAGCCGGCGCAGCGCACCTCGGTGCGGACCATGCCGAGGCTGTCGTCCTCGAGCAGCTGCACCGCTTCGGGACGAACGGACTCGTAGAAGCTCGGCCAGCCGCATCCGGAGTCGAACTTGGTGCCCGACTGGAACAGCTCCGCCCCGCAGGCGGCGCAGGTGTAGAGGCCGGCGCGGCTCTCGTCGAGCAGTTCGCCGGTCCACGGACGCTCGGTGCCGGCCTGGCGGAGCACCGCGTACTGCTCGGGGCTCAGCTCCTCACGCCACTGCTCGTCGGTCTTCTCGACCACGTAGTCCTCCTGTGCCGTGCCGTCGTTCTGGACCATGCCGTTCCTTTCGTCGTTCACAAGGGTAAACGGCCTGCCTGGACGTCTGTTCCCGAGCCGTGAAGAGAACCGCGACGTGCCGCGACATGACGGGAACACACAGGACGGGCACCCTAGGATGACGACGAACGCGGGGCGTCCGGGATGCCGGTCCCACCCGGCGTCCGTGACGAGGGAAGGCGGTGCGCGTGACCCGGTCTGCCGACGGACGGCCTGCGGCCGAACGCGAGCCCTCGGATGCGGAGCAGCTGAGCGATCGGGATGCCGCGATCCTCGCGTTCGAACGCCAGTGGTGGCGGCACGCCGGAGCCAAGGAGCAGGCCATACGCGAAGAGTTCGGTCTCTCGGCGGCTCGGTATTATCAGTTGCTCGGTGCGCTGATCGACCGTCCGGCGGCTCTGCGCCACGACCCCATGCTCGTCAAGAGGCTGCTGCGGCTCCGCGAGGCGAGGCTGGCCGCTCGACACGCGCGGACACTCCCGTCCGCCGACTGACCTCAAGGACCGCATCACCCGATGGCAGAGAAGTTCCCCCGCGACCGCTTCGACGAGATCCCGGAAGACCTGACCCGTGTCGGCGCCCACCGTGCACCGCGTCCGAAGGGCCGCGGCTGGATCGCGGTCGGCTGGGCCGTGCTGGCCACCCTCGTGCTCGTCGGCGCCGGGATCTTCGGACTGTCGCTGGTGAACGGGAGCATCACTTTCCACGGCGCGACCTCGTCGCCGTCCAGGACGTCGGCGTCCGCGACCCCGACGCCCACTCCGACGCCGACCATCGTGCCGACGGTGGATCCGTCGCTCAGCGTGAACGTCCTCAACGGCACCACCCGAGAGGGTCTGGCGGGCCAGGTGGGCGACAAGCTCACGGCCGCGGGATGGAAGGTCGGCGCGACGGCGAACGCCGACAAGTCCGACCTCGCGAGCACCATCGTCTACTACGGCGATCCGAAGAACCAGGCGGCGGCGCTCGGCGTCGCCCAGTCGCTGCCGGGGGCGACCATCCAGCAGAGCACGGCGTTCTCGGACACCGGGGCCGACATCACTGTCGTCATCGGCGCCAACTACCAGGGCTGATCCCGGCGCGTCGCCGTCAGGCGGTCCGGCTGCGCCAGCCCCAGCGCATACTGGCGATCGCCACGGCGACGATCGCGAGCAGGGTTCCGCCGATCGTCGAGAACGCCAGCGCGTGTCCCGAGGTCGGCAGCAGCATGTCGAGGAGCAGCGCGGACGTGAGCTGGCCGGCGACCGTCGCAAGACCCAGCAGCAGGACGCCCGTGATGCGGACCAGCAGCGAGGTCACGCCGATGAAGACGCAGCCGAGCGCGCCGCCGATGTAGAGCCACGGCTCGGCCGGGAGCGACGTCGGCAGGCCCACCATCGCCCAGCGGACGAGCATCAGGACGACGAGGACGGTCGTGCCGGTCGCGAAGTTGATGAAGGTCGCGCTGAGCGCGCTCTCGGAGATCGCCCGGACCTGGCCGTTGACCGCCTGCTGCCAGCCGGTGCCGAGACCCGCGATGAACGGCAGGATCATCAGCCACACCGGGGCGCTCCCGCCGAACTGCGCCGAGACGGCCCAGGTGACCGCGCCGAGGGCGAGCACGGCGCCGAGGAGGCGCGCGGCGGTGAGCGGACGGCGTCCGCCCGGGCCGATGCCGACCCGGTCGAGCACCAGGCCGCTGATCGTCTGGCCCGCGACGACGGCGACGGTGAACAGCGCGACGCCGAGCGCGGCGGCCGCGATGCCCTGGGAGAGCACCAGGAACGACCCCGCGACGCCGCCGCAGACGTACCACCAGCGGATGCGCCGTGTCGCGAGCGCGTCCCGCACCTTCGCCAGCCCTCGACGACCGGCGGGGGCGATGGCCAGCCCGACGGTGAGGATGATGAGGCCCGACCCGAACGAGATCGCGGCCGCGGTGAACCCGTCGCCCAGCCGGCTGCCGAGCTCGCCGTTGATCCGCGACTGGATGGCGACGAGCGCACCGCAGAGCAGGGCGAAGACGAGGGCGAGCCAGAGCGGGAGGGAGCGAGAGGTCACTCCCCTCACCCTATGCCCGCGACTGACCGCTTCCTGGCCGGTTCAGGGGGCGGGCGCCTCGCCGTCGGTGGGCTCCGGCTGGGGCAGCCAGTCGATGTTCTCCTCGGGCGCGACCTCCTTCTCCTCGCTGAGGTCGTAGTCGTCGTCGTTCTTCTTGTCGCTCATGCCGTCACCCTACGCCCGCGCACCCAGCGGTCCGGGCGTGTCGGCGAGGAGGCCGAGCGGCGACTCGATCGCGTCCGCGATCTCGCGCAGGAAGCCCGCCGCGACCCCGCCGTCCGTGACCCGGTGGTCGAACACGAGCGAGAGCTGGAGGATGCGCCGTGGCACGATCGCGCCGTCGACGACCCAGGGGCGCTCGATCGCCCGGCCGAGGCCGAGGATGGCGACCTCGGGGTGATTGATGATCGCCGCGCTGCCGTCCACGCCGAGGCTGCCGTAGTTGTTGATCGTGAAGGTGGAACCGGTGAGGTCGGCCGGAGGAAGCGTCCCCTCGCGCGCGGCGCGGGCGAGCCGGTCGAGCTCCGCGTCGAGTTCCCGGACCGACAGGCGGTCGGCGCGGCGGACGACGGGGACGAGGAGGCCGCGGTCGGTGTCGGCGGCGAAGCCGAGGTTCACGCCGTCGAAGGTGGTGATGCCCTGCCCGTCCGGGGTCACCCGGCCGGCGAGTTCCGGATGCCGAGCGAGCGCCGCGAGGGCGAACCGCGAAACGAACGCGAGGAAGGACGGCGCACGGCCGTCGCGCGCGAGGCGTCGGCGTCCCTCCCAGAGGTCGGTCGCGTCCACGTCGACCCAGACGGTCGCCTCGGGGATCTCCGAGCGGCTGCGGGTCATCGTCTCGGCGACGGTGCGGCGGAGGCGGGAGAACGGGGTGGTCGCCGCGATGGCGAGACCGATGCGGGAGTCCTCGGTGACCGCGGGCGAGGCGGCGGGCGCGGGGGCCGTCGTGGCCGGCGCGGTCGGGGCCGTCGGCGCGGTGGCGAACGCCGCTTCCACGTCGCGGCGCGTGATCACCCCGTCCGGTCGGCTCGGACGCAGCGTAGCCAGGTCGATGCCGTGGCTGCGCGCCAGCGAACGGATGACCGGCGAGATCACCGGCACCACGCTCCGCGACGGCGGTGCGGAGGGCGAGGCGACGGCCGAGCGGGAGGCGGTGAGCGTCGACCCGCGGGCGGCGCGGCGGCGGCGAGCGCCGTGCTCCACGGTCCCGTAGCCGACCAGCACCTGGCCCGAGCCGGACGCGGCAGGCGCGACGACGTGCTCGGCCGTCGCGGCCGACTCCTCCTCCACCTCGATCAACGGCGCCCCGACGAGGATGGTCTCCCCTTCGCCCCCGTGCAGCGCGGCAACCGTGCCGGCGTACGGCGACGGCACCTCCACAACGGACTTCGCCGTCTCGACCTCCGCGATCGGCTGGTCGGTAGCTACGGTGTCGCCGACCGCGACCAGCCAGCGCACCAGCTCGGCATCGGTCAGACCCTCCCCGAGGTCCGGGAGGGTGAACACGCGGGGGCTCATGCGTCCTCCCACTGCAGCGCATCCACCGCGTCCAGCACCCGGTCGACATCGGGCAGGTAGAACTTCTCGAGCTTCGGCGGCGCGAACGGGGTGTCGAAGCCGGTGACCCGGCGGACCGGCGCGAGGAGGTGGTGGAAGCAGCGCTCGGAGACGCGCGCGGCGATCTCGGCGGCCATGCTCGCGAATCCCGGCGCCTCCGCGATGACGACCGCGCGTCCGGTGGCGCGGACCGCGGCGCAGACCGTCTCGTCGTCGAACGGCACCAGCGAGCGGAGGTCGATCACACCGAGGCTGCGGCCGTCCTCGGCGGCCGCCTCCGCCGCGGCGAGCGCGACCGGCACCGACGGACCGTAGGCGATCAGCGTCGCGTCGGTCCCCTCCCTGGCGACGCGTGCGCGGCCGAGCTCGGGAAGCGGCGCCTGCGTGTCCACCTCGCCCGTCGACCAGTACAGCTTCTTCGGCTCGAGGAACACGACCGGGTCGGAATAGGCGATCGCCGCGCGCAGCAGGCCGTACGCGTCCTGCGGGGTCGCGGGCGACACCACGGTGAGCCCAGGCGTGTGCACGTAGTACGCCTCGGAGGAGTCGGAGTGGTGCTCCACGCCCCCGATCCCGCCCGCGTAGGGGATGCGGATGACCATCGGCAGGCGGATGGCGCCGCGGGTGCGGTTGCCCATCTTGGCGACATGGTCGACCACCTGCTCGAACGCCGGATACGCGAAGGCGTCGAACTGCATCTCGACGACCGGGCGCATCCCGTTCATGGCCATGCCGACGGCCGTGCCGACGATCCCGGACTCGGCGAGCGGGGTGTCGAAGCAGCGGTCCTCGCCGAAGCGGGCGGTGAGGCCGTCGGTGATACGGAAGACCCCGCCGAGGGTGCCGACGTCCTCCCCGAAGACGAGGACGGACGGGTCGGCGGCGAGGGCGTCCGCGAGCGCGCGGTTGAGCGCCTGCGCCATGGTCATGGTGACCGGTGCGTCGGCGGCGCCGGGCGCGGCGGGGGCGTCGTGCATGAGCGTCATCGGGCGGCCTCCTCGGTGGCGGATGCGGTGGATCCGGTGGACGCGGCGGCCAGCTCGTCCGCGAGCTGCGCCGCCTGCTCCCGCAGCTGCGGGGTGGGCGTCGCGTAGACGTGCGCGAACAGCTCCTCGGGGTGCGGCTCGGCGTCGGCCATGACGGCGGTCCGAAGCTCGGCGGCGATGCGCTCGGCGTGAGCGTGCGCCTCGGCGTCGTCGCCGTCGTCCAGCGCGCCCTCGGCGGTCAGCCAGGTGCGCAACCGGAGCAGCGGGTCGCGGGCGACCCACGGCTCCACCTCGTCGGCGGTGCGGTAGCGGGTCGCGTCATCCGCGTTGGTGTGGGACTTCATCCGGTAGGTCAGCGCCTCCACGAGGGTGGGTCCGCCGCCTTCGCGCGCCTCGGTCACGGCCTCGCCGAGCACCGCGAGCAGCGCGGCGAGGTCGTTGCCGTCGACCAGCCGGCCGCGCATCCCGTAGCCGATGCCCTTGTGGGCGATGCTCGGCGCGGCGGTCTGGCGGCTCAGCGGCACCGAGATGGCGTAGCCGTTGTTCTGCACGAGGAACACCACCGGCAGGTGGAACACCGCGGCGAAGTTCAGCGCTTCGTGGAAGTCGCCCTCGCTCGTCGCGCCGTCGCCGCAGAGGGCGAGGACGACGGTGTCGTCGCCGCGCAGCCGGGCGGCGTGCGCGAAGCCGACCGCGTGCAGCAGCTGTGTCGCGAGCGGCGTCGACTGCGGGGCGACGTGGTGGACGCGCGGGTCGTATCCCGAGTGCCAGTCGCCGCGGAGCAGGACGAACGCCTCGAACGGGTCGACGCCGCGTTCGATGACGGCGACGGTGTCGCGGTAGGTCGGGAACAGCCAGTCCTGCTCGTCCAGCACCATGGCGGCGGCGACCTCGCAGGCCTCCTGGCCGTGCGACGACGGGTAGACCGCGAGCTTGCCCTGACGGACCAGCGCGTCCGCCTGGTCGTTGATCCGGCGCGCGAGCACCAGCCGCCGGTAGCCGTCGAGCAGGGCGGCGGTGGACGGGATCGGGTGCCGGTCGTCGGGGTGGTGACGGCCGTCCTGGTCGATGAGCCGCAGCGGGGTGTCGCCGGGCAGCAGATCGTCCGCGTGCATCTGTTCTCCTTCGAAAGACGTCGCTCCTCCCCAGGATGACTTCGCCGGACGCTCCGCGCTACGGATGGAGAAGGATCGAGACGAATGGATGCGCTCGCTCGCGTTCGGTGCCAGACTGTCCACCACCATGGACGACATCGACGTACGCATCCTGGACGCTCTGCGCGCCGACGGCCGCGCCTCCATCACGGCGGTCGCGGAGTCTGCGCACGTCTCACGCGCCAACGCCTACGCGCGGTTGTCGCGCCTGGTCTCGGACGGGGTGATCACCGGCTTCACGGCGAAGGTGGATCCGCGCCTCTCCGGCCGCGCCTCGTCGGCGTACGTGACGCTGCGGGTGGAGCAGGCGGACTGGCACGACCTGCGCGATCGGCTGCAGGGCATCCCCGAGGTGGAGCACTTCGCGCTGGTCGGCGGCGACTTCGATGTCATCCTTCTCGTACGCGCCCGCGACAACGAGGACCTGCGGCGCGTGGTACTCGAGGAGCTGACCAGCATCCCGTCGGTGCGCGACACGAAGACGTCGCTCGTGTTCGAGGATCACGATCTGCGATGACGCCGCGGCTCCCCCTCCGGCGCGGTGACCGCGACCCCTCGCGGGCCGACTGGATGGAGCTGTTCTTCGACCTGATCTTCGTCGCCCTCGTCGGACAGCTGGCGCACGGGCTGCACGTGCATCCCGGTTTCGCGTCGATCGGGGTGTTCCTCGTGCTGTTCGCGGCGGTGTGGTGGTCGTGGGGCAACCTGACGTTCGTCGTGAACGTCTCGACGCAGCTCACCCGGCGCGGACTCTCGGTCGTGATGCTTGCCGCGATGTTCGCGGTCGGGGCGATGGCGGTCGCGGCGCCGGAGGCGATCGGCGAGCGGGCGTGGCTGTTCGCGGCGGGCAACGCGGCCATCCGGATCGTGCTGCTCGTCGTGTGGGTGCGGCTGTCGTGGCGCGACGGGGCGTCGGCGCGCATCCGGATCGCCGCGTACAACGGGGTCACCGCGGTGGTGTGGATGGTGTCCATCTGGATGCCGGAGCCCGCCTGCTACGTGCTGTGGGCGATCGCGATCGCGATCGAGGTGACCCTGCTGGTGACGACCGCGTCGCACTGGGCGTCGGGCCGGTTCGAATCGCTCAACGTCGAGCACCTGGCGGAGCGGTTCGGGCTGCTGGTCATCATCGTGCTCGGCGAGACCGTGCTCAGCCTGGTCGCCGCCGTATCCGACGCGTGGACGGTGGCCGCGGGCGTGGTCGGCTTCCTCGCTCTGCTGGTCGCAAGCGGCCTGGCGTGGTCGTTCTTCCTGTTCGGGGTGGATGCGATGCGCGCCGGCCTCGAACGGCTGCGCGAGCGGAGGGACGTGCGCGGCATCCGGGACACGGTCGCGTTCCTGCCCTACCTGCTGCTCGCCGGGGTGACCGCGGTGTCCGCCGCTCTCGCGGAGGCGATCGCGCACCCGTTCGAGCCGCTGCCGCTCGCGCTCGCGGTCTGCCTGGGCGGAGGGATCGCGCTGTTCTACCTGACGAACGCGATCATCTCCCGGCGCTACGGCGACCCGCTGCCGGCGGTGCTGCGCTGGGCGGTGCCGAACGTCGCGCTGCCGCTTCTGCTCATCCCGGTCGGCGCGCTGCTGCCGGCCCTGGCGACGGTGGTGTGCACGGTGGTGGTGCTCGCGTACATCGTCGCCCACGCCGAGCTGTCGGCGCGCCGCCGCCTCCCCGCCCCGTCCTGACCGCCGCCGCCCCGCCCCGTCCTGACCGCCACCACCCCCTCCGCCCAAAACGGAGGACATCACCACGCGCCGGGCCCGAATCTCCTCCGCTCCGCCACATCCCACGGCGCGTCGGCTGCGACCTCCTCCCTTTTGCGCGGGCTCGCCGAGTGGTGGGGAACGGAGGACATCGCCCCCGACACGTCGGACCCCGCGGCACGAAGAGGCCGATCACCGCCCCCGGCCAGAGAAATCCTCCCTTTCGACCTCGCGGTTCGCCCACCCTGCCTCCCCGCCCACCATCGAGTCCGCGAAGAGTGCACGGCTGGGCGGCGTGTCGCGTGCACTCTTCGCGGACTCGATGGCGGGGGGCCGTGGGCGCGGCGTGGTTGCCCGCGAGGGCGGGGTCTGCAACGATGGGAGCAACTGAACGATCGTTCGGTAATTCGGGTTCGAGGGAGAGCGCGATGGCGGAGGCCTACCTCGTCGGCGGCGTGCGCACGCCGGTCGGCCGCTATGGCGGCGCACTGGCGGCGGTCCGTCCCGACGACCTGGCGGCGCTCGTCGTCGCCGAGGCCGTTCGGCGCGGCGGTGCGCCGGCAGACGCGCTCGACGAGGTCGTCCTCGGGGCGGCGAACCAGGCGGGCGAGGACAACCGCAACGTCGCGCGGATGGCCGTCCTCCTCGCCGGGCTGCCCGACGAGGTGCCCGCGATGACCGTCAACCGGCTGTGCGCATCGGGCCTGACCGCGGTGATCCAGGCGGCGCAGGCCATCCGGGCCGGGGACGCCGACCTCGTCGTCGCGGGCGGCGTCGAGTCGATGACGCGGGCGCCGTGGGTCCAGGCCAAGCCCGAGCGCGCCTTCGCGAAGCCCGGTCCCCAGTACGACACATCGATCGGCTGGCGCTTCACCAACCCCCGGCTGCTCGCCCGCGACAAAGCGACCTACACGATGCCCGAGACGGCCGAGGAGGTCGCGCGGATCGACGGCATCCGGCGCGAGGAGGCGGACGCGTTCGCGCTCGAGAGCCACCGGCGCGCGGCGGCGGCCGCGGACGCCGGCCGATTCGACGACGAGCTGCTGGCGGTGGAGACGCCGGCCGGACCCGTGTCCGCCGACGAGGGCATCCGGCGCGACAGCAGCATGGAGGCGCTGGCACGGCTGAAGCCCGTCGTCGCCGGCGGCAGCGTGGTCACCGCCGGCAACGCCTCCCCGCTCAACGACGGCGCCTCGGCGATCCTGGTCGCGAGCGGCGAGGCGATCGAGCGGTACGGGCTGACCCCGCGGGCGCGGATCGTCGCGGCGGCGAGCGCAGGCGTCGCGCCGGAGGTCATGGGGCTGGGACCCGTCCCCGCCACGCGCAAGGCTCTCGCCCGCGCCGGACTCGATGTGGCCGACCTGGACGCGGTCGAGCTCAACGAGGCCTTCGCCAGCCAGGCGCTCGCGTGCATCCGGCGCCTGGGCCTCGACCCCGCCACCGTCAACGCCGACGGCGGCGCGATCGCGCTGGGCCACGCGCTCGGATCGAGCGGGACACGCATCCTCGTCACGCTGCTCGGCCGGATGGAGCGGGAGGGCGCCCGCCGCGGCCTGGCCACCATGTGCGTCGGCGTCGGCCAGGGCACCTCGCTGATCGTGGAGGCGGTATGACCGAGACGCTGCGCGTCGAGGAGGCGCCCGACCGGGTGGTCGTCACGCTCGACCGGCCGGACCGCCGGAACGCGATCGACCAGCGGATGGTGGACGAGCTGCACGAGGTGTGCGCGGCGCTCGAGCGCGAGCCGCGCATCCTCATCCTGACCGGGGCGGACGGCGTGTTCGCGTCCGGCGCCGACATCGCCCAGCTGCGCGAGCGGACCGCGGAGGACGCCGAGAGCGGCATCAACGACACGGTCTTCTCCCGGGTCGCCGCACTGCCGATGCCGGTCATCGCCGCGCTCGACGGCTACGCGCTCGGCGGCGGTGCTGAGCTGGCGTACGCGGCCGACCTGCGGATCGGCACCCCGCGCCTGCGCATCGGCAACCCCGAGACCGGCCTGGGCATCATCGCCGCCGCGGGCGCGCTCTGGCGGCTCCCCCAGCTGGTCGGCCTGCCGCTCGCGACCGAGCTGGTGCTCACCGGCCGCATCCTGACCGGGGAGGAGGCGCTGGCCGCCGGCCTCGTCGGCAGCCTCCACGAGCCCGGCGACCTGCTTCGCGCCGCGCACGCGCTCGCCGACCGGATCGCCGCCAACGACCCGCTGGCCACCCGCCTCACCAAGCGGGTGCTGCGGGCGCCGCTCGCCGACCATCCCACCGCCGAGCGGGAGGCGCAGGCGCAGGCGTTCGAGTCGCCGGAGAAGCGGCGGCGGATGACGGAGTTCCTGGAGCGGAGGAGGACGCGATGAGCGCGTTGCCGGACAGGGTCGCGGTGATCGGCGGCGGCCGGATGGGCTCGGGGATCGCGCATGCGTTCCTCATGGCGGGCGCCGAGGTCGTCGTGGTGGAGCGGGACGCATCCGCAGCGGCGGAGGCGCGCGACCGCATCCTCGCGAACGTGGAGGGCAGCGTCCGCCGTGGGGCGGCCGCGCCCGACCCCGAGCGGCTGCTGGTCACGGTCACGTGGGAGGCGTTGAACGGCGCCGGGTTCGCGATCGAGGCGGTGCCCGAGCTCGTCGGGCTCAAGCGCGAGGCGCTGCGCCGCGCCGAGGACCTGCTGCCGGTGGACGCGGTGCTCGCCACCAACACGTCGTCGCTGTCGATCGACGTGCTGGCGGAGGGGCTGGAGCGGCCGGGAGCGTTCCTCGGGATGCACTTCTTCAACCCGGTCCCCGCCTCCACTCTGGTCGAGCTGGTGACCGGATCCGCGACCGCGCCGTCGGCGGCCGAGGACGCCGCCCGCTGGGTCGGGGCGCTCGGCAAGACGGCGATCACGGTCCGCGACTCCCCCGGCTTCGCATCCTCGCGCCTCGGCGTGCTGCTCGGGCTGGAGGCGATCCGGATGGTCGAGGAGGGCGTCGCGACACCGGAGGCCATCGACACGGCGATGACCCTCGGCTACAAGCATCCGGTCGGGCCGTTGCGGCTGACCGACATGGTCGGGCTGGATGTGCGGCTCGACATCGCCGAGTACCTGGCGCGCGAGCTCGGTCCGCGGTTCGAGCCGCCGGAGCTGCTGCGGCGGATGGTCGCGGAGGGGATGCTCGGGCAGAAGTCCGGGAACGGCTTCTACGACTGGACCCGCGACTCCCCTACCGCTCCGGAGCGTCGATGATCAGGTTCGTGATGCGCGCCGTGCAGAGCCGGTTGCCGTCCTCGTCGCTGACGACGATCTCGTGCGACGCGATCGTGCGCCCCAGCCGGATGGCCGTCGCAACACCGGTCACCAGACCCGACCGGACCGACCGGTGGTGCGTCGCGTTGATGTCCACCCCGACCGCGCTGCGTCCGGGCCCCGCGTGGATGACCGCCGCCCACGACCCCAGCGCCTCGGCGAACGCGACGGACGCTCCGCCGTGCAGCAGCCCGAACGACTGGCGGTTGCCCTCCACCGGCATGGTCGCCACGACGCGCTCCGCGGACTGCTCCAGGATGCGCACCCCCATCTTCACGTCGAGCTCGCCCAGTTCGATCGTCCAGTCGCCGTCGGCCATGCGGCCAGCTTACGCATCCACTCGTCCCTCGATCTCCGGAGGCCTCTCATGATCCTGCCCAGCACGGTGCTGCCCAGCTACATCCGCGACGGATGGTGGGCGCCCGACGACGCAAGCGGTGCGGCCGAG
This sequence comes from Leifsonia sp. NPDC077715, assembly GCF_040686855.1. NCBI lineage: Bacteria > Bacillati > Actinomycetota > Actinomycetes > Micrococcales > Microbacteriaceae > Leifsonia > Leifsonia sp. NPDC077715. Next base: position 514,147 of record NZ_JBFBOG010000001.1, read on the forward strand.
GTGCTGGACGCGTCCACCGGCGCGCCCGTCGCTCAGGTGAGCGCGGCGGGGCTCGACCTCGCGGGTGCGCTCGAGCACGCGCGCACGGTCGGCCAGGCCTCGCTCGGTGAGCTGACCTTCCACCAGCGCGCCCTGCTGCTGAAGCAGCTCGCACAGGCGCTCACCGAGCGGAAGGACGAGCTGTACGAGCTGTCGCTGCAGTCCGGCGCGACCCGCTCCGACGCGTGGATCGACGTGGATGGCGGCATCGGCGCCCTGTTCACCTACGGGTCCAAGGGCCGCCGGGAGCTGCCCAATGCGCAGGTCGTGCTCGACGGGCCGGCGGAGCAGCTGTCGAAGGACGGAAGCTTCCTCGGTCGCCACGTCTTCACGCGCCTCCCCGGCGTCGCTGTGCAGATCAACGCCTTCAACTTCCCGGTCTGGGGGATGCTCGAGAAGCTGGGGCCGTCGTTCCTGGCCGGGATGCCGACGCTCGTCAAGCCGGCGACGCCGACCGCGTTCATCGCCGAGGCGGCGGTGCGCATCATGGTGGAGTCCGGGCTGCTTCCGGCGGGGTCCCTGCAGCTGGTCAGCGGCGGCGTCCCGGACCTGTTTCAGCACCTGCGGCTCGGCGATCTGGTGGCGTTCACCGGGTCCGCCTCGACGGCCGAGAAGCTGCGTGCCCACGACTCGGTGCAGACCGGCGGGGTCCGGTTCACGAGCGAGACCGACTCCATCAACGCATCGGTGCTCGGGACGGATGCGGTGACCGGCACGCCGGAGTTCGACGCGTACGTGAAGGGGCTGGTGGTCGAGCTGACCGCCAAGTCGGGGCAGAAGTGCACGGCGATCCGGCGCGCGATCGTGCCGGCGCCGCTCGTGGACGACGTGATCGGCGCCATGCGCGAGCGGGTCGCGTCGCGCGTGGTCGTCGGCGACCCGCGGGCGGAGGGTGTGACCATGGGGCCACTCGCATCGCGCGGGCAGCGCGAGGAGGTGCTGCGGCAGGTCTCCCGGCTCGTGGCGGCCGGCGGTGAGCTCGTGCTCGGCGGGCTCGACCAGCCGACGGTGACGCGCGGCGACGGGACGGTCGGGACCGCACCCGAGGGCGCGTTCGTCGCGCCCGTGCTGCTGCGTTTCACGGACGCGTGGACGCCCGAGGCGCACACCGTCGAGGCGTTCGGGCCGGTCGCGAGCATCCTGCCGTACCAGACCGCGGAGGAGGCGGTCGCGCTCGTGGCGCGCGGCGGCGGGTCGCTGGTGACCAGCGTCGCCACGCACGACCCGGAGTTCGCGCGCGCCTTCGTGCTCGGCTCCGGCGCGTACAACGGACGCATCCTGGTGCTCGACCGGGACGACGCGCGCACCTCCACCGGGCACGGGTCGCCGATGCCGCACCTCGTGCACGGCGGACCGGGACGCGCTGGCGGTGGCGAGGAGCTGGGCGGGATCCGCGCGGTGCTCCACCACATGCAGCGGACCGCCCTGCAGGGATCTCCCGACCTGCTGACCGCGATCACCGGGGTGTGGCATCCCGGGGCCGCGGCGAGCGCGGACGGACCGCATCCATTCCGCAAGTCGCTCGCGACGCTGCGGATCGGCGACCAGGTGCAGGCCGGCCCGCGGCGGGTCACGCTCGACGACATCGAGGAGTTCGCGACCTCCACCGGCGACACCTTCTACGCGCACATGGACGAGGACGCGGCGGCCGCGAACCCGTTCTTCCCCGGTCGGGTGGCGCACGGCTACCTGCTGGTGTCGTGGGCGGCGGGGCTGTTCGTGGATCCCGAGCCCGGTCCCGTCCTGGCGAACTACGGGCTCGAGGATCTGCGGTTCCTGACGCCGGTCGTCCCCGGCGACAGCATCCGCGTCGCCCTGACCGCTAAGCAGATCACGCCGCGGGAGACCGACGACTACGGCGAGGTGCGCTGGGACGCCCGCATCCTGAACCAGCGCGACGAGCTCGTCGCCACCTACGACGTCCTCACCCTCGTCGCCAAGTAGCAGCCCGTTCGGCGCCGAGCGGGTCAGCGGAGGGCGAGCGCGAGGATGGTGTCGGCGAGGTCGTCGGGGCTGAGCGGGCCCTCGGGGGTGTACCACTCGGTGAGCGAGTTGATCATGCCGAAGAGGAGGCGTGCCACGACGGCGGGGTCGGCGTCGGTGCGCAGGCTCCCCTCATCACGGGCCTCGGCGACGAGGTCGGCGACGGCGTGGTCGAAGGCGCGGCGACGCTCCAGCGCGGCGCGCTCGACCTCGGTGTTGCCGCGGACCCGCAGCAGCAGTGTCACGTACGGCAGCCGCTCCGCAAGCACGCGCACGGCGCCGCGCAGCACGTACGCCAGACGGTCGGCGGCACGACCCTCGGTCGCTTCGGGCGCCCGCAGCACGCCCTCCAGGCCGTCGAGTGCTTCGTCCAGCGCGAGCCGCAGCAGCTCCTCCTTGGACGCGACGTGGTGATAGATCGCCGACTTCGAGAGCCCCAGGCGCTCGGCGAGCATCCCGATGGAGGTCGCGTCGTAGCCGTGCTCGTTGAACGCGGCCACGGCGACCTCGAGGATGCCGCGCTGGTCGTAGCCGGGGCGTCCCCGGCGCAGCGTGTCCGAATCCACCGTGTCCGTCACCCGTTCAGTCTGGCACGCGGCACCCGTCGAGGGATATACTGACCGAACGATCAGTAAGTAAAGATCAGCAAAGGGGAGGTCGATGGAGACCACCACCGCGGAGCCGACCGCCGAGCAGGCACGTTTCGACGAGCTCATCGCAAGCGACTCGCGCATCGAGCCGCGCGATTGGATGCCCGACGACTACCGCCGCAGCCTCATCCGGCAGATGTCGCAGCACGCGCACTCCGAGATCATCGGCATGCAGCCGGAGGCCAACTGGATCACGCGTGCGCCGAGCCTGAAGCGCAAGTCCATCCTCATGGCCAAGGTGCAGGACGAGGCCGGCCACGGACTGTACCTCTACTCCGCCACCGAGACGCTGGGCGTCACCCGCGACGAGCTCATGGACCAGCTCATCTCCGGGCAGGCGAAGTACTCGTCGATCTTCAACTACCCGACTCTCAGCTGGGCCGACATCGGCGCGATCGGCTGGCTGGTCGACGGCGCCGCGATCTGCAACCAGGTGCCGCTGTGCCGCTGCTCGTACGCGCCGTACGGCCGCGCGATGGTCCGCATCTGCAAGGAGGAGTCCTTCCACCAGCGGCAGGGCTTCGAGATCCTGCTCGAGCTGATGCGAGGCACCCCCGAGCAGCAGCGGATGGCGCAGGATGCGGTGGACCGCTGGTACTGGCCGTCGCTGATGATGTTCGGGCCGCCGGACGGCGACTCCCCCAACTCCGCCCGTTCGATGGCGTGGAACATCAAGCGCTTCTCGAACGACGAGCTGCGGCAGCGCTTCGTCGCGATGCTGGTGCCGCAGGCGGAAGCGCTGGGCGTCACCCTGCCCGATCCCGACCTCCGCTGGAACGAGGAGCGCCAGGCCTACGACCTGGGCCCGATCGACTGGAGCGAGCTCAAGGAGGTCATCGCCGGCCGCGGCCCGTGCAACGCGCAGCGCCTGCAGCGCCGACGCGAGGCGCACGAGGAGGGACGCTGGGTGCGGGAGGCCGCCGCCGCGTATGCCGCGAAGCAGGCGGCCCGCCGCGAGACCGCCGGAGCCGTCGCATGACCGCCGAGCAGTGGCCGCTCTGGGAGGTCTTCGTCCGCGCCTCCCGCGGCCTGTCCCACGTGCACGTCGGCTCGCTCCACGCGCCCGACGAGGAGCTGGCCGTCCGCAACGCCCGCGACCTCTACACGCGCCGCGGCGAGGGCGTGTCGATCTGGGTCGTCCCCTCCGACGCCATCACCGCCAGCGACCCGGATGCGAAGGGCGCCTTCTTCACGTCGCCCGCCGGCAAGAACTACCGGCACGCCACCTATTACACCGCCGCCGAGGGGGTGAAGCACCTGTGACCGATCTCGATCACGGCCACGTCGAGCTGTCCGCGGTGACGCTCTCGGACGAGTTCGTCGCCTCCGACACCCCGCCCTCCCCCGAGGTCGCCGAGTACGCCCTGTGGCTCGGTGACGACTCCCTGGTGCTGGCCCAGCGGCTCGGGATGTGGATCACCCGCGCCCCGGAGCTGGAGGAGGACGTCGCGCTCGCGAACATCGCCCTCGACCTGCTCGGTCACGCCCGCTCGCTGCTTCGCTACGCGGGCTCCGCGACCGGGCGCACCGAGGACGACCTCGCCTACTGGCGCGACGAGGGCGACTTCCGCTCGGCGCACCTGTTCGAGCAGCCGAACGGCGACTTCGCGCACACGATCGTCCGCCAGTTCGCCGCCGCGCACTACCTCTACGCGCTCTACGACCGGCTGCGCGCCTCCGCCGATCCGGTGCTCGCCGGGGTGGCCGCCAAGGCGGTCAAGGAGGTCGACTACCACCGCGACCACGCCGACCAGTGGATGCTGCGCCTCGCGCTCGGAACCGACGAGTCCCGCCGCCGCACCCTGCGCGCGCTCGAGGACGTCTGGCCGTACGTCGACGAACTGTTCGCCGACGAGCCGGTGCTCGATGCGCTGGACGGCATCGCCGTGCGGCCGTCGTCGCTGCGCGTGAGGTTCGACGCCGACATCGCGCCCGTGCTCGCCGAGGCCGAGCTCGACCTCGCGCAGGCGTTCCATGCAGCGGGCGGTGGCCGGCACGGACGCCACTCGGAGCACCTAGCCCCGCTGCTCGCGGAGATGCAGGTGCTCGCCCGACAGCATCCGGGGGCGTCGTGGTGACGCGCACGCATCATGCCGACGCGGCGCGCGCCTGGTCGGCCGCAGCCTCCGTCGTCGACCCGGAGGTGCCCGTCCTCAGCATCGACGACCTCGGCGTGCTGCGCGAGGTGACCGTGACCGACGAGGGCGTCGACGTCGTCATCACGCCCACCTACTCCGGCTGCCCGGCGATGGATGCGATCCGCGAGGACGTCGTCCGCGCCCTGTCCGCCGCCGGCTTCGGCGAGGTGCGCGTCCACCTCGTGCTGTCGCCGGCGTGGACCACCGACTGGATCAGCGGCGCCGGCCGCTCCAAGCTGAAGGAGTACGGCATCGCGCCGCCCGCGCCCACGACGGGCCCGGTCAGCCTGCGCCTGTCGGTCAAGTGCCCGCACTGCGGCTCGCTCGACACCCGCGAGATCGCGCACTTCGGCTCCACCTCCTGCAAGGCGCTGTTCGTCTGCCGCGGCTGCGGGGAGCCGTTCGACCACTTCAAGGCGCTCTGAGGATGGCGCGCGCCCGGTTCCACGAGCTCGCCGTCGCCGAGGTGCGACCGCTCACCGCCGCCAGCGTCGAGGTCACCTTCGCCGTGCCCGACGAGCTGCGCGGCGAGTACGACTACCTGCCCGGCCAGCACGTCGCGCTGCGCGCGCACGTCGGCGGCCGGGAGCTGCGGCGCAGCTACTCGATCTGCCGTCCGCCGCTGCCGCCGGTGGATGGGCGTCCCGGCCGGATCAGCGTCGCGATCAAGCGCGACCTCGGCGGCGCGTTCTCCACCTGGGCGACCAGCGAGCTGCGCCCGGGCGACCGGATCGACGTGATGAGCCCGCAGGGCACGTTCACCGTCGACACAGCGCGCCTCGACGGAAGGCACATCGTCGGCGTCGCCGCCGGCTCCGGGATCACGCCGCTCATGGCGCTGGCCGGCAGTATCCTCACCGGTTCGCCGACCGCCCGGTTCACGCTGGTCTACACCAACCGGACGGCGATCGACGTCATGTTCCTGGAGGAGCTGGCCGACCTGAAGGACCGCTTCCCCGCCCGCCTCGCGCTGCACCACGTCCTTTCGCGCGAGCAGCGCTCCGCACCGCTGCTCTCGGGCCGGATCGACGAGGAGCGGTTCCGGCGGATGCTGGACACGCTCATCCCGCCGGACTCCGTGGACGAGTGGTTCCTGTGCGGACCGTTCGAGCTCGTGCAGCTGTGCCGCGACGTGCTGGAGACCTCCGGTGTGGAGCGGGACCGCATCCACTTCGAGCTGTTCACCACGGGAGAGCCCGGCGAGCCGCGCGGTGACTCCGGCCGCCCGGTCGTGGTCCACGACGGCGAGAAGACGGCCGAGATCGAGTTCACCCTCGACGGCCTCACCTCGACGGTGACCACTCCGATGGACGCGAACGAGTCCGTGCTCAACGCCGCGCTGCGCGTGCGGCCGGACGTTCCGTTCGCCTGCACGGGCGGCGTCTGCGGCACCTGCCGCGCGCGGCTCGTCACGGGCGACGTGCGGATGACCGAGAACTACGCCCTCGAACCGGAGGAGCTGGAGCGCGGCTACGTGCTCACCTGCCAGTCGCATCCGCTCACCGACCGCGTCGTGGTCGACTACGACGTCTGAGGAGCCCCATGATCGAGCTCGACATCGCCGACGGGATCGCACGGATCACCCTGAACGCGCCGCAGCGCCTCAACGCGCTCGGCCCGGACGACCTGCGCTCGCTGACCGCGGCGTATTCCGATGCGGAGGCCGCGGGAGTGCGCGCGCTGGTGCTGCGCGGCGAGGGCCGCGCGTTCTGCGCCGGCCGCGACATCGCGGGTGTCGACCCCGCGACGGACGACGTGAGCGGCTACCTCGACGGACTGGTCACGCCCCTGCTGCAGCGCATCGCCGCGTTCCCCGCCCCGACCTTCGCCGCCGCCCAGGGAGCGGCCCTCGGCGTCGGTCTGGGCCTGCTCGTCGCGACCGACGTGGTCTACGTCGCCGAGGACGCGAAGATCGGCTCGCCGTTCGCCGCGCTGGGCGCCTCCCTCGACTCCGGCGGGCACTGGCTGCTGGTCTCGCGCCTGGGCCCGCACCGCGCGCTCGACCTCATCTACTCCGGCCGACTGCTCTCGGGGAGTGAGGCCGTGGCGGGCGGTCTGTTCTCGCGCGCCGTGCCGGCGGCGTCACTCCAGGACGAGGTGGATGCGGCCGCCGCCTCCGCCGCGACCGGCGCCACCCAGGCCTTCCTCGCGAGCAAGCGCATCGTCGCCGGCCTGCGCGACGGCACCCTCGACCTCTGGTCGTCGGTCGCCGCCGAGAACGCCGCCCAGGCGGCCCTCCGCGACACCGCCGACTACCGCGAGGGCTTCCGCGCCTTCCAGGAGAAGCGCCCCCCGCGGTTCACCGGCGTCTGACGCGATTCGTGCCGAATGTGCGCTATCGCGCCGCCATACCGCGCATTCGTGCCGAATCTCCACCCCCCACCCCAGCCGCGATTCGTGCCGAATGTGCGCTACGAGGCGGCCAGAGCGCACATTCGGCACGAATGCCGTCGCATTAGCCGACGCGCGTCGCGAGGAGACGCTGCACGGCGGCGAGCGGGATCGGGATCCACGAGGGGCGGTGCCGCGCCTCGTACGCGATCTCGTACACGGCCTTGTCGAGCTCGAAGGCGTCGAGGAGCTGACGGAAGTGGTCCATCTCGCCGGGCGCGACCGACGCATAGCCGTCGAGGTACGCCTGGCGGGCGTCGGCGGCCCAGCCGCTCGCGTCCACCGGCGACTCGCGGCGCGCGAGGGAGCCCGCAACGTAGTCGAACGAGCGCAGCATCCCGGCCACGTCCCGCATCGTGGCGTCGGGCAGCGCGCGCTCGGCGAGGGGACGCAGCGGCTCGCCCTCGAAGTCGATGAACTGCCAGCCGCGCTCCGGCGCGTAGAGCACCTGGCCGAGGTGCAGGTCGCCGTGGATGCGCTGCAGGAGCGGGAGCGGTGCGGCCGCGGCCTCCTCGTAGACGGCCGCGATCCCGGCGCGAAGGTCCTCCACCTCCGGCACCTCGGTCGTCGTGACCGTCAGCCGGCGGAACATGCCGTCGAGCGCCTGGGCGACGTCGTCCGACGATGCAGGCTTGGTCGGCAGCTCCCGCGCCATCAGCCGGTGCAGCTCGGCCGTCCCCGCGCCGAGCGCGTGGGCCCGGTCGGCGAAGTCCTCCCCGCGCTCCGCCGCGCTGACCGCGAGCTCCCAGCCGTCCTCCGCACCGGGGACGAAGTCCTGCATGAGCGCGAGCTCGCCGGAGGCGGTGCCGCCGTCGGCGGTCGGCCACGAGCCGGTCAGCCAGCCCAGCAGCGCGGGCGTACGGCGCGAGCCGCCGGCGGTGAGCGCGGCGAGCGTGGAGACGTCGGGGTTCTCGCCGTCCTGCACCACGCGGAACACCTTGATCAGCGCCGGGCGGCCGTCCTCCAGCTCGCCGACGATGGAGGTGTTGGACTGCTCCGCCGTCAGCCGGCGGGACGAGCGCACCGTCAGCCGCCCGCCGAGCGTGTGGCCCTGCGCGTGCGCATCCCGGCCCTCCGAGCGCTCGGCGCCGGTCATCAGGTCCACGAGGGAGGCGACGTACGCCTCCTCGGTCGACCCGTCGTAGAGGTAGCGGCCGCCGGCCTCGCCGATGAATGCGGCCTCGTCGCCGTCGCGGCTCACCCGCGCGACCACCGGCACCTGGTAGACGCGCGGCGTGCGCGGGGCGTCGTCGGCGAAGAAGTGGGTGACGATGCGGGCGTCGTCGCCCGCGGGTTCGGCGTCGAACGAGGCGAGGAGGCGCAGGCGCGGCTGGACGTTCTTGGTCGAGTACCAGCGCTGGCGCTGCATCCACGTTCCGACCAGCTCGGTGAGTTCGGTCATGCCTGAACCGTACGCCCGCCGGGGCGGTTGGGAGCAGTGGTTGCCACCGAATGCTCAGCGGGTGCCGAGCACGATCCCACGCGCGGCCATGAACGGCTGCGGGTCGATCTGCAGGCCGCCGACGTGCACCTCGAAGTGCAGGTGGCAGCCGGTCGACAGCCCGGTCGAGCCGACCTGCGCGATCGGCTGGCCGGCGGCGACCTGCTGACCGACGGTCACGCCGATCCCGCCGTCGCGGATGTGCCCGTAGGCGGTCTCGACGCCGCCGCCGTGGTCGATGAGGATGTAGTTCCCGTACCCGCTGTACGGACCCGCCTTCTCGACGGTTCCGGCGGCCGCGGCGTAGATCGTCGTGCCGCACGGGGCTCCGAGGTCGTCGCCCGGGTGGAAGAGCGCGGTGCCGAGCGGACGCGACGGTCGCGGACCGAAGACGTCCGTGATGGACCCGTGCACCGGCAGCGCCCAGCCGGCGGCGACGAGCGTCGGGTCGGACGTCAGCACCTGGAAGCTCGAGCCGGCCTCGATCACGGTCGGCGCGGCGGCGAGGGCGGCGGAGGCGGCATCCACCCGTGCCTGCGCGTCGGCCACGGCCTGCTGGCTGCCCTCGAGGTCGACGGCGGTCACGGCGTCGGCGGCGCCCTGCGCCTGGCGGGCCAGCGCGTCGGCGGTCTTCTTCTCCTTGGTGGCCGCTGCGATGGCCTCATCACGGTTCGCGCTGAGCGCCTTCAGCCGGTCGGCCGCGCCCAGCTTCGTGAGGAGGTCGCCCGGCCCCTCCAGCGCCGCGCTGACCGGGTCCTGGGTCAGCAGGTGCGTCCCGGACGCCCGGATCAGCGCCGTCGCGTACGCGGCAGCCTCGGTGGCCCGCTTCTTCGCCGCGTCGGCGCGCTGCTGGACGGCGTCGGCGACCGCCTGCGCCTGGTCGCGTTCGCGCTGGGCGCTGTCCGACTCCTGCGTCGCGTCGGCCAGCTGCTGCTGCGCCGCGGCCAGGTCGCTGGCCAGCTCGACGGCCTGCTGGAGGGCGGCGGGATCGGGCTGCTGGAACTCGGGGAGGTCCGGCGCGCTGAGGGTGATGTCGTCGGTCGGCGGCGGCGTGGTGTCGGCGGGCGGAGCGGGCGGCGGAGCCGGCGCGGGCGTGGTCGGCGAGGGCGTCGGGGTCGGAGTCGGAATCGGCGTGGGAGTCGGAGTCGGCGTGGGCGTTGGCGTCGGAGTCGGCGTCGGATCCGGAGTCGGCGCCGGATCCGGAGTCGGCGTCGGATCCGGAGTCGGAGTCGGATCCGGAGTCGGCGTCCCATCCGGAGTCGGCGTCGGGTCCGGCGTCGGCGTGACCGTGCTCGTCGCCCCCGGCGCGCAATCCGTCGCGCACTCCTCCGCCGACGCCCCGGTCGGCACCGCCAGCAGACCCCCGGCCACCAGCGCCACGACGGCGCATGCGTGAAGGAGGCGCGGCCTCCCCGACCGCGTCGTCCCCCTGGGCACCTCGAACGGACTCCGCATGATGGAAGCGGGCCGGCGGCGCGGCGCCGCGGCCCGTAGTGAGATGTTCTCACCTCCCCCTAGCGGGAGCAAGCCACCCGAACGAGGTGTGATGCGGCTCACAGCCTCGGCACGTTACGGTGAGAGATTGTGACCGACAGTACCGCCACCACGCGCCCGCGCCGCACCGCCAGGCGCGCGTCCAGCTGGAAGACCCTCCTGCGGGATGTGGTGGTCATCTTCGTCGTCGCCGTCCTGGTCTCGTTCCTGATCAAGACGTTCGTCGCGCGCTCCTTCTACATCCCCTCCGGGTCGATGGAGAACACGCTGCAGATCAACGACCGGATCATCGTCAACGAGCTGCAGCCGAAGGTGTTCCCGCTGCAGCACGGCGATGTGATCGTGTTCAAGGACCCGGGCGGCTGGCTGCCCCCGGCCCCGCCGCCCACCGGCAACGCCTTCCAGCAGGGCGTCGGCGCCGTGCTCGACTTCGTCGGCCTGGGCGCCTCCGACTCCGACCAGCACCTGGTGAAGCGGCTGATCGGCCTGCCGGGCGACCACGTCACCTGCTGCAACGCGCTCGGTCAGATGAGCGTCAACGGCGTGCCGCTGAAGGAGCCCTACGTGCTGCTCCCGGCCGGCGTCCAGGCCGTCTCCGAGAAGTCGTTCGACGTCACCGTGCCGAAGGACATGGTCTGGGTGATGGGCGACAACCGCTACAACTCGGCCGACTCCCGCTACCACATGGACGACCCGGGCAAGGGCTTCGTGCCGCTGTCGGATGTGGTCGGCAAGGCGTTCGTGATCAGCTGGCCGGTCAGCCACTGGTCGTGGCTCGACGACTACCCGGACACGTTCCGCGGAGTCGAGCGCGAGGACCAGTAGTCCTCAGTTCTCCGAGCGCCCCAGCCGCCAGTAGCCCATGAAGGCGACGCGCGAGCGGTCGATGCCGTGCTCGCGCACGAGCAGCCGCCGCAGCGTCTTCACGGCCGCGGACTCCCCCGCGATCCAGGCGTAGAAGCCGGGGTGCGCGTCCTCGGGGCTCTCCCACAGGATGTCGAGGTCCACATCCACCTCATCGAGCGTCTGCGCGCTGCGGGCGGCGGCGCGGGAGACGATCCCGGGGTTCGCGGTGAGCCAGCCCTGCACGGCCGGGATCAGTGCGGTCCCCGTGACGGCGTGGCCACCGCGGGCGAGCCAGGTCACCTCGACGTGGGCGGGCACGTCGAGCGCGAGCGCATCCTCAGCCGACGGCACCTCGATGAACGCACGGGCACGACATCCCTCGGGCAGCGCCTCGAGGATGGACGCGATGGCGGGCGCCGCGGTCTCGTCGCCGACGAGCAGCAGCTCGCGCGCATCCCCCGGGCGCCAGTCGATGCCGACGCCGCGGTGCGGGCTGCGCGCATCCGGCCCGATGACGACGAGCTCCGAGCCGGGACGCGCGCCGAGCAGCCAGCGCGCGGCCGGACCGCCGTCGCCGTGGGTGACGAAGTCGATGTCCAGACGGCAGGCGTCGGTGCCGATAGCGCGCACCGTGTAGGTGCGGAACGGGCTGCGCCGGTGCTCCGGCAGCCGGCGCCACCGCTCGTACCAATCGCCCGCCAGGTGGGATTCCTCGTCGTCGATCCCGAGGTCCGGGAAGCTGCCGTCGGCGAGCGGGAAGAGCAGTTTGATGCGCTGGTCCAGGCACTCGGTGCCGAAGTGCTCGAAGTCGCCGCAGTGGAAGCTCACCCGCGTGAAGTGCGGGCTCAGGCGGCGCACCTCGGCGACCACCGCGCGGTACGGCCGGTACGCGGGCCGCGGACGCTCGGTACGGGTCGGGGCGAGGATCGTCACGTAGGTAAGGCTACCCTAAGCCCCTCCGTGCTCTCCTGACGATCCGCTGAGTCTCGCGACGGACGGCTTCGCGGGCCAGAATGTCGAGATGCGGACCTCCTGTTCGACGTCCCGGTGAATCGCTCACGATCGAGAGGAAGAGACGATGAAGTACATGATGTTCGTGATCACCGACAGCGACCGGGACACGGAGTCGGACGAGTCCGATGTGAACGTGTGGGTGGACGAGCTCGACAGCGCAGGCAAGCGCATCATCGGCGAGGTGCTGCAGGCACCCACCGAGTCGCGCGTCGTGCGCGTCCGCGGGGGCAAGCGGTACGTCACCGACGGGCCTTTCGCCGAGACCAAAGAGTGGATCTGCGGGTTCGACATCCTGGAAGTCGAGAACCTGGAGGAGGCGGTGGAGATCGCGTCCCGCCACCCGATGGCCCGCAACGGGCAGCTCGAACTGCGTCCGTTCATGGAGTGGGATGAGGCAGCTCCGGCGTGAACGATCGACCGGTCGTCGTCACGGCCGCGGGCGCTGTCCGCGGCCGTGACGACGGACGCGTCGCGACCTGGCGCGGCATCCGGTACGCCGAACCGCCGACCGGCCCGCGACGCTGGCGGGCGCCCGTGCCGGCTCGGCCGTGGACGGGCGTCGCCGACGCCGATCGGTTCGGGCCGGCCGCGCCGCAGCGACCCAACCCGTCCGTCCCGCTCGCGCCGGGCGAGCCCGGTGGGGCGCGGATGGACGAGGACTGCCTGTTCCTCAACGTCGTCCGACCGTCAGCGGAGCGGGCCGACGGGCGCCTGCGCCCGGTGATGGTCTGGCTGCATGGCGGCGCCTACGCGATGGGCTCCTCCAGCCAGCTGGTCTACCACGGCGACACCCTCGCTGCGGACGGCGACGTGGTGATCGTGACCCTCAACTACCGCCTCGGCGCCCTCGGCTTCCTGGATCTCACGGCCGCCGGGGTCTCCGACGCCGAGAGCAATCCCGCGCTGCGGGACGTGCTGCTCGCCCTGCGCTGGGTGCGGGAGAACATCGCCGCGTTCGGCGGCGACCCCGGCGCTGTGACCGTCTTCGGCCAGAGCGCGGGCGCCGGTCTCGTGATCGCGCTGCTCGCCTCTCCCGCAGCCACCGGGCTGTTCCACCGCGCGATCGCGCAGAGCCCGCCCGCGGGATCGATGTACGGTCCGGAGCGGTCGGCGGTCGTCACCCGCCGGTTCGTCGAACGCCTCGGCATCGACGTCGCCGACGGGGCGGCGCTGCGCGAGGCTCCCGTCGAGGCGATCGTGGACGCGGCAGACGCGGTGTACACGGAGATCCCGCGGGAGCACCCCGGCACTCTGGCCTTCGCCCCCGGGGTCGGCGACGACCTGCTCCCGGAGTCGCCGCTGCGGGTCCTCAGCGAGGGCCGCGGCCTTGCGGTACCGCTCATCGTCGGCACGAACCGCGACGAGGCGACGCTGTTCCGGCTCATGCGGTCGCCGCTCTTGCCGATCCGCCGGCCGGCGCTCGAGCGGATGTTCGCCGCCATGCAGGAGGAGCAGGCGCGCGGCGGCCCGGACGGCGTGCGCCTCCCTCCACCCGGCCGCGTGCGGGCCGCCTACCCGGGCAGCTCGCTGTCGCGCGGCGTGCGGGTGGCGACCGACATCGCCTTCCGGATGCCCGCCCTCTGGCTCGCCGCCGGTCACAGCACGGTCGCGCCCACCTACCTGTACCGCTTCGACTTCGCGCCGCGGCTGCTCCGGCTGTCCGGGATCGGCGCCGCGCACGCCACCGACCTGCCGTACGTCTGGGGCGAGTTCGGCGGTCTGCCGCACGACCCGTCGTTCCTGCTGGGCGGACGGCGAGCGGCGGACGACCTCTCGGCGCGGCTCCGCACGCGCTGGGCCGCCTTCGCCCACGGCGCCGACCCCGGGCCCGACTGGCGCCCGTACGACGCCTCGGCCCGCGCCACCCTCCTGATCGACCGGGAGGACCGGCTCGTCCCCGACCTCGACGCCGCACTCCGCGCCGGCTGGGGAGAACAGATCCTGTCCTTCAGCTGAGCGCCCCCTAGACTCACCGGTATGGTGCTGCTGCCGCTGATCGTGTTCGCGCTGTTCGTGTTCGCGCTCGTCGACATCATCCTGCGCCGCCAGGACCAGGTGAAGCATCTGCCCAAGGTCGCCTGGGTGTTCATCGTGATCCTTCTGCCGCTCGTCGGCAGCATCCTGTGGTTCGCCGTCGGGCGCGAGTATGAGCCGTCGACGCAGCGGCGCACGCTCCGGATGCCGACCGTCGGCCGGCCGGCCACCGCCCCGTCTCCCGTCGAGTACAGCGCGCGCCGGGAGACGGACCCGCTCAGCACGGAGGCGCAGCTGGCCGCGTTGGAACGCGAGATCGAACAGGCCGAGCGCGACCAGCGCATCCGCCAGCTGGAGCAGGAGCTGCGCCGCCGGAACGACGCGGACGAGCCGGCCTAGCCCGGGGAGGAGCGAGGCGTGAACTGGTTCTACGAGACGCCCGACGTCATCGCGCTGCCCGTCTTCGTGGTGCTGTTCGTCGCCGGTTCGTGCGGGATCGTCCTGCTGCTGCGTCCCTTCGTCCGGCGGCAGGCGAGGAAGGCCGCGGAATGGGACCGCGTGCTCGGCTACGTCGTCGGCACCTTCGGCGTCTTCTTCGGCATCCTGCTCGGGCTGGTCGCGGTGTCCGTGTACACCGACTACTCGGACACGCACGCGGCCGCTCTCGAGGAGTCGTCGCAGCTGAGCGCGCTCTACCGGAACGTGGCCTCCCTCCCCGAGCCGTTGAGCACCGAGCTGCAGCACGACCTCCAGGGGTACGCGCGCACCGTCATCGACGGCGACTGGCCGCAACAGCGACGCGGCGAACTCCCGACCGCGAGCACCCCCGACGTCGACCAGCTGGAGAAGCGCATCTCGTCCTTCTCCCCCACCGACGGTCGCGAGCAGGCCCAGCTGACGCAGCTCCTCGCGACGTTCGACAGCTTCGTGGAGGCGCGGCGAGCCCGGATCGACGCCACCACCTTGCAGCTGCCCCCGCTCTTCTGGGCGGTCATCTGGGTGGGTGCGATCATCAACGCCGTCTTCATCGCCTGCATCGACGTCGCGAACGTGCGGCTCCACCTGGTGATGGCCGCTCTCCTCGCCGTCTTCATCGGCCTCGTGATGTTCGTGACCGCCGACATGGACCATCCGTACGCCGGCAGCATCTCCGTCGACCCCGGCGATTTCGTCCGCCTGCTGCAGCAGTGGGAGTCCCGCGCCTGACAGTGCGCTCCACGTCGCGTCACGGCGGACGGCATCCCTCGTCTCCACAACTGAGACCGTCGAATCCGGGGAATGAGATGCCACACCGCAAGACACCGCAGACCGCCACCGCGCACGCGCGCGTACACGATCGCCATGATGCCGCCTGGATCCGGCTCCGGCACGCCGTCGCCGCCGAGTACATCGCCAAGCTGCCGGACCTGCTGTCCCTCGACGATTTCGCCCGGCTGACCGGCATGCCGACCTCGGAGGTCCGGCGCGCCACGATGACCGGCGAGCTCATCGTCTCGCTCTGCGACGGCGGCTACGGGATCGCACCGGCCGACAATCTCGCCTACCTGCTCGGCGAGCGCCTGCTGCGACTCGCCACCGATGCCGAATCGCCGCGGCGCGATCGTCCTCGGCCCGACCGGACGCTCGAGGTGAGCACCGCCGCCTACGAGCGGGTCTGGGAGGAGGCGGTCCGCGCCGGCATCTCCCCGCGCGAGGCGCTGGACCGCCTGCTGCTCCCGACGGAGCCGGCTGCGGGACTCGAACCCGCGACCGCTCGCTTACAAGGCGAGTGCTCTACCAACTGAGCTAAGCCGGCACGGCGGTCGCCCGCCGACCCCAATCCTACGGGGTCCCAGGTCGCCCTACTTGGTGGGCGTTGTGGTCGGCGTCGGCGTGGGCGTCGCGGTCGACGTGTACTGGTCGCCCTGGGCCTGCAGCACGAACGCCTTGAAGTCGTCCGCGTTCGTCAGCGAGCCGGTGTACGGCTTGCCGTTGACGAGCACGAGCAGCGCGTTCGTCATCTTGGAGACGTCCGAGTTCGGGATGGGGCCGCTGAGCGCGCGATCGCTCGCCGTGGTCACCCAGCTCTTGAACCGGCCGTCGTCGATGCACGAGTCGATCTCGCTCGTCTTGCCCGCGCCGGACGCGGCGGCACGCTGCTTCAGCGTCTCGTCGGTGAGGCCGGGGCCGCCCTCCGCGGGCTGCTTCTCGAACAGGGAGGCGTTGAACTTCCAGAACGCGTTCGGGGAGTAGTTGGCCACGCACGCCGCGGCGTTGGCGGCGCGCAGCGAGTACTTCGTGCCCGCCGAGTGGCTGGTGTAGATCGCGACCGGGTGCATCTCGACCGTGACCGCGCCGTCCTTCACCAGCGGCTCGAGCTGGTCGAGGTTGGTGCGCTGGAAGTCACCGCACAGCTTGCACAGGTAGTCGGCGTAGATGCGGATGTCGACCGTGCTCGCCTTCGGGTCCGGCGTGTTCGCGACGGGCTGCGCGTCGGGGGCGAGGGCGGTCGTGGTCTTGACCTTGAGGCCCGAGCCCACGACGACGCCGTCGCTGGCCATGTTCTTCGGACCCGGCACGGCCGGCCGGATGGCCGACACGAGCACGACGGCGACGATGGCGAGCACCGCGATGACGCCCACGGTGATGCCTCCGCCGATCAGAAGGCGCCGGCGGCGCTCCTTGCGCTGGTGGGAGGTGCGGAGCTGCCGCGCCTTCTCGCGCGCCGCGGCGCGGACGTCGCCGGAACGGCTGTCGTCGGGGTTCGTCTCAGGACTCATATCTTCCGGATGCTGCTCTCGGGGGTCGGACGGCCGCGCGGGGGGACGCGGCGGGTGGCGCACTCCGGCGCACACAACCGGGACAGCGTATTCCGGCTGTCTGGGAATCGACCAGACGGTCCCTGGACGCCCGCGGTCCGGAGCACCCCCTCCGATGTCATATTATGGCCACGTGGCACCGACGCCATCGGACGTCGACGCCACGCGTTCATCCATTCACAACGGATCGTCCGGCACGTACCTGCCGGTGAAGGAGACAGAAAGAAAATGGCGACAGTCACCTATGACAAGGCGACCCGGCTCTACCCGGGTTCCAACCGCCCTGCTGTGGACGCCCTCGACCTCGAGATCGCAGACGGCGAGTTCCTCGTCCTCGTCGGCCCCTCGGGTTGTGGAAAGTCCACCTCGCTCCGCATGCTCGCGGGCCTCGAAGAGGTCAACGACGGCAACATCTTCATCGGTGAGCGCAACGTCACCGACGTGCCGCCGAAGGACCGCGACATCGCGATGGTGTTCCAGAACTACGCGCTCTACCCGCACATGACCGTCGCCGAGAACATGGGCTTCGCCCTGAAGATCGCGGGCGTCGGCAAGGAGGAGCGCGCACAGCGCGTCCTCGAGGCCGCCAAGCTGCTCGACCTCGAGCCGTACCTCGGCCGCAAGCCGAAGGCGCTCTCCGGTGGCCAGCGTCAGCGCGTCGCCATGGGCCGCGCGATCGTCCGCTCCCCCCAGGTGTTCCTCATGGACGAGCCGCTGTCGAACCTCGACGCCAAGCTCCGCGTCCAGACCCGTACCCAGATCGCCTCGCTGACCCGCCGCCTCGGCGTCACCACCGTCTACGTCACGCACGACCAGACGGAGGCGCTGACCATGGGCGACCGCATCGCGGTCCTCAAGGACGGCGTGCTGCAGCAGGTCGGCACCCCGCGCGACCTGTACGCGCAGCCGAACAACGTGTTCGTCGCCGGCTTCATCGGCAGCCCGGCCATGAACCTGTTCACGGCCGACGTCACCGACGGCGGCATCAAGTTCGGCTCGGCCGTCGTGCCGGTCGAGCGCGACACCCTCGCCGGTGCCGGCCAGACGGTCACCATCGGTGTCCGCCCGGAGGACGTTGTCGTCTCCAGCACCGAGGGCAGCGGCCTGAAGGTGACCGTCGACCTCGTCGAGGAGCTCGGCGCGGACGGCTACCTGTACGGCCACTCCGAGGTCGAGGGCAAGCGCACCGACATCGTCGGCCGCGTGGACGGCCGCGTTCACCCGAACGCGGGCGACACCGTCTACATCACGCCGAAGCCGGGCCACGTCCACGTCTTCAACTCGGAGACGGGCGAGCGCCTGGGCGGCGCGGTCGTCGACTAAAGTTCCAGGAGCGAATCCTCACTCTGCCGCAGTCCGGTTCGGGCTGCGGCAGAGTGCTTGAACCGACCGGAGGAACCACCGTGGCCGGATCCGTCAACATCACCGCAGCGACCGTCGACCCGGCGCTGCTCGACCTGCCGTGGAGCGTCCCGCTCGAGGACTGGTCGAACCAGCACATCGCGCTGCTCCCCAAGGGCATCAGCCGCCACCTCGTGCGCTTCGCGAACATGTCCGGCTATGTCATCGCCATCAAGGAGACGACGGCCGAGATGGCGCAGCGCGAGTACGACATGCTGCGCACGCTGCAGCGGCTCGACGTGCCCTGCGTCGACCCGGTGGCGGTGATCAAGAACCGCACCGACGACGACGGCACCCCGCTCAACGCGGCGCTGGTCACCCGGCATCTGAAGTTCTCGCTCCCCTACCGCGCACTGTTCTCCCAGACCCTCCGACCGGACACGGCCACCCGCCTGGTGGACGCGCTCGCGGTGCTGCTGGTGCGCCTCCACATCGTCGGCTTCTTCTGGGGCGACGTGTCGCTGTCCAACACGCTCTTCCGCCGCGACGCCGGAGCGTTCGCCGCCTACCTGGTCGACGCCGAGACCGGCCAGCTCTACGAGGGCGGCCTCTCGAACGGCCAGCGCGAGAACGACCTCGAGATCGCCCGCGTCAACATCGCCGGCGAGCTGATGGACCTGGAGGCCGGCGGCCGCGCCGACGAGGAGCTGGACCCCATCCGCGTCTCCGACGGCATCGTCGCCGCCTACCGTTCGCTCTGGAAGGAGCTCACCGGCAGCGAGTCGTTCTCGTCGTCCGAGCGCTGGCGCATCAGCGAGCGCGTCGAACGCCTCAACGAGCTCGGCTTCGACATCGAGGAGCTGGCGATCAAGACCTCGGAGGAGGGCACGAAGGTGCGCATCCAGCCGAAAGTCGTGGACGCCGGACACCACCAGCGCCGTCTGCTGCGCCTCACCGGCCTCGACACGGGCGAGAACCAGGCGCGCCGCCTGCTCAACGACCTCGACTCCTACGCCGCGACTCTCGGCAAGGAGGGGCTGGACGAGGAGGCGATGGCGCACGAATGGCTGATGCGCGTGTTCGAGCCGGTCATCCGCTCGATCCCGGCCGACCTCAAGGGCAAGCTCGAGCCGGCGGAGGTGTTCCACCAGCTGCTGGAGCACCGCTGGTTCATGTCGCAGGAGGAGGGGCGCGATGTGCCCCTCGCCGAAGCGCTGACCTCGTACATCAACGACATCCTGCGCCACCGCCGCGACGAGGCGACGGTGATCGCACCGCCGACCGAGACGATCAGCATCCCCGTGCTGAGCGGAGCGGACGATGACGAGGACGAGGACGACTGGCGGTCGAAGGTCTGAGCCCCCAGCTCGGGTGGCGGCGGCGCGACGGGCAGCCCGCTACGCTCTGACTGTCACCCGATCCAGGAGCGAGATGTCGAACAGCGATCCGTCCGCGACCCAGCCCTACGGCCAGGCCGCACCTCAGCCGTACGGACAGCCCGCCGGCCAGCCGTACCCGTACGCCTATCCGTACCCGCCGGCGCCGCGGACCAACACTCTCGCCATCGTCTCGTTCGTGGCGGCGTTCGTGATGAGTCTCGCGGCGGTCATCTGCGGTCATATCGCCCTCGCGCAGATCAAGCGCACCGGCGAGGGCGGCCGCGGTTTCGCGATCGCCGGACTGGTCATCGGCTACATCGGAGTGGGCTTCGCCGCGATCTTCTTCGTGATCTGGCTGGTGCTGTTCCTCAGCATCATGGGCCACGCCTACTCGACGGGCGAGCTCTCGAGCTGACGGGTCAGGCGCGCTTCGCGGCCTTCGCCTCCGCGCGCAGCTTCGCGATCTCGTAGAGCGTCACGCTCGCCGCGATGCCCGCGTTCAGCGACTCGGTGGAGGCGCTGATCGGGATGGACACGATTGCGTCGCAGGTCTCGGTCACCAGGCGCGACAGGCCCTTGCCCTCGCTGCCGACGACGATGACGACCGGGCGGTCTGCGAACGACAGCCCCGGGAGGGACGTGTCGCCGCCGCCGTCGAGGCCGAGCACGAACACGCCGGCCTTCTTGAAGTCCTTGAGCGTCTGGGTGAGATTCGCCGCCATCGCGACGGGCGTGCGGGCAGCGGCGCCGGCCGACGTCTTCCAGGCGGCGGCGGTCATCCCGACCGAGCGGCGCTGCGGCACGATGACGCCCTGGCCGCCGAACGCGGCGGTCGAGCGGATGATGGCGCCGAGGTTGCGCGGGTCGGTGATGCCGTCGAGCGCGACGAACAGCGGGGTCTCACCCTTGCGGATGGTGTAATCCAGCAGCTCCCCCGGGTGCCGGTACTCGTACGGCGGAACCTTGAGCGCTACGCCCTGGTGCACGGCGTCGCGACCGGCGAGCCGGTCGAGCTCCGGCCGCATGACCTCGAGGATCGGGATGGCGCGGCCGGTCGCGATCGACAGGATCTCCTTCATCCGGTCGTCGAACTCCACGCGTGCGGCGACGTAGAGGGTCGACGCGGGGATGTCGGCCCGCAGCGCCTCCAGCACCGAGTTGCGGCCGGTCACGATCTCCGACTCGTCGCCGGTCTTCGCGCGGCGCGAGGCGCCGGACGCTCCGCGGGGCGCCGCATCCCGTCCCCCGCGTGCGGCCTTCTCGGCCGCGCGCTCGCGCAGCACCTTGGCCTTGTGGGCGGCGTGGTACTCACGGTCCTCCGCCTTCGGGGTCGGACCGCGACCCTCGAGCGCCTTGCGGCCGTGGCCTCCGGTGCCGACCTGGGCGCCCTTCTTGCTCTTGCGAACGGCCCCGGCGCGGGGCTTGCCACCCGAGTTCTTCATGATCCGATGCTCCAATGCGACCCCGTCGGGGTGTCTTCGATGGTGATTCCTGCCGCGCTCAGCTCGTCGCGGATACGGTCTGCCGCCGCGAAGTCGCGTGCAGCGCGCGCGTCCTGCCGTTCGGCCAGCAGGCGGCCGATCAGCTCGCCGAGCGCCGACTCGGCCGCCGACGACCCGCACGTGCGCCACTGCGGCGACAACGGGTTGATGCCGAGCACTTCCGTCATGGCGAGCACGTGCCCGCGGGCGGCGGCGGCCGCCTCCAAGTCTTCCGCATCCAGCGCCGCGTTTCCTGAACGCACCGTGTCGTGCAGCACGGCGAGGGCCTGCGGCACGGCGAGGTCGTCGTCCATGGCCTCCGCGAACGCGTCGGGGACGATCTCCACGCCGTGGCCGGCGAAGCGGGTTCCGGCGAGCCGCCGCTCCACGCGCTCGAAGAACCCGGCGATCCGGTCGAGCGCCGCCTCCGCCTCGCTCAGCGAGCCGTCGTGGTAGTCGATCGTGGACCGGTAATGCGCGGAGCCGAGGTAGTAGCGGACGACCAGCGGCCGTGCGGCGCCGAGCAGGTCGGCGGCGTAGATCGAGTTGCCGAGCGACTTGCTCATCTTCTGGCCGTTGACGTGCACGAGCCCGTTGTGCACCCAGTAGTTGGCGAACGCATCCCCGGCGGCGGTCGACTGCGCGATCTCATTCTCGTGATGGGGGAAGCGCAGGTCGAGCCCGCCGCCGTGGATGTCGAACTGCGGACCGAGGTAGCGCCGCGACATCGCGGAGCACTCGATGTGCCAGCCCGGCCGTCCGTCGCCCCACGGCGACGGGAACGCGGCGGACGCCGGCTCGTCGTCCTTGCGCCCCTTCCACAGGGCGAAGTCCCGCGGGTCGCGCTTGGCGCGCGGGTCGGCGTCGGCGGCCGCCTCCATGTTGTCGATGCTCTGCCGGGTGAGCTCGCCGTACGACGGCCAGCTCGTGACGTCGAAGTACACGTCGCCGGAGCCGTCGGTCGCCGCGTAGGCGTGCCCCGTGTCGATCAGGCGCTGGATGATCTCCTGCATCTGCGGGATGCTCGCGGTCGCGCGCGGCTCGTAGGTCGGCGGAAGCACGCCGAGGGCGCGGTAGGCGTCGGTGAACTCGAGCTCGAAGCGGTATGCGAGCGCCCACCACTCCTCGCTGCCGCCCTCGGCCTGTCCGGCGGCGGCGTTGACGAGGATCTTGTCGTCGATGTCGGTGACGTTGCGGACCAGGGTGACGTCGAGGCCGCGGTACGTCATCCAGCGGCGCAGCTGGTCGTACACCAGCGCGGAGCGGAGGTGGCCGATGTGCGGCGACGACTGGACGGTCGGGCCGCACACGTACATGCCGACCTCGCCGTCGCGCAGCGGGACGAAGTCGCGGAGAGCGCCCGCCTTCGTGTCGAAGAGTCGCAGAGTCACGCACCAAGCCTAGAGGGAGCGGGCCTCAGGAGGCGGCGCGTTGCGCCAGCTCCTCGTTGACGGGCGCGAAGGCGAGGCGGTCGAGCAGGAGCTCGATGTGCGCGATGCGCCCGTCGCGGACCGTCAGCAGCTCGACGCAGCGCACGGCTCCCGCCGACGTGTCGGTGACGAAGTCGTAGACCACGCAGGCGCGGTCGCCGTCGGTGAACACCTCGCGGATCTCGTTGCGCACGAGAGCCGGCAGCAGCCGGTGGAGGGCCTTGAGCCAGCCGTCCTTGTCGCTCGTCGTCCCCGCGAATTCAGCCACGAGGGCGACATCGAGCAGGTCGGCCAGCGGCTCCTCGTCATGCGCCCCGACCGCCTGGATGTAGCGCCGCGCGATCGTCTCCGTGTCGGTGGATGCCATCTCCGGTCCTTCCCGCGCCGCGACCGGCGGCGCCCCACCGGACACCGTAGTCCCGCCGGAGCGGTTCAGGACAGGAGCAGCGCCGTCGCCTGGGCGGTCACGCCCTCGCCGCGGCCGGTGAAGCCGAGGCCGTCGGTGGTCGTCGCGCCGAGCGACACCGGGGCGCCGAGGATGGTCGACAGGCGCTCCTGCGCCTCCTCGCGTCGGGGGGCCAGCTTGGGCCGGTTGCCGATGACCTGCACCGCGACGTTCCCGATGCGGAACCCGGCCTCCTCGACGCGGCGCCGCGCCTCCTGGAGGAAGACGTCGCCGTGGGCGCCCTCGAGACGGGGGTCACCGGTGCCGAACACGCCGCCGATGTCGCCGAGGCCGGCGGCGGACAGCAGCGCGTCGACGATCGCGTGCGCGACCGCGTCCCCGTCGCTGTGACCGGCGAGACCCGGCTCCCCGGGCCAGTGGAGCCCAGCGAGCCAGAGCTCGGCGTCCGGATCGAACGCGTGGGTATCGCTCCCCGTCCCGATGCGCGGGACAGCGACGCCCGACAGCAGCTCCTCGGCCCTGCGCAGGTCCCAGGGCGTCGTCACCTTGAAGGCGTGCGCGTCGCCGGGCACCACGTCCACCCGGAAGCCGGCCGCGGCGACCAGCCCGGCGTCGTCGGTCTCATCGGACTCGGCGAGGGCGTACGCGGTGAGCAGCTGCTCGCGGGGGAAGCCCTGCGGCGTCTGCACGGCGGACAGCGCGGAGCGGTCGACGGTCTCGTGCACCTCGCCGTCGTCGCCGACGCGCTTGACGGTGTCGCTCACCGGCAGACCCGGGATGACGCCGTAGCCGCGTTCGAGCACCGCCTCCACGACCGCGTCGAAGAGGGTCGCCGGCGCGAGCGCCCGCGCGGCGTCGTGCACCAGGACGACGTCGACGGACGGGTCGACGACCGCGAGCCCTTCGGCGACCGACCGCTGCCGGGTGTCGCCGCCGGCGACCACCGTCGCGGGGGTCCCGAGCGCCTGCTCGGCGAGCCAGGCGGCGTCCTCCGCGAGGTCGGCCGGCGCGACGACGATCGCGTCGGCGGCGTAGCGCATGCCGCGCACGGCATGGAGGGAGTGCTCCAGCAGCGTGCGGCCCTGCAGCGTCACGAACGCCTTCGGGCGTCCCGCGCCGAGGCGCGTCCCGGACCCCGCGGCGACGACGACCACCGCGACCCGCGGCTCCCTGATGCTCTCCACCCGACCACCGTACCGGGACCGTGCCGTCCCCTGGCGAGTGGTGACCAGATGTCGCCAGTCGCCGGGGATGGCAGCATCGACTCACCACTCGATCGGACGCGGCGCCCCGGGAACGACGAAGCCCCGCTGCGTCGGGCAGCGGGGCTTCGTGAAAGCGGGGAGAGGATCCCTAGGAGGCTAGCACCTCGTCGAGCAGGCTGGAGGCCTTCTCGTCGTCGGTCTTCTCGGCCAGCGCCAGCTCGGAGATCAGGATCTGCCGGGCCTTGGCGAGCATGCGCTTCTCACCGGCGGAGAGGCCGCGGTCCTGATCGCGGCGCCAGAGGTCGCGGACGACCTCGGAGACCTTGATGACGTCGCCGGAGGCGAGCTTCTCAAGGTTGGCCTTGTAGCGACGGGACCAGTTGGTGGGCTCCTCGGTGAAGGGGGCTCGCAGCACCTCGAACACGCGGTCGAGGCCTTCCTTGCCGATGACGTCGCGCACACCGACCAGGTCGACGTTCTCGGCGGGGACCTCGATGGTGAGGTCGCCCTGAGTCACGTTGAGCTTGAGGTACAGCTTCTCTTCACCCTTGATGATTCTCTTCTTGACTTCGGTGATCGTTGCGGCACCGTGGTGCGGATAGACGACGGTCTCGCCAACCTCGAAAAGCATAGATTTGTTGTCCCTTCAGCAATGAATAGGATACCACATGAGGCACATGCTAAGGTTCGCCCTCACGCCTTCCACAGCCTCCGGAGCGCTCTTCTACATGGGATAGAGTTGCATCGGAAAACGCACCTGGAGGGTCATCTGTGAAAGCTCGAGTCGCGACGTCGGTCGCCCTCGCCCTGGCCGTCGCGTTCGGGACCGCAGGCTGCGGTCTGGTCGCTCCGCAGGCCACCACGAAGCACTACGACGCGAGCGACGGCGTCAGCGGTTCCGTCGGCACGGTCGACGTCCGTAACGCGATCATCATCGCCGACGCGAAGGACGGCACGGTCGGCAACCTCGTCGTGACCCTGGTCAACACGGGCGACAAGAGCCACCGCGTCGCGATCACCGCCGGCGGCCGCGGCTCGGCCGCTCACGTGACCGTGCAGCCCGGCCAGGTGAAGCAGCTCGGCCAGAGCCCCGACACGGCGAGCTCCAGCAACGTCCTCATCCCCGAGTTCACGGCCAAGCCGGGCCAGCTCTACTCCGTCTACTTCCAGTACGGCGACGAGACCGGCGTCAACCTCAAGGTGCCGGTGCTCGACGGCCAGCTGCCCGAGTACTCCAGCCTGGTGCCGCCGACGATCCTTCCGGCCGCGCAGTAAGGCGCCCCACGAACACAGAAGCCGCCCGGCGCATCGCACCGGGCGGCTTCGTCGTCTCCGCGTCAGCGGGTCAGGCGTTGAAGCGGTACCCGAGCCCGCGCACCGTCACGAGCATTTGAGGCTCGGACGGGCTCTCCTCGATGCGCGACCGGATGCGCTTGATGTGCACGTCGAGCGTCTTCGTGTCGCCGAAGTAGTCGCTGCCCCACACCCGGTCGATCAGCTGACCGCGGGTCAGCACGCGTCCGGCGTTGCGCAGCAGCAGCTCCAGCAGCTCGAATTCCTTCAGCGGCATGGGGATCTCCGTGCCGTTGACCGCGACCGTATGACGGTCCACATCCATGCGCACGGTCCCGGCCTCGAGCACGCTGTCGTCCTGCTGCTCCTCCTCCTCGACCCGGCGCCGCAGCACGGCGCGGATGCGGGCGAGCAGTTCGCGGGACGAGTACGGCTTGGTCACGTAGTCGTCGGCACCGAGCTCGAGCCCGACCACGATGTCCACCTCGGAGTCCTTCGCGGTGAGCATGATGATCGGGACGCTCGACCGGTTCCGGATCTCGCGGCACACCTCGGTGCCCGGGATGCCCGGCAGCATCAGGTCGAGCAGGATGAGGTCGGCGCCGCTGCGATCGAAGGCGGCCAGTGCGGCCGGACCGTCCTCGGCGACCTCCACCTCGTAGCCCTCGCGCTTGAGCAGGTACGCGAGCGGTTCGCTGAGCGCCGCTTCATCCTCGACGAGCAGGATGGATGTCACTGGGTGTCTCCTATCGGGGGTCGGATCGTGGAGGCTTCCGGAAGCCGGATCGTGAACGTGGAGCCGCGTCCCGGCTGCGACCAGACGCGGACCTCGCCGCCGTGGTTCTGCACGGCGTGCTTGACGATTGAGAGGCCGAGGCCCGTGCCGCCGGTGTTGCGGGAACGGGCCTGGTCGACCCGGAAGAAGCGCTCGAAGACGCGGTCGAGGTCTTCCTCGGGGATGCCCTCGCCCTGGTCGGTCACCGCGATCTCGACCACGCCGCCGGCATTGCGGACGCCGATGCCGATGCGGGAGTCATCGGGCGAGTACTGGATCGCGTTCGAGATGAGGTTGTCGACGGCGGTGACCAGCAGCTTCTCGTTGCCGATCACGAACGCCTGCTTGTCGCCGCGCATCGCCAGCTCGATGTTGCGCGTCTCGGCGGCCACCCGGTTCTGGTCGATGGCGGCCTTCACCACCTTGTGTGCCGACAGCTCCGCGGCGTCGCCGAGCGCATCCGTCGCCTGGAGCCGGCTCAGCTCGATGATGTCCTGGGTGATGCGGGCGAGGCGCTGGGCCTCCTCCGACAGCCGCAGGGCGAAGCGCCGCACCTGATCCGGGTCGTCGGACGCATCGTCCAGCGCCTCGGCGAGCAGCCCGACCGCGCCGATCGGGGTCTTGAGCTCGTGGCTGATGTTGGCGACGAAGTCCCGCCGGACGGCCTCCAGCCGGAACGACTCGGTGCGGTCCTCCGCGAGCAGCAGGATGTAACGCGAGCCGAGGCGCGCGACGCGGACGCTGAGATGGATGTTCGCGTCGCCGAACGGCCCGCGCGACAACTCGCACTCCTCGGTGACCGACTCGCCCGTCCGGCGGACCCGGTCGACCAGATCGATCAGGTGCTGGTGGACGAGCGCGCCGTTCCAGACCAGGCCGATGGCGTGCGCGCCGGGCGAGGCCTTGATCACGTTGTTGGAGGGGTCGAGCACGACACCGGCCGACTCCATCGCGTCGAGCACCTGATCCACGCCGTCCGGGACGGTAGGGCTGGCCACCTGCGCTGCATGGCTCCCCCGCCGCTCGGCGATGTGCAGGATCCACACGAAACCGGCGCCGACGGCGAGCCCCAGGCCCAGCGACAGCAGCACCAACCAGGTGGAGTCCATGCTGCCAAGCGTAGTGATCCCTATACGCCCGCATGGACGCATCCATCATCCCTGCCGCGTGTTTTCGCGGGTACGTTAGACAGTGTTCAGCCGGACGGCACCGTTTGTTAACCTGCCGTCGCGAACATCGACACGGAGCCAGACGGCCCCGACATCCCGCGTGCCCGCGCACGCCAGGAAGGACCACATCCCATGCGCGAAGTCTTCCAGCAGGAGCTGGCAGAGGTTCAGGACCGCCTCGTCGAGATCGCCGAGCTGGTCGTCCGCTCGATCAAGAACGCGACGCAGGCGTTCAACGAGTCCGACGTGAGCCTCGCCGAGGACGTGATCGCGAACGACCACCGCATCGACGAGCTCACCGTGCTGCTCGACGAGCTGTCCATCCAGATCCTCGCCCGGCAGCAGCCGGTCGCGCGCGACCTCCGCATCGTCGTGAGCGCGCTGCGGATCAGCGCGTCGCTGGAGCGGATGGGCGACATGGCCGAGCACATCGCGCAGCTCGCGCGCTACCGCTTCCCGGACAAGGTCGTGCCGAAGAGCCTGCGCTCGACGTTCGCCGAGATGGGCCGCCTCGACGTGCAGATCGCCGAGAAGCTGGCCGAGCTGCTGCGCACGCAGGACATCCGCCTCGCCGACGAGATCCGCAACGACGACGACGACATCGACGAGCTGCACATCAGCGTGTTCGACAAGGTGCTCGGCGAGACCTGGAAGGGCCAGGCCGTGGACACGGTGGATGCGACCCTCGCGTCCCGCTACCACGAGCGCTTCGCCGACCACGCGGTCTCGATCGCCAAGAAGGTCCAGTACCTCGCGACCGGCGACTGGGCTCCCGAGCTCGCGGGCTGATCCCCCTCCATCGAGTACGCAAAGAGTGCACGCTTCCCCGGCGGGTCGCGTGCATTCTTTGCGTACTCGACGGTGGGGCTAGGGGCGGAGGGGGATGCGGGCTGCGACGCGGCGGAGGCCGTGGGGGGCTCGGGCGACGACGGAGAGCTCTGTCAGGAGGGCGTGCTCACCGGGGTGGAGGCGGCCGGTGCGCTGGTCGGTGGCGTGCGGGCGGTAGCCGTCGCGCAGGTGATGCTGGTCGCGCAGGGTGATGCCGGCGGCCTCCAGCGCGTCCACCAGGCCGAGGTGCAACGCCGTCAGCGGGGCCGAGTCGTGGAGCACGGTGACCGGGACGGTGCGGCGTGCGCCGAAGCGCTCGTGGGCGCCGCCGGTCACGGGGATGGGCGGGACGCGCGGGATGAGCGCGGCCACCTGCTCGGCCGACAGCTCCGTCTCGAACGGCGGCACGATGGTGACGTGAAGCGGCCAGTCCGCCGCCAGGAACTCGCTCCCGCTGCTCGATGGCACAGGCGCGTCGTCGCCGCGTCCCCGGAGGAACGCGACGACGACGAACGTGCTGGTCGTGGCTACTTCTTGCCCTGCGCGGCGACCGCGGCGGCACCGGCGGCCGCGGCCTCCGGGTCGAGGTAGTACGACGGCTCTACGGGCGCGAAGTCCTCGTCGAGCTTGTAGACGAGCGGGATGCCGGTCGGGATGTTGAGCCCGGCGATGTCCTCGTCCGAGATGCCGTCGAGGTGCTTCACGAGAGCGCGCAGCGAATTGCCGTGCGCGGTCACGAGCACCGTCTTGCCCTCGCCGAGGTCGCGCGTGAGGTCGGACTCCCAGTAGGGCAGCATCCGGGCGATGACGTCCTTCAGGCACTCGGTGCGCGGCAGCTCGTCGCCGAGGCCGGCGTAGCGCGGGTCGCCCACCTGCGAGAACGCGCTGTCGTCGGCGAGCGGCGGCGGGGGCACGTCGAACGAGCGGCGCCAGAGCTGGAACTGCTCCGGGCCGTACTTCTCCAGCGTCTCGGCCTTGTCGAGGCCCTGCAGGGCGCCGTAGTGGCGCTCGTTGAGCCGCCAGGAGCGCTGCACCGGGATCCACAGGCGGTCGGCGACGTCGAGCGCGTAGTTCGCGGTCTGGATGGCGCGGGTCAGCACCGAGGTGTGCAGCACGTCCGGCTCGAGGCCGGAGTCGCGGAGCAGTTCGCCCGCCCGCTTGGCCTCGGCGACGCCGGTCTCGCTGAGACGAACATCGACCCAGCCGGTGAACAGGTTCTTCTCGTTCCATTCGCTGCTGCCGTGGCGCAGGAGGATCAAAGTGTAGGGAGCGGCCATGCCCCCAATCTATCGCGCGCACGGGAGCGTCGCCGCCGCTGGCAGACTGGAGGCATGGCTTCCGGCGCGGTCGGCACGGTGACGCGTGGCACGACGAACACCAATCGGCTGCGCCGCGTCGACCGGTGGATCGCCGCGCAGCCGGAGCTGCGCCGCACCGCCGACCCGCTGGTGGTCGACCTCGGCTACGGCGCGAGCGGCGTCACCGCGCTGGAGCTCCACCAGCGCCTCGCCCGCGTCCGCCCGGACGTGGAGGTGATCGGGCTGGAGATCGAGCCGGGCCGCGTGCGGACGGCGGACGAGCAGCTGGAGGCGGTCCGCGGCGGACGGACCGGGTTCGACCCGGACGCGCGCATCCGGTTCGCCCTCGGTGGCTTCGAGGTCCCGCTGCCGGACGGGCGGCGCGCGACGGTCATCCGGGCGTTCAACGTGCTGCGGCAGTACCGCGAGGTGGAGGTCGCGGCGGCGTGGGAGCGGATGCGCGCCAGGCTGCAGCCCGGCGGCATCCTCGTCGAGGGCACGTGCGACGAGATCGGCCGCATCTCGAGCTGGGTGGCGCTCGATCCGGACGGTCCGCGGTCGCTCTCGATCTCGCTCCGGCTGCGCGACCTGGAGGCGCCGTCGATCGTCGCCGAGCGGCTGCCGAAGGCGCTGATCCACCGCAACGTCCCTGGCGAGCGGGTCCACCGGTTCCTGGCCGACCTCGACCGCGAGTGGCGCATCCACTCGCCCCTCGCCGCCTACGGACCGAGCCAGCGGTGGATCGCGGCAGCGCAGGGGATGCGCGATGCCGGCTGGCCGGTCATCGGCGGCCGGTCCCGCTGGCGGCTGGGCGAGCTGACGGTCGCGTGGGAGGCAGTCGCGCCCGCCTGACGGCCGCGGGCTAGGCGCGCGGGGTGCGGGTGACCGCGCCGAGGCGCGGCAGGCGCGGGACGTGGGCCTCCGCGCCGGCCTCGGGCGGGACCACGACCTCCTGCGACGCGGCCACCGCGGTGCCGTCGGCGTCCACCGTCAGCGTCGCCGTGGCGTCGGTCGAGCGCTTGACCACCGCGAGCGCGATCGGCCCGAGCTCATAGTGCAGCGCGACCGACGTGACCGCGCCGACCTCGTGGCCGTCGAGCGATACGGCGGCGCCGCGCTCAGGATGCACGCCCTCCGAGCCGTCGAGGTGCAGCATGACGAGCCGGCGCGGCGGGTGGCCGAGGTTGTGTACCTTCGCCACCGTCTCCTGACCGCGGTAGCAGCCCTTGCTCAGGTGCACGGCGGTGCGCAGCCAGTCGAGCTCGTGCGGGATGGTGCGCTCGTCGACCTCGGTGGAGAACCGCGGCCGCCAGGCGGCGATGCGCAGCGCATCCGCCGCCAGCGTGCCGGCGACCGCCAGCTCGCCGCTGCGGACGCGCGCGACCAGCGACGGCAGCGCGTCGCGCGGGACGAGGCGCTCGCTCCACGACCAGTCGGCGCCGGGATGCTCTCCACGGGCGTACTGGTGACCGCCCGGCGTCACCGCGTGCCACGGGTCGTGCCAGATCAGCGGGACGCCGTTCGGCGCCGCGATCGGCAGCGGCGGGTCGCCCAGCGTGCCGATGGTCGCGAGGTCGGCCGAACGGTCGGACAGCTCCACGCGCAGCATGAACCGCATCGAGTCCAGCCACGCGAGCAGGCCGTCGGCCTCGGGCCGGTCGACGAGCATCCACAGCGTCTCGCCGTCGTCGACCAGACGGACGGCGTGCTCGACGCGACCGGTCACATCCAGCAGCAGGGTCTCGGACGACTCCCCCGGCTTCAGTGCCGACACGGCCTGGCTGGTCAGCGAGTTGAGCCAGCTGAGCCGGTCCGGACCCTGGATGGTGAGCACGGCGCGGTCGGACAGGTCGACGATCGCGTCGCCCTCGGCCAGCGCGCGCTGCTCGGGGAGCGGGGTTCCGTAGTGCGAGGGCACGCCGCTCTCGGAGAGGTCGACGGCGCCGGGCAGGTCGAGGAAGGGCGAACGCGCAGCCATGGCGGAGCCTCAGTCGACCTTGGCGAGCCGGGCGCTGGCGTGCGTGCGCAGCTCCTGGCCGAGGGCGGCGATGTCCCACGCCCAGAGCAGGTGGTTCTCCACCAGCCCGTAGAGGCGCGTCGCTGCGGTGTACTCCTTGGCGCCGGCCGTGCGCAGGACCGCGTCGGTCGCCAGGTCGATGCGCGGACCGGCGACCTGGCCGAGGTAGAGCTCGCTCACGCCGTCCGGGTGGATGATCGACACGTCGATCTCGAAGGCGCCGTTGGACGTTCGCAGCGCCTCGACCGACTGCGCCGTGTTGAACGGGCGCGAACCCGTGCCGGGGAGCATCGCCGGGCCGGCGTCGCCCTCGACGAGCTTGCGGTGCAGCCGCCAGTAGCCGGTCTCGGCCGCGAGCGGGGTGTGCTCCTCGTCGAGCACCCACGACGTGGACGAGTAGTTGAGGTAGCCCAGGCCGTCGTGGCTGAAGCTGATGCGCTGGCCGAACTCCAGCTGCGTGTGGTCATCCTCGACGGCGTAGTCGAGAACGCCGGTGCCCTCCCACACCCCGATCAGCCAGGAGAGCGGGACCAGCTCGGCCGGGAGGTCGGTGGGGATCTCGATCATGAGACGCGCCTACGCGTTCAGCGCTGACCGCGGAAGAGGTTGTAGACCACCAGCCCCGAGACACCGAGGATCGCGAGCGTTGCCAGGCCGAGAAGGCCGACGAAGAAGAGTTCGAGAGCGACCAGCATGCGACCAGTCTATGCGAGGATCGCGAGGATTCCGCCGACCAGCCCCAACACCACGAAGCTGCCGGCGAGCGTGGCCGCGAGCCGGGTGATGAAGCCGTCCTTCTGCTGCGTCGCCAGCTGCGCGACGAACGACAGCAGGGCGCACACGGCGAGCGCCAGCGACAGCCACGACGCGTACGCGGCGGGCCGCGCCAGCACTCCGATCAGGATGCCGAGGACGAGCGCGACGACCCACACCGAGCCGATGCTCAGCACCGACGCCCAGCGCGGAAGCGGCGGCTGCACCGGGCCGGCGGCCGCGGCGGGGCCGAGCACGTGCGGCGCGGAGGCGTCGGGGATCTCGTCGGTCACCCTCCCATTGTGCCCCGCGGCGGCCGCCGAAAGCGCCTCCGGCATTTCCGGTAGCATTGCTGCTCAGACGGATGAGGAGGTATGGGTGGCGCAACTTCTGATCCTCACGTCTGCGCCCAATCCGTCGGTGCCCGGCTCCGCCGGTGCGATCAGCTCCTCCACCGCAGACTCCGCGGGTCCGGGGTCCGACGTCCTTCCGGCCCTGGCACTGCTCAGCCACCGCGTGCGTCAGATCCCGGCGGAACCCGCCTCCCTCGTCAACGCGCCGAGCTGCGATCTCATCTTCGTGGATGCGCGACGCGACCTGGCAAGCGCCAAGTCCCTGTGCAAGATCCTCACCACCACGGGCGTGACCGTACCGCTCGTGCTCGTCCTGACCGAGGGCGGGCTCACCGCGGTGAGCGCCGACTGGGGCGTCAGCGACGTCGTGCTCGACACGGCGGGGCCGGCCGAGGTGGACGCGCGCATCCGGCTGGCGATCGGGCGCCAGACGCAGGAGCACTCGCAGACCAAGATCCAGGCCTCCGGGGTCACGATCGACGAGGCCAGCTACTCGGCCAAGGCCCACGGCCGCCAGCTCGACCTCACCTTCAAGGAGTTCGAGCTGCTGCGCTTCTTCGCGACGCACCCGTCCCGGGTGTTCACCCGCGAGCAGCTTCTCAGCGAGGTGTGGGGCTACGACTACTTCGGCGGCACCCGCACGGTCGACGTGCACGTGCGGCGCCTGCGGGCGAAGCTCGGCGACCTGGAGTCGCTGATCGGCACCGTACGCAACGTCGGGTACCGCTTCAACGTGTACGAGGAGGACAACGACCGCCTCCCGACATCCGTCCGCCCCTAGAGCCGTCCACAGGCCCGGCTCTCCGCCGTTTATCCACCGTTTACGCCAGGCCGCCCCTGGTGTCCGTCCGCGGTGACATGATGGGGGCATGGACGAGCGGACCACTCTGGAGAACGGCCTTTTCGACACGGGGCTGGGCGGGAGCCTGGGCAGCGACTTCGACGACGACTTCGCACCTTTCATCTACGAGCCCGACCCGAACCTGCCGGAGGACCGCTACCTCGACCGCGAGCTGAGCTGGCTCGCGTTCAACCAGCGCGTGCTGGAGCTGGCGGAGGACCCGCTGCTCCCGGTGCTCGAGCGGGCCAACTTCCTGGCCATCTTCGCGAGCAACCTCGACGAGTTCTTCATGGTCCGCGTCGCCGGGCTCAAGCGGCGCATCGCCACCGGGCTGGCCGTGCCGACCAACGTCGGGCGCGCGCCGCAGGACGTCCTGGCCGACATCTCCGACAAGGCGCACGAGCTTCAGCTGCGGCACGCCCACGCCTACCACGACCTCGTGCGGCCGGCTCTGGCGGAGGCCGGGATCACCGTCGCCACATGGGACGACCTCGACGAGGCCGACAAGGCGCAGATGCGCGAGGTGTTCTCGCAGCAGATCTTCCCCGTCCTCATGCCGCTGGCCGTCGATCCGGCGCACCCGTTCCCCTACATCTCCGGGTTGTCGCTCAACCTCTCCGTCCGCGTGCGCAACTCGCGCACCGGCAAGGAGCAGTTCGCCCGTCTCAAGGTGCCGCAGATGCTGCCGCGGTTCGTCCGCATCGACCAGCGCGAGGGGCTGGGGCAGGTGCGGTTCATCATGCTGGAAGACCTCATCGCCAACCACCTGGGCGATCTCTTCCCCGGCATGGAGATCCTGGACCACCACGTCTTCCGCGTCACCCGCAACGAGGACGTCGAGATCGACGAGGACGAGACCGAGAACCTCATCCAGGCGCTCGAGCGCGAGCTGCTGCGCCGCCGCTTCGGGCCGCCCATCCGCCTCGAGGTCACGGACGACATGGACCCGGTGACGCTCGGACTGCTCGTCCGCGAGCTCGACGTGACCGAGCAGGAGGTCTACCGCCTCCCCGCGCCGCTCGACCTGGGCGGCCTGTTCGACCTCGCCAAGATCGACCGCCCCGACCTGCACTACCCCAACCACGTGCCGGTGACGCCGGCGCAGCTCATGCCGAGCGAGCCGAACGCGAAGCCCGACATCTTCGCGGCCATCGCGCGACAGGACGTGCTCGTCCACCACCCCTACGAGTCGTTCGCGACGAGTGTTCAGGCCTTCCTGGAGCAGGCGGCGGCCGACCCGCACGTCCTCGCCATCAAGCAGACGCTCTACCGCACCTCGGGCGACAGCCCGATCGTCGAGGCGCTGATCGACGCCGCCGAGGCGGGCAAGCAGGTTCTCGCGCTGGTCGAGATCAAGGCGCGGTTCGACGAGCAGAACAACATCTCCTGGGCGCGCAAGCTCGAGAAGGCCGGCGTGCACGTCGTGTACGGCCTGGTCGGGCTCAAGACGCACTGCAAGCTCGCCCTGGTCATCCGCGAAGAGAAGGGCGTGCTCAAGAGCTACAGCCACATCGGAACGGGCAACTACAACCCGAAGACCTCGCGCATCTACGAAGACCTCGGGCTGTTCACCGACGACGACCAGGTCGGCAAGGACCTCACGCGCCTGTTCAACGAGCTCTCCGGCTACGCGATCGAGAAGAAGTTCAAGCGGCTGCTCGTCGCCCCACTCCATCTCCGCAAGGGGCTGCTCAAGCGGATCGACACCGAGCGCGCCAACGCCGAGGCCGGCCGCCCGTCGGGCATCCGGATCAAGCTCAACTCCATCGTCGACGAGGCGATCATCGACGCGCTCTACCGGGCCAGCCAGGCCGGTGTGCCGATCGAGCTCTGGGTCCGCGGCATCTGCGGCGTCGTGCCGGGGCGTGAGGGCCTGTCCGAGAACATCCGCGTGCGCTCGGTGCTCGGCCGGTACCTGGAGCACTCCCGCGTGTTCTCGTTCGTGAACGGCGGCGACCCGCAGGTCTACATCGGCAGCGCCGACATGATGCACCGCAACCTCGACCGCCGGGTCGAGGCACTGGTCCGCCTGTCCGACCCGGAGCACGTCCGCGAGCTCGAGGCCCTGTTCGATCTCGCGTTCGACGACCGCACGGCGACCTGGCGGCTCGATCAGGACGGCGTGTGGACGCGCCACCACCTCGACGAGAAGGGCAAGCCGCTGGTCGACCTGCAGAACAAGCTGATCCAGCAGTACAGCCACCGTCCCCGCAGCACCCGTACGGGAACCAGGCGGTGAGCCCGGCCATCTACGCCGCGGGCGCCCTCTGCTGGCGGGTCGTGGACGACCGCATCGTGGTGCTCGTCGTGCACCGCACGAAGTACGGCGACGTCACCATCCCCAAGGGCAAGGTCGACCCCGGCGAGACGCTGCCGCAGACCGCCGTGCGCGAGATCCACGAAGAGACCGGCCTGCGGATCGGGCTCGGCGTGCCGCTGGGAGTCTCCACCTACCCGCTCAGCAGCGGGCGCGAGAAGATCGTGCACTACTGGGCGGCCGAGGTGAGCGAGAAGGCGATCGCCCGCTCGAGCTTCGTGCCGAACGGTGAGATCGCCGCCATCGAGTGGGTGACGATCAAGAAGGCCCGCGGGTACCTCACGTACGAGCGCGACGTCGAAATCCTCGACGCGTTCGACGCGCTGGTCCACCAGGGCATCACCTCGACGTTCGCCCTCATCGCCCTGCGTCACGGCAAGGCGGCGCCTCGCGAGCACTGGGACGGCTCCGACGCCGCGCGCCCGCTCACGGAGCGCGGCGTGAAGCAGGCCGCCGGCGATGTCGCGACCTTGCAGGCGTGGAAGCCGAAGCGCATCGTCACCTCCGACGCCGTCCGCTGCGTGACCACTGTCGCACCGCTCGCCGCGGCCACCGGGATCAAGCCGGTCCGCGATCACGGCATCAGCCAGGACGCGTACGAGGAGGGGCAGCCGGAGGTGCGCCGCGTCATCGGCAAGCGCATCCGGTCGCGCAAGACCGCCGTCCTCTGCAGCCACGGCCCCGTGCTCCCCGAGATCATGCGCGAGATCGCGCTCGCGACCGGCACGATGCCGGGCGGCTACCTCAACGACGCGGCGGACCTCGACACGGGCGGCTTCTCGGTTGTGCACCTCTCGGCGACGAACCCGGCCTCCGGCATCGTCTCGATCGAGACGTACGCTCCGGTCGAGGTGCGCAGCTGACATCACCGACTGACCGCGGATTCACAGGGCCGCGAGCACAAGACAACACCCCGCGTTAACCTTCCGTTAACCGCTGCGGGGGACTCTGGACAGACACCACCAATAGCTTGTCCAGCGGGTCGCACCGGCCCCAGTCCTGTTGTTACTGACCCCGAAAGGGACAACTGTGAATCTCAAGCGCATCGGCGCTCCCGTGGCACTGCTCGCCGCCGCCGCCATCTCCCTCACCGCGTGTGCGTCGAACGAGGGCAGCACCCCGTCGACCACGACGGCCAAGGCCACCAACTACTCCGGCACGCTGAACGGCATCGGTTCGTCCGCTCAGGGCGCCGCGCAGACCGTCTGGGCCGCAGGCTTCCAGCAGGCCAACCCCAAGGCCACCATCAACTACGACCCGCAGGGTTCGGGCGCCGGCCGCAAGAGCTTCATCTCGGGTGCCGCCGACTTCGCCGGCTCGGACGCCGCGCTCAAGACCGAGGAGCTCGCCTCCACGTTCGCCGGCTGCGCCCCGGGCAGCAAGGGCATCGACCTCCCCGTCTACATCTCCCCGATCGCGATCGCGTACAACGTCGACGGCGTGAAGGACCTCAAGCTCGACGCCGCGACCATCGCCGGCATCTTCTCGGGCAAGATCACCACCTGGGACGACGCGAAGATCAAGGACCAGAACAAGGACGCCTCGCTCCCGTCGGCCCCGATCACGGTCGTGCACCGCTCCGACGACTCGGGCACCACCCAGAACTTCACCGAGTACCTGGCCGCGAACGCCGCCGACGTCTGGACCGCTCCGGCCTCCCAGACCTTCCCGTTCCAGGTGGGCGACGCCGCGAAGGGCACCTCGGGTGTCGCGGACGCCACCAAGAACGCGAAGAACTCGATCACCTACATCGACGAGTCGGGCTCGGCGGGCCTCAGCATCGCCCAGCTGAAGGTCGGCGACAACTACGAGAAGATCAGCGCCGACGGTGCTGCCGCCGTGGTCGCCGCCTCCCCGATCGCGTCGGGTCGCGAGACCAACGACCTGGCCATCCAGATCGACCGAAAGGACACCAGCAAGGGCGCGTGGCCGCTGGTCCTCGTCTCCTACATCATCGCCTGCCAGGAGTACAAGGACTCCACCAAGGCCGACCTGGTGAAGGGCTACGTCGACTACGTCATCTCGAGCGACGCGCAGAAGGCCGCCGCCGAGCAGGCCGGCTCCGCCCCGCTCGCGAGCGACCTGGCCGACAAGGTCTCGAAGGCCGCCGCCAGCATCAAGTAAGGCACCACCCGCTCGGCCTGGGCTGCTCGTCAGCCCGGGCCGAGCGGCGCTCCCACCCTCAGCCGCCGGACAGGCGGCGCACCCGATGAGAGAAAGCAAGGAATGACCGCCGGAACCGTAGGAGCGATCAGACCCAAGGCGAAGATCCGCCTCGGGGATCGCGTCTTCTCGACCAGCACCATCGTCGCGGGATCCCTGATCCTCGCCACGCTCGCCGCGGTCGCCATCTTCCTCGTCGTGCAGAGCATCCCGGCCCTCTTCGCCGGTGCCGGTGAGCTGCCCAACAACGCCACCAACTTCTGGTCATGGGTCTGGCCGCTCGTCTTCGGCACCATCTGGGCGGCCGTCATCGCCCTGCTGATCGCGACGCCGCTCTCCCTCGGCATCGCCCTCTTCATCTCGCACTACGCGCCGCGCCGGGTCGCGTCGGTGCTCGGCTACATCATCGACCTGCTCGCCGCGGTCCCGTCGGTCGTCTTCGGCCTCTGGGGCATCGCGACGCTGTCGTCGTTCGTCCAGCCGTTCTACGTCTGGCTCGGGGACAACCTCGGCTGGATCCCGTTCTTCGCGCCGCCGGTCTCCGGAACGGGGCGCACCATCCTCACCGCCGCGCTCGTGCTCGCCGTCATGGTCATCCCGATCATGACCGCGATCTGCCGCGAGATCTTCCTGCAGACCCCGCGCCTCCACGAGGAGGCGGCGCTCGCGCTCGGCGCGACCCGCTGGGAGATGGTGAAGATGGCCGTGCTGCCCTTCGCCCGCAGCGGCATCGTGTCCGCCATGATGCTCGGCCTCGGCCGTGCCCTCGGCGAGACGCTGGCGATCGCGATGGTCCTCTCCCCCGCCCTGATCGTGAAGTTCGCGGTGCTGCAGGCGCAGAGCCCGAACACGATCGCGGCGAACATCGCCCTGCAGTTCCCCGAGGCGACCGGCATCGGCGTGAACGCCCTCATCGCGTCCGGTCTGGTGCTGTTCGTGGTGACCCTGCTCATCAACATGCTCGCCCGCTACATCGTCAGCCGCCGCAAGGCCTTCTCTGGAGCGAACTGATGGCCACCACCACCGCCACCGCCCCGCGCCCCCTCACCAACTCGTACACCGCGGGCAAGCTGCCCCGCTGGACCCCGTGGACGATGCTCGTCGTCTCCTGGCTGGTCTTCGGCGCGATCTTCGCGATCCTGGCGGCGAGCGGCACGACGAAGGACTTCAACATCGTCGGCGCCGTGTTCTTCGGCACCGTGCTCTTCGACGTCGCGATCTACACCACGTCGCTGCTGGTCGAGGGTCGGCGCAAGGCGGTGGACCGGCTGGTCACCTCGCTGGTCGCGACCGCCTTCATCATCGCGCTGCTCCCCCTGATCTCCCTGGCCTGGACCGTCGTCGCCCAGGGCCTCGCCCGCTTCGACGTCGCCTTCTTCACGCAGTCGATGCGCAACGTCATCGGCGAGGGCGGCGGCGCGCTGCACGCGATCGTCGGAACGCTCGAGATCACCCTCATGGCCGCGCTCATCTCGGTGCCGATCGGCCTGCTCACCTCGATCTACCTGGTCGAGTACGGCCGCGGGATGCTCGCCCGCGGGATCACCTTCTTCGTCGACGTCATGACGGGCATCCCGTCCATCGTCGCCGGTCTGTTCGCATACGCGCTCTTCGCGCTGTTCTTTGGCCCCGGCATCCGCAACGGCTTCATGGGCTCCGTCGCCCTGTCGGTGCTGATGATCCCGGTGGTCGTCCGGTCGAGCGAGGAGATCCTGCGGATCGTCCCGAACGAGCTGCGCGAGGCGTCCCTCGCCCTCGGCGTGCCGAAGTGGCTGACGGTCCTGAAGGTCGTGCTGCCGACGTCCGTCGCCGGTCTCGTCACCGGTGTCATGCTCGCGATCGCCCGCGTCATCGGCGAGACGGCTCCGCTGCTCATCGTCGCCGGCTTCACCACGAGCATGAACTACGACCTGTTCAACGACCGGATGATGAGCCTCCCGGTGTTCGTGTACACGCAGTACACGCAGGCAGCCGGCCTGCACGCGCAGGCCTCCATCGACCGCGCCTGGACCGGCGCGCTCGCCCTCATCATCATCGTGATGCTGCTCAACCTCATCGGCCGCATCATCGCCAAGGCCTTCGCCCCCAAGTACGGCCGCTGAGCCGGCAACCACCCGAAGCTAAGGAAGAAATGTCCAAGCGCATCGAAGTCAACGACCTCAACGTCTACTACGGCAACTTCCGTGCCGTCGAAGGCGTGTCGCTCACCATCGAGCCCCGCACCGTCACTGCGTTCATCGGCCCGTCCGGCTGCGGCAAGTCGACCTTCCTCCGCACGCTGAACCGCATGCACGAGGTCATCCCCGGCGCGTACGTCGAGGGCGAGGTGCTGATCGACGGCAACAACCTGTACGGCGCCGGCGTCGACCCGGTTCTCGTCCGCCGCCAGGTCGGGATGGTGTTCCAGCGTCCCAACCCGTTCCCCACCATGAGCATCCGCGACAACGTCCTCGCCGGTGTGAAGCTCAACAACCGACGGATGTCGAAGAGCGAGGCCGACGACCTGGTCGAGAAGTCGCTCCAGGGCGCCAACCTGTGGAACGAGGTCAAGGACCGCCTGAACCTCCCGGGCTCCGGGCTGTCGGGCGGCCAGCAGCAGCGTCTGTGCATCGCGCGAGCGATCGCGGTCTCCCCCGACGTGCTGCTGATGGACGAGCCGTGCTCGGCTCTCGACCCGATCTCCACCCTCGCGATCGAGGACCTGATCGAGGAGCTGAAGAACGACTACACGATCGTGATCGTGACCCACAACATGCAGCAGGCGAGCCGTGTCTCCGACCGCACCGCCTTCTTCAACATCGCGGGCACCGGCAAGCCGGGCAAGCTCATCGAGTACAACGACACGAACCAGATCTTCTCGAACCCGTCCGTGCAGGCCACCGAGGACTACGTCTCCGGCCGCTTCGGATGATCCGCTAGCCCTCGAGCACAGGAAAAACGTCGCCTCCGCATCCGCGGGGCGACGTTTTTGCTGTGCTCAGGGGCCGGGTCAGGAGGAGATGGCGACGATGGGGGCGGTGGTCGGTTTCGTGGAGCCGCCTCGCGGCTCGACGGTGACGCCGACCGTGTCGCCGGCGGACATCTCGCCGCTCAAGACGCGCCAGGTAGAGCCGGTGCCCTCGGACTCCATGGTGCCCGCCGGGGTGGCCTGGCCGTCGCGGATGTACCAGAGCTCGTAGGTCTTGTCGCCGGGGAGGGCGGGGAGGTCGTTGGCGACCAGCGCCGACTTGCCGAGCTCGCCGGACCAGACGAGGGTGGCGGTGCCGCCGCCGGTCACCTCGGCGGTGGCGCGCTGCACATCGGAGGCGGCGTTGATCTGGGCGAGGGCGGAGGCCTGCTGGGAGGTGTAGGAGTTCGTCCCCGACAGGCTCGAGCCGACGAAGGCGCCCCCGATGAAGAGGAGGACGGCCGCGGCGGCGGCGCCGAGGATGAGTCCAGGACGCTGGAACCAGCGGCGCTGCGCGGCGCGCTCGGCGGGGCCGGGAGCGGTCGCAGCGGGAACGGACAGGGCATCCTGAACCGGCGCTTCCTGCTCCGGCGCCTCCTGGGCGGGCGCATCCTGAGCCGACGCGTCCTGGGCAGGCAGCTGCGGGGTCTCGGCGAGCTTCGCGAACAGCGCGGCCTTCAGCTCTGGACGCGGTTGCACCGGCTCCACCGTGAGGGCGAGCTGCGCGGCGACGTCTTCGAACACGGCGGCCTCCTGTTCGTCCGCGGCCCCGAGGCGATAACCCAGGCGCGCGTCCTCGCGGTCGTGCTCGTCGTTCATGTCGTCACCCCCAGTTCTTGTCGCAGCCGTATCATCGCATCGCGCAGCCGAGTCTTGGCTGTGCCCAGTGGGATGCCGAGCTCGGCGGCCACCTCCGACTGGCTGAGTCCCCCGTAGTAGGCGAGGGTGACGGCCCGGCGTTGCGGTTCGCTCAGCGTGCGCATGGCCTCCTCCACCCTCTCGTGCTCGACGCGCACCTCGACCGTCTCCGCCACCTGGTCGTACGCGGTGGGGAGATCGCGGATGCCGACGGCCGTGTCGCGGTCCCGGGACGCCTGGGACGCCCGGATCCGGTCGACGGCGCGCCGGTGGGCCATGGTCATGATCCACGTCTGCGCTCGACCCTTATTCGGATCGAACCGCGGAGCGGATTGCCACGCCTCGAGGAAGACCTCCTGGGCGACCTCCTCGGACTGCGCCGCGTCGATCAGCAGGCGGCGGATGAGGCCGAGCACCCGCGGGGCGGTCGCGTCGTAGAAACGCGAGAACGCCTCCTGGTCGCCGGTGGCCGTACGCAGCAGGAGGTCGTCGAGATCGCCGGCAGGGGCGTCGTCCACGTCGTCTCCGCTCTCATGAGAAGTGCCGGGCCGCAGAACGCCTCTCGGCGCGAGGCCGCTCGAAGCGGCTAGTTTTGGAGCCCGGGGTTACTGCGGCCCGGCGACATCCATAGTACAGGAGGGTCGGCGGCCACCGCCGGGCGTGGCGTTCGCAGCGGGAGAACGCCGATCCGGGATCGGGGGTTGACCTCCCGGCGGCCCGTGCTCAGTCGAGCGAGTCGGACCGCCACAGCCGCGCGCAGGCGCCCAGCTCATCGGCGGTGCGGGTGAACCGGAGCGCCCGGGTGGTGAGCTCGCTCGCCCGCTCCGGGTCGAGGACGTCGCGATCGTCGGCGACGGACGCGGCACCCGCGGCGGCGACCCGGCAGAAGGCGGCGGCGCGATCGAGGGCGACGGCGAAATCCCCCTCGAACAGCCCCCGCAGGATGCGATCGGCCAGCTCGGTGATCTCGGCGGGCCCCGCGGGCGTCGGGGCGCCGGCGACGACCGGGTCGATGGAGGTGATCACCTCGGTGCCGCGCTGATACAGGTACGCGGTGCCCTCCGCATCCTGCCGGATCAGCAGCCGCAGCAGGTAGATCCGCCACAGCGCCCCGGGGAGGCTCTTGGGGTTGGAGCGCGACCACAGCTCGGCGAGGGCGTCGATGCCGTGCTCGTCCGTGAAGGCGACGAGCCGAGCGACGACCTCCGGGTCGGGATTGTCGCGCACACGCGCGAGCAGCGCCCGAGCGGTCTCGTGGGCGACGCGGCTGATCTGGGCGGGGTCCTCCCCGCCCATGAAAGCCTCGAACATGCCACTGGTGAACAGCGCCGGCTTGTGGAAGCGATCGGACATCCACCCATTCTCCCCCGTCGGACGCCCGGGCGAATCCACGCTAGATTGGAGCTGAGGGCCTGTAGCTCAGTTGGCAGAGCATCGGACTTTTAATCCGCGGGTCGTGGGTTCGAGCCCCACCGGGCCCACCCTCCCCTTCGCGTCGCGTCCAAAGTGGTACGATATCTTGTACCACTTGGAGGACCACATGGCCATCACCGCCAGCGAGGCGCGCAGCGATCTGTTCGGACTGATCGAGCAGGTCAACCTCGACCAGACCGAGATCGAGATCACCTCGAAGCGAGGGTCGGCGGTTCTCATGTCGAAGGACGAGTACGACTCGCTGGTCGAGACCACGTACCTTCTGCGCTCCCCCAAGAATGCACGCCGCCTGGTCGATGCCATCGAAAGCGCCCGCGCCGGTGATGTGACCGAGCACGGCCTCACCGGTGAGTGACCGGAAGCTGGCTTGGACTGCCGGCGCCTGGGAGGATTACGTCTACTGGCAGGGCCAGGACCGGCGGACGCTCAAGCGGATCAACCTGCTGATCGAAGACATCCTCCGGGACGACCCGTTCGAGGGTGTCGGCAAGCCCGAGCCACTGAAGCACGCGCTTGCCGGAGCGTGGTCGCGTCGGATCGATGAGGCGAACCGGCTCGTGTACCTCGTCGACGACGCCTACGTGATCGTCCTGCAGGCGCGCTACCACTACTGAGAAGTCAAGAGGATCACGCCACCCCGGTGACCCGCGACCGCTCCAGGACGTAGCCGACGGCGACCGCGCCCGCGATGCACAGCATCACGGGTGCCAGGAGATCCGGCCCCTGGTTGGTGAACTCCAGCGTCAGCAGCAGCGCCGTGATCGGCGCACGCATCGTCACCGCGAGGAACGCGGCCGCACCGATCACCGCGAAGGCAGGCAGCTCGGC
Source organism: Leifsonia sp. NPDC077715 (assembly GCF_040686855.1). Classification (NCBI taxonomy): domain Bacteria; kingdom Bacillati; phylum Actinomycetota; class Actinomycetes; order Micrococcales; family Microbacteriaceae; genus Leifsonia; species Leifsonia sp. NPDC077715. Next base: position 558,031 of record NZ_JBFBOG010000001.1, read on the forward strand.
GCCCGGCCACAGCAGGTTCCACGCCGCCCCTCCCGCGAGCCCGAGGCCCGCGCCGATCGCGAGCGAGGGCGTCAGGGTGCCGCCGGCCGCGCCCGCGCCGATCGTGCCGACCGTGGCCGCCGCCTTGACCACGCTCATGAGCAGGATGAGCAACACCGGGAGGGATGCGGCGAATGCGAGCTGCCCCAGCGCCCGGCCGTTGCCGAGGATTGCGGGCAGCCACAGCGCGACGACGCCGACCACGACGAACGTCAGCGGCATGACGACGAGGATGCCCCAGGATCGCGGGCGGTGGTCCTGCGCGAAGCGGGCGGACCGGACGAAGCCGACCGCGGCGAGGCCGATCAGCGGTCCGGCGAGCACCGACCAGACGACGACCGACGGGGTGACGTGGAGGTGCGGCACCGCGTACAGCGGGTTGGCCGGGACGACGATCCGGGCCACAAGCGCGGCGACCGCCGCGGTAGCGAACGCGGGCAGCACGGTCGCGAAGCTGACCTCGGCCAGCAGGATCTCGACGGCGAACACCGCGCCGCCGAGCGGGACGTTGTAGACCGCGGCCAGCCCGGCTCCCGCACCGCAGGCGACGAGGATGCGCCGCTCCCGCGCGGAGACGCCGGCGCGCTCCGCCAGCCAGCCGGCCCAGAGCGCTCCGAGCTCCCGCGGCGCGACCTCGCGGCCGATCGAGGCGCCGAGGCCCACGATGATCACCTGGAGGGCGGCGTTCGCGATCGTGACGAAGGGCGGCATCCTGCGCCCGTTCACCGACTGCTCGACGGAGACGACCGCGTGCTGGGGCGCGCGCCGGCCCCAGCGGCGCAGCAGGAACCAGCCGACGGCGCCGACGACGCCCGCGACGGCGAGCGCGACGACGCGGTTGACGGGCGGGGCGTCCAGCAGACCCTCGTAGAAGTCGCCCTCGGAGTAGCCGAAGGCCAGGTGCTGCAGGGCGTGCAGGCCGAGGTAGACGAGACCTCCGCCGATCCCCGCACCGACGCCGACCAGCGCTGTCACCACCACCAGGCGGACGAGCCAGCGGGGCGTGGCCGGGCCGGCGGGTCGAGGGGCGGTGCGCACGTGCTCAGGCTAGCGCCAGGCGGCCGGAGGCGAAGGACCCGTAATCGTGCAACGAACTGTTCACCCTCCACCACTACCGTGAAGGCGTGGCCGCCACTTCCCCCGAGCCGCTGGAGCTCGAGCAGGACGCGACGTCGACGACGACGTCGCGCGCGGACGCGTCACGAACCGGGACCATCCGCGTCCGTACGGGTGGGATGTCCGCTCGTCGATCACTGCTCGCCGGCCTGTGGCCGGCTGCCGCAGCGGTCGTCGCCGGCTGCGTCGTCGCCGGCCTGCTGCTGTCCGCGTCGCTGCGCACCGAGTTCCCGCTGTTCTCGGAGGCGTCGGCCGAGCGCGGGCGGGACTGCACCGCGATCCGGAGCGCACGGCACGCCCTGGACGAGACCCTGCAGGCGCGTCTGCCGATGGCCGCTCCCGATGTGGAGTCGGCCCGCGCCATCCGCTCGGCGGTCACCGCGTTCGACGCACGCACGCAGGACATCGCGACGCCCGCGGTCGAGTCGGCTCTGAGTCCGGTTCGGGGAGCGCTGGACAGGCTCTCGGACAGCATCCAGGTGTACGCCGCGGCACCCGCTCAGGCGTCCACCGACTCGGCTCGGGCGGCGGTCGAGGATGCCCTCACCGGGGTCGCGGAGTCGTGGCAGGGTGCGATCGCGCGCGTCTGCTCCTGACGCCGGGCGTCAGCTCCCGACGAGTGCGCCGACCTGCAGCAGCCCGATGGTGTCGGAGGTGCAGGCGGTGAAGTCGGCGTCCTTGACGAACAGCGACGCGGTCGACCCGGGCGGGTAGACGCGGAAGCCGTCGGCCGGCTTGGGCCCGCAGTCGGCCTCCGGGTAGTTGAGCGCCTGGGTGATGCGGAGCGGCGCCTGCGCGGACCCGCCCGGCTGCAGGACGACGGTCGGATGCGGCGTGCTGCGGTCGAAGTCCGCGGGCTTGCCGAGCTGGGTGCCGTTGCCGTCGCCGACGAACGACACGCCCGGCCAGCCCTGCAGCGAGCACTGGGTGGACCCGTTGTTGGTCAGGACGAGGGTGACCTCGACGCTGCCCGCCGCCCCTCCGCCTCCCTTGCCGATGGTGCCCGTGAGGTTCGCGGTGTCGCACTGGCCGTCGATCGGCGTGGCGGTCGCGGTGCCCGTCCCTGTCGGCCGCGGCGAGGACGACGGCGTGGTGGAGGCGGACGCCGAGCCCGTGGTCGGCGCGGAGCTCGGGGTCGCGCATCCCGTGACGGCGAGGGCGACGGCGAGGGCGACACCGGCGGTGCCGGCGATACGGAGGGTCCAGTTCCCTGTCATGGCTTCATCCCACCACGAGAAGGGCGGCGAGCGCCCGGGACCCGCCGCAGCGGGCCCGCAACCGCTCCCGCCCTCGCCGCGTCCAGGGGCACCTGGCAGGATGGAACGCATGACGGCGCTCGGCTCCTGGCTCGCACGATGGTGGACGATCGGGGTGCCCGTCATCGGCGTCGTGGTCCTGGTGGCGTTCTGGACGGTGGAGCTGAACACGGTCGCCGTCGCCGTCATCGCGGTCGTTCTGGCGGGCACGGTGCTCGCCGCGGTGCAGCACGCGGAGGTCGTGGCGCATCGTGTCGGGGAGCCGTTCGGGTCGCTCGTGCTGGCGGTCGCGGTGACGATCATCGAAGTGGCGCTCATCGTCACGCTGATGACCACGGGCAAGGATTCGCCGGAACTCGCCCGAGACACCGTCTTCTCCGCCGTGATGATCACGATGAACGGGATCGTCGGCCTCTCGCTGCTGCTCGCCGCCTCGCGCCGCCAGTCGACCGCGTTCAACGCGCAGGGCAGCGGTGCCGCGCTCGCCACGGTGACCGCGCTCGCGACGCTCACGATGGTGCTGCCCAGCTTCACATCGGCACCCGGCCCGGTGTTCTCGACGCCGCAACTGGTCTTCGCCGCGATCGCGTCGCTGGCGCTGTACGGGATGTTCGTCTTCACCCAGACCGTCGCGCATCGGGACTTCTTCCTCCCGGTCGGGCGCAAGGGCCAGCCGCTCACGGAGGACGAGCACGCCGCGGCGCCGTCCAATCGGACGGCCTGGATCAGCCTCGGCCTCCTCCTCGTCTCGCTCGTGGCCGTGGTCGGACTGGCCAAGCTGGAGTCGACGCCGATCGAGCGGGCGGTGACCGGGATCGGGCTGCCGCAGTCGTTCGTCGGCGTCGTCATCGCGCTGCTCGTGCTGCTGCCGGAGGGCATCGCGGCCGCGAAGGCCGCGAATCGCAACCGGACGCAGACCAGCCTCAACCTGGCCCTCGGCTCGGCGATGGCCAGCATCGGCCTCACCATCCCGGCGATCGCGGTGGCCTCGATCTGGCTGCCCGGCGCGCTGCACCTCGGGTTGGGCTCGAGTCAGATCGTGCTGCTGGTCCTGACGGTGCTGGTCAGCATCCTCACCATCGTGCAGGGACGCGCGGTGCGACTGCAGGGCGGCATCCACCTGGTGCTGTTCGCGGCCTTCATCTTCCTGTCGATCGCGCCGTAGCAGGGAGACCGCTCAGGCGACGGCGGCGTCGAAGAGCTGCGCTGCGGCCTGGAGCGCGGCGTCGGGAGTGCCGCCGCGCATGGCCGCGCTGGCGGACGCGCCGTCGAACAGCAGGGTCAGCTGCACGGCGAGCAGGCGCGGGTCGCGCGCGCCCGCGGCGGCGGCCTGCCGCTCGAAGTACGCGGTCAGCTCCCCCTTGAAGTGCCGGGCGACCACGGCTGCGGGATGCTCGCGGTCGCGCAACTCGGTGGCCACGTTGACGAACGGACAGCCGTAGAAGTCGCTCACCTGCGCCGCCTCGTGCAGGGCCTCGAAGACGTGGAGTGTCCGCTCGCGGGGGGTTCCCTCGCTGTCGGGCGCGAAGTAGCCGGCGACGACCTGCGGCCCGTACTCCTGGAGCATCGTGGCGACGACCGCGTCCTTGCCGTCGAAGTGCTGGTAGATCGACCGCTTCGAGACCTCGGCCTCCTGCGCGATCCGGTCGATGCCGACCGCGTTGACGCCCTCGCGCACGAACAGCCGGGCTGCGGCGGCGAGGACGCGGTCGCGCGGCTTGGGCTTGGCGGGGGTCGTCGTGGTCACAGAGGGATTCTACGGGTCCGGTTGCAGAAAGTAAACCGATCTGTGTACATTGTTCCTCACACCGATACACAGATCGGTTTACTTTTCCCGGAAGGACTTCCCATGACCGACATCACCGGACGCGTCGCCCTCGTCACCGGCGCCAACCGCGGCCTCGGCGCCGCGTTCGTCGCCGCGCTCCTCGAGCGGGGCGCCACCAAGGTCTATGCCGCCGCACGGCGCCCGGAGACCGTCGGCATCGACGACCCCCGCGTCGTCCCGCTGCCCCTCGACGTCACCGACCCGGAGAGCATCCGCCGCGCAGCCGAAGTCGCGGGCGACGTGACCGTGCTCGTGAACAACGCGGGCATCGCCTCCAACCAGTCGCTCGTGACCGGCGATCTCGACGAGATCCGCCGCGAGTTGGACACCAACTACTGGGGTCCGGTGCTCGTCACCCGGGCCTTCGCTCCGGTTATCGAGGCCAACGGCGGAGGCGCCATCGTGAACATGCACTCCGCGCTCAGCTGGTACGCGACCGGGTCGTACAGCGCGACCAAGGCGGCGCTGTGGTCCGCCAGCAACTCGGCCCGCGTCGAGCTCGCGCCGGCGGGCATCCAGGTCGTCGGCGTCCACGTCGGCTACGTCGACACCGAGATGGCCGCGGGCGCCGAGGGCGTCAAGGTGCCGCCGCGCCAGGTCGTGGACGAGGCGCTGGACGCCGTCGCCGCGGACGAGGCGGAGGCCATCGTCGGCGACGTCGCTCGCGGCGTGAAGTCGCGCCTGCACGAGGACGTCCGCGTGCTCTACCCCCAGCTGGCCAGGTAGGCCTCGCCGCCGAAGCCCTCCGGACGGATGCCCCAGCTCACGGTCCAGGTCTCCCCCGGCTCCAGCCAGCGGAGACCGCGACCGGAGTTGAGGGCGTTCGCGGGGGCGGTCATCGGCTCGATCGCGAGCGCGACGCCGCCGGGCTTCGTGGCGAACGAGCGGTGCGTGAACACCTGCACATACCGGAACGCGTCGTCACCCCAGAGCACGACGCGGCGGCCGTCGTCGGCCGCCAGCGAGTGCTCCACCGGGCCGTCGGGCAGGTCGGCGTACCCGGTGTCGAGGTCGAGGTCGCTCACGCGGCGTCCCGCCGACAGGTCGTACGGCGTCCCCTCGACCGGCGCCTCCCCGATGACGTTGCTCCGGTCGTCCGTCTCGAAACGGGTGCGGGCGGCGACGCGCACGGTCAGCTCCTCAGGCCGGACGTCGGCGATGCGGAGGTAGGGATGCGCGCCCACCGCGACCGGCGCGGCAGTTTCCCCGACATTGGCGATGGTGTGCGTCACCGACATCCCCTCGGTGTGCAGCTCGTGCGTGACGGCCGTCTCCAGTGCGAACGGGTAGCCCGGCTCTGGATAGATCGCGGCGGCCTGCGTGACCGTCGAGTCGGTGCGATCGACCAGCTCGTAGGGGCGACGACGCAGCAGGCCGTGGCTGGCGTTGCCCTTGGCCGGTTCGGTGAGGTCGAGCTGCAGCGTCCGGCCCTCGTAGTCCCAGCGCCCGTCCTTCACACGATTCGGCCAGGGTACGAGGACGATGCCGCACGCGGACGGGGTCTGGTCCGCGGCGGGATACGGCTCCGTCAGGTCGGACTCCGCGAAGCGGAGCGACCGGATGCCCGCGCCCACCTGGACGATCGTGGCGCTCAGGTCGCCGAAGTCGAGCTCGTACTGTTCACCGGTCGCGGGTCGCATGGCACCAGGGTAGGCCTCAGGCCACGACCACAGGCAGCCCCGCTTCTCGCAGCGCCGTCACCTCGTCGTCCTCCGCCGACGGACCGGTGATCAGCTCGGAGACGTCGGCGAGCCCCGCGATGCGGCCCAGATGGGTGCGTCCGAGCTTGCTGCCGTCGGCGACCACGACAGCCTGCTCGGCGGAGCCGACCATCACCCGCTTGAGGTCGGCCTCGGGCAGGTTCACGTTGGTGATGCCGCCGGTGGGATGCACCCCCGTGCAGCCGATGAACGCGACGTCGGCGTGGACCCGCTCCAGCAGGACGGCTGCGAGCGGTTCGACCAGCGAGTGCTGCAGCGGCCGCAGCGTCCCGCCGGTGACGACAACCTCGAAGCGCGGGATGGCGCGCTCCAGTTCGAGCGCGATGGTGAGGCCGTTCGTGATCACCGTCACGTCGTCGAGGTCGTCGCGCTCGACCAGCGCGCGTGCGATCGCGGCGGTCGTCGTGCCGACGTCGAGCAGCACGCTGCTGCCGGGGACGACCATCGCCGCGGCCGCCTGGCCGATGCGCCGCTTCTCGTCGGCGGACGACTCCAGCGCCTCCTCGAAGCTCGGCTCCCTGGCGCCTGCGGCGCGGAGGACGGCACCGCCGTGGACGCGGCGGATGATCTGCTCGCGATCGAGCGCATCCAGGTCGCTGCGCACCGTGACGTCGGAGACCTGGAACGCCTCACTGAGGTCGGAGACGCGGGCGAAGCCGGCGCGCCCGATCAGCTCGAGCATCCGTTCGCGGCGGAGCGCGGCGGGCAGCGGTTCGCTCATGCGTCCATGCTGGAGCGCTTGCGATATCTTGTCAATACGAAAGCTCCCACGTATCCTTGCTTTCGGATTCGAAAGGATGGCATGGCCGCGATCACGAAGCGCCCCACCCGTCTCTCCGACGGCCGGGAGCTCATCTACTACGACGACGCCGACACGACGCTCCGTCCTGAGCGCAAGCCCGACCTGCGGGAGCCGGCGCCGCGTCCCGCGACGGCGACCATGCGGCAGGATCCCCTCACCGGTGAGTGGGTGTCCATCGCCGCCGCCCGCCAGAACCGGGTGATGCTCCCGCCCGCGGAGCTTGATCCGCTGGCCCCCGCGAGCCCGACGAACCCCTCCGAGATCCCCGACCTCTACGACGTCGCGGTGTTCGAGAACAAGTCCCCCTCCTTCGGCCCGTTGCTCGAGGACGACAATGCGCCGGAAGGCCCGGACGACCTGGCCGAGATCGGCCTCGGGCGCACCCGCACCTCCGTCGGCCGCTGCGAGGTCGTCTGCTTCAGCCCGGCCACGACCGGCGCCTTCGGCAGCCTGACGCCGTCGCGTGCGCGCACGGTCATCGAGGCCTGGGCGGACCGCACGGCGGCGCTGTCGGCGCTGCCCGGCGTGCAGCAGGTCTTCCCGTTCGAGAACCGCGGCGAGGCGATCGGCGTCACGCTGCACCACCCGCATGGCCAGATCTACTCCTACCCCTACATCACCCCGCGGACGGCGGCGCTGATCCGGTCGCTCGATGCGTACGGGCCGACGCTGTTCGCCGACATCCTGGAGCGCGAACGGAACTCGGAGCGCGTGGTGCTCGCGGGCGAGCACTGGACGGCGTTCGTGCCGTTCGCGGCGCGCTGGCCGATCGAGATCCACGTGCTGCCGCACCGCCACGTGGCCGACCTCTCCGAGACGAACGCCGCCGAGCGCGACGAACTCGCCACCCTGTACCTGCGGGTGCTGCGCGGCGTCGACGCCCTCTACGACTCCCCCACCCCGTACATCGCCGCCTGGCATCAGGCGCCGGTGGACGTCCGGCGCGACGAGATCCGGCTCATGCTGCAGCTGACGTCGCCTCGTCGCGGGGCGGATAAGCTGAAGTTCCTGGCCGGCTCCGAGGCGGCGATGGGCGCCTGGATCGGCGACGTCCCGCCGGAGCAGGCCGCCGCCGCGGTGCGCGAGGCCATCGCGCGAGCGGACGCGGCGAATCCGGTCGGCCCGCTGCCGGTCGAGGTCACCGAGCTCGTGACCGTCGCACCCACCACCCCCGACTCCGACCGAGAGGCTGACCGATGACCGACCTGCGCACCGGCGTCCGCGACGACTTCGCCCAGGTGTTCGGCCGCGAACCCGACGGCGTCTGGTCGGCGCCCGGCCGCGTCAACCTGATCGGCGAGCACACCGACTACAACCTCGGCTTCGTGCTCCCGTTCGCGATCAACCGCCGCACGGTCGCCGCGGTCGGCGTGCGCGACGACCGCGTCCTGCGCGTCGGCAGCACGTTCGCGGACGAGCTGGTGGAGGTATCCCTCGATGAACTGACACCGGAGGCGCTGAGCGGTTGGGCCGCATACCCGCTGGGCGTCGCCTGGTCGCTCGGGGAGTTCGGCGCCGACCTGGCCGCGGTGCCGGGCGTCGACATCCTGATCGACTCGAACGTGCCGGTCGGCGCGGGGCTGTCGTCCTCCGCCGCGATCGAGAGCGCCGTCTCCATCGCCCTGAACGAGATCTGGCGGCTCGGGCTCGACCGCCGCACCCTCGCGCGCGTCGGGCAGCGGGCGGAGAACGTCGCCGTCGGCGCCCCGACCGGCATCATGGACCAGTCGGCCTCCCTGCTCGGTGAGCGCGACGCCGCCGTGTTCCTCGACTGCCGCTCGCTGGAGTCGCAGATCGTGCCGCTCGGCCTCGAGGACGCCGGGCTCGAAATCCTCATCATCGACACGGGCGTGACCCACGCCCACGCGACCGGCGGGTACGCCGACCGCCGCCGCTCCTGCGAGGAGGGCGCCCGCATCCTGGGCGTCGAGGCGCTGCGGGATGTCTCGGTCGCCGATCTCGACCGCGCGCGCGAACTGCTCGACGATGTGACGTTCCGCCGCGTCCGCCACATCGTGACCGAGGACCAGCGCGTGCTGGACACGGTGCGGACCCTGCGCGAGGAGGGACCGGCCGCGATCGGCCCGCTGCTCGACGCCTCCCACGTGTCCATGCGCGACGACTTCGAGATCTCGGTGCCGGAGCTCGACCTCGCCGTCGAGACCGCGCAGGCGAACGGCGCCATCGGCGCGCGCATGACCGGCGGCGGCTTCGGCGGCTCGGCGATCGCGCTCGTGCCCTCGGACGCGGTGAGCCGGGTGCTGGTCGCGCTCGACGGCGCGTTCGCCGAGCACGGGTTCGGCCAGCCGGACCTCTTCACCGTGCGCGCATCGGAGGGCGCCCGCCGCGAGGACTGACCTCGCGGCGCGCGGCTGTTCACCTGCGCTTTACCCGGCGGGGGTTGGATGGAGCGGATGACGGAACAGCGTTCGACGGAGCCGGAGGTGACCTGGCTCGACCCGGATACGGTGCAGGTGCGACAGCCGAAGGCGTCGCACTGGGAGGCGCCGTTCCTCTACCTGCTGTTCGGGCGGGAGCGTTCGCTGCTCATCGACACGGGCGCCACCTCCGACGAGCGCGTGTTCCCGCTGCGGTCCACCGTGGAACGGCTGACGGCCGACTGGCTGCGTCGCAACCCCGCGGTCTTCACCCGTCCGTACCCGCTGGTCGTGGCGCACTCGCACGCCCACGGCGATCACATCGCCGGAGACGCGCTGCTGCGCGACCGTCCGGGCACGACCCTCGTCGGCACCAGCCCGGCCGAGGTGATCGGCTTCTTCGGCTTCCGCTCCTGGCCGGACGAGACGGTTCCGTTCGACCTGGGCAGGCGCGTGGTGGACGTCATCGGCGGCCCGGGCCACGAACCGTCGGCGGTGGTGTTCTTCGACCGTCGGACGGGCATCCTGTTCACCGGGGACACTGTGCTCCCCGCGCACCTGTACGTGCGCGACCTGGCGCAGTACCGGGCGACGATCGAGCGGCTGATCCGGTTCCGCGACGACCCCACCGCGCCGGTGCGGGAGCTGCGGGGCGCGCACATCGAGATGTCCGCCTCCCCCGGCGTCGCCTACCCTCCCGGAACGGTCGAGCAGCCCGACGAGGCCGAGCTGCCGCTGCGCCCGCGCATCCTGGACCGCGTGCTCGCCGCCCTCGACGAGCTGACCGGTGCGGTCGGCGAGCGCGTGGTGCGCCGCCGCTTCATCGTCGTCATCGACCGCTGAGCGCGCGGCCCGGAAGGGCCGCCGAAGTGCAGGTAGTTGCGCGGAAGAGCGGCGTGTCGGCCGCAATTAGCTGCCCTTCGGCGGCCCTTCTCCTCGAGGGAGGGGCTAGGGAGTGACGGGCGAGGGGGTGCCGTGGGTGAGGCGGACCAACTCGTCGAAGGTGGTCGGGAAGACGGTGTGGGCGTGGCCCGCGGCGGCCCAGACCTCCGGGTAGCCGGCGAGCGCTTCGTCGACGACGGTGCGGAGCGGCGCGGGATGGCCGACGGGAGCGACGCCGCCGATGGTCTGGCCGGTCGCCGCCTTGACGGTGTCGGGGTCGGCCCGGCGGATGCGTCCGCCCAGCCGCTCGCCGAGGAAGGCGGTGTCGACGCGGTGCGCGCCCGACGTCATGACGAGCAGCGGCTCGCCGTCGAGCGTGAAGACGAGGGAGTTCGCGATGGCGCCCACCTCGACGCCGAGCTCCGCGGCGGCGGCGACGGCCGTCGGCGTCGCCGTGTGGAACCAGCGCACGCGCGGCTCCACCCCTGCCGCGAGGAGTGCCGCCTCGACCCGCTCGACGGCGGGATGCGTCCGCTCGGCGGATTCGTCGGTCATGCCAGCTCCCTCTCGGCCGCCTCGACGATGTTCTGAAGCAGCAGCGCGCGCGTCATGGGGCCGACACCGCCCGGGTTGGGCGAGATCCAGGAGGCGACCTCGGCCACCTCGGGCGCGACGTCTCCGGCGACCACGCTCTTGCCGGTCACCGGGTCCTCGATGCGGCTCACGCCCACGTCGAGCACGACCGCGCCCGGCTTCACGTCGTCGGCGGTGATCAGCCCGGCGACGCCCGCCGCGGAGATGATCACGTCGGCCCTCCGCAGGTGCTCGCCGAGCGACCGGGTGCCGGTGTGCGTGAGGGTGACGGTCGCGTTGAACTCGCGCCGGGTGAGCAGCGCGCCGATCGAGCGGCCGACGGTGACGCCGCGGCCGACCACAACGACGTCCGCGCCGCGCAGGTCGACGCCGTGGCGTGTCATCAGCTCGATGACGCCGCGCGGCGTGCACGGCAGCGGCGACGTGATCGGGTCGTTGGCGTTCAGCACGAGACGGCCGAGGTTCGTCGGGTGCAGCCCGTCCGCATCCTTCGCCGGTTCGACCAGCTCGAGGATGGCGTGGGTGTCGAGGTGCGCGGGCAGCGGCAGCTGGACGATGAACCCCGTGCAGTCGGGGTCGGCGTTGAGGTCTTCGACCACGGCCTCCAGCTCCGCCTGCGAGATGTCGGCGGGAAGGTCGCGGCGGAGGGATGCGATGCCGACCTCCGCGCAGTCGCGGTGCTTGCCCGCGACGTACCACTGCGAGCCGGGGTCGTCGCCGACGAGGATGGTGCCGAGCCCCGGCACGACACCCTTCTCACGCAGCGCCGCCACCCGCTCCCGCAGCTCCGCCTTGATCTCGGCCGCGGTCGCCTTGCCGTCGAGTATCTGCGCAGTCACACGCTCTCCTTGTGTCTCCCCCATCGAGTACACGAAGAATGCACGGGACGCGCCGTGGCGGCGTGCACTCTTCGTGTACTCGACGGAGGGTTGCGGGTCAGATGGAGGACGGGAGCTCGACGGGGAAGCCCTCCTGGCCGGACGCGGTCAGGCCCGGGTAGAGCGGGAAGGCGGCGGTGAGGGCGTCCACGCGGGCGCGCAGCGCCTTCGTGTCGGCACCCGGACGCAGCGCGAGCGCGATGATGTCGGCCACCTCGGTGAACTCGGTGTCACCGAAGCCGCGGGTCGCGAGCGCGGGCGTGCCGATGCGGAGACCGGAGGTCACCATCGGCGGCCGCGGGTCGAACGGCACCGCGTTGCGGTTGACCGTGATGCCGACCTCGTGCAGCACGTCCTCGGCCTGCTGGCCGTCGAGCTCCGACGTGCGGAGGTCGGCGAGCACCAGGTGCACGTCGGTGCCGCCGGTGAGCACGTCCACGCCTGCCGCGCGGGAGTCGTCGGCGGTCAGACGCTCGGCGAGGATCTGCGCGCCGCGGATGGTGCGCTCCTGGCGGTCCTTGAACTCCTCGGTCGCGGCGAGCTTGAACGCGGTCGCCTTCGCGGCGATCACGTGCATCAGCGGGCCGCCCTGCTGACCCGGGAAGACGTTGGAGTTGAGCTTCTTCGCCAGCTCGGTGTCGCGGCTGACGATGAAACCGGAGCGCGGGCCGCCGATGGTCTTGTGCACGGTCGACGAGACGACGTCGGCGTGCGGGACGGGCGACGGGTGGAGCCCCGCGGCGACGAGGCCGGCGAAGTGCGCCATGTCGACCCACAGCTTGGCGCCCACCTCGTCCGCGATCTCGCGGAACGCGGCGAAATCGAGCTGGCGCGGGTACGCCGACCAGCCGGCGATGATGACCTGCGGCTTGTGCTCGAGGGCCTTGTCGCGCACGACGTTCATGTCGACGAGGAACGACTCGGGGTCGACGCCGTAGGACACGGCGTTGTAGAGCTTGCCGGAGAAGTTGAGCTTCATTCCATGGGTCAGGTGGCCGCCGTGCGACAGCTCCAGGCCCAGGATGGTGTCGCCGGGCGTCGCGATGGCGGACAGCACGGCGGCGTTGGCCGACGCGCCGGAGTGCGGCTGGACGTTGGCGTACTCGGCGCCGAAGAGGGCCTTCGCCCGGTCGATCGCCAGCTGCTCGGCGATGTCGACGTACTCGCAGCCGCCGTAGTAGCGGCGGCCCGGGTAGCCCTCGGCGTACTTGTTGGTGAGCACCGACCCGACCGCTTCGAGCACGGCGCGGGGCACGAAGTTCTCGGACGCGATCATCTCGAGGTAGTCGCGCTGACGGCCGAGCTCCAGCTGGAGGACCTCGGCGATCTCGGGGTCGACCTCGGAGAGAGGCGCTGTGAACGTGGAGGGCAACGTGTCGGTCAAAACCGGCTCCTTCGTACAGGGATGGACCATCTGCGTATCGACCCAGGCGCGCGGCCGAATCCACCCGTGTTCAAGGAGGTTGCGTGTCGCTCCCCGATGGTGACCATCTGAGCGCCAGTTGCGACGTGGGACAGCATAGCAAAGCGGCCACCCGCCGGAACCCTTGCCCATTAGTTAGGAGCCCTGCAATACTCGCTTCTGGTCGACCAGCGGGGGTGGCGGTGCCGGCCGGTCCGCACTCCCCCGAGCCTCCAGGAGCCCACCGTGGTCGTGCCCCGCCCCGTCCGCACCGAGAATTCCGCGGCGTCCCCGTTCGTGCTGACCGACTCCGCGCGCATCAGCGTCGCGGGTGCGGGTGCCGACGGAGTGGCCCGTCTGCTGTCCGCAGAACTCGCGTCGGACTGCGGCCGCGAGCCCGCGATCGTGGCCGAACCGCCCGCCTACGGCGACATCGCGATCGTCATCGCGCCGGGTGAGGGACCGCACGAGGACGGCTCGGACAGCGCGGAGGGCTACACCGTCGAGGTCTCGGCCGAGGGCGTCCGGATCGGCGCAGCGACCACCGCAGGCGCGTTCTGGGGTGTGCAGACCCTGCGCCAGCTGCTGCCCGCCGTCTGCGAGGGCGACCCGCTCACGATCGACGCCGTCCGCGTCCACGACCACCCCCGGTACGCGTATCGCGGCGCGATGCTGGATGTGGCGCGCCACTTCTTCACACCGGCCGAGGTGAAGCGGTTCATCGACGCGATCGTCCTGCTCAAGCTGAACCACCTGCACCTGCACCTGACCGACGACCAGGGCTGGCGCCTCCAGATCGAGTCGTGGCCGGAGCTGACCCGGGTCGGCGGGTCGACCGGCAGCGATGGCAGCCGCGGCGGCTTCTACACGCAGGCCGAGTTCCGCGAGCTCGTCGCCTACGCCGCCGAGCGGCACATCACCGTCGTCCCAGAGATCGACATGCCGGGCCACACCAACGCGGCGCTCGCGTCGTATCCCGAGCTCAACCCGAGCGGCGTCGCGCCGGCGCTGTACACCGGATCGGAGGTCGGCTTCAGCACCCTGCGCACCGGCGACCCGGTCACGCAGCGCTTCGTCCGGGATGTGATCCGGGAGGTCGCGGCCCTCACGCCGGGTCGGTACCTCCACCTCGGCGGCGACGAGTGCCTGAGCACGAGCGACGCCGACTTCGCCGCGTTCGTGCAGGATGCGTTCCGCGTCGTCGCCGAGAACGGCAAGACGCCCGTGGGCTGGCACGAGGTGGGCAAGGCCGGCGGTCTCCCCCCGGGCACCATCGGCCAGTACTGGGACTTCACCGCCCCGCGCGGCCGCGCCGCCGAGCTGGCGCTCGCGTTCGTCCGCGAGGGCGGGTCCGTGATCATGTCGCCGTCCGACGTCGCCTACCTCGACATCGTGTACGCCGACGGCGACGCGATCGGGCAGGACTGGACGGGCGGCCCGACCACGCTCCGCGACTCTTTCGTCTGGGACCCGGCGCGCATCGTCCCCGGCCTCGGCGATGCGCACATCCTCGGTGTGGAGGCGCCGCTCTGGACCGAGACGGTCGCGACGATCGAAGAGGTGGAGCAGATGGTCTTCCCGCGGCTTGCGGCCGTCGCCGAGGTCGGCTGGTCGACAGCCCCGGCTGACACCGAGCCCGTAGTCGCGGCGCGCGACCTGGCGGACTTCTCCGACCGGCTGGCGTCGCTCGCCGAGCACTGGGACGCTGCGGGGACGAAGTACCGCCGCGTCCCGGAGGTCAGGTGGCCGGAACGCGTGGGCTGAGGCCTGTCGCCCGGCTCACGGGTACCCGATGAACCACAGCAGCGCCAGCGCCACCGGCTGGAGCGCGATGCACGCGATCAGCGTCGCCTTCCGCGCGCGGCGGTTGCGCGTCAGCCCGCGCGCCCCCGCGAGGGGCGACAGCGGCAGCAGCAGCCGGAACGTGCTCTGCTGCGGCAGGAACACCGCGAACAGGTAGAGCCCGTAGCTGGCTGCGTACGCGACCACGTCCGTCCCGAGCGCGCGCACCGACGGCCGGGTCACGATCCAGACGAAGCCCGCGACGATCCCGATGACGATCAGGGCGCCCAGGATGCTGAGGTACCGCCAGCTGAGCAGGAACCACGGCGTCAGCGGGATGAACGCGACCTTGCCGATGAAGCCCGTCCACCACGACAGCTCGGTGGCGACGTAGGCGTCGCCCGTCCCGGTCACCGCCGCGGCGATGATCGGCCACGACATCCCCGCGACCGCCATGACGGCTCCCGTCACGATCATGCTCAGCCGTTCGCGCGGACGGAACGGCTCGCCCCCGCGCCGCACCTGCAGCATCCGGATCAGCAGCACGATCGCGAGCGCCAGGGGAAGCGCCAGCGCGCCGGGGCGCGTGAAGGCCGCCGCCACACCGAACGGCAGCATCAGCCAGTACCGCCGCTGGATCATCGTCAGCAGCGCCCCGAACATCAGGAAGAAGAACAGGCTCTCGGCGTACGCGATCTGCAGCACGAACGAGAGCGGTCCGAAGCAGAAGAACGCGGTCGCCCAGAACGCGCTCGACACGCCCGCGCGCGCCGCCACCAGGCGGAACAGGACGACGCTCGCCGCAGCACCGAACACCATGGCGACCGCGACCCCGGCCGGGTAGAAGTCCATCCCGGTCACGAAGGTCAGCGCCCGGACGATGATCGGGTACAGCGGCAGGAACGCCCACGGGTTCTGCTGCACCGAGCCGTCGGCGTCGAGCGGCAGCGAGGTCGGATAGCCCTGCTCGACGATCTGGCTGTAGTACGCGCCGTCCCAGGAGCCGGAGAACGTGAAGAACGTCGGATCCATCCGCGGGCTGGCGTACTCCCAGTGCCCGATGTTGGCCGCGATGAACAGCGCGAGCATGAGCGCCGTCGTCAGCAGCCGTGACACGGCGTACATCACGAGCACCGCCGCCCACCAGGGCACCTCGCGGCCGGCGAAACGCAGCCGCCTGGGTACGGCGAGCGGTGCGGCCGTGAGAACCGGTCGCCGGGTGCTCGTGGTTTCCGCTGTCATCGTTCCATCCGTGAGGCCGCCCCGCTGATTTCGCCTCTTGGATGGTACCCGCGCGGGATGTGCGCGGGGACCGGTTGACTTGGGGTCCTACTTCACGCTGCCCGCCGTCAGCCCGCCCACGAGCCGCTTCTCGATCAGCATGAACAGGATCACCACGGGGATCACCGCCACCACGGACACCGCGAAGACGTACTGCCATGCCGCGTCGTACTGGCCGACGAACTTGGTGAGCGCCACGGAGAGCGGCTGGTTCGCATCCGTCGACAGGATCACCAGGCTCGCCGCGAACTCGTTCCAGGAGGCGACGAAGGTGTAGATGATCGCCGTCACGATCCCCGGCCAGACCAGCGGCAGTTGGACACGGAAGAGCACGGTCCACTTGCCCGCGCCGTCGAGCTGGGCGGCCTCGTCGACCTCCTTCGGCACCCCGGAGAAGAAGCTGTGCATGATCCAGATCGCGAACGCCAGGTTGAACGCGGCGTTCACCAGGATCATCGCGAGCCAGGTGTCGTTGATGCCGAGCGCCACCATCTCCTTGAAGAGGCCCGTGGCGAGCACGGTCGGCTGGAGCATCTGCGTGACGATCACGAGGAACAAGAAGATCCCCCGCCCCGGGAACCGGAACCGTGCCGTGTAGTACGCCGCCGGCACACACACGATGAGCACGAGCGCCGTGGCGAACACCGCGATCACGATGGTCGAGATCAGGTTGTACGGCAGCGGAGTCTCGGGCGTCGACCACATCGTGAGGTAGTTCTCGGGATGCCACTGCTCGGGCAGATAGGTCGGCGGCACGGCGAGGATGTTGTTCCTGCTCTTGAACGAGCCGACCAGCATGATCAGGTACGGCGCGATGAAGACCAGGGCGATGACGATGCCGGCGATCACCTTGACGACGGTGCGCCACGGCGAGCCCGCTCCGCGTGGACGACGCCGACGGGCGGCCGGGGCTCCGGCTCCGGCGAGCGCGACGGGTGCGGGGGCGGTCATGAGACCTCCTTCATCGGCTTCACGATCCACAGGTACAGGCCGACGACGACGAGCACTATCAGGAAGTTGATCACGCTGAGGGCGCTCGACAGATCGATCCGCTGCTCGTTCTGCAGCAGCTTGAACACGTAGGTGGTGGTCGTGTCCGCCTTGTAGCCGGGGATGGACCCGGTCATCAGCTTCAGGATGGGCAGCGAGTTGAACACGTTGATGATGTTGATCAGCGTGGCCAGGGCGATCGCGTTGCGGAGGTTCGGCAGGGTGACGCTGAAGTAGGAGCGGAACGCGCTGGCGCCGTCCACCTTCGCCGCCTCGAGCATGTCGCCCGGGATGCCGGCCAGCCCGGCGAGGATCGTGTACGTCGTGAAGGGCAGCGAGACGAACACCGCGATGCCGATCGAGGAGATGAACGCGGGCACCGGCTCCTTGGTGAAGCCGAACGGCTCGGCGAGCAGGTGGATGTCCACCAGGAACTTGTTGATGATCCCGTAGAAGGGGTCGAGGCCGTAGACGAACACGGTCGTGGTCATCACGACGCTCGCCGCCCACGGCACGATGATCGCCATCCGCACCCAGCGCCGGCCGGGGAAGTTCTTGTCGAGGAACTGGGCGAGGGCGAGCGAGATCACCACGGTGATCACGACGACCGAGACGACCCAGACCAGGGTGTTGAGCAGGATGCCCGGGAGCTCCGGGCGGGAGAGCACGGTCGCGTAGTTCTGGAATCCGACCGAGCCGTGGTCCACACCGGCGAGCGAGATCTTCCGGGTGGAGTTGTAGATCATGTAACCGGCGGGGAACAGGACCACGCCGAAGATCAGGATGAGGGCGGGCAGCGTCCACGGCACGGCGTGCCACAGGTCGGACGCGCCGGTCCGGGGCTTGGGGGACGCCCCGCGGCGGGGACGGCCGGTGGCCGCCCCCGCGCGGGTCGCTTCAGCAGTGCTGGTCATACCTGGATGCCGGTCTCCGGCTTACTGGCCGTCGGCCTTCGCCTGGATCGACTTCAGCAGGTCTTCGGGCTTCGCGCCCTGACCGAGCTGACCGATCTGGGCCTGGATCGCGCCCTGCGCGGCCGACCAGTTCGGGTTGGTGGACGGGTAGAACTTCGCGTTGGGCAGCAGGTCGAGGAACGGCTTGATGGTCTCGTCAGAGCCCATCACGTCCGCGCCGGATTTGGTGGTGGGCAGGAAGCCCTCCGCCTTGACCCAGGTCGAGTAGACGTCCTTCGAGTAGAAGTAGTCGAGGAACTTCTTGATCGACGCGGTCTTGTCGGTCTTGTTCTTGAACGCCATCAGGTGGTCCGCGACGCCCAGCGTGAACGGCGAGCCGTCCTTGGTCGGGATCGGCGCGATGCCGTACTGCAGCGACGGGTTCTTGTCCTTGATCTGGCCGACTGTCGGCGGCAGGCCGACCTGCATGCCGAGCTGGCCCTGGATGAAGACGTTCAGCAGCGGCGTGCGGTTCGTCGAACCGGCGTTCGGCTGCGTGTAGCCCTGGTTGATGATCTTCTGCATCTCGGTGGCGCCTTCGACGTTCTCCGAGCTGTCGATCGTCAGCTTCTTGGCGTCGCCGTAGCCGCCGCCCGCTCCGTAGAACCAGAGCGCGGTCTCGGCCTGCGCCTCCTCGCTGCCGAGCGGCATGCCGTAGGGGGTGACGCCGGCGGCCTTGAGCTTGCCCGCGTCCTCCTCGAACTCGGCCCATGTCTTCGGCGGGGCAGAGATGCCGGCCTTCGAGAAGTCGTCCTTGTTGTAGAACAGGGCGCGGGCGGAGGCGATGAACGGCAGGCCGTACTGGGTGCCGTCGATGCTCGCGTTCTTCTTGAAGGCGTCCTGGAAGTCGTTCAGCGTGGACGACGAGACGATGTCCTTGGCCGGGTACAGCAGGTCGTCGGCCGCGAAGCCGGCGAACGCGTCGATGTTCAGGATGTCCGGCTGCTTCTGGGCCTGGATGCGCGTCTTGATGACGTTGTTGATGTCCGTCCAGGACTCGACGTCGAGGTTCACCTTGATGTCGGAGTTCTTGGCCTCGAAGTCCTTGATGATCTGCTGCCACTCGGCCTTGGTGTTGTCCGAGTAGCTCGCCACCATCAGGTCGAGCGTCTGCGCGCCGCCGGACGAGCCTCCGGACCCGCCGCTGAAGCCGCAGGAGGCGAGCGTCATGGTGGCGACCGCCGCTGTCGCGACCGCCGCTCCCCACCGCAGTGACTTCTTCATTGCTTCCTCACTTCTCGAAGGGAATTACACGAACCGTCACTGCGATGGTGCCTGCGCGACGATGCGTAGCTGGTGATGCATAGTGATTTGTTTTTGCTTGAAACAAGCACTTGCACTCAATGGATGCTCGAAAGCATGGCGCGTGCGGGCGCTCCCGTCAAGAACCAAGCGGGAGATCGTTACATGGCGTTTACACCGACCCGCGGATTCCCGGCATTCGCTCCGAGAAACGATTGAACATGATTACTAGACAGAGTGATCGATCATCAGCGATCATTGGTCCCAATCGACAGAACAGGAGCGATCAGTGACGCACGCATCCCCCGGAGGGGCCCACATAGAGACCGAGCTGCGCTCGCAGCCCGAGACCTGGGCGACCGCCGCCGGGCTCCGCGAGGAGCAGGCGCTGCTGCCGTCAGCCGGCGAGCGCATCGCCGTGGTCGGCTGCGGGACGTCGTGGTTCATGGCGCAGGCCTACGCCTCCCTCCGCGAGGCCGCGGGCCATGGGGTGACCGACGCGTTCGCCGCGTCCGAGGCGCACGTGCTGACCCGCGACTATGACGCCATCGTCGCGATCACCCGCTCCGGGACCACGACCGAGGTACTGGAGCTGCTGGACGCGGCGCGCGTCGCCGGCATCCGCGGCCGCACGATCGGCATCGTCGGCGACCCCGAGACGCCCCTGGTGGACCTGGTCGACACGGCGATACGCCTCCCCTTCGCCGACGAGCAGTCGGTCGTGCAGACCCGCTTCGCGACGACCGCGCTCGCGCTGGTGCGCGCCTCCCTCGGCCACGACCTCGCGCCCGCGATCGACCAGGCCGCGGCCGCGATCGACGAGGAGCTGGACGACGAACTGGTCGACGCCGAGCAGTACGCGTTCCTCGGCGCCGGATGGACGGTCGGGCTCGCGCACGAAGCGGCGCTCAAGATGCGCGAGGCCTCCCAGTCCTGGACCGAGTCGTATCCGGCCAAGGAGTACCGTCACGGCCCGATCTCGATCGCGGCTCCCGGCCGTGTGACCTGGATGCTGGGCGAGGCCCCCGTCGGGCTGTCGGGCGACCTCGCGGTCACCGGCGCCCGCTTCGAGGACCGCCCGATCGACGGCATGGCCGACCTCGTCCGCGCGCAGCGCGTCGCCCTGGCCCGTGCGCGCCGGTTCGGCCTCGATCCCGACAGCCCGCGCAACCTCACCCGATCGGTCATCCTCCCCTCGTGACGACAGCTCTCGACCCGCAGGCACCGGCCGCCGCCCCGCTCGGGAGCGGCGCGCCGGTGCTGGCGTTCGACGTCGGCGGGACGGACATGAAGGCCGCGCTCGTCGACGGCGACGGGCGACTCGTGTCGGTCGTCCGCGTCCCGACCCCGCACGCCGGAGCCGCGACCGGCGAGGCCGTCGTCGCGGCGGTCGCGGACCTCGCCGCGCGGTTCGGCGCCGAGCATCCGACGGTCGTCCCGCAGGCCGCCGGGCTGCTCGTGCCCGGGCACGTGGACGACGACGCCGGGGTGGGCGTGTTCGCCGAGAACCTGGGCTGGCACGACTTCCCGTTCCGCTCGCGGGCCGGGGAGGCGCTGGGCCTGCCGGTGTCGTTCAGTCACGACGTGCGCGGCGCGGGCGAGGCGGAGCACCGGCTCGGAGCGGCGGCCCCCTACCGCGATGTCGTCGTGATGGCGATCGGGACCGGCATCGCCGGCGCGATCTTCCTCGATGGGCGCCTCCACACTGGCGGCGGAATGGCGGGCGAGATGGGGCACTCTCGGGTCGCCGACGGACCGCTGTGCGCCTGCGGCGGGACCGGCTGCCTGGAGGCCGTTGCCTCGGCGGCCGCCATCGCACGGCGGTACAACGCCCTCACCGGCGCGGCGGTGCCGGGCGCGCGCGCGGTGCTGGAGCGCGCCGAGGCCGGCGATCCCGCAGCGCGCCAGGTGTGGGATTCGGCGTTGGATGCACTCGCACTCGACCTGTCGCATACGGTCGCACTGCTCGCGCCGGAGGCGATCGTCATCGGCGGCGGCCTGGCCCAGGCGGGTCCGGCCCTGTTCGTGCCGCTGGCCGAGAAGCTGGACGCCATCCTGACCTTCCACCGCCGCCCGGTGCTGCTGCCGGCGAGCATCGGCGAGAACGCCGGACTCATCGGCGCGGCCCTGCGGGCGCGTGACCTTCTCGCAGTCGACGCCCGACCCGTCACGGAGCCCGCGCCGTGATCCTCGCCGTCACGCCGAATCCGGCCCTCGACCTCACGTACCGCGTGCCCGCGCTGCAGCCCGGCGAGACGCACCGCGCCGCTCCCCCGGCCGTCCGTGCAGGAGGCAAGGGGCTCAACGTCGCCCGGGTCGTCGCGCAGACCGGCGGCGCCGCTTTCGCGCTGACCACCGCAGGCGGTCCATCCGGGCTGCGGCTGGCGGACGACCTGGAGGCGTCGCGGCTTCCGAACGAACTGGTACCCGTGGCGTCCCCGACGCGCAGCAGCATCGCCGTCGTCGACGAGTCGGCGGGCGAGACCACCGTGATCAACGAGACGGGCGGCCCCCTGACGGAGGCCGAGTGGACGGCGCTACGGGATGCGGCCTCGCGGCTCGCGATCCCGGCGACCTGCGTGGTCGGCTCGGGCAGCCTGCCGCCGGACGCGCCCGACGACTTCTACGCCGGGCTGGTCGCGATCGCGGCCGGGCGCGGCATCCCGAGCGTGATCGACGCCGTCGGGCCCGCGCTCGTGCTGGCGGCCGAAGCCGGTGCCAGCGTCGTGAAGCCCAATCGGCTCGAGCTCGCCGAGACGACCGGGAACGACGACCCGGTGGAGGGCGCCCGCGCCCTGCTCGACGCGGGCGCCGGGCTCGTGCTCGTGTCGCTGGGGGCCGAGGGGATGCTCGCGGTGACCGGCTCGGGCGCACCGCTGCACCTGCGGACGACGCATCCGCTCGCGGGCAACCCGACCGGAGCCGGGGACGCCGCCGTCGCTGCGGTCGCGACCCTGCTCGCCTCGGGCACCTCCGACCCGGCTCTGCTGCTTCGCCGCGCCGTCGCGTGGTCCGCCGCCGCCGTCCTCGCCCCGCTCGCCGGCGAGCTCCACCCGTCCTACCCGGAGCTCGAGGCGCGCCTCGTGACCGGCTGACCCCGTCCACCGACCGCCCCAACGCCGGAGCCGCCATGCCCCTCGTCCCCACCGCCGACCTGCTGCACGCCGCCGTCGGCCGCCGCACCGGCCTCGCCGCCTTCAACGTCATCCAGCTGGAGACGGCCGAGGCGCTGGTGGACGCGGCCGAGCAGACCGGCCTGCCCGTCATCCTGCAGCTGTCGCAGAACGCCGTGGCATACCACGGAGCGCTCGAGCCGATCGCGGCGGCCACCCTCGCGCTGGCCGCCGAGTCGACCGCGCACGTCGCCGTCCACCTCGACCACGCGGAGGACGAGGAGCTGGCCCGGCGCGCGGTGGAGGCAGGGTTCGGCTCGGTCATGTTCGACGGATCCACACTCGACTACGACCGGAATGTGGCCGCGACCATCCGGGTGGTCGAGCACGCCCACGCCAACGACGTGCTCGTGGAGGCGGAGCTCGGCGAGATCGGCGGGAAGGACGGCGCGCACGCCCCCGGAGTCCGCACCGACCCGGACGAGGCCCGTCGCTTCGTCGCGGAGACGGGCGTCGACGCCCTCGCGGTGGCTGTCGGCAGCTCGCACGCCATGACCGAGCGGACCGCCGCGCTCGATCTCGAGCTGATCGCTCGGCTGCGACACGCCGTGCCCGTTCCGCTGGTGCTGCACGGGTCGAGCGGGGTCGCGGATGAGACCATCGAGCAGGCGATCCGCGCCGGGATCACCAAGGTCAACGTCTCCACCCACCTCAACCGGTTCTACACGGACGCCATCCGCGGCTACCTGGATGCGCATCCGGAGGCCGTGGACCCGCGGAAGTACATCGGGGAGGGACGCACCGCGGTGACGGCGGAGGCGGCGCGCCTGATGACCCTGTTCGACGTCGCGAGCCGCGACGCCGCGGGCCGAGTGGAGGCGGGACACCGATGAACAGAGCGGAACGGTTGAACGCCGTGCTCGACCTGCTGGCCGAGGCCGGCCAGGTCGAGGTCGACGACATCGTCGAGAAGCTGGACGTCTCGGCGGCCACCGCGCGCCGCGACTTGGACGCGCTGGCCTCCCAGCAGCTGCTGACCCGCACCCGCGGCGGCGCGATCGGGCAGTCCGTCGCGTACGACCTGCCGATCCGCTACAAGCGCGAGCAGCACGCGCCCGAGAAGCTGCGGATCGCGCAGGCGGCGAGCGCGCTCGTGCCGCGCGGGGCCGTCGTGGGCCTGTGCGGCGGGACGACGAGCACCGCGGTCGCGACCGTGCTCGGTTCGCGGCCGGACCTGATGGAGCCGTCGCCGCACCCCAGCCTCACCGTGGTGACGAACGCCATCAACATCGCCGCGCAGCTCGTGATGCGCCCGCAGATCAAGACCGTGGTGACCGGCGGCGTCGTCCACGCGCGCTCCTACGAACTGGTCGGCCCGTACAGCGACGTGGTGCTCGAGAAGATCACGATGGACATCGCGTTCATCGGCGTGAACGGCATCGACCCCGTGGTCGGCGCGACCGTGCACGACGAGGGCGAGGCGAGCGTCAACTCCCTGATGGCGCGTCGGGCCACGCGCGCGGTCGTTGTTGCGGACTCGTCCAAGATCGGACGGAAGGCGTTCGCCACGCTCGGAGGCCCGAAGGTGCTGACGACGCTCATCACCGACGAGGGCATCACCGCCGAACAGCGTTCCGCGTTCGTGGAGGCGGGCTTCGAGGTGATCGTCGCGTGAGCGGCGACCACCTCATCCACTCGGCGCGGCTGGTCGACGGCGGGACGGTCGTCGAGGATGCGTGGGTGCGCTTCGCGGGCGGCGTCGTCGCGGAAGTCGGGAGCGGGTCGTCGTGGCGGTCGTCGCCGGAGGTCGAGTCGACAGATGCGCGGGGCGGGTGGCTGACGCCCGGGTTCGTCGACATCCACGTGCATGGCGGCGGGGGCGGGAGCTTCGACGACGGCGCCGAGGGCATCGCGCGCGGACTCGACCTGCACCAGCGGCACGGGACGACGCGAGCGGTGATCTCGCTGGTCACGGCGCCGGTCGACGCGCTGGCGTCGCGCGTGCGGACGGTGGCGTCGCTGATGGCGTCGGATTCGCGCATTCTGGGTTCGCACCTCGAGGGGCCGTTCCTCGACGTCGGGCACAAGGGCGCGCACGAGCCGTCGCTACTGCGGCCCTCCACGCCGGCCGACGTCGACGCGCTGCTCAGCGCGGCCGACGGCACCCTCCGCCAGATCACGATCGCACCGGAGCTGCCGGGCGGTATGGACGCGGTGCGCGCCTTCTCCGCCGCCGGCGTCGCGGTCGCGGTCGGGCACACCGGCGCCACGTACGAGCAGGCGCTGGCGGCCTTCGACGCCGGGGCGAGCATCCTCACGCACGCCTTCAACGCGATGCCCGGCGTGCACCACCGCGCGCCGGGGCCGGTCGCGGCGGCCGCTCGCACGCCGGGCGTCACGCTCGAGATCGTCAACGACGGCGTCCACGTGCACCCGGAGGTGGTGCGGATGGCGTTCGCCTCCGCACCGGGACGGCTGGCGCTGGTGACCGACGCCATGGCCGCCGCCGGGTCGGCCGACGGCGACTACCTGCTCGGCTCGCTCGAGGTGGAGGTGCGGGACGGCGTCGCGCGGCTCGCCGGCGGCGGGTCGATCGCGGGATCGACGCTGACGCTGGACGACGCGCTCCGCCGCGCGGTGAAGGAGGTCGGGCTGCCGGTGACGGACGCGGTGCGCGCGGTCACCGAGACGCCGGCGGCCGCCATCGGCCGCGGAGGCGACCTCGGGCGACTGCAGCCCGGCTATCGCGCCGACGCCGTCCTGCTCGACGACCGCTTCGCGGTCCAGCGCGTCTTCCGCGACGGCGTCCCCGTCGCCTGACCGTCGACGCCCACATCTACTCGTCCCAACACGCCGGTAAGTCCCGCGCGATAACGGCGTGTTGGGACCAGTAGATCGCGGGAAGTGGTGTCAGACGGCGACGACGTCGTGGCGGCGCGTCATGCGGCCGACGATGGCGACCAAGACCACCGACACGACGAGCAGCCCGACGTAGCACCACGGCAGCAGCATGAGGCCGCCCGCGTCGAAGATCAGCGAGCCGAGCAGGGCTCCCCCGCCGATACCGACGTTGAACGACGTCGTGTAGAGCGCGCTGGCCGTGTCGCGGAACGCCGCGGACGACGTGTGCAGCAGCCGCGTCTGCAGCAGCGGCGGCAGCGCGCCGAAGGCGAGGCCCCACAGCAGGAATGCGATCAGCGCGGCGACCGGCTGTGCGTACACGAGCGCCAAAGCGGCGACCGAGACACCCGTCACCCCGAGCGCGAGAAGCAGACCGAGCTGCGGGCGGGGGCCCAGCACCGACCCGGCGAGCAGCAGACCGCCGGCCCCCGCGATCCCGTACACGAACAGCAGCGCCCCGACATTCCCGGCCGGGACGCCCATCGGCCCGGTCAGGAACGGAACGACGAACGTGTAGAAGGCGTAGTGGCCGACCATCGTCACGGCGGCGATGAGGCAGACCATGATCACAGCGGGGACGGTGCGGTCCCGCCGCTTCGGGGCGGTGCGGTCCCGGCGGCGGACCCCCACCGCGTCCTCGTCCCGCTCCACCGCGGGCAGGAACCTCCACACGACCAGCGCGCCGACGAACATCAGCGCCGCGATGATCCCGAACGACAGCCGCCAGCCGAACACGTGCCCGGCGAAGGTGCCCAGAGGCACCCCGAGGACGAAGGCGAGCGTCCCGCCGGCCAGGGTGATCGAGACGGCACGGCCGATCTGCTCCTTCGGGACGAGATGCCCGGCGTAGGCGCCGACGATCGACCAGAACATGCCATGCGCGATTCCGCCCAGGATGCGCGAGCCGACGACGAACTCATAGCTCGGCGCGATCGCGGTGAGCGCGTTCGAGAGGCCGAGCACGACCAGGATGCCGATCAGCAGTCCGTGCCGCGACCAGCGCTTGGTCAGCGCGGTCAGTGGCGCGCTCGTCAGAACCACCGTGAACGCGAAGACGGTCACGAGGAGGCCGATCTGCGCCTCGCTCACACCGAGAGAAGCGCTCATGTCCGGCAGCAGGCCGGTGGGGATCATCTCGCTGGTGACCGAGAGGAAGGTGGCCGTGGCGAGGGCGATCAGCCCGGTCCACGGGAACTTGGGTGCGACAGGCACCGGAGTCGTCGAGGTGGCAGTCATGAAGAGTCTGTCCAACGGACGGCGTTCCCCGGCCACTCCGCAACGGGAGGAAACAGAGCCGGGTCGACTACGCGCCCATGTGCGCGCCCAGGGCCGTGCGGGAACCGCCGACCACCGACGATTCTACCGGAGACCGTCCAGCACGCCAGCGCTGTCCGTGATCTCGATCAGCGGGGCGTAGAGCGCCATCGCGTCGAGCGCGCGCTGGTGGTCCGCGTCCGTCAAGCCGGCGCAGGCGTCTGCGGCGACGCGGATGCGCACCCCGGCGTCCGCGGCGCCGAGCGCCGTGGAGAGCACGCAGCAGTCGGTCGAGACGCCGGCGAGCACCACGTCCTGGGACCCGGCGAGCGCGTCGCGGAGGTCGGCGCCCCACTTGCCGAACGTCGGCTCGGTGACCACGGGATGCCCGGTGTCGCGGAAAGCCAGGACGAGGTCGTAGATCGGATCGTCGGCGGGGACCAGTGCGAACGGCCACTGGTCGTAGTACGGCACCCACGCGCCCTCGGGTCTCTGGGGCGCGATGAAGCGCGTGAAGATCACGTCGTCGCCGAACGCGGGCACCATCCCCGCGATCACCGCCTCCGCCTCGGCGAACCTCGGCGTGAACCAGGGGCTGGCCGGGTCGCCGAACACCTGCTGCATGTCGATGACGACGAGCGTCGGGCCGGTCACCGCTCCTCCTGGCGGCGCACCGCGTTCCGCGAGAGCAGGATGGTGCCCAGGTAGCCGATCAGCAGCGCGACCAGCACGCCCAGGTTGGCGAACGCCCAGTCGCCCTCCTTGCCGCCGATCGGGCCCAGGAGGTAGCCCTGCCAGCTCAGCCAGTCGGCGTACGTGTTGGTGACGAGTCCCCAGCCGATGACCGTGCCGATCACGATGAGTGCGATGGGCAGCCAGTTGACGGCGCCGTAGCGTCCGCGCCGGTCGTACAGCTCGGCCTCCGCGTAGTCGCGCCGGCGGAGCTGGATGTCGCCGATGAAGATGCCGCACCACGCGGCGATCGGGACGCCGAGGGTGATGAGGAAACCCTGGAACGGCCCGATGAAGTCGGTCGCGACGAACACGACGTAGACGGCGCCCGCGGTCATGATCACGCCGTCGATCCCGGCCGCCACGTAGCGCGGGACGCGGACCCCGACGCTGAGCAGCGCGAGGCCGGACGAGTAGATGTCGAGCACCGCGCCGCCGACGAGGCCCAGCACGGCGACGATGACGAACGGCACGAGGAACCAGGTCGGCAGGATGGACGCGAGCGCCCCGATCGGGTCGGCGCCGATCGCCTGGCTCAGCTTCGGCGACGAGCCGGCGAGCAGGATGCCGAAGATCAGCAGGATGACCGGCGCGAGCGACGAGCCGAAGGTCGTCCATCCCACCACCGACCCGCTCCGCGCGGACCGCGGCAGGTACCGCGAGTAGTCGGCGGCCGCGTTAACCCAGCCCAGGCCGAACCCGGTGAGCATGAACACGAACCCGCCGATCACGTGCGGCGCGTCTCCCGCGGGCAGCGCAGCCACCGCGCCGAGGTCGATGTGGTTCAGCACCAGCAGGATGTAGACGAGGGTGAGCACGCCGGTGACGATCGTGATCACCATCTGCATGCGCATGATCAGGTGGAAGCCGATCACGCCGCCGATGATGACCAGGGCCACCACGACGATCAGGGCTACCAGCTTGGTGACCCAGCCGCCCTCCCAGCCGAGCTGTTCGAAGACGGTGGCGGTCGCCAGGGCGGCGAGCGAGACGAGCACGGTCTCCCACCCGACCGTGAGCAGCCAGGACAGGAACGAGGGGACCCGGTTGCCCTCGACCCCGAACACGGCGCGGCTGAGCACCATGGTCGGCGCGGAACCGCGCTTGCCGGCGAGCGAGATGATCCCGCACAGCAGGAACGACGCCACGATGCCGATGATGCCGACGATGGTCGCCTGCCAGAACGAGATGCCGAACCCGAGCAGGAACGAGCCGTAGCTCAGCCCGAACACGGACACGTTGGCGCCGAACCACGGCCAGAACAGGTCGCGCGGGCGACCCTTCCGCTCGTGCTCCTGGATGGTGTTGAGCCCGTTCAGCTCGACGTTGAAGGCGGATGCCGCGCCTGTACGGGTGTCGGGCGCATCCTCACCGGTGCTGGTCATGCACCGATCGTGGTGCACCGGCGGTCGCGCGTCAACACGCCGCGCGCGTCACCCGGCCCAGGGATTCAGCACCGGTAGGCCGACACCGACGAAGCCGCGATCGCGCGTGGCGATCGCGTCCGCTTCGGCGGCGATCGCCGTCGCCGCGATCATCGCGTCGGCGAGTGCGATCGGACGGCCGACCGCTTGCCTCAGCGAGCGCACGTTCGCGCACTCGGCCGCTGCGAGCATCCCGAAGGACAGCGTGTGCTGGCGGAACCGCGCCAGCACACGCAGGATCAGCTCCGCCTTGTTGTCCGACCGCCGGCCGTCGTCCATCTGGTTGGCGCCGGTCAGCATCTCGGCGACCGTGATAGTCGTGATGTACAAGGTGTCTGGCGCCTGCGCGCGCATCCAGTCCACCACCCGGTGATCAGGGCGAGATCGAACGAGTTCGGAGACGACGTTCGTGTCGAGGATGATCACTGATCGAGCGCTTCCACACGGTTGCGGATGAAGTCCACCAAGTGCAGCTTTTCGATTCCGGGTCGCGGATCGACGGGTTCGCCCACGGCGGCTTGGCCGATGATGTAGTGAAGCTCTTCATCCACCGTCCTCAGCGAACCCTTCGCCAGCCGCTCGATCGCTTCGTAGATATCCCAATCCACATCGAATGTAACGGTCACCTGCTGCATCATGACGCCTCCAATATGAATATAAATCTCACATACGATCCAGCATAACATCCACCGCCCGCTACCCTGTTCTGGTGACCGACTCCTCCGCCTCCAACCACTGGGTGCTCACGTTCAGCTGCGCCGACCGCCCCGGGATCGTGCACGCGGTCAGCGGCGCGATCGTCGCCGCGCGCGGGAACATCACCGAGAGCCAGCAGTTCGCCAGCACCGACACCGGCCGCTTCTTCATGCGGCTGCAGGTGGAGTCGGAGGCCGGGCGGGAGGAGTTCGAGCAGGCGCTCGCGCCGGTGGTCGAGCGGTTCGGGATGACGCAACGCGTCGACAACGTCGGCCGTCCGCTGCGGACCCTCGTGCTCGTGTCGAAGGCCGCGCACTGCCTCAACGACCTCCTCTTCCGGCAGCGCGCCGGGCAGCTGCCGGTCGAGATCCCGCTGGTGCTGTCGAACCACGAGACGCTCAGCGACCTCGCCGGCTTCTACGGTGTCCCGTTCGAGGCGCGGCCGGTCGTCGGGGCGGACGACAAGGCGGCCTTCGAGGCGCGCATCCTGGAGGCGGTGGAGGAACACGACATCGAGCTGGTCGTCCTCGCCCGGTACATGCAGATCCTCTCGCCCGAGCTGTGCGAGCGGCTGGCCGGGCGGGCGATCAACATCCACCACTCCTTCCTCCCCGGGTTCAAGGGCGCCAACCCCTACCGGCAGGCGCACGCGCGCGGCGTGAAGCTCATCGGTGCAACCGCCCACTTCGTCACCAGCGACCTCGACGAGGGCCCGATCATCGAGCAGAACGTGGTGCGCGTCGACCACACGCAGACCGTCCAGGAGCTCGTGGCGATCGGTCAGGACGAGGAGAGCCGCACGCTCACCCAGGCGGTGAAGTGGTTCGCCGAGGACCGAGTCCTGCTCGACGGCGCACGGACGATCATTTTCCGCTGACCGTCCACGGATAAACTGACCTGGTGACTTCCGCGCCCGACCAGCACGCCCCCGTCAAGGTGGGCGTCAACGACGTGCTCCGGTTCGTCCTCGAACTGTTCGCCATCGTCTCGCTCGGCATCTGGGGCTTCCTCGCGTGGCCGCTGCCGTGGAACATCGTGGTCGGGATCGGCGCGCCGGTCATCGCGATCCTGCTGTGGGCGCTGTTCCGCTCGCCGCGCGCCGTGCTCCGCACCGACCCGTTCGTGAAGGCGATCGTCGAGGTCGTCGTCATGGGCTCCGCCGCCTTCGCCTGGTGGGATCTGGGCCAGCCGATCGTCGCCGTGGTGTTCGCGGTGATCGCCACGGTCAGCGGGGTCATCAACGGCCGACGCGAGTTCGCATGAGCCGCCTCGTCGTCCACAGCGCCCGCAAGGTCGATGCCGACGGGCAGGTGGACGACTTCTGGGTCGTCGCCGACGGCGCGCACATCACCGCGACCGGCACGGGGACGGGATGGCGTCCGAGCGCGGCCGAGGCCGACACCGTCATCGACGCACAGGGCCACTGGCTCACCCCCGGCTTCATCGACCTGCACTGCCACGGCGGCGGCGGCCACCCGTACGACGACGGCGTCGAGGAGATGCGCGCGGCCCTCGTCACCCACCGCGCGCACGGGACGACCCGGGCCCTGATCTCGCACGTCGCCAATCCCCTCGCTTCGCTGCGCGAGAGCCTGGCGATCGTCGCCGAGCTGACCGCCACCGACCCGCTCGTGCTCGGCTCGCACCTCGAGGGCCCGTTCCTCGCACCGGAGCGGCGCGGGGCGCACGACGCGCGCTTCCTCCGCGACCCGGAGCCGGAGGCGGTCGAGCAGCTGATCGCCGCCGCGCGCGGCACCCTCCGCACGGCGACCATCGCCCCCGAGCTGCCGAACGCGCTCGAGGCGATCGGCGTGCTCACGGAGGCCGGCGTGGTCGTCGGCGTCGGTCACACGGCCGCCGACTACGCGCAGGCAGCCCGGGCATTCGAGGTGGGCGCACGGCTGCTGACCCACGCCTTCAACGCCATGCCGGGCATCCATCACCGCGCGCCGGGTCCCATCATGGCCGCGATCGACAATCCCGAGGTGACGCTGGAGCTCATCCTCGACGGGCTCCATGTGCATCCCTCGGTCGCCGCCCTGCTGTTCCGCGAGGCGCCGGGACGCGTGGCGCTGGTGACCGACGCGATGGCCGCCGCGGGCGCCTCCGACGGGAACTACCGCCTCGGCGAGCTCAACGTGACGGTCCACGACGGGCTCGCGGTGCTGTCCGGCACCGAGACGATCGCCGGCTCCACGCTGACCCAGGATGCGGCCCTCCGCAACGCGGTCACCCGCGCCGGCATCGACCCGGTGGACGCGGTGACGGCCCTCACCCGCACCCCCGCGCACGTGCTCGGCGAGGACCACCGGCTGGGCCGCCTGCACACCGGCTACGTGGCCGACGCGGTCCTGCTCGACCACGACTGGCGCGTCCAGACCGTGGTCGCCGACGGGTCCGTCCTGTAACGACGTCTAGAGCGTCTGCCAGGACGGCTTGTTCGCGTACGCGTACCGGTAGTAGTCGATGTTCTTCAGCCGCGACGCCGCCGCCTCGTCCACGAGCACGGTGACGTGCGGGTGCAACTGGACGGCCGATCCGGGGTTCGAGGCTGACACCGGCCCCTCGACCGCCCCGGCCAGCGCCTCCGCCTTGCCCTCGCCGAACGCGAGCAGCATCAGGTGGCGGGCCTTCAGGATGGTCGACAGCCCCTGGGTGATGCAGTGCATCGGGACGTCGTCCTCCGAGTCGAAGAAGCGCGCGTTGTCGCGGCGGGTCTGCTCGGTGAGCGTCTTGACGCGGGTGATCGACGCGAACGAAGAACCCGGCTCGTTGAAGCCGATGTGCCCGTCGGTCCCGATGCCGAGGATCTGCACATCCACCCCGCCCGACTCGGCGATCGCCTTCTCGTACGCGAGCCCGGCGCGCTCGATGCCGCCGAGGGACCCGTTGGGCACGTGGATGAGCGACGGCGTCAGGCCCAGCGGCTCCACGACCTCGCGCGTGATGACCGCGCGATACGACTCGGGGTGTCCTTCCGGCAGCCCGACGTACTCGTCGAGGGCGTAACCGCGGACGTGCGACACGTCGACGCCGCGCGCGCGGATCCCGCGCTCGAGGGCCCGGTACACCGCGAGCGGGGTGGAGCCGGTCGCCAGCCCGAGCACCGTGTCCGGCTTGGCCGCGATGAGGTCGAGGATGCTGCGCGCCGCGAGCTCGCCCGCGGCCTCCTGGTCGCGGACGACGACGATCTCTGCCATCAGTTCTCTCCTACGAGGGCCGCTCCGAGCGCGGCGACGGGGGTTCCTTCGGGGACGAGGCGCACCCTCCCGGGCAGGTCGAGCGACGCCAGGAAGGGCGACGTGCGCTCCCAGTCGTGCAGCACCTCGTGGACGTCGCCGAGCAGGCGCTCCCCCAGGTGGCTCAGGCCTCCGCCGACCACCACGGTGGCGGGGTCGACGGTGAGCACGAGGGCGCGCACCGCGGAGGCGATGCCCGCTGCCAGCCTAGCCGTGATGGCGCGGGCCGCGGGGTCGCCGTCGGCCGCCGCGGCGAAGACGGCGCGGACGGGGAGCGGGTCGTCCGTCGGCCACTGCCGGGCGACCCCCGAGCCGCTGGCGACGGTCTCCAGGCAGCCGCGCTGGCCGCACGCGCACAGCGCACCCTGCGGGTCCACGGGCAGGTGCCCGATCTCGCCGGCGATGCCGGTGCTCCCGCGCCAGAGCCGGCCGTCGACGACGATGCCGGCGGCCATCCCGGTGCCGAGGTTGAGGAACGCCATCGTGCCGGACAGGCCGAGCAGGTGGTAGGCGCCGAGGGCGGCCGCCTTGACGTCGTTCTCGACCCGGACGCCGACGCCCAGCCGCCCGGCGAGCATCCCGCCGAGCTCCAGCCGGTCGAGCCCGAGGTTGACGGCGTGTGCGACGTCTCCGGAGGCCGTGTCGACCATCCCGGGCACGCCGATCCCGATGGACTGGAAGCCTGCGGGCGCGAGACCGGTCAGCTCGCCGAGGCGCGAGACGGCGGTGACGGCCGTCTCCACGACGGCCGCGTGTCCGAAGCCGGTCGCGAGGCGGATGCGCTGCGTCAACGCGCCGCGCTCGTCGACCGCGACGGCGTCGGTCTTGGTGCCGCCGATGTCGATGCCGAGTCTCACGAGTCGTGTCCGAGCAGGCGGAGCAGCGCGCGGCCAACCAGCCGGGAGGCCCCGAAGGTGGCGATGTCGGCGTAGGACCGATCGTCGCTCGGCCAGCCCATGTCGACCACGAGCACGCGCTCGCGCTCGGCGCGCAGCCGGTCGATCGCGGCGCGCGCGAAGGCATGCCGGTGGTTGTCCTTACCGACGACGAGCACCGGCGACTGCGCGGCGAGCACGAGGTCGGGATGGTCGCCCTCCGTGAACAGCACCTCCGGGTTCGCGGCGAACTCCCGCGCCCACGGCGTCCCCGGATCGGCCTCCACCTCGGCGAACGGCCCCCACGGCGCGGTCCCGACCGCGATGTTCGCGACCGTGTCGATCCGCACCACGGAGTACCGTCCGTCGTTCGCGGCCAGCCACTCCCGCGCCTCCGCGCTCACATCGAACGCGCGCTCCGCCGCCGCGACATCCTCGCCCCGCAGTCCGCCCTCCATCGAGTCCGCGAAGAGTGAACGCTTCACCGGCGTGTCGTGTGCATTCTTCGCGGACTCGGCGGTGGGGGCCACCGACTCGGCGAGGGAGCGGACGCGGGCTGCGGCGGCGGCGAGGCGCGCGGGGGTGATGCGGCCGGCGGCGACGGCTGCCGCGATGGCGTCCTCGATCGCGGCGAGCTGCGCGTCCGTGTTCTCGGTGCCGATGCAGAGCAGGTCGCAGCCGGCGGCGAGCGCCAGCACCGCCGCCTCCGGGATGCCGCGGGTGCCAGACGCGCCGTGCATGTCGAGGGCGTCGCTGACGACGACGCCGTCGAAGCCGAGCTCGCCGCGCAGCATCCCCTCGATGATCGCCGGGCTGAGCGTCGCGGGGAGAGTCGCGTCCAGCTGCGGGAGCAGGATGTGCGAGGTCATGACCGCACGCGCCCCGGCCGCGACGACCGCCCGGAACGGCAGGAGCTCACGTGAGCGCAGCTGCTCCGCCGACACGTCGACGACCGGGAGCTCCAGGTGCGAGTCGGCGGCCGTGTCGCCGTGTCCCGGGAAGTGCTTGGCCGCGACCGCGACGCCCGCCGCCTGCAGCCCGCGCGTCCAGGCCGCGCCGTGCTCGGCGACGACCTCGGGCGACGAGCCGAAGCTGCGCACCCCGATCACCGGGTTGTCCGGGTTGGAGTTGATGTCGATGTCGGGCGCGAAGTCGAGGTTCACGCCGGCCCGGCGCAACTCCTCCCCCACGCGCCGTGCGACGTCCTCGGTGTAGGCCGCGTCGCCCAGGCGGCCGAGGATGGCGTTGCCGGGATACGGCGACCCGCTCTCGTAGTAGAGCCGGGTGACGTCCCCGCCCTCCTCGTCGATCGCGACGATCGCCTCCGGGTTGGCGGCGTAGATCGCGTCGGTGAGCTCCCGCAGCTGGGCCGCCGAGGAGATGTTCTGGCCGAACAGGCACACCCCGCCGAGTCCCGCTCGCAACCGCGTAGCGAGCCAGCCGGGCAGCGTCGTCCCGACGAACCCGGGCAGCAGCGTCGCGGCGATGCTGCGGCGGAGGTCCGGGTCGGTCAGTGCGGTGTCGGCGACGGACGCGCCGCTCACCCCTTGACCGCCCCGCTGACGAGCCCGCTCGTCATCCGCCCCTGCACGATGAGGAAGAAGATGATGACCGGCACCGCGACGAGGGTCGACGCGGCCATGACCTGCCCCCAGTCGGTGGCGCGGGAGGCGGACTGCTGCACGAACCCGCGCAGCCACAGCGGCAGGGTCGCACTGCTCGACTGCGGCAGGATGACCAGCGCCACGGTGAACTCGTTCCACGCCTGCAGGAAGGCGTAGACGCCCGAGGCGACCAGGCCCGGCGCGAGCAGCGGGAACGTGATCCGCAGGAACGCCTGCGTGCGGCTGAGTCCGTCCACCATCGCGGCCTCCTCGAGGTCGGCGGGGATGCCGGCGACGAAGCCGCGCAGCATCCAGATGGTGAACGGCACGACGGCGGCGATGTACAGGATGCTGACGCCGATGACCGAGTTGAGCAGGCCGAGCGTCCCCATCAGCTTGTACTGCGCGATGAACAGCCCTTCGGCCGGAAGCATCTGGATGAGCAGCACCGCGAGCACGAACGACCGGCGGCCGCGGAAGCGGAACCGGCTGATCGCCAGCGCCGCCAGGAACGCGAACGCCAGGCAGCACACGACCGTGATCAGCGCGACGGCCACGCTCATCCCGAGCGCAGGGAAGAACGTCCCGCCCTGCACGACGGCGGTGAAGTTGTCGAACGAGCCGCCGAAGGGCAGCCACGTCGGCGTGGTGTTCTGCAGGATGACGTTCGGCAGCAGCGACGAGTTCACCATCCAGTAGACCGGGAACACCCAGACCAGGGCGAGCACGACGCCGAGCGCGCCGAGAAGGATGCGGGAGGGGCGGATGCGGCGAGTCACGATTCGTCCTCCTTGAGAAGGTGTCGCACGTAGAACCAGCTGAGGGCGATGGTGAGCACGAGCACGAAGACGCTGACGGCGCTGGCCATCGCGAAGTCGCTCGAGCCGACGCCGAGCTGGTAGATGTAGGTGCCGAGCAGATTGGTCTCGCTGGCGATCGAGCCCTTGTCCTGCAGCAGCTTGATCTGCGCGAAGACGCGCAGGTCCCAGATGATCTGCAGCAGCAGCACGATCCCGAGCACCGGGCGGATGATCGGCAGGATGATGTAGCGCAGCCGCTGCCAGCCGCGCGCGCCGTCCATCTGCGCGGCCTCGACGACCTCCGTCGAGACCTGCGTCAGCCCGGCGTAGACCGAGAACGCGACGAACGGGACGCTCATCCACGTCACGATCACCATCGCGACGAAGAAGAAGGACAGCGGGTTCTGCAGCCAGTTGTGGTCCTGGAAGTCGAGGCCCCACGAGGTGAGCGTGTAGTTCACGACGCCGCGACGCCAGTCGAACAGCCAGTTCCAGACGGTCATCGCGGCGACGACGGGCATGGCCCAGGCGAGCAGGAGCGAGATCTGCAGGATGATCCGCACGACCCGGTTCACCGCGTTCATGAGCAGCGCCATCCCGACGCCGATGATCACGGTGACGAACGCCGTCACGAGGCAGAAGACGATGGACCGGGCCACGACGACCCAGGTGTACGGGTCGGAGAACAGGGTGATGTAGTTCTCGAACCAGACGAAGTCGGCGGGCTTGCCGAACTGCTGGGCCAGCCCGAAGTGCTGCATCGAGGTGATCAGCTGCCACACGATCGGGTAGCCGAGCGCGACGAGCAGGATGATGACGGCCGGCAGCAGAAGGCCGTACGGGGTGATGCGACCGCGGCGACGCCGGGGCTGATCGGCCGCAGGCGGTGGCGCTGCGGGAAGGATGAGGCGGGTGTCCTCGGTGGCGGTCACGGACGTCTCCTTGCGGGGGATGGTTCAGGGATGCGGTGCGCCGGTCGCGCCAGGTCGCGGCGCACCGCATCCACTGTTCGGTCGGCTCTAGCTCTTGACGTTGAGCAGCGAGTCGAGCTTCTTGTCGTACTCCTGAGCGAGCGCCTTGAGGTCGGACGCGTCACGGATCTTGGAGAAGAACTCCTCCATCACGTTGCCCGCCTCGACCGCGGCCCAGCCGGGGGCGGCCGGTGTCAGCTTGGAGTTCGACGCCGACTCGATGAGCGCCTTCGCGAACTGGTCGTCGCCCAGCGAGGAGGTGTACTTCGAGTTGGCCGGGCCGAGGCCGTTCTGGCCGAGCATCTCCTGGTACTCCTTCGAGAAGATGATCTTCAGGAGGGTCTTCGACAGGCCCGGCTCCTTGGTCTTCGCCGAGATGCCGATGTTGGAGCCACCGGCGAACACCGGGGCCGGCTTGCCGTCGTTGCCCGGGAGCACGTAGGTGCCGAAGGTGGCGTCGTTCCAGGTACGGACCGGCTTGCCGTCCTTCTGGGACAGGTCGCCGATCGACCAGTGCGCCCAGCCCGGAGCCATGATCGTCGCGGCGGCGAGCGAGGTGTCACCCGTCTTGTTGCCGTCGGCGTCCAGCGTCTGGTCGGTGTCGTTCAGGTAGATGTACTGGTTCGAGTCCTTGGCGTCGTTGGGCGCCTTGGATGCGTTCTTGTACAGGTCCTGGAGCTGCTGGAGGCCCTTCAGCGAGTTCTCCGACTCCAGGGTGCCCTTCCACTTGCCGTCCTTCTGCTGGGCGATGTCCCCGCCGTTGGCGAAGATCCAGGAGATGCCGTCGCGCCAGTCCTGACCGCCGAGGAAGAAGCCGGAGAAGTTGGAGATGTTCTTCGGGTTCTTCGCCGTGATGTCCGCCACCGTGGTGTTGAACTGGTCGAGCGTGGTCGGGACGGTCACGCCGGCCGCCTGGTAGACGTCCTTGCGGTAGAACATGTAACGCGAGCCGAAGTAGTACGGCAGCGTGTAGTTCTTGCCGTCGACCTTGCCCGCGTCGACGAACGACTGCAGCAGGTCGCTGCCGCCGAGCTCCTTGTACATGTCGGACACGTCGAGGAACGCGCCCACGTTGGTGAACGTCGGCGACTGGGTGTTGCCCATCTCCGTCACGTCCGGCGTGTTGTTCGCGTCGGGCAGCGCGGTAGTGAGCTTGGTGACGATGTCGCCCCAGTCCTGCTGCTCGATCTTGAGGGTGGCCCCGGTCTCCTTGTTGAACTCCGTCGTGAGGTAGTTCCGCAGCTTGTCCGGGGTGTCCGAGCCGACGAGCCACAGCGTGACCGTCTTGCCCTTGCCGTCGGTGCTGGCTCCGGTGGAGGAGCCTCCCGAGGCGCATCCGGCGAGCACGAGAGCGGAAGCCGTAGCCACAGCGGCGAGGCCGACGAGCTTTCTCTTCATTGCTGGTTCCTTTCGTGATGGTCAGTGTGTGCGGCTGCAGCACACCGGCGGTGCAGGGGTCAGGTTTCGGGCGGTGCTGTGTGTCATGAGACCCCGAGTCGTCCGGAGAGGACGAGAACGGCCGCGCCGCGCAGGACGATGTCCTGCCCTTGCGTGGTCATCCGGACGGACAGGTCGGCGTGGTTCTCCGCCATGGTCCGGTTCCGGAGCGTGTGGACGGTCGCTTCGGCGAGCGGTCCGTCGAGCAGTTCGGTCGGACCCGCGAGCACGATCTCCGACAGGTTGAGGGCGCCCACGACGGGCGCGAGGGCGATGCCGAGGCGCTGGCCGGCCTCGCGGAGCACGGGAGTCGCATCCTGCCCGGCCGAATGCGCCTCATGGATGCCGCGCTGCAGCTGCGGGACGCTGAGCCAGTGCTCGAGCACCTGGTCCCGGTTGTACGTCGTGTCGAGCCCGAGGTCGGTGCCGACCATGACCTGGCCGATCTCGCCCGCCGCGAAGTGGCTGCCGTAGACGAGGGCCCCGGCGACCAGGAGCCCGGCGCCGATGCCGTGTCCGACGCGGATGAGCATCATGTCGCCGGCCGCTCCCCCGTAGGTGTGCTCGGCGAGCGCCGCCGCGTTCGCGTCGTTGGCGACGACGACCGGGTGGCCGGTGCGGTCGGCGAGGTGCTGCTGCAGCGCCAGGTCGGTCCAGCCGAGGTTCGGGGCCGTGAGGATGGTGCCGCTCAGGTCGACGACACCGGGCGAGCCGACCCCGATGCCGAGGATGGGCGCGGTGGCGTCCGCGACGAGGGTGTCGACGAGCGCGTCCACCTTGGCGAGGGCCGCGTCGCCGGTCGCGTCGTCGAGCATGACCTCTCCGGACGCGATGATCGCTCCATCGAGGTCCATCACCGCCCCGCGGAAGCGGTCGTGGTCGCTGAGGTCGACGCCGACGATCTGGTGGGCGCTGCGGTTGATGTCGAGCAGGACCGCGGGCTTTCCGGGGCGGGCCGATTCGCGCTGGCCCAGCTCGATCACCAGGCCCTCGGCGAGCAGTTCGGCGACGAGGTCAGAGACCGTGACGCGGGTGAGCCCCGTCTCGCGGGCGAGGTCCGCGCGGCTGCGCTCCCCCGAGCGGTAGAGCGTCTGCAGGACGAGCGAGCGGTTGTGGCTGCGAGCGTGCTCCGGCAGAACCTTGGCACGCGGGCGGAGAACCCGTCCCGGGCCCAGCCCACCGGTGCTTCCCTGCACCTCGGTCGTCGTCATGTTTGTTAGTAAAGCTTACGAACAAATGAAATGCAAGCGACGAAACGAACTCGTTACATGCGGCTCCTCACCCCAGCAGGGCTTCGTGCGCGAGGTCCAGGAGCCTGCGGGCGCGGAACTCCTCGTGGGCGGTGATCGTGAGAACGGCCCCGCGGGCGTCGTTCACGACCACGTACTGCCCGTACCGCCCGTCGAAGCGCCACAGCCCGGACGGCCCCTCCCAGACGGCGATGCCGTAGCGGTCGGTGGCCGGGTCCTCCCCCGTGTCGACCCAGTCCGCGTGCATCGCGTCGATCCACTCCGCGCTGACGATGCGTCGCCGCCACCATTCGCCCCGGTCGCGCAGCACGCGGCCGATGCGCGCGAGCTCGCTGGTCCGCAGCTGCAGTCCCGTGCCGCCGACGATGTAGCCGAGCGGGCACCGCATCCACTGCGGGTTGTCGATCTCGAGCGGACCGAACAGGCGCGGCAGCAGCCAATCGCGCACGTCGCCGACCCGCGCGGCCAGCATCCGCATGGCGACGTACGTGCTGGCGTCGGAGTACTGGAAGTGCGTTCCCGGCCCGCGGCTCGGACGCCGCAGCATCTCCTGTGCGAGGTCGGGCCCGGGCACGGGCTGGTCGCCGAACCAGACGAAGTCGATGCCGCTGGTCATGGTCAGCAGGTCGCGCAGGGTCACCCGGTCGACGCCGTCGCCGAGTTCGAGCTCCGGCAGCGCCTCGGCGACCGTCGTGTCGAGCGACAGGATGCCCTCGTCGACCGCGATCCCGGCGGCGAGCGCGCTGACGCCCTTCGACACGGAGTACAGGTTCTCGCGGTCGTCGCTGCGCCAGCGATGCTCCGCCTCGTCGTCGCCGACGAGCGCGTGAGCTCCGTACGCGCCCTGACCCTCCTGATCCACCGAGCGGACGAAGCGGGCCAGGAGCAGATCGGCGTCGGTCATGCCTCCATTCTGACCCGGGCCGGTGACAGTCGGCGCGGGGCGCGGGACTACGCTCCTGGCATGACCGACGCCTCCCGCACCTCCACCCGCACCCCCTTCTCGCTCGCCGGATCGCGCGCGCTCGTGACCGCCGCCAGCCGTGGCCTCGGACGCGAGATCGCGCTCGAACTCGCCGGGCAGGGGGCCGACGTGATTCTCGGTGTGCGGGATCCGGACGGCGTCGCGGAACTCGTCGACGAACTGAGCGCCTTCGGCGTGAAGGCGACGGCGATCCGGATGGACGTGCTCGACCTGCCCGCGTGCCGCACCGCGATCGATGCCGCCATCGCCGAGCTGGGGCCGATCGACATCCTCGTCAACAACGCCGGCGGCGGGATCGACGCGCCGGCC
This sequence comes from Leifsonia sp. NPDC077715, assembly GCF_040686855.1. Taxonomy (NCBI): domain Bacteria; kingdom Bacillati; phylum Actinomycetota; class Actinomycetes; order Micrococcales; family Microbacteriaceae; genus Leifsonia; species Leifsonia sp. NPDC077715. The sequence continues at coordinate 598,765 of NZ_JBFBOG010000001.1, forward strand.
CTCGAGGTGACCGAGGAGGACTTCGAGCACGTCTGGGCGCTCAACACCCGGTCGACGTTCTTCCTGTCACAGCACCTCGCGAAGAGCATGCGCGAGAACGGCGGCGGCTCGATCGTCAACGTCGCTTCCCAGGCCGGCCTCATCGCGCTGCCCGGCGAGGCGTCCTATTGCTCGGCGAAGGTCGCTGTCGTGCACCTCACCCGCTGCCTCGCGGTCGAGTGGGGCGAGTACGACATCCGGGTCAACGCCGTCGCGCCCACGTTCATCGAGACCGACGGGACGGCCGCCGCACTGTCCGACGACGCGTTCCGCGCCGACACCGTCGAGCGCATCGCCGCCCTCCACCGCATCGGCGAACCGCGGGAGGTGTCAGGCGCCGTCGCGTTCCTCGCGTCGCCGTCGGCCTCCCTCATCACCGGCCAGACCCTCGCGATCGACGGCGGCTGGACCGCCCGCTGACCCGTTAAACGATTCGTGCCGAATGTGCGCTATTCGTCACGAATAGCGCACATCCGGCACGAATGCGGCGGGGGTCAGCCCAGGCGCGCCTTCAGGTTCTCGGCGATCGCGTCCAGGAACTCCTCGGTGGTGAGGAACGTCTGGTCCGGGCCGACGAGGAGCGCGAGGTCCTTCGTCATCTTGCCCTCCTCGACCGTCTTCACCACGACGTCCTCGAGGGTGTGGGTGAAGTCGATGAGCTCCTGGTTGCCGTCGAGCTTGCCGCGGTGCGCGAGGCCGCGCGTCCAGGCGAAGATCGAGGCGATCGGGTTCGTCGAGGTCGGCTTGCCCTGCTGGTACTGGCGGTAGTGACGGGTGACCGTGCCGTGCGCGGCCTCCGCCTCGACGACCGAGCCGTCCGGCGTGGTCAGCACGGAGGTCATCAGGCCGAGCGAGCCGAAGCCCTGCGCGACAGTGTCGGACTGGACGTCGCCGTCGTAGTTCTTGCAGGCCCAGACGTAGCCGCCCTCCCACTTGAGGCTGGAGGCGACCATGTCGTCGATGAGGCGGTGCTCGTAGGTGAGGCCGGCCGCGTCGAACTTCTCCTTGTACTCGGCGTCGAAGACCTCCTGGAAGAGGTCCTTGAAGCGGCCGTCGTACGCCTTCAGGATGGTGTTCTTGGTCGACAGGTAGACCGGGTACTGACGGTCGAGACCGTAGTTGAACGAGGCGCGCGCGAAGTCGCGGATGGACTCGTCCTGGTTGTACATGCCCATCGCGACACCGGCGCCCGGCGCCTGGTAGATCTCGAAGGACTGCGCCTCGCCGCCGTCGGCGGGCTGGAAGCTCATGGTGAGGGTGCCCGGGCCGTCGAAGACGAAGTCGGTGGCGCGGTACTGGTCGCCGAAGGCGTGACGGCCGATGACGATCGGCTTGTTCCAGCCGGGGACGAGCCGCGGGATGTTGGAGATGATGATCGGCTCGCGGAACACGACGCCGCCGAGGATGTTGCGGATCGTGCCGTTCGGGCTGCGCCACATCTTCTTGAGGCCGAACTCCTCCACACGCGCCTCGTCCGGCGTGATGGTGGCGCACTTGACGCCGACGCCGTGCTTCTGGATGGCGTGGGCCGCGTCGATCGTGATCTGGTCGTCGGTCTCGTCGCGCTTCTGGATGCCCAGGTCGTAGTACTCGAGGTTCACGTCGAGATACGGGTGGATGAGGGATTCCTTGATCGCCTTCCAGATGATGCGCGTCATCTCGTCGCCGTCGAGTTCGACGACCGTTCCTTCGACCTTGATCTTGTCCATGGTTCTCCTGAGTCTGTGCCGTTTGAGCCGACGACAGCTTACCCGAGCCGGAGAACTATCTTGACATCGAGACACTTTCTCCCGGCGAATCGTCGGCTGGGAGGGAGCTATGCCGCGGTCGTACGCGCACGTTACGCTTTCGTCATGGCTGAGTTGAGACTGGAAGAGTTGAGCGCGCGGACCGTCGTGGCGGCCAACGCGCTGACGCTGAAGCCGGGCCAGGAGCAGTTCGTCGCTCCGGTCTCCTACTCGGCGGCGGCCGCCATCCCGGACCCGAACACCTCCTGGCAGCGCGTGGTCCTCGACGGCGACGACGTGGTCGCGTTCATCATGGGCAGCTTCGACCCGAACGCCGAGCACGAGGAGTTCAAAGCCATCCTGTGGCGCATCAACGTGGATGCGGACGACCAGGGCCGCGGCATCGGGACGTTCGCCGTCCGGGCCCTCGCCGAGGAGGCCCGCCAGCGCGGTCTGCAGCGCCTCTACGTCATCTGGGAGTCGGGCGAGCTCGGCCCCGAGCAGTTCTTCCTGCGCAGCGGGTTCCAGCCGGTCGGCGAGACGCAGTACGGCGAGACGGTCGGTGCCCTCGAGCTCTGACGACGCCTCCAGCGAGGCGTCCGACGACGTCCCGTTCGTCGAGCGCGTCCTCGAGGTCGTCGACGCCATTCCGCCCGGGCATGTCATGACCTACGGCGACGTGGCCGCGACTCTCGGCTCCCGCGCGGCGCGGATGGTCGGCCAGATCATGGCGTACTACGGCGGCTCCGTGCCGTGGTGGCGCGTCGTGCGAGCGAGCGGACACCCGCCCGCGAACCACGAGCACATCGCTCTCCAGCACTACCGCGCGGAGGGCACCCCGCTTCTGGGGGTGGGCACCGCGGCGTACCGGGTCGACCTGCGGGCCGCCCGCTACGATGGCGCGGGGAGTCATCCCTCCGACCGATGATCCCCTCAGTTTCGTCGTGTTGACTTGCATCACATTCATTCACCGTTCCCTGGAGCTGCCGTGCCCCGCATGCGTACCGCTGGAGTCATCGCGACGACGATCACGCTCGCCCTGGCCCTGTCCGGATGCTCGGTGATCACCGCGTTCGAGCCCCACGTCTCGGCCGAGATCTACGACACGGCGAAGGACATGAAGGCCGCCGACACCGCCGTCTTCGGCTCGCCGACGTTCGTTCCGGACGACGCCACCATCATCCGCGTCGACTACGACACGCAGGACGGCTCCGCGATCATGACCTACGCGTCGAAGACGCATGTGGCCCCCGGGACGTGCGCGAAGGAAGTGCCGGTGCCCAAGCCGACCATCCAGGACAGCTGGTGGCCCGTGGACGGCCTCCCGGCCAAGGCCGGCGACTGCGGCGGCGGCTGGTCGGCCTTCGCCATCGGCGACCAGGTCTACGCCGCGAAGGCGTCCCACTCGTCGTAGGCCCCGGGAGCCGGGTTCAGCCGACCGGGATGGTCAGCTCGATGATCGTGCCGAGGCCCGCGACCGACCGCACGTCCGCCCGTCCGGAGACCGTCTCGACCCGGTCGCGGATGCCCTCGAGGCCGCCGCCCGGCTCGATGCGGGCGCCGCCCTGGCCGTCGTCCTTGACCACGACCGTGACCGTCGTGTCCGTGCGCGTCACCGAGACCGAGCAGTTGCGGGCGCGGGAGTGCTTCGCCGCGTTCGCCAGCGCCTCGGAGACGCAGTAGTAGATCGTCTCCTCGACGACCTCCGGCAGCCGATCCCCCACGTCGACCTGCACCTCGACGGGCAGGTGGCTGCGCATCCCGAGTTCGTCGATCGCCGAGCGCAGGTCGCCGTCGGTGAGGACGGTCGGGTGGATGCCTCGGGCGAGCTCCCGGAGTTCGCGCAGCGCGTCGGCCAGCTGATCGGAGGCGCGCTGCAGGTCGCCGGCGAGCTCTTCGTCGCCGTGGGCCTCCGCCTTGGCGGTCGCGATCCGCAGGCTGATCGCCAGCGAGACGAGCTGCTGCTGGCTGCCGTCGTGCAGGTCGCGCTCCAGGCGTCTGCGGGCGAGGTAGCCCTCCTCGACGAGGCGGAGGCGCGATTGCCGCAGCTCCTGGATGGTGCGCTCCAGTCGTGCCCGCAGGCGATCGTTGTCGACCGAGAGCAGCAGGGCGGAGGACACGGCGTCGAGCAGGCGGTCGTCCTGGCTGAGCGCGACATCGTGCTCGATCAGCGCGATCGGGCCCTGGTCGGAGTCGATCGCGAGTGTGGACCGGCCCGGCCGTGTCGCCGTGACCGCGTCCTCGGCCGGGATGCCGTCGCTGGTCTGGTACGCCTGCAGCGGCTCGTCCCACCAGAACACGCGCAGGGACGAGTCGTGCAGCGTCCGCGCGAGGCTCGACTCCCACAGCCCGCGGTCCACCTTGTCGCGCGCGACGATCACCAGGTCGGCGACGCGCGACCGCAGGCCGCGCGCGTACAGCACGCCCCCGACGAAAGCCGGCGGGATGAGCGCGATCGCGACCGGCGGCACGAACTGCAGCCAGCCGCCGTCCCATCCGAGCGCGAAGCTCAGCGAGTCCTGAATGGTGCCGAGGCACCAGAGCAGGATGGCCAGCGGCATGACGAACGCCACCCGGCGCGCGGGCAGCGAGCTCGTGAACCAGCGCGCGATCAGCCGGGCTGCGACGGTGAGCATCAGCGCCAGCCCGACGATGCGCCAGCCGATCCCGAGCCAGTAGTCCGCCGTGTCGCTCGGCAGCACCGCGTACGGGTTGGTGGCGCACCCGCATTCGGCGGCCTCGGGCGACGAGAACAGCAGGATGCCGCCCAGCCGGATCGCGAACGCGACCGTCACGGCGAGCACGAGCGCACGGTCGAAGCGCGCCGTCAGCCGTCCGGTCGGATAGCAGAGCACCAGGATGCCGACCAGCACCGCCCACAGGTCGGTGACGCCCTCGACCCACGGCCAGACCCATCCCCATTGCCGGACGAGCGGGTACCAGGCGCCCGCGGACCAGAACAGCGCGGCGCCGACCATCAGCCATCCCGCGATCGGGCTGCGGACGAGCCGCCACGCCACGACGCCGCAGACGATGTAGTCGAGCGCGACGGCGATGAAGACGATCGCCCACCCGGCCCCGGACGGGCGCGGGCCGTAGTCGTTCAGCATCGCGCTCATCACCTGAGCCAGCACGTTGGACGCGATCGCGATCGTCACCGCGAGGGCACGGAGGGTCAGCCGGGCCCAGTGCGGACGCGCGGCGGGAGCGGCGATCTCCGTCCGCGAGGGTGCCGGCCGCGTGGCGACCATGGGGTCAGACGTCCCGGCCCAGGAAGCGCAGCACGGCGAGCACGCGGCGGTGCCCCTCGGCCGAGTCCTCGACGTCGAGCTTCGCCATGATGTGGCCGATGTGGGACTCGACCGTGCGGAGGCTGAGGTGCAGCTCGCTCGCGATGCCGACGTTCGACTTGCCCTCCGCCATGAGCCGGAGCACGTCCCGCTCGCGCGACGACAGCGACTCGACGGCGGCCTCCGACGACCGGGCGTTGACCAGCAGCTGCACGACCTCCGGGTCGACGACGGAGCCCCCGCGGGCGACCGTGCGGACAGCGGTGACGAGCGTGTCCGCGTCGGCCACGCGATCCTTGAGCAGGTAGCCGGTGCCGCTGCCCGCGCTCATCGCACGGATGGCATAGGCGGCCGTCGTGTACATCGACAGCAGGAGGATGCCCGCGCGCGAGCCGTCGGCGCGCAGCCGCTCCAGCGCCCGCAGACCCTCGTCGGTGTGCGTCGGCGGCATCTTGATGTCGAGCACGATGGCGTCGACGTCCTCGCCCGCGACGGCGTCGAGGAGCTCTTCGGCCGTGTCGACGGACGCCACCACGTCCATCCCACCCGCGCGCAGGATCTGACCGATCCCCTCGCGCAGCAGCACTGCGTCGTCGGCGACGGCCACCCTGAGCGCGCGAGAACTGTCTGTCTGTCCCCCGCTCACGCCGCTTACACTAGCAGGCTGCGGATCGCCTCACCGCTCAGCTCCTCCTTGGTGATGAAACCCTTCGCGCCGCTGTCCGCGACCCGCCTGCCGTAGTCCGTCGCGGACCGGCTGGAGGTGAGCACCACGGCCACTCCGAAGGCCCGCATGACGGGCACGATGTCGAAGCCGCTGGCGTCCGGGAGGCCGATGTCGAGGAGTACGACATCGGGCGTGAGGCGCCTACTCAACTCGACGCCTCCGGCGGCGGTGTCGCTGTCGCCGACCACGGTGAACCGTTCCAGGCGGAGCAGTTCCGCAGCCTGGGCTCGGAACCGCTCGTGGTCGTCGACGATCACCACACGGAGGGACATAGGGACATCTTCACCGCACCAGCCCGGTTGTTCATCCGTGCCTCCACGCAATCGGATTGTCGTGACCCCCCGGATGCGGGCCACCACGGCCACGACGAGTATGTGAGACAACCTCACCGACCCGAACGGCGAGGTTCCCCGGCCCGGGATGCGGGCCGAGACCACCCGAGGAGAGCGGGATGTCCATCGCGACCCGAACCGCCGGCCCGACCGGCCCCGGCGCACTGCGTGCGGCGGCCGAGGCGGTCACGATGGACCATCCCGCTCCTCCCTCGCCGGTGGTCGTGATCGACCTCCCGCGCGTCGCCGACCGCTTCCGCGAGCTGCGCGGGTTGCTGCCGTGGATGGACGTGCGCTTCGACGTCTCCTCCCTCGCCCATCCCGCCCTGCTGACCGCCCTGGCGGCGGACGGCGCCGGGTTCGTGGTGTCGCACGACTCCGGCCTTCCGGTGCTGCAGCGCAGCGTCCCCGAGGCGCGGCGCGTGCTGTACGCGACGCCCGGAGCGCGGTGGCCGCGACGACGTTCCGCATGGGAGGCGGGTGTGCGCCGGTTCGTCGTGGACGACGCCCGCGACCTGGACGAGTTCGCAACCGCCCCGGCGGGCACCGCGGTCCTCCTCCGCCTGCACCCGGACGACGCCGTCGAGGCGGTCCGCTACGCGCAGGCGCTCGGCGTCCGCGGTCGTCGCGAGCGGCCGCATCGCCGGCATCCTCGGCGAGCGCGTCGAACTGCTCGACCTCGGGGAAGCGCTGTCCGGCCCGATGGCCGGCCCGTCCGCGCACGTCGCCGCGCTCGGCCGGAGCATCCGGGGGCTGGTCGCCCCGGCGACCTCGCGCATGACCGTCATCGCGTCCGCGGGCCGCTCGGTCACCACGGACGCCATCACCATCGTCTCGGGAACCGCGGAGCGCTATGCCGACGCGGCGACCGCGAGCGAGTACATCGACGCCGGCGCGGAGGTGCTGATGCTGCGCCGCCGTCGCCGCATCCTGCGCCCCGCGCGCGCACGATCCACCTGGTCCCCGGCGGGCTGACTCGACCCCTCCCCCGCCGGCTCCTGGCCGGAGACGGCCGCGGGGACCACGAGAAGGCTTCCCGTGGTCCCCGCGAGACCGTCGCCGCCGCCCGCTACACGAGCGAGTCGCGCCAGGCCGCGTGCAGCTGGGCGAAGCGCCCGGTGCCCGCGATCAGGTCGTCGGGCGTGCCGTCCTCGACGACGCGTCCGTGCTCCATCACCAGCACCCGGTCGGCGATCGCGACCGTGGACAGGCGGTGCGCGATGATCACGGCCGTGCGGTCGGCGAGCAGCGTCTGCAGCGCCTCCTGCACCAGGCGCTCGCTCGGGATGTCGAGCGAGCTGGTGGCCTCGTCCAGGATGAGCACCGCCGGGTCGGCGAGGAACGCGCGGGCGAACGAGATCAGCTGCCGCTGACCCGCGGACACCCGGCCGCCGCGCTTGTTCACGTCGGTGTCGTAGCCGTTCGGCAGGCCCTCGATGAACTCGTGGGCGCCGACCGCCCGGGCCGCGTGCACGATCTCGTCCCGCGTCGCGTCCGGCCTGCCGAGCGCGATGTTGTCGGCGACCGAGCCGCTGAACAGGTACGCCTCCTGCGTGACCATGACGATCGCCCGGCGGAGGTCCTTCGGGTGCAGGTCGCGCAGGTCCACGCCGTCGAGCGTCACGGAGCCCTCGCTCGGGTCGTAGAACCGCGAGATCAGCTTCGCCAGCGTCGACTTGCCCGCACCCGTCGAGCCCACCAGCGCGACGGTCTGCCCGGCCGGGATGTCGAGCGTGAACTCCGGCAGGATGACGCGGTCCTTCTTGTAGGCGAAGGTGACGTCGTCGAACCGGACGTGGCCCTGCGACGACCACAGGTCGACCGGCTTCACGGGATCCGGGACGCTCGGCTCCTCCTCCAGGACGCCCGAGATCTTCTCGAGCGCGGCCGCGGCCGACTGGTAGGAGTTGTAGAACATCGCCATCTCCTCGATCGGGTCGAAGAACCGGCGCGTGTACAGCAGCACCGCCAGCAGCACGCCGATGGCGAGCTGGCCGTCGGCGACCCGGAAGCCGCCGACGAGCAGCACGACGCCGACCGCCACGTTGCCGATCATCACGAGGCCGGGGTCGAAGATCCCGAACAACTGGATGACGCGCGCGTTGACGTCCCGGTAGTCCTCGACCAGGCCGCCGAACTCCTTCTCGTTGCGCTTCTCCTTGCGGAACGCCTTGACCGCGCGGATGCCGGTCATGGTCTCCACGAAGTGCACGATGAGCTTCGCCGACGCCACCCGCGAGATGCGGAACAGCACCTGCGAGCGCTTCTGGAACCAGCGCGTGAGCAGGTACAGCGGCACGAGGGAGCCCACCAGCACGACGCCGCTCTGCCAGTCGAGCGCGAACAGTGCGATCGCGATGAACAGCATGTACAGCACACCCTGCACGAGCTGGTTGATGCCCGAGTCCAGCAGCTCGCGGATGGAGTCGAGGTCGCTCGTCTGGCGCGAGATGATCCGGCCGGACGTGTAGGACTCGTGGAACTCCAGCGAGAGCTTCTGGGTGTGCAGGAACACCCGCTTGCGCAGGTCGATCAGGATGGCCTGGCTGATCCGCGCGCTGAGCACCGTGTACCAGGCGATCAGCACGGCGCCGATGACGCCGGTGATCAGGTACGCGATGCCGGCGGCGGCCAGCGGGAACCAGTCCTGCTTGAGCAGCGCGGGCAGGCCGTTGTCGATGCCGTACGCGATGATCGCGGGGCCCGCGACCTGGGCCGCGGTGCTCACCACGACCACGACCGCGGTCAGGACCAGCCGCATCCGCAGTGGGTGCAGCAGCGAGCCCAGCAGGCGCAGCGAACGGCGCCGCACCTGGCGGCTCTCCTCCTTGTTGAGGTCGTTGCGCTCTTCGCCCTCGACGCCCAGCACAGTCGTCGTGCTCACAGGTTCACCTCCTCGAGGATCTCTTCGTTCTCGTCGTCCTCCAGGCTGGAGATGACGAACCGGTAGTGCTCGCTGCTGGCGAGCAGGTCGTGATGGGTACCCACCGCGGTGACCTTGCCGTCCTCCAGCAGGGCCACCCGGTCGGCGAGCATCACCGTGGACGGGCGGTGCGCGACGATCAGGGCGGTGGTGGAGGCGAGCACCCGGCGGAGGGCGGCCTCCACCAGTGCCTCGGTGTCGACGTCCAGCGCGGAGAGCGGGTCGTCGAGCACCAGGATGCTCGGGTTGGCCGCGACCGCACGCGCGAGCGCCAGGCGCTGGCGCTGACCGCCGGACAGGCTCAGGCCCTCCTCGCCGACCTTCGTCTCGACGCCCTCGGGCAGGTCGTAGACGAAGCCCGCCTGCGCCACCTCGAGCGCTTCGGTCAGCACCCGCTCCGCCTCGGCCGAGGCGGGGTCCAGGTCGTCGCGGCCGAGCAGGACGTTATCGCGCACGGATGCCGAGAACAGCGTCGCGTCCTCGAACGCCATGGCGATCGCCTTGCGCAGGTCGTAGCGGGTCAGGTCGCGCACATCCACACCGTCGACCTTCACCGCACCGCCGGTCACGTCGTACAGGCGCGTGGTGAGGGCGGTCAGCGTCGACTTGCCGGAGCCGGTCAGACCGACCAGCGCCATGGTCTCGCCGGGGCGCACGGTCAGCCGGATGCCGTCCAGCAGGTCCGGGAAGCGCTCGGGCGAGTCCTGGTACCGGAAGTGCACGTCGTCGAAGACGAGCTCGCCGCGCGGATCGGTGATCTTCTTGGGGTCGGCGGGGTCGGTGATCGTGTTGACCTCGTCCATCACCTCGAAGAAGCGGTCGGCCGCGGTGCGCGTGTCGAACGTCATCGAGAGCAGGAAGCCGATCGACTCGATCGGGAACCGCAGCACGGTCGCCGTCGCGAAGAACGCGACCAGCTCGCCGACCGACAGCTGCCCCTGAGAGGACAGCCAGACGCCGACGACCAGGCAGATGGCGAACGCGACGTCCGGCACGAGCAGCAGCCAGAGCCAGATGCCGGCGATCGCCTTGGCCTTCTCGATCTCGGTGCCGCGCAGCTGCTCGGCCTGGGACTCGAAGCTCTTCAGGGCGTGCTTGCCGCGACCGAACGCCTTGAGGACGCGGATGCCGTGCACCGACTCCTCCACCGCCGTCGCGAGGTCGCCCGCCTGGTCCTGGCTGCGGCGCGCCACGATTGAGTACTTCTTCTCGAAGACGAAGCCGTAGATCCACAGCGGCACCGAGAGCACCAGGAAGATGGTGCCCAGCACCCAGTTCCAGCCGATCAGGATGGCGAAGCCGACGATGATCGTGACCACGTTGACGACGAGCAGCACGATACCGAACGACAGCCAGCGCCGGATCATGCTCAGGTCGCTGACGGCGCGCGACAGCAGCTGACCGCTCGGCCAGCGGTCGTGGAAGGCGACCGGCAGGTCCTGCAGCTGCTCGTACAGCGCGTTGCGCATCCGCGCCTCGACGTGGGTGCCCGGGGTGAGCACGAACCAGCGGCGGAGCGAGATGAACACGGCCTCGGCGGCGCCCAGGCCGACGACCAGCAGGGCGGCCGGCCACACGGCGGCCGGATCGCCGGTCGACAGCGGGCCGTCGACCAGCCACCGCAGCACCTGCGGGATGCTCAGCGCGACCAGGCTGGCGAGCAGCGCGGCCACCATGCCGAGCAGGATGCGGGGTGCGGCGGACTTGGCGAACGGCAGGATGCGCAGCAGTGTGCGCAGGGTGCTCTTCCGCTGGGTGTCGGTGTTCTTCTGTGCCGGGGCGACAGACATGGGTATTCCGTTTTCTGTGAGTGGTCCGACGTGGAGTCGGCGGCGACGCGCGTCGAGGAGTCGCCGAAGGCCTGCCGACGGTGGCAGACCTCGTGTGAGATGCGGCAGCGCGCGAAGAGCGCGCGGGTGGTGGGCGGGACCTACCGCCCGGACGGTCGGGCTGTGACCGCGAGCGCGGCGACGGACCCGGGCACGGTGTTCTTTCGTGCGGTCTCGATCGTCGTCATGGCGTCCTCCCAGCCTCGATGTATGCGTCCTGTGTGCCGCGACAAGGCAGCCCTACAGGATATTGCCAGGTTGCAGGATTCCGCAACACTTTTCTTCCCGGACACGCAAAGCGCCGCCTCGGCGGAAGCCGGGCGGCGCCTCACGGAGTGACCGCGGTCAGCGGATCCGGATCGACAGGCAGGTGACGCAGCCCTCGAGCTTCTCGAACTCCGAGATGTCCACCTGGACGACCGTGTAGCCCAGGCTCTCGACCAGCGCCACCGACTGCGGAGCCGACGACGACATGAGCACGGTGTCCTCCGAGAGGACGACGACGGCGGTGCCGTGCGCCTCGGGGACCGGCAGGAAGCGCTCGAAGAGGCGCGGCTCGTCCACGATCGGCTCGTAGCCGATGACCGTGCCGTCGGGCAGCGCCGTGACCGCGGTCTTGAGGTGGAGCGCCTTGGTGACCGGCACCGCCACGACGGTGTAGCCGAGGGGCGTCACGATGGCGCGCAGCTGGCGGATGCCCTCGGGGTTGGTGCGGCCGCCCTGGCCGACGTACACGGTCGAGCCGATCTTGAGCACATCGCCGCCTTCGAGCGTGCCCGGCGCCTCGATGCGCTCGAGTCGCAGGCCCTGCGCGCGCAGCGCGGCCTCGGTCCCGGCCGGCTCCGCCTGGCGCGACTCGGCGCCCGGCAGGGTGATGACCGCGGTGTCGCCGAAGACGACGGCGGTGTCCTCGACGAAGACGGAATCCGCGAGGCGGTCGGCGCTGGCGACCTCGACGGTCTGCCAGCCGGCCTCGGACAGCGCGGCGACGTAGGCGTCCCACTGCTTGTCGGCGAGGTCGGTGTCGACCGGCTCGCGGTCGATGTGGGTGGTCAGGCCGTCGGCCAGGTTGGAGGCCGGGATGCGGACCAGCGCGATGCGGCGCTCGGTCCGCTCCCCGCCCTCGATCGTGCGGAAGACCGCGTAGCCCGCGGTCGGGAAGGCGATGGCGACGGACAGCCAGAACGGCAGGTTGATTCCGATGAACGAGCCGAACAGCTGGCCCCACGCATCGCCCGAGAGGGTGACCTTCAGGACTGTGAACAGGATCAGGGTGCCGAGCACCGTGCTCACCAGGGCGACCACGATGCCCGACACCACCGCGATCCACCGCCGGTCGAACGCCCCGAGGAGCCCGGCCGCGAAGCCGAGCACCAGGGCGACCAGCGCGTTCCATCCCACGTACGGCGTCGTGTTCGCGAGCGCCGACGAGTTGAGCTGGCTGGCCACCAGGATCACGAACGTCGAGGCGACGAACGCGATCGCGGCGACGGCGACAGCGGCGGAGATGGATGCGGCGAGCCTGCGGCCCCAGGAAGACGTCATGGGATCCAGGCTAGCGGAGCGCTGCTATGCGTTCGCTGGCTCCAGAAGCCGGCCGAGGGCCAGCTCCTCCGCGGCCTGCAGCGTCGTGACGCCGTGCTCTTCGGCGGCGCGGAAGATCTCGGCGACGGTGTCGCCGATCCGCTCCACGCGCTCCTGCGTCGCCTCGGCGGTGACGCCCGGCTCGGACATCATGTCGAGGAAGATCACGCCGCCCGCGTTCACGACGAAGTCGGGCGCCCAGAGGATGCCCCGCGCCGCCAGCCGCTCGGCCCCGGAGCGCTCGGCCAGCTGGTTGTTGGCGGGCCCGACGACCGCGGCGACCCGCAGCTCGTCGATGACGCGGTCGGTCAGCACGCCGCCGACGCCGGCCGGGACGAACAGGTCGCCCTCGACGCGGTGCGCCTCCTCCGGCTCCACCCAGGTGGCGTCGAGCGCGTCGGCCAGGGCGCGCTTGGCCGGGTTGACGTCCGTGACGGTTAGCACGGCGCCCTCGCCCGCCAGTCGCATGGCGATGATCGAGCCGACGTGACCGAGGCCGAGCACGGTGACGCGGCGGCCGGCGACGGAGCGGGTGCCGAACGCGCGCTCCAGCGTGGCGAGCAGCCCGGCGTAGACGCCTGCCGCGGTCGCGTCGCTCGGCTCTCCCACGCCGCCCTCCGACGGCGGAAGGCCGCAGACGTGCGCCGTGCGGGAGGCGACGACGGACATGTCCTCGGCGCTCGTGCCCACATCCTCGGCGGTCATGTACATGCCGCCCAGCGTCTCGACGGCGTCGCCGAGGTCGAGCATCGCCTCGTAGCGCTCGGTCGGGGTGAGGACGGTCCCGCGCGGGACGTAGACGACCGCCTTGCCGCCGCCGCGGTTGAGACCGGCCGCGGAGTTCTTCATCGTCATGCCCTCGGCGAGGCGCAGCGAGTCGGCCACCGCCTCCTGCCAGGAGTCGTACGTCCAGACGCGGCAGCCGCCGAGGGCGGGGCCGAGCACGGTGGAGTGGACCGCGATGCTGATCGTGAGACCGCTCCGCCTCCCCTTCACGACGTGCAGTGTTTCGTGCGGCAGGTCTGCGGGCAGGACGGACATCGGTGTCTCCTCGTGGGATCGCGGTGAAAAAGGTTCAGCGGTCTTGTGGACCGCCGTCCATTCTCCCCTGCCTGCGAGGGCGCCGCAATCGGCGCGCGGGCGTCAGTGGAAGAAGTGCCGCTCGCCGGTGAAGTACATCGTCACGCCGGCCGCCTTCGCCGCCTCGACGACCTCCTCGTCGCGGATGCTGCCGCCCGGCTGCACGATGGCGCGCACCCCCGCGTCGATCAGGATCTGCGCACCGTCGGCGAACGGGAAGAACGCATCCGATGCCGCGACCGAGCCGCGCGCGCGGTCGCCCGCACGCGTCACCGCGAGATGGCAGGAGTCGACGCGGTTGACCTGTCCCATCCCGACGCCGACCGAAGCACCGTCGTGGGCGAGCAGGATGGCGTTCGACTTGACCGCGCGGCACGCCTTCCACGCGAACTCGAGGTCGGCGCGCGTTGCGGCGTCCGCCTCCTCCCCCGCGACCAAGGCCCATCTCTCGCTCGTGAACTCAGTGAACCGGTCGGTGTCCTGCACGAGGACCCCGCCGGAGATCTGCCGGAACTCGGTCAGCGCCCGCGCGTAGTCCTCGGGCAGCTGCAGGATGCGCAGGTTCTTCTTGGTCTGCAGCAGCTCCAGGGCCTCGGGCTCGTAGCCGGGCGCGATCAGCACCTCGGTGAAGATGCCCTTGACCGTCTCCGCCATGGCCAGCGTGACCGTCCGGTTCGCGGCGATCACGCCGCCGTACGCCGACACCGGGTCGCATTCGTGCGCCTTGCGGTGCGCCTCGGCGATGTCGTCGGCGATCGCGATGCCGCACGGGTTGGCGTGCTTGATGATCGCCACCGCGGGGTGGTTGAAGTCGTACGCGCTGCGCAGGGCGGCGTCCGCATCCACGTAGTTGTTGTACGACATCTCCTTGCCGCCGAGCTGCGTCGCCTGCGCGATGCCGTGTCCGGCCGGGTCGGCGTAAAGCGCGGCCGCCTGGTGCGAGTTCTCGCCGTAGCGGAGCGTCTGCTTCAGCTCGGCGCGGGCCTCCCAGCGCTCGGGGAAGTCGTCCGTGGACGGCGCCTCACCCGCGAACCAGGCCGCGACGGCGCCGTCGTACGCCGCGGTGTGCGCGAACGCCTTCGCGGCGAGCGCCTGACGCTGCTCGAAGGTGGTGCCTCCGGCGCCCACGGCCTCGATCACCGTTCCGTAATCCGACGGCGAAACCACGATGGCCACGTTCGCGTGGTTCTTCGCCGACGCGCGCACCATCGCGGGGCCGCCGATGTCGATCTGCTCGACCACGTCGTTACCGACCGCGCCCGAGGCCACGGTCTCGACGAACGGGTACAGATTGACGACGACGAGCTCGAACGGCTCGATGCCCAGGTCCTTCAGCTGCTCCTCGTGCGAGGCGAGTCGCAGGTCGGCGAGAAGGCCCGAGTGGATGGCCGGGTGCAGCGTCTTGACTCGGCCGTCGAGGGATTCGGGGAACCCGGTGACGTTCGCCACATCGGTCACCGCGAAACCGGCGTCGCGGATGGTCTGCGCGGTCGAGCCGGTCGAGACGAGCTCCACCCCGGCCCCGGCGAGCGCGGCGGCCAGGTCGAGCAGCCCCGACTTGTCGCTCACCGAGATCAGCGCCCGGCGAATCGGGACGAGATCCCGCTCGCGGTACAGGCTGGCGTCGTGACGGGGTCCGCTCATGCTCGGGCAAGCTCCTCGAGGTCGATGTGTCCGTTGGCGATGTCGAGGACGGCGTCGATGAGCAGCCGTCGCTCCACGGGTTTGATGCGCTCGTGCAGCGCCGCCTCGGTGTCCCCGGGCAGCACCTCCACGCGCTCCTGGCTGATGATGGGGCCAGCGTCCACTCCGTTGTCGACGACGATGAGGCTGGCGCCGGTCTGCGTCACGCCCGCGGCGAGCGCATCCCTCACCGCGTGCGCGCCGGGGAACTCGGGCAGGTACGCGGGGTGCGTATTGATGAGGTCGGGCGACAGCGCGTCGACGACGCGCGGCGGCACGAGGCGCATGAAACCGGACAAGATGGTGAGGTCGGGCTCCCACAGCCGGATCTGCTCCAGCAGGGCGTCGCCCCACTCCTCCCGGCTCGGATACGAGGTGTACGGCACCGTGAACGTCGGGATGCCGAAGCGCTCGGCGTGCTCGAAGCCGTCGGCCTCGCGGTCGGCCCCGACGGCGACGACCCGCGCGGGGAACTCGGCGTCCTGCGCCGCCTCGAGCAGCGCGCGCAGATTCGAGCCACCGCCGGAGATCAGGACGACAATCGAGAGCACCCGTCAAGCCTAGCGGCGGACAGCGGGGCCGGGATGCGCGTCCCTCCAGCTGTGGAGAACCGGGCTCAGCGCCGTACGCGCGCGCCGGCGACGAGCCCGATCACCGCGCCGACCGCCACTTCTGCGGCCGCCAGCCCGGCCACCAGCCAGGGATTCGGGCCGACATCGTGCAGGCGGCCCGGTCCGATCGCGCCCGACGACCACCACGCGAGCAGCCCGAGCTGGATGCCCGCGACCACGCCGATCCCGAGCGCGACGAGAACACGATCCTGGATGCCGTCGAAGCGACCGGCCACCGCGTCCACGCGGGATCGCAGCAGCGCCCCGGCGAGGAACCCGGCGAGCAGCGGCACGACGACGCCGACAAGCCCGAAGGCGAAGCCGCCCGGAGGGATGACGCCGAACAGCGGCAGCCCCGGCAGCGGGCCGAGATCGGTGCCCAGCGGGCTGACCGACGACCCCGTGCCGATGGCGAACCCCGGCCCCACGAGCCACGACGCCATCCACACGACGACGTTCGGCAGCAGCGCGAGCTGTCCGATGGTGAGCGCCACACCGCCCACGACCCCGGACTGCACCTGCTCGTACAGGCTGATGATCGTGCCGTAGTGCCCGAAGATGAGCAACGCCAGGATGAACGCGGCGACGCCGATCACGATCGCGGTCGCCGCCGTGCCGGCCCGGAGCGCGGCCAGCGCTCCGATGCGCAGCCGCTCGGGGACCACGTCCGTGCGCGTCCGCAGAACGGACAGGACCGCCGTGCCGCCACCGCCGGAGCCCGGCGCGGGCGCCTCGACGCCGTCCGTCGATACCGGACGGGCGTCCTCCTCCGGCGCACCGCGCAGTGCGGCGAACCCGAATCCGGCGGCGATGCCGACCGCGTACACGAACGGCGGAAGCACGATCCCCTGCCACACCGACGGCTGCACCACCGCGGACCCGGAGGACAGCGTGACCACGGTCGAGATGACGGCGAAAGTCGCCAGCGCACTCAGCGCGCCCACCAGCCGCTGCGCGGTCTCCGCCGCCCGCATCCCCGTCCGGACGCCGAGCCCGGCCGTCAGCGCGGCGAAGCCGAGCAGCGCGATCGTCACCTGGAACGGCGCGCCTGCGGCGGGCAGCCCCAGCTGCGCCACGGTCTGCGGGTCGAGCGCCACGGTCAGGTTGACGCCGTGGCCGACCAGCCAGATGTCGGCCGCGGACCGCCACACCACGGCGAAATCGGCGCCCAGGTGGTACTGCGCCGCCCACAGGATCGTGATCGGCACCAGGCAGATCCCGAGGCCGATGGCGGCCACGATCAGCGCCTCCAGCGCGGCGAGCAGGGCGACGGATGTGCGACTCATGACCGAACGGAGCCTACCGGCGCGCGCCCGCGCGGCACCGGCGACACTTCGGCGCTCAGGAGACCGCCGGGCTCAGGGCACCGTCACGACCGGCGTGTCGTCGTCCGCCACCTCCGGGACCGTGATCACCGGACGCTGCAGCAGCTCCAGAATGGCGACGACGAGCGCCGCGAGCACCAGCGTCCAAATGATCAGCGACGGCGTCAGCGGTCGGACGAACAGCACGATGGCGGCCGCGATCACCGCGACGGCTGTGCGCAGCAACGTCCGCTGCGCGTAGAGCCACTCCCCCACGCGACCCGTCGTGATGCCGTGGGACTCGGCCGAGGTGCGCACCCAGGCCACTCCCGAGCCGAAGAACCCGCGCAGCCGGCGCGGCGCCGCGAACGGACCGGAGTACCAGCCGACCAGGGCCACGGCGATGGCGAGCACCAGCACCGCGACGGCCGAGGCGATCATCGCGTCCGTCACCGTCGAGTACAGCTTCTGCGCCAGAGCGGAGGGAACCAGCGACGGGGACACCGAGGCCTGGAAAAGGATCCGCCCGACGGAGATCGCGCCGAGCGTCAGCGCCATCGCCAGAGCCAGCCCGACGGCCGCCCACACCAGCGCGAGCGCACGCCGGCGCGCGACGATGACACCGAGCGCCAGCAGCCCGATCGCCACCCAGGGCAACCAGGCGCCCGCGGCGACGGCCAGTCCGTAGAACAGCTGCAGCGTCGGGATGGACGAGCTCTGCGCGACCGTGATCGTCTTGTCGATGGTCGGGATGCGTGAGGCGAACGTGATCCCCTGTGCGACGAGCTGCTGTTTCACGCGGTCCATGATCGGAGCGAGCTGGATGCCGATCGAGCCGTTCGCGCCGATGGTCACCGCCGAGTTCCCGCTGTTCGTCATCGTGGCTTCGAGCTGGTTGTGGCTCGCGCGCAACGCCTCCTGCCAGACCTGGGCGAAGGCGTCCGAGGCGACGAACCGCTGCACAGTCGACTGCAGCAGCGACACGATGCCTTGCGCGAGAGGTGCCTTCAGCGCATCCAGGGCCTTGGTCGCGACGGGCCCGGTGCCGAGGCCGGTGATGCCGTCGATCACCTGGTCGGTGAGCTGCGGTATGTCGACGTTGTCCTCGACCGCCTTGACGGCCTGATCGGTGACGAACGCCTGGACGGCGGGATCGTGCGCGAGCGGCGCGTACGTGGCGACGAACGTGTCCGTGTCGGTCAGCTGCACCTTCGCCCACGACGCCACGACGGCCAGCGGCGCCAGGATGGCCCCCAGGACGATGAGGACGGTCGCCAGCAGAGTCCAGCCCCATCCGCGCCGATGCTTCACGGCCGGCGGCGCGGGGATCGGAGTCGTGTCGGCATCCGCCCCCGCCTGCAGCCGCAGCGACGCGTTCTCCTCTTCCAGAGCCGCGATGCGCTGCAGCAGTTCGGCGTTCGTCACACGAGCCATGGCGTCCCCTCCCGGTGCGCGAACTGTACCTCCGGACGGTCGCGCCTGGGCAGACGGCATCTCGCCGACGACGACGAAGGCCGGGACCCTCGCGGGATCCCGGCCTCGTGCGTCGCAGCGCGTCCGCGTCAGAGCGCGGCGTACACCTCGCGGAGCAGCTGCGCGGTCTCGGACGGCGTCTTGCCGACCTTGACGCCCGCGGCCTCCAGGGCCTCCTTCTTGGCCTGCGCGGTGCCCGCGGAGCCGGACACGATGGCGCCGGCGTGGCCCATGGTCTTGCCCTCGGGCGCCGTGAAACCGGCGACGTAGCCTACGACCGGCTTGGTGACGTTGGCCTTGATGAAGTCGGCCGCGCGCTCCTCGGCGTCGCCGCCGATCTCGCCGATCATGACGATCGCCTTGGTCTCCGGGTCGGCCTCGAACGCGGCGAGCGCGTCGATGTGCGTGGTGCCGATGATCGGGTCGCCGCCGATGCCGATGGCGGTCGAGAAGCCGAGGTCGCGGAGCTCGTACATCATCTGGTACGTCAGCGTGCCGGACTTCGAGACCAGGCCGATCGGGCCCTTGCCGGTGATCGTCGCCGGGGTGATGCCGACGAGCGATTCTCCCGGGGTGATGATGCCGGGGCAGTTCGGGCCGATGATCCGGGTCTTGTTGCCCTTCTCCTTGGCATAGGCCCAGGCCTCGGCCGAATCCTGCACCGGGATGCCCTCGGTGATGACCACGAGAAGCGGGATCTCGGCGTCGATGGCCTCGACCATCGCGTCCTTCGCGAACGCCGGCGGCACGAAGATGATCGACACATCGGCGCCGGTCTTCTCGATGGCCTCCACGACGGTGCCGAACACGGGCAGCTCGACGTCGCCGTGGGTGACGGTCGTGCCGGCCTTGCGGGCGTTGACGCCGCCGACGACCTGGGTGCCGGCCTTGAGCATCAGCGCGGTGTGCTTGGTGCCCTCGCCGCCGGTGATGCCCTGGACGATGACCTTGGAGTCCTTGTTGAGGAAGATAGACATGGTTGTTCGTCCTTCGCTTACTTCGCGGCCAGCTCGGCGGCCTTGTCGGCGCCCTCGTCCATGGTGAGCGCGAGGGTCACCAGCGGGTGGTTCGCCTCGGTGAGGATGCGGCGGCCCTCGTCGACCTTGTTGCCGTCCAGTCGCACGACGAGCGGCTTGTTCGCCTCGTCGCCCAGGATCTGCAGGGCGTTCACGATGCCGTTCGCGACCGCGTCGCACGCGGTGATGCCGCCGAAGACGTTCACGAAGACGCTCTTCACCTGCGGGTCGTTGAGGATCACGTCGAGGCCCGCCGCCATGACCTCGGCGGACGCGCCGCCGCCGATGTCGAGGAAGTTCGCGGGCTTGACGCCGCTGTGCTTCTCGCCCGCGTAGGAGACGACGTCGAGCGTCGACATGACGAGTCCCGCGCCGTTGCCGATGATGCCCACCTGGCCGTCGAGCTTGACGTAGTTGAGGTTCGCGGCCTTGGCCTTCGCCTCCAGCGGGTCGGCCGCGGCCTTGTCCTCCAGCGCCTCGTGGTCGGGGTGGCGGAAGTCGGCGTTCTCATCGAGGGTGACCTTGCCGTCCAGGGCGATGATGTCGCCCTCCTCGGTGAGGACCAGCGGGTTCACCTCGACGAGGGTCGCGTCCTCGCCGGTGTAAACCTCGTAGAGCTTCACGAAGACGTCGGCGACCTTCTCGACCAGGTCGTCGGGGAAGCCGGCGGCCTTCGCGATCTCGACGGCCTTGGCGTGGTCGACGCCGCCCCGCGGGTCGACCTCGATGCGGGCCAGCGCCTCGGGCTTCTCGACGGCGAGCTGCTCGATCTCCATGCCGCCCTCGACGCTGGTCAGCGACAGGTACGAGCGGTTGGCGCGGTCGAGGAGCACCGAGAAGTAGAACTCGCGGGCGATGCGGGCGCCGCCGGCGACCATGACGCGGCGGACCACGTGACCCTTGATGTCCAGGCCCAGGATGGCCTTCGCGGCCTCCTCCGCCTCATCCGGGTTCTTCGCGACCTTGACGCCGCCGGCCTTGCCGCGGCCGCCGACCTTCACCTGCGCCTTGACGACGGTCACGCCGCCCAGCTTCTCGGCCGCTGCGCGCACCTCCTCCGGGGTGTCCGCGACGATGCCCGGAAGGACCGGGACCCCGTACTTCTCGAACAGGTCTCTGGCCTGGTACTCGTATAGATCCACGGTTATCCAATCCGCTGATTGTCCGGTGCGCTCGTGGCTGCCGGCTGGTTGCTCCTGGCGGTCCGACGCGAGAATAGCTCGACGCCGAGATAAATTCGCCAGGAAGAACTTTAGCGCGTCCGCCTGGGCGCCCCGTAACCCGCGAGCTGTGCACAGGAGGGCTCGGAGGGACGTTCTCCACGGATTCGCGGATCCGCGGTTCATGCCGTCGTCGCCGCCGCGACGGTGGATGCATGACCCAACGACCTCTCTCCCTGATCACCGCGGTGAGCCTTGTCGGCCTCGCCGTCTTCCTCGGCGTCCTGCAGAGCCTGTTCGGGACGGCGCCGCCCGCGCGGGCCCTCGCGGGCACCGGGCACGGGCCCGGTTATCTATCCGCGGACGGCTGGTGGCTCGGCGCCTACCGGTTCGACGACGGCGCGCAGGGCTTCTGCCTCAACCCGGGCAAGGTCGCGCCCGTCGGGCTGCAGTACAGCTACGCCGACCCCGAGGGGATGGGATGGTGGACGCCGGAGCAATCCGCGGTCTTCGCGTACATCGCACGCACCTGGGCCGGCAGCGGCGACCGGCTGACCGCGGCCGCCGGACAGCTCGCGACCTGGATCGCCGCGGGCATGTCCGAGCCGGAGGCGCAGAAGCACGCTGCACGTGCGGGGGCCGACACCGACGCCGTCTACGCCCGCGCCCACCAGATGCTGGCCGAGGCGCAGAGCCGCGGGTCCACCGGGGTGCGCGCCGCCGCCGTGGTCGAGCTGGCGGCGTCCGGCCCGGGCCGGGTCCGGGTCGAGCTCACCGTCGACCGCCTCTCGGGCGCCGAATCCCTCGCCCCCGGCGCATCTCCGGTGTCGGTGACGCTCGACGGGGCGGCCTTCGACGACGGCGGGACGACCGCGACCATCCCATCGGGCACCGATGTCCCCATCGTGCCGAGCGGGACGGCGGCCAGCGTGTCCGTCACCGCCACCGCGACGACGCCCGAGCTCCCGTACGGGCACGGCGTCACCGTCGCCCTTCCGGCCGTCGATGCGCAGGCGGTGCTGATCGCCCGGTCGTCGACCGCGTCCGCCGTCGCCCGCGCCGACGCCGCCGGGCCGTCCCCGCTCCCGTTCCAGCCGCGCGTCGAGACGCGCACGACCGCGCCCGAGGCGCATCCCGGAGCCGAGGTCGCCGACCGCCTCATCGTGAGCGTCGACGAGGGCGACGGGCTTCTGCCGACGTGGGGTGTGCGTGCGACCGCCGACGGATTCGAGCCGGTGACCGCCGTGGTCGAGAGCACGCTCCACGGTCCGTTCCCGGAGCCGATCGCGGAGTCCGAGTCGGCTCCGGCCGACGGTCCGACGGTCTGCACCGTCGAGACCGTGGTCGATGGCGCCGGCGAGTACACGACTCCGCCGTGCGCGGTCCCCTCCGAGGGCTACTACGTCTGGACGGAACGTATCGACCCCTCGCGGACACCCGAGTCGGAGGGCGGCGCACGGGTGAAGCCGTGGACCTCGCGTTTCGGGGTCGCCGAGGAGATCAGCCGGGTGGCCGCCGTCCCCGTGACGCCATCCGTGGCTGAGCCGACCACGAAGGTGCTGGCGGCGACCGGATCGGACGTCTCGGTCCCGGTGCTCTGGAGTGCCGGCAGCGCGCTGGCGGGGGTCGGGCTGGTCACGAGGGCGCGGCTGCGAGACCGCCGCCACCCGCGTCGTGCCCGCTCGACCTGGATGCGGCGGTGAGCGACACCATGCCGACCCTTTCCGGAGCTTCGCAGGCGTCCGCGGCAGGATGTGCACGTGCGGAGGAACCCCAGGAACAGGCCCGTCACGGCGCGGGACATCGCGTCGGAGGCGCTGACGCTCGCCGGCGGCGGCCGGGCGCTGCTGCTGCAGATCGCGCACCCGGCGGTGGGACGCGGAGTCGTGGAGCACAGCGACTTCGCGACGCGGCTGATGGACCGGTTCGACGGGACCATGCTCTACCTGACAGCCTCGATGTTCGGTACGGCCGACGAGCTGCGGGCGATACGCCGCATCGTGAACCGCGCGCACGCTCCGGTGCGCGGAGGCGGCTCGCCGGGGGCGGCCTACAACGCATACGACCCCGACCTGCAGCTGTGGGTCGCGGCCACGCTCTACCAGACCATGATGGAGCTGCATCGGCGGGTCTTCGGCTCGCTCAGCGACGCGCAGGCGGACGCGGTCTACCAGGACATGACCAGTGCGCTGTCCAATCTGCAGCTCTCGCCGGACCGATGGCCGGCCACTCGCGACGCGTTCGACGCCTACTGGAGCGAGCTGGTCGGGACCCTGTCCGTGGACGCGGACGTGCTGGCGGTCTCTCAACAGATCCTCTATCCCGCCGCGATGCCCTGGTGGTTCCGGCCGAGCGCGCCGCTGCTGCGTCTCGTGACGGCCGGCCTGCTCCCGGGGAACGTTCGTGCTCAGTTCCGTCTGACGTGGAACGAGCGTCGGCAGCGTCGTTTCGACCGACTGCTCCGGTGGACTCGCATCATCTATCCGCGGCTGCCGCTCCGGCTCCGCCACCTTCCGCGGGATCGCTACCTGGCGAAGCTGCGCCGGACCGTCGGGGGCACGGGTTCCACGGCGCCGTCCGGCGCGCGGACGGCCGACTAGGCGGAGATTCCCCGGGCGCGTTCGATCCCTCGCGCCAGCAGCACCAGGACGATGCCGATCGCCGAACCGAGGACGGTCTCCAGCACCCGATCGACGACGAGCGCGCCGAGCGGGGTGGGGCTCGCCAGGTGCGAGACCGACAGCGCCAGCGGCGTGATGAAGACGAGCGCCGCTCCGTAGTGCCGGGCGACCAGGATCTCTGTGAAGAACTGGCAGACCACGATCACCCCGATCACCACCGCGGCGGGAGGCGACCACACCAGGATCAGCGCTGTCACGCCCACGCCCACCACGGTGCCGATGATCCGGTGCAGAGACCGGGAGATCGAGTGCGCGGCTCGCGCCGGAGGGATGACGGCGACCACGCTGACGATCGCCCAGTACGCATGCCCGAATCCGAAGGCCAGGGCGATGCCCCCGGCGAGAAGCACTCCGACGACGTTCTGGGCGACGGTCAGCCACACACGCGGGTCACGCAGCGCGGCCAGATCGAGTCCGGGTCGACGGCGGAGCTCGTTCACCAAGCCTGCCCGCACCAGGACGCGCTGCGGGAGGCCGGGGAGACGGCGGATCGCCCAGCCCGACATGGTCAGGAGCCACGCGAACACCGCGGTTGCCGCTGCCAGGCCGATGCGCGGCAACGCGTCGGCCGCCGGGGTCGGCACGGCCGCGCAGACGAGGAGCGCGAAGACGAAGAACAGCGCCTGCGGCGGCACGATCTGGAACACCGTGACGAACAGCGTCCCTCCCCCGACGACCACGACGAGCGCGAAGGCGGTGAGCAGGAGCGGTTCACCCGCCACCGCGAGGCCGACGCCGGCCGCGATGCTGGCCAGCAGCGCGACGGCGGCGACCGTCAGCGTCCTGGCCCGGACCCGATAGGGCTCGTTGCGGCCGTACAGCGCAGTGAAAGCGCCGAACGTCGCGTAGGCGGTGAGATCGAGACGACCCACGGCGTACAGCACCACCAACGGGACGGCGACGGCGAACGCCGCCCGCAGACCTACCTCAAGGTTCTGCGGGGGCGCGGCGAACGCCCTCACAGCTTGTCGATCGGAGCGATCTTGATGAGGAGCTTCTTCGCGCCCACCTTCTCGAACTGCACGTGTGCGACGCGCTTGGCGCCCTGGCCCGTCACGGCCGTCACCCGGCCGTCGCCGAAGTCGGCGTGCCGGATGCGGTCGCCGGGCTCCAGCTCCAGCTCGCCGTTGTCGCGGACCTTGCCCGTCACGCGGTTCGGCCACTCGGCCTTCGGGCGCTCCTGGCGGAACGCCGGAGCAGCGAGGGAGTCGTTCCAGCCTCCCGAGCCGCTGCCGGAGCCGGACCCGGCGCCGAGTCCGGGGCGTCGCGCGTTCAGCGCGCGCGACTGCGTGCCTCCGCGGCCGTTCGCCGAGCCGGGCGACTGGCGCCAGTCGATCAGATCGGCGGGGATCTCTTGCAGGTAACGACTCGGCATCGCCACGGCGGTCTCGCCGAACTGCGCTCGCGTCATGGCGAGCGACAGGAAGAGCCGCTTCTTGGCACGCGTGATGCCCACGTAGAACAGCCGTCGTTCCTCCGCCGGGCCGCCGGGCTCGTTGGCCGACATGCGGTGCGGAAGAAGGTCCTCCTCGATGCCTGTGAGGAAGACGGCGTCGTACTCCAGGCCCTTCGCGGTGTGGAGCGTCATCAGCGAGACAGCGCCGCTGGAGTCGTCGATCTCGTCGGCCGCCGCGACCAGCGACACCTCGGTGAGGAAGTCGACCAGGGTGCCATCCGGGTTGTTCCGGGCGAACTCGCGGGTGACCGCGACGAGCTCGTCGACGTTCTCGGCGCGCGCCTCGTCCTGCGGGTCGCGGCTGTTGCGCAGCACCTCGAGGTAGCCGCTGCCGTCGAGAAGGAAGGTCAGCACGTCGGCCACCGGCGAGACGCCCGCGGGATTCGACGGGTCGATCTTGCTCGCCGCTTCGTCGAGCAGATTCGACAGCTGCAGGATCGCGTTCGTCACCTTCGGGCCCAGGCCGAGCGAGGCCGCGTCCCGCATGGCGGCGCGGAACGTGAGCCCGTTGTCCTCCGCGTAGCTCGCCAGCTGCGTCTCGGTCGCCGGACCGATCCCGCGCTTCGGAGTGTTCAGGATGCGCCGGAGCGCGAGCATGTCGCTCGGGTTCGCGACGGTGATCAGGTACGCCATCGCGTCCTTGATCTCGGCGCGCTCGTAGAACTTCGTGCCGCCCATCACCTTGTAAGGCAAGGCGGAGCGGATGAAGATCTCCTCCAGCGCTCGGGTCTGGGCGTTGGTGCGGTAGAACACCGCGATGTCCTTGTACGCCATGCCGGCACTGTGCAGCTTCTCGATCTCGTCGGCGACGAACTGCGCCTCGTCGTGGCCCGAGTAGCCGGTGTAACCGACGATCTTCTCGCCATCGCCCACCGCGGTCCACAGCTTCTTGTCCTTGCGGTCGAAGTTGTTGGAGATCACGGCGTTGGCGGCGCTCAGGATGTTCTGCGTCGAGCGGTAGTTCTGCTCGAGCAGCACCACCTTCGCCCCGGGGAAGTCGCGCTCGAACTCGACGATGTTGCGGATGTCGGCGCCGCGGAACGCGTAGATCGACTGGTCCGAGTCGCCGACCACGGTCAGCGACGCGGACGGGATGACGCCGGCGGCGTCGCGCAGTGGGCGGACGTTGCGGCCGTGCGCCTCCAGATCGTCGACGATGTCGGGAGCGACCGGCATCGTGAGTTCGCGGATGAGCGAGTACTGGGCGTGGTTGGTGTCCTGGTACTCGTCGACCAGGATGTGGCGGAAGCGGCTCTGATAGAGCGCCGCAACGCGCGGGAAGGCGCGGAACAGGAACACGGTCTCGGCGATGAGGTCGTCGAAGTCGAACGCGTTGGCGCGGCGGAGCTCCCGCGTGTACTGGCGGAAGATCTCGAGGAACATGACCTCTTGCGGGTCGCTGAGGTTCGCGGTGCGTGCGTGCGTCTCGAGATCGGTCAGCTCGTTCTTCAGCTTGGAGATGCGGTTCGCCGCAGCACCGACGGTGAAGCCGAGGGTGTCGGCGTCGAGCTCCTTGATGATGCGCTTCAGGAGTGCGCGGCTGTCGCCCGAGTCGTAGATGGTGAAGCTCGGGGTCTTTCCGATCGTCTCGGCCTCGCGGCGGAGGATGCGGACGCAGGCCGAGTGGAACGTCGAGATCCACATGCCCTGCGCCTTGCCGCCGAGCAACTGCTCGACGCGCTCGCGCATCTCGTTCGCCGCCTTGTTGGTGAACGTGATCGCCAGGATCTCGCTCGGCCATGCCTCGCGGCTCTCGATCAGGCCGGCGATGCGGCGGGTGAGCACGCTCGTCTTGCCGGAGCCCGCACCCGCGACGATGAGCAGCGCCTGCCCGCGGTACTCGGCCGCCTCCCGCTGCTGCGGGTTCAGGCCGGCGAACAGCCGCTCGCTCGGTCCCCAGTGGCCCGACCCGGATCGGCCCGAACCGGACCCCCCGGAACGCGCCCCGTCGCCGACGGGGGCTGCGCCGTCGCCCTGCCACCCGTCCAGGATGATCGGGACGGAGGAGGGGGTGGTCTGCGGGGCGTCGGGGAGGCTCGTCATGTCTCAGACGATTTTAGTCGCTGCCACCGTCATTCGTCCGGGAGCGCAGCGTGGACCGTGAGCTCAGTGGCCGTCGCGCACGGCGACAGCCAGATCCGGATGGTCGGCGAAGACCCCGTCCACTCCGGAGTGCAGCAGGATCGAGTAGTACCGCCGCCAGTCACCCCAGTCGGACGCGGCGCCGCCCGAGCGGAACTTCTCCGGCAGCATGCCGTTCTCGGGCCGCAGCGTCCAGCAGAACACGGCGAGATCGGCCGAGTGCGCGAGGTCGACCAGGTCCGAGGTGACGGCTCCCACCTCCGCCGCGTCCTCCTCGCCGAACAGGGCGACCGAGACGGACCCGGACGAGAGCACCTGCGTGGTCTCCACGCTGATGCCGTCGACGCGGTCCGCCGGAGAGGGGGCCGAGCCGAGCGCG
This sequence comes from Leifsonia sp. NPDC077715, assembly GCF_040686855.1. NCBI lineage: Bacteria > Bacillati > Actinomycetota > Actinomycetes > Micrococcales > Microbacteriaceae > Leifsonia > Leifsonia sp. NPDC077715. The sequence continues at coordinate 626,141 of NZ_JBFBOG010000001.1, forward strand.
TACAACCCGCGCAGGGTGAGATCGGTGTCGTACCCGGGCGCGGACGACCCGAGAGCCGCGACGCGATCGGCGGGCGCGCCGGTGTCCTCGAGCAGGTACACCCGCCTCCCCCGGAATCCGCGCTCGTACACCTGGGTGAGGACCGTCCGCTCGAAGCTCTCGACGACGACCCCCGCGCGATCGGTCCAGCCGGCGTCCGCCAGCTCGGCCGTGAACAGCTCGTCCAGCGGCAGCCCGGCCGCTTCGAAGTACGTCGCGTGCTTGAGCTCGGCGACCAGCCCGGGGGCCCGGCTGCCGTCGGTGACGCCGTCGATGAGCTCGAGCAGATCGCGCAGGCGGAGCAGCGGGTAGTGGCCGTCGAAGGTCGAGCTCGCCTGCCGCAGCGCGGGGATGCGCTCCCGCGCGCGGAGGGTGGCGAGCTCGTCCCAGGTGAAGTCCTCGGTGAACCAGCCGGTCAGCGCGGCGCCGTCCACCTCCTTCGTGGTGCGCCGGTCCGCGAACTCGGACCGGTCCGCGACGTCCGTGGTCCCCGAGATCTCGTTCTCGTGGCGGATGACGAGCACGCCGTCCTTCGTCGCCACCAGATCCGGCTCGACCGCGTCGGCGCCGAGCCGGAAGGCCAGCTCATACGAGCCGCGAGTGTGCTCCGGCCGGTAGCCCGGCGCGCCGCGGTGCCCGATGATGACGGGGGCGTTCCGCGGGCGCATGGCCCGATCCTAGCTGCGACGCGCGAAGCGCCGGGGAAGCCGCGGCGTCACCCGCCCTCCGGTGCCAGAATCGAGCCGTGCCCGCCGAACCCGACGCCCGCTGGACGGAGCCCGCCTCGCGCCTGCCGCTCCGCTGGGGCTCGTACCGGGTCCGGCTGGCGACGGGACTCGCGATGCTCGTCGTCGGGACGGCGTGCGTCCTCGGCACGACGACGTACAGCCTGACCCTGCTCCTGATCGGCTCGCTGATGCAGCCGTCCGCGTGGGCGGTGATGCCCTCGACGATCGGCCGACGCGTCGCCGTGGCGCTCCCCGTGCTCGGCTTCACGTGGCTGATGCTCGGCGGCCCCGGGTTCGCCTGGTGCTACGCCGTGACCCTCGCCGCCTGGCTGCTGGTGCGTCTGCGCCCGCTGCCCGCGTTCGCGGTCCTGGTGCTCCCGATCGGCTGGAGTCTGGTGATCCCGCTCCTGGTGAAGGACTATCAGGAGGGGTGGATCACCATCCTGACCAGCACCGTGGTCGTCGTGGTCGCCGCCTGGGCGGCCCGATGGATCGCCATCCGATTCGATTCATGGCAATCTGTCAGAACTCTCAGAAAAGAACCCCGTAGATTTAGCTGAAGACGACCCGAACGGGTCCCCATACGAACGAGGAGCTCATGGCACTCAGCAACCCGGCGTTCTCCACGAACCCGGCTTTCTCCAGCAACGGCCAGGCCGCGACCGTGTCGGCGGAGAACCTGGAGCAGATGTACCAGGCGCCGTCGGCGACCGCAGCGGACACCGACCGCATGACGGTCGAGGACTCGATCGTCAAGACGGCGATCTGCTTCGTCCTGCTGCTCGCCGGAGCCGGCGTGGGCTGGTTCGTCCCGGCCCTCGCCATCCCGGCCGCGATCGTCGGCTTCGTGCTCGCACTGGTGAACATCTTCAAGCGCAAGCCGGTCCCGGCCCTCATCCTCGGCTACTCGGCCGCGCAGGGCATCTTCCTCGGCGCGATCTCGATGTTCTTCGAGTCGCAGTGGTCGGGCATCGTCGTGCAGGCGGTCATCGCGACCTTCGCCGTCGTCGGCGTGACCCTCGCCCTGTTCGCATCCGGCAAGGTCCGCGCATCGGCGAAGGCCACCAAGGTCTTCCTCGTCGCGATCTTCGGCTACCTGCTCTACTCGCTCGTCAACCTCGTCCTGATGTGGACCGGCGTCACCCAGGGCACCTTCGGCCTCGACAGCGTCGAGCTGGGCAACACCGGCATCAAGCTCGGTCTGATCATCGGCATCCTCGTGGTCCTGCTCGGCGCCTACTCCCTGGTGCTCGACTTCGACTTCATCAAGCAGGGCGTCGCCAACCGCGCCCCCCGCATCTACGGCTGGACCGGCGCCTTCGGCATCATGGTCACCGTCATCTGGCTCTACCTCGAGATCCTGCGGATGCTCGCCATCTCGCGCGACTGAACCGCTGACGCGAACGAAGAGGGCCGGGAGCGGAAGCTCCCGGCCCTCTTCGTGTCGGCACCCGGCTCAGCCCTTGGCTGCAGGCTTCGGGGCGGGCAGATCACCGCTCAGGTAGACCGGCAGACCGGTGAGCGGGATGCTCACCACTCCCTTGCTCGGCTTCAGCACCGTCCGCACCCCGTAGGAGTTCGTGACGGTCACCGGGGACTTCGCGCTCACCTGCACCGTCGCGGGCTTCGTGGCCCACAGGACCCGCGTCGTGCCATCCCCCCGACCGAACCGGTACGAGTACGTCGTGTCGCCGAGCTCGTCCCGCCCGATGTACCGCTTCGCCGCGAGTTCACGCGCCAGCACCGCCTGAGCCATCGCCGCCTGCTTCGGCGCGAACGCCGGGATCTGCGCCGTCGGAGCACTGAACAGGCCGAAGTTCCCCTGGATGTCGTTCGCCGTCGTGTGGTCCACGAGGTCGTACCAGAAGAACTTCGACACGCCGTGGGCCATGCCCAGGACCTCCGCGCGCACCAGGAAGTCCGCCTGGTCCGGACGCGGGGTGACGAAGTTCGTCCACCCCAGCTCGGTCAGCCAGATCGGACGGGGTGAGGCGCCGGCACTGTATTCCGCGATCCGGGACTGCGCCTGCTTCAAGGAGCCGTCGAGGTACTCCGGGGCGCCCAGCGAGTCATAGGGGTGGAAGCTCACTGCGTCCACCGTCTTCAGACCACCGAGGCGGTAAAACTCCGTCAGCCATGCGTCGTCCTTGTGGGCGATGGCCGGTCCGACGATCGTGGTGGATGGATCCACCGACCGCACCGCCGCGGCCGCCTTCTCGAGGAGCGGCATGTAGCAGGCCGCGGTCAGCCCGCAACGGCTGTTGTTCATCGGCGGATTGTTGAACTCGTTGTAGATCTCGATCGCCGGCTGGTGGTAATGCGCCTGGACGGCTGCGGCGAAGGCGGCGAAAGCCGCGATCCCTGCGTCGGTCGACGGCGTCCTGCCGCCCTCGTAGAGCTTGTTCCGGTAGTCGATGATGGGCAGGACGGAGACGCCGTCTGCGGCCAGGCGCGCGTACGTGGCGTCGGATTCGGGAGAGAACGTGTAGACGCCCTTCGTCTTCTCGATGGCCGACCACGTGGCGTCCATGCGGACCTCGCCGTACCCGAGCGCGGCCACCAGCGGCTCGTACCCCTGATACGGCTCGATCGTGGGATGGACGGTGACGCCGAGCCGCTGATCGAGCACGGGCTTTCCGTCCGGTGTCGGGTCCAGGACCATGAACGTCGTCGAGAGAGTCGGCGTCGCCGCTCCCTTCTGCCGGATCGCCACGGAGTAGAAGCCTTGCTTCAGCGACGTCAGCGGAATGATCCCGAGGTGGGACGCGAGCGACGCTGAGCCCGACGCGACGGGCTTCGCGCCGGTGTCGGCGATCGACCATTCGACGCTCTCCGTCGGAAGGGACACCCCCAGTGCGGCCTGGCCGGTCGTGAAGATCAGCGACCGGTTCGTCAGACCGGAGTGGCCGGCGTCGAACTGCTCGAAGCCCCCGTTCGCGACGGGCGCGGGCGATCCTTTCGCGGCGAGGGTCACCTCGTCGATCCCCACGGACTCGATCGGCCGGTCCGGGACGACGGCCAGGTTCAGCGCGGTCTGCGCGGCCCCCGTGCGAACGCTCCACGTCCGCTGAACCCAGCGTCCGTTCGAGCCCGCAAGCGCATGCTCGGTCGTTCGGGTGTCGTCGGTCTGCACGGTGAGGCCGCTCGCGCCCTCTCCTGCCGCGCGCACCCAGATCCCCAGCTCGTAGCTGGTGGACGGCGCCACCGCGATGGTCTGCCGGAGCGCAGCGTGCGGCGACGATGACGCCGTGGTGCTCGACACGACGAGGGCCATCTTGCCCTTCTCGGCATCGCCCGTCTCCGCGGCGAATCTCGTGCCCGTATCGCCGCGGGCATCGACACCCCAGCCGGTGAAGGAGGATGCCACGCTCGCGGTGGGGACGAAGGGACGTGGTGCCGGCTTGGCCGTCCGGCCGGCGGTGGTCGCCGCTGATGTCGGCGACCCGGCGGCTCCCGATGTCGACAGGTTCACGAACGTCACGGTGCCGACGACGGCCAGAACCAGCACCAGCACGACCGAACCGACGACGATGATGCGGGCTCGGGGGCGCCTGCGTGGAACTCCTGGCCGTGTCGGGCGGGCGGAATCGGCGGGCGGTAGGTCCGTCATCGGTCTCCAGAGTCGGCGCAGAAGGTGGCTGGTGACGAGCACCCCGGCTGTCGGGTGTCGTCCTGTCGGTGCTCCGAGTCTGCCAGGCTCGGAGAGTACGTGCTCGGCGCTTACCTCACCGCCGCGGCGGCCGCGGCGGGGATGACGCGCCGGTCCCGGGCTTCGACGACGCTCCGGAGGGCGAAGGCGGCGATGCTTCCCACGAGGGATCCGATCGAGTTCGCGATGACGTCTCCAACGGACGAGAAGCGGTCAGGAAGGAACGCCCCCTGCGCGAATTCGAGGGCGCCGGAGAAGACAGGACCGATCAGGATGCAGAGCCACCAGGCTCGCCAGGGCAGGAGCAGCGCGAGGAAGAAGCCGATCGGGACGAAAAACGCGATGTTCGAGGTGAACTCGAGCTGCGGGTATTGGAACCACGCGGGAAGGCCGTGCGCGTGCAGCTTGTCGAGCACCTTGTCGATGCTCCCCCGCAGCCCGGAATCCACGGGAGTCGGAGTCAGGGTGACCAGCAGGACGAAGGCCGCGTAGATCGCGAGTCCGACGGTGCCGATCGCCGCGCGCATGCGTCTCCCTGCGGTTTCTGTTAGCGTGGCCCCCGTTTTGGAGTAAACCGGAGAGCCGGTTTGGTTCGGACCCGTGCAACCGGATGCGAGAATTCTAAGGTTCACAGTCCGAGCTGTGATTTTACAGAGCTGCACCGAGAAGGGGGGTGCTGGCGCACCTGACCCGAAGGTCGCGCCGGACACACGTGAGAGCACGCCCGCAACCAGCATCCTGGCAGAAGTCGTATGCCGCCCGGCTGTTCGTAACCGACGCGCTCATCACACTCCTCGCCGTGACCGTCGCGGCCATCATCTGGTCGCAGCCGGGCGTCGAACCCGACGACCTGCTCCCCGCCGAGTGGTTCACGAGGGACGGTCTCTTCCTTCTCCTGTCTCTAGCCATCTGGGTCGGCTGGATGATCGTCCTGGACGTCTTCGCCACGCGGGACCATCGGAACCTCGGCAGTGGCACTCTTGAGTACAAGCGACTCGCCGACGCGACCCTGCTGTATTTCGGCGCACTCGCGATCATCGCGTTCCTGTTCCGGCTGGATCTCGGCCGCGGCTACTTCCTCACCGCACTCCCGCTCGGGCTGCTGCTGCTCCTCGCCGGGCGCTGGGCGTGGCGCCAATGGCTGCGCCGGAAGCAGAAGCAGGGCCGCTATGTCTCGCGGACTCTCCTGCTGGGTGAGCGGCGGCGCGCGGCGATGATCGCCGCGGCGATCCAGCGCGACAGCGCGAGCGGGATGTACGTCGTCGGCGCTGTCACCCGCGGCGGCGACCCCGACCGTCCCCTCATCGACGGCGTCCCCGTGCTCGGCACCTTCGGCGAGGTGAAGCGGGTCCTGACCGCGGTGGGCGGCGAGATCCTGGTGGTCACCGGAGCAGACGACATCGACCCGCGCGACATGCAGCGCCTGGGCTGGGAGCTGGAAGGCATGGGCGTCGAACTGGTCGTCGCCCCCGCCCTCACCGACATCGCCGGCCCGCGCATCCACTCCCGGCCAGTGGCCGGTCTCCCCCTCGTCCACATCGACTTCCCCGTCTTCGAGGGCAGCAGGCAGGTGGCGAAGCGCGCCTTCGACATCATCGGCTCCGCACTGCTCATCCTGCTCTTCTCGCCCGTGATGATCGGCGTGGCGATCGCCGTGAAAGCGACGAGCCCCGGCCCCGTCTTCTACACCCAGGAGCGGGTCGGCCTGCGCGGCAAGACGTTCCGGATGATCAAGTTCCGCTCGATGACCCAAGGAGCGGACGACCAGCTGGCGAGCCTGCTGGACGCGCAGGGAACGTCGGACAGGCCGCTCTTCAAGGTCCTCAACGACCCGCGGATCACCCCGGTGGGCCGTTTCATCCGAAAGTACTCGCTGGACGAGTTCCCCCAGCTCTTCAACGTGCTCTTCGGCAGCATGAGCCTGGTCGGTCCGCGACCGCAGCGCGCCGCCGAGGTCGCCCTCTACGACGACGCCGCTCACCGGCGCCTCTTCATGAAGCCGGGTATGAGCGGCCTGTGGCAGGTCAGCGGTCGCTCCCGCCTCTCCTGGGAGGACGCCATCCGGCTCGACCTCTACTATGTGGAGAACTGGTCGATAACGGGGGACTTCATCATTCTCTGGCGGACCGTCCGGGCTGTGACGCAAGCCGACGGCGCCCACTGAGGTAGTTTCGCACCATGGAAAGGCACGCATGGCTGGGTTGATCGCGCACGAGTGGATCGAACGTCGCGGGGGTTCGGAGAACGTCCTCGAAGCGATAGCCGAGCTGTATCCGGACGCCGAACTGGTGACACCCTGGAACAACGCCCCACACCGCTTCGCCGAGCGACACGTTCGAGAGCTGTGGCTCGCGAACAGTCCGCTGCGTGGCCGCAAAGCGGCCTCCGTCCCGGCGCTCGCGGCGGCATGGCGGTCAGCCGTTCCGCGTGAGCGGCCACTCGACTGGGTGCTGGCGAGTTCGCACCTCTTCGCACACCACATCAAGCCGCACGGGGTGAACAAGCACGTCCCCAAACTCGTCTATGTCTATACGCCCGCTCGCTACATCTGGACCCCTGACATGGACCAGCGCGGTTCACACATCGCCGCCCGCATCGCCTCCGCCGTGCTGCGTCCGATCGACCGCCATCGGGCGAAAGAAGCCCATGCCGTCGCCAGCATCAGCGAGTTCGTCCGCCAGCGTGTCCGTCGCGCATGGCAGGTCGACTCGACCGTGATCTACCCGCCGGTGGAGGTCACCCGGCTCAGAGAGGTCGCTGACTGGAGCACCACCCTCGATCCCCGTGAGCGCGAGCTGCTGGACTCCCTCCCGGAGGAATTCGTCCTCGGCGCATCGCGGTTCATTCCGTACAAGAGACTGGATCTGGTCATCGCGGCCGCCGAGGAGGCCGGAATCCCCGCTGTGATCGCCGGAGGCGGTCCGGAGCGGACTCGGCTTTCGTCTTTGGCAGCCGACGCGCGCGTCCCCGTCCGCATGGTCGACGAGCCCTCGAGCGCACTCCTCCACGCCCTGTACCAGCGCGCAACCGTCTTCGTCTTCCCTCCCGTGGAGGACTTCGGGATCATGCCCATCGAAGCGATGGCGCTCGGCACGCCCGCAGTGGGGGCAGCGATCGGGGGGTCTGCGGAGACGATCACCGACGGAATCTCGGGCGCGCACTTCACGGAGCCCACGGCCCGGAATGTCGCCCAGGCCATCGCGCGGGCCCGTGAGGTCGGCAGCGCCTCGACCATCGCGGCCAGCATGAAGTTCTCACGCGAGCGATTCGACACGGAGTTCCGGGACTGGCTGAACCGTTCGGTCTCCGGCACGAAGAGCTCCATGGCAGGATCCTCCGCTTCCTGAAGCGAAAATCACCACGACACCACCGTTAGGTACACATGACACGCGCACTCATCACCGGCATCACGGGTCAGGACGGCCTCTATCTCGCCGAGCTCCTCGTCAGCAAGGGCTACGAGGTCTTCGGCCTGATCCGGGGTCAGAACAACCCGAAGTACGATCTGGTCCGACAGACCGTCCCCGGGGTGACGCTGCTGACCGGCGATCTGACCGATGTCTCGAGCTTGGTGCGCGTTCTGGCCGCCGCCCAGCCGTCCGAGGTCTACAACCTCGGGGCGATCTCCTTCGTCGCGTACTCGTGGGAGAACGCGTCCCTCACTTCGGATGTCACGGGCAAGGGCGTCCTCAACGTGCTGGAGGCGACGCGGCTCTATGCGGCCACGACCTCGTCAGAGGTCCGGTTCTATCAGGCCTCGTCCTCAGAGATGTTCGGCAAGGTGCAGCAGGTGCCGCAGACCGAAGCGACCCTGCTCTGGCCCCGCTCGCCTTACGGGGTGGCCAAGGTCTTCGGCCACTACATGACCATCAACTACCGCGAGTCGTACGGAATGCACGCCTCCAGCGGGATCCTCTTCAACCACGAATCGCCTCGGCGAGGGCCGGAGTTCGTGACACGCAAGGTCTCGCAGGCGGTCGCCCGGATCAAGCTGGGGCTGAAGGATGAGATCGTCCTCGGCAACCTCGATGCCAAGCGCGACTGGGGCTTCGCCGGCGACTACGTCGAGGCCATGTGGCTCATGCTTCAGCAGCCGGAAGCCGACGATTACGTGATCGCAACCGGCAAGACCCATTCCATCCGAGACCTGCTCGCCGCCGCGTTCGCCGCTGCGGAGATCGACGACTGGGAGCGCTACGTGCGCCAGGACGAGCGTTTCATGCGGCCGGCCGAAGTCGACCTGCTGGTCGGAGACGCCTCCAAGGCACGGGAGCGCCTTGGATGGAAGCCGCGGGTCGACTTCGAGAGTCTTGTCGGCATGATGGTGGAGAACGATCTGGCCGAGCAGTCGGCTCTCGTTCGCTGATTCGGCCATGCGCGCCCTGATCACCGGGTCGAAGGGACAGGACGGGTCCTACCTGGCCGAACTGCTGCACTCCCGCGGGTGGGAGGTGCACACTCTGGACCGGGCCCCCGGCCCGGACGTCGAGATCATCTCGCGCCGTCATGCGGGGTCTGTCGACGACGTCGAGACCGTCGACCGAGTCGTGGCCATGGCGGATCCCGATTGCATCTTCAACCTGGCCGGGATGAGCTCGGTAGCGGACTCGTGGGCGGACCCCGTCGCGACGGCGCGGACCAACGGCGTCGCCGTTGTGGCGCTCCTGCAAGCGGCCCTGCGCCAGCAGGAGAGCACGGGACGGCCTGTCCGTTTCGTGCAGGCGTCGAGTGCCGAGATCTTCGGCGCCGCCGAACGTGTCCCGCAGGACGAGACGACCGCCATCCGCCCCACATCGCCCTACGGGGCATCGAAGGCGTTCGCGCACTCGTCCGTCGGCGTGTCCCGCTCACGCGGGGTCCACGCGAGCTCGGCCATCCTCTTCAACCACGAGTCGCCGCGCCGCCCGCTGAAGTTCGTCACCCGAAAGATCACGAACGGTGTCGCTCGCATCGCATCGGGAGAAGCCTTCACGCTGTCCCTCGGCAACCTCGACGCCGAGCGAGACTGGGGATGGGCTCCGGACTACGTCGACGCTCTCCTCCGGATGGCGGAAGCGGACCGCCCCGACGATTACGTCATCGCCACCGGGGTGTCGAGGAGCGTCCGCGACTTCGTACGCACCGCGTTCGCGGCCGTCGGGATCGCCGAATGGGAACGCCATGTCACGACGGACCCCAGCCACCTGAGGCCGGTCGACGCTCCTGTACTGCGCGGCGATGCCGGCCGCGCTCGACGCGTCCTCGGATGGTCGCCGACGGTCACGTTCGAGCAGATGGTCGAACGCATGGTGCACCACGACCTCGAGCTGATCGCACGCGGCGATGCCTGACAGGCTAGGGGCTCGGTTCCCGAGCAACCTCGGCTGACGGCGACAGCAGCAGTCGAGCGCGCTTGCCGACCCAGCGGGAGAACCGGTGGCTGGGACGCTCGACGACGAGGAAGAAGAGCCATCCCACGAGGATGCTGACGACGATCGCGATCAGGCTGCCGAGCACCTCGCGGCCGGGGAACAGATACGCGAACGCGATCACGATCGGCTCGTGCGTCAGGTAGAGACTGAACGATATGCTGCCGAGCCACCGGAAGGGCTTCGAGGACAGGACCGTGCCTGCCCACGGAGAGAGCAGGGACAGAACCAGAAGGCCGGCCGCACCGAGCACGATCGGGCCACGCAGCCAGGTGTAGTACGCGGTCGAGAACGGAGCCGTCCACCAATACGAGAGGGCCAGCCCCGCACTCACCAGGAATGTGATCAGCCACACGAGCCACGACCATCGAAGACGTCCGATGGACTCGCCGACTGCGCGCACGGTGTCCCACCTCGAAGCCAGGAGAACCCCGACCGCGAAGATCGGAAGGAAGGTCAGCGGTCCGATGGCGTATACGGCGCCGATCTCGATGCAGGCGAAGGCGACGACCAGCTGCACCCATGCAGGCACCGCCCGAGCGACGAAGATGTACACAGGCAGGAGGAGACTGAAGATCACCTCCCACGTCAAGGACCACAGCGGAGTGATCGCCCCGGATGTCCCGCCGACCAGCGCCATGTCGGTGAGAGCCCTTCCCACCGAGTAGTCGACGGCCCTCGCCGCCACCCACGGACTGCCTGCGTCGCCGGTCCTGTGCACTAGCACGAACGTCACCGCCGCGAAGACCACCGCCCCGATCACCGGCAGGTACAACCTCACCATTCGACTCGGATAATAGGCCTCCCAGGAGAAGCCGCGAGACAAGACCAACCGGGTGAGTACGAAGCCGGACAGCACGAAGAACAGGTAGACCGCCTCGGTTCCCGCCCACGCCAGGTGCAGAGGAGAGTACGCAAGCCAGGACGCCGCGATGCTCGGCGGCCTGCCGGGATAGTACGTCGCGGCCAAGCCGGGGACGGCCAGGGCGGCATGGTGCAGGAGGACGACGACGGCGGCCGTCCCGCGGAGCCCGTCCAACGAAGGGATCCGGCCGATGGCGGATGCCGGGCTCAATGGGGCGGGCTGGTCAGAGCGCACGAGCAGTCGGGTCCAGTACGGTCCGGGAGGCGGCGAACGCCTCGTCGAGGACAGCCTGCACTCCCATCTCCAGCGGGGTCATGGGGACCTGGCCGAACTCCGAGGTGAAGCGCCCTGTATCGAGCACCACATGATCCACGAAGGTCGCCGGAACAGGCCGCTCTTCGATCTCGAACCGAGCGCCCGCGACGGTGGACAGGCAGTCGAGCACCTCGTTCACGGTCAGGCCTGTGCCGCTTCCCAAGTGGTACAGGCCCCACTTCGGCGACCCGTTGAGAACCTTGAGCATCATGGCGACGAGGTCGTCGACATAGATGTAGTCGCGCACCATCCGGCCGTCGCCGTAGCGGACGACAGGTTCGGAACCGGCGATCTGCCGGGCCGCGATGGGGATCAGCCCCTGCCTTCTCAGCGGGTGCTGGCGCGTACCGTACGGGTTGGAGATCCGGAAGGCCACCGACTGGAGTCCATGCGTCACGTGGAAGTAGCGCAGGTAGTTCTCGATAGCCAGCTTGCCGATCGCGTAAGGGGAAACGGGGGTGGGCAGGTCGGTCTCGAGGATCGGCCGATCCGAGGGGGCGCTGTACATGGCTCCTCCCGTCGACGCGAAGAAGAATCGAGACACCCCCGCCTCGACGCAGAGCTCCAGAAGATCGACGGTCTGCCCGACATTGGATCGGAGATCCAGGGATGGATCGCCCTCCGAGGTGATCGGCGTCGTCGCGGACAGCAGATGGAAGACCACCTCCTGGCCCCGTACCGCGCTCGCCAGGTCCGCGCGGTTCGCGAAGTCTCCGACGACCACCCGGACATCGTCCGACCGGAAGGTCGCGGCACCGGCGCTGAAACGGTCGAACGCCGTGACCTCATGACCCGATTCCACGAGCGCGTCGACGAGATGCGACCCGATGAAGCCGTTAGCCCCGATGATGACACAACGCGCCACGTCGCCTCGCTATCTCCCCTGCACGAACCGGACCAGAGCCATATCGTATAGGTCTTCGAGCTTCAACCCCTGGCTCATCACGCTGTACTCTCGCTCGACCAACTGGCGCGCGCCCTCCGCCAGGTCGGACGCCAGTACCGGATTGTCGAGCAATCGCGCGATCCCCGCCGTGAGTCCGGGACGATCGCCCTCGGGGACCAGCACGCCCGTGACCCCGTCGACGACGATCTCGGGAATGCCCCCATGCGCGTAGGCGACCACGGGGAGCAGTGACGCACCCGCCTGCACGATGACGGTCGGAAGGCCCTCGGTGTCGCCATCAGCGGGCGTCTTGGAGGGCACACAGAGGACGCGGTGCGACGCCATGGCGGTCAGCACGTCGCTCTGCGTCACAGCGCCGCGGAAAGTCATGTCGATGCCGGCCGCGGCGGCCGCTGCCTCCAGCTGCGGTCGTAGCGGTCCGTCGCCGATCACCGTGACCGGCACGCTGCGGAGAGCGTCCGGCAGAGCAGCGACGGCGTCGATCAGATCCTCGAGCCCCTTCTTGGGCACCAAACGCCCGACGAAGAGGATGCCGGAGCGCTCCGCATCCAGGTCCTGACGATCCGGGATCGGAATACCCGTGCGGTGGACGACAACCGCGCCGGGGTCGGCACCGTACTCGATGGCCTTCGCTGCGATGGACTCGGAGACCGCGAGCACGAGGGAGGCCGTCGAGAACGTGCGACGGAGTTTACGGCGGAAGCGCGCGCCCCGAAGCCCGCCTCTCGCCGGCAGGGATGTCACGTCGCTGCCGTAGGTCGACACGACCAGCGGCAGCCGGAGCCGGCGGGCAGCACGGGCGACGAAGAAGCCCTCGTGGGCGAAATGGGCGTGGATGAGGGACGCTCCGGACTCACGGATCACCCGCTCCAGGCGACGGCTGCGACCGGTGAGGACGAACAAGCGCCGCCGCAAAACCTCCAAGGCTCCAGTGCTGTAGAGCATCACCTCTTCGCCGGTGAGAAGAGAGGACTCTCTCCGCTCGATGCCGATCGCGGTGGCATCCCAGCGCCTCAACGATGCGAGCTGCCCGGCGACGAAAGTCTCGGTCGACGGCAGCCAGACACTCTTCCACATGACGACGCGCGCCTGGCTCACCTCGAGCTCCTCACAATCGTTGGTCCTCTCATCGTGCCCGCCGTCGGATGAGCCGCCGCGCCAGCGCGAACAGTGCTCTGATGTCGTCGAGACCGATGAGGTAGAAACGCCCCACCCGTATGCCGTACAGCCTGCGGCACGCGATGATGTTGATATTCGCCGCAAGCACGTTGCCGACCAACGTCGCCCACGCAGCGCCCATCGCTCCCGTCGCAGGCACGAGGAGCAGAAGCAAGATCACGTTGGCCACCGCGGCGACGATGAGAGCGGCGCTGCGAATCCCCGGCCTGCCGCGCGCGCTGAGACCGGCGCCGGCGATCGAGCCGGGAACACCGAGGGCCGACGCCAAGGTGAGGACGACGACCACGGGCACGCCCGGGGCGAAGTCCTGTCCGAACAGGAAGGGGAACCAGAGCCACGCCGTCGAGCAGATGATCACGGCGACGGCGAGGGATACCGCGAAGGACCGACGGGCCGCTGCCGTCAGCCGCTCGACGGCCGCCTCCTTGGCCTCGGTGGAGAAGGCGACATCACGCACGGCGTTGTTGGCCAGCAGCGCGGCGTCCGCGACCGCGGACGCCGCGGCATAGATACCCAGCTGCACCGGACCCGCGAGCGGAACCATGATCGCTTGATCGAGCTTGTTGAGCAGGATTCCCGAGACGGACCCGAGCCACACGCGACCACCGAAGCCGAGGAGGCTGCCGAACCGCGCCCGCTTCTCCGCTGTTCGTTCCTTCGCACGAAGGCCGAAATAGGCGACCACTCCGAGAATCGGCGCCACGATCGTGGCGAGAGTGGCGGACTCCACCGACAGCACGCCGAAGATCGCGAAGCCGAAGATGGCGCACGCACGTGACAGCGCTGTCGCATACTTCTCGAAATTGACCCTGTTCCACTCCTGCAGCCCGCTCGCACCCCCGCGAAGCGCGCCGACGAGCAGAGTAGGAATGACGGCGAGGGCCGCCAGCACCATGAGTTGCTGGATGTGCGGGTCGCCGCCCGAGAGCCACGGCGCGAGCAGGATCAGTACTCCCGTCGAGACGACACCGGATGCGAGCAGCAGCAGCGATGCCCTCGCCACGCCGGACCCGTGGGAGGCGTCCCCCCGCGAGACCACGTAGGTGACCGCCTCGGGAAGCCCCAGCATCGCGATGGTGGTCACCAGCAGGAACGGCGCCGTGATCGCTGCAAGCTCTCCCCGGCCCTCGGTGCCCAGCACCCGCGCGAGGATCGGCGCGGTGGCGAAGGACGCCAACGGAATCGCGATGTTCGCGATAGCCGACATCGCCATGTGGCGCCCGACGTCATCGGGTGTGTGCGTCGTGCGCGTCATCTCCCGGCCTCCGCCACGGGTCGGCCGAGTGGACGGGAGACGTAGTCGGGCACCACCCATGCGCCTGGGCCGGGCTTGCCATACCCGTAAGCGATCGCGAGGACGAAGAGCATGGCGATCAGACGCCAGCTGAACCCGTCGAAGAACAGGAAGGTGCCTGCCACGAAGATGATCAGCAGTCGAGTGAGCTCCGTCCCCTTCACGATCCCCCGCACGATGACGGCCACCAAGAGGCCCAATCCGACAAGCCCCATCGCAGCCGCCGTACGCACGAACTCCTGATCGAACACGGTGATGCCCTTGACCCCGCTCACGATCCCGTGGGCGAGCAGATCGGGGATGGACGCGTACCCGGTCCCGAAGACCACCTGAAGAGGATCGCGTCCCAAGAGGTTCCCAGCTGTCGACAGGATGCCCGCCCTGTGCTGGAACGACGCTGTGGCCAGGACTGCGGAATTCATGAAGACGAAGAGGATCGCCATCACCACGCCGACACCGACGACGGCGGCCACAAGCCAGATGATCGCCGACTTCCGCCATCGGATCCGCATCAGCGCCCAGAGAACGAGCACGCCGGCCAGCGTCACAAATGCGCTCCGGGTGCCTGCGAACACCATGGTGACGAGACCCAGCCCGGCGGCCGCGTAGAGTGCGGCCGACTTGGTCCGCACGGCGAACCAGAGACACACGACGACAGCGAAGCCCACGAGGACTCCATACGGGATCGGCTGAGCCGTCGTTCCCATCGCCCGGCCGGCCAGGATGGGAAGCACCTCGTTGACCCGATGGCTGATGACGTCCGTGCCGTTGGCACGCGGCCAGGGTGCGGGAGCGCGGAGGACCTCCTCGGAGAAGCCGATGGCGAACTCGACCACGATCACGATCGGGAACAGCGGAAGGAAGACGTTACGACTCCGACTCGCAGCCCCCACCACTGCCACCGCGAACAGCATGAGCAGCGCGACAGTGGCCACGTTCAGCAGCACGAGTTTGACCGGCGAGCCGAACGAGCCGGCGATAGCGGACCACGCGAGGAACGCGGCAAGAACCCATGGATAGTGAAGGGTCCGCAGGTGAGCGCGATCGCGGATGATGGCGATCGCCAGGAGGACGGCCGGGCCGAGCACCGCGACGACAGCGACCACAGCCGACGTCGCGAAAGAAGGGATGAGCACACCGCAAGCCAGGCTTGCCGCGACGGCGAGCTCAAGCGACCGGCTCACGTCGCGCCGCACGATCAGCACCAGGCCCGGTATGAGGATCACGGCCGCGAGGACGATGCCGACCACATCGTGTATCACGAGCGCCGCCCCGACCGTTGGCGTCCTGCCAGATGGATCGCACTGCGGTAGCTTTCGAGGTAGCGGCGGTGGATCGGCTCGTCGGGAGCGGGATGCGCGGGAGGGACATCGACGAACCGCGCCGCTTCCCGGTCGGGGGGGGAGGAGATCGCGGAAGTCATCGCGTCCGCCCATGCCTCGGCGCTATGGAACTCCCCCACCAGATGGAAAGAACCGCCATAGCGCTCCGTCACCTCGGGCAGCCCACCCGTCCTGGAGGCGATGAGCGGCGTTCCGACCGCCAGCGCTTCTGCGGCGGTACGGCCGAACGGCTCAGGCCATTGGGTGGGGACGAGAGCACAGTCGACCGACGCGTAGAACTCCGACGGATCCGCTGAACCGACGTAGACGATGTCATCACGCCGGCTGGCGAGATCGACGATCCAGCGCACGTCGGACGGGGTCCCTGAACCGGCGAGCCGAAGCTCCACAGGGCGCTTAGAACGCTGAGCCAGGAGAAGGAAGGCCTCGATGGCGAGCCACGTTCCCTTGTCCGACCCGATCCGACCCAGGACTCCGAAGACGAACTTCTCCCCTGACGGACCACGTGCGACGTTCCGCTCGGAGATGACAGGCTGGTTGTGGATGGTCTCCGCTCGTTCGGCCGGCCTGATGGTGCCGAATTCGCGATGACGCTCGACGATGTCGTCGCTCACGCCGACGAACAGGTCCGGCCGGACGGGCGCGTGACGCAGCGGCGCCTTGCTGACGCGGCAGGCGAGCGCGGTCGGCGGGCAGGGACGACCATTCCTCCAGTGGTTACTGGCCATGCATGACAGGTAGTAGTCACGCATCGTGTGAACGATGGGCCAGCCGCGGGCTGCCCGCCATCCGAGCCAGCCGAAACCCGCGAGGTTGTTGGTATGGACCACATCCGGAGCGAAGTCCCCGAGCACTCGCCGCAGCGAGCGGTATTCGGCGACGCGGGCCAGCTCCCCGGCGTGCCAGAAGAGCTTGCCGACCCGCGACTCGTTCTTACCGCCGGAAGCAAACGGCCGGAACGCTCGCGAGGCGATGCGGACCACCGTCACGTCGTCGTCCAGCTCCCTCGAGGCGGTGCCGCCCTCCGGCCCGAGCGCTGCGACCATCACCGCGTGGCCCTCCCGGGCGAGGGCGTGCGCGAGCTCGGAGACCGAGCGCTCGGCTCCCCCGACGGTGTACGGCGGATAGGACGTGTTGACGAGCGCGATCCTCACGGCCGCCGTGCTTTCACTCTGATCGCATCCACCATCGTCGCGGCCGCCGCCGCCCAGGTGAACCGCTCCACGTTTCGCCGGCCGAGGTCGACGAGCCGGGAACGCAACCCGTCCTCGGTCTCCAGGCGCTCGAAGAGCGTGACCGCTTCCTCGGGCCGCGCCGGGTCGAATCGCAGAGCCGATTCTCCGGTCACCTCGGGGAGGGACGAGCTGTCGGCACAGATCACCGGGCATCCTCGCGTCTGCGCTTCGACGACCGGCAGTCCGAACCCCTCATACAGCGAAGGAAAGACGAGAGCCGTGGCGTTCTCCATCAGCCAGTAGACCTCTTCGTCATCGAGGCGACGGGCGAAGGTGACCATGGCGTTGCTCTCACCCAGGCCGCTGGTCCGGGAGAAGACGCGGGAACTTCCTGCGGCGCCGACCACGACCGCCGGGATGCCGCTGCGGGCGAAGGCGCGGAGCACCGGTGCCAGATTCTTACGCTCGGCGAGCGTGCCGACGAAGAGGGCGAAGCGCTCCGGAACCTCCAGATCCGGCTTCCTGGACGGAGATGCGGAGGCGTGGTCCGCGCCGCACAGCGCGACGGTCAGGCGCGACTCCGGAACGTGAACCACCTCGGCGATCTCCTGAGCGCTGAACTGCGAGATGGTGAACACCCGTTTCGCCGTGCGCGTCAGCGTCCAATAGAGGATGGTGTACCAGAGTGCGAACGCTCGGCTGAAGGTGTCGCGATACCGGAAGGTGCTCGCGTCGAACAGCACGACGGACTGGTTGAGCTTCAGCAACGGCGCCGGCCCACTCAGGTTGACGAGGTGCTTTCCGAAGGAGAGCACCGGCAGCGCGAGCTGTTCGAACAGCACCCCCGACAGGCGCGATCGGATCAGCGGGGTGCCCGCGGCCCACGGCGGAATCGTCGCATCCTTCGGCACCAGCAGTGTCGCCCGGACATCGTCGCGCTTCAGTAGCTCCCGAGTGACTTCGGCGGCATATCGTTCCGTGCCGGTGATGGGTTTGGACATCCAACGGCCGTTGATCATCAACTCCGCCGCGCCACCGCTGCGCTCCTGGCGGGCGTCCACGGCCGGGGCATCAACGCGTCGCGCTCCCGTTTCGGGTTTTGCTCGCATTCACACTCCGCATTCGTGGCTGGGGTCGGTGCCGATCATCCGAGCTGGCTCACCGACGGCAGGTTCCCCTCTGAACGCCCTGAGGGCGCGAGCGAAACATCTGTCATAGTATCAACCGCCCGGATCCCTACCGGCTCGTGCAACGCGGAGCGTCCACCGTGACCTCTGTCGGGTGGAGCATGGGAGTCGTGCGAAGCGCGGGTGCCGCGTAATCGCCCTCCGCACCCTGGAACGAGACCGAGAGTTCGGTCTGCTGGCCGGGCGCCATGATGGTCGAGAACGCGACGACCGGCCGGCCCAAGTCGTCTGTGGTGATCCCCTGGACGGTGTAGGCCGCCGGCTTCACGATGGATGAAGCGATCGCCTTGGTCCCGGGCGGCCCGTAGACGAACACCTCGGTCTGGAAGTCCCCCTTGTTCAGACGCGCGCTGGCCACGTATTTGGGAAGTCGAGCGGCCGCTTCGGCCGAGATCAACGAGGTGAGCGAGACGCCGACCGTGTATTTCGGCGCTCGGGCCTGGCAGGTGTCGGTGGTGAGGTGCGCCGCCGTCTGGAGGTAGTAGTCCATCTTCGATGCGGAGATGTCACGGAAGAACACGCCCGTGGTCGTCGCCGTCTTGTTGTCCGTGGGGAGCACGCCCGAAAGCGGAGTCGTGGACAGGAACTTCTGCTCGTCCGGATGGCTGCTCCAGAACATGATGCGGTGTTCGTCGACGCCCTGGGACACCGCGCGCAGGAGGCTCGTCGGCTGGGCCTTGGTCGCGGTGAGGGCGTTGAAGATCTTGAGGGCGGCCTCGGCGAAGAAGGGATCCGTCATCGCGTTGGTCTGGGCATCGTCCTTCCCCTGATAGCGGAAGTAGACCTGATTCAGGAGGAGCTGGACGACGTTCTTGTTCGTGAGCTGATCGCCGGTGGCGAGGTCGACCGGACCGGTGGCACCGAGAATGTGAGCGAGAGCGACCGGGTCGATGGAGATCACGCCGTCGACAGGACCGCCGACGTCCTTGCTCCACCACCCCTGGATGATCTCCGCCGCCGTCGGGAAGTCGGGACGGCTCGTGGCCAGGTTGAGCCTCGTGTACATCAGAGGGTTGTAGAGCGCCTCCGCACTGGCGACCGGCGTGATGATCGGGTTCCCGTCCTGCCAGGGGATGGTGGAGCTCGATGCCTGCCGGCCGACTCCGATGGAGCCGTTATCGATGACCACCTCGGTGAGCGAGGCCGAGGAGCCGCCGAGCGCCGTGCTCTCAGCGAGGTTCTGGAAGACGAGGACGTAGTGGCGCGGACCGTCGGCGCCGAGCATCCCGGGCAGCACGTCGAGTGTCGAGCTCGCTGTCGCCAACGCGCCATCCGCCGAGGTGAGCATCGACGTCAACTTGGTGCCGGCCGCGTTGACCGCGCCGATCGTACCGCCGAGTTCGATCTCGCGAGCCGAGACGGTGGTGCGATGCAGTTCCTCCGACGCCGGCTTCAGAGCGGTCGCGAGCTTTCGGATCGGGGTCGGGTCGATGCGGCCGCCCGCAGGCTTCAGCGACGCGATGCTGATGCCGTCCGCCGCTCGCGCCACGGGGGTGATCGTCTTCGTCGCCACACGGTCCACGGCGTCGGCCATCTCCCGGACCGCCGTGAGGTTCTTGCCCAGGACGGGGACGAACTCGGCTGCGCGCCACAGCGGGTCGTTGGTGTCGGCGGCCGCGTCCGCGGTGGCCTTCGACAGCTTCTTGGCGGAGTCCTGGATGCCCTCCAGGTTCATCGCGGTGGCTTGCGTCTTGATCTGGCCGACGAGTGCCTGAGCCTGTTCGAGGGAGCTCTTCGCACTGAGAGCGCGGAAGCCGATCCAGCCGCCGACGACCACCAACACGAGAACGACGCCGCCGATGATCGACAGCGTCGTGATCAACCGGACCGGTCGTTTCTTCTTCCGGGCATGCCGGACGGCATGCGCGCGCTCCCCCTTGCCAACAGTCACGACTGGCACTCTAGCGCAGCCGTTCCGGCCGAACCTGAGCGCCGCACGTCACTCCCACTCGATGGTCCCCGGCGGCTTCGACGTGACGTCGAGCACGACGCGGTTGACGCCGTCCACCTCGTTGGTGATGCGGTTCGAGATCTTCGCGAGCAGGTCGTAGGGCAGGCGCGTCCAGTCGGCGGTCATCGCGTCCTCGCTCGACACCGGGCGCAGCACGATCGGGTGGCCGTAGGTGCGGCCGTCGCCCTGCACGCCCACCGAGCGGACGTCCGCGAGCAGCACGACCGGGCACTGCCAGATCTCCTGGTCGAGGCCGGCCGCGGTCAGCTCGGCGCGGACGATGGCGTCAGCGTCGCGCAGCAGGTCCAGACGCTCCTGCGTCACCTCGCCGACGATGCGGATGCCGAGGCCCGGGCCGGGGAACGGCTGGCGGCCGACGATCTCCTCCGGGAGACCCAGCTCGCGGCCGATTGCGCGCACCTCGTCCTTGAACAGGGTCCGCAGCGGCTCGACGAGCTCGAACTGCAGGTCCTCCGGCAGGCCGCCCACGTTGTGGTGGCTCTTGATGTTGGCCGTGCCGGCGCCGCCGCCCGACTCCACGACGTCCGGGTACAGCGTGCCCTGGACGAGGAAGCGGATGGGGTCGCCCTCGCTCGCCGCCTCGGCGATGAGGTCGGCCTGGGCCTGCTCGAAGACGCGGATGAACTCGCGGCCGATGATCTTGCGCTTGGTCTCCGGGTCGCTGACGCCGGCGAGCGCGGTGAGGAACTGCTCCTGAGCGTTCACGGTGACCAGTCGGATGCCGGTCGCCTTGACGTAGTCCTCCTCGACCTGGCGCGCCTCGTCCTTGCGGAGCAGGCCGTGGTCGACGAAGACGCAGACCAGCTGGTCGCCGACGGCCTTGTGCACGAGGGCCGCGGCCACCGCGGAGTCGACGCCGCCGGACAGGCCGCAGATGACGCGGCCGGAGCCGACCTGCGCCTTGATCGCGGCGACCTGGTCGGCGATGACGTTGCCGCTGTTCCAGTCGGCCGGGATGCCCGCGGCACGGTGCAGGAAGTTCTCGAGCACGGCCTGGCCGTAAGTCGAGTGCTTCACCTCGGGGTGCCACTGCACGCCGTAGAGCCGGCGCTCGTCGTTCGCGAACGCGGCGACCGGGGTGCCCTCCGTGGAGGCCAGCACCTCGAAGCCCTCAGGGGCGCGGGAGACGGAGTCGCCGTGGCTCATCCACGCCGTCTGCTCGTCCGGCTGTCCGTCGAGCAGGACGCCCGAGTCGGAGATGCGGACCGCGGTCGAGCCGTACTCGCGCTGACCGGTCTTCGCGACCTCGCCGCCGAGTGCGGTGGCCATCACCTGGAAGCCGTAGCAGATGCCCAGGACGGGGACGCCGAGATCGAGGATCGCCTCGTCCAGTCGGGGGGCGCCCTCCTCGTACACCGACGACGGACCGCCGGAGAGGACGATGCCTGCGGGCCGCTTCTCGGCGATCTCGGCGGCCGTGACGGTGTGCGGCACGATCTCGGAGTACACGTTGGCCTCGCGCACGCGGCGCGCGATCAGCTGCGCGTACTGCGCGCCGAAGTCGACGACGAGGACGGGACCGGTCGGGTTCGCCGATTCGGCCGGGTTCGTTGAATCGCTAATTGGTCGCCTCCGCGAGGGTCGTGGCCTCGGCCTCGCGGCCGGCCAGGTAGGACTTCACCTGCTTGGTGATGCGCGCCTCCACGAAGAAGGAGAGGAACGGCACGACGCCGCCGAGGGCGATCGTGACGAACTTCGTGAAGGGCCAGCGCATCAGACTCCACAGGCGGAAGTCCGAGATCAGGTACACGACGTAGAGCCAGCCGTGCGCGATGAGGATGCCCGTGCTCAGGTCCACGCCCGTCGGCGCGACCGCGGTCTGCACGGGGACGAAGGTGAGTGCGCCGTAGTTGCTGAACGCGAAGAGCTGGTAGCCCATCCCGTACTTGACGATCATCTCGGCGCACAGCAGGAGCAGCATGATGCCCGTGATGTACGCGAACACCTGGTAGAACCGGAGCGCCCCGCGGATCTTCGGGAAGTCTTCGAGCTTGGGAGCGAGGGGCATGGGTCTATTCTACGGTGCCCGCGGTGGCCGATTCCTGCGCTTCGGCCGAGGCCTCGGCCTGCTCGCGCTCCTCGTCCTCGCGCGCCTTCGCATCCTTGACCAGGCGGTACCAGAGGAACACCGCGAAGCCCGCGAAGATGATCCACTCGGCGGCGTAGAACACGTTCAGCCAGTTGAGCTCGGTCTGCGCGATCGGCGGCGGGGAGTCGATCTGCACCAGGCCCTCGGGGGCGCCACGCTGGACGACGTACGCCGCGTAGACGTCCATCCCGTCGACGCCGTGCCAGAGGTTGTAGAGCTGCCCGACGCCGAGGCTCCGCATCGCGGTCGGATCGTTCTTCTTGTCGCTCGGCAGCTGCGGCTGCTCGTCGGGCAGGATGCGGCCGACGATGCGCTGCTCGGACGCCGGCTCCTCCGCGAGCCGGGCCATGGCGGCCCTCGCCGTCGTCTCGTCGGCGGCCCAGCCGCGGGCCACGGCGAGCGCCACGGGCTTGCCGTCGCGCTCCAGGTTCACGTGGCCGACGACCCACCAGCCGGTCTTCCCGTCGTTGAGGCGCCCCTCGAGGAGCTGATCGTCGCCGGGGACGAACGTGCCGGTGAACTCCACGAGCTGCCCGACGGCGACATCCTTGAGCGGCGCACCCGGTCCCGCCACCTGGGCAAGGGGCAGGACGGTCTCGGTCGGCGCCTCGACGGCCTTGCCGGACTCGACGGCGCGCTCCAGCTGCCACTGCCCGAGCCAGGCGAACCCCGCGGCGAGCAGCAGCGCGAAGATCAGCGCGCCGATCCACCGCGGGCGCAGCATCATCTGGAAGAGGGTCGTCTCGCTCTGCGGCGGCCGTCCCGTCGTGGTGTCGATCGTCAGTCCCGTTCCCGCTCGCCGGCCGGCTCCCCGGCCCGCTCCGTGTTGTTGTCGTGCTCCTGCATGGCGGCCTCGACCATCCGGTCGACCGCGCGCTGCGTCTCGTCCGCACTCCGTGTGTCCCGCTGCGCGTCGGGGTCGAGGTCGGCCGTCGCCGCCTCCACGAGCGCGATCTCCTCGTCGAGCATGGGATCGCGCTTCTTCTTCCGTTCGCGCCGGCGCTTGGGGCCGGACCTGAGGATCATCGCACCGATCTTCTCGGAGTTCGCTGCGAGGATCGGTCCGAGCACGGCCATGATCAGCACGTAGAGGCCCGCGAACGGCTGGATGCGCTCGTCCAGTCCCGCGGCGAGCGACAGCGTCGCCAGGATCAGCGCGAACTCGCCTCGGTTCTGCAGGATGACCGTCGTGTTGATGCCGGCCTGGACGCCGAACCCGTTGATCCACGCGACGAACTGACCTGCCGCGATGTTGAGCACGATGGTCAGCAGCACCGCGACGAGCACGGGGACGATGACCGACGGGAACTGCGCGGGGTTCAGCGCGAGGCCGAAGTTGAGGAAGAAGAACGCGGCGAACACATCCCGCAGCGGGATGGCGATGTGCTCGATCTTGTTGCGGTACTTCGTCGCCCCCAGGACCAGGCCGATCAGGAACGCGCCGATCGCGTCGGTGACGCCCAGGATCTCGCCGATGCCGGCGAACAGCACCGCGAACCCGAAGAACAGGATCGTGAACAGCTCGTCGTCCTTGGTGCGGAACAGCCGCGAGACGAACCGGCCGCCCCACCGCGCGATCGTGAACATCACCACGAGGAAGGCGAACGCGATCGCCAGCTTGCCGACGACGGGCCAGAAGTCGGTCTCGCCGCTCAGCACGACCGAGACGATCGCCAGGTAGATGGCGATGAAGATGTCCTCGACCACGGTGACGCCGAGGATCATCGGCGTCTCGGTGTTCGCCAGCCTGCGCAGCTCGATGAGGAGTTTGGTGACAATGGCCGACGACGAGGTCGCCGTCATCCCGGCGATGATCAGCGCCTCCCGCGTGCCCCACCCGACCATGAAGCCGAAGATCAGCCCCGCACCCATGTTGATGAGGATGTAGGAGCCGCCGGAGACGATCAGCTTGCCGAAGTTGCCGAAGAACTCGTCCTGGTCGAACTCCAGGCCGAGGTTGAACAGCAGCAGGATGAGCCCGAAGACGGCGATGAGCTCGATGTAGTGGCTCTCGAAGTTGAGCGGGAACCAGCCGGTGTGCGGGCTCGCCAGCAGGCCGACGAGCATGTAGATCGGAATCGCGGGAAGGCCCACCAGCTTGCCGAGCCGCCCCAGCACGTACGCGACGAGCAGGAGGAGTCCGAGGACGATGAGGTCTTCGCCGAGGTGCATCGATCAGCCTCCGGGCGGAGCGTCGGCGGTGGCACGCGCGGCGATCTCGCCCGTGCGGAAGAACGCGAAGGCCTTGGCGACCTTCTCCGGCGTCCCGGCGACGACGAGCGTGTCGCCCGGGAAGACCTTGAAGTCCGGAGCGGGGGCCGGGTTGGCGGAGTCGCCGCGCACGACCGCCACCACGGTGAGCCCGACGAAGCCGCGGTCGCCGGGGGCACCCAGCTGCTGACCGGCGATGTGGTCGTCGTAGTCGACGGTGAACCAGTCGATACTGAGGCCCGGGATCTGGTCGAGCGCCGTCAGCGTCTCGGTGATCTGCGTGCCGCCCAGCAGCTCGGCGAGCGTGTGCGCCTCGTCCTCGCTGAGTCGGAGCGAGACCTTGGTGACGTCGCTGCCGTCCTCGTGGTCGGAGAACGTGATCAGGTCGCTGTGCCCGGAGCGGTGCGCGATGACGCCGACCTTTCCTCCGTCGTCGGTGACGAAGGTGTGCAGCACCCCGACCCCGGGGAGCTTGACCCGTCGAACGTCAACCATCATCCGTCTCCATCCGCCGGGTTCGCCGGCATAAGGGGGGTGAGGTACCAGTCTATCGGAGGCGCGAAGGGGCCCTCCCGGGATCGGCGTCCCGGGAGGGCCCCTCTGCGGCGGTTCTCAGCCTTCCGTCGCCGGAGCGTCCTCCCCGCCCGCGCCTTCGACGTCCTTCGGCGCCTCGTCGGCCTTCGTCGGGGTGCCGGCTTTCGCACCGCGGGACTTCGGCGGGGCGACGTGCTTCGCCGCTGCGGCGTCCACGTCCACGATGTCGGGGGCTTCCAGCCGGATGCGGTCGGCCGACTCGTCGTCGGGCTGCAGCTGGCTGGCCCGCTCGGCCTCGACCCGCTGGAGGTAGGTCTTCACCTCGCGCTCCTCACGCGCCTTGTCCCAGCCGAGCACGCGTGCGAGCAGGGATGCCGCGACCGGCGCGGCCGAGACGCCGCGGTCCCAGGCCTCGATCGAGATGCGCGTTCGGCGGGCGAGCACGTCCTCCAGGTGCAGCGCACCCTCATGGCTCGCCGCGTAGACGACCTCCGCGCCGACGTAGTCGTCGGCTCCGGGCAGCGGATCCGCGAGAGACGGGTCCTCGCGGATGAGCGCCAGGATGTCCTCGGCGAAGGTGCCGTAGCGGTTGAGCAGGTGCTCGATCCGCGCGACGTGCAGGCCGGACTCCTTCGCGATGCGGTGGCGGCGGTTCCAGGCGGCCTGGTAGCCCTCCGCGCCGACGAGCGCGATCTCCATCGTGGTGGAGGCGGGGATCTTGCCGTCGAGCGCGCTGACCGCGGAGTCGACCGCGTCCTTCGCCATCACGCGGTACGTGGTCCACTTGCCGCCGGCGATCACGACGAGTCCCGGCACCGAGTGGGCGACCAGGTGCTCGCGCGACAGCTTCGACGTCTGCTCCGACTCGCCCGCGAGCAGCGGCCGGAGGCCGGCGTAGACGCCCTCGACGTCCTCGCGGGTCAGCGGCACGTTCAGCACCTCGTTGACGTGCGCGAGCAGGTAGTCGATGTCCGCAGCCGTCGCAGCCGGGTGCGCCTTGTCGAGGTGCCAGTCGGTGTCCGTCGTGCCGATGAGCCAGTGGCGGCCCCACGGGATGACGAACAGCACGCTCTTCTCGGTGCGGAGGAGCAGGCCCATCTTCGACTGGAAGCGGTCCCGCGGCACGACGAGGTGGATGCCCTTGGACGCGCGCACCTTGAACTGGCCGCGCTCTCCGACCATCGACTGGGTGTCGTCCGTCCACACGCCGGTCGCGTTGACGACCTGCTTCGCCCGGATGTCGAACCGCTCGTCGGTCTCGAGGTCGTGCGCCCGCACGCCGACGACCCGTTCGCCGACCTTGATGAAGCCCTCGACGCGGACGCGGGAGGCGACGTGCGCGCCGTAGTGCGCGGCTGTGCGGACCAGGTTGGCGACGTACCGGGCGTCGTCCACCTGCGCGTCGTAGTACGTGATGCCGCCGACCAGCGCGTCCTTGTTCATCGACGGGATGGCGTTGAGCACCTGGCGCTTGCTCAGGTGCCGGTGGTGCGGCACGCCCGGGGGACGGCCTCCCGTGTACGAGAAGATGTCGTAGAGCATCATCCCGGCGCCGATGTAGAAGCGCTCCCAGACCCGCTTGTGCAGCGGGTAGAGAAACCGGACCGGCTTCACGAGGTGCGGAGCGATGCGCTGCAGCAGCAGACCGCGCTCGATCAGCGCCTCCCGCACCAGGCGGAAGTCGAGCTGTTCGAGGTAGCGGATGCCGCCGTGGACGAGCTTCGACGACCGGCTGGAGGTTCCGGACGCGAAGTCGCGCGCCTCCAGCAGCCCGACGCTCAGTCCGCGGGTCGCCGCGTCGACCGCGGACCCTGCGCCGACGATGCCGCCGCCCACGACCAGGATGTCGAGCTCGGTGTCCTTCAGCGCCGCGATCGCCGCCGCCCGCTCCGCCGGCCCGAGGCGCGACGGATAGGTCACAGCCGGGTTGGAGGCGGGGGTGGCGTGCCTGTCGCCGCCCGGAGCCGATTGCGTATCCGTCATCGTTCTCTCCTCCCCCGGCCGCCATCGGCCGGCGTGTTGTCCTACTGCGTTCGGTAGGGCGCGACGACCACCTCGACGCGCTGGAACTCCTTCAAGTCCGAGTATCCCGTCGTGGCCATGCTTCTCCGCAAGGCTCCCACGAGATTCGCAGAGCCCTCCGCGACCGGAGCCGGACCGTACAGGATCTCCTCGAGCGGGGCGATCTGGCCGACCGCGACGCGGTTTCCGCGCGGCAACTGCGAGTGGTGCGCCTCGGCGCCCCAGTGCCAGCCGCCGCCGGGAGCGTCCGTCGCGCGGGCCAGCGTGGTGCCGAGCATGACCGCGTCGGCGCCGCAGGCGATCGCCTTGACGATGTCGCCGGAGCTGCCCAGGCCGCCGTCGGCGATGACGTGCACGTAACGGCCGCCGGACTCGTCCATGTAGTCGCGGCGCGCGCCGGCGACGTCGGCCACGGCGGTGGCCATGGGCGCGTGGATGCCGAGGGTCGAGCGGGTGGTGGAGGCGGCTCCCCCGCCGAAGCCGACGAGCACGCCCGCGGCGCCGGTGCGCATCAGGTGCAGTGCCGCGGTGTAAGTGGCGGCGCCGCCGACGATGACCGGCACATCCAGCTCGTAGATGAACTTCTTGAGGTTGAGGGGTTCGACGTTCTTCGAGACGTGCTCGGCGGACACGGTGGTGCCGCGGATGACGAACAGGTCGACGCCGGCCTCGACCACGGTCTGGTACAGCTCCTGCGTGCGCTGCGGCGAGAGCGCGCCGGCGACGGTGACGCCGCCCTCGCGGATCTCGGCGAGACGGCGGGTGACCAGCTCAGGCTTGATCGGCTCGGCGTAGATCTCCTGCATGCGGGCGGTCGCGCGCTCGGCGGGCAGCTCGCGGATCTCGGCGAGCAGCGGCTCCGGATCCTCGTAGCGGGTCCACACGCCCTCGAGGTCGAGGACACCGACGCCTCCCAGCTGGCCCATCATGATGGCCGTCGTCGGCGACACGACGGAGTCCATGGGCGCGGCGAGGAACGGGATGTCGAACTGGTACGCGTCGATGGTCCAGGAGACCGAGACGTCCTCGGGGTCGCGGGTGCGACGGCTCGGAACCACCGCGACGTCGTCGAAGGCGTACACACGGCGGGCGCGCTTGGCGCGCCCGATCTCGATCTCCATACTCACGCGCTTCAGTCTAGGCCGCGCAGCCGGGTGGGCCAGTGCCGGGTGGAGTGGGACAGTGGTCGGGTGAAGGTCGAAGCCGAACCACTCAGCCGACTCCGCCAGCGCACGAGCGAGAAGTGGCGGGCGTATCCCGACGACGTGCTGCCGCTCTTCGTTGCGGAGATGGACTACCCCCTGGCCCCGCCGATCGCCGAGGCGCTGCACGCCGCGGTCGACCGCAGCGACACCGGGTACATCGGCCCGGACGACCGGACGCAGCGCGCGTTCGCCGGGTTCGCGCAGCGGCACTGGGGCTGGGAGGTCGACCCGGCGCGGACGCGGACCACCACCGACGTCGGCGTCGTGATCGTGGAGTCGCTGCGCGCGCTCATCCGGCCGGGCGACCGCGTGGTCATCACGCCGCCGGTGTATCCGCCGTTCTACGACTTCATCCCCGAGGCGGGCGGGGTCGTGGAGGAGGTGCCGCTGCTCTCGGGAGGGACGGACGGCGCCGGCTGGGCGCTCGACCTCGACGGCCTGGAGCGGGCGTTCGCCGGCGGCGCGACGGCGTTCCTGCTCTGCAACCCGCACAACCCGCTCGGGCTGGTGCATCCGCGCGCGGAGCTCGAAGCCGTGGCGGCGCTCGCGGCTCACCACGGCGTCCACGTCGTGAGCGACGAGGTGCACGCGCCGCTGACCCACCGGGAGGCGACGTTCACCCCGTTCCTGTCCGTGTCGGATGAGGCCCGGCAGGTCGGCATCGCCGCCCATGCCGCGACGAAGGCGTGGAACCTCGCGGGCCTCAAGTGCGCCCTCTTCGTGACCGCTTCTCCCGAGCAGGCGGAGCGCATCCACGCGCTGCCGATCGAGGTGGAGGTGCGCACCAGCCTGTTCGGACGCATCGCCACCGAGGCCGCATACGCCTCCGGCGAGGAGTGGCTGGAGGGGGCGCTCACCGCGATCGAGACGAACCGGGCGCTCCTGTCGGTGTTGCTGACCGACCGACTTCCGCGAGTCGGCTACCGCGAGCCGCACGCGAGCTACCTGGCGTGGCTGGACTTCCGGCAGCTCGGCTGGGGCGACGACCCCGCTGCACGCATCCTCGAGGAGGCGCGCGTCGCGGTGAACCCCGGCACGGACTTCGGCGCGAACGGCGCCGGCTTCGTCCGGCTCAACCTCGCGTGCTCGCCCGACGTGCTGACGGATGCGATCGACCGGATCGCCGAGCTGACTCGCCGCTGAGGCGTTGGGCCGGCTGCACGGTCGGTGGCCGTCGCTATCGTGGCGGGATGACCATCGACGAGTTCCGCATCCACGTGCCCGACGAGACGTTGAACGACCTGCGCGAACGGCTCGCCCGCACCCGCTACCTGTCCGCGCCCGGTCGTCGGGGATGGGAGGGCGGCCTCGGCGGCGAACGCCTGCGGGAGCTCGTGGAGGGCTGGCTGGCGTTCGATTGGCGCGCGGAGGAGGCTCGGCTCGACGCGGTCGAGCAGGGGGTGGTGAAGGTCGACGGCAGCCGCATGCACTTCGCCCGTGTGCGCGGCACCGGACCCGGACCGCACACGCCGCTGCTGCTGCTCCATGGATGGCCGAGCGCGTTCGTGGAGTACCTCCCGCTGGCCGAGCGCCTGACGGACGCGTTCGACGTCGTCATCCCGTCGCTTCCCGGCTTCGTCTTCTCCGAGCTGCCCGAGCCCCCGCTGACCCGGCGTGCCATCGCCGAGAAGCTGCACGCCCTCATGGCGGCTCTCGGGTTCGACCGCTACGCCACTTTCGGCGGCGATATCGGGGGCGGCGCCTCGACCTGGCTCGGCGCCGATCATCCGGAGGCCCTGATCGGCGTCCAACTGCTCAACGCGCCGTTCCCCGCAGACGACACGCCCCGCGATGAGGCGGAGCGCACGTACCTGGACGCCCTTGCGGCGTATGACGAGAGCGACGGCGGCTACAGCGAGATCATGCTCACCCGACCCGACACGATCGCCGCGGCACTCGCCGACTCCCCCGCCGGACTCCTCGCCTGGATCGCCGACAAGTGGCACGACTGGGTGGACGGCGACTTCGACCGCATCGTCGACTCCGGCATCCTCTACTCGATCGCGACGCTCTACTGGGTGACGGACAGCATCGGCACCTCGTTCCAGCAGTACTACGACTACGAGCAGAACCCGCCGCGACCGCCGATCAGCGCGCCGACGGGCGTCTATCTCGCCCGCGAGCCCGGGATGTCCGGCTTCCCGCGTTCGCTCGCCGAGCGCGCCGCGATCGACCTGCGCACGTTCGTGGTGGCTCCTGCCGGTGGCCACTTCGCCGGCTTCGAGCGTCCGGATGAGACCGCGGCGGCCATCCGTGCGTTCCACGCCCTTCTCGCCCAACAGACCGGCAGCCCGTCAGCGCGATGAGGACTCGGACCGCCCGCTTCGTCCGCCTTAACCTCGCGTGCTCGCCCGAGGTGCTGACGGATGCGATCGACCGGATCGCCGACGTCGCGCGGCGGGGCTGAACAGCCTCCACAGCACCACCGCGACCAGGGCCACCGCGATTGCGACCGCGAGGGACGACCAGACCCAGGAGTTCGCGACCGGGATCGGCCGGGGCAGCACCACCTCGAACGCGACGGCCGCGGTGGTCGGACCTCCGCCGCCTGCGGCCTGCGCAACGGTCAGGCCCGCGCGGCCGGCGGGCAGCGTCGCGGTGGTGAGCGACCAGGCGCCCGCCGCATCCACGGTCGTCGTCCCGACCACACGGCCCCCCGAGCCGGTCACCGTCACCGTCGCACCCGGCTCGCCGGTGCCCGCCACTGTGGGGGTGGAGGTGCCCACGGTCGACGAGGCGGCGGGCGACGTCACCGCCACCGGGATGACGTGCGACACCTGGGCGAGGTAGCCGGCGAAGACACCGATGGCCGCGTCGCGCTGAGCCGTCAGGTCGGAGAGACCGCGGTCGTACTCCAGGAAGGAGATGTACGTGTTGGAGGTGTAGGCCGACGTCACCGCGGCACGCAGGTCGGTCTGCGTGCGGGGCGTCGACGGGAAGCGGTTGGTGAGGAAGCCGTCGACGCGCTTCCGCTCCGTGAGCCCCGAGAAGTACGCGGTCAGCAGGTCCGCGTACGGCGTCTGCGGGTCAGCCGCGCGGAGAGCGGTGAGGTTGACGGCGTCGAGGTCGGCCCAGAGGTCTTCTGTGGAGAAGCCTCCGTTCGGGTTGCCGAAGTCGGCGGCGGCAGCAGCCTGCACAGCCGCCGGTCCACCCGCGACGGACCGGATGTCGGTCATCAGGTCGGTGATGTCGCCGGCGAACCCGCCGAGGTCGGCCGCGGGGGACTTCGGCGGCGTACCGAGGCTCATCGTGGCGAACATGTGCACCGCGTCCGTGACCTCGCCGTTCGGCAAGGTCACCTGACGCAGCTGCTTCAGGTCGGACGCCGACGTCCCGTTGCGGTCGTCCTGCTCCGCGACGTACGACTCGAAGGACAGATCCCGCCGGCCGCCCAGAGTCTCCCAGCGGAAGTCGTCGTAGGCGGGATTCGCGGTCCTGATGTAGACCAGGACCAGTTCGTCCACGGCGTCGCCCGGGTTCGCGGACGCGTACTGCCGGGCGTAGGTCTCCAGCGGTCCGATGTCGTCGATCAGCTCACGGAACGACACGGAGGGTGCGGCCGCCGCCGGACCCGCGACAGTACCGGCCAGGACGAGCCCGGCCAGTACTGCGGCGAGGTGTTTGACGGTCAATCGGGTCGCTTTCGGGTAGGCGGCCGCTGGGCCGGCTCAGCGACGGTAGTTGGGCGCCTCCACGACCATCTGGATGTCGTGCGGGTGGGACTCCTTGAGCCCGGCCGCCGTGATGCGGACGAACTTGCCGTTCGACTTGAGCTCCGGGATGGTGCGCGCACCGACGTAGAACATCGACTGGCGGAGGCCGCCGACCAGCTGGTACGCGACGGCGGAGAGCGGTCCGCGGAACGGCACCTGCCCTTCGATGCCCTCGGCGATCAGCTGCTCGTCGCTGGGCACATCCGCCTGGAAGTAGCGGTCGCGCGAGTACGAGGTCTTCTTGCCGCGGGTCTGGAGGGCGCCGAGCGACCCCATGCCGCGGTAGTTCTTGAACTGCTTGCCGTTGACGAAGACGAGCTCGCCTGGCGACTCGGAGGTTCCGGCCAGCAGCGAGCCCAGCATGACGCTGTCCGCGCCGGCGACGAGCGCCTTGGCGATGTCGCCCGAGTACTGGAGGCCGCCGTCCGCGATGAGCGGGACGTTCGCCTCGCGCGCCGCGAGGGACGCCTCGTACACGGCGGTCACCTGCGGCACGCCGACACCGGCGACGACGCGGGTGGTGCAGATGGAGCCGGGGCCCACGCCGACCTTGATGGCGTCGGCTCCTGCGTCGATGAGCGCCTGCGCGCCGGAGCGGGTCGCCACGTTGCCGCCGATCACGTCGACGTGCGACGCGCGCGGCTCGGCCTTGAGGCGGCGGATGATGTCGAGCACGCCGGCGCTGTCGCCGTTGGCCGTGTCGACCACGATGACGTCCACGCCCGCGTCGACCAGGGTCATCGCGCGGTCCCAGGCGTCGCCGAAGAAGCCGATCGCGGCGCCGACGCGCAGACGGCCTTCGTCGTCCTTCGTGGCGTCCGGGTACTTCTCGCTCTTGTCGAAGTCCTTGACGGTGATGAGGCCGCGGAGCTTGCCGTCGGCGTCCACCAGCGGCAGCTTCTCGATCTTGTGCTCGGCGAAGATGGCGACCGCGGAGTCCGGGTCGATGCCCACCGGCGCGGTGATCAGCGGCTGGCGGGTCATCACGTCGCGGACCTTGGTCGTCGACCGCTCGAACGGCGAGACGAAGCGCATGTCGCGGTTGGTGATGATGCCGACGAGGGTGCCGTCCGGCTCGACTACCGGGAGGCCGCTCACGCGGAACTGGCCGCACAGCGCATCCACCTCTTCGACGGTCGCGTCGGGGGTCGTGGTGACCGGGTTGGTGATCATGCCCGACTCTGAGCGCTTCACCTTGTCGACGTGCGACGCCTGATCCTCGATCGAGAGGTTGCGGTGGATGATGCCGATGCCGCCCTGGCGCGCCATGGCGACCGCCATGCGCGACTCGGTGACGGTGTCCATCGCACTCGACAGCAGCGGAGTGGCCATCGAGATGCGCTTGGTCAGGCGAGTCGAGGTGTCCGCCTCGCTCGGGATGACGTCCGTGTGCCCGGGGAGCAGCATGACGTCGTCGTAGGTCAAACCGATGAAACCGAACGGATCGGGCTGATCCATTTCACCCCTATCAAGAAGATGCGCGACTGTGGATGCTCAATGGTAACGGCAGAACCTGAGCGGGTATTCCGTGATTCGGGGACTCAGTCGACGGTCGCGAGATCGAGCTCCGCGGCCCGCTTCCCCTGGCGCGCGGCGACGATCATGTCGACGCTGAGGATGACCAGCGCGAGCCAGACGATCGCGAAGCCCAGCCACCGCTCCGGCGGCATCGCCTCGTGCAGCACCGCGACGCCGACGACGAACTGGATGATCGGCGCGAAGTACTGGATGAAGCCCATGAACACGAGCGGGAGCCGGCGCGACGCGGCGGCGAAGAACAGCAGCGGGACGGCGGTGATGACGCCCGCGCCGACCAGCAGCACGGTGTGCCAGGGCCCGGCGGTCCCGAGCGTGAGACCGGCCGTCACGCCGACCACGATGAGCTGGATGACGGCGACGGGCGTCAGCCACATCGTCTCCAGGGTGAGGCCGGACAGCGCGTCCACGCGGCCGCCGACCCGCTTCTTGATGAGGCCGTAGAGCCCGAAGGAGAAGGCGAGGATGAGCGCGATCCACGGCACGGACCCGTAGCCCACCGCGAGCACGATGACCGCCACCACGCTCACGCCGACGGCGACCCACTGCGCGATCCGCAACCGCTCGCGCTGCACGAGGACGCCGAGGAACACCGTGACGATCGGGTTGATGAAGTAGCCGAGCGCCGCTTCGACGACGTGGCCGCTCACCGTCGCGAGGACGTAGGTCTGCCAGTTGACGTAGATCAGGACGCCGGCGAGCCCCATCGTGAGCAGGACCCGGGTGTCCCGCATCAGGGCGCCGAACTGCCGCCAGGTGCGCGTGACGGTCAGCGCGATGGCGCAGAACCCGAGCGAGAAGATGATCCGCCAGGCGACGATCTCCCACGCGCCGGCCGGGGCGAGCGCCAGGAAGTAGATCGGGAGGATGCCCCAGAGCACGTACGCCGATACCGCGTAGATCAGCCCGGAGGTGCGATGCGAGGAGAGGTCGTCTGAGGAGGATGCCACTCGTCCGACTCTACCTCCGGTCACCGCCGCGAGATTCGTGCCGAATGTGCGTTATGCGGCCCCGAAAGCGCACATTCGGCACGAATCTCGCCGGAGTTAACGACGACGGCCCGGCTGCTCAGAGCAGCCGGGCCGTTGCGAAGAGGGGTGCGTCAGCGGACGACGACCGCGAGGACGTCGCGAGCGGACAGGACCAGGTAGTCCTCGCCGCCGAACTTGACCTCGGTGCCACCGTACTTGGAGTAGATGACCTTGTCGCCGACGGCGACGTCGAGCGGGACGCGGTTGCCGTTGTCGTCGATGCGGCCCGGGCCCACGGCGACGACCTCGCCCTCCTGCGGCTTCTCCTTGGCGGTGTCGGGGATGACCAGACCGGACGCAGTGGTCTGCTCAGCCTCGACCTGCTTGATGACGATGCGATCCTCGAGCGGCTTGATGGAGACCGACACGTTGACCCCTTTCCTGTGAAGAACAGTGTCTTGACGAAGACTGATTAGCAAACTCGCACTGAGAGTGCTAACACGAGTCTAGGGGGTGCGTTAGCAGTCACGCAACGTGAGTGCCAAGCTCCGTGGAAAGGTAGCGTTGAGGCATGGAACGGTCCGAGCTGGTCGCGCTGCTGAGCCCGGAAGGGCTCCGTCTCCTCGACTCGCTGCCACCGTACCGCAGCGAGAAGGATGTGCTCCGGATCGTCAGCGACTTGCGCAAGCAGGGCCACTCGCCCGCCCTCGTCGCGGCGGTGCTCACGCAGTCCAAACTCCGCCGCAAGGCGCAGGCGAAGTTCGGCGACTTCGCGTCCAGCATGCTGTTCACCGAGGCCGGACTGGAGCAGGCGACGCGCCTCCCGGTGGCCGCCCGCCACGCCGGCCGTTTCCGCGCAGCGGGCCTGGGCCGCGTCGCCGACCTCGGATGCGGCATCGGCGGCGACGCCCTCGCGCTCGCCGCCCTCGAGCTCGAGGTGACCGCGGTGGATGCGGACGAGGTGACCGCGGCCATCGCCTCCTTCAACCTGGCCCCCTTCCCGACCGCGACGGTCGAGCAGAGGCGCGCCGAGGACGTCGACCTCCGCGCGATCGACGGCGTCTTCCTGGACCCCGCCCGACGCACGGCCGGCCACACGCAGACCGAGCGGCTGGTCGACCCCGATGACTACACGCCGTCGCTCGGCTTCGCCTACGAGCTCGCGACCGGCCGGTCGGTCGGGCTCAAGCTCGGCCCCGGGTTCGACCGCGACCTCATCCCCTCCACCGCCGAAGCGCAGTGGGTCTCGGCCGACGGCCAGGTGGTCGAGCTCGGCCTGTGGTTCGGCGCGTTGGCCCGCCCGGGGATCCGCCGGGCGGCGCTGGTGCTGCGCGGCGACCAGGCCGACGAGCTCGTGGCCGACGCGGACAGCGTGGATGAGGAGACCGGCCCGCTCGGCGAGTACCTGTACGAGCCCGACGGCGCGGTCATCCGCGCGCGCCTGATCGGCGACTTGGCCCGGCGCCTCGGCGGGCGGATGCTCTCCGAGCAGATCGCCTACGTCACCGCCGATGCGCCCGTCGAGACGCCGTTCGCCTCCGGCTTCCGCATCCTGGAGACGCTTCCGGCGGGCGAGAAGGACCTGAGACGTGCGTTGCGACAGCGCGGCATCGGCACGCTGGAGATCAAGAAGCGGGGCGTGGACGTCGATCCGGCGGCCCTGCGGAAGCGTCTGGCGCTGAACGGCGACCGCCCGGCGACCCTGATCCTCACCAGGGTGGCCGGGCGGCACACGGCGCTCCTCGCCGAGCGGATCTAGGCCGCCCGGCGCTGCGCGTTCAGTAGGTGTTGTAGTTCGCGAGGCTCGCGAAGACGATCGCCAGGATGATCCAGTAGATGATCGCGATGGCGATGCTCACGAAGCCCAGGATGATGCCGGTCAGCCAGAAGCCGCGGGCCTGCGGCTCCTTGTTCCTGCCGATGAAGCCGAGCACCACCGCGGCGACGCCGAACAGGAAGCCGATGCCCCAGACCAGGTTGATCAGGAGGCCGACGATGCCGCCGATGAGCGACAGGATGCTGAGGATGGGCGACTTCGCGGCCGGCTGCCCGTACGGCTGCGTGTAGCCCGGAGCGGGCTGGCCGTAGGCGGGCTGGGCGCCGTAGGGCTGCCCCGGCTGCTGGCCGTAGGGCTGCTGGCCATACGGCTGCTGGCCGTATCCCGGCGCGGGCGGCTGCTGGCCGTATCCCGGGGCCGGCGGCTGCTGGCCGTATCCCGGAGCGGGCGGCGGCACAGCACCGGTGTCACCCGCGGGTGCCGCGGGCGGAGTCGGAGGCGGCGGAGGGACCGAGCCATTCTGCGTGTTCGGGTCCACCGGGTCGGTGGGGGCGTTCGGATCGGTCATGAGACCCATCTCCTTCATCGTGGAGGCTCTGGTGATCCAGCGACTCCGCGGAAGTCGCCTTCCTGAGAGAACGCTGTATCCCTCCATCGTGGCAGGGCCCGCGCAGGGGTGTCAACGCACGTCTCAGCGCGTGACCTGGATCTCCGTGACCGGCAGCGTGGAGTCGGCCGAGAAGGTCAGCTCGCTCGGCGCGTGCCCCGCCTGGATCAGCTGGGCCCCGAGTGCGGCGATCATCGCGCCGTTGTCCGTGCACAGCGAGAGCGCCGGGATGCGGAGTGCGACGCCGGCCTCCGCCGCGCGCTGGACCGCGAGCTGCCGCACGCGCGCGTTGGCGACGACACCGCCGCCCAGCAGCAACCGGGGGACGTCGTGGTCGCGGCAGGCATTGAGCGCCTTCGTGATGAGCACGTCCACGACGGCCTCGCGGAAGGACGCGGCCACGTCGGCGACCGGCACGCCCTCGCCCGCGTCCTGGCGCTGCTCCACCCAGCGCGCCACGGCCGTCTTGAGACCGGAGAACGAGAAATCGTAGCGGTGCTTCTCAAGGTCCTTCGGGCGGGTCAGCCCGCGCGGGAAGCGGATGGCGGTCGGGTCGCCGTCCGCCGCGACCCGGTCGATCTGCGGGCCGCCGGGATACGGCAGGCCGAGCACGCGCGCGACCTTGTCGAACGCCTCCCCGGCCGCGTCGTCGATGGTCTCGCCCAGGAGCTCCACATCCGACACCAGGTCGCGCACCAGCAGCAGGGAGGTGTGACCGCCCGAGACGAGCAGGGCGATGGTCGGCAGCTCGACGGGGTGCCCGGGGCCGCCGGACGCGTCGAGCAGGTCGGCGCCGACGTGGCCGACCAGGTGGTTGACCGCGTAGAGCGGCTTGCCCAACGACACGGCGAGGGCCTTCGCCGCGCCGACGCCGACCATCAGTGCGCCGGAGAGCCCCGGCCCGCTGGTGACGGCGATCGCGTCCACGTCGGCCAGCTCGATGCCCGCGTCCGCGACCGCGGTGCGCAGGGTCGGCTCCAGCGCCTCCAGGTGGGCCCGCGCCGCGACCTCGGGCACGACGCCGCCGTACCGCGCGTGCTCCTCCATCGACGACGCGATCGTGTTGGAGAGCAGCGTGGTGCCGCGGACGATGCCGACGCCGGTCTCGTCGCAGGAGGTCTCGATGCCGAGGACGAGCGGCCCGTCGGCGGGTGTGACGGAGGTCATGCGATGGTCGTCTCCGGGGTCGGGACGGTGAGGCGCATCACGAGGGCGTCCACTCCGTCCGGCTGGTAGTACTTCGGGCGCACGCCGATCTCCTCGAATCCGAGGGCACGGTACAGCGTCTGGGCTCCCGGGTTGTCGGCGCGCACCTCCAGGAACACCTCGCGCGCGCCGCGGTTGCGCGCCTCGCCGATGAGGGCGAGCATCAGCGCGCGTCCGAGTCCTCGGCGACGGGCGTGCGGCGCCACCGCGATGGTCTGGATGTCGCCCTCGCCTCCCCCGCGCGGCGCCAGCAGCCCGGCGTACGCGTCGATCCGCTCCGGCGTCTCCGGCTCGAAGGCGACCAGGTAGTACCCGTGCTCGCCGGTCACCTCCGAGAGCATGGAGCGCTCCGACCAGGCGTCGGTGACGAAGACCGAGCGCTCCAGCTCCATGATCGCCGGAACATCGGCGGCCTGTGCGCGCCGCAGCTGGTACGCGGTCATGCGGTCACCCGCTTCGGTCCGGCCGAGAGGGTGACATCGGGCGAGCGCAGGTAGAGGGCGTCGTCGGCATCCATCGGGAGCCTGTTCGCGTAGCGGAGTTCGGCGAGCATCCCGAGCCGGCCGGCGGGTACCACGTCGGTCTCGATGCGCGGGACCTCGGGATGCGGCAGGTCGTCGGGCTTGGCGAGGCCGGGGCCGTCGAGGCGGATCGGGAGCCCGAGGTCGTCGGCTCCGGAGTACGCGGTCCAGTAGCGTTCGCGCCGGCGGGCGTCCGTCACCACCAGCAGCGGACCGTTCGCCCCGACGGCGTACTGCTCGTAGGCGATCGCGTCGTGGCTCACCACCGGGACCAGCGGCTTGCCCGCGCCGATCGCGAACGCCTTCGCGGCGGCGATCCCGACGCGCAGACCCGTGAAGGGGCCGGGACCCATCCCGGCGACGACGCCGGACAGTGCACGCACCTCGACACCCGCGACCCGCAGCGCCTCGTCGATGAGCGTGCCGATCACCTCGGCGTGGCGCATGGTGTCGGTCTCGATCACCTCGGAGATGACGCCGGCGTCCAGGTCGACCACCGCGACGCTCGTTCCGGCGGAGGTGTCGATGGCGAGGAGCATGCGTCCAGCCTAAGCGGGATCGACGGCCCAGCGCGGGCCGAAGCCGGTGATCGTGACCGTGCGGGGCTCGTCCACCTCGTCGTCGTCGCCCGCCACTTCGGACCCTTCGTCGGCGCCGGTCGGCCGCTCGATCGCGACCTCCAGCCACGACTCGGCGACGCCGTCGAGCATCCCGCTCCCCCACTCCACGACGACCACCGAGCCGGCGAAGTCGATATCGAGGTCGTCGAGTTCCAGCGCGCTCGAGAGGCGGTACGCATCCACGTGCACGAGGGGCGCGCCGCCGGAGAGGGCGGGATGCGTCCGTGCGAGCACGAAGGTGGGGCTGGTCACCGGGCCACGCACGTCCAGTCCCTCGCCGATGCCGCGCGTCAGCGTGGTCTTCCCCGCGCCGAGCGGGCCGGAGAGCACGACCAGGTCGCCCGCCCGGAGCACGCCCGCGAGCTCCAGACCGAGCGCGTGCATGTCGTCCGCCGTGGCGATCCGACGGGTGGCGGGCAGGGCGAGTGCGCTCACCGCGGCCCTCCCACGAACGTCCGCTTCAGGCGGCCTCCCAGCCGCGTGACGATCTCGTAGTTGATCGTCCCGGCCGCGTCCGCCCAGTCGTCGGCTCCGGGGACGCCGGTCGCCGGGTCGCCGAACAGCACGACCTCGTCGCCGACCTGCACGTCGAGGTCGCCGACATCGACCACGAACTGGTCCATGGCGACGCGTCCGCTGATGCGGAAGGTCCGGCCGCCGATCGACACCGGGCCGGCGTTGGACGCGTGGCGCGGGATCCCCTCGGCGTACCCGAGCGGAACGAGCGCAAGGGTCGTCTCGCCGGTCGTGCGGTAGGTGTAGTCGTACGAGACGCCCTTTCCGGCGGGCACCCGGCGCACCGCCGCGACCCGGCCGCGCAGCGTCATCGCGGGACGCAGCCCCAGCTCCGCGCCCGCCCCGCCGCCGAACGGCGACAGCCCGTAGATCGCGATGCCGAGCCGCACCAGGTCGTACCGTGCATCCGGCAGAGTGAGCGCGGCGGCGCTGGCCGCGATGTGACGCAGCTCGGGCTCGAGGCCGGCCGCGGCCGCCCGGGCGAGCGCCCGCTCGAACACGGCGACGGCCGCGCGGTCGTCCTCGGGCGACGCGTTGGACAGGTGCGAGAAGATCCCGCGCACGACGACCGTGCCGTCCGTCTCCAGCTCGCGCGCCCGCACGAACACCGCGTCCCAGTCGTCCTCGGCGATGCCGTTCCGGCTGAGGCCGGTCTCGACCTTCAGCTGCACGTGCACCGGAACGTCGGTCGCCACGGCCGCTCGGGCCGCGGATTCCAACTGCCGCAACGACGACAAGCCCAGGTCGATCCCGGCCTGCGCGGCAGCGGCGAAGTCCTCATCCGGGTCGTGCAGCCACGCCAGCACCGGGGCGTCGATCCCTGCGTCGCGCAGCGCCAGCCCCTCGGCGATCTCGGCCACACCGAGCCAGTCGGCGCCACCGGCGAGCGCCGCGCGGGCACTCTCCACCGCGCCGTGCCCGTACGCGTCCGCCTTGACGACCGCCATCACGTGCGGCGTGCCCACGACCTCGCGGAGGCGCACGACGTTCGCGGTCACCGCGTCCAGATCGACGACCCGCTCGCGGAGCTCGGTCACGGCGCGCACTCCGTCACGACGAACGCCGTCGCGACCCCCGCGTCGTGCGTCATGGACACGTGGATGCGGACGATGCCGCGTTCGCGTACCTGCGCCTCGACCACGTTGTGCAGCACGAAACCGGGGTTCCTCTCCTCGTCGGGGACGATCTCCATGTCGTGCCAGCGCACGCCTTCGGAGCCCCCCAGCGCCTTGATCAGCGCCTCCTTCGCCGCGAACCGCGCGGCGAGGGAGTGCACCGGAAGCGGCCGCTCCGCCTCGGTGAACAGCCGCTCGCGCAGCTTCGGGGTGCGCGCGATCGACCGCTCGAAGCGGGCCAGATCGACGACGTCGACCCCGATGCCGGCGATCACGGCGTCACTCCACGGTGACGGACTTGGCCAGGTTGCGCGGCTGGTCGACGTCGAGTCCCTTCGCGGCGGACAGTTCCATCGCGAAGATCTGCAGCGGGATGACGGCCAGCAGCGGCTCGAACAGCGGAGCGGCCAGCGGGATGCGGATGACCTCGTCGGCGAACGGCAGCACCGCGGCGTCGCCGGCCTCGGCGATTGCGATGACGCGGGCACCGCGGGCGCGGATCTCCTGGATGTTCGACACGACCTTCTTGTGCAGCTCGTCCGACCAGCGCGGGCTCGGCACCACCACGAAGACCGGCTGACCCGGCTCGATCAGTGCGATCGGGCCGTGCTTGAGCTCGCCGGCGGCGAAGCCCTCGGCGTGGATGTACGCGAGCTCCTTGAGCTTCAGCGCACCCTCCAGCGCGATCGGGTAGCCGACGTGACGGCCGAGGAACAGCACCGAGCGGGTGTCCGACATCCACTTGGCCAGCTGGGCGATGTCGGCGTGCGACTCGAGCACGGCCGCGATCTTCTCGGGCACGGCCTGGAGCTCCGCGATCGCGTCGCGCTGCTGCGCGGCGGACAGCGTGCCGCGGATGCGGGCGAGGTGCAGGCCGAAGAGGTAGAGCGCGGTGATCTGCGCGACGAACGCCTTGGTCGAGGCGACCGCGACCTCCGGGCCGGCGTGCGTGTACAGCGCCGCGTCCGATTCGCGCGGGATGGTCGCGCCCTGGGTGTTGCAGACCGAGATGGCCTTGGCGCCGCCGTCGCGGGCGTACTTGACCGCCATCAGCGTGTCCATGGTCTCGCCCGACTGGCTGATCGAGATGACCAGGGTGCCGTCGGTGAGCACCGGCTCGCGGTAGCGGAACTCGTGGCTGAGCTCGACCGTGACGGGGACGCGCGCCCACTTCTCGATCGCGTAGCTGCCGACCAGGCCGGCATAGGCAGCGGTGCCGCACGCGATGATCGTGATGCGGTCGATGCCGGCGAAGTAGTCGTCGCCCAGCGCGTCCAACTCGGGGATGTGGACCGTCTCGTGGACCAGGCGGCCGCGCAGCGTGTTGGCCACGGCATCCGGCTCCTCGGCGATCTCCTTCGCCATGAACGACGACCAGCCGCCCTTCTCGGCGGCGGACGCGTCCCAGGCGACCTCGAAGGGCTCGACCTCGACCGGCGCGCCCTCGAAGTCGGTGACCGTGACGCTGTCCGGCGTGATCGTGACGATCTGGTCCTGTCCGATCGCCATCGCGCGGCGGGTGTGCTCGACGAACGCGGCGACGTCGGAGCCGAGGAAGTTCTCGCCCTCGCCCAGGCCGATCACCAGCGGGGAGTTGCGGCGTGCGCCGACGACGACGTGCGGCTGGTCCTGGTGCATCG
Source organism: Leifsonia sp. NPDC077715 (assembly GCF_040686855.1). Taxonomy (NCBI): domain Bacteria; kingdom Bacillati; phylum Actinomycetota; class Actinomycetes; order Micrococcales; family Microbacteriaceae; genus Leifsonia; species Leifsonia sp. NPDC077715. Next base: position 668,485 of record NZ_JBFBOG010000001.1, read on the forward strand.
CGAGCAGGGTGAACGCGCCCTCGAGGCGCGAGACGACGGACTGGAACGCCTGCGGCAGGTCGCCCGTGCGGCGGTACTCGCGGCCGAGCAGAACGGCGGCGACCTCGGTGTCCGTCTCGGATTCGAACGCGAAGCCGTCGGCCAGCAGCTCGTCCTTCAGCGTCGCGAAGTTCTCGATGATGCCGTTGTGGATGACGGCGAGGCGGCCCTCGTCGCCCAGGTGCGGGTGCGCGTTCACGTCGGTCGGACCGCCGTGCGTCGCCCACCGGGTGTGACCGATGCCGGTCTGGCCGTTCGGGATGGGGTGCTCCTGCAGGTCCTCGGTCAGCACCGAGAGCTTGCCCGCCTTCTTCGCGGTGCCCAGTTCACCGTCCGGGCCGATCACCGCGATGCCCGCCGAGTCGTAACCGCGGTACTCCAGGCGCTTCAGACCGCCGAGGAGCACCTCGAGACTCTTGTCGGTACCGACGTACCCCACGATTCCACACATGGGGTCGAGTCTATCGTGGGCGCAGTGAGGGCCCGCTGAGAGCGGCACCCCTAGACTTGGGGACCTATGCTTCCCCACGGAGACTCCTCCACCCCGTTCGTCGAGCTGAGCCGCTCCGACTGGGCGGAGCTGGCGGAGAACACGCGCCTGCCGCTGCAGGAGACGGAGATCGTCCAGCTGCGCGGCCTGGGCGACCCGCTGGACATGCGCGAGGTCGAAGAGGTCTACCTCCCGCTGAGCCGCCTGCTCAACCTCTACGTCGGCGGCACCAAGCAGCTGCACCGGGTGACCAGCGACTTCCTCGGCGAGCGTGCCGCGAGCACCCCGTTCGTGATCGGCGTCGCCGGCTCGGTCGCCGTCGGCAAGTCGACCATCGCTCGCCTGCTGCGCGAGCTGCTGTCGCGGTGGGACGACACCCCGCGCGTCGAGCTGGTCACGACCGACGGCTTTCTGCACCCCAACGCCGAGCTGGAACGGCTGGGCCTGATGGACCGCAAGGGCTTCCCCGAGTCGTACGACCGCAAGGCGCTGCTCCGGTTCGTCACCGCGGTGAAGAGCGGCGCTCCGGAGGTGCGCGCCCCGTTCTACTCGCACCTCAGCTACGACATCGTGCCCGACGCCGAGATCGTGGTCCGGCGTCCCGATGTCCTGATTGTCGAAGGCCTCAACGTGCTGCAGCCGGCCGGCGGCGGCAACCGGCTCGCGGTGAGCGACCTGTTCGACTTCAGCGTCTACGTGGATGCACGCACCCGCGACATCGCGCGCTGGTACGAGGAGCGCTTCCTCAAGCTGCAGCGCGGCGCGTTCACCAACCCCAAGTCCTACTTCCACCGGTACGCACAGCTGACGGAGGAGGAGGCTCGCGCACGGGCCGCGTCGATCTGGTCCGCCATCAACGAGCCGAACCTCGTGCAGAACATCCGGCCCACCCGCTCCCGAGCGAAGCTCGTGCTGCGGAAGGACGACAACCACGCCGTCAGTTCGGTTCTCCTGCGGAAACTCTGAGGTTCTTAAGCCCGACGCTCAGATGCGTGTGGCAGTCAAGCTCTGGCCATGCATGCAACCGCACCGTAAGCATGAGGCATGTCTGCTCCCCGCTCCCGTGCTGCCGAGGTCTTCGGCCGCCGCGTCCGCGAAGCGCGCATCGCCCTCGGCATGAGCCAGGAGGACATCGCCGGGCTCGCCGACATGCACGTCACCAACTACGGGCGGGTGGAGCGCGGCGAGGCGAACTCGGAGCTGCACACGATCGTCCGGTTGGCGACCGCGCTGAACGTCGACCCGGGCGAGCTGATGAAGGGCCTTTACGGCGCCGACATGCTGCCCGACCGCTCGCGCGCGTACTCGGTCGCCGACTTCCTGGCCGCGCAGCGCGAACACGAGAAGCGCTGACGCGCTAGAGCGCCAGGCGCTCCCGCACCACGTCGGCGAGCTCGTTCGCCAGGCGCTCGGCCGTGTCCTGGTCGGCGGCCTCCACCATGACGCGCACCAGCGGCTCGGTGCCCGACGGGCGCAGCAGCACGCGGCCGCTGTCGCCCAGCGCGCTTTCCGCCGTCTGCACCGCGGTCTGGAGGCCCTGGTCGGTGTGCACCGCGTGGTGGTCGACGTTCTTCACGTTGACCATCACCTGCGGGTAGACGGTCATCACCTTCGCGAGCTCGGCCAGCGACTTGCCCTGTCGCGCCATCTCGCTGAGGAGGTGCAGGCCGGTCAGGATGCCGTCGCCGGTCGTCGCGTACTCGCGCATGATGACGTGGCCCGACTGCTCGCCGCCGAGAGAGAAGTCGTGCTCGTTCATCTCCTCGAGGACGTAGCGGTCGCCCACTGCGGTCTCGACGACGCGGATGCCGTTCTCGCGCATGGCGAGCTTGAGGCCGAGGTTGCTCATGACCGTGGCCACGAGGGTGTCGTCGCGCAGCTTGCCGCGCTCCTTCATGCCGACCGCGAGGATCGCCATGATCTGGTCGCCGTCGACGACGTTGCCGTCGGCGTCGATCGCGAGGCAGCGGTCGGCGTCGCCGTCGTGCGCGATGCCGACATCGGCACCGGCGGCGAGGACGGCCTTCGCCAGATTGTCGAGGTGCGTGGAGCCGACCCCGTCGTTGATGTTCATGCCGTCCGGGGCATCGCCGATGACGGTGACACGGGCGCCGGCGTCGGTGAAGACCTCCGGCGAGATGCCCGCGGCGGCGCCGTGCGCGCAGTCGAGGACGACGTGGATGCCGTCGAGCCGGTGCGGCAGGCTGGCCAGCAGGTGGAGGACGTAGCGGTCCTCGGCGTCCGCGAAGCGGCGGATGCGCCCGACGTCGGCGCCGGTGGGGGTGAGCTTGTCGAGGTCGAGGTGCTGCTCGATGCGGTCCTCGACGATGTCCGGGAGCTTGGTGCCTCCGCGGGCGAAGATCTTGATCCCGTTGTCGGGCGCCGGGTTGTGCGACGCCGACACCATCACGCCGAAGTCGGCGTCGTAGTCGGCGATCAGGAACGCGGCGGCCGGCGTGGGGATGACTCCCGCGTCGTAGACGTCGATGCCGGAGCTCGCGAGCCCGGCCGCGACGGCGGCGGAGAGGAATTCGCCCGAGACGCGGGGGTCGCGGGCGACGATGGCCGTCGGGCGCTTGCCGGCGGCTCGCCGCGCCTCGGCGCTGCGGCCTTGCGTCAGCACAGCAGCAGCTGACTGAGCAAGGCCGAGCGCGAGGTCGGCGGTGAGACTGCCGTTCGCGAGACCGCGAACGCCGTCGGTTCCGAAAAGGCGGGGCATGGACCGAAGCCTAAACGCTCGGAAGCGTCAACGCTTGGAGAACTGCGACGCCTTGCGGGCCTTCTTGAGACCGGCCTTCTTGCGCTCGGTGACGCGGGCGTCACGGGTGAGGAAGCCGGCCTTCTTCAGGGTCGGACGGTTGTTCTCGCGGTCGATCTCGTTGAGAGCGCGCGCGATGGCGAGACGCAGCGCGCCCGCCTGGCCCGAGGGGCCGCCGCCGGTGATCCGGGCGACCACGTCGTAGGAGCCGAGGAGGTCGAGCACCTTGAACGGGTCGTTGATGAGCTGCTGGTGCAGCTTGTTCGGGAAGTAGTCCGCGAACTCACGGCCGTTGACCGTGATGGTTCCGGCGCCCGGGACCAGGCGCACGCGCGCGATGGCCTCCTTGCGGCGGCCGACGGCCGCACCCGGAACGGAGAGGACGGGACGGGGCGCGGCCGGGGCCGCGCTCTCCGGGGTCTCGGTCGAGTAGGACTCGACGTTCTCGACCTGGGCCGAGTCGATGCTGTCTGCGATCTTCGCCACGGTGGTGATAATCCTTTGTCTCTAAGTCTGAAAGTCGTCTAGCGCGCTTACTGCGCGACCTGGCCGAGCGTGTACGGCTTCGGCTGCTGGGCGGCGTGCGGGTGCTCGCTTCCGGTGTAGACCTTCAGCTTGCGGAGCTGGGCGCGACCGATGGAGTTCTTCGGGAGCATGCCGCGGACGGCCTTCTCGACGGCGCGGATCGGGTTCTTCTCCAGGAGCTCGGAGTAGGTGGTCGCCTTGAGGCCGCCCGGGTAGCCCGAGTGGCGGTACGCCTTCTTCTGAGCGGCCTTCTGGCCGGTCAGGGCGACCTTGTCGGCGTTCACGATGATGACGAAGTCGCCGGAGTCCATGTGCGGGGCGAAGGTCGGCTTGTGCTTGCCGCGCAGGAGGGCGGCGGTGTGGCTGGCGAGACGGCCGAGCACGACATCGGTCGCGTCGATGATGACCCAGTCGCGCTGGATCTCGTCTGCCTTCGGGGAATACGTGCGCGTCACAGTAGTGGCTGCTTTCTGTCTCGAACGGAGGTGTTCGTGAATCCCGCTCCGATGGGGGTTCGTCTCTCGAGAAGAGGGAACCGATGCCGGTGGAGGGCTCACGTTCGCGTGCCGCACCGCAGGAGGCGCGGACACCAAAGATCAATAGTACGGGACGGCGTCATACCCGGTCAAACCGGGCGGCGAGACGCTGAGCGCCTCGCCGCCGGGTCGACTCACGAACGAATGCAGCCCTTCACCGTCACGAAACAGCCGGTGCCGTCGTTACCGGGCGGGTAACCCCACGATGACCAGGACTGACCTTCGGTCCACACATGGTTCTGTAGCGTCCAAACGGGGACGAACACCGCCTGGTCATCGCCCACGTGTCCTACGACCCAGCCGTACAGTTTGATGCCGCCCGGGGAATACCACCACACCGGACCTCCGGAATCACCGCCACTGACCGGAATCGTGGTGTAGCAGTAGGTCGACGTCGCCGCGCAGGTGAACCTGACCTCGCCGCAGCGATATCCTCCTTCAGCCATGGTCTGCGCGGACGTACCGGAGTGACACAGCGCACCACCCGGGAGCACATCCCCTGGGTGCGCCACATCCATCACCATCGCATCCTGCCAGCCATCCGACACGCGCAGCTTCGGCTCGATTGGCTTCGTCCCGGTCGAGGTGAGACCGATGTCGGGAACCTGGCTCCTGCCATCGGCATAGGTCGTGTATGCAATGCGTCCTAGCGTTCCGGAGCCGGTCACTCCCTCGTTCATCCAGCTCCCAAGAGGCTGCGCGACGTGGCCTGCGGTCGGCACGAAGGTCACGCCGTGGTAGCGATAGATTCCCCCGCCTGTCGTCCCCCACCCGATGTGTTCTTTTGCGCCGGCGCCGGCGGGATGTGTCGCCGTGTTCCAAGTCCAGGTGTCGTCCGCCTGGGCGGGTGTGGCCGCTCCGACGCCCGCAACGACCGCCAGTGCCGCGATCGCCAGGGCACCGACGGCCCGCCGGAGCCAGCGTGGTCTGTGGTTCATCTGTCCTCCTTTGTTCTTAAGACGAGATGCGCCTTTACCACTCTTGACGACGATGCGGGCTCCTGATGACGCGAGGATCGCAGAGAATTACAGCTCGCGCCGGCTCATCGTCAGCGCCGCACCGAGGGCAGCGCGACCCCTGACTGCCGCTCCGACACCTCCCACACGCGCGCAGCCTCGGCGGCATCGCGCAGGGGACGGTAGAGCGGCTGCTCGGCCGGAGCGCCACTCAGGTGGCCGGGTCCGCTCGGGCCGTACATCGTCCCGCCCACCGCATCCGGACTCGTCGCCGCCAGCAGAGCCGGAAGGGCCGCCGTCTCCGGGGTTCCGACGAGGATGCCCCAGGCCGACAACCGGCGGATCAGGCGGACGGCACCCGTGTCCGCCGCGCGTCCGTACCCGGGCTGCGCGGCGAGCAGGTTGGTCGGGGCGACGCCGGGGTGCGCGAGGTTGCTCGTGATGCCCCAGTCACCGGCCGCGCTCCGCCGGTCCAGCTCCAGCCCGAACAGGCCGAGCGCGATCTTCGAGGCGCTGTACGCGCGCTGCGCGTCGTAGCGCCGCTCGCTCCCGAGGTCGTCCCAGTCGATCGCGCCGCTCCGCGCGGCCACGCTCACCTGCGACGTGACGCGCCCCCGTCCCTCCCGGAGGAGCGGGAAGAGGGCACCGACGAGGGCGACATGCCCGAGGTGGTTCGTGCCCCACTGCAGCTCGAACCCGTCCGCCGTGGTGCGGCGTTCCGGGGGTGTCATCAGCCCGGCGTTGTTGATCAGGATGTGGACGGGTTCCCCGTCGGCGCGCATCCCCTCTCCGAAGGCGGCTACCGAGTCGAGCGACGCCAGGTCGAGCTCCCGCAGCACGAGCCCGGCCTCCGGCACGGTGGTGCGGATGCGCGCGGCGGCCCGTTCGCCCTTCGCCCGATCGCGGACGGGCATGACGACCTCCGCGCCCGCACGCGCCAGCCGCTCCGCGATGACGAGGCCCATGCCGTCGCTCGCTCCGGTGACGACCGTCCGTCGGCCACTCAGGTCGGGAATGTCGATGTCGATGGTCCGTGCCATGGCGTTCTCCTTCTCTCGGAGACAACCCTGGATCGGCCGCAGAGACATAGCCACGGCCTGACGATCCGTGGCTGCGGAAGGCGCGGAACGGTAGACATGAAGGGTGATCGACCGCACGGGACTCGCCGACTTCCTCCGCACGCGGCGCGAGCTGCTGCAACCGGAGGACGTGGGGCTGCCGCGCGGCGCCCGACGCCGCACCTCCGGGCTGCGGCGCGAGGAGGTGGCGGCGCTCGCGCACATGTCCGTCGACTACTACTCCCGGCTGGAACGGGAGCGCGGCCCGCAGCCCTCCGAGCAGATGCTCGCCTCGATCGCCCAGGGCCTGCATCTCTCGCACGCCGAGCGCGATCACCTGTTCCGGCTCGCAGGGCACACGCCGCCCGCGCAGGGGGTGGAGAGCGAGCACGTCAGCCCGGGTCTGCTGCGCGTGCTCGACCGCCTCGACGACACCCCGGCCGAGATCGTGACCGAGCTGGGCGAGACGCTGCGCCAGAGCAGGATGGGCGTGGCGCTGACGGGCGACACCGCGTCCCTGCGCGGGCCGGAACGCAGCCTCGGAGTGCGATGGTTCACCGACCCGGCATCGCGTCGGCTCTATGCACCCCGCGAGCACGACTTCCTCAGCCGGATGTTCGCCTCCGGCCTGCGCGAGATCGCGACCGCCCGGGGACCCGGGTCTCGAGCCGCCGCGCTGAGCGAGTACCTGCGCGAGCGCAGCGAGGAGTTCCGGACGCTCTGGGCCGTGCACGAGGTCGGACTCCGACCCAAGGAGGTCAAGCACTTCATGCATCCGGAGGTGGGCGAATTGGAGTTGCACTGCCAGCAGCTCGTGGACCCCGGCCACGCGCACTCGCTGCTCGTCTACACGGCGATCCCGGGGAGCGAATCCGCCGAGAAGCTGCGGCTGCTGTCCGTGATCGGTGCGCAGTCGCTGACCTGAGGCGCCTACAGCTCCCGAAGCGCCCGCGTGCGCTCGGCTCGCAGCGCGAGCTCCGCTCCCTCGGGGTAGCCGACCTCGAGCAGGGTCAGCCCGCGCGCCGGCATCACCTTGAAGGCGCTGGTCCGCTGCCGCTCGTCGCGCAGCGCCACGAGGTCCTGCGGCGCGAGCTTGCCCTCCCCCACTTCGACACAGGCGCCCACCAGCGCGCGCACCATGCTGTGGCAGAAGGCGTCCGCCGTGAGATCGGCGACCAGCACGCCGTCGGGGTCGCGGCGCCAGGCGAACGCCTGGAGCGTGCGGATCGTCGTCGCGCCCTCGCGCGCCTTGCAGTAGCTGGCGAAGTCGTGCAGCCCGAGCAGCCCGTGCGACGCCATGTCCATCGCCGTGGCATCCAGGTCGGACGAGACCCAGGCCGTGCGATGCCGCTGCAGCGGGTCACGGAGTGAGGCGCGGTCGGCCACCCGGTACTGGTACCGCCGCCACAGCGCCGAGAAGCGCGCGTCGAAGCCGTCCGGGGCAACCGACGCCGCCAGCACGACAACGTCCGACACCGGCCCGAGGATGCCGTTGAGACGACGGCCCAGCGCCTCCTCCGCCGAGAGCGGCGGACGCTTGCCGTGCGGCTTCCGCAGCACAGCCTCCTGCTCCGGCGTCAGATCGACGTGCGCGACCTGACCCGTCGCGTGGACGCCGGCGTCGGTGCGGCCGGCGACCGTGAGCAGCGGTGGATCGCCGGCGCGACGGAAGATCGTAGCGAGCGCGTCCTCGAGGGTGCCCTGCACCGTCCGCAGCCCGGGCTGGCGGCCCCAGCCGTTGAAGTCGGTGCCCTGGTAGGCGATATCGAGCCGGTATCGCGTGGCCGACAGCGGATCAGTAGGCACGGACCAGCCCCAGCTCCTGATGCGAGGTGACGAATCCCATCCCGGTGTAGAGGCCAAGGGCGCCCGTCGGATTCTCGGCGTCGACGTCGAGGACCACCTTCTCGAGGCCGCGCACCTTCGACGCCTCGAGCACGGCCCGCAGCAGGGCGGGCGCGATCCGTCGGCCACGGTACGGACGCGTGACGGCCACTGTCGAGACGTACGAGCCGGTGAAGCCTTGGCCGGGCCAGTCCTCCTCGGCGACGTCTGTCAGCAGGACTCCGGCGACGACGTCGTCGACCATCGCGACGAATGAGAGCGACGCGTCGAAGGTGCCAGAGGTGAGCCCCGCGAACTGCTCGTCCGACAACGGCTGGCTGCCCCAGTGATCGCGGAACGCGTCGTCCCGTGCCGTGTGCACAGCAGCCGACAGCTCAGCCCGGTACGGCTCGATCCGTACCTCGCCGATCGGCGACACCTCGGGGATGGGATCGCCCAGATCGCGCTCCATCGTCTGGAAGTACCGCACGACCGCGAAGCCGCCCGCCTCGAGCAACCGCTGCCGGCCCGGCGCGCGGACGTCGGCGTAGCCGACCAGCCAGCCCGGGAGGCGCTTCTCCGACGCCGCGAGCTTCTGCTCGCCGCGGGCCCGCTGCCAGGCGAGCAGTTCGCGACCGATCCCGCGACCGCGGAACTCCGGATGGACGCCTCCGTTCATGAACTCGCGCACCAGCGTCTCCTGGCGCGGCGGCTCCATCACGATCCCGACCGCGGCTACGCGACCGTCGGCGGTGACGGCCAGCAGCGTGTCCTGCTCCAGATCGATGAAGGTGTACCCCAGCTCCTCCTCGACCTGCTCCCGGTTCGTCAGGTAGTTGGGGTGATCCTCGGTGTCGATGGCGTGGAAGACCGCGTGCACCTCATCCACATCGTCCATCGTCGCCGGGCGCCACTCGGCGATCTCCGGATGCTGCGGGCGGTGCGACGGAGGGGCGCTGACCCGCTCCCGGAGCGGCGGCAGGGTGTCGTCGGTCATGCCTCTCACCTTACGGGCCGCATACGACGAAGGCCCCGCATCCGTGGATGCGGGGCCTTCTGACGTGCAGCGGAAGGGTGTTACGCCTTCTCGGCCTCGGTCTCGGCGTCGGTCTCACCGGCGGCGTCGGCGTCGGCGGTCGCGTCCTCCGCGACCTCGGCCTCGGCAGCGGCGGTCTCGGTCGAGGTCTCCTCGGCCGGGGTCTCCTCGGCAGCGGTCTCCTCGGCGGCCGGCTCCTCGACCGGCGCGGCCTTGGGCTCGGCGGCCTTGGTCGACTTCGACGACTTCACCTTCGGGCTGACCGGCTCGAGGACGAGCTCGATCTGGGCCATCGGGGCGTTGTCGCCCTTGCGGAAGCCGAGCTTGGTGATGCGGGTGTAGCCGCCCTCGCGCTCGGCGACCAGCGGCGCGATCTCGGTGAAGAGCTCGTGCACGACGGTCTTGTCCTGGATCACGGACAGCACGCGACGGCGCGCGTGCAGGTCGCCGCGCTTCGCGAACGTGATCAGGCGCTCGGCCACGGGACGGAGGCGCTTGGCCTTGGTCTCGGTGGTCTTGATGCTCTTGTGCGTGAAGAGCGCAGCGGCCAGGTTGGCGAGCAGCAGGCGCTCGTGCGCCGGGCCGCCCCCGAGGCGGGGGCCCTTGGTGGGCTTAGGCATGATCGGTTATCTCCAGTGTTGAAAAGGTCTGAGGGTTGCAGTCGGACGACGGGCCTCAGATGGTGGTGGACTCGTCCTCGTCGTAGCCGCTGTAGAAGTGGGCGCCGTCGAACCCGGGGACCGAGTCCTTCAGCGACAGGCCCATCTCCGTCAGCTTGTCCTTGACCTCATCCACCGACTTCTGACCGAAGTTGCGGATGTTCATGAGCTGCGTCTCCGACAGCGAGACGAGCTCGCTGACGGTGTTGATGCCCTCGCGCTTGAGGCAGTTGTACGAGCGGACCGACAGATCCAGGTCTTCGATCGGCATCGACAGCTCGGAGCTGAGGACCTGGTCCACCGGCGCCGGGCCGATCTCGATGCCCTCGGCCGCGCTGTTGAGCTCGCGGGCCAGACCGAACAGCTCGACCAGCGTGCGGCCGGCCGACGCGATCGCGTCGCGCGGGCTGATGGCCGGCTTGGTCTCGACGTCGACCACGAGGCGGTCGAAGTCGGTGCGCTCGCCGGCACGGGTGGCCTCGACGCGGTAGGTGACCTTGAGGACCGGCGAGTAGATCGAGTCGATCGGGATCTGGCCCGCCTCGCTGTACTCGTTGCGGTTCTGCTGGGCCGACACGTAGCCGCGGCCGCGCTCGATGGTCAGCTCGACCTCGAACTTCGCCTTGTCGTTGAGGGTCGCGATGACCAGCTCGGGGTTGTGGATCTCCACACCGGCCGGAGCCGAGATGTCGGCGGCGGTGACCTGACCGGCGCCGGTCTTGCGGAGGTACGCGGTGATCGGCTCGTCGTGCTCGCTCGAGACCACCAGACCCTTGATGTTCAGGATGATCTCGGTCACGTCCTCCTTCACGCCCGGAACCGTGCTGAACTCGTGCAGCACGCCGTCGATGCGGATGCTGGTGACAGCCGCGCCGGGGATGGAGGAGAGGAGGGTGCGACGGAGCGAGTTGCCCAGGGTGTAACCGAAGCCCGGCTCCAGCGGCTCGATGACGAACCGCGAGCGGAACTCGGAGATGTTCTCTTCGGTGAGCGTAGGACGCTGTGCAATGAGCACTATTGATTCCTTCCGGCTAAGTGTCCGCTATATGACACTTGCTTCTACTGAGGTGGGGGTGTCACGCCGTCAGGCGGCGACCCGGTCGAGTCGCCGCCTGCGGCGGACTGAAGAGAACTGCTTAGACGCGGCGACGCTTCGGCGGGCGGCAGCCGTTGTGCGCCTGCGGGGTGACGTCGTTGATCGAGCCCACCTCGAGGCCGGCGGCCTGGAGCGAGCGGATCGCGGTCTCGCGACCCGAACCCGGGCCCTTGACGAAGACGTCGACCTTCTTCATGCCGTGCTCCTGCGCCTGACGCGCAGCCGACTCGGCCGCGAGCTGCGCCGCGAACGGGGTCGACTTGCGGGAGCCCTTGAACCCGACGCCGCCGGACGAGGCCCAGCTGATCACGGCACCGGTGGTGTCGGTGATCGAGACGATCGTGTTGTTGAACGTGCTCTTGATGTGGGCCTGGCCCACAGCGATGTTCTTCTTTTCCTTCTTGCGCGGCTTACGAGCGGCCGACTTGGGTGCTGCCATTTATCTACTCCTGCAATCCTGGTTGTCGGCCTAGCGAGCCTTCTTCTTACCGGCGACCGTGCGCTTCGGTCCCTTACGGGTGCGCGCGTTCGTCTTGGTGCGCTGGCCGCGGACCGGGAGGCCCTTGCGGTGGCGGATACCCTCGTAGCTGCCGATCTCGACCTTGCGGCGGATGTCGGCGGCGACCTCACGGCGGAGGTCACCTTCGACCTTGAAGTTGCCCTCGATGTAGTCGCGGAGAGCGACGAGCTGCTCGTCGGTCAGGTCCTTGACGCGGATGTCGCCCGAGATCTCGGTCTCGCGCAGAGTCTGGAGGGCGCGGGTGCGGCCGACTCCGTAGATGTAGGTGAGTGCGACCTCCACGCGCTTCTCGCGCGGGATGTCGACGCCTGCTAGACGTGCCATGTTGTTGGCTTCTCCTGTGATGAGTGGAGGTCTGCAGCGGTCCCGGTGCCCCGGCCTCCTCCGAGGGTGTCCCCCGCACCGCTTTCACGGCTGCGGGATCTGGGATCGCCTGTTCTCTATTCGGTTATGAGCGCTGCGATCAGCCCTGGCGCTGCTTGTGGCGCGGGTTCTCGCAGATGACCATGACCCGGCCGTTACGACGGATGACCTTGCACTTGTCGCAGATCCGCTTGACGGAGGGATTGACCTTCATTGTGTTTTACCTTTGTTCGCTGTCCTCGTACCTCGCCCGGGGCAACCCGTGGGCGTGGCCGTTACTTACAGCAGACCTTTACTTGTAGCGGTAGACGATCCGGCCGCGGGTCAGATCGTAGGGGCTCAGCTCCACGATCACGCGGTCCTCGGGGAGGATGCGGATGTAGTGCTGACGCATCTTGCCGGAGATGTGGGCAAGAACCTTGTGACCGTTCGTCAGCTCGACGCGGAACATCGCGTTGGGCAGAGCTTCGATCACGGATCCTTCGATCTCGATGACACCGTCTTTTTTGGCCATAGCCTCACTGTCGCTAAAAGTAGTGGTTTGCTGGTCGTGCGTTGACTGGCGGAAGGCACGTCGGAACGCGCCTAAGACACCAAGGATCTATCTTATGGGAAAGGGCGCGATTTCGCCAATCCGAGTGTATTATCTGCGCCCGGTCACGGAATGGGCGTCGGCGTGACGCCGAACGGCGCAAGACCGGCCGCGCCGCCGTCCGCCGCGGTGAGAACCCAGATGCCGTTCTCGTGCACGGCGACGCTGTGCTCCCAGTGCGCTGCAGCCGAGCCGTCCTCGGTGGCGACGGTCCAGCCGTCGTCCTTCACGTAGGTCTCCTGGTCACCCAGGACCACCATCGGCTCGATCGCCACGACCAGCCCGGGACGCACCTCCGGGCCCTTCGCTCGTACCCGGTAGTTGAACACCGGCGGCTCCTCGTGCATCCGCCGGCCGATGCCGTGACCGATGTAGTCGGTCAGGATGCCGTACTCGCCCTCCGCGAGGATGAAGTCCTCGATGGCCTCCCCCACCTCGTTGAGGTAGCGGGCCTGGGCCAGCGTCGCGATGCCGCGCCAGAGCGACCGCTCCGTGACGTCGGCGAGGCGCTGCCGCTCCTCCACTCGCTCCGGATGCGCCGGGTCGGGTAGAACGAACGTGCGCGCCGCGTCCCCGTTCCAGCCGCCGAGGATGGCGCCGCTGTCGACCGAGAGGATGTCGCCCGGCTCCAGCACTCGGCCGCCTGGGATGCCGTGCACGACCTCGTCGTTCACTGACGCGCAGATCGTGTGGTGGTAACCCGGCTCGAGCTTGAAGTTGGACGAGCCGCCCGCCTCCACGATCGCCCGCTCGGCGAGGGTGTCGAGTTCGAGCGTCGTGATCCCCGGCGCGACCGCCGCCGCCACGGCGTCGAGCGATGCAGCCGTCGCCCGTCCCGGAGCGACCATGTCGCGGAGCTGGGCGGGCGTCTTGTAGATCGACCTCTTGAACTTCATCGGGAGGACGGCCGTCAGGCCACGGACTCGCCGGTGGCGGCACCCGCGACCGGGTTGATGCCGCGCTCGGCGAGGGCCGCGGTGATGCGCTCGGCGACCTCGTCCATCCCGCCCAGACCGTCGACCGGCACCAGCAGACCGCGCTCGCGGTACACGTCGATCAGCGGGGACGTCTCGCGCACGTAGACCTCCTGGCGGTGGCGGATCGCCTCCTCCGAGTCGTCCGCACGGCCCTGCTCCTGTGCGCGCTTCGTCAGCCGCTGGACGATCTCGTCCTGGTCGGCCGTCAGCTGGATGACCGCGTCGAGCTTCTGTCCGTCGCCGGCCAGGAGCTGGTCGAGGTATTCGACCTGCGCCAGTGTGCGCGGGTAGCCGTCGAGCAGGAAGCCGTTCGCGGCGTCCTCCTCGCGCAGCCGGTCGGCGACCAGCTGGTTCGTGAGGCTGTCGGGAACGTAGTCGCCCGCATCCACGATGGCCTTGACCTGCTTGCCGAGCTCGGTCTCGTTCTTGATGTTGGCCCGGAAGATGTCGCCCGTGGAGATGTCGGGGATCCCGTAGGTGGTGGTGATGCGGGAGGCCTGAGTGCCCTTGCCCGCTCCGGGGGGACCGACGATCAGCATTCGGGTCAACGCAGAAGCCCTTCGTAATGCCGCTGCTGGAGCTGGGAGTCGATCTGCTTGACCGTCTCCAGCCCGACACCGACGATGATCAGGATGGACGTGCCGCCGAACATGAAGTTCTGGCTCGCGCCGATCAGCGCGAAGGCGACCAGCGGTATCAGCGCGATGATGCCGAGGTAGAACGAGCCGGGCAGCGTGACACGGGTGAGCACGTAGTCCAGGTACTCCGCCGTCGGACGGCCCGCGCGGATGCCGGGGATGAAGCCGCCGTACTTCTTCATGTTGTCCGCGACCTCCTCCGGGTTGAAGGTGATGGCGACGTAGAAGTACGTGAAGCCCACGATCAGGAGGAAGTACAGGAGCATGTAGAGCGGGTGGTCGCCCTTGGTCAGGTAGTTCGTGATCCAGGTGACCCACGGCGCCGGGGCCTTGCCCGCGGCCGGCTGGTTGAACTGGGCGATCAGGGCCGGCAGGTACAGCAGCGACGAGGCGAAGATGACGGGCACGACGCCGGCCATGTTGACCTTGATCGGGATGTACGTGTTGTTGCCGCCGTACGTGCGCCGTCCGACCATCCGCTTCGCGTACTGCACGGGGATGCGCCGCTGCGACTGCTCGACGAAGACGACGCCCATGACGATGAGCAGTCCGATCGCGATCACGACCAGAAGGATCTCGATGCCCTGCGACTGACCGACCGCCCAGAGGGAGGACGGGAACTGCGCGGCGATCGAGGTGAAGATGAGGAGCGACATGCCGTTGCCGATGCCGCGCTCGGTGACGAGCTCGCCCATCCACATGATGAGGCCCGTACCGGCGGTCATGGTGATGACCATGAGCATGATCGCGTACCAGGAGTCGTCCGTGATGAGCTGCGTGCACTGCGAGACGGCGGTGGTGCCGAACAGCGCGCCGCTGCGGGCGACGGTGATGAGGGTCGTCGACTGGAGGACGCCCAGCGCGATGGTGAGGTAACGCGTGTACTGCGTGAGCTTGGCCTGACCGGCCTGGCCCTCCTTGTAGAGGGTCTCGAAGCGCGGGATGACCACGCGCAGCAGCTGCACGATGATCGACGCGGTGATGTACGGCATGATGCCGAGCGCGAAGATCGAGAGTTTGAGCAGGGCGCCGCCGGAGAACAGGTTGACCAGCGAGTAGAGACCCGAGGTGTCCTGGTTGGCGTTCAGACAGGTCTGGACGTTGCCGAAGTCGACGAACGGCGCGGGGATGAACGACCCCAGCCGGAACAGGGCGATGATCGCCAGGGTGAAGAGGATCTTCTTGCGAAGGTCCGGGGTGCGGAAGATCCGCGCAACGGCGCTAAACAAACCTGCGTCCTGCTTTCCTAAGAGTCAGTCGGGTGGCCGGTTTCCCGGCCACCCGACTCGACTGCTGTACGGATGGCTACTTGACGGAACCACCAGCGGCGACGATCTTCTGCTCAGCAGAGCCGGAGACCTTGTCGACCGCAACGTTCAGCTTAACCGCAATGTCCCCGTTGCCGAGAACCTTGACCTTTTCGTTCTTGCGAACGGCGCCCTTGAGGACGAGGTCGGCGACGGTGACGTCACCGCCGGACGGGTACAGCTCGGCGAGCTTCTCCAGGTTCACGACCTGGTACTCGACGCGGAACGGGTTCTTGAACCCGCGCAGCTTCGGCGCACGCATGTGCAGCGGAAGCTGACCGCCCTGGAATCCCGGACGCACCTGGTAGCGCGCCTTGGTTCCCTTGGTACCGCGGCCGGCCGTCTTGCCCTTCGAGCCCTCACCGCGTCCGACGCGGGTCCGGTCCTTCTTGGCACCGGCGGCGGGACGCAGGTGGTGCACCTTCAGGACCTGCTCGCGGGGCTCCGCGACGTCCTTCTTGGCAGCAGCCTTCTTCGCCGGCTTGGCCGCGACGGTGTCGTCGGCCTTGTCGGCGGCGGCGGCCTTGTCGGCAGCCTTGGCCGGAGCCTTCTTGGCGGGCGCCTTCTTCTCGGCTGCCGGCTTGTCGGCGGCGGCCTTGGCCGGAGCCTTCTTGGCGGGCGCCTTCTTCGGGGTCGCCGTCTCGGCGGCCTCGGTGGTGGCCTTCTCGTCAGCCATTAGTCGATCTCCTCAACCTTCACCAGGTGAGCGACGGTGTTGACGTACCCGCGGTTCTGCGGGTTGTCCTCGCGGACGACGACGTCACCGATGCGCTTCAGACCCAGGCTGCGCAGGGTGTCGCGCTGGTTCTGCTTCTCGCTCACTTTGGACTTGATCTGCGTGATTTTCAGACGCGCAGCCATCAGGCACCTGCCTTCGCGGTCGCGGCGGCCTCGGCCGCCTCAGCCTCGGCACGCAGCAGGCGAGCCGGGGCCACCTGGTCGTAGTCGAGACCACGGCGGGCAGCGACGGCACGAGGCTCCTCGAGCTGCTGCAGCGCCTCGACGGTCGCGTGCACGATGTTGATCGTGTTCGACGAACCGAGCGACTTGCTCAGGACGTCGTGGATGCCGGCGCACTCGAGCACGGCGCGGACCGGACCACCGGCGATAACACCGGTACCGGCAGCGGCCGGACGCAGGAGGACCACACCGGCGGCGGCCTCACCCTGCACCGGGTGCGGGATGGTGTTGCCGACGCGCGGGACGCGGAAGAAGTTCTTCTTCGCCTCCTCGACGCCCTTCGAGATCGCCAGCGGCACCTCGCGGGCCTTGCCGTAGCCGACGCCCACCAGACCGTTGCCGTCGCCGACGACCACGAGAGCGGTGAAGCTGAAGCGACGACCGCCCTTCACGACCTTCGAGACGCGGTTGATGGTGACGACGCGCTCCAGGAACTGGCTCTTGTCGGCGTCACGGCTGCCGCGGTCACCACGGCCCTGGTTGCGGTCGCGACCGCCACGGCGGGGCTCGCGCTCACCGCGACCGGTGGTGTTGTTGTCGGTGGACGCAGCGGTCTCGACCGGCTGCGCGCTGTCCGTTACCTGATCGGCCACGGTCTGCTCCTTGTTGTTCTCGTCGCTCACAGGTTCAGTCCGCCCTCTCGAGCGCCCTCGGCGACAGCGGCGACGCGGCCGGCGTACTTGCTGCCTCCGCGGTCGAACACGACGGCCTCGACACCGGCGCTCTTCGCGCGCTCGGCCACGAGCTCGCCGACCTTGCGGGCCTTGGCGGTCTTGTCACCGTCGAAGGTGCGGAGGTCCGCCTCCATGGTCGACGCGGAGGCCAGCGTGTGACCCTGCGCGTCGTCGACGACCTGCACGAAGACGTGGCGGGCCGAACGGGTGACGACCAGGCGCGGACGGACCGCGGTGCCCTCGATCTTCTTGCGAAGGCGGGTGTGACGGCGGTCGCGAGCGGCCGCCTTGCTCTTTCCTCTGGTACCCAGAGCCATGATTACTTACCAGCCTTTCCGGCCTTGCGACGAACGACCTCGCCGGCGTAACGCACACCCTTGCCCTTGTACGGCTCGGGCTTGCGGATCTTGCGGATGTTCGCGGCGACCTCGCCGACGGCCTGCTTGTCGATCCCGGCCACGGTGAGGCGGTTGTTGCCCTCGACCGTGAACGTGATCCCGGCCGGCGGCTCGACGGTCACCGGGTGCGAGAAGCCGAGCGCGAACTCGACGGCCGCACCCTTCTGCACGACGCGGTAACCGGTGCCGACGATCTCCAGGCCCTTGGAGTAGCCCTGGGTGACGCCGATGATCTGGTTGTTGATGAGCGTGCGGGTCAGGCCGTGGAGCGAACGCGACTCGCGCTCGTCGTCCGGACGGGTGACGAGGACCTGGTTCTCCTCGAGCTTGACCTCGATCGGGTTCGCGACGGTGAGGCTCAGCTCACCCTTCGGACCCTTGACGGTGACGGCCTGGCCGTCGATCTTCACATCGACCCCGGTCGGGATGTCGATGGGCAGTCTTCCAATACGCGACATGGCGGATTACCACACGTAGGCGAGGACTTCCCCACCCACGCCCTTCTTCTCAGCCTGACGGTCCGTGAGCAGACCGGAGGAGGTGGACAGGATGGCGACACCGAGCCCGCCGAGCACCTTGGGGAGCTCCGTGGACTTCGCGTAGACGCGAAGGCCGGGCTTGGACACGCGCTTGATACCGGCGATGGAACGCTCGCGGTTCGGACCGAACTTGAGGTTCAGGGTCAGCGTCTTGCCGACGCGCGCGTCGGTGACGTCCCAGCCGGCGATGTAGCCCTCGTTGGTGAGGATCTCGGCGATGTGGGCCTTGAGCTTCGAGTGCGGCATCGACACGGTGTCGTGGTGAGCCGAGTTCGCGTTGCGCAGTCTGGTCAGCATGTCTGCGACCGGATCTGTCATGGTCATTTCGGTTTTTCCTTACGGATCACCAGGTTTCGTTCAGCCGTTACACGACTGACGACCTGTGGTGGAAGCGGGCCGGCCAAGGCGGCCGGCCCGCGGGTGGGCCTTAGTTGGCCGCGTCGTTCGAACGGAACGGGAAGCCGAGCTGCTTGAGCAGCGCGCGGCCCTCGTCGTCGTTCTTGGCGGTGGTCACCACGGTGATGTCCATGCCGCGGACGCGGTCGATGCGGTCCTGGTTGATCTCGTGGAACATCGACTGCTCCGTGAGACCGAACGTGTAGTTGCCGTTCCCGTCGAACTGCTTGTCCGAGAGACCGCGGAAGTCGCGGATTCGGGGCAGGGCGAGCGAGAGCAGGCGGTCGAGGAACTCCCACATGCGGTCGCCGCGCAGCGTGACGTGCGCACCGATCGGCTGGCCCTCGCGCAGCTTGAACTGCGCGATGGACTTGCGGGCCTTCGTGACCTGCGGCTTCTGGCCGGTGATGAGGGTGAGGTCGTTGACCGCGCCGTCGATCACCTTGCCGTCACGAGCCGCCTCGCCGACACCCATGTTGACGACGATCTTCACCAGACCGGGCACCTGGTGCACGTTGGTGAAGCCGAAGTCGCCCTGGAGCTGCTTGGCGATCTCGTTCTTGTACTTCTGCTTGAGGCGGGGCTGGATTTTGCCAGTCTCCACTGCAGTGTCGGTCATTACAGGTCCTTACCAGACTTCTTGGCGTAGCGAACGCGGACCGTCTTGGTGACGCCGTCCTTCGTGACGCTCTCTTCGCGGAAGCCGACGCGGGTCGGCTTCTTGGTCTCGGGGTCGACCAGGGCCACGTTCGAGACGTGGATCGGGGCCTCGTGGGTCTCGATGCCGCCGGTCTTCGTGCCACGCTGCGTCTGGCCGACGCGCACGTGCTTGGTGACGAAGTTGACGCCCTCGACGATCACGCGGTTCTGCTCGACGAGAACCTCGATGACCTTGCCCTGCTTGCCACGGTCACCACCGCGGGCCTGCGTGCGGCCCGAGATGACCTGGACCAGGTCGCCCTTCTTGATGTTCGCCATGGGTTACAGCACCTCCGGTGCGAGCGAGATGATCTTCATGAACTTCTTGTCGCGGAGCTCGCGGCCGACCGGTCCGAAGATGCGGGTGCCGCGGGGGTCACCGTCGTTCTTCAGGATGACCGCGGCGTTCTCGTCGAACTTGATGTAGGAGCCGTCCGGGCGGCGGGTGTTCTTGCGAACACGCACGACGACCGCCTTGACGACGTCGCCCTTCTTGACGTTCCCACCCGGGATCGCGTCCTTGACCGTGGCGACGATGACGTCGCCGAGGCCGGCGTAGCGACGGCTGGAGCCGCCGAGCACGCGGATCGCGAGGAGCTCCTTGGCGCCGGTGTTGTCGGCGACCTTGAGTCGGGATTCCTGCTGGATCACTTGGCCTTCTCCAGAATCTCCACCAGACGCCACCGCTTGCTGGCGCTGAGGGGTCGGGTCTCGTTGATGAGAACGAGGTCGCCGATACCGGCGGTGTTGTTCTCATCGTGCGCCTTCACCTTGGAGGTGCGGCGGATGACCTTGCCGTACAGGGGGTGCTTCACGCGGTCCTCGACCTCGACGACGATGGTCTTGTCCATCTTGTCGCTGACGACGTAGCCGCGGCGGGCCTTGCGGTATCCGCGGACGATGGCCTCGTCGGCCGTCGACTCCGCGGCCGCGGCCTTGGTGGTCTCAGCCATTACTTGGCCTCCTCATTCGTGGTGTCCTCGGCCTCGGCGGCCGGGGCCGCCTTCTTGGCACGGGACTTCTTCTCAGCCTTGGGCGCGGCCTCGGCCGGAGCCGGGGTCGCCCGGATCCCGAGCTCGCGCTCACGGATCACGGTGTAGATGCGAGCGATGTCGCGCTTCACGGCGCGCAGGCGGCCGTGGCTCTCGAGCTGGCCGGTCGCCGACTGGAAGCGCAGGTTGAACAGCTCTTCCTTGGCCTTCTTCAGCTCGTCGACGAGACGCTCGTCTTCGAAGGTGTCGAGCTCGCTCGAGGCAAGCTCCTTGGATCCGATCGCCATTACGCGTCGCCCTCCTCGCGCTTGATGATGCGTGCCTTGAGGGGCAGCTTGTGGATTGCACGGGTCATGGCCTCGCGAGCAAGCTGCTCGGAGACGCCGGAGACCTCGAAGAGGACTCGACCCGGCTTGACGTTCGCGACCCACCACTCCGGCGAACCCTTACCGGAACCCATTCGGGTCTCGGCCGGCTTCTTCGTGAGCGGACGGTCGGGGTAGATGTTGATCCACACCTTGCCGCCACGCTTGATGTGACGCGTCATGGCGATACGAGCGGACTCGATCTGACGGTTGGTCACGTAAGCGGGGGTCAGGGCCTGGATGCCGAACTCGCCGAAGGAGACCTTCGTGCCACCGGTCGCCTGGCCGCTACGGCCGGGGTGGTGCTGCTTGCGGTGCTTGACTCTGCGTGGGATCAACATGGTTATGCCTCAACTCCTGCCGTGGCCGGCGCCGACTCGGTGGCGGGGGCGTTGCCCCGGCCGCCGCGACGCGGGCGGTCACGGTCGTTGCGCTCGCGCGACGGCTTCTGGTTGGCCTGCTCGCGAGCGAGTTCCTTGTTCGTGATGTCGCCCTTGTAGATCCACACCTTCACACCGATGCGACCGAAGGTCGTCTTGGCCTCGTAGAAGCCGTAGTCGATGTTGGCGCGGAGCGTGTGCAGCGGCACACGACCCTCGCGGTAGAACTCCGAGCGGGACATCTCGGCGCCGCCGAGACGGCCGGACACCTGGATGCGGACACCCTTGGCGCCGGCGCGCTGCGCGCCCTGCAGACCCTTGCGCATCGCGCGGCGGAAGGCCACGCGGGCGGAGAGCTGCTCGGCGATGCCCTGCGCGACGAGCTGGGCGTCGGCCTCGGGGTTCTTCACCTCGAGGATGTTCAGCTGGATCTGCTTGCCGGTGAGCTTCTCGAGGTCGGCGCGGATGCGCTCGGCCTCGGCGCCACGACGACCGATCACGATGCCCGGGCGGGCGGTGTGGATGTCGACGCGGACGCGGTCACGGGTGCGCTCGATCTCGATGCGCGAGACGCCCGCGCGGTCGAGCGACGTCTGCAGCAGACGGCGGATCTTGACGTCCTCGGCGAGGTAGTCGCTGTAACGCTGACCCGGCTTGGTGCTGTCCGAGAACCAACGCGACACGTGGTCGGTGGTGATGCCCAGACGGAAGCCGTACGGGTTGACTTTCTGGCCCATTACTTGCTCGCCTTCTTCGTAGCCTTGGCGTCCTCGACCTCATCCGGCGTCGCGAGGACGATCGTGATGTGGCTGGTGCGCTTGTTGATGCGGAAGGCCCGACCCTGTGCTCGCGGCTGGAACCGCTTGAGGGTGGTGCCCTCGTCCACGAAGGCGCGGCTCACGTAGAGGTCCTGCTCGTCCAGGTAGGTGTTGCTCTGGTCGGCCTTGACTCGCGCGTTGGCGATGGCCGAGGCGACGAGCTTGTACACCGGCTCGCTCGCGCTCTGCGGCGCGAACTTCAGGATGGCCAGGGCCTCCTGGGCCTGCTTGCCGCGGATCAGGTTGACGACGCGGCGGGCCTTCATGGGGGTGACGCGGATGTGTCGCACGCGTGCGATCGACTCCACCATTTCTCTCCTCCTTACGTCGCCGCGTTAGCGGCGACGACCCTTCTTGTCGTCCTTCACGTGTCCACGGAAGGTGCGCGTCGGCGCGAACTCGCCGAGCTTGTGACCGACCATGGTCTCGGTGACGAACACCGGGATGTGCTTGCGACCGTCGTGCACCGCGATGGTGTGACCCAGCATGGCCGGGACGATCATCGAGCGGCGCGACCAGGTCTTGATCACGTTCTTGCTGTTGGCCTCGTTCGCGGCGACCACCTTGCGAAACAGGTGCTCGTCGACGAAGGGGCCCTTCTTGAGACTGCGTGGCATCTTCTCGAACTCCTACTTGCGCTTCTTGCCGGCGTTACGGCGGCGGACGATGAGCTTGTCGCTTTCCTTGTTGGGGTGGCGTGTACGGCCTTCCTTCTGACCCCACGGGCTGACCGGGTGGCGACCACCGGAGGTCTTGCCCTCACCACCACCGTGCGGGTGGTCGATCGGGTTCATCGCGACACCGCGGACGGTCGGGCGGACGCCCTTCCAGCGCATACGGCCGGCCTTGCCCCAGTTGATGTTCGACTGCTCGGCGTTGCCGACCTCGCCGATCGTGGCGCGGCAGCGCGCGTCCACGTTGCGGACCTCGCCCGAGGGGAGGCGCAGCTGGGCGTAGGGGCCGTCCTTCGCGACGAGACGGACCGAGGCTCCGGCGGAGCGGGCCATCTTGGCGCCGCCGCCCGGCTTCAGCTCGATCGCGTGCACGACGGTACCGGTCGGGATGTTGCGCAGCGGCAGGTTGTTGCCCGGCTTGATGTCCGAACCCGGGCCCGACTCGACGACATCGCCCTGCTTGAGGCCGGCGGGCGCCAGGATGTAGCGCTTGGTGCCGTCCACGAAGTGCAGGAGCGCGATGCGCGCGGTGCGGTTCGGGTCGTACTCGATGTGGGCGACCTTGGCGTCGACGCCGTCCTTGTCGTTGCGACGGAAGTCGATCACGCGGTACTGGCGCTTGTGGCCACCACCGATGTGACGGGTCGTGATGCGGCCCTGGTTGTTGCGGCCACCGGTCTTCGACAGCGGACGGAGAAGGGACTTCTCCGGCGTCGAGCGGGTGATCTCGGCGAAGTCGGCGACCGAGGAGCCGCGACGACCGGGGGTCGTGGGCTTGTAGTTATGAATAGCCATGTCTGTTTTCCTCTAGTCCTTCGCTCAGCCGACGGCCGTGAAGATGTCGATGGAACCGGACTTCAGCGTGACGATGGCGCGCTTGGTGTCCTTGCGCTTGCCGATGCCGAAGCGGGTGCGACGGGTCTTGCCCTGACGGTTCAGGGTGTTGATCGACGCGACCTCGACCTTGAAGATCGACTCGATGGCGAGCTTGATCTCGGTCTTGTTCGAACGCGGGTCGACGATGAACGTGTACTTGCCCTCGTCGATCAGGCCGTAGCTCTTCTCGGAGACGACCGGGGCGATGATGATGTCGCGCGGGTCCTTGTTGACGGCGGCCATTACGCGTTCACCTCTTCCTTGTTGGACTTGGCGGCGATGAAGCCCTCGAGCGCGGCCTGCGAGAAGACGATGTCGTCGCTCACCAGGACGTCGTAGGCGTTCAGCTGGTCGAAGGTCAGGACGTGCACCGACGGGATGTTGCGCACGCTCTTGAAGGCCAGCTCGTCGTCGCGCTCGAGCACGATCAGGACGTGCTTCGAGGTCGCGATCCCGCTGAGCAGGTCGACGACGGCCTTGGTCGAGGGCGCGTCACCGGCGGTGAAGGCCTGGACGGCGTGGAGACGGGCGCCACGAGCGCGGTCCGAGAGAGCGCCGAGCAGAGCAGCGGCGATCATCTTCTTCGGGGTGCGCTGCGCGTAGCTGCGCGGCGTCGGGCCGTGGACGATGCCACCACCGGTCATCTGAGGAGCGCGGATCGAGCCCTGACGAGCGCGACCGGTGCCCTTCTGCTTGAACGGCTTGCGGCCGGCGCCGGAGACCTCGCCACGACCCTTGGTCTTGTGCGTGCCCTGACGCGCCGCGGCGAGCTGCGCGGTGACGACCTGGTGGATCAGCGGGATGTTGGTCTGAACGTCGAACAGGGCCTCGGGAAGCTCGATGGAGCCGGCCTTCTTGCCCTTGAGGTCGACGACGTCAATCGAGGTAGCCATTTACCTTAGGCCCCCTTCACTGCGTTGCGGACGAAAACGATGCGGCCACGAGCGCCGGGAACGGCGCCCTTGACCAGCAGCAGGCCCTTCTCGGCGTCGATGCCCTGCACCTTGAGGTTCAGGACGGTGACGCGCTCGCCACCCATGCGACCGGCCATGCGCATGCCCTTGAAGACACGGCTCGGGGTCGAGGAGGCGCCGATGGAACCCGGCTTGCGGTGGTTGCGGTGCGCACCGTGCGAAGCGGAGACGCCCTGGAAGTTGTGGCGCTTCATCACACCGGCGAAACCCTTGCCCTTCGAGGTGCCGACGACGTCGACCAGCTGGCCGACCTCGAAGGTCCCGTCGACGGTGAGCTCCTGGCCGGCCGCGTACTCGGCGGCGTCCGCGGTGCGGACCTCGGTCAGGTGACGGCGCGGCGTGACGCCCGCCTTGTCGAAGTGACCGGCGGCCGGCTTGTTGACCTTGCGCGGGTCGATCTGGCCGTAGGCGATCTGGACGGCGTTGTAGCCGTCGGCCTCGGGGGTGCGGACCTGGGTCACGACGTTCGGCGTGATCTCGATGACGGTCACGGGGATGAGCTTGTTGTTCTCGTCCCAGACCTGGGTCATGCCGAGCTTCTTGCCGAGGAGGCCCTTGGAGGTCTTGGTCTCGATGTTGGACATGGTGGCACTCCCCCTTAGAGCTTGATCTCGATGTTGACGTCCGCCGGCAGGTCGAGACGCATGAGCGAGTCGACGGCCTTCGGGGTCGGGTCGATGATGTCGATCAGCCGCTTGTGCGTGCGCATCTCGAAGTGCTCGCGGCTGTCCTTGTACTTGTGGGGCGAACGGATCACGACGACCACGTTCTTCTCGGTGGGAAGCGGCACCGGGCCGACGACGGTCGCGCCGGCACGGGTCACCGTGTCGACGATCTTGCGCGCCGAGGTGTCGATGACCTCGTGGTCATACGACTTAAGCCGGATGCGGATCTTCTGTCCCGCCATGTCTGACTCTCTCTCTTGTTATGGCGTCGTACGAGACGGCTCTCTCGAGTCGTTCTTCGCATTGGACGCGGTGCGACGTACGCGTGGGGAACGCCACTATTCTTCTGTCAACTCTTTTCGCCACCCGTTTTTGGCACAGACTTAGCCCCTGGCCTCTTTGGGTGTTCGAATTGAGCGTGTCCTGCTGCCTGCGGCCTAACCTCATGATGCCAAAACCGCGGAAAACACGGTGCAACGGGCTATGCACTGCCTGGCAGTGATCCGGTCCGAGCGCGCACCTGCGCACACGTTCCGAAATGTTGAACTAGACAAGTTTGCCAGATCGCGGCCGATGCTGCAACCCGGGCGTGTCGCGCACCCCCACCGCTGTGGAGGGGCCGGTTCTCCACAGTTTCACACTCGACGCTGTGCGGCGCGTGTGCGGCGCCGAGGCTGGGATGCATGACAGCCAATGCAGCACTCAGCCACCTCCACCTCCGCGCCGTCGAACCGGGCCGCCTGGCCAACATCCGCCAGATCGAACGGCGGCGATCCCGCGACGACGAGCTGGCGCGGCTACGCACCTTCGCGGCGGTCAGGCCGGTGCGACCGGTGTTCAGCCGTCGGTCCGCGGCGCTGATCCACGGGCTGCCGCTGCTGGGGCGGATGCCGACGGCGATCGACCATCTCGCTCGGGGCGACACCGAGCACGAGGTCGTGGAGAACCGGGGATTGCTCGTCACGTCTGTGGCGCGGACAGTGGCCGAGCTCGCCGGACGAGCGTCCTTGATGGACGGCGTGGTCGCCGCGGACGCCGCGCTGACCCGCGGTGCGTTCGGTGAACGAGAACCGTTGGCTCAGAGGCCGGACCTGCTCTCCGCGGCGGAGCGTATCCGAGATCCCGAGCAGCGGCGGCGTGCCCGCGATGCGCTCGCATTCGCGGACGGCCGGGCGGAGTCGCCCCTCGAATCGGTCAGCCGGGTCTCGCTCGCGCTGGTGGGCGCTCCGCGTCCGCTACTGCAGCAGGAGGTGCGCGATCTCCTCGGGTTCCGCGCGCGGCTCGACTTCGTCTGGCCCGAGCTCGGCGTGGTCGGCGAGGCGGATGGGACGGTGAAGTACCTGCACCCGGCGACCGCGGGCGGCCGCACCGCCGGCGACGTTCTGGCCGCACAACGGGAGCGACAGCGACTGATCGAGGCGATGGGCTGGCGCGTCATCCGCTGGGGGTGGGCCACGGCCACGCGGCCCGACCGGATGCGCGCCCTCGTGCTGGGTGCGGGCATGCCTCTCGCCCCGGAGAAAGAAGGAGCGGGGCCGGCTCTGCCGACCCCGCTCGAGTGGCGCCTCGCGCCGCCACTCAGCTGATGTTCACGACCGCTAGGCGGTTCCCGAACTATCCGTACGAGATCCTGTCAGCGGTGTGGGCTGGTTTGCGAGGCCTTCGGTATCCATAGGCGCTCCTCTCGTCGACGGGAACCGTCCGGTTGAAACGGTGCGTCAATTCTGCGACTTGGATGCCGAGAGGTAAACCCCTGCGGCGAGACTGCCAGGAAAAGAAGAAGAGGGCCGGGCCCGAAGGCCCGACCCTCTCACAAGGAGGTCGCGAACGACTTACTTGTTGATCTTCGTGACGGTACCGGCGCCCACGGTGCGGCCACCCTCACGGATGGCGAAGCCGAGGCCCTCCTCCATGGCGATCGGCTGGATGAGCTCGACCGACATGTCGGTGGTGTCACCCGGCATGACCATCTCGGTGCCCTCGGGCAGCGAGATGACGCCGGTGACGTCGGTGGTACGGAAGTAGAACTGCGGACGGTAGTTCGTGTAGAAGGGGTTGTGACGGCCACCCTCGTCCTTGGACAGGATGTAGGCGGTGCCCTCGAAGTTGGTGTGAGGGGTCACAGAACCCGGCTTCGCGACGACCTGGCCGCGCTCCACGTCCTCGCGCTTGGTGCCGCGGAGGAGCAGACCACAGTTCTCGCCGGCCCACGCCTCGTCGAGCTGCTTGTGGAACATCTCGATACCGGTGACCGTGGTCTTCTGCGTCGGGCGGATGCCGACGATCTCGACCTCAGAGTTGATGGCGAGGGTGCCGCGCTCGGCGCGACCGGTGACGACGGTGCCACGACCGGTGATCGTGAAGACGTCCTCGATCGGCATCAGGAACGGCTTGTCCTTGTCGCGCACCGGGTCCGGGATGGAGTCGTCCACGGCCTCCATGAGGTCGAGGATGCTCTGGGTCCACTTCTCGTCGCCCTCGAGAGCCTTCAGGCCCGAGACGCGGACGACCGGCGCGTTGTCGCCGTCGAAGTCCTGGCTGGAGAGCAGCTCGCGGACCTCGAGCTCGACGAGCTCCAGGATCTCCTCGTCGTCGACCATGTCGGACTTGTTCAGCGCGACGAGCAGGTACGGAACGCCGACCTGCTTGGCGAGCAGAACGTGCTCACGGGTCTGAGCCATCGGGCCGTCGGTGGCGGCGACCACGAGGATCGCGCCGTCCATCTGAGCCGCACCGGTGATCATGTTCTTGATGTAGTCGGCGTGACCCGGGGCGTCGACGTGCGCGTAGTGGCGCTTCGGGGTCTCGTACTCGACGTGCGAGATGTTGATCGTGATACCACGCTGACGCTCTTCCGGAGCCGAGTCGATCGACGCGAAGTCGCGCTGCACGTTGGTCGCCGACGGGTACTTGTCAGCAAGCACCTTGGAGATCGCCGCGGTGAGCGTCGTCTTGCCGTGGTCGACGTGACCGATGGTTCCGATGTTCACGTGCGGCTTAGTCCGCTCGAACTTGGCCTTAGCCACTGTGGTCCTCCTCAGGACTCTCGTGCAGATCCTCCGGTCGACGGATTTCGACCGGTGGATCTGCGGGATTGGTTTCTTATGTTACGGGATGTTGCCTGGAAGCAGCGACCGAGGTCACTCGCCCTTGCTCTTCTGGACGATCTCGTCGGCAACCGCCTTCGGGACCTCCGCGTAGCTGTCGAACTGCATCGAGTACACCGCGCGGCCCGAGGTCTTCGACCGCAGGTCGCCGATGTAGCCGAACATCTCGGACAGCGGGACGTTCGCGCGAACGACCTTGACGCCGCTCGCGTCCTCCATGGACTGGATCTGCCCACGACGCGAGTTCAGGTCGCCGATGACGTCGCCCATGTACTCCTCCGGCGTGCGCACCTCGACCGCCATCAGCGGCTCGAGGAGCACCGGGTTCGCCTTCCGAGCGGCCTCCTTGTAGGCCATCGAGCCGGCGATCTTGAACGCCATCTCCGAGGAGTCGACGTCGTGCGACGCACCGTCGACGAGCGTCGCCTTGACGCCCACCGTCGGGAAGCCGGCGAGCACGCCGACCTGCATCGCGTCCTGGATACCGGCGTCCACCGAGGGGATGTACTCGCGCGGCACGCGACCACCGGTGACGGCGTTCACGAACTCGTACGAGGTCTCCGGGGTGACCTCCATGGGCTCCAGGCTGATCTGCACCTTCGCGAACTGACCGGAACCACCGGTCTGCTTCTTGTGGGTGTAGTCGTACTTCTCCACCGTGCGGCGGATGGTCTCGCGGTAGGCCACCTGGGGCTTGCCGACGTTCGCCTCGACGTTGAACTCGCGCTTCATGCGGTCCACGAGGATGTCGAGGTGGAGCTCGCCCATGCCCTTGATGACGGTCTGGCCGGTCTCCTGGTTCTGCTCGGTGCGGAACGTCGGGTCCTCTTCGGCCAGCTTCTGGATCGCGGTGCCCAGCTTCTCCTGGTCGGCCTTGGTCTTCGGCTCGATGGCCACCTCGATCACGGGCTCCGGGAAGGTCATCGACTCGAGCACGACCTGGTTGTCCGGGTCGCTCAGGGTGTCACCGGTGGTGGTGTCCTTGAGGCCGATCACCGCGTAGATGTTGCCGGCGGTGACGAAGTCGACCGGGTTCTCCTTGTTGGCGTGCATCTGGAAGATCTTGCCGATGCGCTCCTTCTTGCCCTTGGTCGAGTTGACCACCTGGGCGCCGGAGTCGATGCGACCCGAGTAGACGCGCACGTAGGTGAGGCGACCGAAGAACGGGTGCACGGCGACCTTGAAGGCCAGCGCCGAGAACGGCTCGGTGGCGTCGGCGTGACGCATGATGACCTGCTCCTCGTCACGCGGGTTGTGCGCCTCGATGGCGGGCACGTCCAGCGGGGACGGGAGGTAGTCGATCACGGCGTCGAGCATCGGCTGCACACCGCGGTTCTTGAAGGCGGAACCACAGAGGACCGGGTAGATCTCGTTGTTCACGGTGAGCTTGCGGATGGCCGCCTTGATCTCCGGAACGGTGATCTCCTCGCCGCCGAAGAACTTCTCGAGCAGCACGTCGTCGGTCTCGGCGACGGTCTCGATCAGCTTCGCGCGGTACTCCTCGGCCTTGGCCTGCAGGTCGGCGGGGATCTCCTGGACCTCGTACTTGGCGCCCATGGTGACATCACCCTTGGCGTCGCCCGGCCAGACCAGCGCGCGCATCTCGATCAGGTCCACGACGCCGATGAAGTCGGACTCGGAGCCGATCGGGAGCTGCATCACCAGCGGCTTGGCGCCGAGGCGGGAGACGATGGTGTCGACCGTGAAGTAGAAGTCGGCGCCCAGCTTGTCCATCTTGTTGACGAAGCAGATGCGCGGGACGTTGTACTTGTCGGCCTGGCGCCACACGGTCTCCGACTGGGGCTCCACGCCCTCCTTCGCGTCGAAGACGGCGACCGCGCCGTCGAGCACGCGGAGCGAGCGCTCCACCTCGACGGTGAAGTCGACGTGACCCGGCGTGTCGATGATGTTGATCTGGTTCTTGTTCCAGAAGCAGGTCACGGCCGCGGACGTGATGGTGATGCCGCGCTCCTTCTCCTGCTCCATCCAGTCGGTGGTCGAGGCGCCGTCGTGGGTCTCGCCGATCTTGTGGTTGACGCCCGTGTAGAACAGGATGCGCTCGGTCGTGGTGGTCTTGCCGGCATCGATGTGCGCCATGATGCCGATGTTGCGGACCTTCTTCAGGTCGGTGAGCACGTCCTGTGCCACAGGGTTCCTCCGAAAAGTAGAGAGTGGAAGGTGTGCCGTCCGGGCGCGGCACTGATGGTTACAACGCCCGGACGGCCAGATTTATTACCAGCGGTAGTGCGCGAAGGCCTTGTTCGACTCGGCCATCTTGTGCGTGTCCTCGCGGCGCTTCACCGCGGCGCCGAGGCCGTTCGAAGCGTCGAGGATCTCGTTGGTGAGACGCTCGGTCATCGTCTTCTCACGACGACCCTTGGCGTAGCTGGTGAGCCAGCGGAGCGCCAGCGTGTTGGCGCGGTGCGGCTTGACCTCGACCGGGACCTGGTAGGTCGAGCCGCCGACGCGGCGGCTGCGGACCTCGAGGGTCGGACGGATGTTGTCGAGAGCCTTCTTCAGCGTGGTGACCGCGTCCTGGCCGGACTTGGAGGAGACACCCTCGAGCGCGTCGTAGACGATGCGCTCGGCGAGGCCCTTCTTGCCGTCGAGGAGGATCTTGTTGACGAGCTGGCTGACGACCGGCGAGCCGTACACCGGGTCGGCGACGACGGGACGCTTAGGAGCGGGACCCT
This sequence comes from Leifsonia sp. NPDC077715, assembly GCF_040686855.1. Taxonomy (NCBI): domain Bacteria; kingdom Bacillati; phylum Actinomycetota; class Actinomycetes; order Micrococcales; family Microbacteriaceae; genus Leifsonia; species Leifsonia sp. NPDC077715. The sequence continues at coordinate 699,069 of NZ_JBFBOG010000001.1, forward strand.
TGCGAGGCATTACTTCTTCTCCATCTTCGCGCCGTAACGGCTGCGAGCCTGCTTGCGGTTCTTGACGGCCTGGGTGTCGAGCGCGCCACGGACGATCTTGTAGCGGACGCCGGGCAGGTCCTTCACACGACCGCCGCGGACGAGCACCATCGAGTGCTCCTGCAGGTTGTGGCCCTCACCGGGGATGTAAGCGGTGACCTCGGTCCCGTTCGAGAGCTTCACACGGGCGACCTTGCGGAGCGCGGAGTTCGGCTTCTTGGGGGTGGTGGTGTAGACACGGGTGCACACGCCGCGCTGCTGGGGGTTGGCCTTCAGGGCGGGAGCCTTGGTCTTGGTGACCTTCGGCGTCCGTCCCTTGCGGACCAACTGCTGAATGGTTGGCACTGAACTTCTCCTTATTTGGACTGCACGGTGACAGTTGTTGCTTTTCCCGCACCCCGAACCGCCCGCATCGCGGGTCGTTTCAGACGGTGGGAGTATCGGCCCCGACCAATGGGTTGTGACCAATCGGCCCCGGGTCGATATGCCGTGGGGATGAGTACGTGCCGGCCCGCTCGTCCCGCACCCGAAAGTGGGCATGGAGCAAGCGCGCAGCAGAGCGCACACCCGATAAATACTATCCGGCGGGTCTCTCCCGGTCAAATGAGCGCGGGGTGCTAGAGGCCCTGTCCGCGGACGGCGAAAAGGGGCGGCCGTCCACCAGGACGGCCGCCCCTTCCCAGGCGGTGCCGGATCGGCTCAGCCGCCGATGCCCTTGGCCAGCTCGCTGTCGACGTTCTGCAGCGCGTCAGCGGCCTTGGTGAGGAACTGCGACATCCCGTCGAGGCCGTTGACCGCCTCGGTGGTGCCCTTGGTGAACTGCTCGTACGAGGTGTGGAAGGCGCCCGACGCCTGGTCGGTGACGAAGCCGCCGTTCACGAGGCCGTTCACGAGGTTCTGGAGTTCGTGGAGCTTCGCGGTGATGTCGTCCTTGCCCGCGATGAGGCGGTTGGCGGCATCGGTCATCTCGCCGTACGTGACGTTCATGTTGGCCATGACGGTCCTTATCCCTTCGTTGTTCGAAAAGAGGCCGTACCCCCGGGGCCGACCAGCTACGTCCACCTAACCAGGCGGCCGGTCGCGATGGAATGGGGAGCACTCCCCATGGTCGCGGCTCGTGGCCGCAGGCCCAGCGGGATAGCCTGGCAGCCATGCCGTCCTACAGCACGATGAGGCCGAACCCGAACTCCGCCGCGGCGAAGTCGGCGCGGCGGTCGAAGCGCTCGGGCGCCGATCGCGCGGCGACCCCGCCGTCACCGGTCTCCCGGGCGCTGCGGCCGATCGGATACCTGATCGTCGCGCTGGTCTGGACGGCGCTCGGGATCGTCACCCTGCTCCTCCCCGCGGCGCTCCCGTTCGGGCTCTGGAGCACCAACCCGGACTTCAGCTCGCGGGAGTTCGTGACGGGCGGGGACGCCGTGGTCACGGCGCTCTTCCTGGTGTTCGCGGTCGTGGTGCTCGTGCCGCTGCTCGGCTACGCCTTCGTGGCCCTCCCGCTCGCGTCCGTCCCGCTCGCGGTGCTCGCGTGGACGTACGTCGTGCGCAGCCTGCGGCCGGCGTACGCGGGCGAACGGCTGTCCAGCACCGGATGGTCGCGCGAGGTGATCGGGCCGCCGACCCTCGGGCCGACCGCCCTCTCCCTGCTGCCGGTGCGGCTGACGCCGTGTACGCGGTTCTGGGCCGAGCTGATGATGCTCGGCTGGCGGCCCGGCCGCGGCGTGCTGTGGGCGGGCATCCCCTACGGCCTGGCGTCCTTCGTCGTCGCGGGCTGGCTGTTCTGGCCGGTCGGGACGGTGGGCGCGGTGGTGTGGATCGCCGTGACGGCCGCTCTCGTGGTCGCGACGGTCGTGCTCGTGGTGCGGGCGTACCGCGGTCGGGTCAGCGGCCGTCGGCCGTCGCCGCGACCGGCGACCGGAAGCTGATCGAGTCGATCATCGCGTCGAACAGCTCCAGGTAGAGGTCGGGCGCTGTCGCCATCGGGGCGTTGATGCGGGCGTGGATGAGGCGGTCGCCGCCCGGGGCCGCGAAGCGGTAGTCGGCCACGAGCTCCGGGGCGGACTCCTCCTCGTACGTGGTCTGCCTGACCGCCGAGCGCCGGCGCACCGGGCCGATCGAGAGCTCCAGCGCCTGGTCGCCGGGGAAGCATCGGCCGAGGCGGACACCCGGCTCGTCGAGCGCGTCCGGACGCGTCGGCCACTCCTCGCGCGACAGTACGAGCGATGCGGGGAACGGAACCCCCGGCAGGATCTCGAGCGAGAGGGCCAGCGCGAACGCACTGCTGTCGTTCGCCAGGGCGACCAGCCGCTCCAGCTCGGTCTTGGCGGTGCGGCGCACGCGCGCGAGCCGGTCGGCGCGGCCGACGCGCTGGGCGACCAGGCGCTGGATGCGACGCGCAGCGGCCTCCTCGTCGTGCAGCGGGATCATCACCCAGGTTCCGGGGAAGACGATGGTCAGCTCGTCGCCGAGGTCCGTCAGGCGCGCGTCGCTCACGCGAACTCCCCGAGGGTGATGCGCAGCGAGTCGGCGATCTCCTGCGTCTCCTCCACCATGTCGGAGAACCCGCCGACGAAGGCCGAGCGGAACACCATCTGGAACGCCTGCGCCGAACCGACCGGGAAGATCGCGAACACCACGCGCTGCTCGAGGAGCGCATCCCCCGCATCCTCGTCGGCGAGCGCCGTCAGATGCGTGAAGCCGACCAGCTCGCCGGTCGCGTGCGCCGTGCGCCACGACCGGAAACCGAGGATGCGGTATCCCGGCTCGGTCTGCTCGCTCTCGGCCTCGACCGCGGCCAGGTAGCTCTCGGGCGAGTCGTCCGTCTCGAGCTGCAGCAGCTCGAAGGTCTGGAAGGCGTTCAGGACGCCGGCCTCCGGCACCGGGATGTACACCCGGGCGCGCGTGGCGCCGGTCGGGTCCTCCTCGTGCAGCACCCGCTGCAGCGCCTGAAGCCGCTCGATCAGCTCACCCGCCGCGTCCCCCGCGGGGATCGAGCCGACCAGGCGCTCCGCCCAGTCGTCGCTTCCCGGGTCGCTCAGCAGCTCGACGTCGTGCCAGTCGTCGGGGGCTTCGAACGAGAAGTCGACGATGTCCTTCGAGCGCAGCGTCATCCGCGGTCCACCCCTCAGCCGTTGTGGCTCTTGTACGTCGGAAGATACGTGTCGGCCTGCTTGAGCGCGAACTTCTGCAGGTCGACGCTCGGCAGCTGCGGCAAGTCGGTGTGATTGCGTCCGCCGTCGAGCTTGTTGACGATGGTGTCGACCTTACCCGGCACGTTGATCAGCTCTGCCCCCTTGTTGTAGAGCGCGCTGCCCTGGCGGTACGCCGCCGTGGCGGTGAGGATGCTGAACTCGCCCGCCTTCACGTCGTGCGTCACGGCGCGCACCACGTTCTGGTCGAGGCCGGTGAGGGTCCGCAGCGCCTTGGCCTTGTCCGCTCCGTTGGTCACGAGCGCCTTGTAGGCCTCCCGCTGCGCCGCCGCAGACTCCCCTGCGGCCTTCCAGACGTTCAGGTCCTTGCCCGGGTTCTGGAACAGCTTCTTGGTGGCCGACTTCATCAACCGCTTGCCCATCTGCGCCTTCAGCATCGCGTTGGGGCTGGTGTGCACGCCGGCGACGGTCTTCGGGATGCGGGCGAGACCCTTGATGCGGGCGGCCTTGCCGAGGAAGGAGAAGATGCGGCCGCCGAAGATGCTGAGCACGACGGTGACGGCGGCGCCGAGGATGTCGAGGAAGGTCCCCTCGCCGTTCGCGAACTTGACCACCGCGTCCACCAGCTTGATGATCGCCGCGGCGAGCGCGATGACCGCGAGCACCTGACCGAGGATGGGCACCCAGGACAGGAAGATGGCGAGAACGCCGGCGATGTCGCCGATCGTCTCGATCACATCCATCACCTTGTCCCAGAAGCCCGGGTTCTTGAGGCCGTTGTTGTGGTGGTCGACCACGTCGACGATCGCGCTGACGGCCTTCTCGGCGGCGCGGTTCTTGCGGTCGCGGGCGTCGTACCAGGCCTGATGCGCCGCCTGGAGGGCCGCGTTGGCGGCACGCGCGGCGTCGTCGGCCTTGTCGGCGGCCTTGCCCGCGTCGGCCGCGTCCTCCGGCTTCGCGCTCTGCTGCGTGGTGTGCGCGGTCGTGGCGGCCTTGTGCGCGGCGTCGGCATCCCCCTGCTTCTCGTTGATGAGCGTGATCGCCTTCTCGGCGTCATCCTGCGCGCCGCGCAGCTCGCCCGCGTAGGTGAGGAGGGCGGCGGCGGTCTTCGCGTAGCGGTCCTTGGCCTTGTCGATGTCGTCGGCGGTGTCGCGCGACATCTCCTGCAGTTTGGAGACGGCCTGCGAGGTGTAGCCGTCCAGGTCGTGGATCTTCTTCAGCTCCTTGACGGAGCGCTGGATGGCCTCGCCGATGGACTGGTAGTGCCGGGCTTTGGCCTCGAGCACACCGGGGTCGCCGGTGAGGGGCTGGAACTCCGTGTCGCTCACTTGTGCGCTCCGCTCTTGTCGGCTTCGACGGCCTTGGCGAGATCGCCGTCCACCTTCACGAAGTTGTCGGCGACCGCGGCGATGACCTGCTGCACGTTCTTCACGTTCTCGGTCATCTCCTTGCGCTTCTCGTTCCACTTGTGCGCGAAGTCGCGGACGTGGTCGTGGAGGTCGTCGTGCCCGGTCGCGTCGGCGACCCCGTCGCTGAAGTCGTCGGCGTTCTGGAACTCGCGCACGACGGCGTCGAGGTCGTCGCGCAGCTGCACCAGTTCGTCGAGCTTGAGTACGAGATCGGCCACGGTTCCTCCCCTGTCGTTCGATCCTGCCGCAAGCCAACGTACCGGTGGCCCAGTGGAAAGCCTATGGGGAGCGGTCCCCATCCCTCTGCATCGGAGGTACTGGGTATGGTGCAGAAGTGCGACTGAAACTGACTCTCGCCCGCCCGACCGGCAGCAGCGATGACATCGTCGTCACCGCGGACGCCGCGGCCAGCATCTCCGAGGTGGCGGCCACGATCGCGCGCATCGACCCGCGCCGCACCGGCCCGGTCGCCGCGCCCGGCGCGTTGACCCTCCGCGCGCAGCTGCCGGGACAGGCCGACCCGCTGATCCTGCCGCCCGACGCGCCGGTCGGGGAGGCGTGGATCGGGAGCGGCGCGACGGTCGCGCTGGCGGACGCCGGGCTGCACTACACGGCGCCGGAGCTCGGCGACGTGCCGGTGGTCGCGACGCTGCGCATCCTGAACGGGCCGCAGGAGGGCGCGACCTTTCCGCTGCGGGCGGGGACCACGGTCCTCGGCCGCGACGAGTCGTGCGACATCGTGCTGGAGGACCCGCTCGTCTCGAAGCGCCACGTCCGGTTCGAGGCGGGCGACGGCGTCGAGGTCGTGGACCTGGGCTCGGCGAACGGCGTCGTCGTCGATGGCGGGCTCGTGACGCGGTTCACGGTGCGTCGCACCGAGACGCTGCTGCTGGGCGACACCGAGGTCGAGCTGGAGGTTCGCGCGGCATCCGAGCTCCCCGCCGCGACACCGACCGCCGGCCCGATCTTCTTCAACCGCTCACCGCGCGTCGAGCGGCGCTATGCAGGCCAGGTCTTCCAGGCGCCGGAGGTGCCCGGCGAGAAGGACGACCCGCCCTTCCCCCTGCTCGCGATGATCACGCCGCTGCTGCTCGGCGGCGCGATGTTCCTCCTGACGAAGAATCCGACGTCGCTGCTGTTCGTGCTGCTGTCGCCGGTCATGCTGGTCGGCAACTACATCAGCAATCGCACACGCGGCAAACGCAAGCTGAAGAAGCAGATCGCCGTGTTCGAGCAGCGGCTGGAGGCGCTGTCCAGCAAGCTGGAGCAGGAGCGCGTCACCGAGGTGCGGGTCCGGCAGGCCGAGACGCCGACGACCGCCGACGCGCTGTCGGAGGCGGTCCAGCGCGGCCCGATGCTGTGGACGCGGCGGCCCGAGCACTGGTCGTTCCTCAACCTGCAGCTGGGCCGCGGCTCCATGCGCTCCCGCAACACCGTGCAGGCGGTCGACCGCGCGGAGCTGATCGTGGAGTTCCAGGAGCGTTTGGACGCGGTGGTCTCCGCCCACGAGCGCGTGGACGACGTCCCCGTGCTCGACAACCTCTACGAGTCCGGCGCGCTCGGCATCGCCGGCCCCGCCGAACTCACCGCCGGCTCGGTCAACTCCGTGCTGGTGCAGCTCACCGCGCTGCACTCCCCCGCCGAGCTGGCCGTCGCCGCCCTGGTGTCGCCGCGCTGGTCGCGCGAGCTCTCGTGGCTCAAATGGATGCCGCACACGTCCTCCCCGCACAGCCCGCTGCCCGGTGGCCACCTCGCGGACAGCGCATCCAGCGCCGCGGGTGTGCTCAGCGCGCTCGAAGGCCTGATCGAGGAGCGGCTGGCGGCCGCGCGCAACGGCGTGCAGCGCCGCGGTGCGATGGAGCAGGAGCGTGCCGCCCTGGAGCGCGGTGCGGAGGTCGGCCGGTCGCAGACCACCGACGGCACACCGTCGCCGGTCCCCGCCGTGGTGGTCGTCATCTCCGACGACGTAGCGGTCGACCGCGCCCGGCTGGTGCAGCTGGCCGAGGCGGCCGCCGACGCCGGCGTCTTCCCGATCTGGGTGTCGGAGGACGTGGCCGCTCTGCCCGCCGTCTGCCGCACCTTCCTGCAGCACACGGACCAGCCGCACCGTGCCCGCGCCGGCTTCGTCCGCCTCGGCGAGACGGTCGAGGACGTCGTGACCGAGCCGGTCAGTGCTGCGACCGCGCTCGACTACGCCAAGCGGATGGCGCCGGTCATCGACGCCGGCGCGCTCGTCGCTGACGCGAGCGATCTTCCGCGGTCCATCTCGCTCGTCACACTGCTGGGGCACGAGCTGGCCGAGTCGTCGAGCGCGGTGGTCGACCGCTGGCGGCAGAACGCGTCCATCCACGACCGGTCGTCGGCCGCCCGTCCGGCCCGCCGGCGTCCCGGCACCCTGCGCGCGACGATCGGCTCCGCCGGCGTGGACGCCATGCACCTCGACCTGCGCACGCAGGGTCCGCACGCGCTCGTCGGCGGAACCACCGGCGCTGGCAAGAGCGAATTCCTGCAGGCGTGGGTGCTCGGGATGGCCGCCGAGTACAGCCCGGACCGGGTCACCTTCCTCTTCGTCGACTACAAGGGCGGGTCGGCGTTCGCGGACTGCGTCAGCCTCCCGCACTGCGTCGGCCTGGTCACCGACCTCAGCCCGCACCTCGTCCGCCGGGCGCTCACCAGCCTGCGCGCCGAGCTGCACCACCGCGAGCACCTGCTCAACCGCAAGAAGGCCAAGGACCTGCTCGAGCTCGAGAAGCGCGGCGACCCCGACAGCCCGCCCGCGCTGGTGCTGGTCATCGACGAGTTCGCCGCCCTGGTCGGCGAGGTGCCGGAATTCGTGGACGGCGTCGTCGACATCGCCCAGCGCGGACGCTCGCTCGGCATCCACCTGATCATGGCGACGCAGCGCCCGGCGGGCGTCATCAAGGACAACTTGCGCGCCAACACCAACCTCCGCATCGCCCTGCGCATGGCGGACGAGTCGGACAGCCAGGACGTCGTCGGCGTGGCGGATGCCGCGCACTTCGACCCCGGCATCCCGGGCCGCGGGATGGCGAAGACCGGGCCGGGGCGACTGGTGCGGTTCCAGTCCGCGTATGCGGGGGGCTGGACCACACGCGAGCCGGAGCGCGCCGGCGTGGAGGTCGCCGAGCTGCGTTTCGGCGGCGAGGTGCGCTGGGAGGAGGAGCGGGCCGTCGAGGAGCCGGAGCGCGATCTCGGGCCGACCGACCAGCAGCGCCTGGTCGCCTCGATCGTGCGCGCGCAGGCCGCCGCGCACATCCCCGCTCCCCGCCGGCCCTGGCTGGACGAGCTCGCTGCCGCCTACGACCTGGGGCTGCTGCGGCAGCGCACCGACGCGGAACTGCTGCTCGGCGTCGCCGACATCCCTGACCGGCAGGAGCAGCGCCCCGTCTACTTCCAGCCGGACATCGACGGCAACATCGCGATCTACGGAACGGGCGGCGCGGGCAAGTCGACCGTGCTCCGCACCCTCGCCTCCGCCGCCGCGATCACCCCGCGCGGCGGGCCCGTGCACGTGTACGGCCTCGACTTCGGCGCCGGCAGCCTGCGGATGCTCGAGAAGCTGCCGCATGTCGGATCGGTGATCGCGGGCGACGACCCCGAGCGGATCATCCGCCTGTTCCGGATGCTGAAGGAGACTCTGGAGGACCGCGGCCCGCGCTTCGCCGAGGCGAACGCGTCGAACATCACCGAGTACCGGTCGCTGACCGGGCGCCACGACGAGCCGCGCATCCTGCTGCTGGTGGACGGTTTCCCCGCCTTCCGCGAGGACTTCGAGATCCCGGCCGGGCGGTCGCAGTGGTACGACGTGTTCCGCGACCTTCTCGCCGACGGGCGGAGGCTCGGGATGCACGTCGCGCTGACGGGCGACCGCGCGGGCGCCGTCCCGACCGCGATCGGGTCGCTGGTGCAGCGCCGCGTCGTGCTGCGGCTCGCGGACGACGGCTACGGGATGCTCGACGTGCCCTCCGACATCCTGTCGCCCGCCTCGCCTCCCGGCCGCGCCATCGTCGACGGCTACGAGACGCAGGTCGCCGTCCTCGGCGGCTCGCGCGCCGTGGCGGACCAGTCGGAGGCGATCCGCCGGCTGGCCGAGGCGATGGAGCGCGCGGGCATCGTGCCGGCGCCGGTCGTCGGTTCGATGCCGAAGGAGCTCGCACCCGCGTCGCTGCCCGACAGCGTCGGCGGGCAGCCCGTGCTCGGCGTCGGCGACGTCGATCTGGGACCCCTCGGGTTCGAGCCGTCGGGGACGCTGCTCATCGCGGGTCCTCCGGCGAGCGGCCGGACCACCGCGCTCGCGGCCATCGCGAACGCCGTGGGCCGGTTCGACGCGGAGACGCGCCTCTACTACGTGGGCAGCGCGCGGTCGCCGCTGGCTGGCTCCGGTGTATGGACCGACCGGGCGCTCACCCCCGCGGACGCCGCCGAGCTGGCCAAGGACCTCAGCGCCGCGATCGCCGACCCGGACACCGAGGGCCGGATCGCGGTGTTCGTCGAGGCGATCGGGGACTTCCTGCAGACGCCCGCGGACTCCGCGCTGGTCGAGCTGATCCGCGCCGTCCGCCGCAGCGACCACCTGCTGGTCGCCGAGGCGGAGACCAGCGCCTGGGGTTCGTCGTGGCCGCTGCTCGGCGAGGTCAAGAACGGCCGTCGCGGTCTGCTGCTGCAGCCCGACTCGATCGAGGGCGACCTGCTGCTGAAGACGCCGCTCCCCCGCCTGAACCGCTCGGAGTTCCCTCCGGGGCGCGGTGTGTTCATCCAGAAGGGCGGCTTCACCCGGGTGCAGGTGCCACTGGTGGACGCGTCCCTTCCAGCGCGTGTGCGGGTCTGAGCCCCGTCACTCCTCCTCGTCGCGCTCCCACGGCCAGCGCGGACGCCCACGCTGCCGGAAGCGGCCGACGAGCACCAGCTGGTACAGCAGGGTGACGAGGAACGCGGCCAGGCCGACCGTGATCGCGGGCCAGCGCAGCAGCTGTGCAAATGCGAACAGGATGTAGTGGAACGGGTCGCCGGGATGCGCGAACGCGCCCGCGATACCGCCCGCTGCGATGAAGACGGCGTAGCAGGCGACGCCCACCCCGAGCGCGACGCCCGGCGACACGCGCTGGCGGTCGGCGGGCACGCGGACGCCGAGGACGATGAGGAAGACCAGCAGCATCAGCGACGCCGCGATCACCATGATCGGCCCGAGCAGCGGACCCGCCGCCGGGTCGTCGATCGGGTCGCTGTCGGTCGCGAGGGCGATCAGTCCGAACGCGGCGACGAGCAGCGCGAGGTAGAGCCCGGTCGCGAAGAACGCGACCACGACGGCGTACGCACGCTCGTCACGCATGGATCACCCGCCGGTCAGTACCCCTGCTGCGCGTACGCGGCGGCGGCCTGGTTCTGCGCGTCGGCGACCTGCTGCTCGTAGTCGGCCTGCGCTTCGGCGTTGCGCGCCTTCAGCTTGCGGCCACGGGCGGCGAGCCACGCACCGGTCCAGATGGAGATCTCGCGGGCGATGACGCCGGCGAGCACCGCGAACGGGTTCACCCAGGCGCTGCGGAGGAGGACGTTGAACTCGCTCGGAGTGCGGAGCCAGTACTGCGCATCCACCAGGTTGGCGCCGATGTAGACCAGGTAGACGAACACGGCGACGAACAGGCCGCCGAGGATGTAGGCCCACCACCGAACGCGGTTCAGGATCTGGATGAGGACGACCATCCCGATGAAGAACGCGAGCACGGGAGCCCAGCCGCGGAGGCCGAACGCCGGACCGCCGGTGAAGAACTGGAGCAGCGCGGGCCCGAACTCGTCGCTCGGCGTGAGCAGCGAGCCGACGATGAGCACGGCGGCGGCCCAGAGCACAGCGAAGGCGACGGTGCCGACGAGGGCGATGAGGATGCCGACGCCACGGTTGCTCTTTTTCTTCGGCGCCTCGGGGCGCGCGAGGTAGATTGGGGCGACCGGCTGCGGGGCGGCGGCCGTCGTGGCGGCAGCCGCGCCTGCTGCGGCTCCGGCGGCGGGGGCGACGGCGGTGGTCGCCTCACCTGCCGGAGCGGTCGGGTAGGCGGTGGTCGGCGCGTCGGTGTTCTCGCGGAGGTTGGCGGCCTCGGCGGCGGCGATGACCGGGGTGGCGGACTCGGCCGGGGATGCGGTGTCGACCGTGGCGTCGCCTGCGGCGGTGGCGCCGGCGGCTCCGGGCTGTGCGCTGTTGCGCGCGACGGCGGCGGCGACGTCGTCATCGGACGCGACGACGGGCTCGGGCTCGGCGATGGCGGCGCGCTGCTGCGGCTCCGGCGTGGCCGGAACGGCGGCCGCGTCCTCCTCAGCGGGACGGTTGAGGTGTCCGCGAGCGGAGACCGGGTTCGACGGCGGCTCGACCACCTGGGCGCCGGTGTCGGTGCTCGGCTCCGCGGCGGCCGACTCGGCCGGGGCGGTCGCGGGCGCGACCTGGTCGGCGTCCGGCGCAGGCTCGTAGGTCGCGCGCTTGGGCGCGTCCGGCGTGTCGCTCATCCTGGCTCCTCCATCGGCCCGGCGGGCCCGTTGCGCCCCACTGTAGCAACGGGGCCCGCCGTGTCCAGGGAGGCGGGGCGGGGCGGGGTTACTTGGACGCCGGTGCAGCCGCCTTCGCCAGCACGTACACGTAGCCGCTGATCGAGTACGTCTCGGTGGGCGCTGCCGGAGCGGCGGTGGCGGAAGCTCCGGCGGCCGGCTTGGCGCCGCCGTCGACGCCGCCGTCGAGCCCGCTGACCAGGAACAGCCTCGACCCGGTCTGCAGACGGTGAACGAAGGCGATCGTGTGGGCCAGCGGGCCGCCGACCCCGATCTTCACCGGGATCGCGAGGAAGTTCGCTGCCGAGATGGACGGATCGGTGTGGACCGCCGGCGCCTGGGCCCCGGCCGGCGACGCGGCAGCTCCCGGGGCCGGCGTCGGCGTCGGGGTCGGAGTGGCCGAGGGAGACGGTGTCGCCGTGGCGGAGGGCTGTGGCGCGGGGGCGGACGCTCCCTGCGGGGCGTAGGCGGTGGCATCGGCCGGCGTCACATCCTGGACGACCAGGCCTTCCGCTGCCGCCGCGGCGTCGACGGCGTCGATGAACGACGCCATGTTCTGCTCGGAGGGCACGGACAGGCGCAACGTCTCGAGCTCACCCGTCAGCTCGCCGATCTTCTTGTTCTGCGACTCCAGCGCATCCAGGGCGGCCTGGTTCACCTGGTTGGTCGCGAAGGCCGCCTGGCGTGCCGCGTCGGCGGCGGCGGCCGCCTGCAGCGACGGCTGGACGCCGAGGAAGAACCCCCCGACGAGGATGGCGACGGTGCCCGCCCCGATCAGGATCATGAGCAGCTTGTTCTTGTCCATCACTTGCTCCCCGACTTCGGCAGGTACTTGCCGTCCCACGCGCTGACTCCGTAGCGGATCGTGGCGATGGCTTTATAGGAACCTTCGGACTGGAGCGTCACAGCACCGGCGTCCGTCTCGACGACATCCGGCAGCGAGCCGATCGTGTCGAGCCATTGGCTGACCACGGGCAGGCTCGGCGCGGTGATCGTCACCGTCGCGGAGGCGACGCGCGGGGTGGCCCCTGGCACGGTCGACTGCTGGTACAGGGTGACCGGGGTGGCGGAGTCGATCGTCACGTTCGTGATCGCCGCCCCGGGCGGAAGGGCGCCGATGAGGTCGGTGCCACGCGTGTTCCAATCGATCTCGGTCGCCCCGCCGACCGCCTGGGCGGCCTTCACCAGCGCGAGCTCGGACTGTGTGGCCCGCAGGGAGTTGTACTTCCCCTGCGCCTGCAGGATCTGCGTGCCGCGTGCTTGCTCAAGCCCGAGCGAGAATCCCGCGGAGAAAGCCAGCGCATTCGCGCCGATCACGGCGACGGCGACGACCGCGACCGCGCCGATCAGCCCGACGATCATCCGGCGGACGATCTGCTCGTGCTTGCGCGCCGTGCGTATCTCGGCGGGGAGGAGGTCGACGCGGGGTTCCGCTCCGATCCGGATGTCGACGGCGGTCGGCTTCGGGGTCGGCTGCGCCTTCGCCTTCTTGGTTCGTGCAGCCGCCGATCCGCGCGAGGCGCGCGCCCCGGTTGTCGCCGCCGCCGCTGCCTCGGTCGCCGCGCTCATGCTGCACTTCCCATCGCCAGGCCCAGGGCCACCGTGATCTCACGCTCGTGCAGTCGCAGCTGCTCGGCGGTCAGGTTGCGGGAGACACCGATCGTCGAGAACGGTTCGCCCTCGCTGACCGGAAGGCGCGTGTACTCGGCCAATGCCGCTCCGAAGCCCGGCAGCTGCGCCGCGCCGCCCGCCAGGACGATCCGCTCCACCGGCGAGTCCGCGCGCGTGTTCGAGAAGTACGCGATCGTGTTCCGCAGGCTGCCGAGCAGTTCGTTGACGACCTCGTGGATCACCGTCAGCTGCGCATGGTGCTCGGCGTCGTTCGCGGTCGTTCCCAGACCCACTGTCCGCTTCACGTTCTCGGCCTGATGAGCGGTGATCTCGAGCCGGGTGCTGAGCGCGGCCGTCAGGTCGTCCCCACCGGTCGGGATGAGGCGGACGAACTCCGGCACTCCGTTCTTGGCCACGACGACGGTGGTCGTGCTCGCGCCGACGTCGATGAGTGCCACCGTCCCGGCCACCCGCGGGCGCGTGACGAGGGCGCGCTGCAGGGCGAAGGGGATCAGGTCGACTTCGACCGGCGTGAGACCGGCCAGTTGGACGGCCTTCACATTGGCGAGGATCGCATCCTTCACGGCTGCGATCAGAAGCCCGTTGACGGTCGGCCCGTGCTCACCCATCCCCTCCCCGGTGGGGTAGAAGTCGAGGATCGTCTCGGAGACCGGCAACGGCAGCATCTCCTGCACGAGGAACGGCAGCGACTCGCGGATGCGCGGGAGCGGGGCGCGCGGGACGGTGAGGTCACGTGCGAACACGCGTTGGTTTCCCATCCCGAGGACGACGCGCTTGCTCTTGAAGCCGGACTCGGCCCACAGCTTCTTGAGGAGCCCGGCGACCGTGGCGGCCTCGATGACCTCGCCGCGGCGGACGGCGCCGAGGGGCACGTCCACACGTCCGAAGCGGACGAGGGTGGGCTTCGGCTTCTCGGCGTCGATGAGCTCGACCGCGCGGATGCTCGCGCTGCCGATGTCTATCCCGACCACAGTGTTCGCCATGTCAGTCCTTCTTTCCGGGCGCGGTCATGCGAGCCCCACCAGCGCGAGATAGCCGTTCCAGATCGCAGGGCCTGCGACCAATCCGATCCACGCGCCCGCGAGCATCGACGGGCCGAACGGGATGCCCCCGCCGAAGCGCGCGCGACGAGCAGCGAGCAGCGCCACAGCGACGAGGCCGCCGATCACGAAGCCGCCGAAGATGCCCACGATGACGGCGCTCCAGCCCACCCAGCCGAGGTACAGGCCGAGGAGCCCGGCGAGCTTGACGTCGCCCAGCCCCATGGCCCCGGGCTTCACCAGCGCGAGGACGAGGTAGAAGAGGGATGCGCCCGCTCCGGCCGCGAAGGCGCGGAGCAGGGTCCACCCGTCGCCCGTGAGCACCGCCGCGACGATCAGGAGCCCGCCGCCCACGACGTATGCCGGAAGCACGATCCGGTCGGGCAGGCGGTGGGTATCGAGGTCGATCAGCGCGAGAGCCACGGAGATCGCCGCGAGGAAGAGGTAGGCGGCGGTCTGGAGCACCGACGCGGCGATGTGCGGCGCGGAGCCGACGGCCGCAGCGCTGACGAGAGCGGGAAGGCGCCAGACCGCGACGGCGGCGAAGGCGAGAGCGGTGAACAGCTCGACGGCCGGATACCGGACCGAGATCGGGGCCGCACAGTCTCGGCAGCGCCCGCGCAGCACCAGCCAGGAGACGACGGGGATGTTGTCGAAACCGCGGATGCGTGAGCCGCAGGACGGGCACGAGCTGGGCGGCGCGACGATCGAGCGGCCGGCGGGCACGCGGTAGACGACGACGTTGAGGAACGACCCGATGAGGGATCCGAACACTCCGGCGAGGACGGCGATCATGGCCTCACCCCTGGTAGTTCCGGTTCGAGACCACGCTGCGCGTCGTCGTGGTGGTCGTGCTGCCGGAGCTCGATCCGGTGGAGAGGTCCACTCCGGGGAGCCCGACGGCGACGAAACCGATCTGCGCACCACCGGAGATATCCGCGGTGCCGGCGAACACCTGGCCGTTGAACTTCACGCCCGTGCTGACGGTCACGTTGCACGGCGAGTACATCATGACGGAGGCCTTGATAGTCCCCGCCGCGTTCTGGAATACGGGTGCTCCGGAGACGGAGAAGCTGTTGCCGGAACCGCACGTCGGCGTCCCGTTCGCGACCGTGTCCGGGTTGATGAACCAGACGCGTGCCGGCGCGCTCGGGACGATGCCGCCGCTGTTGCCGATGGTGATCGTCTTCGCGAAAAAGGCGACATCGTTCGAGATGGCGAGCTGGTCGCTACCCGTCAGGGTGACCCCGTTGCTGCAGTTGCGTGCATCGATCAGCCCCTTGGCTCCGGCCAGCGTGGTGATGGCACTGCGGAGCGTCGCGATGGTGCAGTTTCCGGATGGCAGCACCACCTGCGTGAAGCCGGTCCACGCGCTGGGGACGTAACTGTAGTCCACCCAGTTCGGCACCGTCGGCGCCGCCGGCTGCGCATAGGGAGAGGCACCCGGTGCGCTCGGGGCAGTGGGAGTGTACGACCCGAGGGTGGTCGGCCGATTGGTGTACTGGACGACCTTTCCGGTGGCATTTCCGATCACCTTGACGCCCCAGTCGAGCGTGATGGTGCCGTAGTTCCAGATATTGCCGCCGATGTACCCGCCCGAGTTGAAGGTGGTGGTCGTCGACGTCAGGTTGCCGTAGATGTAGCTCGAGCCGCCGGAGAGGGAGGTCGTGGAGGCGGACCATGCACTCCCGCGGATCGCGCCGCTCGGGATGGAGATGGAGTTGGCGACCGCATTGCCGCCGACCTGGACACCACCGTTGACCGACAGCGCCCCACTGGCCCACACGTTGCCGGTGACGCTGCAGGAGCCGGACATCGTCAGATTGCCGTTCTGGACGACGAGGTCGGAGGCGCCGCTCGATGCTCCGTCGCAGTTCACGTTGCCGGTGTCGATCATCACCTTGGGGCTGGAGCCATCGACCGAGAGCAAGGTCCCCGAGCCGCCGAAGTTGCTGGACGAATAGGCGTACACGGCCGGACCGGTCGCCGCGATCTGCGTGGGCTGCGTCGACGGCCCCAGGACCGTCTCCAGCGTCTTCTGGTCGTTGCCCTTCTGCCCGGCAGTGCCGCCGTTCGCGGCCGTACCGTTGGACAGGATGCGCACGTTCGTGTTTCCGGCCGCGGGGCAGCCCTGCACCCAGCCCGATCCGCCGGGCACGTAGACCACGGCGCGATAGACCGGCGTCTGCCCGGCCGCGCTCTGGTACACCGCTCCGACAGCGGAGCAGGTGCCCGTTTCGAGGCCCACGGTCGCTGCCGCGATCCCGGCCTCCGCCGCGCCCTGAGCCTGCACGCCGGCACGAGTCGCTGTGCTGAACCCGATGGCGTACACCACCGAACTGCTCATGAGGGCGATGAGGAGGAGGGAGACCGCCATCAGCGCGACGACTCCACCGAGCGCGAAGCCCTTCTCGGCGTCGCCCGCGATCACGGCACGCAGGCGTGCCCTCAGCCGAATCAGTAGCATGTGCCGCTCGCTCCTACTCCGGTCTGCTGGAGGATGGTCGTCTGCATCGTCACGGATTGGCCGGAGGACACGGTCGCGATGAAACCGACCTGCAGGTTCTGGCCGACGGCCTGGAAGATCGGGGTCGTGCCCACGGGGGTGATTCCGCCGGCGAGCCGCGTCCACGACGCGAGCTGCGTCGTCGTCGGAAGGAGGATCTTCGTCCCGTCCGGCGTCGAGCTCATGCGGATCGTCTTCGTCGACGCCTGGTAGTACCAGGCACGGCATCCCCAGGTGAGGGTCGCAGCGGTCCCGGCGGTCCGGGCGACGAGCATGATGTCGGATCCGCTCGTCTGGACGGTGAACTCGGAGGCGTTCTCGATCCCCTGGGTCAGGCTTCGCATCGCCTGTTGCGCCCCGGTGGAGGCGGAGGAACGACTGGAGATGGTGTTCTGCGACTTCGCCGCGGAAGCGAAGAGGCCGACCGCGACCCCGATGAGGAGCACCGAGAGCGCCATGGCGACGGTGAGCTCGACGAGCGTCAGGCCGGCATCCTGCGACGGACGTCGCGTCGGGATGGCGTTCATGATGCACTCCGTACGATCACCAAAGTCGAACCGGTGGCGACGGCCTGCAGGCTGTTGCTGCTCATGACCGTCACGCTGACCTTGACGGTACCGGGGTAGGTCGCCGGGCAGGGGCCGACCGTGCGTGTTGTGGAGAACGTGACTCCGCGGTCGTCTGTGAGCGTTCCGACGACGGCCGCGCCGTACGACTGGAGTGCCGCGCAGGTGGTGCCGATCGTCCGCGCGTCGACGAGGTTCCGGTTCACGAACTGGGTGGCCGTCGCGACGCTCACGTTGCGGACGGAAGCTTTGAGGATGCCGATCAGGGACGGCAGAAGGGCGAGCGACAGGATCGCGAGAAGCAGCATGGCGATGAGGATCTCGATGAGGGTGAAGCCCTCGTCCTCGGATCGCTCCAGTCTGCGGATCATCGGTCGCTCCCAGGTGTTCATTCGGGTGGGGGGAGGCAAATTCGGCGTTCGGGGCGCCGGGGTGGTGCTGCGAAACGCAGCTGAGGGCGGGAGGACCGGGCGAGTCCGGTCCTCCCGCCGACGGGATCAGCAGGCGTTGTCCTTGACCCCACCCGACTGGTCGATGTGGAAGGTCTTCTGGGTGTCGGGGCTGGTCGCTGCGATGCAGAACGTGGTCCAGTTGCCGGTCACGGACGGGGCCTGGCCCGCGCCGTAGGTGACGCTGTTGGTGACACCGAGGTCAGACCACTTGGTGGTTCCACTGACGACGGCCGTCGGGTCCAGCACGCCGGTCGGCGCGGTGGTGACGGTGGTGCCGAACTGGGTGTAGGCGGCGACGTACGCGGTCTTGGCGTTGGTGAGGTCGGACTTGACCGAGCTCTCCTTCGCGCCGTTCTGGACGCCGATGTAGATCGGGATCGCGATCGCGGCGAGGATGCCGATGATGATCACGACGACGAGGAGCTCGATGAGGGTGAAGCCCTTCTCGGACTGCTCGGTGAGGTTGTTGCGGCGAGCGTTCAGCTTGCCCATGAGGCGGAAGTACATTGCTTGTCCATTCGGTCGGGCGGTCGGTGCGGGTGTGAGGGAGGATCGGTTTCGGTCCATCCGATGGCCGATGCTATGGGGCTGCGAAATTGGAGCAGAATCCCGCGATTGGGGGGTTTTCCAGGGGTTTTCCGCCCCAATGCGGGGGCCGTGGCCCTTAGTGGATGAGGGATGTGATCTGAAAAATGGGCAGGTAGAGGCACACGATCATGCCGCCCACCACCACGCCGAGGAAGGCGATCAGCAGCGGCTCGATCAGTGACGTCAGGGCCTCGGTGGTGGCCTCCACGTCGTCGTCGTAGAAGGTCGCCACCTTCTCGAGCATGATCTCCATCGAGCCGGCGTCCTCCCCGACCGCGATCATCTGGGAGACCATCTGCGGGAAGAACGGTTCGGCGATGAGAGGCTTGGCGATCGACTCGCCGCGACGGACGGACTCCGCCACCCGTGTCAGCGCGTCCTCGAGCACCCAGTTGCCGGAGGTCTCGCCCACGATCCTGAGGGCCTGCAGGATCGGCACGCCGGCGCCGATCATGCTCGAGAAGTTCCGGGCGAACCGCGCGATGGCGATCTTCTTGAACAGCGGGCCGAAGACCGGCAGCCGCAGCTTGAGCCGGTCGACCTGTTTTCGGACCTCGCTCTTGTTCTTGTTGTTTCGCCACCACAGCCAGAAGGCGATGATGGCGACCAGGAGGATGGGGCCTACCCAGACCATCGACTCCGAGACGGTGACGAGGATCTGCGTAGGCAGCGGCAGCTGGCCGCCGAGGCCTTCGAACATCTTCTTGAAGATCGGCACGATGAAGACCAGCATCACGATGACGGCGACGAGCGACATCACCAGCACGACGACCGGGTAGGTCATCGCGGACTTGATCGTGGAGCGGAGCTTGACCTCCTTCTCGAAGTTGGTCGCGACCGAGTCGAGCGCGTGATCGAGGAAGCCGCCGGCCTCACCCGCCCGGATCATGTTGATCATCAGGGGCGGGAAGTCCTCGGCATGCGCCGCCATCGCGGTGGACAGCGCGGTGCCCTCCTCGACGTCCTCGCGCACCTTCGCCATGATCTCCGGGAGCCGCTTGCCCTCGGCCTGGTCGGCGAGGATCGTCAGCGTCCGCAGGATCGAGATGCCCGAGCCGATCATGGTCGCCATCTGCCGGCTCAGGATGGCGAGCTCCTTGAGCTTCACACGGTGCTGGAAGCCGGGGATGGTGATCTCGCGCTGCAGGCCTGTCCCCGCGGACGCCTCGTTGATGGCGACTGGGGAGAGGCCCATGGCCTGCATCCGGGACACCACCGCGCCTTCGCTGGCCGCGTCCAGCTTGCCGCGGACGAGCTTCCCCGCGGCGTTCCGCCCGGTGTACGCGTAGGCCGCTGAGCCGGCCATCAGCGCACCGTCCCGGAGTAGGAGTCGCCGAAGTCGACCTCCGACGCCGCGAGAGCCCGGGCGGAGGCCTCACCGGGTGACTCGAC
This sequence comes from Leifsonia sp. NPDC077715, assembly GCF_040686855.1. Classification (NCBI taxonomy): domain Bacteria; kingdom Bacillati; phylum Actinomycetota; class Actinomycetes; order Micrococcales; family Microbacteriaceae; genus Leifsonia; species Leifsonia sp. NPDC077715. The sequence goes on from NZ_JBFBOG010000001.1 coordinate 718,391, forward strand.
CCGCTGCACGAGCCGGCTGAAACCGGACGGGTCGTGCGCCTTCTCGAGTCCGACGCGGTGCGTGATGACGCCGCGGTTCACAAGGTCGGCCAGCTGCTGGTCCATCGTGTGCATACCCAGGTCGCGGCCGGCCTGCATCATGGAGGCGACCTGGTACGTCTTCCCCTCGCGTATGAGGTTGGCGATGGCGGGCGTCATCTTGAGGACTTCGGTCGCCACGGCGCGGCCCTTCCCGTTCGCACGCTTCACCAGGGTCTGACAGACCACGCCCTGGAGCGTCGCGGCGAGCTGGGCTCGCACCTGGTCCTGCTGGTGGGGCGGGAAGACGTCGATGACACGGTCGATGGTCTGGGGCGCATCCTGCGTGTGCAGGGTGGCGAAGACGAGGTGGCCGGTCTCGGCCGCGGTCAGCGCGACGGAGATCGTCTCCAGGTCGCGGAGCTCGCCGATGAGGATGACGTCGGGGTCCTGACGCAGGACATGCTTGAGGGCGTTCGCGAAACTGTGCGTGTCGTGGCCGACCTCGCGCTGGTTGACGATCGAGCGCTTGTGCGTGTGCATGAACTCGATCGGGTCCTCGACCGTGACGATGTGGTCGCTCCGGTTCGCGTTCACGAGGTCGATGAGCGCGGCGAGGGTCGTCGACTTGCCCGAGCCCGTCGGACCGGTGACGAGGACCAGACCGCGCGGCAGGCCGGCGAACTCGCCGACGGCCGCGGGGATGCCGAGATCGGCGAGCTGCTTGATCTCGGTCGGGATGAGACGGAACGCCGCACCATAGGCGCCGCGCTGCTGGTACAGGTTGACGCGGAAGCGCGCGTTGGCCGAGATCGTGAAGGCGAAGTCGAGTTCGAGCTCCCGGCGGAACACGTCCGCCTGCCGGTCCGTGAGGAGGCTGAACAGAGCCTTCTCGACGCGCGGGCGATCCCACGGCGCTCCAGTTCCGACCGGACGCAGGCCGCCGTCCACGCGGATCATCGGTGGAGCGCCGACCGTGACGTGGAGGTCTGAGCCGCGCTGCTCGACGATCTGACGAAGAGCCTCGACGAGCTCCGGGTCGGCCTTGGCGAGCGCTTCGCGTTCCGCGTCGGTCAGCGTGGCGACCGGAGCGACGTCCGGCTCCCGCGCGGGCTCGGGTTCGGGCTGCGCGACCGGCTGAGCGACGGATTGCTGGATGGGCTGCGGAACCGGCTGAGCGACAGGCTGCGGAACCGGCTGAGCGACAGGCTGCGGGAATGGCTGAGCGAACGGCTGACCGGCAGGCGGCAGGTCCTCCACCGCGCGAAGGCGGGCAGCGGCGCGCGTCAGAGGCTGCGGCACCTCCTGGGGCGCCTCGTGCGCAGCCGGTGCCGCCGGCGGAGCCGGGAATGCGACCGGCGGTGTCGTGGGCGCCGCGACCGGAGCCGGGAACCACTCGTCCGGCCGCATCCGTTCGGGGGTGACGGGGATCTCGTAGATCGGCTTGCCCTCGGGCGGTTCCCACGTGCTCATCGGTCGACTCCATTCGTCTGTCGGCTCAGTGCTGCGTCGTTCATGCTCATGCGACCACCCGGAGGATCTCCTCGATCGAGGTCAGTCCGAGCTTGACCTTCTCCCAGCCGTCCTCGCGGAGGGTCAGCATGCCCTGCGCCCGCGCCGTCCGCTCGATCTCGGCACTCGAGGCACGGCTGACCGCCAGCCGCTCGATCTCCTCGGTCACCGTCATGACCTCGTGGAGGGCGAGACGCCCCCGGAAGCCGGTGTTCGAGCAGAAGGTGCAGCCGATCGGCTGGAAGACGGTCGGGAGGGCGCTCTCCCCGTCCCCGGTGACCCGCAGGCGACGCACGTCCTCGTCGCTCAGCTCCTTCGGCGCCTTGCAGCGCTCGCAGAGGCGGCGCGCGAGCCGCTGAGCGACCACGCAGTCCAGGGCGGAGCCGACGAGGAACGGCTCGATGTCCATCTCCACCAGGCGCGTGACGGCGCTCGGGGCGTCGTTGGTGTGCAGCGTCGAGAGGACGAGGTGTCCGGTGAGGGCCGCCTCGATGGCGATCTGCGCCGTCTCGTGGTCGCGGATCTCACCGAGCAGGACCACGTCCGGGTCGCTCCGCAGGATGCTGCGCAGCGCGCTCGCGAAGGTCAGCCCGGCCTTGGGGTTCACCTGGACCTGATTGATCCCCGCCATGCGGTACTCCACCGGGTCCTCGACCGTGATCACGTTGATCTCGGGGCGCGACACGGCGTTCAGCGTCGTGTACAGCGTCGTCGACTTGCCGGACCCCGTCGGACCGGTGACGAGAATCATCCCGTAGGGCTTCGTGTAGGCGGCCTCGAAGGCGCGGGCATTGCGATCGAGCAGGTTGAGATCGCGCAAGGACATGCTCGTGTTCGAGTTGTCCAGGATTCGCATGACGACCTTCTCGCCCCACACCGTCGGCAGGGTGGCGACGCGGAGGTCGATCTGCCGACCGCCGTGCGCGACGGACATGCGGCCGTCCTGCGGCTTGCGTCGTTCGGCGATGTCGATGTCGCTCATGATCTTCAGGCGGCTGGTCACGCCGTTCTGGATGCTCTTCGGCGCGCTCTGCATCTCGTGGAGGACGCCGTCGATGCGGTACCGCACCCGGAGCTCGTTCTCCCCCGGCTCGATGTGGATGTCGGAAGCGTGGTCCTGGATGGCCTGGCTCACCAGCAGGTTGACGAAGCGCACGATGGGCGCGTCGTCCTCGCTCGCCTCGGCGATGGCGATGGTCGCCTGCTGTTCGGCGTTGCTCTCCTCCTCCAGCGTGTTGGAGAGGTCGCTGAGCTCGTCGTCCGCTCGCAGGTAGCGGTCGATCGCGCCGAGCAGGTCGCCGGCCTCGGCGACCACGCTCTGGACGGCGAGGCGAGCGGAAGCCCGGACGTCGTCGATGGCGAAGACGTCGCCCGGATTCTGCATGGCCAGGACGAGGACGTCCCCCTCGAAGCCGATGGGGAGGACGCTGTGTCGCCGGCAGATCGCGGCGGGGACGGCGGCGACCGCCGTGCGGTCGACGGGGTAGTCGGCCAGCTCGACGAACGGGAGGCCCGCCTGCGCCGCGCGGGCGCGCGCGAGTTGCGCGGACGAGATGGCGCCACGGTCGATGAGTTCGCGCACGACGGCCTCGTCCGCCGTGGGCTCGGTCGCCACGCGGTCGAGGTATTCGATCGGCAGGTGGCCGTGGAGGATGAGGATTTCGGTCATGGACGCCACGGGGACCTCCTACGGAAGAGCGGCTGCCGACGGAGTCGGGTGAACGGCAGACCCTGCGGCAGGGGCGAGATCCCTTGCCGGTCGGGCGTAGTCACACTAATCAGCGTGCTGATCAGGACAACAGTCCCGCGACCGGGTGCCCCGCGACCGGGGGGCGCGCCTCAGCGCAGCTTGCCGCGGCGGCTCGCGAGGTACACGAGCACGCCGGCGAGCACCGCGCATCCCATGGTCGTCAGCCAGTACGGGAGGGTCGCGGCGGCGTGGCCGGAGACGGCCTGCGCGACGCCGACGACGAAGCTGACCACGGCGACGACCAGCAGCACCGCCCCGAAGCCGAGCATGGCCCGGCCGGCGGTGTCGGTGTACTGGAGGAGCTGGCGCCACATGGCGTCCATTCTTCCAGACCGGATGAGCCCGGAAACGACGAAGGGCCCCCGGCGGAAGCCGGGGGCCCAGGTCGTACGGGTACCTGCTTAGTTGTAGGTGCCCGGGGTGTAGTCGTCCGAGCTGAAGCTGTCGAAGTCGACGAAGCTCAGGTCGCTCTCGTTGAACGCGGAGTCGTCGGCGAAGATGCGGTTGGGGTACCGCTCCGCCTTGGCCTCCTCCGTCGCCTCGACCGACACGTTGCGGTAGCGGGACAGGCCCGTACCGGCCGGGATGAGCTTACCGATGATGACGTTCTCCTTGAGACCGATCAGCGGGTCGGACTTGCCCTCCATGGCCGCCTGCGTCAGGACGCGGGTGGTCTCCTGGAAGGACGCGGCCGACAGCCACGACTCGGTCGCCAGCGAGGCCTTGGTGATACCCATGACCTCCTGACGGGCGGACGCCGTCTTCTTGCCCTCCTGCAGCGCAGCGCGGTTGATCTCGTTGTACCGCGAACGGTCGACGAGCTCACCCGGCAGCAAGTCGGTGTCGCCATGGTCGACGACGGTGACCTTGCGGAGCATCTGGCGGACGATGACCTCGATGTGCTTGTCGTGGATCGGCACACCCTGCGAGCGGTAGACGCCCTGCACGCCGCCCACCAGGTGCTTCTGCACCTCGCGGACACCCTTGACGCGCAGAACCTCCTTCGGGTCGACCGTGCCGACGATCAGCTGCTGGCCGAGGTCGACGTGCTGGCCGTCCTCCACCAGGAGGGTGGAGCGCTTCAGCACCGGGTAGACGTGCGGCTCGTCGCCGTTGTCCGGGGTCAGGATGACCTTGCGGGACTTGTCCGTCTCCTCGATGACGATGCGGCCGGCGGCCTCGGCGATCGGGGACGCACCCTTCGGGGTACGCGCCTCGAACAGCTCCTGGACGCGCGGCAGACCCTGGGTGATGTCGTCCGCGGAGGCCGAACCACCCGTGTGGAAGGTACGCATCGTCAGCTGGGTTCCGGGCTCACCGATCGACTGGGCGGCGATGATGCCGACCGCCTCGCCGATGTCCACCAGCTTGCCGGTCGCGAGCGAACGGCCGTAGCAGGCGGCGCAGACGCCGACCGCCGACTCACAGGTCAGCACGGAGCGGACCTTGATGTCGGTGACGCCGGCGGCGACCAGCTTGTCGATGAGCACGTCGCCCACGTCCTCGCCCGCCTTCGCGACCACGGAGCCGTCCGTGCCGACCGCGTCAGCGGCCAGCGTCCGGGCGAACACCGAGTTCTCGACGTTCGGGTCGCGGGTCAGGGTGCCGTCCGCACCGACCGTGGCGATCGGCAGGTCGAGACCCTTGGTCGTGCCGCAGTCGTCCTCGCGGATGATGACATCCTGCGAGACGTCCACCAGACGACGGGTCAGGTAGCCCGAGTCCGCCGTACGGAGAGCCGTGTCGGCCAGACCCTTACGGGCACCGTGCGTCGCGATGAAGTACTCCGCCACCGACAGACCCTCGCGGTACGAGGAGATGATCGGACGGGGGATGATCTCACCCTTCGGGTTGTTCACCAGACCGCGCATACCGGCGATGTTGCGGACCTGCAGCCAGTTACCACGGGCACCGGACGTCACCATGCGGTTGATGGTGTTGTCCGCCGGGAAGTTGGCGCGCATGGCCTCGGCGACCTCGTTGGTGGCCTCGGTCCAGATCTTGACGAGCTCCTGACGACGCTCGAGGTCGGTCGTGAGACCCTTCTCGAACTCGGAGGTGATCTTCGCCGCCTTCTTCTCGTAGCCGGCCACGATCTGCGCCTTGTTCGGCGGGGTCAGGATGTCGCTCAGCGACACCGTGACGCCCGAGCGGGTGCCCCAGTAGAAGCCGGCGTCCTTGATCAGGTCGAGCGCCGCGGCGACCTCCACCTTCGGGTACCGCTCGGCGAGGGCATTGACGATCGACGAGATCGTGCCCTTGTCGGCGACATCCTCCACGTAGGGGTAGTCGGCCGGGAGCGCCTCGTTGAAGAGGGCGCGGCCCAGCGTGGTCTCGACGATCGCGGTGATCGGCTCGGCACCCGTGTCGGCCGCGTCGGACGGCACGTAGTTGTCGAGGCGGATCTTCACCTTGGCGTTCAGGTGCAGCGTGCCCTGGTCCTTCGCGAGGATCGCCTCGGAGACCGAGGAGAACGCGCGACCCTCACCCTCAGCGCCCTCGCGGACGGTGGTGAGGTGGTGCAGACCGATGATCATGTCCTGCGAGGGCAGGGTGACCGGGCGGCCGTCGGACGGCTTCAGGATGTTGTTCGAGGCGAGCATCAGGATGCGGGCCTCGGCCTGGGCCTCCACCGACAGCGGCAGGTGCACCGCCATCTGGTCGCCGTCGAAGTCCGCGTTGAACGCGGCGCAGACGAGCGGGTGGAGCTGGATGGCCTTGCCCTCGACCAGCTGCGGCTCGAACGCCTGGATGCCCAGACGGTGCAGCGTAGGCGCACGGTTCAGCAGCACGGGGCGCTCGCGGATGATCTCCTCGAGCACGTCCCACACCTGCGGGCGCGAACGCTCCACCATCCGCTTCGCGGCCTTGATGTTCTGAGCGTGGCTCAGGTCGATCAGGCGCTTGATGACGAACGGCTTGAACAGCTCCAGCGCCATCTGCTTGGGCAGACCGCACTGGTGCAGCTTCAGCTGCGGACCCACGATGATGACCGAACGGCCCGAGTAGTCCACGCGCTTTCCGAGCAGGTTCTGGCGGAAACGACCCTGCTTTCCCTTCAGCATGTCGCTGAGGGACTTGAGGGCGCGGTTGCCGGTACCCGTCACGGGGCGGCCGCGGCGGCCGTTGTCGAACAGCGCGTCGACGGCCTCCTGCAGCATGCGCTTCTCGTTGTTCACGATGATCTCGGGAGCACCGAGGTCGAGCAGACGACGGAGACGGTTGTTGCGGTTGATCACGCGGCGGTACAGGTCGTTCAGGTCGGAGGTGGCGAAGCGGCCACCGTCGAGCTGGACCATCGGGCGCAGCTCCGGCGGGATCACCGGGACCACGTCGAGCACCATCGCGGCCGGCGAGTTGCCGGTCGCCAGGAACGACGACACCACGCGCAGGCGCTTGATCGCGCGGATCTTCTTCTGGCCCTTGCCGGTGGCGATCTGCTCGCGGAGCAGCTCGGCCTCCTGGTTCAGGTCGAAGGCCTGCAGGCGGCGCTTGATCGCCTCGGCGCCCATGTAGGCCTCGAAGTAGAGGCCGTAGCGGTCGAGGAGCTCGTTGAAGTCCGCGTCCTCCGGCTTGAGGTCGCCGACCTTGAGGGTGCGGAACGACTCCCACACGCGCTCCAGGCGGGCGATGTCCTCGTCGAAGGACTTGCGCAGCTGGCCCATCTCCTTCTCGGCGGTGTCCTTGACGCGACGCTTCTGGTCGGCCTTGGCACCCTCCTCCTCCAGAGCGGCGAGGTCGGTCTCGAGGCGCTGCAGACGCTCGGCGACGCGGGCGTCGCGCTGGTCGGACAGCGTCTTGATCTCGAGGCGCAGCTCGTTCTCGAGGCCGGGGAGGTCGGCGTGGCGACCCTCCTCGTCCACCTCGATCACCATGTAGGCGGCGAAGTAGATGACCTTCTCGAGGTCCTTCGGCGCCATGTCGAGCAGGTAGCCGAGACGGCTGGGCACACCCTTGAAGTACCAGATGTGCGTCACCGGGGCGGCGAGCTCGATGTGGCCCATGCGCTCACGACGGACGGAGGACTTGGTGACCTCCACGCCGCAGCGCTCGCAGACGATGCCCTTGAAGCGGACGCGCTTGTACTTGCCGCACGAGCACTCCCAGTCGCGGGACGGTCCGAAGATCTGCTCTCCGAACAGGCCGTCCTTCTCGGGCTTGAGCGTGCGGTAGTTGATGGTCTCGGGCTTCTTGACCTCGCCGTAGCTCCAGCGACGGATGTCGTCAGCAGTGGCCAGGCCGATACGCAGCTCGTCAAAAGTTGTTGCGTCGAGCAATGTGTTCACTCTCTCCTATTGAAGATTCGTCAGTTGGTCTGGCTGCCGCTTAGATCTCGTCGATCGACGAGGACTCGAAGCGGGAGGAGATGTTGATGCCCAGCTCCTCCGCGGCGCGGAAGGCCTCGTCGTCCGAGTCGCGCAGGCTGACCGCCTGGCCGTCGGCCGAAAGGACCTCCACGTTCAGGCAGAGGGACTGCATCTCCTTGATGAGGACCTTGAAGGACTCGGGGATGCCCGGCTCCTGGATGTTCTCACCCTTGACGATGGCCTCGTAGACCTTGACGCGGCCGAGGATGTCATCCGACTTGATAGTCAGGAGCTCCTGCAGCGCGTACGCGGCACCGTAGGCCTCGAGGGCCCACACCTCCATCTCACCGAAGCGCTGACCGCCGAACTGCGCCTTACCACCGAGCGGCTGCTGGGTGATCATCGAGTACGGGCCGGTCGAACGGGCGTGGATCTTGTCGTCGACCAGGTGGTGCAGCTTCAGGATGTACATGTAGCCGACCGAAACGGGGTCCGGGTACGGCTCGCCGGAGCGGCCGTCGAACAGCTGCGTCTTACCGGAGGAACCGATCAGGCGGTCGCCGTCGCGCGTCGGGAGGGTCGAGTCCAGCAGACCCGCGATCTCCTCCTCCTTCGCACCGTCGAACACCGGGGTCGCGACCTTCGTGTTCGGCGCGGCCGAGAAGGCGGCCTCGGGGAGCTCAGCGGCCCACTTCGGCTTGCCCTTGATCTCCCAACCGTTCTTGGCGATCCACCCGAGGTGGATCTCCAGGACCTGACCGAAGTTCATGCGGCCCGGAACACCCAGCGGGTTCAGGATCACGTCGACCGGAGTTCCGTCGGCGAGGAACGGCATGTCCTCGACCGGCAGGATCTTCGAGATGACGCCCTTGTTGCCGTGACGGCCGGCGAGCTTGTCACCCGCGGTGATCTTGCGCTTCTGAGCGATGTAGACCACCACGCGCTGGTTCACGCCGGAGCCCAGCTCGTCGTCGCCGTCCTGCGCGTCGAAGACCTTGACACCGATGATGGTGCCCTCCTCGCCGTGCGGGACCTTGAGGGAGGTGTCGCGCACCTCGCGGCTCTTCTCGTTGAAGATCGCGCGGAGCAGGCGCTCCTCGGCCGACAGCTCGGTCTCGCCCTTCGGCGTGACCTTGCCGACGAGGATGTCGCCGGGGCGCACCTCGGCGCCGATGCGGATGATGCCGCGCTCGTCGAGGTCGGCCAGGAGGTCCGGGCTGACGTTCGGGAGGTCGCGGGTGATCTCCTCCTTGCCGAGCTTGGTGTCGCGGGCGTCGACCTCGTACTCCTCGATGTGGATCGAGGAGAGGGTGTCGTCCTTCACCAGGTTCTGGCTGAGGATGATCGCATCCTCGAAGTTGTGACCCTCCCACGGCATGAACGCGACGAGCAGGTTCTTGCCGAGCGCGAGCTCGCCGTTCTCGGTCGCGGGACCGTCGGCGACGACCTCGCCCTGCTCGATGCGGTCACCCTCGTCGACGACCACGCGGTGGTTGTACGAGGTGCCCTGGTTCGAGCGGTCGAACTTGCGCAGGTAGTAGGTCTGGTACGTGCCGTCGTCCGCCATCACGGTGACCGCGTCGGCCGAGACCTCGGTGACCACACCGGACTTGTCGGCGGTGACCACGTCACCGGCGTCGATGGCCGCGTAGCCCTCCATACCGGTACCGACGACCGGGCTCTCCGAGCGGAGCAGCGGCACCGCCTGGCGCTGCATGTTCGCACCCATGAGGGCTCGGTTGGCGTCGTCGTGCTCGAGGAACGGGATCAGGGAGGTACCCACCGACACCATCTGGCGCGGGGAGACGTCCATGTAGCCGATCTCATCGGCGGGGATCAGGTCGACCTCGCCGCCCTTCTGACGGGCGAGCACGCGCTCCTCGACGAAGTGGCCGTTCGCGTCGAGCGGGGCGTTGGCCTGCGCGACGACGAAGTCGTCCTCCTCGGAAGCGGTCAGGTAGTCGATCTGGTCGGTGACCCGGCCCTCGACGACCTTGCGGTACGGCGTCTCGATGAAGCCGAAGGAGTTGATGCGCGCGAAGGACGCGAGCGAGCCGATCAGACCGATGTTCGGGCCTTCCGGCGTCTCGATCGGGCACATGCGGCCGTAGTGCGACGGGTGGACGTCACGGACCTCGACGCCGGCGCGCTCACGGCTCAGACCACCGGGGCCGAGCGCGGAGAGGCGGCGCTTGTGGGTCAGACCCGCGAGCGGGTTGTTCTGGTCCATGAACTGCGACAGCTGCGACGTTCCGAAGAACTCCTTGATCGCGGCGACGACGGGGCGCACGTTGATCAGGGTCTGCGGCGTGATCGCCTCGATGTCCTGCGTGGTCATGCGCTCGCGGACGACGCGCTCCATGCGGGAGAGACCGGTGCGGACCTGGTTCTGGATGAGCTCGCCGACGGCGCGGATACGACGGTTGCCGAAGTGGTCGATGTCGTCGATGTCGAGACGGATGTCGGTCTCGACGCCGTTGCGCAGGCCGCGGAACGTGGTGCGGCCGTCGTGCAGGGCGACCAGGTACTTGATCGTGGCGATGATGTCCTGGACGGTCAGCACCGAGTCCGTGAGCGGGGCCTCGAGGCCGAGCTTGCGGTTGATCTTGTAGCGGCCGACCTTGGCGAGGTCGTAGCGCTTCGGGTTGAAGTAGAAGTTGTCGAGGAGCGCACGCGCGGCCTCGGCGGCGACCTGCTCACCCGGACGCAGCTTGCGGTAGATGTCCTTGAGCGCCTCCTCCTTGGTGAGGATGGCGTCCTTCTCGAGGGTCAGCTCGATCGACTGGTAGCCGGCGAACTCGGAGAGGATCTCCTCGCTCGTGAGGCCCAGCGCCTTCAGGAACACGGTGACCGACTGCTTGCGCTTGCGGTCGATGCGGACACCGACCTGGTCGCGCTTGTCGATCTCGAACTCGAGCCACGCGCCGCGGCTCGGGATCACGCGCGCCGAGTAGATGTCCTTGTCGGACGTCTTGTCGGCGGTGGCCTCGAAGTACACGCCCGGCGAGCGGACGAGCTGCGACACGACGACACGCTCGGTGCCGTTGATGATGAACGTTCCGCGCTCGGTCATGAGCGGGAAGTCGCCCATGAAGACCGTCTGCGTCTTGATCTCACCGGTGAGGTGGTTCATGAACTCGGCCTCGACGTAGAGCGGGGCCGCGTAGGTCTTGCCCTTCTCCTTGCACTCGTCGATCGAGTACTTCTTCTCTTCGAGGAAGGGGTTCGTGAACGAGAGCTGCATGGTCTCGCCGAGGTCCTCGATGGGAGAGATCTCCTCGAAGATCTCCTCGAGGCCCGTGTTGGCGGGCAGATCCTGACGACCCTGTGCCTCGGCCTCGGCGACGCGAGCCTTCCACGCGTCGTTTCCGACCAGCCAGTCGAAGCTCTCCGTCTGCAGTGCGAGCAGATCGGGAACCGTGAGGGTGTCCGTGATCTTTGCGAACGAGAGACGGGATGCGGCCCGTCCGTTCTTGGGTGTCTTGTCGTTGTTGGTTGCGTTGCGCGCAGCAGCCAAGGAAATAACCTCCGTGGGCCCCGTCGGGCCAGTTACTGTCGGTGGTGGAGTTGTCTGGACGAGAACCCCCAGTCGCATCGCGTCGCCGTATCTGACCCGAAAGGACGGGACCAGGCGCGCGGGTAGGAGTCAGAGCCGACCGCAATATGAAGGCAGAATTTTGACTGGGAGCGCAAAGAACAACTATATGTCAAATAGACGCGCCGTGTCCAGTCTTTTCTTGACCGAAGACACGTCCTGATGTATAACGCGAGTCCCGTGCATGTATTCCCGGGCTCAGGACCGGTGCGAACGGTAGGTCGGGAGGGTGTCGACGGTCGCCAAGACGGCCTCCTCTCGCGTCCGCGGAGACCAGCCGAGTACGCGCCGAGCCTTCTCGCTCGACGCCCGCCGCGCCTTCCCGAGGTCGGGCAGGAACTCGCGGACCCGCCGGCTGAACGGCGCGGCGGCCTTCAGCATCCACGGCGCCATGAGCTTCGTGCTGACCCGTCGCCCGGCGGCCTCGCCGAGATGGCCGCGGATGAGGAGGGCGACCTCCTGCACACCCATCACGTCGCCCGCGATCGCGAGGAAGCGCTCGCCCGCCGCCTCTGGTCGCGTCATCGCCAGCAGGTGCAGCGCGGCGACATCGCGCACGTCCACCACGCCGAAGTACGCGTCGGGCAGGCGCGGGAGGCGTCCCTCCTTCACCAGCCGGACCAGCTCGACCGAGCTGGACACGTCCGGCCCGAGCACCGGGCCCAGGATGCCGACCGGGTTCACGGTGGACAGCTGAAGCGCGCCGCTCTCCCGCGCGATGAAGTCCCACGCCGCGCGCTCCGCCAGCGTCTTGGAGCGCACGTACGCGCTGATCGGCCGGCCGCTGTCGAGCTCGGTCCAGTCCTCCTCGGTGAAGGCGCGGTCGGTCGGCTCGTGGCCGTAGCCGATCGCCGCGAACGAGGAGGTGAGGACGACCCGCTCGACCCCGGCGTCGCGGGCGGCGCGCAGCACGCGCAGTGCGCCGTCGCGCGCCGGGCGGATGAGCTCGTCCGGGTCCTTCGGCTGCACCGAGGGGAACGGGGACGCGACGTGCAGCACGAAGCGGCACCCGGCGACCGCGTCCGCCCACCCGTCGTCGGAGGTCAGGTCGGCGATGGCGAACTCGAGCCGGTCACCGGGATCGTCGATGCCGCCGGCGGCCACCTGCGAGCGCACGTCGGCGGCGCGGGCAGGCGTTCGGATCGTGGTGCGCACGCGGTATCCGGCCTCGAGCAGGGCGAGGACGCAGTGCGCGCCGACGAAGCCGGAGCCGCCGGTCACCAGGACGAGGTCGGGGGTGGTCGGGTCGGTCACGCTGCCATCCTTCCCCGGCGGGGGCGGTTGCGCTACCGGTGGGTCAGGAGCGGGCTCAGCGGCGAATGTCGAAGGCGGCGAGCAGCCCGTCCTCGACGGAGCGCATGGTCCGCGGGCTCAGGCCGCCCAGCCGGCGCTGCACGTCCTCCGGGTACATCGGCTGCACGTCGTCGCAGAGGACGCGGCCGACGACGCATTCCCCGTCCGGCACCGCGACGATGCTGGGCAGGTTGCGCTTCAACGTCGTGGTGATCCGGACCACCAGCACGCTCTCCAGACCCGCGTTGCGCCGATTGTTGCTGACGACGAGGTACGGCTTCGCCTCGTCGAAGCCGGGCATCCTGGCGAGGTACACCTCGCCCCGCCGGTACTCACTCACCGGCTCTGGGACCCGCCCCGTCGGCCCGCACGCGCACGCCCTTCGCGACGGCGGCGTTCTGCGTCCGCCCACTCGTCGTCTGCGGCCAGTGCCTCGTACTCGGCGGCCTCCTCGGCTTCGCGCAGATGCTCCAGCCCGGCCTCGAAGACGGCGTGGACGAGTTGGGCGTCGCTCGCGCGCGCATCCACGTCGATCAGCGCGGACAGGCGGGCCGGCGAACGACGGACGACCTTCAGCTCCTCCTCGTCCCGATCGGTCAGGGGCACCGACAGTCGTCGCCGGGGCGTCGAGGGAGTAGCGAGCGCGCTCATATCCCCAGTCTCGCCGAAGCCGTGATGCACATCAACCCGAAAAGTGATGCATGCATTCTTTCTTCAGGAGCGGACGAGCGCGATCGCCTGGGCGCGGTCGCGGACCGCCAGCTTGGCGAAGAGGGCGTTGATGTGCGTCTTGACGGTGGAGACGCCGACGTAGAGGGTGCCGGCGATCTCGGCGTTGCTGAGGCCGTCGGCGACCAGCGCCAGCACTTCGGCCTCGCGGCGGGTGAGGGTCGGGAAGCGGGCGAGGAGCGCGTCGACCGGCTCCGGCTCGGCGGGTGTCGACGCGGTGAGCGAGTGGATGAGGCGTGCGCCGATCTCCGGCGCGAAGGTCGCCTGCCCGCTCGCGACGGCGCGGACCGCCGCCGCGAGCTCGGCGCGGCCGGCGTCCTTCGTCAGGTACCCCCGGGCGCCCGCCCGGAGCGCCGCGACGATCGAGGCGTCGTCGGCGTAGGTGGTGAGGACCAGGACGGCGGTGCCGGGCGCCTCGGCCGTCACCCGCGCCGTCGCGGCGGCGCCGTCGAGGCCGGGCATGCGCAGGTCCATCAGGAGCACGTCCGGATGCTCGGCCACGGCGAGCGCGACCGCCTCTGCGCCGTCGGACGCCTCGCCCACGATCTCGACATCCGGCAGGAGCCCGAGCACTGTGACGAGGCCGTCCCGGACGATCGCCTGGTCGTCCGCCACCGCCACCCGGATGCGCGCGGCGTCGTTCACAGCAGCGCCTCCGCCGTCACGGTGAACCGTCCGGCCTCGGCGGACGCGGTCACCGTAGCGCCGTGCGGAAGGGCGCCGAAGCGCTCGCGCATCCCGTCGAGGCCGTGGCCGCCTCCGGAGGCCGCGAGCTCGGGATGCGGCGCAGTCAGCGGATTGGAGACGACGAGGCGCACGCGGTCAGTCTGCCAGGACAGGCGTGCGTCCACCGGCGCGCCGGGCGCGTGCTTGCGGGCGTTGCTCAGCGCCTCCTGAAGAGCGCGCTGCAGTGCCGCGGCCACATCGGCGGTGAGAACCCGGCCCTGGCCCTCGACCGTGAACTCGATGGCCCCGCCGAGCGAGCGGTGCGCCGACACCAGGTCGCGGAGGGTCCGCTCGATGTCGTCCGCTGCCACCGTCTCTGCAGGACCCGGCGAGGCGGGTGCCCGCAGCGCCGCGACGGCGCGGCGGGCGTCGGCGAGGCCGTCGGCCGCGAGACCCCGCGCGTCGATGACACGGGAACGCGCGGCGGCGGTATCGCCCGCCTCGAGCAGCGCGTCCACCGCGTCCAGCTGCATCACCAGCCCGCCCAGGCTGTGCGCGAGTACGTCGTGCAGGTCACGGGCGAGCGCGACCCGGGAGGCCTCCTCGCGCATCGCCGCCTCCTGCTCCCGCAGCAGCGCCTCCCGCTCCTCTGCCCGCCGGAACTGGCGACGGCTGAGGCCGCCGAACGCGCCGAGCAGGATGCCGCCCAGCATCGAGAGCAGCGCGGGCACCGGCGTCCCGACGGGCACCGCGCTTACGGCCGTCAGGAGCAGCGCGAGGGCGCCGAGGGCGAACCCGCCCCACAGGGGCACGGCGATGTCCCCCAGGACGGCAAGCACACCGACCGCCGCCGGCACGACCGTCAGTCCGTCCGTAGGCGCCGCCGTGATCGCCCCCAGAACCGTCGACAGAAGGATGCAGACGAGAGCCGAGCGAGCGAGCCCGTAGTGTGCCAGCACGCTGCGCGCGACCCACAGCGCGAGGGAACCGAACGCGACGACGACCACCCACAGCGGACGCGAGCCGCTGTGGGTGGTGACGAGGCCGTAGCCGACGGCCGCCGCGCCGAAGACGGTCAGCGCGAGGGCGAGGCCGCCGGGTCGCGAGGAGACGATCACTCGACCATCATGCGGCCGACGGCGGCGTGACGCTCGAGCCGCGCGGCGAACACCGCGGTGCGGGCCACCCGGTTGGCCGCGAAGACGAGCAGGATGACGCCGGTCGCGGAGGCCAGATGCGCCCCGGCCTGGGAAGCCAGCACGTCCACGACGATGCGCACCGCGACGACCACCAGCCAGAGCGCCATGCCCCAGCCTCCCGTGCGGGATTCGTAGACCGCGAGGTCGCGTCCGTCCTTACCGGCGGGAACCGGCTGCGGCAGCCGGCGGAAGTGGGCGATCCCACCCATCCACGCGCCGACGGCCAGCGAGAAGAGGAGTTCGCCGACGAGCACCGCGATGTCGAGCGGAGTGATCGATGCCGGCTTCACCTGCTGCGCGATCAGTGCCAGGCCGACGATGCCGAGGATCAGCGGCGAGCGCCACATCCGGCTCAGCACGACCGGGCGCCAGGTCATCTGGCGCACGCCGATCCATACGATCAGCAGGAGGATCAGGAGGCCGTTGGCGATCATCTGGAGTGTCATGTCCTCAGCCTCCCGTTCGGCCGCGAGCGCCGGGACCACCCCCGGGTGGAGGCCGGGTGGAGATCCGGCGGGCTCCGGGAGGAGCGCGACTAGGCTGGCCGCGTGCCCGCCTCGCAGAACCCGTCCGTCACCCTCTCCGAGAGCGGCTACCTCGCCACCGTGGAGCCGGACCGGTTCGTGCCCGGCGCGTACCAGCTGGTCGTGGACGGGACGCCGCAGTCGCACGTGAACCTCGACGACCCCTCGCAGCTGTTCTTCGAGTACGTCCAGCGGATGGGCAATGTCATCGACCTGATCGGCGAGCCCGGGGAGCCGATCACGGCGGTGCACCTCGGCGCCGGCGCCCTCACGCTCCCCCGCTACATCGCCTACACGCGGCCGGGATCACGGCAGCAGGTCGTCGAGCTGGAGAGCAAACTGGTGGAGCTGGTGCGCGAGCAGCTGCCGCTCCCCCGCTACGCGCAGATCCGCATCCGGCACGGGGACGCTCGCGAGGTGGTCGGCAAGCTGCCCGCCGGCCTGCGCGGGTCGGTCGATCTGCTGGTCGTCGACATCTTCAGCGGGTCGCGGACGCCCGCCCACGTCACCAGCGTCGAGTTCTACCGGTCGGCCGTGTCGCTGTTGAAGCCGGACGGGATCGTGCTCGTCAATGTGGCGGACGGGCCGCCGCTGACCTTCGCCCGCAGCCAGGTGTCGACCCTCGGGGCCGTCGTGGAGAACGTGGCGGCGCTGGCGGAGACGCAGGTGCTCAAGGGTCGCAGGTTCGGGAACGTGGTGCTGGTCGGATCCAACTCGCCGCTGCCACTGGAGTGGCTGCCGCGGCTGCTCGCCAGCGGACCGCACCCGGCCAAGGCGGTGGCCGGGGAGGAGCTGCGGACGTTCGCGGCCGGGGCGCCGATCGTGACGGACGCGACCAGCGTGCCGTCGCCGACGCCCGCGCGCAGCATCTTCCAGAGCGGGACGCGGCGGGACTGAGTCTGTCAGGCGTGCCGGAAGAGCACGCCCTGCCCGGGTCGTAGCTGCGCGAACGCGTCGAGGGAGGCGTCCGCGATCACGGCGATCACCGGGTAGCCGCCGGTGACCGGGTGGTCGGCGAGCAGGACGGTCGGGCGTCCGTCCGGCGAGACCTGCACGGCTCCGGCGACCATCGGCTCGCTCGGAAGCTCGCGGTCGATGGCACGCTCGAGGAGCAGGGGCGGTGTCTCCGTGGCGTGCCGGCGAGCCGTGGGCGGGTCGAGGCGCATCCCGATGCGGTCGCTCTCCTGGCCCGCGCGCCACTCCACGGTGAAGAACGCCTCCAGGGCCGCGTCGGTGAACCAGTCGGCGCGCGGCCCGCGGTGCGCGCGGACCTCGACGGGCCCGGGCGCGGGCTCGGCCACGGGCACGAAATCGAGGAGCGGCACATCGGTTCCGGACGCGGCGCCCACCGGCAGCAGGTCGCCCGCGGCGAGCGGGGCGGGGCCCAGACCGGCAAGGGTGTCGCGCGAGCGGGAGCCGAGGACCGGCGGCGCCGCGATGCCGCCGCGGACGGTGAGGTACCAGCGCATCCCGGTCTCGGCGGCGCGGATGCGGAGCACCTGCCCGGCGGCCGCGCGGACGGCCCGGTGCGCATCCACGGAGCGGTCGTCGAGCAGAAGGGAGCCGGTGGCTCCGGTGACCGCGAACCACGTGTCCCGCTCGAAGCGGGCTTCGAAGCCGCCCAGCAGGACCTCGACGCCGGCGGCGCCCTCGGCGTTGCCGAGCAGACGGTTGCCCAGACGGAGCGCGCCGCGGTCGAGCGCGCCGGAGGCGCCGACGCCGAGCGCGGCGAGGCCGGGGCGCCCGAGGTCCTGCAGCAGGGCGAGCGGGCCGGGGCTCAGGATGCGGACGCCGGCGCTCATGTGGCCTCCCGGAACCGCACCACGGCTCCCGGGCGCAGCAGCGCGGGCGGGTCGGCGGTCTCGTCCCACAGCACGGCGTCCGTGGTCCCGATCAGTTGCCAGCCGCCGGGGCTGGAGCGCGGGTAGACGCCGCTGAACGCGCCCGCGAGGCCGACGGCCCCGGGCGGCACGGCCGTGCGCGGGGTGGACCGGCGCGGCACGTCGAGCGGGTCGCCGTCGGGGACGAGGTAGGCGAACCCCGGCGCGAACCCGCCGAAGGCGACGCGCCACGGGCGGCCGGTGTGGAAGGCGATCACGTCGGCCTCGGAGAGCCCCGTCAGACGTGCGACCTCGGCGAGGTCCGCGCCGTCGTACCGGACGGCGAGCTCCACGGCTCCGATATCCGCGGGAGGAGCCGGCAGCGGCTCGGCGCCGTCGATCCAGGCGGTGGCGACGCTGAGCGGCAGGATGCGCGGCTGCACGACGACGGCGATGGTCCGGGCCGCAGGCACCACGTCCACCACACCGGCCGGACGGCTCGCCTCCAGGCCGCGGAACAGGGCGAGCACGGCATCCAGGTCATCCAGCTCGACGAGCAGGGCGTGGTCGCCGTACGGCAGGATGCGGCGGTTCACGCGAACGGCTCCACGGAGACACCGGATGCGGCGAGCGCGTCGCGCACGGCCTGCGCCATCGCGACCGCGCCGGGGGTGTCGCCGTGAACGCAGAGCGAGTCGACCTGCACGGCGATCTCCGTCCCGTCGACCGCGGTCACGCGGCCGTGGGTCGCCATGCGGACGGCGCGGGCCGCGATCGCATCGGCATCGGACAGGAGCGCGCCCGGTTCGGTGCGCGGCACCAGTGTGCCGTCAGCCCGGTAGCCGCGGTCGACGAAGGCCTCGCGCACGAACCGCAGTCCCGCCTCCTCCGCCGACCGCTCGACGGCCGAGCCGGCCAGGCCGAGCAGCGCGAGCGACGGGTCGAAGGCGATGACGGCGTCCACCACGGCGTTCGCCTGCGGCTCGTCGTGGACGATGCGGTTGTACAGGGCGCCGTGCGGCTTGACGTAGCGCACGGCGGTGCCGGCGACCCGGGCGAGGCCGGTGAGCGCGGCCAGCTGGTAAAGGACCTCGTCGCGCAGCTCTCCGGGCGGCACATCCATCGAGCGGCGGCCGAACCCGGCCAGGTCGCGATACGAGACGTGCGCGCCGACCGTCACGCCGTTCGCCGCGGCCTCGCGGCAGGTGGCGAGCATCGTGGACGCGTCGCCGGCGTGGAAGCCGCAGGCCACGTTCGCGCTGGACACGACCCGCAGCAGCGCGGCGTCGTCGCCCATCGACCAGGCGCCGAAGGACTCCCCGAGGTCGCTGTTGAGGTCGATGGAGTGCGGCATGTGCCTATTGTCGCGCGCGCGCCCGATGCGCCCGCACCTTGGCGCGGTTGCCGCAACGCTGCATGGAGCACCAGCGGCGGGTGCCGCTGCGCGAGGTGTCGAGGTAGACGAGGTCGCAGTCATCGGCCGAGCACTCGCGGATGCGGCCGTCGACGTCCGGACCGAAGAGGCGCACCGCGTCCCGGGCTATCGAGCCGAGGGCCTGGTGCGGGCGCGCCTTCGTGCGGCCCGCCTGACGCGCTCCACCGGCGAGCACCGGCGGGATGTCGGGCGTGGCGGCGAAGAGGTTCACCACATCCACGTCGTCGGGCGACAGCGCCTCGGCGAGGCTGGCCTGTCGTGCGAGGCGGCCGATCGCCGCGCGCAGCGTGCCCGCGTCGCGGAACTCGCGGTCGCCCGCCGTGGGCGCGACCTCGGGGAAGCGCTCGATCAGCCAGTCGTTCAGAACGGCGGCATCCGGCACGAGTTCGCGGTGGCCGCCCGCGTCGTCGCCGCCGGCGGTGTGCGCGAAGTCGAGGGCCAGAGAGCCCGAATCGAACCACCAGCGCTGGCCGTCCACGGGCTCCATCCACTGTCCGGTCTGCCTGGTGATCAACGCTTCCATCGCCCGTACACCCTACCCGGCCGCGGCCGTGCGGACGCCCTGCGGCATACTGGGCGGATGACCGCGACGAGGCCCGATCCGCTGGCGACGCTCGAAGGACCCACGGTGCTGCTGCGGGCGCTGACCCACGACGACCTGCCGGACCTCTTCGACGCGATCGGGCATCCCGAGGTCTTCGCGGGCGGCTGGGGCGGAGGGCCCGCGGCCTACCGCGACACGTACGAGGAGTGGCGCGACTTCATCCTCGGCTACCTCGACTGGGAGCGCAGCAACGTCACGGCCGTCGTCCTGCGCGACGGGGACCGGCTGGTCGGGACGACGACGCTCGGCGACTTCGACCTGGTCAACGACTCCGCCCACATCGGCTGGACGGCGTACGCGCCAGAGGCCTGGGGCGGCCGCGTCAACGCGGAGACCAAGCGGCTGCTGCTCGGCACCGCCTTCGACCACGGGTTCGAGCGGGTGAAGCTGCAGGCGGATGTCCTCAACGAGCGGTCGCGCTCCGCGATCGTCCGGCTCGGGGCTCACTACGAGGGCGTCCTGCGGCACACCCAGCGCCGCGCGGACGGGAGCTGGCGCGACACGGCGGTGTACTCCATCCTGAGCGAGGAGTGGCCGGCCGTGCGGGATGCGCTCGACGAGCGGATCGGGGCGACGCGCGCCTGAGCGGCCCTACTCGGCGGCGGCCGCGGCGGCGACGCGCCGCTGAGCGGGCGACACCTCGCGGTGCTGCCACGAGATGAGGTTGGCGGCGTCGAACCGGCGCGAGCAGGCGCCGCACGCGAGAGCCCGCGCGGGCTTGCGGTAGCGGTAGTGCGTGTGCCCGTTCGGGCAGGTGCCGACCCACGGCGCGAGGTCGTCGGCGATGGCCCCGCCGTGGAGGCGCTTTCCCTCGTAGCCGAGGTCGATCGCGATGGCACGCCACCGCGGACCGTGGCCGGCCCGGGGACCGGCGAGCGCGTGCGCGACCTCGTGCAGGAGGATCTGGTGGATCTCGTCGTCCTCGTACCGCGCGGCCAGGTAGCGGGAGACGGTGATCCGCTTCGACGTGTAGTTGCAGAGTCCGGCGCGGGTCTTGGCGTTGTCGAAGCCGAAGGTCCAGACGGCGGGGTCGAGGTGCAGCGCGATGAGGGCGTCGGCCCAGCGCCGGACGCGCTCGAGGTCGGCCATCAGGCACGGCTCCTCTCCGAAGCGCTCCACTGCTCCATGCCGTGCATCCTACGCGCGATCGGAGTCCGTCTCGGCGCCCGGAGCGGCAGCCGCGGGGGCTCCCAGGGAACCGCGCTGGGCGTCCAGAGCCGACTGGACGACCGCGACGGCGGTCAGCGCGGCCTGGATCTCGGCCGGGGAGGCTCCCAGCTTCTCGCGCAGGAACACGGCGGCCGTCATGTCGGCGAGTGCGTTCTCGTAGTCGCCCGTGTCGAAGTACACCTTGCCGCGATTCTGGATGGCGAACGCCTCCAGCGCCGTCCACTCGCGACCGCGGGCCTCGTCCACACAGCCGGTCAGCTCCACGACGGCCTCGTCGGCCTTGCCCTCGTACTGCAGCACCTGCGCTCTGCGAACACGCGCGCCCAGCAGCTGCTCGCGGTCGCCCGTGAAGCGCGCCTGGCGCACGGCCTCGTTGGCCACTTCGTAGGCCTCGTCGAGCCGGCCCAGAAGGCGCAGCAGGACCGCCTTCTCATTGAGCGCGCTGAGGCTGCGCAGGCTGCCGAGCTCCTCAAGACGCTCGCCGGCAGCGCGCAGATCGACGCGTTCGCGCAGGGTGGTCGGATCGTATCCGAGGATGATGCTCAGGGTTCTGCTCCCGATCGGTGTGACCCCCCAAGACTACCCGCAGACGCGGTTCACCCCGGGCGCTTGACACCAGGGGCCGGAGTGAGTCGCACCTCGATGAGCCGGTCGTCGCCTGAGCGCGGCGATCCGCGTCCGTCCGTGTTGTTCGTCAGGACCCACAAGCGGTCACCGACGGCCACAACGTCGCGGAGCCGGCCGAGCGCGCCCTCGAAGAACGGCGCCGCGGTCACGGGCGCCGCGCCGTCGGTCGGCCACGCCGTCCACAGCCGCTGCCCACGGAGGGCCGCGAGGAACACGGTGTCACCCACGACGGCGAGCCCGCTCGGGCTCGCGGCCGAAGTCGGCCACTGGTAGACCGGATCGGTGTACGCGGGGTCTCCGCCGACGCCCTCGACGACCGGCCACCCGTAGTTCGACCCCGGCCGGATGATGTTGAGCTCGTCCCAGGTGTTCTGGCCGAATTCGGACGCCCACATGGTGCCGCGCGAGTCCCAGCCGATGCCCTGCGGGTTGCGGTGGCCGTACGTCCACACCGAGGAGCCCGCGAACGGATTGTCGGCGGGCACCTGGCCGTCCGGGGTGACGCGGAGGATCTTGCCGCCCAGCGAGCCGACGTTCTGCGCGTTCGCCGGGTTCGACGCGTCCCCGGCCGTGATGTAGAGCATGCCGTCCGGGCCGAAGGCGATGCGGCCGCCGTCGTGGTTGCCCGCTTTCGGGATGCCCGTGAGGACGGGTGAGGGAGCGCCGACCGCGTACGAGCCGGGCGCACCGCTGAGAGGCATCCGCACCACGCGGTTGTCGTCGGCCGTCGTGAGGTAGGCGTAGAGCTCGTCGGGCGCATCCGTCGACCGCACCGCGAGGCCGAGCAGACCGCTCTCACCTTGGTGCACGACGCCGGGCACGGTCCCGACGTCGCGCAGGCCGCCGTGCGGCAGCCGCTCCCGGATCCTGCCGGAGTCGCGCTCGCTGATCAGCGCCGACCCGCTCGCCAGCGGCACCACCGACCACGGCGCGTCCAGGCCGGACGCGAGCTCGGTCGTCTGCCCGCTCGGCTGCCACGGGATGGCCGCGACGGCCGCCGAGGTGCCGGTCGGCCGCGGTGTCGCGGTCGGAGTGCGCGTGACCGTCGGGTCCGGCTCCGGGGCCGGCGCCGAGCATCCCGCCAGAACGAGCGCGGCCGCCGCCAGGGCGAGGAGCCCTGAGCGGCGGCCGGGATGGATCATCGCTGCCCGCTGCCGTCAGTCGACGACGCGGACATCCTTCCAGAACGCGACGTAGTTGCTGTAGTCCTTGCCGACCCGGTCGAACGAGCTGGGGTACGGGGTGGGGTAGCTCCAGGCGCGGTCCTGCAGCAGACCGTCGTCCGACTTCACGGAGAAGTACTGGCACTCGCCCTTCCACGGACACGTGTACGGGGTGGCGCTCTCGACGAGGTATTCGGCGTTCACGCTCGCGGGCGGGAAGTACCAGTTGCCCTCGATGCGGATGAGGTCCTCCTGCGGGGCCTCGGCGATGACGGTGTCGTTCAGCACGGCTTTCATGTAAAACCTCCTGTCCGAGCGAACGTACCCCGGGCCGAGATCATTCCGCGGGCCGCGCACCGCTCTGCCGGGAGGCTCGCAGCACGGTCACAGTGTCGGAGGTGCCGAGGCGGCCGGACGCGGCGACGTCGGCGAGCGGGACGCCCGCGGCGATCCGCTCGCGACCGGAGACGGACGCCGTGAGGAGGTGCGCGACGGCACCCCGGAGACCCGTGAACGCGGCGCACGCGGCGGCGGCCTCGGGCGACGCGTAGTCGATACCGAGTGCGGCCAGGGCGTCCACGACCGCGCCCGCCGCGAGCAGGTCCTCCACGGCGAAGCGCGGTGCGTCCGTGGCGGTCGTGCCGCCCGCCGCGACGAGTGCGACCATGGTGCGGCGGCCCAGGCGGACCTGCTCGTCGAGGATCCACCGGGCGACGGCCTCCGCGTCCGTGAGGCTCGCGGCGAGCGCCGCGCCGTCGCCGGGGAACGCGGGCGGTTCGGCGTCGACGGCGAGCGCGTCGATCCAGACGATGACGTCGGCGTCCTGCGCCACCGCGTCCAGGCCGTCCACACCCCAGTCGAACCGTACCTGGTACTTGGCCTGGCGGTGGGCGTCGGGGATGGCGGCGGTGCGGGAGTCGGTCACCGGGCCATCGTAGTTCGACCGGCCGGACGCGGCCGGGCCTCCCCCGGTGACGGACGCATCTGGCGGCGGATCAGGTCGAAGTCGTGCCGCGTCAGCTCGATGACGCCTCGCCGCAGCTGGTAGCCCCAGTCGGGTCGGTCGCGGGTGAAGTCGAGCATCCCGAGCATCGGGCGGATGGGCGTCGGCACCGCGTCGTGGTCCCAGTCGATGCGGCGGCGCCACGGCTTGAAGTCGCCCGCCGGTCCGGTCATCGAGGGCCCTTGAGTCACCTGGAAGACGTCGTCGTCGGCCACGCGGCCCACCGCGGTGAACTGCTTGAGCGGTTCGCCGTCCGGATAGGAGGCACGCGGCGAGTAGTAGACGAAACCGTCGGAGGGGCCCATCCACTCCAGCGGACCGCGCGCACCGTGATTGACCTGGGCGAAGCCGCCCGCGACGCCGCGCAGGACGTGGTCGTGCTGCACCACGCCCAGCCAGTAACGGATCGCCATGCTCCCGTTGTAGCGCACACCACCGTCACCGGTGTCGAAACGGGCGGACGCGGTTCGACGTTTTGGTAGGCGCTCGCGCGCCGCGAGGAGAGGATGGGACCATGCGATTCGTGCTGATGGCACTCGGCGAGGAGGCCGAGACGGCCGCCGCCCGGCCGGAGCTCGACCGGTACCGCGCCGAGCTGATCCGCGCGGGAGTGCTGCTCGCGGCGGACGCGTTGGAGCCGCCGAGCGCGGGCGCGAGCGTCCGCTGCGCGGGCCAGGACCGCATCCTGAGCCGCCCGGCCACGAGCGCGGTGAGCGCGCTCTGGATGGTGGAGACGGCCGGCGAGGACGAGGCGCTGGAGTGGGCGCGCCGGCTGCCGCTGACGTCCGGGACGGTGGAGGTGCGCCGCGTGGCGGGCGACGAGGGCCGATGAGCGGCGAGGGGACGGCGGACGATGCGCCCGATCGCGCGGTCGCGGCCCGGCGGGCGGTCGAGTCGGTGTGGCGGATCGAGTCGGCCCGGCTCATCGCGGGGCTCGCACGCTCGACCGGCGACGTCGGACTCGCCGAAGAGCTGGCCCAGGACGCGCTGGTCGCGGCGCTGGAGCAGTGGCCGGAGTCCGGCATCCCGCGCAATCCCGGCGCCTGGCTGACGACGGTGGCGAAGCGCCGCGCGGTCGACGGGTGGCGGCGGCGGGAGCGCCTGGACGACCGCTACGCCGCCATCGCGCACGACCTGGAGCAGGAGCTCGGCCGCGACGACCCCGCGCGCGCCGCACAGGAGCCGATCGGGGACGACCTGCTGCGGCTCGTCTTCGTCGCGTGCCACCCGGTCCTCCCGCAGGCGTCGCGCGTGGCACTGACGCTGCGGATGCTGGGCGGCCTCTCGACGGAGGAGATCGCGCGCGCGTTCCTCGTCCCACCCTCGACCATGGCGCAGCGGATCGTGCGCGCCAAGAAGACGCTCAGCGCGGCGGGGGTGCCGTTCGAGGTGCCCGAGCGGGCCGAGTTCGCCGACCGGCTGGCGTCGGTGCTGGAGGTCGTCTACCTCATCTTCAACGAGGGCTACTCGGCCACCGCGGGCGACGACTGGATGCGTCCCGACCTGTGCCGCGAGGCGCTGCGGCTCGGCCGCGTGCTCGCCGAGCTGACCCCGCGCGAGCCGGAGGTGCACGGGCTGGTGGCGCTGATGGAGCTGCAGGCGTCCCGGCTCGGCGCGCGGACGACGGAGGACGGGTCGCCCATCCTGCTGCAGGACCAGGACCGCACCCGCTGGGACCGCGTCCTCATCGGGCGCGGGCTTGCGGCGTTGCAGCGGTCGGACATGCTCCGCGTGACCCGTCGACCGCCGGTGAGCCGCGGGCCGTACGCGCTGCAGGCTGCCATCGCGGCCTGCCACGCGACGGCCGCGACGCCCGACGCGACCGACTGGGAGGAGATCGTCGCGCTCTACGGTGCCCTCGCGTCGCTGCGGCCCTCGGCGGTGGTCGAGCTCAACCGTGCCGTCGCGCTGTCGATGGCGTACGGGCCGGAGGCGGGGCTGGAGGTCGTCGACCGGTTGGCGGTCGAGGGCGCCCTGTCGTCGTACCACCTGCTCCCGTCGGTCCGCGCCGATCTGCTCCTTCGCCTGGGTCGCCGCGAGGACGCGCGGCAGGAGTTCGAGCGCGCGGCCGCCATGACCGACAACGCGCGGGAACGGGACCTGCTGCTCGCGCGAGCCGCGGAATGCCTCTGAGTCGCGCATCCACCGATCCCATCCGCGCCTGAGGGAGCGACACTGGGAGCATGCGCGTGCTGCTGAAGCTCCTGCTCGACTGCGACCCCGACGCCGCCTGGCGTGCCCTGCAGAGCCCGACCGCGTTCCGCGAGGTGGCGATGCCGTGGCTCGACTTCCGGTCGGAGGAGCCCGCCGGGTTCCCGACGCGGTGGGGCGCCGAGCACCGGGTGAAGGTGAAGGCGCTGGGGGCGTTCACCGTCGGGACGCAGGCGATCCGGCTGGACACGCTGCGGTCGACCGATCCGCGCGAGAGCGGGACGCGCATCCTGCGCGACAGCGGCGGCGGGACGGGCGGCGCGCTGGCGGCGATCCCGCACCTCGACCACCGGATGGCGATCGCACCCGACCCCGCCGGCCCCGATGAGGAGGGACGGCTGCGGACGCTGTACCGCGACCAGCTCATCGTGAAGGCGGGCGCGCTGACGCCGATCGCCTGGTACGCGATGTGGGCGTTCTGGCAGTGGCGCGGCGTGCGCCTCAAGCGATTGGCCCCGACCTGGGCCTACGATCCGGAGGTACGCCCGGCGGACGAGCAGCCGGAGACGGGAGCGGTGGAGAGATGACCAGCGTGGAGCAGCCCGCGAGGGACGCGGCGAGCGACGCCCGTGCGGTGACGGCGGTCCAGACGGCCGACTGGCGGCGGCGCGTGTTCGCCCTGTACGCGTCCGTGCGCCGCCTCGCCGCCCACGACCCGGCGGAGGCGCACGCACATTGGATCTCGTGCCGCAACGACCTCTTCGCTTCGCATCCGGCGTCGCCGTTGCTGCCCGAGGACCGCGACCGGTTCACGGGACTGCCCGTCGTACCCTACGACCCGGAATGGCGGTTCGAGCTGCCGATCCAGCCGGCGGCGTCGCCGAAGCGGATGGACGTGGAGACCGGCACCGACGGCGTCGTGCCGTTCGACCTGCTCGGCACCGTGCGCGTCCCGTTCGCCGGGACGCTCGACGTGTGGCGGCTGGCGTCCTACGGCGGCGGGCTGTTCGTGCCGGTCAAGGATGCGCTGGCGGGGCGGCCGGGCGGCACCTACGGCGGTGGACGCTACCTGATCGACACGATCAAGGGCGCCGACCTCGGGCTCGACGCGGGAGACGGCGAGGCGTCGCTCGTGCTCGACTTCAACTTCGCCTACAACCCGTCATGCGCCTACGACCCGGCGTGGGCGTGCCCGCTGGCGCAGGCGGGCAATACGCTCGCGGTCGAGGTCCCGGTCGGCGAACGGTACGCCGGCGCGTGACCTTGTCCCACGTTTCCCTCGCCGATTCGTGACGAATCGCGCCCGTTCGTGACGAATCGCGCCCGTTCGTGACGAATCGTCGCGCGGGGGCGCGTGAGTCAGCGGGCGACGAGCGTGAGGCGCTGCGTCGGACGGGTCATCGCGACGTAGAGGGATGCGGCGCCGCGCGGCGACTCGGCGGCGAGCGCGTCGGGGTCGGCGAGCACGACGGCGTCGAACTCCAGTCCCTTCGCCTCGTAGCCGGTCAGCACGGCGATCGGGCGGGTGAGGCCCGCGGCGCCGCGGCCGGCGGCATCCCCGAAGCGCTCCGCGACCGCGGACGAGACCGCCGGCAGGTCGGCCGCGGTCGTGATAACCGCGAGCGTCCCCTGGTCGTCGATGCCGCGGTCGTGGGCGACCGCGTCCGCCACGGCGACGCCGAGCGCGTCCGGAGCTTCCGCATCCACGCGACGGATCGGCCACTCGCCCTCGCGCACGGCGCGCGTCGGCGTGATCGGCAGCCCCGCGTCCGCGGCGATCCGCTCGGCCTCGCGCGTGATCTGCGCGGGCGTACGGTAGTTGACGGTCAGCTCCTCGAGGCGCCAGGCGTCCTTGAACACCGGGTCCAGCGCCTCCTGCCAGCTCGACGCCCCGGCCGCCGACGCCACCTGCGCGATGTCGCCGACGATCGTGAACGACTTCATCGGGCAGCGGCGCACCAGCAGCCGCCACTGCATCGGCGACAGCTCCTGCGCCTCGTCGACGACGACGTGGCCGTACGTCCAGCTGCGGTCCGACGCGGCGCGCTCCGCGGTCGTGCCGCGGTCGACCTGCTCGGCGAATCCGTCGGCCAGCTGCTCCGCGCTGACGAGCCCCTGCACGCCCATGTTCCGGATGGCCGCACGCGCGTTCTCGAGGTCCCGCTTGCGCTGGCGCTCCCGCTCGCGGTCAGCCGGGTCAGCGCGACCGGGGAAATCGCCCAGCAGCTCGGCCGCCTCATCCAGGAGCGGCACATCCGACACGGTGAAGGGCGCGCTGCGCTCGCGCTGCAGCGCCTGGCGCTGCTGCACCGACCACCGCGGCGTCAGCTCGGCGAGCCACGCGGGACGCGCGAAGAGGTCCTGCAACAGCTTCTGCGGGGTCAGCGGCAGCCAGGCCGTGTTGAGCAGGACGCGGACGTCGTACGAGGTGCGCAGGTCCTCGCGCAGCACCTTCAGGTCGGCGTCGTCGATCGTCGAGCCGGCGGCGCGCAGCTGGGCGGCCAGCTGGTCGGTCAGCTCCGACAGCGCGGCCTTCACGAACGTGACGCGCGCCACGTTGTGCGGCTTCCCGGTGCGCTGCGCCTTGGCGATGGCACGGTGGATGAGAGCCGGATCGACCGCCAGCCGCTCGTTGTCGACCACGATCGTCTGCGCCTCGTCGGGCGCCTTCTGCCGCGACTTCACGGCGCGCTGCAGCAGCCGCGCCATCTGCGCCGACCCCTTCAGCACCGCTGCCTCCGGCGCATCCTGGGCCGTGGCCTCCACCCCCGGGAACAGCTCGCCGAGGCTCGACATGACCACGCCCGTCTCACCGAGCGACGGCAGCACCGCCTCGATGTAGCGGAGGAACGCGGTCGACGGACCGACGACGAGAACACCGGACGCGCTCAGACGCTGACGGTTCGCATAGAGCAGGTAGGCGGCGCGGTGCAGCGCGACGGCGGTCTTGCCCGTGCCGGGGCCTCCCTGCACGACCAGCGCGCCGCGGAGGTCGGAGCGGATGATGCGGTCCTGCTCGGCCTGGATCGTCGCCACGATGTCGTGCATCCGGCCGGTGCGCTGCGCCGTCAGGGCGGCGAGCAGCGCTCCCTCGCCCTGCACGTGCTCGCCTGCGCGGTCGCCGTCGAGCAGCGCCTCGTCGAAGACCTCGTCGTCGATGCGGGTCACCTGGCGGCCCGACATCGTGAGGTGACGGCGGGCGCGCACGCCCATCCGCTCGTTCGCGGTCGCCTGGTAGAAGGCGCCGGCCTGCTGCGCACGCCAGTCGACCAGCAGCGAGCGCTGGTCATCGTCGCGCAGGCCGATGCGGCCGATGTAGCGGTGGTCGGAGCCGTCGACGGGCTCCTCCAGCAGCAGGCGGCCGAACACGAGCCGCGCATCCACGTCGCGGAGCTGGGTCAGCTGGTCCTCGTACAGGCGCGCGAACGCGTCACGCTCGCTGCGGGCCTGGTGGTTGCTGCCGACGCTGTCGCGGCGCACGCGGGACAGCCGCTCCTCGGTCTCGGCGCGCAGCTGATCCAGCCGCTCATACAGCCCCGAGACCACGGCGCGTTCGCGATCGAGCTCAGACTCCTGCACGCCCATGGCCGCCCTTCGTTTCCGGGCCGACAGTCTACGACCTCCGGATGGGTGGACGCTCCCAGCAGTCGTACGGCCGCATGCCCTAGACTGATTGCTTGCGGGCCGATCGTCGCCCGCTGCGTCGTAGAACGCTTCGCGTTGCGCCGGGCCACTTGCTCCGCACGCTTCTCTTCATACGGCGAACGATCGCGCTGTTCGGCGTGCTCGCCACCCCGACCCGCCGCGGCACGACGCCGCGCGGGTCCCCTGCCGGAAAGGCACCCCCATGACTTCACCGACTTTCGCCGAGCTGGGCGTCCCCGCCCCGCTCGTCGCCGCCCTCGCGGCCGATGGCAAGACCACGGCGTTCCCCATCCAGAAGGACACGCTCCCCGACGCCCTCGCGGGCAAGGACGTTCTCGGCCGCGGCAAGACCGGCTCGGGCAAGACCATCGCGTTCGCCCTGCCGCTCGTCTCCCGCCTCGGCACCGTGCTCGCCGGCGGTCGCCGCCGCGCCGGGCGTCCGCTCGCGCTCGTGCTCGCCCCGACCCGCGAGTTGGCCACGCAGATCGCCGCGACCTTCCGTCCGCTGGCCGACGCCTACTCGCTGCGCGTCTCGACCGTCTTCGGCGGCGTCTCCCAGAACAAGCAGGTCGCCGAGCTGAAGGCGGGCGTCGACATCCTCGTCGCGTGCCCCGGCCGCCTCGAAGACCTCATGAAGCAGGGCTTCGTGTCCCTGGACGCCGTCGAGATCACCGTGCTCGACGAGGCCGACCACATGGCCGACCTCGGCTTCCTGCCCGTGGTCACCCGCATCCTCTCCGCCACCCCGACCGACGGACAGCGCCTGCTGTTCTCGGCGACCCTCGACAACGGCGTGGACAAGATCGTCAACCGGTTCCTGCACTCCCCCGTGCTGCACTCGGTCGACGACGAGACCAGCCCGGTCGAGGCGATGACCCACCACGTGCTGCAGGTGGACACCCCGGACGAGAAGAAGGCGCTGGTCGAGGCGCTGGCGTCGGGCACCAGCCGCCGCATCCTGTTCACCCGCACCAAGCACCAGGCCAAGAAGCTCGCCAAGCAGCTCACCGCGTCCGGCATCCCGGCCGTGGACCTGCACGGCAACCTCGCCCAGAACGCCCGCGACCGCAACCTGGCGGCGTTCGGCGACGGCAGCGTCAAGGTGCTGGTGGCGACGGATGTGGCCGCGCGCGGCGTGCACGTCGACAACGTGGAGCTCGTGGTCCACGTCGACCCGCCGGCGGAGCACAAGGCGTACCTCCACCGCTCCGGCCGCACGGCTCGCGCGGGCAGCGCGGGCGACGTGGTGACCGTGATGCTCACGGCGCAGGCGGACGACGTGCGCACGCTGCTGCGCAAGGCCGCGATCAGCGCGGCCCCGCAGCGGGTGACGGCGACGTCGGCCGTGGTGACGGAGCTCGTGGGCGACGTCGCCGCGAAGGTGGCGCCGGCGCCGGTCCAGCGGCCCGCGACCGGCGGCGGAACGTCGCAGGGCGCGAACGCACAGCGGAAGCGGGCGCGTCGCGCCGGCGGCGGCGCGGGCGGCACGGGTGCGGGCAACGGCTCCGGCCGTTCTGCCGGCGGCTCGGGCAACGGCTCCGGTCGTGGCGCGGGAGCGGCCGGCTCCAACCGCACGTCCGGCGCGAACGCCGGCTCCGGGACGGGCAACGGCGGCTCGCGTCGCCGCGGCCAGCGTCCGGCGCAGCAGTCCTCCGCCGCGCACGGCGGCGGCCAGCACCGCGGCGCCCAGGCCGGTTCCGGCTCGCGCGACGGCGGCCGCGCCGGCGGCGCCGGGCGCTCGACCGCCGCGCGCGCCGACGCCTCGACGAGCCGCGGCCGCGGCTCGCGTCGCGCGCAGGGCTGATCCCCCCATCGAGTACGCAAAGAGTGCACGCCCGGACCCGGTCCGGCGTGCACTCTTCGCGTACTCGGGGGTGGGGTGCCCTCGCCGACCGGACCGACCCACCGTCGAGTACGCAAAGAGTGCACGCCCAGAGCGCATCAGGCGTGCACTCTTTGCGTACTCGATGGGGGGTCAGGGCGCCGGGGAGGTCGCGGCCAGGCGCTCGACGCCGGCGATGACGCCGTCGACGAGAACGGCGTAGCTGCGGTCGAGATCGTCCGGGAGCCCGAATCCGCCGCCCAGCTCCAGCGTGACGAAGCCGTGGATGGCGCTGCGCAGCATCCGGACCGCGTCCACCAACTCGTCGTCGGGCAGGCCGAAGCCGCGCAGCACGCCCGCGAGCACCGCCAGCGTCTCGGCCGAGCGGGCGCTGAGCTCGTCGTCGGCCGGGTCGGATCGGTCCGCCGCCACCTGGGTCGCGGCGTAGCGGCCGGGTTGCCTGCGGGCGAAGTCGCGCATCGCGTCCGCCGCCGCCCGGATGGCATCCGGTCCGGCGCGTCCGATGGTCGCGGCCGCGAGCGTCCGGGTCAGTTCGGCGACGGACTCCGTCGCCACCAGCCGGCGCAGGTCGCCGAGCGAGGCGACGTGCTTGTAGAGGCTCGGCACGGCGACGCCGGCGCGGCCGGCCACCGCGGCCAGGGTCAGCGTGTCGAAGCCGGCGGTCCCGCCCTCGTCCACCACGTCCACCGCGACGGCCGTGACGGCGGCACGGGTGAGCCCAACCCTAGGCATTCGGCTCCGCCCAGGCCGCGCCGTCGGCCGAACGGCGCGACTCCACGAAGGCCAGCGTCGGCGCGACCGTGAAATCGGGCCGCTGCGCGTGCGGATAGTGGGCCGCCTCGGGGACGCGCACGACCTCGACGCCCTGCTCCTGCATCCACGTGCGCTCGGCTTCGATGTCGCGGTAGTCGGGGTCCAGGTCGCCGACGAAGGCGAGCATCGGCACGCGCACCTCGCGCACGCGCGGTGCGACGGGCGCGTGGGTCAGCTGCAGCGTCAGGTGGCGGAAGGCGGCGAGCCTGCCCGGCTCGGACAGGGACGCGCGGATGGCGGCGACGTGCTCGTCGAGCCAGGGGGCCGTGCGCCCGCGGTTGAGCGTGCGTCGGTAGTAGCCCGCCCAGGCGGAGACGCCCCACGGCCGCACGAACATCGCGCGGTACATCGTGTGCACAAGCCCGGTCGCGGCGCGTCCCATGGCGGGGTCGCGCAGGAGCGGTCCGTAGAAGGCGAGGCCTGCGAACAGGTCGGGACGCTCGGCGGCGGCCCACGCTGCGGCGGCGGAGCCCATGGAGTTGCCCAGCACGACCGCCGGGCCTCCCAGTTCTTCGATGAGGGCGATGAGGTCGGCCGCCGTCGCCAGGTCGCCGAACTCGCGGAAGGTGGTGTCCGAGTCGCCGTGGGCACGCAGGTCGGTGACCGCGACGCGGAAGCCCGCCGCGACGAGCGGACCGACGAGTTCGCGGAAGCTGGAGCGGAGGTCGCCCATGCCGGGGACCGCCACGACGAGAGGCCCATGCCCCTCGACGGTGTAACTCACGCGTCCCTCGGGACGCTGCAGGAAGTGGACCTGCGAATCGACGGAAGTGTTCATAGCCATAAAGCTAACACTATTAGCTTTATGGCACAAGCACATTCCGAAATCGGTCCGTGAGCCGTCAGCCGATACGTCCCAGTGACGCCATCGCGGCCTTGACCAGCGCCCCGCGCCCGCCTTCAAGCTCCTCGGTGACCGTGAGGGACGTGGCCTCCTCCGGCGTCATCCAGGTCAGCTCCAGGGCGTCCTGCCGCGGCTCGCACGTGCCGGTCACAGGGACCACGTAGGCCAGCGAGACCGCGTGCTGACGCTCATCCACATACGGCGAGACGCCCGGCAGCGGGAAGTACTCCGCCACCTGGAACGGCACCGGGCTCGCCGGCAGCTGCGGGAACGCCATGGGGCCGAGGTCTTTCTCGAGGTGCCGGAACAGCGCCTCCCGCAGCGTCTCGCCGTACATCACGCGGCCGGAGACCAGCGTGCGCGTGATCTCGCCGACCGCGTTGGCGCGCAACAGGATGCCGACCTCGGTCACCTGTCCGAGGCCATCGACCCGGACGGGGACCGCCTCGACGTACAGCAGGGGCAGCCGCCCCCGGATCTGCGCCAGCTCGAGGTCGGAGAGCCAGGCCGGGCCGGGCTGCGGGCCGTTGCCGGGGAGCGGGTCGGGAGTGGGATCCGGATCCGGGGTGCGAACGCTCATGCATGAATCCTACGGAAGGCGACCATCTCGTCTACGGGGCACAGCGGGATCTGTGGATGGGCGGCACTCCGACGGGGGCTGTGAACGATTCCAGGTTCCGGCGCAGAATGGAGGGTGCCGTTTCCCGCCCCCGACCTCCGCATCGACCGCGATGCCGTGCTGTGGTCCGCGTCCGAACGCGATCGCGCCGGCCGTCCGCTGCTCGTTCTCATGCACGGTTACGCGTCGGATGAGGCCGATCTCTTCGGCATCGCGGCCTACCTGCCGCTGGAGCCGGTGATCGCGTCCCTGCGGGCGCCCATCCCCGAGGGCCCCGGTTTCGCGTGGTTCTCCCGCTTCACCAACGTCCCCGGCGATCCGCTCGCCGGCAACGCGGACGCTGCAGCGCGCGCCGTCCTCGATTGGCTCGACGAGCAGCCGGCCACGCCGACCGGGCTGCTCGGCTTCTCGCAGGGCGGCGCGATGGCCCTCCAGCTGCTTCGCTTGGCGCCCGAGCGCTTCGACTACGCCGTCCAGCTGTCGGGGTTCGTCGTGAAGGGGGACCAGCCGGGGGACGCCGAGCTCGCCGAGACGCCCGTGCCGGTCTTCTGGGGGCGCGGCACGCTCGACGACACCATCCCCTCCGCGTCGCTCGACCGCACGACCGAGTGGCTTCCGGAGCACACGAGCCTCGACGCCCGCATCTACGAGGGGATGGGGCACGCGATCTCGCCGACGGAGCTGGGCGACATCTCCTCCTTCATCCGCACGCATCTGCCTCGCTGAGCGTTCTCCACAGGTCCGGGCGACAGCCCTGACAGTGTCGGTGGTCGGGTGGAGGATGGAGGGATGAGCGACGTGCTCGACCGATTCTCCCCCGCGACCCGCGAATGGTTCCGCGGGGCCTTCGCCGCGCCCACCGCGGCGCAGCAGGGCGCGTGGGAGGCGATCTCGCACGGCAAGCACGCGCTGGTGATCGCGCCGACCGGTTCGGGCAAGACGCTGGCGTCGTTCCTGTGGGCGATCGACCGGCTGGCGAGCGAGCCGCGGGCCGCCGACGCGAAGCCGGTCACGCGCGTCCTCTACATCTCGCCGCTCAAGGCGCTGGGCGTCGACGTCGAGCGCAACCTGCGCGCGCCGCTGGTGGGCGTGACGCAGACGGCGAAGCGGCTCGGGGCCGAGCCTCCGCACGTCAGCGTCGGCGTGCGCTCGGGCGACACCCCGGCCTCCGATCGCCGGGCGCTGCTGAGCAGCCCGCCGGACATCCTGATCACGACGCCCGAGTCGCTGTTCCTCATGCTGACGTCGCAGGCGCGCGAGACCCTGACCTCGGTCGAGACGGTCATCGTCGACGAGGTGCACGCGGTCGCCTCGACCAAGCGCGGCGCGCACCTGGCCCTGTCGCTCGAGCGGCTGGACCAACTGCTCGAGAAGCCTGCGCAGCGCATCGGCCTCTCGGCGACGGTGCGTCCGCCGGAGGAGGTGGCGCGGTTCCTGGGCGGCCAGGCACCCGTCGAAGTGGTCGCGCCGCCCGCCGGCAAGCGCTTCGATCTGCGCGTGGTCGTCCCGGTCGAGGACATGAGCGAGCTCGGCACCTCCACCTACGCGAGCGAGAACCCCGGAGACGGCTCACCGCCCCAGGCTGGCTCGATCTGGCCGCACGTCGAGGAGGCGATCGTCGACCGCGTGCTCGAGAACCGGTCCACGATCGTGTTCGCGAACTCGCGGCGCCTGGCCGAGCGGCTGACCGCGCGCCTCAACGAGATCTACGAGGAGCGGCTGCTCGGCGGCGAGGTCGACGACGCGGGCGCACGCCGGGCGCCGGCCGAGCTGATGGGAGGCTCCGGCCAGACCCGGGGCTCGCAGGCCGTCGCCGACGAGGACACGCTGGTGCTCGCCCGAGCTCACCACGGCTCGGTCAGCAAGGAGCAGCGTGCGCTGATCGAGGACGACCTGAAGACGGGCCGCCTGCGCTGCGTCGTCGCCACCTCCAGCCTCGAGCTCGGCATCGACATGGGCGCGGTCGACCTGGTTATCCAGGTCGAGGCGCCCCCGTCGGTCGCGAGCGGACTGCAGCGCGTCGGGCGCGCGGGTCACCAGGTCGGGGAGATCTCCCGCGGCGTCGTGTTCCCCAAGCATCGGGCCGACCTCATCCACTCGACGGTGGCCACCGAGCGGATGACCGCCGGGCTCATCGAGTCGCTGAAGGTGCCCGCGAACCCGCTCGACATCCTCGCGCAGCAGACGGTGGCGGCCGTCGCGCTCGAGCCGGTCGACGCGGACGACTGGTTCGACGCCGTGCGCCGCAGTGCCCCGTTCTCGACCCTGCCGCGGAGCGCCTACGACGCGACGCTCGACCTACTGGCCGGGCGGTACCCGTCCGACGAATTCGCCGAGCTGCGGCCCCGCATCGTGTGGGACCGCGACACCGGCACCCTGACCGGCCGGCCGGGCGCGCAGCGGCTCGCAGTGACGAGCGGCGGCACCATCCCCGACCGCGGGCTCTTCGGCGTCTACATGGTCGGCGAGAAGGCCAGCCGCGTCGGCGAGCTCGACGAGGAGATGGTCTACGAGTCGCGCGTCGGCGACGTGTTCGCGCTCGGCTCGACGAGCTGGCGCATCCAGGAGATCACCCACGACCGCGTGCTGGTGACGCCCGCGTTCGGCGAGCCCGGACGCCTGCCGTTCTGGAAGGGCGATGGGATCGGCCGGCCCGCAGAGCTCGGACGCGCGGTCGGCGCGTTCACCCGCGAGCTGAGCACCGCCTCCCCCGCCGACGCCGAGCTTCGCTGTGTCGAGGCAGGGCTCGACGCCTGGGCGACGAACAACCTGCTGGCCTTCCTGCGCGAGCAGAAGGAGGCGACGGGTCACGTGCCGACCGACCGCACCCTGGTGGTCGAGCGGTTCCGCGACGAGCTCGGCGACTGGCGCGTGGTGCTGCATTCCCCGTTCGGCATGCAGGTGCACTCGCCGTGGGCGCTCGCGGTGCAGGCGCGTGTGCGCGAGCGATACGGGATCGACGCGGGCGCCATGGCGGCCGACGACGGCATCGTGGTGCGCATCCCCGACACCGAGGCGCAGCCGCCCGGGGGTGAGCTGTTCGTCTTCGAGCCGCAGGAGCTCGACGAGCTGGTGACGTCGGAGGTCGGCGGGTCGGCGCTGTTCGCCTCGCGCTTCCGCGAGTCGGCGGCGCGGGCGCTGCTGCTGCCCAAGTACAACCCGGGCAAGCGCTCGCCCCTGTGGCAGCAGCGGCAGAAGGCGGCGCAGCTGCTCGACGTCGCGCGCAAGTATCCGACGTTCCCGATCATCCTCGAGACCATCCGCGAGGTGCTGCAGGACGTCTACGACCTCGGCGCGCTGACCGACATCGCGAAGCAGATCGAGCAGCGCAGCATCCGCCTGGTCGAGGCCGCGACCGAGACGGCGTCGCCGTTCGCCCGGTCGCTGCTGTTCGGATATGTCGCCGCGTTCATGTACGAGGGCGACAGCCCGCTCGCCGAGCGCAGGGCGGCCGCGCTGTCGCTCGACGCGGGCCTGCTGGCGGAACTGCTCGGCCGCGCCGAGCTGCGCGAACTGCTCGACCCGCAGGTGATCGAGCGGGTGGAGCTGCAGCTGCAGCGCCTCGCGCCCGAGCGCCGCGTGCGCGGTGTGGAGGGCGTGGCCGACCTGCTTCGGCTGCTGGGTCCGCTGTCGGTGGACGAGGTCGCGGAGCGGCTGGAGGCCGAGGGCGGCGCAGCGGGGGTGGCCGGCGCCGAGGTGGATGGGGACGCCGACGACGCCGACGCCGCGGTTGCCGCACCGCACGCCGATCGCGCGACCGCCGCCGCCCATCTCGCCGCTCTGGTCGACACGCACCGCGCCCTCGCGGTCTCGATCGCGGGCACCGAGCGCTTCGCCGCCATCGAGGACGCGTCCCGCCTGCGCGACGCGCTCGGCGTCCCGCTTCCCATCGGCGTGCCGCTGGCGTTCATCGAGCCGGTCGACGACCCGCTCGGCGACCTGGTCAGCCGGTTCGCGCGCACGCACGGTCCGTTCGAGACCGCCGACGTCGCGTCCCGGCTCGGGCTCGGGCCGGCAATCGCCCACGACGCGCTGCGCCGCCTCGCCCGCGACGGGCGTGTAGTCGAGGGCGAGTTCTGCCCCCATGCGCAGGGCAGCGAGTGGAGCGACGCCGAAGTGCTGCGGCGGCTGCGGCGCATGTCGCTCGCGGCCCTACGCCACGAGGTCGAGCCGGTCGACACCCCCACCTTCGGGCGCTTCCTGCCCGAGTGGCAGCACGTCGGCTCGACGCTGCGGGGGGTGGATGCGGTCGCCTCCGTGATCGAGCAGCTGGCGGGTGCGCGCATCCCCGCGTCCGCATGGGAATCGCTGATCCTCCCCAGCCGCGTCTCCGATTACAGCCCAGCGATGCTCGACGAGCTCACCGCCACGGGCGAGGTGATCTGGGCGGGTGACGGCAGCCTCCCCGGCGACGACGGCTGGATCAGCCTGCACCTCGCCGACTCCGCCCCGCTGACCCTCGCGCCGCCGTCCGACCACGAGCCGGATGAGCTGCAGCGCGGAATCCTCGACGCCCTCGGCCGCGGCGGCGGGTACTTCTTCCGGCAGCTGTCCGACGCCCTCGGCACCGAGCGGGGGTCGGCGATCGACGACTCCGAACTGGTGACGGCGCTGTGGGACCTCGTCTGGGCGGGCCAGGTCACCAATGACACGCTCGCCCCGCTCCGCACGCTGACCGCGGGCGGCTCCGGCGCGCACAAGCGCCCGCGCCAGCCGACCCGCGCGCGGATGTACCGGGGACGCGTCCCCACCCGTTCCGCGATGGTCACCCGGATGGGACCGCCGACGGTCGCCGGCCGGTGGTCGCTGCTTCCCGAGCGGGACCTCGACTCGACCGTCCGCGCGCACGGTCAGGCGGAGACGCTGCTCGATCGCTACGGCGTCGTGACGCGCGGCTCGGTGATGAACGAAGGGACTCCCGGCGGCTTCGCCCTCGCGTACAAGGTGCTCAGCGGCTTCGAGGAGACCGGGCGCGCGCGCCGCGGCTACTTCATCGAAACCCTCGGCGCCGCGCAGTTCGCCAGCGGTGCAACCGTGGACCGGCTGCGGTCGTACGCGCGCGACCACACTCAGGAACGGCCGAACCAGGCGATCGCCCTCGCCGCGACCGACCCCGCCAACGCGTACGGCGCCGCCCTGCCGTGGCCCGCCGTGCCGGGCGAGATCGGGACCGGCCACCGGCCCGGGCGGAAAGCGGGCGCCCTCGTGGTGCTGGTCGACGGCGAGCTGACACTCTACGTCGAGCGCGGAGGCAAGAGCCTGCTCTGCTTCGTCGATCCCGGCGCCGACGGCGCGGATGAGACGGCAGGCCCCATCCTGCGCGCCGCCGCACGCGCTCTGGCCGCGCTGGTGACATCGCGCCGGGTCGACAAGCTGGCCATCGAGACGGTCAACGGCGAGTTCGTGCTCGGCTCACCGTTGGGCGACGCGCTCTCGGAGGCCGGCTTCCTCGCGACACCGCGCGGATTGCGGCTGCGCGGATGAGACCGTGCGTGGAGGCGGCCCGGCGCGTGACGGGGACGCACCGTGCCTGAAGGGGACACCGTCTACCAGGCGGCACGGCGACTCGACCGCGCCCTTGCGGGCAAGGTTCTGACTGAGACGGACTTCCGCGTTCCCGCCTACGCGACCGTCGATCTGTCCGGTCAGCGGATGGACGAGGTGGTTCCGCGCGGCAAGCACCTCCTGATGCACGTCGGCGAGCACACCATCCACAGCCACCTCAAGATGGAGGGCTCGTGGGAGGTGTACCCGCCGGGCGGCCGCTGGCGGCATCCCGGCTACCAGGCGCGCGCCGTCCTCCGCACCGAGGACGCGCAGGCCGTCGGCTTCCTGCTCGGCGTCCTCGAAGTGCTCCCCCGCGAGCGGGAGGACGAAGCGGTCGGCTACCTGGGCCCCGACCTGCTCGGCCCCGACTGGGACGCCGACGAGGCGTTGCGGCGCCTGCAGGAGCATCCGGAGGTCCCCGTCGCAGTCGCACTGCTCGACCAGCGCAATCTGGCGGGCCTCGGCAACGTCTATGCGAACGAGCTGTGCTTCCTGCGCGGGATGCTGCCCACGCGCCCGGCCGGCGAGACCGACCTCGCCGCCGCCGTCGACCTGGGCCACCGGCTGATCGTGGCCAACCGGGACCGCCCGCTGCGCGTCACCACCGGCGACACGCGCCGCGGCCGCAACACGTGGGTCTACGGACGGAAGGGGCAGCCGTGCCGGCGGTGCGGGACGCCTATCCGCTCGGACTCGCTCGGCCGCACCGAGCTGGAAGAACGGGTGACGTACTTCTGCCCGGTGTGCCAGACGTAGGCAGCACCGGGCAGAAGCGGGTCGTGCGAGGGAGGGTCAGGCCGCCGCCTCGTCCTCGTCCACCTCGGCCGCCGCGCGGACGGTCTCGAGCGCAGCGGACCACGACTCGAGCTGGTCGAACAGCGGCGTGAGCGCCGCGGTCTGCTGCTCGGTCGGCTTGAGCTGCCAGTTCTCGAAGTCGTGCGCCAGGCTCAGGCCCACATGGGCGCTGACGGTGGCCACCTGGAGCTGCGACAGCACCAGGCGCAGGTGCTCGACCGCGCGGGCGCCGCCGAAGACGCCGTAGCTGACGAAGCCGGCCGCCTTGTTGAACCACTCCGCGCCGACGTAGTCGATCGCGTTCTTGAGGGCACCGGAGGTGCTGTGGTTGTACTCGGGGGTGACGAACAGGTAGCCGTCGAACTCGGCGATCTTCGCCGCCCAGGCCTTGGTGTGCTCGCCGGCGTACTGCCCCATGACGGCGGGCATCGCCTCGTCGAGGTGCGGCAGGTTCCACTCCGCCAGGTCCACGAGCTCGTACTCGACGCCCGTGCGCTTAGCGGCGTTCTCGTACACCCAGCGGGCGACGGCCTCGCCGTTGCGTCCGGGGCGCGTGCTTCCGATGATGATCGCGATCTTCGTCATGTCAGCCTTCCTTTTGATGACGTGTCACCCATTCTGAACGATCCCGCCGCGAGATGCATTCCCGGTAGGCTCGCGGCATGTCCGACGACCGCGCCGACCGCAGGGACGACGTCCACCTCCCTGCCGATGCGACCGAGGAGGAGCGGCGCGAGGCCGGCGACCGGCTCCGGGAGCGCATCTACGTGACGTTCACGGCGTTGGCGATCCTCATGGCACTGAACGCACATGGCGAGCTCGACTCGCCCACCGTGCTGTGGACGCTCGTCGTCTCGGTCGTCGGCGTGCTGCTGGCCGGGCTGGCCTCCGACATCGTCTCCCACATGATCGTGCACAGCGGACTCCCGTCGGCGAAGGAGTTCCGCCACATGGTCGCGGTCTCCTCCCGCGCACTCGGTGTGCTGGTGGTGCCGGTGATCGCCGTCGCCCTCGCCGTCTTCGACGTCATCGAGGACCGCACCGGCATCACGATCGCGATCGTCGCCCTCATCGTGGCGCTGCTCGTCATCGCCCGTATCGCCGTCTCGCGCACCGGCCTCTCCGGCTGGCGGCAGCTCGCCGCGATGACGGTCCTGGCCGCGCTGGGAGTCCTCGTCGTGTTCCTCGAGGCGCTCGTCCACTAGCCGACCCGGGCGTGTCAGGATGGGCTATGGCCACCGCGCAGACCCGTCCGGACCCGAGGAAGCTGTCGGACGACGAGCTGGAGCTGTTCCGCACCTTCCACCTGATGCGCCGCGGCTTCGACCGCACCCTGGATGCGCAGCTCCAGCACGACGACGGCATCTCGATCTCCGAACTGGAGGTGCTGATGGCCCTCACCCGCGCGCCCGGTCGGCGGCTGCGGGTGCGGGACCTGGTGGATGCGACCGGCTGGGAGAAGAGCCGCGTCTCGCACCAGGTCAGCCGGATGACGGCCCGCGGGTTCGTCGAACGGCAGGAGTGCGCGGAGGACCGCAGGGCCACCTGGATCCACCTCACCGGCGACGGGCGTCGGGTGGTCGTGCGGGCGCTGCCGAAGCACTCGGCGACGATCCGCCGCATCCTGTTCGACGCCCTGTCGCCCGAGCAGCAGGACGAGCTGCTGGGCATCG
This sequence comes from Leifsonia sp. NPDC077715, assembly GCF_040686855.1. NCBI lineage: Bacteria > Bacillati > Actinomycetota > Actinomycetes > Micrococcales > Microbacteriaceae > Leifsonia > Leifsonia sp. NPDC077715. The sequence continues at coordinate 759,736 of NZ_JBFBOG010000001.1, forward strand.
CGCGGACCATGAACGCGGCCATCACGGCCGAGGACTGCGCGCCCTCCGATGACTTCGACGACTGAGGGTTCTCGCAGGTCGCGTACATCGCAGGTCGTAATTCTGCTGGGAAGCGCTCGCGGATTCGCTGGTCATTCGTCGGGAACACCGGCGGAAACCAGCCGGTTCCAAGGCGCCTCCCCCTAGCGTTTCCGTGTGCGACGCCCCAACTATCCCGCCCCCGGATCCGGTGCCGACGGCCGAGACGAGCAGCTGCCGGCGACCGAGGTCTTCGGACGCGTGCCTCCCGCGGACCCGCGACGCCCGGTCCGGGCCACCCGGCCGGCGTCCGGCGTGCCCACCGGAGGGTCGCCCGCGCCGTTCGATCCGTTCGGGATGGGCGGAGACGCGCCCGGTCTGGGCGGCGGGGGCGCAGGACGCGACGGCAGCAACGGTCGCGGCGGCACCGGCGGCGGCGGAGACGGCGGCGACGGCACCGGCCCCACGCCCGGCAAGCCCCCGCGCAAGCGCCGCCGCGCCAAGCGCATCGTCGCCTGGACCGCGGCCGCCCTCGCGGTCATCCTCGTGGTCGTCGGCGGCTACGCCGCGTACAGCTACTTCCGCTTCGTCGGAGGCGTGAAGCACGTCGACGTGATCTCGAAGCCGGCCAACGACGTGGACGGCCAGGACCAGAACATCCTCCTCGTCGGCGACGACCACCGTCCGGACGGCGCGAGTCAGGCCGAGCTCGACCAGTTGAGCACGACGGACGACGGCGGCGGCACGAACACCGACACGATGATGGTGCTGCACATCCCGGCGAACGGGAAGTCGGCCACCCTCATCTCGCTCCCCCGCGACTCCTGGGTGGATGTGCCGGGCCACGGCATGAACAAGCTCAACTCCGCCTTCTCGCTGGGCGGCGGCGGCAGCGACCCGACCGCGGGCGCCAAGCTGCTCATCCAGACGGTCCAGAACCTGACCGGCCTCAGCATCGACCACTACGTCCGCGTCTCGCTGCTCGGCTTCTACACGATCGCGCAGGCGCTCGGCCCGGTGCAGGTGTGCCTCAACAACGCGGTCGACGACCCGTACTCCGGCGCGAACTTCCCGGCCGGCGTCTCCGAACTCGACGCGAAGCAGGCGCTCTCGTTCGTGCGTCAGCGACACGGATTGCCGCGGGGCGACCTGGATCGGGTGGTGCGGCAGCAGTACTTCCTGTCGGTGGAGGCGCACAAGTTCCTCTCGGCCGGCACGCTGCTCAACCCGGCCAAGCTGACCAAGACGCTGGATGCGGTGAGCGGTTCGCTCGAGACCGATCCCGGCCTCAACTTCCTCCAGCTCGCCGCGCAGCTGCAGGGCCTGACCGGCGGCAAGATCCAGTCGGCGACCATCCCGATCTCCGGCACTCCGACGATCACCGTCGACGGGAACGACGTGTCGATCGTCGAGGTGGACACGGCCGCGATGCCGGCGTTCATCCAGGGCCTGATGGGAACACCGACCGCCTACGACAACGCGACCGCGGCCAAGCCGGCCGACACAACGGTCACCGTTCTCAACGGCGGCAGTGCGAACGGCGCGGCGACCACGGCGACGCAGACGCTCGCGGCCGCGGGCTTCAAGACCGGCACCCCCGGCGACGCCGACACCCGCACGACCACGGTCATCCAGTACAAGTCGGGCCAGGAGGCGCAGGCCAAGGCCGTCGCCGCCTACCTGCCGGGCGCGTCCGTGCAGCAGACCGACACCGTCAGCACCGTCACCGTCGTCCTCGGCGACGACGGCATCATGCCGGCCGCCCCCGCTGCGCCGGGCTCCGCACCCGCAGCCCCTGCGGCCCCTGCGCCGACCCCGTCCGGTCCCGCGACGAACTACAGCTCCACCGTCTGCATCAACTAGTCGAAGAGGCGGCGGAACACGTTCGTGTCGGCGAGGTCGATGAGCTCGTCGCCGCGGCCGTTCATGATCGTGCGCAGCGCGTAGAGCGTGAAGCCGCTGACCTGCTTCGCGGTGATCGCCGGCGGGATGCTGAGCTCCTGGCGGGCCGTCACCACATCCACCAGCGCCGGGCCGTCGTGCGCGAAAGCCGCCCGCAGCGCGCCCTCGAGGTCGTCCGGCTTCTCGACGCGCTGGCCGTGCAGCCCGATCGCCCGCGCGACCTCGGCGAAGTCGGGGTTCTCGAGCCCGGTGCCGAAGTTGACGAACCCGGCCGCTTTCATCTCCACCTCGACGAAGTTCAGCGAGGAGTTGTTGAAGACGACGATCTTCACCGGCAGCGTGTTCTGCCGCAGCGTCAGCAGCTCGCCGAGCAGCATCGCGAGGCCGCCGTCCCCGGCGAGCGCGACCACCTGTCGGTCCCGGAACGCCGTCTGCGCGCCGATCGCCTGCGGCAGCGCGTTCGCCATGCTGCCGTGCGTGAACGATCCGATCAGTCGTCGGCGTCCGTTCATCCGCAGGTAGCGCGCAGCCCACACCACGGGCGAGCCGACGTCCGGGATGAACACCGCGTCGTCCGTCGCCAGCTCGCTGATCAGCCTGGCGACGTACTGCGGGTGGATGGGCGTGCGGTTGCGGTCGTTGACGGCCAGGTCGTCGAGGCTCTTGCGCGTCTTCTCGTAGTGCGCGAGCGACGCGTCGAGATGCTTGCGGTCCTTCCGGTCGGCGAGCAGCGGGAGCAGCGCCTCCACCGTGTCCTTCACGCTGCCGACCAGGCCGAGGTCGAGCGGGACGCGGCGGCCCAGGTTCTCCCCGCGGAGGTCGACCTGGATGATCTTCGCCTTCGACGGGTAGAACTGCTGGTACGGGAAGTCGGTGCCGAGCATGAGCAGGGCGTCGCACGACTCCATGGCCCGGTAGCCGGAGGAGAAGCCGAGCAGTCCCGTCATGCCCACGTCGTAGGGATTGTCGTACTCGATGAACTCCTTGCCGCGCATGGCGTGCACGATCGGGGCCTTGAGCGCGTCGGCGATGGCGACGAGATGGGGATGCGCTCCCTCCGATCCCGCGCCCGAGAGGATGGTGACCTTCTTGGCGGAGTTCAGGATGTCGGCCGCGGCCTGCAGCTCCGGATCGGTCGGCCGGGTGACCCGCGGCGAGAACGTGATCGGCGCGGACTTGCGGCGCCCGGCGCTGTCGGCGAGGAAGATCTCACCCGGGACGACGACGACTGCGACGCCTCGGCGCTCCACCGCGGTGCGCATGGCGATCTCCAGGATGCGCGGCATCTGATCGGCCTGGCTCACCAGCTCGGTGTAGACGGCCGCCTCGCGGAAGAGCTCCTGCGGGTGCGTCTCCTGGAAGTATCCGCTGCCGATCTCGGCGCCGGGGATCTGCGCGGCGATGGCCAGCACGGGGACACGGCTGCGGTTGGCGTCGTACAGGCCGTTGATGAGGTGCGTGTTGCCCGGGCCGCAGCTCCCCGCGCACACCGCCAGCTCCCCGGTCAGTGCCGCATCCGCCGACGCGGCGAACGCGGCCGCCTCCTCGTGCCGGACGTGCTCCCAGTGCAGGCCCCCGCGGCTGCGGCGGATCGCGTCGGTGAACCCGTTGAGCGAGTCGCCGGGGATGCCGTAGACGCGGCTCACCCCCGCGTCCTCGAGGATCTCGACGATGGTGTCGGCGACGGTGGGCATGGCGGACTCCCCTCGGTGGGCGATGGTTGCGACGCCGGTCGGCCCCTGTGCACGTCCGACAGGCCAACGCTACGCCTCACAGCGAACATCGTTCATCCCGCACAAAGGAACTGTGCGTTAACGTGAGCGCATCATGGTCAAGCAGGTGAGGGCGCAGGTCACGCGCGACACCATCGTCGACGGCGCGGCGCAGGTCTTCGGGCGGCGCGGGTACGGTCTCGCCTCGATCGCCGACATCGCCCAGGCCGCGGGCGTGACCAAGGGCGCGCTGTACTTCCACTTCCCGTCGAAGGACGAGCTCGCGCGAGCCGTCATCGACGAGCAGCACCGGAGGACGATGGAGGCCGCGGGCGCTGTCATCGCCGAGGGGCGTCCCGGCTTGGAGACGATGGTGCTGCTGAGTGCCGTGCTCGCCCGTCAGCTCCTCACCGACCCCGTCGTGCAGGCGGGCATCCGGCTGACGACGGATGTGGCGTCCCTCGACGACCCGGTGACGGGGCCGTACCGCGACTGGCTGCGCACGGCCGAGCAGTTGTTCCGGCAAGGCGTCGACGAGGGCGACCTGCGGGCGGATCTGGATGCTGCGATGCTGTCCCGTGTCGTGGTCGCGTCGTACACCGGCGTCCAACTGGTGTCGGAGACGTTCTCGCATCGCGCCGATCTGCTTCAGCGGGTGCGGGAGCTGTGGATCGTGCTGCTGCCGGGCATCCTGGCATCCGACCGGAGCGAGACGCTGGGACACCTCCTCGAGCTCGTCCGCTGAGCCCGGGGACTGCGGCCGACCCGGCCGCAGCGCCCCCAATCCGCTACGGCCGCGCCGGGCATGCATGCATTCTACGGGAGAACCGGACGATCGGTATGAACTCGCTGCTCGCTCACAGCACGGCCCTGCCGGGATGCACCGAGGCCGTCCCGTAGACTTGCCCGACGGGGAGCGCCGGTGACGGCGGAAGCGGTTGGGGAGGATGCAGTATGCCGCCGAAGGGCAAGCCGAAGAACCGTCGCGCGACGATGCGACTGGTCTACATCGACTTCTGGTCGGCGCTGAAGATGTCGTTCCTCGTGAGCATCATCGTCGCCGCGATCACCGTGGTCCTGAGCCTGATCGTGTGGTCGCTCATGGAGCGGTTCGGCGTCGTCTCCGCCGCGAGCGGCTTCCTCGAGGACATCGCGGGAGCGCAGGGCGCCAACCTCGTCGCGGGCCTCACCTTCCCGAACGTGATGACGTTCACGCTGGTGGTCGCGCTGCTCGAGGTGATCGTGGTGTCGGCTCTCGGCGCGATCTTCGCCGCGCTCTTCAATCTCGCCGTCCACGTGGTCGGCGGGTGGAAGGTCACCTTCGGGAGCGACTGAGCTCCAGGCCGCCGACGAGCAGGCCGACGCCGAAGGCGAAGGCCGCCGCCGGATCGTCCTCGTCGAGCGGTGATGCCGGCTGGTCCGCGAGCACGCCGAGCGAGTCGTACTGGATGCGCTGCTGCTCGTGCGAGACGTGGCCGAGCACGAAGTGGAGCAGCGCCGTGGCGGCACGGCGCGAGGTCTCGGCGTCGAAACCGCCGCGGGCGACGGCGCGTGCCAGGCGGTCGAGCGTCTCGGGTGAGCCGAGACCGAGGGCGAGGGTGCTGGACACGACCTCCGCCCCGTCGCGGTACGCGAGCAGCGCGTCGCGCAGAGCGTCCGCCTCCGCGCGCACGGCGTCCTGCCACGGCGCGTCGTCGGGCTGGGATGCCGGTCGGCGGGCGGCGACGATGCGGTCGGCGACCTCGGCGAGCATCGACTGCTTGTTCGGGAAGTGCCAGTACAGCGCGCTCGGCTGCACGTCGAGCGCCGACGCCAGCCGCCGCATCGTCAAGTCGGGCAGGCCCAGATCATCGAGGATGCGCAGCGCGGCCTCGGCCACATCGTCGCGTGAGTGCCGCCGTCCGGTTTCGTTCCCTGCCACCTCGTCAGTATAGTGAACGCTGTTCAGGTGAACACCGTTCAGGTAAGGATGCTCCCGTGACCCTCTCCACCCCCACCCGTCGCCGGCTCGACGCCACCGACCTCGCCCGCGTCGCCGTCTTCGCCGCGATCGTCGCCGTCCTCGGCCTGCCCGGCGGCATCAGCGTCTTCGGCTCGGTGCCCATCACGGCGCAGACCCTCGGCGTCATGCTGGCGGGCGCCATCCTGGGCCCCTGGCTCGGAGCCCTGTCGATGGCGGTGCTGCTGGCGCTCGTCGCCCTCGGCCTTCCGCTGCTCTCGGGCGGCACCGGCGGGCTCGGGGTCTTCGTCGGCCCGACCGCCGGCTACCTGTTCGGCTGGATCGTCGGCGCGTTCGTGATCGGGCTCATCGTCCACGCGGGCAACCGCAAGCCGGTGTGGTGGCGCACGTTCCTCGGGATGGTCGTCGGCGGCATCCTCGTCGTCTACGCGTTCGGGATCCCAGTGACCAGCCTGGTGCTGCGGCTGCCGCTCGACGTGATCGCGAAATCCGCCCTCGTGTTCGTGCCGGGCGATCTCGCCAAGGCGGTGATAGCGACCGTGATCGTGATGACCCTGGTTCGGGCCTACCCGCGGGCGTTCCGGCGGAACTGGGTGGCGCCGCGCGGGAAGACGGTGACCGCCGCCGAGGCCTCCACCCCGTCGGAGCCGGCCGAGCCCCGGGTGCCGTGACGTCGCACGCCCTCCTGCTCGACGGGGTCGGCGTACGCCTCGGCGACGTCGACGCGCTCCGCGGCGTCGACCTCGACCTCGACGCGCGGACCATCGCGATCGTCGGCGAGAACGGCTCCGGCAAGTCGACGTTCGCGCGCCTGGCCGCCGGCCTGGTGACCCCGACCGCGGGCACCGCGCGCATCCTGAGCCTCGACCCGGCGCGACAGGCGGCCGAGCTGCGCCGCCGGGTGGCCGTGGTGTTCAGCAACCCCGACGCGCAGATCGTCATGCCGACCGTCGCCGAGGACGTCGCGTTCTCGTTGCGCCCCGACCGGCTGGGCCGGGAGGAGACGCAGCGGCGGGTGGAGGACGCGCTCGCCCGTTTCGGTCTCTCCGAGCTGCGCGAGCGGTCGTCGCACGAACTCTCCGGCGGGCAGAAGCAGCTGCTGGCGCTGGCCGGCGCGTTCGTGCGTCGCCCGGAGCTCGTCATCGCCGACGAGCCGACCACCTATCTCGACGCCCGCAATGCGCGGCGCGTGGCCGACCACCTGCTGGCGGACACCGGCCACCGGCTCGTGCTGGTCACGCACGACCTCGCCCTGGCGGCGCGCTGCGACGCCGCCGTGCTGTTCGCCGGCGGACGGGTGGAGGCGGTCGGGCGTCCGACGGACGTCATCGCCGAGTACGAGGCGGCGCTCGCGTGCTGAGCCTGTACCGGCCGGGGGACGGCGTCCTGCACCGGATGCCGGCAGGTCCCAAACTGCTGCTCCTGCTGATGCTGGTGCTCGCCGTGTCGCTGCTCCCCTCGCACTGGTGGGCGGCGGCGGTCGCAGCCGGTGTCGTGGTGGTCGTCTACGCCTGCGCCGGGCTGCGCGACGGGATGCTCGGGATGCGGGAGCTGGCCCGGCAGACGGTGGCCCTCCGCTGGCTGATCGTGATCACCCTGGCGCTGCAGCTGATCTTCTTGGGGCCGGAGGCCGCGGTCGCCAACACCAGCCGCGTCACCGCCGCGGTGCTGCTCGCGGGCCTGCTGTCGCTGACCACCCGCGTCACCGACCTGCTGGATGCAGTGGAGCGCGGCCTGCGCCCGCTCGACCGCCTGGGATTCGACTCCGAGCGCGCGGCCGTGCTGTTGACCGTGACGATCACGACCGTGCCGGTGCTCGCGCGTCTCGCCGGCGAGGTGCGGGAGGCGCAGCGGGCGCGCGGTGTCCGGCCGGGCGTACGCTTCTTCGCGGTGCCTTTCCTCATCCTGTCGCTCAAGCACGCCGACCAGCTCGGCGAGGCGCTGTCCGCGCGAGGAGTGCGATGACCCGCCCGCGTGTGCTCGGGCCCGTCGTCGACGACGAGACCCGCTGCATCCACTACCGGTCGCCGCTCGACGTGATCGCGATCCGCTTCGCCCGCTGCGGCGAGTACTACCCGTGCCACCTCTGCCACGCGGAGGCGGCCGGCCATCCCGCGCGGCAGTGGCCCGTCGCAGAGCGCGACCGCGAGGCGGTGCTCTGCGGCGTCTGCGGCAGCGAGCTGACCATCGCCGAATACCTGGCCGCCGACGCCTGCCCCCGCTGCGCCGCCCCCTTCAACCCCGGCTGCCACCTCCACACCCACCTCTACTTCGAGGTCTGACCCAGCCCGCACCCCCGAATGCCGCACGCTGTGCGGAAGGGAGGAGTCGCTGCGCGATCGGCCCGCGAACTCCTCCGTCTCGCGCGTTTCGCGGCGTGTCGGCCTCCGATGTCCTCCCTCCCGCACCGCGTACTAAAGGGAGGAGGCGGCGCGAATCTCCGCGGCGTGTCGCGCGAATCGGAGGACAGGGGCGGCCCCGCCAGCGAGTCGTCCTCCGTTTCCGCCGGGCGGCGCGGGCGCGGGGCCAGACGCACGGATGCCGGGCACGCTCCCGCGCGCCCGGCATCCGTGGTCAGGTGACTAGAACCAGCTGAAGATGCGGTCGAGGAGGTCGATCAGCCAGTCGAGGGCCGGGATGCCCGTCGACGGCTTGTCCGCCTTGACCTTGAGGGTGGTCCAGCCGACGACACCGTTGGACGCGTTCTGCACCGACAGCTTGTGCTGACCGTTGCCGGTGTCCTTCGGCAGGGTGACCTTCACCACGCCGCTCGCGGGCACCTGCACCCAGCCGCCGCTGATGTTCTGCGGCTTCGAGTACAGCCAGACCGAGACCCATTCACCGGCGTGCTTCGCGCCGACGGTGACCAGGACGGTGTCGCCCGGACGGTAGGTGTCCTTGTCGACGGTGACCTTGTCCTCGAGCGCCTTGGTGAGCGCCGACTCCTTGGCCGCCTTCGGGTCGGTGCCCGGCTTCGGGTTCGTCGGAGCGTCCGCCACGGTGAGCGGCACGCGCACGGTCGTCCCCGAGTCCGGAGCGGTCAGCACGAGGGTGCTGGCGCCGGCGGCGTCGGCCGGGACGGTGAACGTCACAGTCGCGTTGCCGGCCGCGTCCACCGGCACGCTGCCGAGGGCCGCCGTGCCGTTCCAGGACAGGTCGAGCTTCGTGTTCGCCGGGCTGCCGAGCGAGGTGAGGTTCAGCTTGGACACCTGGAGGGTGACCTGCTGACCGCGCTGCAGGGTGCCGGCCGGCACGCCGCTCACGCCGACGCCGAGCTTTTCGAAGCTGGGCGAGAGCGGGCTGTTCTTCTGGATGTAGCTGATCCAGGCGTCCCGGTCGATGAGGCCGGAGTCCTTGGTGTTGGTCCCGGCCGCGAAGGCGCGGAAGTTGTCACCGCCCTGGAGGAGGAACGAGAACGACCCGATCCGGTACGACTTCGCCGGGTCGATCGGCGCACCGTTCACCAGGATGCTGGTGATGCGGTCGCCCTCGGGCCGGCTGGCGTCGTAGGTGTAGTGGACGTTCTTCGACAGGCCCAGGTTGAGGAACGGACGGCTCGGAACGTTGCCCTGCGCGTCGCGCTGCCACTGCTGCTCGAGCGCCTGCTTGAACTGCGCCCCGGTGAGGGTCGTGGTCCACAGGTTGTTCACGAACGGCAGCACCGCGTTGGCCTGGGCGTAGGTGACGGTGCCGTCGGTCCCGTACAGCAGCTCGGCGCGCAGTCCGCCCGGGTTCACGACGCCGATCTCGGCGCCGCCCTGGTCGGCCGGCGACAGGGTCGCGAGCAGCGAGTCGGCCACGAGGTTGCCCAGGGTGGACTCGCTCGACCGGTCGTCACGGGCGCCGTTCAGGTAGGCGGTGGTGATGTCCTTCGTCACCGAGCCGACCTTCTGGTTGCCGATCACGGCCGCGTCGGCGAGCGCCTTGTCCACGATCGTCTTGACGGTCGCGACCCGCGGGAACGCGGCGACCAGGGCGCTGTCGGCGTCGGTCGTGCGGGCGACGTTGCGGGCGGTGTACGCGGTGACCCCGTCGGTCTCCGGGTCCACCGTCAGCGTGATCTGACCGATGTTCTCGCCGTAGCTCCCGGTCTGGAGGATCGGGCGGGTCTTGCCGGTCACGCCCGGGATGGGCGCATCCCACGCGTACTGCTTGTGCGTGTGACCGGTGAAGATCGCCGCCACCTTGCTGCTGGTCTTGGTGACGATGTCGGCGAAGGCGCCGCCGGCCGCGACCTCCTGGTCGAGCGTCGCGCCCTCGGGAGTGCCGAAGCCGGCGCCCTCGTGGTACTCCGCGACCAGCACGTCGGCCTCGCCGTTGGCCGGGTCGCCGTCGGTGAGCTCACCCGCGACGCGGTTGACCGCCTCCACCGGGTCGCCGAAGTCGAGCGTCGAGACGCCGCCGGGCGAGACTAGGGTCGGAGTCTCCTGCGTGACGGCGCCGATGACGCCGACCTTCAGGCCGTCCACCTCGAACACCGCGTACTCCGGCAGCGCCGGGGTCTTGGTGCCCTTCTCGTAGACGTTCGCGCCGAGGTAGGAGAAGTCCGCCGCATCCTTCACCCGGCCGGTGAGGTCCGCGTAGCCCTTGTCGAACTCGTGGTTGCCCACCGCGCTCGTCTTGAGCTCGAGGGCGTTCAGCACGTCGAGGGTCGGGATGTCGCCAGCCGAGGCCGAGGCGAACAGGGAGGCGCCGATGTTGTCGCCCGCCGAGAGGAACAGCGAGTTGGACTCCCCCGCCTCCGCGCGCAGCTTCTCGATCGTGCCCGCGAACTTCACGGTGTTGGCGTCGATCCGGCCGTGGAAGTCGTTGATGTTCATCAGGTTCAGCGTCACGGGCTTGGCCGCGAGACCCAGGCCGACCACGATCGGGTCGTGGTCGGAGGACCGGTACGGGTCGGCCGCGTAGAAGTTCGTGACGTTGTAGTTGTAGCGGCTGTACTCCAGCGCCACCGACTCACCCGAGTTGATGTTCCAGACGTCCGCGCCGGTGATGGCCGCGTTCGCAGCCGGGGACGCGAGCACGTGGTCCAGCGAACCGGTCGTGCCGCCGAAGGAGTAGGTCGCCTTCGAGGTGCGGGTGCTGACCTGGTCGACGTAGCCGGCGTCGGTCAGGACCTTGATCGGGTCCTCCTTGAGGTACGCGTTGAAGTCGCCGATGAGGAGCACCTTGTCGGTCTTCAGCGCCGCCTTCCGCTCGTCCGCGAAAGCGACGAGCGCAGTGGCCTGCTTGACGCGGGAGGCGTTGGACGCGCCCTGGCCGTCGCCCTGGTCGGCGTCGGCGCCCGAGCCGGAGCCCTTCGACTTGAAGTGGTTCACGATCGCCAGGAACGCCTGCGAATCCTTCTCGCCGACCTTCTTGAAGGCCTGCGCGAGCGGCTGACGCGCGTTCGAGAACGCCGGGTCGTCGAGGATCTTGGAGTCGCCCACCGGGACCGCGTTCGCCTTCTTGTAGATGAACGCGGTGCGGATGACGTCCTCCGTCGCGGGGAGCTGCGACGGCGACTTCACGAACGCCCACACCTCGGAACCGGCGGCCGCGTTGAGCGCGCCGACGAGGGTGGAGAGGGCCGAGTCGCGGTCCTCGCCGAAGCGGGCCGAGTTCTCGATCTCCTCGAGCGAGACGACATCGGCGCCGAGGCCGTTGATGGCCGCGACGATCTTGTCCTGCTGGCGCTTCAGGTTCTCCGCGTTCGCGGCGCCGCGGGCGTCGCATCCGCTGTTCACAGTGATGGGGTTGCCGTCGCGGTCGGTGTAGAACGTGCAGCCGGTGAGCTGGTCGCCCGTGGTGGTGAAGTAGTTCAGCACGTTGAACGTCGCCAGGCGAAGGTCGCCTCCGACGTTCTCCGGAGCGGCGGTGCGCGTGTTCGCGAACGTCACCGGCTGCACCGTCGCGGCGTTCGCCGGGGTCAGCTCGGAGGTCGGCTGGAACTTCCACGCGTTGTTGCGGTAGTCGAGGATGACCGGCTTCGTGAAGGTCACCGGCTCGCCGACGCGCACGGGATTGTCGAGCGACAGGTACGGCAGCGGCTTCGACTTGTTCGCGTTGCTCAGGAAGTTGGTCGAGGCGCCGTCGTCGAGCGTGACCGCGCGGGCCGCGTTGTCGGCGACGACGGCCGCGTACTCCGCGGTTCCGGGACGAGCGGCCTCGGTCGGCTGCACGAGCGTCTTGTCGCCCGCCGCCAGGCCGATCTCGCCGTACTGGTTGGCGGAGTAGACGTCGGTGACGGTGAACGCGCCCTGCGGCGCGACCAGCATCCCCTCGAGGCTTTCGCGCTGCGCCGCGGTGGCGGGCAGGCCGACCGTGGCGGGCGCCGGTGCGACGATGCCGGTCGCGTCCTGCTTGGCGACGGCGGTCGCGGTGATCTCGGTCAGGCCGTTGAACTCGCTGACCGCACCGGTGACCTTCACGTAGTCGCCCACGGCGACCGTCCCGGCGAAAGACGAGCCGAACACGAAGACCGCGTCGGACGCCGTGTGGGTCGCGAAGTCGACTGCGCCGCCGGTGCCCGGGGTCTGGAGGTAGAAGCCGTTGAAGCCGCCGGTCGCGTACTGCGCGGTGACGACGCCGACGGTGGTGACCGTCTGGCCGGCCTTCGGGCTGGCGTCGCCCGTGCCCTGGATCTCGGCGATCGGGGTCGTGTCGGCCGGCGTGCCCGGGTCTCCCGTGCCGGGGTCGCCGGTGCCCGGGTCGCCCGGGGCGGAGGCCGCGTTCTGCGGCGTGATCGTGGCGCTGAGGGTGAAGTCGGCGCTGTTGGCGTCGGTGTCCTTCGCGGCGGTGCGCACCAGCGACTTCACGTCGGTGTTGCCCGACGGTGCGGTGGCCTTCGCGGTCTCGAAGGTGTTCGAGGTGCCATAGCCGAGGAGGTCGGCGACGCTCGCGTTACCCGTGACCGATCCGGTCGGCAGCGTGAGGGCCGAGGCGGACTTCGCGAGGATGAGGGTGCCCGTGGTGCCGCTCGGGTTGAGGCTGCTCGCCACATCCGGCGTCGGAAGGGCCTGGCCGTTCGTGCCGTTCGAGCCGCCGCCGACCAGGTAGTAGCCCTTCGCCGCGATGGATCCGGTCAGCGGGACCACTCCGGTGGACGCGGCCGTGCCGGTCGCCGGGCGGTACTGGAGGCTCCAGCCGCTCAGGCTGACGGCGCTGTCGCCCGGGTTGTAGAGCTCCACGAACTTGTTGGTGTAGGCCGCGCCGGCGCTCCCGCCGGAGAGGTAGGCCTCGTTGATGACGACACCGGTGCCGTCGGTGGTCGCGAAGGCGGGAGTGGCGACGAGCGCCCCGGCAGTGAGTCCGGCTCCGGCGATCGCGGCGGCGGCGGCGCGCGCCAGCCTGCCGAATCTGGTTGACATTGTTCTCCTCGGTCGGTGAGGTGCGGGATGAGTCCGCGGGCCACGCTAGGGAAGCTGTGAAACGGGACTGTTTCTCGTGTGTGAACGTACAGAGAACTCGTACGGGGGTAGGACGCTCATTTGAGCACCGATCGGGTCACGTTCGGTTTGCGCCATGATGAGAGGCATGCGCATCGACGAGCTCGCCCACTTCCGGGCCCTGGTCGCCGAGGGGTACCCGGCCCTCGCGGCGGAGACCCTGGGCGTCTCCCAGTCGACGCTCACCCGATCCCTCGCCCGGCTGGAGCAGGAGATGGGCGCCGAGCTGTTCGACCGCCGTCGTGGGCACCTCGAACTGAACCAGTACGGCGAGATCCTGCTGGCGCATGCCGTGCGCGCCGAGTCGGAGTTGGACAACGCCCGGGCCCGCATCGAGGCCTTGCGCGACCCCTCCGGCGGCACGGTCTCGCTGGCGTACGTGTCGTCGTTCGGAGGGTGGCTCATCCCGCGCGTGATCAGCGAGTACCGCGCGCTGTTCCCCGACATCCGCTTCGTGCTGCGCGGAGGCACGGCCGACACGGTCCTGGACGCTCTCCGCGACGGCGCCGCCGACCTCGCGTTCCTGAGCCCCGACCCGAGGGACGCCGACATCGAGTGGAAGCCGCTCACCGCCGAACGGCTCGTCCTCGGTGTGCCCGAGGCGCATCCGCTCGCCGGACGGGACGCGGTCAGCGTGCCCGACCTCGACGCCTACGACCTCGTGGCGCTCCGCACCGGATCCGGCCTCCGGCACATCGCCGACGCGTACTTCGCGGCACACGGCGTGGTGATGAACCCGGTCATCGAGGTGACGGAGCTCTCGACGCTGCGCGGGCTGGTCCGCGACGGGGTCGGCGTCGCGCTCATCCCCGACACCCCCGCCGAGCCGGGGATCGTCGCCGTCCCGCTGCGCGACGAGGCGACCCGCATCATCGGCCTCGCCCGCAACCGCACGCGGTCGCAGTCGGCGGCGGCGGAGCAGTTCGCGCGCTTCGTGCACGAGGAGCTCGACTCGCTCGGGTGAGGACACGCCGCGTCACGAAAGGCGCGCCGCATTCACGCATGCGCTTGACTGTGCCCGCTTCACCTCACCGGAACACGTGTTTGGAAAGGACTCCTCGTGACGTCTCCGCAGTATCCGACCGCTCCCGCCGCCCCGCCCGCGGGCGAGGCTCCGCTCTGGGCGCCGCTCTACGGTGCGACCCTGCCCCAAGCCGTCCAGCGCTTCTTCAAGAAGTACGCGGACTTCACCGGCCGCGCCAGCCGCAGCGAGTACTGGTGGTGGTACCTCGTCACCATCATCGTCGCGGTCGCGCTCGAGGTCCTGGCCCTCACGCTCGGCAGCGTCGGCGCCACGCCGAACGGAAACGGCGGCACGAACCCGGGTCCGCTGTTCTGGCTGCCCGCCCTGCTGATCTTCGCCTGGATCGTCGGCACGATCGTCCCGCATCTCGCGCTCACCTGGCGTCGGCTGCACGACGCGAATCTCGCCGGCCCGTTCTTCTTCCTCGGACTGATCCCGCTCGTCGGCGGGATCATCCTGCTCGTGCTCCTGCTGCTGCCCCCCAAGCCGGAGGGCGCGCGCTTCGACCGCCCCCGCCCCTAGCGGAGGCCCTGGGCCGGCTCCCGCGTCAGCAGGAGTCGGCCCACAGCCGGCGCGGCCGCTCGGGGTCGGTGTCGTCCAGCAGGACGGACGCGACCTCGCGCGGCGCGCCGAGCGGATCCTTCTGGCCGGTCGTCACGAACGACCAGTCGGGGCTCCGCTCCGGGTCGTGCTCGACCCACAGGGAGAAGTTCCAGAAGCCGCGGAACTCCGGGGACAGCAGCCCCGCGCCGTCGACGACCAGCACGCCGTCGCGCGAGCGGAAGGGCGCGACGACGTCCTCTCTGAACGCGTCGGCCGTCGTCCCCTCGTTCACCGTCACGCGCTCGGTCTCCTGCCCCGCGTCGCGCAGCGCCGCCGCGAACGCGTCCGCCACCCGCGCCGCGTCGGCGTTTGGCACGCCGGTCACCGCGACGAACCGCGGTCCCCGGCCGTAGTGCTGCAGGAATTCCGCCGCCACTCCCGCGTAGAACTCGGTCTCCTGACCCTGCTGCGTGTCGGTCATGCGCTCCTCCTCGGCGTCCGTCATCGGGAACGCTACGCGCGCCGCGGCCATTCCGGCTGAGCGTTCTCTGCGACCTCTCGCCAAGACGGCAATCGCGATATATCGTGTCCTCAGATCGTCGTCCGATGGGGAGGATCAGTCATGAACGACACCCGCGAAGACAACCTGCGGCCGCCGGAGGCCGTGCCCGAGCTGCCGGAGGAGCAGGCGGTGGGGATGGTCGCCGTCTCCGCCGAGCGCGAGGCCGAGCTGGAGACGCGCGCCCGCGAGTTCATCCGGGAGCTGGCCGCCGCCGAGCCCGGCTCGGACGCGTTCACCCGCAAGATCACCGGCTTCTCGCACCTGGGCGATGCCGAGATGCGGGCATCCAGCGACTCGTCCCGGCAGCTGCTGAACCGCCCTGCGACGTCCCTGGCCGCCGCGAAGGGGAAGGCGATCCGCACCGACCCGCAGTACGGCGTCATCCGCACCCTGCAGGACCTCCGCGCCACGGTCAGCGACTTCGACCCGACGCACCTCACGGGGCGCAACCGGATGCTCGCCCGCATGCCCGGAGGCCGCCGCCTCCGGCAGTACGTGCAGCGGTTCGAGTCGGCGCAGAAGCAGCTCGACGGCATCGTCACCGCCCTCGACCACGGCCAGCAGTGGCTGGCCCAGGACAACGTCGAGATCGAGAAGGAGCGCGCCTCCCTCTGGAAGACGACCGAACGGCTGAACGAGTACGTGGTGCTGACGGCCGCGCTCGACCGGGCGACGGTGGATGCCGCGGCCGAGCTGCGCATGACCGACCCCGACCGCGCGACACTGCTCGAGAAGGAGGCGCTGTTCCCCATCCGCCAGCGGCGCCAGGACCTCACGGCGCAGATCGCCGTCTCGGTGCAGGCGTACCTCGCGCTCGACGTGATCAAGAAGAACAACGTCGAGCTCATCAAGGGCGTCGAGCGGGCGAAGACCACCACGGTGTCCGCTCTCCGGACCGCTGTCGTGGTCGCGCAGGCGCTCGAGAACCAGCGTCTCGTCATCGACCAGCTCGGCGCGCTGCACGACAGCACGAACGCGCTGATCGGCCGAACCGGGGAGGTGCTGCGCACGCAGACCGAGCAGGTGCAGAAGGAGCAGACGTCGACCGCGGTGGATGTCGAGGTGCTGCAGCGCGCGTTCGACAACGTCTTCGCGACCATGGACAGCATCGACACCTACCGCACCGGCGCGATCGCGAGCATGGCGAAGACGGTGGACGCGCTCGACCAGCAGGTCGCGCGCTCCCGCGACTACCTCCGCCGCTCCCGCCCGAGCCCGCAGCCGGGCGAGACGTACCAGGTGCGGTAGCCCGCGGTCCGCGCTCGACGGCTACGGTGGACGGCATGGCAGCACAACGCATCTTCGCCATGCCGTTCGCCGACGTGTACCCGCTGTACGTCGCCAAAGTCGAGCGCAAGGGACGCAGCAAGGAGGACGTCGACACCGTCACCCGCTGGCTGACCGGCTACGACCAGGACGAGCTGGAGCGGGCGGTCGACGCGCGGGTCGACGTCGAGACCTTCTTCGCCGAGGCGCCGCAGCTCAATCCGAACGCCTCCCTCATCACCGGCGTCATCTGCGGGGTCCGGGTCGAGGAGATCGACGACCCGCTGATGCAGAAGATCCGGTACCTCGACAAGCTCGTGGACGAGGTGGCCCGCGGCAAGAAGATGTCCTCCATCCTGCGCGGCGACGACGTCGCGGTCCCGGACGGCGGCCGCTCCTAGGAGGAGGCCTGCTCGGCAGGGAGGAGAGGCCACGACTCCGGCCGCCGCTTGCCTCCCATTCGCGCCTCCGACCGGCGTGTCGGGTGAGGTCTCCTCCCTTTCTTCCTGCCGGCAGAAACGGAGGAGACACCGGGCGACACGCCGGGCGGGCGCCGGGAACGGAGGAGCCGCGACGTGGGCTCGGCGCAGTATTCCTCCGTTCCCGCCCACGGCGTCGCGGTTCCGGGCAGCGGCCGCTAGCCTCGGGAGCAGGGGCCACCGGGCCCGCAAGCCGGGAGGACATGATGGACGATCTGCACGGATCCGCACAGGAGCGCCTGACCCAGCTCGACGCGGCCATCGCGCGAGGCGCCTCGGCGGAGTGGCTGGAGAAGCAGCTGCGCGCGGCACTGGAAGAGCTCGCCGACGTCGAGCCGGTGGCGGACGCGGAGCGCGACCGCCGCGAGGACTACTGATTACTAGGCCCGGGCGATGCCCGCGATCTGCGGGTTGAACGGCACGAACGGCGTGTGCAGGCGGTAGCGCTTGACCACCACCTCGGCGAAGCCCGCGCTGCGCACGGCGCCCTCGAGGTCGCGCTCGCACGAGCATCCCTCGAACGTCCACGCCCACGGTCGGCGCAGGACCCGCTGCGCGGCTCGGGTCGGCGTGCCGTCGGCCGCGACGACGTGCTCCACGAAGCGGAACGTCCCGCCCGGTCGCAGGATGCGCCTCACCTCGGCGAGCACCGCTTCCGGGTGAGTCACCGTGCACAGCACCAACGACGAGATCACCGTGTCGACGCTGCCGTCGGGGAGTCCGGTGTCCTCGGCCGTGCGCTCGCGCAGGTCGAGGCGGATGCCCCGGCGCGCGGCGGCCGACCGGAGCCGGGCGTGCATGGAGCGGTTGGGCTCGATCGCGATGAGGGTGCCACCTGTCGGCAGGTACGGCAGGTTGGCGCCGACGCCGGAGCCGAGTTCGACGACGACCCGGGGCAGCTCGGCGAAGACGGTTCGCTTGTAGGGGCGCTGCGCGCCGTCGAGATACGGGCCGGCCGCGGCGAAGAACGCGGCGTTGAAGGCCCCGCGGCCCCGATGCTGGTGGAAGGCCGGCGCGGAGCGCTGGGTGGTGTCTGTCATGCCTCCAGCGTCGCGGGTCGAAGCGCCTCGCGCAGGCGTAGGACTACCCCACTCGGCGCTCAGCGCTGTGCCGCGTCCCATGCGGCGATCTGGGCGCGCGACCGCACCCCGAGCCGCAGGCGGATGCGCTCCACATGCCCTTCCGCCGAGCGCTCCTCGATCCCCAGCCGGGCCGCGATCTCGCGGTTGGTGAGCCCGGCGCCGACCAGGGCCGCGACCTCGCGCTGGCGCGGGGTCAGCATCCCGGACTCGGTGCGCGCCACCCGGAGTCCGAGGAAGCGGCGGATGACGGCGACCAGTTCGGCGGAGTCCCCCGCCCATGGCAGGTGCGAGCGGCCCGGCAGCACGGTCAGGCGCGCGTCCGGGATGCCGGCCGCCAGGGCCTCCGCCTCGGCGACGGGTGCGGCACGGTCGTCCGCGCGGTGCACGACGAGCGTCGGGGCGGCGACCTGCGGCAGAAGCGCGCGCACGTCCATCCGGTAGCTCAGCTCGAGCAGCGCCCGGGCGGTCCCGGCGTCGGAGGACGCGCGCTGGTAGCTCGCGAGCTGGGCGCGCGCCACCGCCGACGCGTCCGGCGCGAACAGGTCGGTGAGCACGTCGGAGCCGAGGCCCCAGTGCGACGCGACCAGGGCCAGGATGTGCTCGCGGGCGCTGGGCGGCGAGATCGCCTCGCCGTGCGCCCAGCCGCCGTAGAGCACGAGACGCCGGACGGTGTCGGGATGCGCCGCCGCCCACGCCACGGCGACCGGCGCCCCGAGGGACGCGCCGACGAGGTCGAACCGGTCGAGGCCGAGACCGCGGGCGACCGCGTCCACCTGCTCGAGCTCGAACTCCAGCGACGGCGGACGGTCGGTGCGATCGGACAGACCGCATCCCGCCCGGTCGTAGCGGACGAGCCGGGCGCCGCGGGCGAGCGCTTCGTCGAAGGCTCGCTCCTCCGGCAGCTGCCAGCCGAGCTCGAGGTGGCTCAGCCATCCGGAGACGAACAGGATCCGACGGCCGTCACCGACGGTCGCGACGGCGATCCCGGTGCCGTCCTCCGTGGCGACGCGCGTCAGGTGCTGCTGCACGGTCCCATTGTGACGGCGTCGGGTCAGCTGCGCGCGTCCGGGATGCCCGCGGCGAGCTCGGCGAAGACCTCGGCGGCGTCGTCGAAGCGTGCGAGGCCGGCGGCCTGACCCATCCAGAGCGACAGCAGCTCGGGGTCGGCGAGCTCGGCGGCGCGGCGGCGGAAGACGCCGGTGAGGATGTTCTGCAGCGGGAACGATGCGCGCGCGCCGCCCTGCTCGATCGTGCGCACCGCCCGATTGGGCAGCCCCCGCGAGGCGCGGCCGCTCATGGCGCGCGTAAGCACCGTCTCGTGGGCGTCTGCGGTGCGGATGCGCTCCCGCTGCAGGGCGGGCGCCGCCGACTGCCGGGTGGCCAAGAAGGCCGATCCGACCTGGACGCCGGCCGCCCCGAGGGCGAACGCGGCCGTCACGCCACGACGATCGGCGACGCCTCCGGCCGCGATCACCGGCAGGGCGACGGCGTCGACCACCTGCGGGATGAGGGCGAGGCCGCCGACGAGACCGCGCTCCGGCTCGTCGAGGAACGACGGGCGATGGCCCGCGGCCTCCAGGCCCGACGCGACGATCGCATCCACGCCGCCCTCGGCGAGGGCGCGGGCTTCCGGGACGGTCGTCGCGGCGCCGACCACGCGGATGCCGCGCCGGTGGGCCGCCTCGACGACCTCCGCGGACGGCACGCCGAAGACGAAGCTCAGCACCGCCGGCTCCGCGGCGAGCGCCGCCTCCAGCTGCTCCCCGAACGACGGCAGCGGCTGGACGGGCCACGACGGCGGCTCGACGCCCGCGGCCTCGAAAAGGGGGCGCAGCGCCGGGACGGCGCGGTCGAACTCGTCGCGATCGAAGTCCGCCCCGACGGGCCGCTCCCCCGGCGCTTGGAAGGGCAGCCACAGGTTCAGCGCGAATGGCCTCGCGGTGCGCTCGCGCACCTCGCGCGCGACCTCGGCGATCCGGTCGGGGCCGAGCCCGTAGAGGCCGAACGACCCGAGACCGCCCGCCTCGCTGACCGCCGCAGTCAGTTCGACCGACGACATGCCGCCGAACGGCCCCAGGACGATCGGCGTCTCGACGCCCAGCAGTCGCATCATCCGGCGCCTCACACCGAGGTCAGGAAGGACGACGCCGCGTCGAGCGAACCGGGGATGATCCGGTAGTACGCCCAGGTGCCGCGCTTGCTGCGGCTCAGGAATCCGGCCTCCACCAGGATCTTGAGGTGATGGGACACGGTCGGCTGCGACAGCCCGAGCGGTTCGGTCAGGTCGCACACGCACGCCTCACCGTCGGCGTGCGCGGCCACCATCGACAGGAGTCGCAGTCGAGCGGGATCGGCCAGCGCCTTCATCGTGCGCGCGACCGAGGCCGCGTTCTCCTCGCTGATCACCTCTCGGGTGATGGGAGCGCAGCACGCCTGGAGATCGCGCAGCGGCAGGAGCTCGGTGATCGCCATGTCCCGATTGTCACGCATACATTGACAAACGTCAATGTATGCGTTCACCCTGGGTTCATCGACAGCCGTCGATGAAGAAGGGAGAATGATCATGGGATGCTGCGACGACGACTGCCAGGTGCTGCCGGACGGCTCCTGCTCGCCCGACTGCTGCTGACAGCCCGGGGCCGTCGCCCGATCAGCGGCGGCCCCGACCGATCACCGGAGGAACGATGACCACCACCACCCCCACCGTCCTGTTCGTCTGCGTCCACAACGCGGGCCGCTCGCAGATGGCCGCCGGCTACCTGCGCGCGCTGGCGGGCGACCGCGTGGACGTCCTCTCCGCCGGCTCGGAGCCGGGCGACAGGATCAATCCCGTCGCCGTCGCCGCGATGTCCGAGGAGGGCATCGACATCGCCGGCAGCACGCCGAAGATCCTCACGACCGAGGCCGTGCAGGAGTCGGATGTCGTGATCACCATGGGCTGCGGCGACACCTGCCCCGTCTTCCCCGGCAAGCGCTACGAGGACTGGGAGCTCGACGACCCGGCCGGTCGCCCGATCGAGGAGGTCCGCTCCATCCGGGATGAGATCAAGAACCGCGTGCAGACGCTTCTGGCGGAGCTCGTACCGTTCGTGCAATAATGGTTCGTGTCCTAACCATTAGCACAGGAGGAACAATGGCCGGCCGTTTCTGGCGGTTCTACGAGCGCGCCAACGACGTCGTCCGCACCTTCACCGGCCCGGCGCAGCTCGGAGCCGGCCACCCGGAGGGGCCCGACGTGCGACGCGCTGACGCCGCCTGCCCGCTCTGCGGCAAGCCGCTGGACCAGCACCGCATCGAGCGTTTCGCGGACTCGCGCACGTCCACGCGCATCCACTGCCCGTGACTGGGGATGCGAACCCGCTGGCCCTGGAGAGCCAGGTCTGCTTCGCGCTCTCGGTCGCGGCCCGGTCCGTCATCGCGGCCTACCGGCCCGTGCTCGAGCCAGTCGGCCTGACTCACCCGCAGTACCTGGTGATGCTCGCCCTCTGGGAGAACGAGCCGCTGTCGGTCCGCCGGCTCGCCGAGCTGCTGGCGCTGGAGCCCGCCACCATCTCGCCGCTGGTGAAGCGGCTGGAGGCGCTGGACTACGTCGTCCGTCGGCGCTCCGCGACGGACGAGCGGGTGATGGAGATCCGGCTCACCGACCGGGGGCGCGAGCTGCGCGACTACGCGGAGACCATCCCGGCGGCCATGATGCAGCGGCTCGGGATGGGCGCGGACGAACTGCGGGCGCTGCACCGGACGATGACCTCGGTGATCGCGGCCACCCGGATCTAGGAACCGGTTCTTCCCATCCGGCCGCAGGGCCGGGCATCCTGGGCGCATGAGCGAAGCGGATGCCGCCGAGCGCGGCGCACGGAGGACCCGACGCCTGCTGGCCGGGGCGGCGGCTGTCGCCGGGTCGGCGGTCGCCCTCGCGGCGGCGATCGGCGGCCGGCGAGGCAGGCCCTCCGGTCCGCAGACACCCGTCGGCGGCATCGCCCGGGGCGTCGCCGCCGGCATCGTCGGCACGCTCGCCTTCGACCTCTGGCTGTACCTCCAGTACCGGCGCGGCCACGGCCGGGAGGAGTTCGCGGACTGGGAGTTCTCCGCCGACGTCACCGGATGGGACGGCGCTCCCGCCCCCGCGCAGGTCGGCCGGCGGATCGTGAGCGGCCTGTTCGAGACCGACCTCCCCGACAGCCGGGCGGCTCTGTTCAACAACATCGCGCACTGGGCGTACGCGCTCGGCGGCGCGACGGCGTACGGCGTGCTGGCCGGGTCGCTTCGACGACCGCACACCGGTTACGGCCTCCTGCTGGGCGTGGGGATGTGGCTGTCCGGCTACGCGATCCTTCCGCCGATGCACCTGTACAAGCCGATCACGGAGTACGACGCGAAGACGCTGGGCAAGGATCTCGCCGCGCACCTCGTCTACGGCGCCGCGACGGGCGCGACGTTCTCGGGGCTCAGTCGTAGCCGAGGATGACCGGGTCGAGTCCTTCGAAGCCGCGGATGGGGCCGGCCCAGAGCACGGCCGTCACGGCCTCCCGGACGGTACTGGACCGCTCGGCCTCGACGTCGGCGTTCGTGCTCATGTCCGGAAGGCTAATGCGGACGCACCGAGCCGGTCGTTCGACGTCGTGTACATCGGGCGGCCGGATGCCGCCGTCGTGTACAGCCCGTCAGACGATGCCGCCGATCATCGCATCGCGGCGGAGCTGGTCGTGCGTCGCGTGGAACTTGCCGTCTGCCGTCCACCACGCCTCGTGCCCTGCCGCATCGGGATGCTGCTCGACGACGGCCGGCCAGTGCTCGCGGATGTTCTTCACGTAGTACCGCAGCTCGTCGCCCACGGTGCGCTTCTCGAGCTTGTCGGAGGCTTCGAGCTGGTCCTGCGTCGGGTCGGTCATGCGGCCATCATAGGGGCGGAGCTCACAGCCACCCCTGCCGCGTCGCGATCGCCACGGCGTCGGAGCGGTTGCGGGCGGCTGTCTTGCCGATCGCGCTCGACAGGTGGTTGCGGACGGTCCCTTCGCTCAGGTGGAGCGTGTGGGCGATGTCCGCGATGGTTCCGCCTCCGGCCGCGACCGCCAGCACCTCGGCCTCCCGTGCCGTGAGGGGCGACGCGCCCGACGCGAGGGATTCGGCCGCCAGTGCGGGGTCGACCACGCGCAGACCGGCCGCGACGCGTCGGACCGCGTCCGCCAGCTGACCTGAGGGGGTGTCCTTCACGACGAAGCCCGAGGCGCCCGCCTCCATGGCGCGGCGCAGGTACCCCGGACGCCCGAACGTCGTCACGATGAGTGATCGACAGGTCGGAACCGCCGTGCGCAACGCCGAAGCCGCCTGGATGCCGTCCTGGCCCGGCATTTCGACGTCCAGGAGCGCGACGTCGGCGCCCGATGCGCGAGCGGCGTCCACCACCTCATCGCCGCGACCGACCTGGGCGACGACCTCGAGGTCGGGCTCGAGGTCGAGCAGTGCGGCGAGTGCGCCGCGGACGAGCGCCTGGTCGTCAGCGAGCAGCAGACGGATGGGCGCGCTCATGCCGCACGCCGAACAGACAGGAGCGTGCCGCCACGCGGCCCGGGTCCGAGCTGCACCCGCGCGCCGACCTGTGCAGCGCGAGCGCTGAGTCCGGCGAGCCCCGACCCGTCGCCGCGCGCGATCGACGTCCCCGCGGCGCCCACCGGCGCCGGGACGACCGCCGTGGACGTGGCGCCCCGACCGTCGTCCTCGATGTCCAGGCTGTCGGGACCGACCGTGACCCAGCAGTTCCGGGAGCCGGAGTGGCGGATGACATTGGTCACGCCCTCTCTCAGCACCCAGCCGAACAGCTCGCGCAGCTCGGGCGCAGCATCCTCCCCGTTCCGGGGAAGGTGCGCACGGATGTCGGCGGCCGCCAGGCTGGCCTGCGCGGCGGCGAGCTCGGTGGACAGGCTCATCTCGCGGTAGCCCGCGACCGCCGCGCGCAGGTCGGCGAGCGCGGAGCGCGTCAGGCGCTCGATGTCAGCGAGCTCCTCCGTCGCACGCTCCCGGTCGACCGGGATCAGCCGTTGCGCCAGCTCCGACTTCACCGTGACGACGGTGAGGGTGTGGCCGAGCACGTCGTGCATGTCCCGTGAGAAGCGGGCCCGCTCCTCGATCACGGCGAGCCGCGCGATCTCGCTCTGCGCATTCCGCAACCGGCGGAGTGCGTCGATCTGGCGGGCGAAGGCACTCATCATGACGCCGATCGAGACGGTGACGAGCGCGATGAACCAGTAGTCCTCGACGGTCCCCGCCACCGCGAACACCAGCAGCTGCAGCCCGCCCAGGACGCCGATGATGGTCAGGGCGAGCGGGGTCCGCGCGAGGACCATCCCGGCGACGCAGGCGACGTAGACCCAGGTCCAGCAGGCGACTGGGCCGAGCAGCGGGAACAGGGCGAGGGTGAGCGCGAAGTAGGCGGCCACGCCGATGATGCGGGCACGGTCGCCCTCCCACCAGAGCAGCGGCGGGAGCACGAGGAAGGCGGCGTACACCACGGCGAGGAGCGCGGTCGCGACGGCCTTCTCGCCCAGGGAGCCGGCCGACGTCCACAGCCCGACCAGCACGGACACCTGGTAGAGCAGGCCGATGGCCGCCCCCGGGTACCAGCGGAAGGCAGCGGGATGGACGAGCCGTGCCCGCCACCCGTTCGGGCGGGCGTCCGGGACCTCGGTCGAGAACACGGTGCTACCTTAGCCAGCGCTGCCGGCTCAGCCGCGCGCCGCGTCGCGCCGGTACCGCCACACGATGAGCCCGCCGAGGGCCAGCGTCCACGCCGCCAGCACGATCGCGGGAGTCAGCGCGTCGCCGCTCTGCAGCGCCCCCAGCTGCCCGACCCGGTTGAGCCAGTAGGACGGCACCGCCTTCGCCACATCGGCCACCCAGGCGGGGAACACCTGAAGCGGGATCCACAGGCCTCCGAGCACGGCCATCCCCATGAACACCGCCATGAACAGCGGCTGCGCGAACTCGGGCTTGGCGAACTGCCCGATCAGGATGCCGAGCAGGGCGAACGGGATGACGCCGCACCAGATGCCGATTCCCGCCAGCACCCAGCTGCCCGCCGCCAGGTCCGGGCGGTAGAGGGCGATGGAGACACCGGCGATGACCAGGATGCTGAACAGCGCCAGCGCAAGCGACGCGACGAGCTTCGAGACGAGGTAGCCCGTCCCGCTCAGAGGTGTGATCCGCAGCTGGCGGTTCCAACCGATCGAGCGCTCGGTGACGATCTGGAACGCCTGGGAGAGCGCCGCCATCATCCCGCCGTAGGCCGCGACCTGGATGGTCGTGACGACGATCCAGGGCAAGTGCGTGACAGGGTCCACCTGTCCTCTCCCGCCGAAGGTCCCTCCGAAGGCGAACAGCATGACGAGCGGCACTGCGAGGGTGAACACCATCGCCCGCATGTTCTTCAGCTGGCGCAGGGACTCGCGCCCCAGGTAGGCGATGCTCATGAGAGGGCTCCTTCTGCGTCGCGCGCTTCGGTGAGGGCGAGGAAGGCCTCGTCCATCGTGTGCGCGGTCACTTCGATGTCGTGGATGTCGTGATGGGTCGAGAGCAGCGCCCGTAGAGTGGCGTCCGAGTCGTCGCTGACGAGCGTCAGCACGTCGCCGCGCCGGTCGGCCGACCGGACCCCGGGGAGCGCGGCCAGCGCCGCCTGGCTCTCGGCGGTCGCGGCGAAAGCAGCCGTCGCACGGATGCGGCGACCGGACACGACCGCCTTCACCTCGGCCGGGGTGCCGTCGGCGACGACGCGGCCGCGGGCCATCATGACGATGCGGTCCGCGTACTCGTCGGCCTCGTCCAGGTAGTGCGTGGCGAAGACAACCGTGCGCCCCGCTGCCGTGAACTCGCGCATCGACTGCCAGAACGTGCGCCGTGCCTCCACGTCCATCGCGGCCGTCGGCTCGTCGAGGAACAGCAGGTCGGGGTCGGACACGACGGCGACGGCGAAGCGCGCACGCTGCAGCTGGCCGCCGGACAGCTTCGAGACGCGTTGCTTCGCGATCTCGGTGCAACGGGCCCGGCGCAGCGCCTCGTCGACCCTCAGCGGGTGCGCGTGGGCTGCGGCCACCAGGGCCACGGACTCGGCGACGGTGAGCGTCGGCAGAAGGGCGCCGCCCTGGAGCATGGCGCCGACCCGGCCGGCCCGGATCGCGTCGTGCGGTGGAGCGCCGAACAGTTCGACGCGGCCCGTGGACGGCCGGGCGAGCCCGAGCGCGAGGTCGATGGTCGTGGACTTGCCCGCCCCGTTCGGGCCGAGCAGCGCGACGACCTCGCCCGCGCGGATGGTCAGGTCGACGCCGTCGACGGCGGCGATCGACCCGAAGGTCTTGCGCAGGCCGGAGAGGCGGATGGCGGATGTCTCGTTCACATCCCCCACTGTGCCGAGCATCGCGGCCCGTCGCGCAGGGCGCCCGTCAGCATCCTGCCGTGACGTTTGTCATGCGTTGTTCACACGGGACCCTGGCATCCCATAACGCCCGGAAGTTACGGTGGGAACGCATCCACACTCCTGCAGCACCGACCCACAGCACCGCGAAGCTCATCCGGGAGGAAACCATGGGCACAGTCACCACGTCAGACGGCGTCGAGATCTTCTACAAGGATTGGGGAACCGGTCAGCCGATCGTCTTCAGCCACGGCTGGCCGCTGTCGGCCGACGACTGGGACACGCAGCTGCTGTTCTTCCTGCAGCACGGCTACCGTGTCGTCGCCGCCGACCGCCGCGGCCACGGCCGCTCCACGCAGACGAGCGACGGCCACGACATGGACCACTACGCCGCCGACCTGCGCGCCGTCGTCGAAGAGCTCGACCTGCATGACGCCATCCACGTCGGCCACTCCACCGGAGGCGGCGAGGTCGCGCACTACATCGCCACCTACGGCGAGGACCGCGTCGCCCGCGCCGTGCTGATCAGCGCGGTGCCGCCGATCATGGTGCAGACCGAGAACAACCCCGGCGGCCTGCCGAAGAGCGTCTTCGACGACCTCCAGGCGCAGCTCGCCAAGAACCGGTCGGAGTTCTACCGGGCGCTGCCGTCCGGTCCGTTCTACGGGTTCAACCGGCCCGGCGTGGAGTCGTCGGAGGCGATCATCGAGAACTGGTGGCGCCAGGGCATGATGGGCGGCGCCAAGGCGCACTACGACGGCATCGTCGCCTTCTCGCAGACCGACTTCACCGAGGACCTGAAGAAGATCAGTGTGCCGGTGCTGGTCATGCACGGCGAGGACGACCAGATCGTCCCCTACGCCGACGCCGGCCCCCTCTCGGCGAAGCTCGTGCAGAACGGCACGCTGAAGTCGTACCCCGGCTTCCCGCACGGCATGCCGACCACGCAGGCGGACACGATCAACGCCGACCTGCTGGAGTGGCTGCAGTCCTAGCCGTCCTCAGTGAAGGGCCGTCGTCCGTTCGGGCGGCGGCCCTTCGCCGTACCATGCAGCATGGACATCAGGCTGGAGAACGTGGGCATAGCGGTGCGCGACATCGAGGAGGCCGTCTCGTTCTTCACCGACCTCGGCCTGACCGTGCTCGGCCGGGACACGGTGAGCGGCGCCTGGGCGGACACCGCGGTCGGCCTCGACGGGAACAACGCGAAGATCGCGATGCTGCAGACGCCGGACGGCGCCGGCCGGCTCGAGCTGTTCGAGTACCTGCACCCGGACGCGATCGAGACCGAGCCGACGCTGCCGAACGAGATCGGGATGCACCGCGTGGCCTTCCAGGTGGACGACCTGGACGCGGCACTCGCGATCGCGGCGCGCCACGGCTGCGAGCCGCTGCGTGGCGTCGCGCAGTACGAGGACGTCTACCGGCTCACCTACCTGCGCGGGCCGAGCGGCATCATCGTGATGCTTGCGCAGGACCTGCGGCGGAATCCGGCGTGACGCCGTACCGCAGCCGGCGGTACTCCTCGTAGACGACCCGGCCGCCGAACGTTCGGGTGCCGACCAGCGTGAGCGGCATCCGGTGTTCCAACGGCGGCCAGTAGCGCGTCCCGTTGCCGATCACGACCGGGTAGCGGAAGAGGCGGTACTCGTCGATGAGGTCCAGGTGGATCGCTTCGGCGGCGAGGTCGGCGCCGCCGATCGAGACGTCGCCGCGCGTCGACGCGAGCGCCGCGGCGATCTCGTCCTGGACCGGACCGGTCGCCAGGCGGGCGTTGCCGTCGACGGAGGCCAGGGTGCGGCTGAACACGACCTTGGGAAGGGCGGCCCAGGTGTCCGCGAAGACGGTGGCCACGCCCGGGGTCCGGAGCGACCCGTCCGTCTCCCACACCCGCATGGTCTGGTAGAGCTTCCGGCCCATCAGATACCCGCCGAGCCGGCCGATCTGCGCCACCTGGAAACGGAACTGCTCGTCACCGGGCGCCGTGAAGTCGAAGCCGCCCTGTTCGTCGGCGATGAAGCCGTCGGCCGAGACGCCCATCGAGTAGACCAGCACGTCTTCACGCTAGCCCGGATGCGGCCCAGCCTGAACGGTAGCCTATAGAGTTTCTAGCCCGGCTAGGGATATTCTGGCGTCGGGCGGAGCGGCCCGGGCGGAAGGAGCATCCGATGGCGAGGAAGTCCGGCGAGGCGATGTACGTCGAGTACGACGGCAATGGGGATGTGGATGTACTCGAGAAGCGCACCCGGCCGCTCCCCGTGCCCGGGCCCGACGAGGTGCTCGTCGAGGTCGTCGCGACGGGGATCAACCACATCGACGGGTTCATCCGCAGCGGCCGCGAGGAGGCCTGGGCGGACGAGCCCTTCCCGCGCGGCTCGGGCAGCGACTTCGCCGGCATCGTGGTCACGGGAGACGCGGCTGGCCGGTTCCGGAAAGGCACCGACGTGATCGGGCACGTCCGCAGCGGCGCCCACACCACGCACCTCGTGGTCCCGGTCGCGGCACTCGTGCCGAAACCGCCCCACGTCGCGTGGGAGGTCGCGGGCGGCCTGTACCTGGCGGGGGTGACCGCCCTCGACACCCTCGACGACCTGCGGATCGGACCGGACGACACCGTCGTGATCTCCGCGGCCGCCGGCGGGGTCGGCAGCATCGAGGCGCAGCTCGCGAAGCACCGCGGGGCGCGTGTCATCGGCACCTGCGGCGACCGCAACTTCGACTACCTCCGCCAGCTGGGCATCACGCCGGTGCGCTACGGCGAGGCGATCGAGGAGCGCATCCGCGAGAAGGCGCCCGGCGGCGTCACCGCCCTCATCGACAACTTCGGCCAGGACGGACGCGCCCTGGCGGAGTCACTGGGGGTCCCCGCCTCGCGCTATCGGTCGAGCGCGGACCGCCGCGAAACTGAGCTGCGGCTGCTGCAGGACGACCCCGAGTCGGTCGCCCACGGCACGGCCCAGCTGGCCCGGCTGGCGCAGCTGGCGGACGAGCGGGCGTTCACCCTGCTCATCTCCGGCTTCTACCCGCTCGACGAGATCCGGTACGCCTACGACGACCTCCAGAACCTGCACTCGCGCGGCAAGATCGTGCTGGGGACGCATCCCGTCACGACCTACAGAACGCTCAAGGCGCGGGACGTGCAGGAGGCGCGGGGCTGAACCACGGTCACTCCTCGGTGAGACCGGTCTGGTTGAAGAGGTAGTAGAAGCTGAGCACCGCGAAACCGACGAGCATGGCCGGCGCGTACAACACCCCGACGAGGGTGAGGGCCGGGTAGAACAGCGTGCCGACGCCGAACCGGCGCAGCGCCGCCCCGCGCTGGGACGCATCCATCGTCCCGGCCCTCACCTGGGTGAGCAGGATGCGCGCGTAGAGGAACGTGAACGCGACCGCGAAGCCCGTCGACGCTCCGCCGTAGAGCACCGCGGCGACGCGGACGTCCTCTGCGCTGCCGTCGGCGAGCGCGCCCGCCAGCGTGGAGGTGGTGAACGGGATGGTGGTCACGAACATCAGCAGGACCAGGTTCCAGAACAGCAGCACCCGGTCCACGGACAGGGCCAGCCGCAGGATCGAGTGGTGGTTCACCCAGATGACGCCGATCACCAGGAAGCTCACCAGGTAGGCCGCGAACGACGGCCACGCCGCGGCGAGCTGGTCGAGAAGGCTCCCGCCCTTCCCCGGCTCGAGATGCAGGTCGAGGACGAGCAGCGTGATCGCGACGGCCAGCACGCCGTCGCTGAACGCCTCGAGCCTCGTCTTCGACATCGCGCGGCCGTCACTGCAGGTCGAACTCGTTGCCCTCGGGATCGAGCATCTGGTAGTACCGCTCGTGGAACGGGCCCCAGTCCTGATCGACCAGCCGGAAGACGGAGGCGCCCAGCGCGACGAGCCGGTCCTTCTCAGCGTCGAGCTCTTCGTCCGTCGGGGCCCGGCCCTCCACGGCACGCACGTCGATGTGAAGCCGGTTGCGTCCGGTCTTCGGCCCGCTCGCGTGATGGAAGTAGAACCGCGGACCGGTGCCGTCGGCGCTCTCGGCCATCGCGCGTTTCGCGAGGTCGGCATCGGTCAGACCGCCCGCGAGCAGCTGCTCGCGGAACTCCCCCTCGATGCGCTGCGGCGGGTAGTGGAACACGCCGGCCCAGAAGTCGGCCAGCCGCTGCGGATCGTCCGCGTAGAACACGATGTTGCTCAGGGTCGCCATGCGCACATCCTGCCGGAGCGCGGGTGCGGGCGTCGAGGGGGTTGAGCCTGGTCCGCCTCAGGCGGTCATGCTTCCTCCGTGACCGATCGGTCGTGGGCCGGCTGCCCGGCAGCCCAGGATGCCAGGAGACGCAGCCGCTCGGCCGACGGCGAACCGGGCTCGGCGGTGTAGACGAGCATCACGTGGCCCGGCTCGGCCGTGATCGCCAGCTCCTCGTACGCGAGGGTGAGATCGCCGACGACGGGATGGTGGAAGCGCTTGGTCCCCGCCCCGTGCGTCCGTACGTCGTGCGCGCCCCACAACCGCCGGAACGTGTCGCTGCGCGTGGACAGCTCCCCGACGAGGTCCTGGAGGGCGGGGTTGTGCGGGTCACGGCCCGCCTCAGCGCGCATCATGGCGACGCACATATCAGCGAAGAGGTCCCAGTCCGGGTAGAAGTCGCGGGAGGCCGGGTCGAGGAACTGGAACCGCGCGAAATTCGGCGTCCGTCCGCCGTCGCCGATCATCGGCGAGTAGAAGGCGCGGGCGAGCGCATTGAAGGCGATCACGTCCGATTGCGCGTTGCGCACGACGGCGACACCCTCGGTGAACGCCTCCAGCGCCCAGTGCAGACTCGGGCGGGCGGCCGGACTCGTGACACTCCGCCGCCGGGGACGCCCGGAGAGAGGGATGCCGTCGGCCGCTCGCGCGAGATCGAACAGGTGGGCGCGCTCGGTATCGTCGAGCTGCAGCGCCCGGGCCACCGCATCCAGCACTCCGGCCGAGACGCCCGCGATCGCACCGCGCTCGAGCTTCGAGTAGTACTCGACGCTGACGTCGGCGAGCATCGCGACCTCGGAGCGGCGGAGCCCGGCGACGCGCCGGCCGGCGCCGGCCGGCAGCCCCGCCTGCTGCGGGGTGAGCTTGGCGCGGCGCGACATGAGGAATTCACGGACGTCGGCTCGATTGTCCATGCCACCCAGGCTAGGCCGGGTTCCGCCCTGGAGGGATGCCCTGCCAGTACACCTCTCATCAGGGACTCCCTGCGACGCGCAGGGTGCGGTGCAGTGGATGACGTGGACACCATCCACCCCTCAACGGAAGGAACACCACATGCGTGGAGTAGTCATGTACGCACCCCGGGACGTCCGCGTCGAAGAGCGCCCCGACCCCGTGATCGAGGAGCCGACGGACGCGATCATCCGCGTCGCCGCCGCCTGCATCTGCGGCTCCGACCTGTGGCCGTACCGCGGCACCGACGCGGTCACCCAGCCGATGCCGATGGGTCACGAGTACGTCGGCGTCGTCGAGCGGGTCGGCGACGCCGTCACGAGCCTGAAGGTCGGCGACCTCGTCGTCGGGTCGTTCTTCGCCTCCGACAACACCTGTGAGATCTGCCGGGCGGGCTACCAGTCGCGCTGCGTGCACGCCTTCCCGATGGGCGCTCTCGGCACACAAGCCGAGAAGCTGCGCGTTCCGCTGGCCGACGGCACGCTGGTGGTCGTTCACGGAACACCGACTCCCGCCCAGGTGCGCAGCCTCCTCGCCGCCTCCGACGTGCTCGGCACCGGATGGTTCGCCGCCGTCGCGGCCGAGGCCGGACCGGGGAAGACGGTGGCGGTCGTCGGCGACGGCGCGGTCGGGCTGCTCGGCGTGCTCGCCGCGAAGCAGCTCGGCGCCGACCGGATCATCGCGATGAGCCGCCATTCGGACCGCCAGGCACTGGCCCGCCGCTTCGGCGCGACCGACATCGTCGAGGAGCGCGGGGAGGCCGGCGTCGCCGCGATCAAGCGGCTCACGGACGGCCTCGGCGCACACTCCGTCATCGAGGCCGTCGGAACGCAGGAGTCGATGATGCAGGCCATCCGCGCCACGCGCCCCGGCGGGCATGTCGGCTACGTCGGCGTCTCGCACGACGTCGAGCTGCCCGGCGAGGAGCTGTTCTTCTCCGGCGTGCACCTGCACGGAGGACCCGCGCCCGTGCGCCGCTTCCTTCCCGAGCTGATCGAGTCGATCATGAATGACGAGTTGGACGCCGGAGCCGTGTTCGACCTCACCCTGCCGCTCGCCGATGCCGCAGAGGGATACCGGGCCATGGACGAGCGCCGCGCCGTCAAGGTCCTGCTGGAGACGGAGAACGCATGAACATCGAACCCACCGCTCCCACGGTGAAGAACCCACCGGAGCAGTTCGCCGGCGACGTCTGGGTCGACACGATCGTCGCGCCGCGCGACGGCGACCAGAGGATGACCGCCGCGCTCGTCCGGTTCGCCCCTGGCGCGCGCACCGCATGGCACAGCCACGCCCGCGGCCAGTACCTGCGGGTCACCGCCGGCGTCGCACGGTTCGGGGACCGCGACGGGAACATCATCGAGGTGCATCCCGGTCAGACCCTGTACACCCCGCCGGGCCAGGACCATTGGCATGCCGCCGCGCACGGCTGTTTCATGGAGCACATCGCCATGCTCGAGTCCGCCGACGACCCCGCGGACACCACCACCTGGAAAGAGCACGTCAGCGACGCCGAGTACGAAGGGAAGGCGATGTCGGCCATGATGATCGCCACGGAGCTGTTCGACAGCGAGGGCGGCGCCCGAGCATGATGATCCTCGTGACCGGCGCGTCCGCCGGCCTCGGCCTGGCCACCGCCGACGCGCTCGCCCGCGACGGCCAGCAGGTCGTCCTCCACGCCCGACGCCCCGACCGCCTGACGGACCGGGCGGTCGCCGAGCGGATGCACGCGCTGCTGTTCGGCGACCTCGCCGCGCCCTCCGCCGTGCTCGACGTGGCGCGCCAGGCGAACGACCTCGGGCGCTTCGACGCCGTCATCCACAACGCCGGCGTCATCGACGGTCCGGTGACGGCCGTCAACGTGATCGCGCCGTACCTCCTGATGGCGTCGCTCGCTCCCCCGGCCCGGTCGATCGTGCTGAGCAGCGGGATGCACCGCTCCGGCTCATCGGACCTGGACCGCGCCTTCGCCGGGCGCGGCGATTACTCGACCAGCAAGCTCCTCGTCACAACTCTTGCGATGTGGCTCGCAGACAACACCGACACGCTGTCGCACGCGGTCGACCCCGGATGGGTGCCGACGCGGATGGGCGGCCGGGGCGCTCCCGACAGCCTCGAGGACGGGCACCGGACCCAGGAGTGGCTGGCCACGGCGGATGCGGGGTCGATCGACCCCGTCACCGGCGGGTACTGGTACCACCGGCAGGCGCGGGCGCCGCATCCGGCGGCGACTGATCCGGCGTTCCAGGTGCGGCTCGTGGAGCGGCTGGCCGAGGTGACCGGGGTCGAGCTGCGGCGGTGATCCTGGCTCAGCCGACGGGCCCGGGATCCTGCGGCGTGGTGGTCATCGTCCCTCCGCCGAACGGGAAGGGGAACAGGATGGTCCCGCGTTCCGCGGGCGACGGGATCGCCTGGAACCACAGGATCGCGACGACCATCGAGACGACCGCTATCGCCACGACGATGATCACAGCACGGTTCAGAGTGCGCAGGGCCGCATCCACGTCGACCGCTCGCGCTGCCCGGCCGAGTGCGATAACCACGGTCAGCGCGATCGCCAAGTAGACGACCGGACTCGGCTGCAGCATGAGCTGGATGCACTGCGGCTGGACGTCCGTCGGATCGCCGTTCGCGTCCAGGAACCCGCCGTCCATGGCGAAGCCGCCCGGACAGCTGCCCTTCGAGGCGACCAGCGCCGAGTACACGATGGCGGCTCCGAGCGCCCACAGCACCAGAGCGCGTGCGCGCCGGAGGATCGGCCGGTCCACGAGTGCCGGACGCGCGGCCTCCCCTGCCGGCGCCGTCTGCGATTCCGCTTCCATCGACTCCCCCTCGGTTCGATGTCGCCATCCTGACACGGATGCGGCTTGCCCGTCATCCGGCGGCCCAGCGGGTTCGCGGGCCAGGGCGGCGACGCGAGCCGTAGGATGACCGCGTGAACGACGACCGCGGGGGTGCGAGCGCCGACGTCTCACCGGACGCCGAGCCGAGCGGTCTGTCGCGGCGCGGTTGGGGCGTCCTCGCGGCGATCACGGTCGCCGCGATGGTCGGTCTGGGCGTGGTCGGCGCGGTCGCGGTGGGCACGGCGTTCGGCGGTTCGGTGCCCGACGCGTCGCCCGCCCATGCGCCCGCCATCCCGCGCGCCTCTGCCAGGCCCGCACCGCTCGGCCTGCCGCCCCGGCCCACTCCGACGCAGGTCGCGACCGTGCCGTCGCAGCCGGTCGACACGCTCCAGCCCGGCGACTGCCTGCAGGTGTACCCGTCGAAGTGGGCCGACGCCTACCCCGTGGTGGACTGCTCCGCCAAGCACATCGCGCAGCTGACGTCGAAGGGCGTGCTGCCCGAATCGCCGGACGCGCCCTTTCCGGGAACGAAGGCGCTCGACGCGCAGGTCGGCGACCTATGCGCCGCGCCGGGCCTGAACTGGCACTGGGTCGCGATCTGGGGCGAGGACGTCATGACCGACCTCCGCTATCCGGCCACCGCCGCCGCGTGGGACAGCGGCGACCGGCGCTACGACTGCTTCGTCTACACGTACTCGCGGCATGAGCTGACGGGCAGCGCCATGCCCGGTTCTGCGGCGTCGGACGGCTGACCACGTATCCGGGCCCGACAGCATCCAGCCCGCATCCACCCGACAGAGAGGACGACATGGACTTCTTCCCACCCGATCCACCCGAGGACGACATCGAACCGCCGGAGATGGAGCAGGACCCGCGCTGGAACCCGCCCGTCGACGAGGTGCCCGTGATCGTCCCGATCGGCGAGGCGCTGGCGGTGACCGACACCGTCGCCATCGTCGTGTCGCACGCACGCGTCTTCCGGAACGGCGTCGACATCGTGATCGACCGTCGCACCCGGCGCGGCGGCCGCACCCGACGGGAGTGGGAGACGATGCAGTGGTCCGCCCACGCGTCCTTCCCCGGCTCCGGCGCCGATCGCCTGCGCTACGGCATGGCTCTCGGAGACGGCCAGCACCTCCTCCTCGACCGGCCAGGATGGACGCCGGACGAGGACCGCGGGGACGCGCACTCGCTGTTCGCGACGGGCGGCGGCGGCTCGGGCGGCCCCGACTACACGGTGTACCTCGACGGGATGTGGCTCTGGCCGCTCCCGCCCGAGGGTCCGCTCGAGATCGTGACGCAGTGGCCGGCCGAGGGCATCCCGGAGTCGCGGGTCGTCATCGACGGCGGGGCGCTGCGGGCGCGTGCCGTGGACAGCCGGAAGGTGTGGGAGTGACCGGCACGGCGGGGGTGCTGGTGACCGGCGTCCTCGCCGCACGGGAGGAGCGTCGCTACCTCCGCGCGCTGCGCGGGCGGTGACAGGGCGGCGCCTTTCACCGGCGCCGCGTGATTTCCCCCGCGTTCACCGTCGACTGCCATACTCCGTGGACCGGCAGGAGCCGCTTCACGGGGGTGGGGCGTCTGCTGATGGCCGACCTCATGATGCAGGCGGCACAGGTCGTGACCGCCGGTCCGCGCCACGGGGGTGTGCCGCGGCGGTCACGCCTGGCGGTCGGTGCGCGCTCGCGGCCTCGATCACGGCGCGCTCCTCCGCGGCCGTCAGCCCCGAGCGCCGCTCACGGTCGATGCCGCGCGCGAGCTCGTCGGCGAGGACGCTCCGGACGGTCCGCTCGATCGGGGTGAGCCGACCGCCCGACTCGTGGAACGCGGCCGCCGAACGCTGCGCGAATCCGGTGTCCGTGAGCGGGAGCCAGAGCGGGAGTGATCGCGGCCCGGCCCAGTAGTTCACGCCGCGAGCCAGCAGGTCCGCATCGTCGAGCTCGACCAGGTCACCCTCGTAGCCGGCGATCGCGGCGGTCATCCGGAAGAAGTCGGCCATCGGCACCGGCTCCCCGACCGCGTTAGCGGTGCCGATCGTTCCTCGAATGCTCGACTGCGCGATCCAGGTCGCCAGGTCCGCGACGTCGATCACCTGGACGAACCGGCCGGCAGGAGCAGGGACCAGCGCCGGACCGCTCCGACTGAAGCGTGCGGGCCAGTATCCGAACCTGTCGGTCGGGTCGCCGGGACCGACGATGAGTCCGGGCCGTGCGATGAGGAGACGGTCGCCGAGCCGCGCGGCGCTCGCGCGCTCGGCCGCGACCTTCGCATCCGGGTACTGGTCGAGGTCGGCTGGATCGACGACTGCCGCGGACTCGTCGGCCCCCGGCTCGTCGTTCCGGGCGTAGACGGAGACGGTCGACACGAGCGTCCAGTGGCCGGAACGCTCGGCAAGGGCGTCGAGTGCCGGCTCGACGAGCTCGGGAGCGTAAGCGATCTCGATCACCTCATCCCAGTCGCCGCGGACCGCGCCATACGCGGCCGGGTCCCTGCGGTCCGCACGGACGAGACGCGCCCCCTCCGGGATAGCGCCTGACTCGCCGCGCGCCAGGCAGGTGACCTCGGCGCCGGTCGACAGCAGAGCGCGGACGATCGCTTGCCCCGCCCAACCGGTCCCGCCCAGGACAAGGGCGCGTCGCATCAGGGGCTGACCCGCACGCGGTGTCCCTGGAAGGCGACGACGTCGCCGAGCTGGAGCTGTCGCCCGCGCCGCAGGTCGACCTCGCCGTTGACCGTGACGAGGCCGTCCGCGACGGCTTCCTTCACGTCTCCCCCGGAGTCGAACAGCCCGGCGAACTTCAGGAACTGACCCAGGCGGATCGACGTGCCGCCGATCGAGACGTCGGCGATCGGAGCAGGCGTGGTCATCCCCGAATGCTAGTCGAGTCGCGCCGCGTGCGGAGGGCCCGCGACCGGGCTACCGTTGGACGATGACCATGCACGGAGACTCGCCCAGCGATGACGACACCGCCGACGAAGCCCTGACCTTCTCCGACCTCGGGCTCGACGGCGCCGTGCTGAAGGCTCTGAAGGACGTGGGCTACGAAACCCCGTCGGCCATCCAGGCGGCCACCATCCCGCTCCTCATGGAGGGCCGGGACGTCGTCGGGCTCGCCCAGACCGGCACGGGCAAGACGGCCGCGTTCGCGCTGCCCATCCTGTCCCGGCTCGATCTGTCGCAGAAGTCCCCGCAGGCGCTCGTGCTCGCGCCCACCCGCGAGCTGGCCCTGCAGGTGGCGGAGGCGTTCGAGAGTTACGCGACCCACATGAAGGGCGTGCACCTGCTGCCGGTCTACGGGGGCCAGGGCTACGGCGTCCAGCTGTCCGCGCTGCGACGCGGCGTGCACATCGTCGTCGGCACGCCGGGCCGCATCATGGACCACCTCGACAAGGGGACGCTCGACCTCTCCGAGCTCAAGTACCTCGTGCTCGACGAGGCCGACGAGATGCTGAAGATGGGGTTCGCGGAGGATGTGGAGACCATCCTCGCCGACACCCCGGACGACAAGCAGGTCGCCCTGTTCTCGGCGACGATGCCCGCGCAGATCCGCCGCATCTCCAAGAACTATCTGCACGATCCCGAAGAGATCACGGTCAAGACCAAGACCACCACCTCGGCCAACACGACGCAGCGCTACCTCGTCGTGTCGTACGCGCAGAAGGTCGACGCGCTCACCCGCATCCTCGAGGTGGAGAACTTCGAGGGCATGATTGTCTTCGTCCGCACCAAGAACGAGACCGAGACGCTCGCCGAGCGGCTGCGGGCCCGCGGCTACTCGGCCGCCGCGATCAACGGGGACGTCGCGCAGGCCCAGCGCGAGCGCACGGTCGACCAGCTGAAGTCCGGCAAGCTCGACATCCTGGTGGCCACGGATGTGGCGGCGCGCGGACTCGACGTCGAGCGCATCACGCACGTGGTGAACTTCGACATCCCGATCGACACCGAATCGTACGTGCACCGCATCGGCCGCACCGGCCGCGCGGGGCGCAGCGGTGCAGCGATCAGTTTCGTCACCCCCCGCGAGCGCCGCCTGCTCACCGCCATCGAGAAGGCCACGCGGCAGCCGCTCACCCAGATGCAGCTCCCGAGCGTCGAGGACGTCAACGTCACGCGTCTCGCCCGTTTCGACGACGCGATCACGGAGGCGCTGGCCCAGGAGGATCGGATCGCGCGCTTCCGCGACATCATCGGCCACTACGTGGAGCACCACGACGTGCCGGAGGCGGATGTGGCGGCGGCGCTGGCGGTCGTGGCACAGGGCGACGAACCGCTGCTGCTCTCGGACGACGACGCCCTCTCCCGGAGCGTCGAGCGTGACTCTCGAGACTCCCGCCCCGACCGCTCAGAGCGGGCGGGCGGGCGCAACGACCGGTCCGCGCGTCGCGAGCGGAACAGCACACCGATGGCGCCGTACCGGATCGAGGTCGGCAGACGGCAGCACGTGGAACCGCGGCAGATCGTCGGCGCGCTGGCCAACGAAGGCGGGCTCAGCAGGGACGACTTCGGGCACATCCGCATCATGCCGGACTTCTCCATCGTCGAGCTGCCGGCCGACCTTCCGGCGGACACGCTGTCCCGGCTCTCGGGCACGCGGATCAGCGGCAAGCTGATCGAACTGCGACCCGACCGCGGGGCACGGGCCCGGCGGGATGACCGCCCACGCCGCGACGACCGGCCGCCGCGCGACGATCGGCCGCCGCGCAAGCCGCGACACCGCTGACCTCCGGCCCTCAGCGGGGCCGGATGACCGCCCGCGGATCGAGGCACCACTCCAGCATCGAGGGCCATTCGCCGTAGCCGGAGGCCGGGGTGAGATGCCCACCGCCGGAGACAGTGACGACCGGGATACCGAGGGGCCGGCCGTGGACGACCTCTGCGCCTTCCGGGTTGCACGGGTCCGCATCCGAGGCGACGATCAGGGTGTCGGCCGCCGGGCTGCTGAGGGTCAGGTCGGCGAACTCCGCCACCTCCGGGTTCTGGCCCAGGAAGCTCGGGGACGGCGGCGCGGCCAGCAGCACGCGGTCCACGGACGACTCCACGGCGGGGTCCGCCGGCCGCGCTCCCAACCACAGCGCTGCTCCCAGGCTGTGCGCGATCACGGTCACGCGCGCGCCGCCCTCGGCCGCTTCACGCAGGGCTGCGCCGGCCGCCTCCCGCCACGCGTCGAGCCGCGGCTGTGCCGCATCCGGCAGCTGCGGGTAGACGACCCGCTCGCCCCGCTGCTCCAGAGCGGTGGCGAGCTCACGCTGCCAGTGGCCGGGCGGCCGGAAGTTGTCCCAGCCGTGGAGGATCAGGAAGGCGCGCATGCGCACGAGCGTAGCGGGACCGGCGTGCGTCCTCCGAGGTGCGACGCATGCGGTGAGGAGAGGGCCACCGCAGGTAGTCGACCCTTAGTACGGTGACAACGCCCCCACGTTAGAAGGCACGCGCGCGCCGCGTGACGCCCTCACGGATTACTTCGGCTGAACCTCCCCGCCGAGCTCCGCCTGTGCGCGATCGATGAAGTCGGGAAGCTGCGAGGACCGGACGCTGCCCGACGCCGTGCTCTTCGTCTCCCACCGGTCCCATCGGCTGAACGGCGTTCCCCCCTCGACGATCTCCCGTGCCGCGAGGATGTCGTCCCGGGATCCGTCCGCGGCCAGGGCGGCCGCGAGGTCGGGGTCGGACGTGTAGCGCCGGTCGCCCGTGTCGCCGAGGTAGCGGAGCCACCCAGCGAGCACCAGGAGGCCCGCGCGGACCTCGGAGCGAGCACGTCCATCCGGATCCAGTTCGAAGAGCCGGCGCAGCTCGTCCGCGGCGAGCGTCGCCGCGTCCGGCCGGTCGGCGTCCAGGGCGAGCTTGACCAGCTCGACCATCGCCCAGGTGCCGCGCGACCGCAGTGGGTGGGGCTCGTTCGCGGCGGTGTCCGCGTACAGGGTGAGGTTGCGGACGCTCGCGACGATGCGCCCGGGCAGCGGGTCGAACTCCGGCCCGCCGTGGTTCAGGATCTCGGACCACTGGCGCATGAAGCTCCGCAGGCACTCGTCGATGTAGTCAGCCGACCCCGACCTCGCGGCTTCGAGGGTGCGCGTCGTCGTCGCGGTGACGAAGACCTGGGCGACCTGCGGCGAGAGCAGCACGTCCTGCTCCACGTCGTCGATGCTCTCGAGGAGCCCGCTCCCGCGGCTGAGCGACGCTCCCTCCGAGGCGTCCGCCCGCTCGAGCCCGGCCATCCACACACCCTGCACGATCTCCCCGAGGAGCTCCAGCGCCCGCTCGGCGGTGGCCAGCGCACCGGACCGCAGATTCGTGCCGATCGCATCCACGAGCGTTGCGATCTCGTGCTCGGTCTCCTCATAGGCGGTGACCGCTTCCGGCGACTCCAGCTCGATGCTCGATTGCAGGAGTTCCATCAGGCGGCGGGCCGCGTCCGCGTCGAGCCGGGTCGACGTCTCGATCCGAAAGGCCGTCGCGCCGAGGCGGGTCCGGTCGCCCGGGCGGACGTCGAGCAGGATCCGGGGCGGGTCGTCGTCCGGAGCGCCGGCCGACGGACTGAGCGACGCGATCGCCTGCCGGACGCTGTCGGGGTCGATGGCCCGGATGACGCGCCCGGCCTGCGGGGCCGGGACATGAAGAGTCGAGACGGCGCGCGTCGAGGTGCGCGTCGAATCCGCCGTCAGAAGATCACCCAGACCTCTCCGCGCGTCGGAGTACCGGCGTGCCATCCGGTCGAACCGGTCGGACAGCGTCTCGATCAGCGATGTCCGCACGACGTCGTCGAGGCGCGAGGGGTGACCGAAGAGCTGGGTGAGACGGGAGGTCGAGACCATCAGCAGCACGGCGGTCGCGGTGAGCCACGCGAACGCGATGACGACGCCCGTCGCGCTCGGCAGCCAGATGGACGCGATGCCCATGACCGCGTTCCCGGCGAGCCCCACGGTCACGAACCAGCTCGCGCCGATGTACGACAGGACCCGCTTTCGGGACGTGCCGATCGCGAGCGGCGCCTCCGCGAACAGCTGGGCCGCGATCGTCAGCCCCGCGAACCCCACGGACAGGAAGGTGGTCTGCACCTGCCAGATGGTGCTGCCGGAGCCCGGGACGGGCGGCAGCCCCCGCCGCACCCATGCGGGATCGCCGGCAGCATGGAAGATGACGAGCAGCACGAGGCTGGCGACCAGTGCGCACGCCACGATCGTGAGTTCCCGCCACCACGCTTTCGCGGGTGTGTCCGCCCTGCCAGACTTCTCGCGCATGCCGCGACAGTACCCACGGGGCGGTATTCGGACGCCCCCTTCTCGCGCCTTCAGATCCGCGTACCGTGTCCGGCAATCGCGGAAGAATCCGTACGAATCGAGGAGGACATCATGGGTCTCGACGACAAGGCCGAAGCAAAGGGCGACAAGCTGAAGGGCAAGGTCGACGAGCTCATCGGCAAGGCCACCGATGACGAGTCACGCGTCGTGAAAGGCAAGGCGGAGCAGGTCGAAGGGAGCATCAAGGACACCGTCGCCGACGCCAAGGCGCACCTGAAGGACACCGCCGACACGTCGCACGACGACCGCCGCGACGACGCGCTCTAGGACTGCGCGTCGACCTCCTCGTGCTTGACCGCGAGGAGGTCGACCGTCCGCAGGTCGGGGTCCTTCGCCAGCAGGTCCGGGCCGACCTGGCCGAGGGCCTTCGGGATCTCGCCGCCGAGATGGGCGTTGCGCGCGTCCTCGTCGGCGAAGGAGTCGAAGATGCCGAAGTGGGTGTCGTCGATCTGGAATGCGTACCAGGTGCGCGTCCCGGGCTCGCGGTCGACGATGTCCTTGCCGCCGATCAGGAATTCTTTCACCTCCGCAGCCTTCTCGGGCTTCGCTTCGAGCAGTGCCAATACGCCGAGCTTCAGTTCCATGTCCGTCTCCTTCGAGGTCGTGACGCCCCATCGTCCGCCCCGGAGGTGTCAGGCCGGACGGTACGCCTCGTCAACCTCCGAGAGAAGCAGGTCAAGCGACCGTCTCCACATCCGCCGGCGCGTGCTCGTCGACGGTGCGCGCGTTCGTCAGCGTGAGGGCTCCGAAGCCCGCGATCACTCCGACCGCCACGGCGAGGATGCCGAAGATCACCTGCTCGCCGTGGAAGAACGATGCGCTGAGATCGTGGCTCCACGTGCCGTTCGGCAGAACGGTGGTGACGAGCACGGCGATGAGCGTTCCGACCACCGCCGTGCCGATGCTGGTGCCGACCTCCTGCGCCGCGTCGTTCATCGCGGCGCCCATCGATGTCCGGTTCTCGGGCATCGCCCCGACGAGCGCGACCGCGCAGATCGTCATGACGGTGCGCAGGCCGATCGTCATCACGATCATGGAGAGCGCGATCGCCACGTAGTTCTGCTGCACGCTCCACGCCATCATGCCGAGTCCGGCCGCGAGAACCAGGGCGCCCACGAAACACGCGATCCGGTGCCCGAAGCGGCGCACCATCCACTCGGTCAGCGGCGTCGCGCAGATCATCGTCAGGATGATCGGGAGGTTCGCGAGCCCCGCCATCAGCGGCGTCCACCCCCAGGCGTACTGGAAGTGGAGCACGAGCGCGAACATCACACCGGCCATCGCGATCGAGGTACCGATCTGAGCGATGGCGGCTCCCCGGACCGTGCCGCGGCGGAACAACCGCAGGTCGAGCATGGGTGACACCGCCCGGCGCTCCCGCACGATGAACAGCACCAGCGACACCGCGGCGCCGAGCGCGACCGCGATCGTCAGCGGCGAGGTCCAGCCGTTCTGCACCCCGCTGGTGAGGGTGTAGCAGGCGAGGCCGATGGTCAGGATGCTGAGCACGGCGCCGGGCAGGTCGAGCCGGTCCTTCGTCAGGCCGTCGGCGGTGTCGGGCGCGACACCGAAGTGCACGCCGAGGCACGCGATGAGAGCGATCGGCGCGT
This sequence comes from Leifsonia sp. NPDC077715, assembly GCF_040686855.1. NCBI lineage: Bacteria > Bacillati > Actinomycetota > Actinomycetes > Micrococcales > Microbacteriaceae > Leifsonia > Leifsonia sp. NPDC077715. The sequence goes on from NZ_JBFBOG010000001.1 coordinate 803,055, forward strand.
TGACGAGCAGCAGCCACTGCCAGGAGAGGTGGGCGAGCACAGTGCCGGCGAGCAGTGGGCCGAGGACGAAGCCCGACATGCCGACGACCATCATCAGGGTGATCGCGCGCATCCGGAGCTTGTCGTCGTCGAACAGCCGGAAGACGAGGGAGTTGGTGATGGGCGCCATCGCGGCAGCGGCGACACCCAGCAGCGCACGCAGCGCGATCAGCTCGCCCGTGGTGGTGACGAGCAGTACGCCGAAGCTCAGCAGGCCGAACAGGCCCAAGCCGACCTGGAGCACCCGACGGCGGCCGAACCGGTCCGCGATGGATCCCGCGGTCAGGAGCAGGCCGCCGAAGGTGAGCGAGTACGCCCCCGTGATCCATTGCAGGGATGTCGTATCCCCGCCGAGGCTGCGCCCGATGGTCGGGAGCGCGACGGACAGCAGGGTGTTGTCGACCATCTCGACGAAGAACGCGAGGCAGAGTGCGGCGAGGGGCATCCACGCCGCCTTCATGGAGAGGTAGGTGCGGGGCCGGGTGACGGTTTCGGCGATCATGACGCCTCCTGAATCGAACAGTGTTCGAGTCTCGAACAACGTTCGATAGAATAGAACAGTGTTCGATAAACTGCAAGCATGAGCAGTCCACAGCGTGCGCGCGCTTCGCTCTCCCTCGATTCGGTCCTCACCGAGGCGGTGGCGATCCTCGATGAATCGGGCGCACAGGGACTCACCATCCGCGCCCTGGCCACGCGGCTCGGCGGCGGGCCCGCCAGCGTGTACTGGTACGTGTCGGGACGCGATGAACTCCTCGACCTCGCAGCGGACTCGGTGCTCGCCGGCGTGCTGGAGGACGTGCAGAATGTGGCGTCCGACGACCCGATCGACGAACTGCGCACCATCGCGCGCACCCTCTTCGACGCCATCGTGGACCGCCCGTGGCTCGGCGCGTACGCGATGCGCGACACCGGCCGCCAGGTCCACTCGCTGATGCTCTACGAGCGGATCGGCGAACAGGTGATGCGTCTGGGACTCAGCCCGCGCCAGAGCTTCTACGCCGCCTCGGCCGTCGTCGGCTTCGTGATCGGAACCGCCGCCGACATGGGCCAGGAGCTGCCGGATGCCGTCATCTCGGGCGAGCTCGACCAGAAGCAGTACCTGGCGGAGGCGACCAGGCAATGGCGCGCGCTCGACCCGGCGCAGTACCCGTTCATCCACCACATCGTCGACGAGTTCGCCGTGCACGACGACCGGGACCAGTTCCGTGCCGGGCTGGACCTGCTGCTGGCCGGCCTCGAGCTGCAAGCGGGGCGCGCGGCGACCTGAGGCCCGAAGGGCGCGTCGACCTCAGCCGGTCACGACGAGCGACCGGTACTGGTCGTGCTGCTCGACGAACGTCCTCACGATCGGGCAGTGGATCCGGATGCGCTGATTGCTCGCCCGGATGATCTCCAGCACGCGCTCGATCAGGGCCGTCGCCACCCCCTGACCGCGGAACTCGGGATACACCGACGTCGCGATCAGGGTGACCACGTCGTCGTGCCGCGCGTACGTGATCCCGCCGATCAGGGTGTCACCGCTGACCGCTTCGTAGGTCCGCGTCTCGGCGTCGTCCACCACGTAGAAGTCGATGCCTGGGCTGAGCGGAGTCGCTGCGTCCACCTCGGCGATCAGAGTCCGTTGCGTCTCCGACAGGGTGCCGGTCCCATCCGGGTAACCAGCCTCGTCGGGATACTCGAACCCGCCCTGAGCTCCGTCGACCATGATGCCCCCTTTTCCCGCCTCGCGTGACGTTGACTGAACGCTATCTCTCCGGCGGCTCGCTGACCACCTGCGCGTTCCGGCCGATAGTCCGGGTATGCGCAGAGTCATCGCCTCCCTGATCGGCGCAGCCCTGGTGTCGGCTGCGCTCGCGTGGACCCCGACGGCACCGGGCGCCCGCGCCGACGATCTTCCCGCCTTCGGCAGCCGCCTGTACGTCGACCCCACCAGCGACGCCCAGCGGATGTACGACTCCCTGACCGCCCGGGGCGACGCGACGAAGGCGGCGCTCATCGGCCGGATCGCGAGCCGTCCGACGGCGGTCTGGCTGGGCGACTGGTACACGCCGACGCTGCTGGTCAGCGTGATCCAGCGTCACCTCCGTGCGGCGGCGGCCCAAGGAGCGACGCCGGTGTTCGTCACGTACGCGATCCCCGACCGGGACTGCGGCGGCTTCTCGGCGGGCGGCTACACGGCCGACCAGTACCTCGACTGGACCCGGCAGGTGGCGGGCGCGCTGGCGGGGAGCCGCGCCGTCGTCCTGATCGAACCGGACTCGCTCGCCATGCTCTCCAGCGCCAAGTGCGCGGGTGTTGCCGCGACACGGCTCCCGCTGCTGCAGTCCGCGGTCGGGATCCTGGCGGCCGCCGGGGTCTCCACCTACCTCGACGGCGGCAACGCCCGCTGGCTGACCCCGGACGCACAGGCGGCGTATCTGAGGGCTGCCGGGATCGCCGGTGCGCGCGGATTCTTCACCAACGTCTCCAACTTCGACACCACGCAGAGCGAGCGGGACTACGCCGGGAAGATCTCCTCCCGCGTCGGCTGGAAGCATTTCGTGATCGACGTGTCCCGCAACGGCAACGGCTGGACCGGCGCCTGGTGCAACCCGCCCGGGGCGGCGCTCGGCCAGGACCCCCAGATCACCGAGTCGCCCTCGACCAAGCTGGACGCCCTGCTCTGGGTGAAGCACCCTGGCGCGAGCGACGGACCCTGCAACGGCGGGCCGCCGGCCGGCGCCTGGTACGAGAGCGCGGCCGAGGCGCTGGTGCTGAACAGCCCGAGTCTCCGGGTGATCTCGCCGGCGATCCTCAGAGCGAGGCCGCCGCGCCGCTGACCGCGGCGAATCCGTCCCGGACCGCGGCGACGAGATGGCGGACGGCCGGCGAGGACCGCCGGTCGGCGTCCTCGGGCGGCGCCGTCGCCACGAGGATCGTGCGCACGAACGACGGGTCGTCGATCGGCCGCAGGACGATGCCCGGGTGCTCGGCCGTCGTCGCCAATCGGGGGATGATACCGACCACCATCCGCGCGGCGGTCATACCCAGGAGGACCTGGAAGTCGTCGGTCCGGATCGCGACGTCGAGGACCTGCCCGTCCGCGGCGAAGGCGTCGGCGAGGACGCGGTCGATCGCGTCCTCCGTCGACGTGGCGCAGACCCAGCGCTCGTCCCGGAGCGAGAGGAGCGCGGCGCGGTCGACCGCCGGTCGGGACGCGAGCGGGTGGCCGGTCGGCAGCGCGAGCATCAGGGGATCCCGATACACCTCCATGGCGTGCACGGCCGGACGGAACGGCAGTTCGTAACCGGGCACGGTGTAGACCAGGGCGACATCGAGCGCGCCGCGGTTGATCCTGTCGACGAGCGCCGGAACCTCCTCGACCGTCGCATCGATCCCGATCCCGAGGTCGCCGACAGCGTCGGCGACGAACGGCAGGATGCTGGCCGCCGCGGTCGCGAAGGTCCCCAGCCGCAGTCGCACCCGCCCGAGCTCGCTGAACTCGCGCGCATCCGCGATCGCCCGCTCGCTGAGGGTCAGGATCTGCTGCGCACGCTCGAGGAGCAGCATCCCGACCGGGGTCAGCCGGCTGCCGCGGGGCGAACGTACCAGTACGGGCGAACCGACCAGCCGCTCGAGGTTCTTCAGGTGGTAGTCGACCGTCGGCTGACCCCACCCGAGACGGCGGGCGGCCGCCGTCACCGAGCCCTCGGCATGCACGGCTTTGAGCGCTTCGAACTGTCGCAGATCTGCCATGCGCGTGCTCCGTCTGGATGGATGCGGTCGCTTCAGCGGAGAAGCGAGCCACATACACTCTATGTGGGTCGGGCGGACTTTAGGGGTTCTGATCGACCGCGCCCACCGCAACGATGGATGGCGGATCCGATTGCCCCGCCATTCGAAGGAGACTGGTATGCCCACCATCGCCCAGCAGCTGCTGCGCAGAAAACCCACGACGCCTCCCGGCACCGGCGAGGTCCAGCTCAAACGGAGCATCGGCCTCTTCTCGCTGACCATGATCGGAGTCGGCGGCACGCTCGGCACCGGCATCTTCTTCATCCTGTCCCAGGCGGTCCCCGTCGCCGGTCCCGCCGTGATCTGGTCGTTCGTCATCGGCGGCGTCGTGGCCGGGCTCACCGCGCTCTGCTACGCCGAGATGGCGGGCGCCGTCCCCGTCTCGGGCTCGACCTACTCCTACGCGTACGCCACACTCGGCGAGGGCACCGCGATGGCGGTCGGAGCCTGTCTCCTGCTGGAGTACGGCGTGTCAACGGCCGCGGTCGCGGTCGGATGGTCGCAGTACGTCAACCAGCTGCTCCAGAACCTCGTCGGCTGGCAGCTTCCCGTCCAGCTCTCCCAGGCGCCGGAGCAGGGCGGCATCATCAACGTCCCCGCGATCATCGTCATCGTGCTCTGCTCGCTGCTGCTCCTGCGCGGCGCGCGCGAGTCCACGACGGTGAACAGCATCATGGTCGTCATCAAGATCGCCGTCGTCGTGTTCTTCTGCGCCGTGGCCTTCACGGGGTGGAACGCCGACCACTTCCACGACTTCGCTCCCGCCGGCTTCGCCGGAATCGTCGGCGGAGCCGGGATCATCTTCTTCTCGTTCGTCGGCCTCGACGCGGTGTCGACGGCGGGCGAGGAGGCGAAGAACCCGAAGCGGAACCTGCCGCTCGCCATCATCTTCGCGCTGCTGATCATCATCGTGCTCTACGTCGGAACGAGCCTGGCGGCCCTCGGCGCCCAGGCGCCGTCGAAGTTCGAGAACCAGGATGCGGGACTCGCCGCGATCCTTCAGAACATCGTCGGCGCCAGCTGGCCCGGCACCGTCGTCGCGATCGGCGCGATCATCTCCATCTTCTCCGTGACGCTCGTCGTGCTGTACGGGCAGACGCGCATCCTGTTCGCCATGTCCCGGGACGGGATGATCCCGCCGGTCTTCGCGAAGGTGAACCCGCGGTCGATGACGCCGGTCCAGAACACGGTCATCGTGATGATCGCCACGGCCATCCTGGCGGCCGTCATCCCCATCGACTTCCTCGCCGAGATGACGAGCATCGGAACGCTCGTGGCCTTCCTCGTCGTGTCGCTCGGCGTGATCATCCTGCGCGTGCGCGAGCCGGAGCTGGAGCGCGGCTTCCGCCTCCCGCTCGGCTGGACGATCCCCATCCTCTCGATCGCGGGCTGCATCGCGATCATCACGCAGCTGCGGCTCATCACGATCGTCGTGTTCCTCATCTGGACCGCCGCCTTCCTCGTCTTCTACTGGTTCTACGGCCGCAAGCACTCCGCCCTGCAGACGGGGCAGCCGGTCGCCGGCAGTGAGGCGCCGTACACGAGCAACTTCGCGCAGCCCAGCAGGAACGAGATCCGCGAGGCGGCCGCGCGCAGGAAGGCCGGCCGGAAATGAGGATCGTCGTCGGAGTCGACCCCGCCCACCGCTCCGCATCCGCGCTGCACCTCGCCGCGATGCTCGCCCGATCCTCCGGCGCCGACCTCATCGTCGCCGCCGTCGTCCCGCCTGCCTGGCCCTCGACGGCCGGAGGGGCGGACGCGGAGTGGCGGGGCTACACGAAGGAGAACGCCGACGGCGCCCTCGACCACGCCGCCGCCGTGCTCGGCGGCTCCACCGCCGCCGAGTATCTGCTGCACGAAGCCCCGTCGGCCAGGCGCGGCCTCGTGGAGCTCGCCGAGCAGCGTGAAGCGTCCCTGATCGTCGTCGGCTCGGGAGGCGGCGCAGAGCCCGGCCGGATCGCGCTCGGCGCCGAGAGCGACACCCTCCTGCACGCATCGCCCCTGCCCGTCGCGATCGCCCCGCGCAGCTACCGCACCGGCGAGGGTGCCCGCGTGAGCCGGGTGACCGCCGCGTACCGCGGCACCGGCGCCTCCAACGCCCTCGTGTTCGGCGCCGCGGGCGTCGCGGCGACCGTCGGCGCCGAGCTGCGCGTCGCCTCCTTCGCCGTCGTGCCCCGCGATTCCGGGACGTCGGGCGCCGGGCTCGACGCCGAGCAGCCGATCGCCGACACCTGGGCGGCCGACATCGAACGGCACGCCGCCGCGGTGGTGCGCCAGGTCACCGAGCTGCCGGACGCGCCGACCGTCGCCGGCGTCGCCATCGGCCTGGGCGAGACGTGGGACGCGGCAATCGCGGACATCGGCTGGGAGGAGGACGAGGTCCTGGTGGTCGGCTCGAGCACGCTCGGCCCGATCGCCCGGGTATTCCTCGGCTCCCACGCCGCCAAGATCGTCCGCCACTCCCCCGTGCCGGTCGTCGTCGTCCCGCACGGAAGAGACTGACATGCCGCATCCCCTCTTCGACCTCTTCCCCGACGGCACGACCGTGGACCCCGACGGCACCCTCGTGGTCGCCGGGTGCCGGGTGGACGACCTCGGACGCGAATTCGGCACGCCCGCGATCGTCGTCGACGAGGGCGCGCTGCGAGCGCGGGCACGCGAGTACCACACGGCCCTCGGGTCGCGGCGGCCGAACGCGCGCGTCGTCTTCGCGTCCAAGGCGTTCCCGGCGACCGCCGTTCAGCGGGTCATGGTGGAGGAAGGGCTCGGCCTGGATGTGGCGGGCGGCGGCGAGATCCTGAGCGCCCTCCGCGCGGGAGTGGACCCGGCGCTCGCGGTCATGCACGGCAACGCCAAGACCACCGAGGAGCTGCGGATCGCGGTGGAGGCCGGGGTCGGGCTGGTCGTGGTGGACAACGAGGACGACGTCGACCGGCTCGAGCAGCTGGTCGCGCCGGGAAGCACCCAGGCCGTGCTCGTCCGCGTCATCCCCGGAGTGGTCTCCTCGACGCATCCGCACGTCCAGACCGGCCAGGTCGGCTCCAAATTCGGGCTGACCCCCGACGCCGCGCGCCGCCTCATCGCCCGGATCGAAGCCAGCCCGCGTCTCGACCTCCGCGGCCTGCACGCCCACGTCGGTTCGCAGATCATGGACCCGGCGGAGCTCGCCGCCGCGGTCGCACCCCTGGCGGCGCTGGGCACCTTCCCGGTCTACGACCTGGGCGGCGGCCTCGGCGCCCGCTACACACTCACGGATCACCCCGCCTCCGTGGACGACTACGTCGAAGCGCTGCTGGCGGCGGCGGACGAACACCTGCCCGCCGAGGCGGAGATCATCATCGAGCCCGGCCGCAGCATGGTGAACGGGTCGGCGTTCACCCTGTACACCGTCACCACGGTGAAGCGAGACGCCCGGAACTTCGTCGCCGTCGACGGCGGCATGGGCGACAACCTCGAGGCCGCGCTCTTCCAGCAGCGCTACGAGGCCGTCCTCGCCGGCCGCATGCACGACGAGGACGCGGAGGACGTCGTGGTGGTCGGCCGCCACTGCGAATCCGGAGACGTCCTCATCGACCCGCTCCGGCTGCCAGCGGCACGGGTCGGCGACCTCCTCGCGGTTCCGGCCACGGGTGCGTACACCCACACGATGGCGAACAACTACAACGGGTACCGCCGGCCGCCCGTCGTCTTCGCGCGCGACGGCGAGGCGAGGGCCGTGATCCGGCGGGAGACGTGGGCGGACCTGTTCGCGCGGGACGCGTGAGGCTCTAGCGCCGCCCGGCCGCCATGCCTCACCATGTCTGGCATGGCAGAGGTCATGCTCGCGGTCATGCCGTTCTCCGGCCACGTCGCGCCCATGCGGGCGGTCGCGCGCGCCTTCATCGCGGCCGGGCACCGGGTGCGCGTGTACACGGGTTCAGCCCATGCCGACGCCTTCCGCGGCGACGGAGCCGAACCGGTGCTGTGGACGAGCGCGCCCGACTTCGATGAGAACGATCTGACTCCGACCTTCCCGCGGTTGCGCGGCCGGAAGGGTCCCCGCCAGCTGATCGTGAACGTCGAGGACCTGTTCGTCCGAACGGGCGCCGCGCAGTGCGCCGACCTGACCGCGTCCTTCGACGCGCGTCCCTGGGATGTCATCGTCGCCGACAGCCTCTCGCTCGGCTCGCACCTGGCCGCCGAACGCACCGGCACTCCGCGGGTCACGGTCTCACTCGTCCCCCTCGCGACGCCGTCCCCGGGCGCACCGCCGCCCGGCCTGGGGCTGCAACCAGCGACGTCCGCGCTCGGCCGACTGCGGGACCGCGCACTCTGGACGGCGCTCTCGGCCGCATCCCGTCCGATCCAGCGCGCGTTCCACGAGCAACGCGCCCTCGCCGGCCTCCCGCCGACCCCGCTCACCTTCCAGGAGGCGCTGTACTCACGCGACCTCGTGTGCGCCAGCGGCGTCGAGCAACTGGAATACCCTCGCCCCCAATGGCCGGGGCGCATCGTCTGGGTCGGCGAGCTCACGGACCACACCGGCAGCGGCATCCCGGAGCCCGCGTGGTGGCCGGAATCGCTTGCTGACCCGCGTCCGGTGGTGCACGTGACCCAGGGGACGCAGAACGTCGACCCCGCCGACCTCATCCGGCCGACGTTCGCGGCTCTCGGACGTCAGCGGGTGCAGCTCGCGGTCGCGACCGGGGTCCGCGGGAAGAGCGAGCTGCCGTTCCCCGCGCCGCCGAACGCCCGCGTCGCCGACCTGCTCCCGTACGATCGGCTGCTGCCGCGGACGGACGTGATGGTGACCAACGGCGGGTGGGGCGGCGTGCTGGGGGCGCTGCACCACGGCGTGCCCCTGGTGGTCGCGGGCGGAGACCTGGACAAGCCGGAGGTCGCGGCCCGCGTCGCGTGGGCCGGCGCGGGGGTGAACCTGGGGACGGGGAGGCCGTCCCCCCGCGCGATCCTGCGCGCATGGCGGCGGGTCTCCGGCGGTGCCGCCTACCGCACGGCCGCCGAACGGATCGGCGAGGCCCTACGCCGTCACGACGGACCCCGTGAGGTGGTCGAGCACACGGAGGCACTGCTCGGGTGATCAAGCATGCTCGTACCCTTGGCCATTCGGCATCGTGACGAGGACGCCGTTGAAGCTCGCGGGCCCGTCACGGTCTCAGTCCCTGCTCAGTCGATCTTCTCGATGACGACATCGACACTCACACTGTCGTTGGGGTCGGTCCCCGCCAAGCGGATCAGGTCCGCGCGGCGCGGAGTATGGAAGTCGTGGACTGCCTCGTCCTCGATCTCCACGAACAGCTCGAAGCGGCGCCCACGCGAGTGCGCGTCTGCCCAGGCCATCGCTTCGGCGACGCCGTTCACTTCGGTCAATGCGAACGCGTCCAGCTGCCAACCGGTGTTCGGGCCCGGGCGCTCCCAGAAGTTCACGCGGTAGGTCGGGTGTCCGAGGATGCGTCGTGGCTCGGCGTGGACTGTCTCGTGTGCCTGCACGGCGCGAGCCTATTAGAGGTGCACCGCCGCGGTTCGAGAAATGACGAAAACCCCTGGCTCAGCCAGGGGTTTTCATGGCGGTACCGGTGGGATTTGAACCCACGTTCGTTCCCGCCCCACCCTGGCGACCCGGGCCAACTCCCGCGGAAAGTCAAGGAAATCCGACTCTTGTCATCACATTGAATTTCGCGGGATCTCGCACAGTTGTAGTCAAAATGTAGTCAAGCGCGTAGGCCAGCACGTCCGCCGCGGCACTCGACCGGGGCTTGACCCGCCTGCGAGCGATGATGGTCCCACGACGGGGCCACCGGGCTGCGCAAGAACCCGAAGAACGCCAGAAGCGGCACACACCCCATTTCAGCCGTCAAGGCGGGCAGCCGACCGATCAGCGCGCGCGGGTCCGCCGCGCAGTTCCGGACCCATGTTGCTCGTATCGATGACGAATACCCGCATCCCACTCATCGCTGTAATGCTTTTTTGTTTGCTGCCGGCGGACGGAGCGCAGCGATTGAGGATATGCGGCGAAAGCCCGGCTCGGACGCACCAGGGACGGGCGACTACCGCTCGACCGACGTCCGGCCGTATGAAGGGTCGCACACGGCCTCGCTTCGGAGGGAACAGCGAAAACGCACCTCCGTTCTTTTTACAGCCAGGGGTGTGAGCTGTTGCACGCCGTCCCGCTCATAGTGTCGGATGGCAAAATGACCGATTCACTCGCGGAGTATGTGGCCCTCGGCAGCTCGTTCGGCGCGGGCCCGGGGCTTAAACCGAGGGCCGCGAACAGCCCGCGACGCTCCGGTCGCTCCGTGATCAACTACGCCCACCTCTTCGCGCAGGCGGCCCAGCTTCGGCTGCGCGACGTCACCTTCTCCGGCGCGACGACGGCCGACCTGCTCCGGCCGAACGCCCGCGGTGAGGCGGCCCAGCTCAACGCAGTGACGCCGGCGACGCGGGTTGTCACCATGAGCGTCGGGGGAAACGATGTTGGATACCTGCCCACCCTGACCCTAAGCAGCCTGCCCGGTCCGCTGCTCGCGCTCCCGCGTGTGCGCCGCCAGCTCGAGGAAGCGCGTGACCCCCACCGCCTCGACCGGGCCTTCGATGACCTGGCCGCGCGACTGGCTGAGATCGTGACGCGGGTGCGCGCGGTGGCGCCGGAAGCGCGGGTCGTCTTCGTGGACTACTTGACGATCCTCCCGCCGCAGGGTGCGGCGGTCGATCTGGGGCGGCTGCCGGCCCCGGTGGCCGACTGGGGCCGCGGGGTCGCGAGCCGCCTCACTCAGACGTTCCGTTCGGCCGCTGCCGAGGTGTCGTCGGACGTGCTGCCGGCGGCGGAGGCCTCCGCGAACCACCACGCCTGGTCCACCGAACCGTGGACCAGGCGATTCCACTACGGCCTCTCGGGCGGCGCGCCGTACCACCCGAACGCCGCGGGGATGCGCGCGGTCGCGCGGATGCTCGGCGAACTGCTCTAGGAATCGATAGGGACGGCAGGAGGGGCCAGCGACCCCAGCCAGGCGAGCGAGGGCTTGGGCGTGCGCTCGAAGGTAGCGCGGTCCACGGAAACGAGTCCGAAGGTCGGCTCCCAGTGCCCCCACTCCCAGTTGTCCAGCAGACTCCAGTGGAAGTAGCCGCGAACATCCGCACCGTCGTCCATCGCTCGACGCAGCGAGGCGAGCGCCCCGGTCGTGTACTGGATGCGGCGTCGGTCTTCGCTTACGGCGACACCATTCTCTGTCACGACGATCGGCACGCCGGGCAGGAGACGGGAGACCCGACGAACGGCGCCGCCGAGCGCGTCCGGCAGGAACTCCCAGCCGGTGAGGGTGCGCGGAACGTCGCCGACCAGGACCGGTTCGCCGTCGACGCCGACGACGCCGCCGGTGTACGCCTGCACGCCGACGAAGTCGTCTCCGGCCGAAGCGCGGAGGAAGACGGCGTCGCGGCTCTCCGCGTAGGCGTCACGGGCCGTCTCGGCGCCGGGTGCCGCCCGGTAGTCCTGCACCGAAACTCCCCACCCGACCGGAATTCGCGGGTGGCGTTCGCGGATTCGTGCGACGGCCGCCCGATGGACGTCGATGAGGATACCGGTGAGGCCCGCATCCGGCTCGGGGAGCCCCGAAGCCAGCTGACCGGATGCGGTCAGTTTCGGGAAGACGGCGAGGATGTTGGGCTCGTTGATGGTCATAATCCGCTCCACGCCCGCGTCGAGCACGGGCTGGAGCGCGTCGATGTATCGAAGGAAGCGCTCGGTCGCATTCCGCCCTGTCCAGCCGCCGCCTGCCGCGAACCACAGCGGGACGGTGAAGTGGTGGAGCGTGACGGTGGGCCGGAGGCCGCGTTCGACGGCCCCTTCGACCATCCGCCGGTAGTGGTCGAGGGCTGCCAGCGAGACGAACCCGTCGGCGGGCTCGATACGGGACCGTTCGATGCCGAAGCGGTAGTCGGTGAAGCCGGCGCCAGCCGCCAGATCGAAGTCCTCCCTCCACCGGTGATAGCTGTCGACAGCGTCGCCGCAGCGCTCGGCGACGCTCGTGCCCGGCTCGTTCTCGCGGTGCCACCAGTCGGAGGCGACGTTCCCGCCTTCGGTCTGGTGGGCGCCGACGGACACGCCCCAGGCAAAGCCGGGCGGGAAGGTGCGGGCGGACAGGACTGTGGTCATCTCATACTCCGTCTGATCGGGGAAAGGGCGACGGCGGCCGGTTCGACGCCGGAGGACAGGGGCAGGAGCACGGAGACGTCGAGCCCTCCGCCGTCGCGGGGCTGCACGGACAGCGACCCGCCGTGGGCGCGGACGATGGACGCCACCACGGCGAGCCCCAGCCCATGGCCGGACGGTCCGGTGCGTCCGACGCCCCGCACGAACGGATCGGCGAGCCGTGCGGCCGCGGAGACCTCCGGGCCGGTGTTCTCGACGGCCAGCCGCGCGTGGTCACCGGCCCGCCCGGTGGTGACCCGTACCCACCCGTCCGACGTGTTGTACCGCGCCGCGTTGTCGACGAGGTTCAGGACCACCCGGCGCAGCAGCTCGGGATCGCCGGTCGTCCACGCCTCCTCCAGTTCGGGGCGCCACCTCGTCGTCGCGAGGATCGGCTCGCTCGCGGGGTCTTCAAGCACGGCGCCGGCGAGGTCGGCGAGGTTCACCCGTTCGCGCCCACGGGGGTGGGCCGCGGTTGCGAGGTCGAGCAGGGCGGACACGGTCCGGATGTTCCGCTCGTTGGTCAGCCGGACCGAGCGGAGCGCCTCGACGGACTGATCGACGGTGAGGCCCGGGCGGGCGAGCGTCACGTCGATCAGGGTCTTCACCGTGGCGAGCGGCGTCTTCAGCTCGTGGGCGGCGTTCGCGACGAAACGCTCCCGCGCCTCGAACTCGCTCTGCAGGGAGGCCAGCATGTCGTCGACGTTGCGGGAGAGCTCGCCGAACTCGTCCCTGGGCCCGGTCGCGCCGATGCGATGATTCAGGGAGCCAGCCCCGGCGGCGCTGACGGCCCGGTTGATCGCGGCGATCGGGCGGAGGGCACGACCGGCGATGACCCAGCCGAGGAGCGTGCCGCAGACAACGAGCACACCCAGGGCGACCGCGCACACCGCGAGCAGCGTATGCACCACCTGGTCGCTCGAGGTGATCGTCAGGGCGGGCGTTGCCGTGATGACCGCGGGCCCGGCAGCCGTGGGACCCGCCTTGCCAATGGCTCGCGGGGACGCGGCAGGAGCCGCATTTAGTGCGTAGGTCGGCACGTACCGCATAAACCCGTACACGGTGACCAGCACGACCGTCATTGCGGCAGTAAGGGTCGAGCTGAAGAGGATGGTCAGCCGTGCGCGGGCGCTCACCGGATGCCTACGCGCAGACAGCGGCTCCTTCATCGGTTCGCCGTCGCATCCGCAAGGCGGTATCCCACACCCGGGATCGTCTCAATGGCGTCCGGCGCACCGAGCTTCTTCCGGAGGTTCGAGAGGGTGACCCGGATGGTGCTGGTGAACGGGTCGGTGTTGATGTCCCAGGCCTTCTCGAGCATCGTCTCGGCAGTGACGATCCCGCCGTCGGCCTCCAACAGGAGCTCCAGCACGGCGAATTCCTTGCGGCCGAGCCGGACGGGCCGTCCCCAGCGCGACGCCTGACGACGGAAGGTGTCGAGGGACAGGTCGGCGTGCGTCAGCACGACGGGCCGGGCGACCGTCCGACGGCGCGCCAGCGCGCGCACCCGCGCGACCAGCTCGGGGAACTCGAAGGGCTTCACGAGGTAGTCGTCGGCTCCTGCGGCGAAACCGGAGACCTTGTGCGCGGTCGTGTCGGCCGCGGTGAGCATCAGGATGCGCCTGTCCGGATAGAGCAGCGACGCCTCGGCGCAGACCTCGTCACCGTGGATCCCGGGGAGGTCGCGATCGAGGATCACGAGATCGTACTCGGTGACCGACAGGTATTCCAGAGCCGTCGTGCCGTCGAATACGCAGTCGGCGGCCACACCTTCCGAGGCGAGCCCCTGACGTACGGCCTCGGCGAAGATCTCCTCGTCGTCTACGATGAGCACCCTCACGGCTTCCTCCTTCGACAGCCGGGCGGGGAGCGGTCGCGCCCCGCCCGGCAGACCGGCGCCGCCGATCACCGCCCGGTGGTGGTGGCCCCCACGGATCCGTCAGCGGGGACCGTCACGGGCCCCACCTCGTCCGGCACGGCCGGAGCGACGTCCCGGGGAGCGGGCGCCTGCGGCACGGGGACGATCGCGGCGTGCTCTGGCGCGCTATCCTGCGGGCCTGAGCCGGTCGCGGACGCCGACGAGGCGACCCCGAGCGATCCGGCGACGAGCGCCGCCCCGATGGCGGTCGCATACAGCCCGGTCGTGATTCGCTTGTTCACGGTGTTCTCCTTCACACGGGCTCGGCGAGCCCTCGGCTGCCAGTCAACCGAGCCGGGTGTTCACCGGGCGTAAAGGATCGAAGGTCACGCGCCAGCGCCTGACTGCAGCGACGCGATTTGCGCGCGCGCCGCGTCGACAAGCTCTGCATTTGTGTTGGCGTGTCCGCCTAGGCCCCACCCACCCTCGATCGCCTCGGTGAGCAGAACCCACGTACGGTGCGCAAGCGTTTCGTCGGCCGCGGCGTCGGCCACGAGCGCGGTGAACTGGGCGACGACCGCCACCTGCTTGTCCCGATCCAGGGCACCTGCGTTGGTGAGCACTTGCACGCGAACGTATGACGACTCGCCATCCACGTTCGAGATGTCGCCAGCTGGCAGCTCATGGACGAACGCGGCCGTGTTCTGGCGGAACAGCGGGATGTTGGGCACCTGCTCGATCCGCATGAGCGTTTCTGCCAGGCGCTGTGCAAGGGCATGCTTGTCCGAGAACGTCCCCGTCGTCGCGTAAACATCGATCATCGGCATAATTCGTCTCCTCGTCGCTGGATGGGCCAGGCTTCAGTGTTCTGTATGCCATCCGTCATAGTCAAGTCTCGGCCTATAATCTCAGCGAACAAGGAGATGCGATGGACCAGGGCCCGAAGCACCGCATGGTCGAGGGGGCGGCACGGCTGCTGGCCGAGCGCGGACTCCAAGAGACGACCTTCTCAGAGGTTCTGGCACTGACAGGAGCCCCCCGCGGCTCGATCTACTACCACTTCCCCGAGGGCAAGGGGCAGTTGGTCACCGAGGCTCTCGCGTTCTCCGGCCAGGGGGTGCTGGATCGACTGGAGGGTCTGCGTGGACTGCCCGCCGATCAGGTCGCAGCAGCGTTTTTCGGAATGTGGAGGCAGCTCCTGGTCTATGGTGACTACCGGATCGGGTGCTCCGCGGCCGCCGTCACGGTGGCGACGGAGTCATCTGAGCTACTGAGGGCCGCTGCGGACGTCTTCCGTGCATGGGCGGCCAAGCTCGGAGAATTACTCGTAACCGGAGGCCTGCCGGCGGAGTCCGGTGCGGCCACTGCGAATCTGCTGCTTTCGGCGACAGAAGGTGCAGTACTGCTTAGCCGCGCCCGGGCTGAGATCGAGCCGTTCGACCAGACCGCCGAGGCGCTCGAGTCTTACATCCGCGCCCTTCAGGTCCTCGCGGCTTAGACCGGGCTCAGTTCCACGTCGTCCGGACCGAGGATGCGCCCGTCCTCCGTCACGAAGGCGACATGCACCGGACCGCCGGTCGACGCCTCCCTGTAAACGGCGCTCGCCTTGGTCGGCGGAGGGTTATGACGTGTGCTCCATTCGGACATCGCGCCGAGGATCACGAGCATCTCCCGACCGGCTTCGGTGAGGACGTACTCCTCACGAGCCCGGGTGCCCTCTTCGCGGTAGAGCTCTTTGACGAGGAGCCCTCGTTCGACCAGCGCCGCTAGCCGCGCGCTGAGGATGTCCGGAGCGATTCCGAGTCGCGAGCGAAGCGTGCCGAATCGCCGGTTGCCGAAGAACGCCTCGCGGAGGATCAAGGTGGTCCAACGGTCGCCGATGACGTCGTTGGTGCGCTGGATCGTGCAGGTGGATTCCGCAGCGGCTGGCCGTGTCATACGCCCATCCTAGCTATGTAGGAAAAACATATCCAGGTGTAGAGTGGTTGCCCATGACCGACACCGACCCCACGGCTCGCCGAAACCGCGCCGCCTTCTGGACCGCGGCAGCGGTCCCCGCCCTCGCGCTGTGGGCGAGCGGTGCGCCGACTCCCGTCTATCCGCTGTACGGCACCCAGTGGCACCTCACCACCGAGGCGACCACCACGATCTTCGCGGTGTACCCGCTGGCCCTCATCGTGGTGCTCGCGGTCTTCGGCGACCTGTCGGACACGATCGGCCGCAAACGAAGCATGATCGCCGGAATCGGCGCCATCGCCCTCGGATCCCTCCTCTTCGCCGTCGCTCCGGATCTCACGGTCGTGCTCATCGGCCGCGTCCTCATGGGAATCGGCGTCGGCCTGTCGCTCAGCCCCGCCACGGCAGCGATGGTGGATCATGCCGGGCCAGGCGCGTCGTCCAGGGCGAGCTCTATCGCCACCGCGGCGACAGCGCTGGGGCTCACTCTTGCAACGTTGGTCGGTGGCGCCTTGGTGGAGTACGCCCCCGAGCCGTTGCATCTGTCGTACGCCGTGCTGCTGGTGGTCGCGCTCGTCGTCGGGGCGGCGGTGCTGCGACTGCCCGGCGACCGGCCAGCCGGGGCCTCGCGATGGAGGCCCCGCGGCCTCCGCGTGCCCCGTTCGCTGCTGGGTGTCGTGCTGGCCGCAGCCGCGTGCGTCGCCGCCGCCTACTCCCTGGGAGCGCTGGAGCTGTCTCTCGGTGCGGACATCGGCGAGAACCTGATCGGGACGTCCAACGCCTTCGTCGTCGGAGCGATCGTGTCGGTGACGAGCATCATCATCGGTGTCGTCGCACTCGCCGCCCGCCGCGTCCCCGCCTCGATCGCCGGCTCCGTCGGCGGACTCGTCTCTCTTCTCTCGACGGGCGTCCTGGTGGCGGCCGGCGCTGTGCACTCGCTGCCCCTGTTCCTGCTATTCGCGGTGCTTAGCGGGATCGGATACAGCCTCCTCTTCAGTGCCGGACTTGCCATCGTCGGGCGCTATGCGCCGCAGCATCACCGGGCATCAACCCTCTCGGCGGTCTACCTGGCCGGCTATCTGGTGCAGGGGGTAATGGCGCTGTGGCTGGGGGCGCAGGCCACGAGCGGCGGGCTGCAGGAGGCGGTCGACCTGGCGCTTCCCGCGGTGGGAGGATTCGGGCTGCTGGCGATGGTGCTCGTGCTGGTCCTCGCCACGCCCCGCCGGTCAAGGGGCGCTCAGCCGCCGCTGAACACGAGCAGTCCGTAGACCACGAAGGCGGAGACAGCGCCGAGCAGCACCCATCCGGTCACCCCGGCGACCCGACGCAGTGCGCGGGCCGCGTCGCCCCGTCTCATCCGTTGCTCCCTCGGCCGAGAAACGCGAGTGTGGCGTCGAAGGCCGTCCGCGCCTGCTCGGTCGAGAAGTCGAACTGATACTCGTGGCCGAGCTTCGCCTCCGACCCCGTCCAGAACACCGTGTCGACAGACACGCCGAGCCGCCGCAGGCGTTCTGTGAGCTCCTCGGCCTGTGTCCGGAACGGATCCGCGTTCCCCACGGTGATGAACGTGGGCGGGTACGCGGACGTGGCCGTCTTGGTCGTCGAGAGCTCGTCGATCCGGCCGAACCGCAGCCAGTCGCGCGTGCCGGTGTACGCCCAGAGGTAGGTGCGGAGGGCGGGAAATCCGGTCGATGCGACTGTGGACATATCGTACAAGCCGCAGAACAGCACGACGCCGGCGACGTGCAAGGCTGGGACGGCCGGGTGGATGCCGACGGCGCGCGCGAGCGCGGGCCCGGTCAGGACAGCGCCCAGCTGGCTGGCGATCTGCGCGCCTGCGGAATCGCCGCCCACGAAGATCCGAGTGGCGTCTGCATCCCACTCGGCGGCCCGATCGGCGAGAAGCCCGAGGGCCGCGTTCGCCTGAACGATGGGGACCGGGTACCGCGCACCGGGGGCGATGCTGTAGTCCAGGTTGCCCACGACGTACCCCTGCGCCGCGAGCATCACGGCGTAGTCCTTGACCGTATCCGCAGAGCTGGAGATGAAACCGCCGCCGTGAATCCATAGGACGATCGGCCGTGGCGCGCCGCTCGTACGCGGCGCGAAGACTTGGAGGTGTGCCTCCGGGACGCCGTCCGCATGAACAGGGACGGTGCCGACGTTTGTCACGGTCGCTGCGACGGCGGCGAAGTCGGCGGGCGGCGTCACCTCGGCGCGCGCCTCGAAGACGGCTTTCACGATTGCGGCGCCGGGCTCCACACTCGTGTGATAGCCAGCGACTCCCACAAGCGAGCCGACCGCGATGGCAGTCGCCGCGAGAGCAAGGCCGCGGATGATCGGATGCCGTCGCGCGGGAACGGGCATGATGGCCTCCTCTGCCGGACTAGGGGCGGAGACCGGTCCCGCAGGCTGGGGATGGCATGCGGGACCGGTCAGCGCGGGAAGTCAGTCGGCGATGAAGTCCAGGATGTCCTGGTCTATCTGCTTCTGGTTCTCACCGAAGATGCCGTGCGGCGCACCCGGGTAGACCTTCAACGTGCCGTTCTTGAGAAGAGTGACGGCTGTCCGCGATGCGGCGTCGATCGGGACGATCTGGTCGTCATCCCCGTGCAGGAGGAGAACCGGCACCTCGATCGCTTTGAGATCGGCGGTCTGGTCGGTGTTCGAGAACGCCTCGATGCAGTCATAGGCCGCCGCGACATTCATCTCCATGCCTTCGCGCCAGAACTCGTCGTAGAGACCCTGAGAGGCTTTCGAACCCTCGCGGTTCCCGCCGAAGAAGGGCACGGCGAGGTCCTTGAAGAACTGCGAGCGGTCGCCGAGCACCCCGGCACGCAACGCGTCGAACACCTCGATGGGGGCACCTCCGGGGTTGGCCTCGGTCTTGAGCATCAGCGGCGGGATGGCGCCGACGGTGACAGCCTTCGCGACGCGGCCCGCGCCGTGCTGGGCGACGTATCGGATCACCTCGCCGCCACCAGTGGAGTGACCGACGACGATGACGTCGTGAAGATCGAGCGCTTCGATGAGATCACTGAGGTCCTTCGCGTAGTGATCGAGGTCGTTGCCCTGGTAGGTCTTGCTTGACCGGCCGTGTCCGCGGCGGTCATGAGCAATCGCGCGGTAGCCGGCATCGGCGAACAGTTTGAGCTCGAGGGCCCAGGCGTCCGAATTGAGTGGCCAACCGTGACTGAAGATGATCGGCTGCCCCGAGCCCTGCTCGGTGTAGTAGATCTCGGTCCCGTCGCTGGTGGTGATGTACGGCATGTGCTTTCTCCTTCTCTGATAGCTGCGGACCGACGTCCGCTCTGTGGCCCGGGCGGGTTCAGGGTGTCGAGTGGCCGTTGTGCGGCGATGCGCGGAGGAGTTCCGCGGCTGCGGGGACGCCCAAGGCGTCCAGGAGGTCGGCGAGTTTGGCGTCCAACTGTCGGCCGATCGCGATGGTTTCGGGCCGCTCGAGGGAGTTGAACCCGTCGGACGGCCGTTCGACGGCGATCGTGGCCTCCCTGTCGCCGTGGTCGTACGCCGCCAACCGCATCGGCGCGTACAGCAGCGCGCGGGCGTCAGCGGCGACGACGAGTCCGGCGATCCCCGCATTGCCGAACAGCCAGGACACGGCCCGCGGCGTGGAGAAGACGCGGAACGAGCTCGGGGTGGCGGCGTCGATGTACTCGGCGGCGCGATCACCCTCTTCCGCTGCGGTGTCCAGGTTGCCGATCCGACGCGGTGGCACCGCGATCTCGAATCGCTCCACGAACCGGTCGAACGACGTCCCCGTCCGCGCCGTAATGCGCTCCACGGTGTGCAGGACCGATTCCACGATCGCTGGCGAATCCATGAGGGCGTCCCCTTAGTCGCCGAGGAAGGCGAGCGTCTCAGCGGCGGCTTCGTCGGCGTACTGGAAGATCGAGCCGTGGGAGGCGTCGGGGAAGATCCGGATCCTGGCGTCCGGGATCAGGCCCGCAAGGGTGTGGCTGGCTTTGGTCGGGATCATGATGTCGTTGTCTCCCTGCAGCACCAGCGTCGGCTGGTGGATGTCCGCGAGCCGTGCGACGGCGTTCCAGTCCCGCACTCCCCAGTTGAGGACGGCCTGGTACTGCGCATCCTTCGCGGCCAGACTCACGTCCGCGTCGCGGCCGTCCTGCCATCCGTAGATCCGGCCGAGCGCTGCGCCGCCAATGGTCTGACTTGACTCCGTCGGGGCGTAGAAGACGTACATGATGCCTTCCGGACCGGTCTGGTCCTGCACGACCGCTTGGACGACGTCGTCGCTCCACCGCTCCATCGCGGGAGCGCCCTTGGGTCCGGTGCCGGCCAGGATGAGCTTCCGGACCAGTTCGGGCTGCGTGATCGCGATGTCCTGCGCGACGAAGCCTCCGAGCGAGAACCCGAAGAGATCCACCTGCTCCAGTCCCAGGGCGAGGATGAACGCGATGGCGTCGTCGCCCATCTCCTCGACCGTGGTCGGCGTGGTGCCGCTGCTGCCGCCGACACCGGCGTTGTCGAAGAGGATGACGTCCTTCCGCCCCGCGATCGCGTCGACCAGGCGGGGGTCCCAGTTGTCTATGTTGCCGCGGAAGTGCTGGAGGAACACGACCGGTACGCCGGCGCCCGTGCCGAAGCGCTTGTAGGCGTAGGTGACGCCGTTGGCAGCGTCGACGTGCTCCACGGGGGTCGCGATGGAGGAGGGGGTGCTCATGGTGATCGTCCGTTCTTTCTTGGGGGTCGTGGGTGGGCGGTCGGCGCTATTCGGGCCAGTCGGAGTCGAGGATGACCTGTACGAAGTCGGTCCGCGTGAACTCGGGGTCGAAGTGGACGAGGACGTCCGCGTTGACGGTGCCGAAGGTGGTCTCCGGCCGGTTTTTGAAGCCCTCGTTGAAGGCGGAGAGGATGCGCTGCTTGAAGCGGGGGCGTGGATGCGCGGCGACCACCTCCTCGCGAAGGCGGCGCGGGATGTTGTCGAGGTTCAGCCCGAGGACGTCCGACTCCACGCCGGCCGTGGTCGCAGCAACGACCGGGTGCATTCGATACGCGACCTCCGGGGTGGTGTGGAGGGCAATCGCTGTCCACACGATGTCCGCGTCGGCGGGGGCGACGTCGTGCGTGGCCAGGAAGTCGCGCGCTTCGTCTGCTCCGTCGATTTCGAAGCGCTGGCTGTCGGTGCGGTACGGCTGGACTAGGCCGGTGTCGTGAAACATGGCCGCGGCATAGAGCAGTTCGGGGTCCGGCTCGATATCGAGCGCGAGCGCCTGGAGGCTCCCGAACAGGAACACGCGACGCGAGTGGTGGTAGATCAGGTCATCGGTGGTGTCCCGTACGAGCGCCGTGGCGCTGCGGACGATCTCGGTGTCTGGGATCGCTATCCCCGCGATCTTCTCTGTCGGCATGTTCTGAAGCATCCCGCTCGCGAGGGGGGTCGCACACCGCAGGTCCGGACCTCTTTCCCACTGATCGGGACATACCGGATCACGCGAGCGGGTCGCGTCGTTGCTGGGCGGAGCGGAATCGTCGCTGGTAGTGGAGCGGTGAGATCTTCAGGTGGTGGGCGAAAGCCCGACGGAGGGATTCGGACGACCCGAATCCGGAGAGCTCCGCCGCGAGGGTGACGGACAGCCCGGCGTCGAGGTGTGACTTCGCCAACTCGAGCCTGATCTTCTCCACATACCGCGAAGGGGAGATCCCCAGTTCGTCGCGGAAGAGCCTCGTCAGGTGTCGGGGACTGACGCGGGCGATGGAGGCGAGCACGTCGAGCGAGTACGTCGCCGTGGGATCCGCTCCGATCCGCTCGACGACCGCGCGAAGGGCGGACGTCGTTGGCGCGGGACCGTCGAGTGTTGCTGAGAACTGGGACTGACCGCCGGGGCGCTGCATGTGGACGACGAGTGAACGGGCGACGCTGCGGGTGAGGTTGCTTCCGTGGTCCTCCTCGAGCAGCGCTAGAGCGAGGTCTATTCCCGCCGTCACCCCGGCCGAGGTGTAGGTGGTGCCGTCTTTCACGAAGATCCGGTCCGGCTCCACTGTCGTCTTCGGGTAGCGTCGCGCCAGCTCTGCGGCGTGTCTCCAATGCGTCGTGGAGCGCCTGCCGTCCAGGATACCGGCGGCCCCGAGGATGAAGGCGCCGGAGCAGACCGATCCGATGCGTGCGGACCTGTCCCGCAGGTGTCGGGTCGCAGTCGCGAGTTCCTGCGGCACCGGGCGCCCAGGGTACGGTTCGCCGCCGGCGACGAGGACGGTGTCCCATCTTCGGTCTTCGAAAGCTGAACCGTCGGCCGGGATGCGGACCCCGATCGAGGTCCGGACATCCTCGCCGTCGGTGGTGAGCATCGAGATCTCGTACTTCCCACCGGACAGGTTCGATTCTGCGAAGACCTCCGAAGGTCCTGCGATGTCGAGCATCTTCGCACCCTCGAAGACGAGAAACCCGACACGATGTGCGCCTCCCATCGGGAACTCCTCTCCGCGGCGGCGATGATTCCTTCATGTATGACGACAGACATAATAGAGTGAAGTGGTGGCCAAAGAACAGTCGAACGCGACGAGAGCGGATGAGGCTTCGTATCCCGACGATGACGAGCTCGAGAATCCCGTGTGGGCATCGCTGAATGGGCCGCACAGCCGCTTCGCCGCCGTGCTGGGCGCGGCAGCCGCATACGACGCTGAGGTAGCGCCGTTCGCAGCTCTCGCCCATCCTGGGGACCCCTCCGCATGGGACGACCTCGAAGCACTCAGCGCCGGACGACCGGTCGCGCTGGTGGGAGTGTCGACTTCGGCTGTACCGGAAGGCTGGAGGATCGAGACCGATTTCGATGTGTTGCAGATGACCCACGATGGCGTCACGTGGGGCGAGTTGCATGACGACGGCGTTCGAGCGCTCGGCGCGGACGATGTCCGGGACATGCTCCGCCTCGTGGAGCGAGCCCGCCCCGGGCCCTTCCTACCGCGCACCATCGAGCTCGGCCGATACGTCGGGGTCCGCCTGCCCGCGGACGAAGGCGGTCTGGTAGCCATGGCGGGCGAGCGCTTCGACACCGGCCACTGGAGAGAGGTCAGCGCGGTGAGCGTTGATCCGCTCCACCGCGGAGACGGACTCGGCACGAGGGTGACTCGTGCCGTGCTCGATGGCATGCGATCGAGCGGACACCGCCCATTCCTCCACGTGACGGTGGCCAACCCGGCCGTAACGCTGTACCGGCGCCTGGGTTTCCGGGTGCGACGACGCATGAGCATCGTCGTCGTGCATGCGGGCGATCCCCATGCATCGATCGAGCAATAGAAAAGGAGAAATGCGATGACAAACATCCAGGGCTCAGTCATTCTCGTCACGGGCGCGAATGGAGGACTCGGTGCCGAATTCGTCCGCCAGGGGATCGCGCTCGGTGCGACCAAGATCTATGCGACCGCGCGGACTCCGCGGGACTGGGACGACCCGAGAATCGTCCCGCTGCCCCTCGACGTCACCTCCCAGGACAGCGTCGAAGCGGCCGCCCAGTCGGCGGCGGACACGTCGATCGTCATCAACAACGCGGGGGTCAGCGGAACCAACCGGCTCCTCGACGCATCCGTCGAGGAGGTCGAGCGTCTGTTCCGCACCAACGTCTTCGGAGCTCTCCGGGTCGCCAAGGCCTTCGCTCCGACGCTGGCTTCACAGGGCGGCGGCGCACTCGTGGATGTGCACTCGGTGCTGAGCTGGTTCGCCATCGCCGGCGGCTACTCCGCGTCGAAGGCGGCACTGTGGTCGATCACGAACTCGCTCCGCCTCGAGCTCGCCCCTCAGGGCACTCTCGTCGTCGGCGCCCATCTCGGATACACCGACACTCCCATGACCGCCCGGCTCAGTGTCGACAAGTCGGACCCCGCCGACATCGTCGCCCGAATCTATGAAGCGGTTGCAGCCGATGAGTATGAGGCCCTCACGGACCAGGTGAGCAGGGACGTCCGTTCCGCACTGAGCGGGCCGCTGTCTGCCCTCTATCCGTCCTTGCGCTGAACCGGAGTCGTCAGGGGAGCTTCGACGCCAAGATGTCGACCGGAGTGATCGTCGGGAACGCGGTGAAGAGCTGTTCCGCTTGTCGCTCGATCGCTTGGCGTACCTTGCCCTGAAGGTGTGCCGCTCGATCGTTTTCGGTCTCGAACGCATCGAAGATCCGAAAGGCCGCTGGCCCGGTCTGGAACGAGAACCAGGCAAGCGTGCCGGGCTCGTCGTCTACCAGCTTCTTGGCCGCGACGAGAAACTCGGCGACGGACTCCTCCTGCCCTGGCAGAGCCTCGAACTCAACGAGAAAACCAAACTTGGGCATGTCATGACTCCTTTGCTGTGGGCCGCTGGGCCGCTCTCTTGAGTCGGTTCTTTCGCCGACTGACTTTGGTAGGTGGTCTCGACTTCGCGCTCAACACTCCGAACGATCGGACACCTATCGCTGTGATCACGGCCGACGCCAGGAGGACGAGCCCCACGGATGTTGCGCCCCAGGCCGCCGGCTGCGCGACCGCGAGGATCCGGACGGCGACGGTCACGGTGGCGCAGAGCGGGAAGGTGAAAGCCCAGAATGCGAGAGAGAACGGCGATCGGAGGTATACCGGGAGCAGCATCAGCTGACTGACGAGCACGATCGCCAGAACTCCGAGGATCATGTACAGAACGGGTCCCGGCTCGCCTCCAGCGAGTGCGAACCACGCGGATGCGGCGGTCGCGGGCGGGCTCAACAGGATGGCGATCGTCGGGCGCCCCGCATCGGGTAGCCGCGGGCCGAACACCAAACGGCCGATGACGCCCGTTCCGACTACCACCCAGAAGAAGAATCCCACCCCCATCGCAGCCCACGCCACCGTGTCGAAGCCGGCCACGGCCAGACCGAGGCTCGCCACGAAGGCTCCCGCGACCAGCGGCAGCAAATAGCCGGGATGGAAACTATTGAACGCGAACCGGCCGACGACCCATGTGCGGAGCAGCCAGCCTTCGACGAGGAGGAGAAGCGCGGACAAGGCCACGATCACATACCCAAGTTCCGCCAGGCCGGTCCGGACCACGAAGTGGGTGGCAACGATCATCCCAATGACAGGGATGTACGCAGTCAGTGGTCCCCAGGTCGGGTGCCGGAAGTCGGCGAGCCCGGTTCGATCTCTAATCACGTGGGCGACGTAGACAGACGTCATTCCGACCCATCCGATGGCGGCGAGGACTTCGATGACATCGCCCACTAAGGCAGCGCCGGGAAGCGCCGGTGCCAGCACCGTCCACGAGGTTCCCAGGGCCGCCACCCCCAGCGGCACCGAGAACAGATCGATAGTCAGACGCGATCGGACGAGGTCCACCTCGGCAGCGCCCGGCTCGTCTGTCTGCGGGCCAGTCACGGCGTGGGCTGCTCGAGGGCCCCGATGATGGGCACCCACTCGTGGAGGTCCGAACCGATCACCACGCCTTCCACGACATACGGGTCGGTAGCCAGCAGGTCGTCCACCTGTTCCGGGGAGTCGGCCCGGACGATGAGCAGCGCGCCCGACCGGTCGGCCCAAGCGCCGGCCTCGACGAGAGCGCCGCTCGCGGCGAGCTCCTTCAAGAAGGCGCCGTGCGCCGGCTTGTGGGCGGCGAGGTGAGCCGCGTCGTCTGTGTACGTCCAGATAACAGCGAACAGAGCCACGGTTCCTCCTCCTAGCGCCCGGCCACAGCGGGCTCGAGCACGGCCTGGATGAAACGGCTCGCCGCGTCCAGGATCTCGGCACTCCGGGGGATCGCTCCCGACATCCAGCCTGATGCATGGATGAGCCCATCGATCCGCACGTGGGTCGTCGGAACACCGGATTCTTTGAGCTGGACGGCGAAGAGCTCGGCTGCATCCCGGGTCGGGTCGTATTCGAGTGTGATGACGAGCGTGGGCGGGAGGCCGGTCAGATCGGCGTGCGAGGGCGAAGCGTAGGGGTGCTTGATGTCCTCCGGGCTGTTGAGGTAGTGCCCCCACAGGTACGGCCCCGCCGCGGAATGAAGGAGGTACCCCTCGGACATTTCCACGAAGCTCTCTGTGTTCTCGGCACCGTCGATGACGGGGTACTCGAGCACCTGAAAGGCGAGATCGATCCCCTCATCGCGCGCCCTCACCGCAGTCGCGGCGGCGAGCGTCGCGCCGGCGCTGTCCCCCATCACCCCGACGCGTGCCACATCTCCACCGATCTCCTCGGCGTGGGCGATTGCCCACTTCAGTGCCGAGAAGGCGTCGTCTGGCCCGGCCGGGAACTTGTGTTCGGGAGCGAGCCGGTACTCCGGCAGGACGACGATGGCGCCCGTCGCATTCGCGAGCGCGCGCCCGGGCTCCTCGACGACGTCCAGGGAACCGCCCACCCATCCACCGCCGTGGTAGTTGACGATAATGGGCAGCGGCTCGTCACCCGCTCCCGCGGGCACCACGACGCGGACGGCGAGTCCGTTGTTGTCGTAGTCGATGACGGAAGTGACATCCTGCTTCGGAGCCTGGAGGCCCGCAAAGGCCTCGACGAGGCCCCGGAACCCTTCCACGTCGTACGTCTCGAACGAACGCACTCCCTGCTCAGCCAGGATGTCGAGCACTGCGCGTGCTGTGGGGTCGAGTGGCATCTTTACCTCCATCGAACGGGTCCGCACGAACGACTCGGCGGTACATCGAGTACCAGTAAAGGCGGGATTCCGCGCCGTGCATTGTCCGGATTATGGACAGCGTGGCGGTGCTCGGGTCACCGTAGGGTCGCCTCACGCGCCCACAGAGTTGAGGGCGGATCTCGAAAACGGAGGAACCAACGATGGCTTCTACCATCACGAAGACGACGCCGAGCGTCGCAGCGGTCGAGGGCACCGGTCCGAGCCGTGTCCTCGTCCTTCCCGGCTGGGCGCTCGACGCGAACGTCTGGCTGGCCACCCGCGCCAAACTGAACGTCGAGCAGTTCACCTTCGCCTATGTCGACTTCCCGGGCTACGGCGTCGCTCGCGAGGAGCCGTTGGCCGAGGGGATCGACGGAATGGCAGCCGTCGCCATCGCGGCGGCGGACTCCCTCGGCTGGGACACGTTCGGCATCCTGGGCCACTCGATGGGCGGCGAGACGGCCCTGCGGGTCGCCACCCTCGTCCCCGACCGCGTGACGAACATCGTCGCAGTGACGCCCGTCTCTCCCGCAGGCACTCCCCTGGACTCTGACACCTACGCGAGCTTCAATGCGGCGTGGGCGGACCCGGGCGCGGCGATCAAGGGCGCGCTCTCCCCGCAGATGTCAGACAGCGACCTCACCAACCTCGTCGCCCGCAACCGAGCGTCGATGAGCCAGGCGACCTGGGAGAAGTACCTTCACAACTGGACGTCCAGTCCTTCCTTCATCGACGAGGTCGGCAACTACAGCGGACGCGTGACAGTGCTATGGGGCGAGACGGACCCGTTCGTCACCCCCGCCTATCTCGATGAAACCCTTTCGGCCTTGCGGAATGCGACTCTGATCGAGATCCCTTCGGCCGGTCACTACCCGATGATCGAGAACCCCGCCGCCCTGGCAGAGATCATCGAGAACGAGTTCTAGGCCACGTCCTGAACTCGCGGACCGCGCCCGGACCGCTCCTGTTCCCCCAGCTGGAGCCGTCCGGGCGTTGGTCTGTGCGGCAAACGATTCGTCGGGCGGTGTTGCGCGGCAAACGACTTCGGCCCGGACCTTACAGGTCCGGGCCGAAGTGCTTTTTGCATCGCTTAGGCGCTGAATGCGTTATCGATCTTCAGCTGCAGACCGGAAACGAATCGCGACTCCTCGGAGGCGAGGAACAGCACCGCGTTGGCCACGTCCGCGGGCTCCACCCAGGGCGTATTCGGTCTCACGTTCAAGGCGCTGAAGCCCTCGCGCAGCTGCTCCTCCGTCGGGTTGTCGAGATGCGGAAGGAACGTGCCGACGGACGCCTCGCTCAGCGCCATCTTCGTGTTGGCGATTGCCGGGGCCACCGCGTTCACCCGGATGCTGTCGGGGGCGAGTTCGACCGCCAGATTGTGCATCAGTCCCGTGACGGCGGCCTTAGTGGTCGCGTATGCCGACACGTTCGGCAGCGCACGGTCGGCGGCCGCGGAACTGGTGATGACAATCGAACCGCCGGCGCCGCCCGCCCGGATGTGGGGCACAGCGGCCTGGATGGTGTTGAAGACGCCCGAGATGTTGATGGACAGGGTCGTGTCCCAATCCTGCTCGCTGACATCCTCGAGGGCGCCGCCCGTGAACACGCCCGCGTTGGCGCAGACGATGTCGAGGCGCCCGAGCTTTTTGACAGCGCCGGCGAGGATCTCCTTCAGCGCAAGCCTGTCGCGGACGTCCGCCCGGCCCGCGACCGCACTCCGGCCGAGCTTCTCGACCTGTTCGACGGTTTCGTCCAGATCGTCCGTCGACCCGAGGTCGTAGCTAACCGCCGAGACTGACCGTCCGATGTCCAGGGCGATGATGTCCGCGCCCTCCTCCGCCAGACGCAGCGCGAACGCCCGCCCGAGTCCTCGTGCAGCGCCGGTAATGACGGCGACTTTGCCATCGACTCTTCCCATGGTCCTTCTCCTCAATTTCGTTGTTGGTCTGGTTTGGATGGAACCCAGTTTCAGGCCGCCGAAGGGCTCCATGTCGGGTCGTAGGACTGGGCGTTCGCGAGAGCGCCGCCGTCGATCGAAAGGGTGATCCCGGTCACGTACGACGAGAGGTCGGAGCACAGCCAGATGACGGAGTTCGCGATCTCCTCGGGGGTTCCCATGCGATGGATGGGCTGCGGTGCGAGAAGGAGCTCCTGCACCTCGGACGGCGCCGAGGCCATCATGGGCGTCCAGACGGACCCGGGCGCGATCGCGTTAATCCTGATGCCCTGGTTCGCCACCTCACCTGCCGCGGTCTTCGTCAACCCGACAACGGCATGCTTTGCCGCAACGTACGGACTGGCCAGAGGGGTGCCCGTCAGCCCGGACTCGGAGGCGGTATTCACGATCGTTCCGCCGCCATGCTCGCGCATGTAGAGGATCTCGTGCTTGAGCGACAGCCAGACGCCCTTGACGTCCACTTCGAACACCCGATCCCAGGCCGCCTCTTCGATGTCGGTAACGCCGCCGATTGCGACGATGCCCGCGTTGTTGTGCGCAAAGTCCAGCCGGCCGAACGTCGCAACCGTCTGGTCGACGACGTTCTTGATGCTCTCGTTGTGGCTGACATCAGCCGGCACGAAGATCGCCCGACCGCCAGCGCTCTCAATGATCGCGACGGTTTCCTCCGCCTGCTCCCTGCTCGACTCCAGGTCGGAGACCACGACGCTTCCGCCTTCGGCCGCGAACGCGATCGCCGACGCTCGACCGATCCCGCCAGCGGCTCCCGTGACAAGACCTGCCTTGCCCTCGAACAAACCCATGACTCTTCCTTTCTCGTTCAGAGGGCGCCGGCGAGCAGGCGCTCGTTCGGGTGCTCGGCTCCGCCCTCCAGCGTGCCGAGTTCGAAGCCTCGGTAGCCGGCGGCGGCGATGGTCTCTTCGCTGAACGCGCGGTAGGTGATGCCGCCGCCTGCGTAGATGAGGAACTGATTCGGCTTGCCCTCGATGTTCTGGCCGTTGTACCAGGACTTCACCTGCGTGAAGATCGTCTGGTTGGCGAGCCAGGTGACGTGGTCGGTCCACGCGCGCTCGAAGCTCGGGGTCGCGTTGATGTAGTCGTAGCCGTTCGCCTCGAGGAAGTCGATGCAGGCGCCGATCCAGTCCACGTGCTGCTCGATCCCCGGAGGAAGGTTGTAGAACGCCGAGGGGCTTCCGGGTCCGGTGATCATGAAGAGGTTGGGGAACCCGGAGATCGTGAGCCCCAGGAAGTTCTTCGGTCCGTTCGCCCAGTGCTCCCGGAGCGGCAGGCCGCCGACGCCGGTGATGTTCATCCCCAGGAGGGCCCCGGTCATGGCGTCGAAGCCGGTCGCGAAGACCAGGATGTCGAGTTCCACGACCGTCCCGTCGGCGAGCTTCACGCCCTTCTCGACCAGGCGATCGATGGCATTCTCCTGCAGATCGACGAGGTCGACGTTGTCCCGGTTGAACGCCTCGAAGTAGTTGGTGTCCACGCACAGACGCTTGGCGCCGAAAGGGTACTTCGGGCGAAGCTTCTCGGCCGTCTCCGGGTCCTTGATCCGCTCGCGGATCTTCTTCCAGACCCACTCGCTGACGATCTTGTTCGAGTCGTTGTTCAGGACGATGTCGGGGTAGGCGGCGAGCATCATGTAGCCGCCGCGCTTCCACGCGAAGTCGAGCTGCGCCTCGACCTCCTCGGGGGTTGCCTGGACCGCACCGTGGTCGGGAACCTCGAAGTCGATCCCGAAGAAGGACTCCCGGACCCGCTGGCGGATCTCGGGGTAGTTCTTCTTGATCTCGGTAACCTCGTCGTCGTCGATCGGACGGTTCCACGCCGGAACGGCGTACTGGGCGGTGCGCTGGAAGACGGTCAGTTGCTGGGACTGCTCCGCGAGGATGGGGATCATCTGGATCCCGCTCGAACCCGTACCGATGATCCCAACCCGCTTCCCGGAGAAGTCGACGCCGTCCGACGGCCACTCACCCGAGTGGTAGATCTGCCCTTGGAAGACGTCGGTGCCGGGGAAGGGCGGCCGGTTCGTGTTTGAGAGGCCACCGCCGCCGTTGACGAAGTACTTGGCGGTGATGACCTCGCCGGCGCTGGTCGTGACGTTCCAGCGTGCGTGGGCATCGTCCCAGGCTGCTCGCACGACGGCAGTGTCGAAGGTGAAGGCTTCGCGGAGGGAGAATCTGTCGGCGACGTGATTCAGGTAGGCGAGGATCTCCGGCTGGTACGCATACCGGTGACTCCACGTCCAATCCTGCTGAAGCTCGTCATCGAAGGAGTACGAGTAGAACTTGCTCTCGATGTCGACTCGGGCGCCGGGGTAGGAGTTCCAGAACCAGGTTCCGCCCACGCCACTGCCCCGCTCGAAGCCGCGGACTGTCAGCCCCGACTTGCGCAGGCGGTAGACGGAGTAGAGCCCGGAGATTCCTGCTCCCACGACGACCGCATCAACAACGCTGTTGGCTTGTGTATCTGTCATGGGATGCACGCTAGGTCTGCCGGCCGGGCGGCCCGCTGTCCGAGATTCGGACAGGAGACGCATTCCACCGAGAGGCCCAAGTAGGTAGCATTATAAGACCAACTCCCGAACAATGAAGTGAGGAACGAGATGGTCACCCTTCCGCCCGTCGCTATCTCCACCGAGGCGCAGCTCGCCGATTCCCTGCTCGCAGCCGCCTTCTTCGCCTCGTCCGGCCCCCACACCGCTGCCCTCTGCGCCCTCAACGACCACGTCTTGATGGCGAACCCTCGAGCGGCGAAGTGCCTGCTCGCCGCAGACCACGCCGCGCTCTGGCAGAAGATCAGTCACGAGGTCGCGAGCGAGACGCCGTTCGTTACGCAGCTCGATGTCCGAGGCAAGAACGTCGTGCTGCTGTGCACACCCGTGTTTCGCGAGTCCGGCCTGGCCGGAGTCCTGCTCGACTTCAATCCGGCCGTAGAGGACACCGCATCGCCGAGCAGCGACCTGCGCGCGGTCATTCCCGGCGAAAGCGTCCCGGCGACGCTCGCCCAGCATCAGCTGGCACGAGAACTGGGCTCCACGGCCGGGACCCTGATCTCCGGCGCACCGGGGACTGGCAAGAGCCACGTCGCCAAGCACCTTCTCGCGGCCGGCTTCCCCGGCGTGGAGTTCGCGATCTTCGACGCGGCCCGACACTCGATCGCGGCCCTCGAAGACACCCTGCAGGTCGGAAGTGCCGTGATCCTGCTGCACGCGGACGCGCTGTCCGACGACGAGGCAGACCGCGTTGCGCACCTGCTCGAGGGACTGCTGTTCGACGCGCCGATCGTGGTCACGTGCTCGGACCGCGGCTACGACAGCGCCATCGCGCGGATGGTGCTCGGCCGCATCCATCTGCCCTCCCTCGAAGAGCGGATTGAGGACCTCCCCACCGTGGCAGACCGGCTGCTCCAGTCCATTCCGGGCCGGGAGTATCGGCTCGCCCCCTCGACCCGGAAGCTGCTGTTGTCCTACTCCTGGCCTGGCAACCTCCGCGAGCTCGCCACCACGCTCCGCGCCGCGGCTGTCGCATCGCCGTCAAGGATCATCGCCGCGCAATCTGTCCAGCTTCCGCGCCGCGCTGCATCGGCCGGGTCGATCGGGTCTCTCCGGCACGACGAACGGCAGACGATTCTGCTTGCGCTGCAGCGGGCAAAGGGCAACAAGCTGGTCGCAGCCGATCTCCTGGGAATCGCTCGATCGACCCTCTACAAAAAGCTCGATGCCCTCGGAGAAGACCTACCAGCGGAGTACCGCGGAAGCAGCCGCGCTGCCTGATCCGACGCCCTCGTTCCGATCCCCGAGCACGTATAAGAAAGGCACCCCCTTGGCAATCGCCACCGTCAACCCTGCCACCGGCGCGACCGAACGGACGTTCCAGCCGCACGACCCGGACGAGATCGAGCGACGCATCGCCCGTGCCAACGAAGCGGTGCGGCTCCTTGCATCAACGACCTTCGCCCAACGCGGCGAGTGGATGCGCGCGGCCGCTGACATTCTGGAGTCCGAAGTTGAGTCGTTGGCGGTGCTGATGACCACTGAGATGGGCAAGCCGATCGCTCAGGCTCGCGCCGAGGCCATGAAGTGCGCGAAGGGCATGCGCTTTTATGCGGAGAACGCGGAGGACTTCCTCGCGACCGAACACCTGGCGGATCCGGCCGTCGTCGGAGCGTCCTCCGCGGCCGCGCGCTACGAGCCGTTGGGGGTCATCCTCGCCGTCATGCCGTGGAACTACCCGCTCTGGCAGGTCATCCGATTTGCGGCTCCCGCGCTGATGGCAGGGAATGTAGGGCTCCTCAAGCACGCGTCGAATGTCCCGCAGTGCGCGCTCTACCTCGACAACATCTTCGAGCGCGGCGGTTTCCCCGCCGGCTCGTTCTCCGTCCTGCTCGTCGGCGCTGCCGCTGTCGAGCCGGTGATTGTCGACCGGAGGATTAAGGCGGTCACTCTCACCGGCTCCGAGCCGGCTGGCCGGCAAGTCGCGGCGGTCGCGGGAGCGCACATCAAGAAGGCCGTGCTCGAACTCGGTGGGTCCGATCCGTTCATCGTGATGCCGAGCGCGGACATCCAGAGAGCGGCCGAGGTGGCCGTCAACGCCCGGGTCCAGAACAACGGCCAGTCGTGCATCGCCGCGAAGCGCTTCATCGTCCACGACGCTGTCTACGACGAGTTCGCGAGCCTGTTGCGCGAGCGGTTCGCCGCGCTCCGCGTGGGCGACCCGCTCGACCCTGGCGTCGACGTCGGACCGATCGCAACGGAGGGCGGCCGCCAGGACCTGGTGGACCTCGTCGAGGACGCTCGAGAACGCGGGGCGACGATCCTGACAGGAGGGTACGCACCCGAGGACCCGGGATGGTTCTACGCGCCGACCTTGGTGGCGGATCTTCCGGACGATGCACGACTTGTCATGGAGGAGGCGTTCGGTCCGGTAGCTTCCCTGTACCGTGTAGACAGCCCGGCTGAAGCACTCAGAATCGCGAATCAGACAACGTTCGGTCTCAGCTCGTCCCTCTGGTCTGCCGATGAGGAGGAAATCGACGCCTTTCTGGCGTCCCTGGATGCAGGCGCCGTCTTCGTCAACGGGATGACCGTGTCCTATGCCCAGCTACCCTTCGGCGGGATCAAGGACTCCGGATACGGGCGCGAGCTCGCCGCGGCCGGCATTCGTGAATTCTGCAATCTGAAGACGATCTGGCGGGCGTGAGATGCGGTCACGCCGCGTCCGATGCGCGATAGTCGCGTATCAGGGAGACGGACTCCGCAGTGACCTCTCCATCACAAGCGCGGCACACCACCTTCGGGTAGAGCCGCTGACCGCACGAATGCTGATACCGCGCGACGCGAGTGTCGCCCGGCTCGCGGGCGAATTCATCGCCCCAAGCCCTAAGAAGCTGAAGCATTGCGAACAAGGCGTCACCGGACTCAGTCGGGACGTACTCGAAGCGCTTGACGTGGTCCGAGTAACGAACCCTCTGAACGAGCCCCGCCTCCTCAAGTTCGCGCAGACGGCGCGAGACGACGTCGCGCGCGGCCCCCGTATTCGCGACGATGTCGTCGAACTTGGTCACGCCCAGCAAAATCTCGCGCAGAACCACCAACATCGATCGCCCGCCCAAGATGTCCATTGCGGACTGGATGGAGCAGACCCTGGGGTCCGGAGTACGTGTCTCACGCATTCTGTTAAGAGTACAGACGCAGTGAGCTGACCAGTATGCCTGCCTTCAGACTGCGCGACCGCAATCCGGGGGATCTCGGTGTCGTCTTCCGCCTCTGGAAAAGCGTCGTTCTGACCGCATTCGACACCAGCGCGTACAGCGGCGGCTAAATCACGGCACGGGCAGACGAACAGGTCGAGGCCATTAGAGACGCCGCGGCGCTCGTGCTGAAAACGGCTCATCCCAGCGCGGAGTTCATCGAACATCACCATTAGAAGCTCCGC
This sequence comes from Leifsonia sp. NPDC077715, assembly GCF_040686855.1. NCBI lineage: Bacteria > Bacillati > Actinomycetota > Actinomycetes > Micrococcales > Microbacteriaceae > Leifsonia > Leifsonia sp. NPDC077715. The sequence goes on from NZ_JBFBOG010000001.1 coordinate 837,384, forward strand.
GAGAGAGGAGCCCCGCTCATCGGGCCGGGCCTTTCTCACGTCGGGCAAGCGGCTGCCGCGGAGGGATCGCGTCGAAGCGAACGAACGAACGAACGATGAGACCCGAATGGGAGAGACGAAACGAAAGAAGCGGAGGAACAAACAACGACGAATGGAGAGGGAAACCAGACAGGTAACGAAGAGAGAAGGGAAGGAGGGAGCCAAGAGAAAGAAAGAGAACGGGAAAGAGCGAATGCACGTAGGCACTTAAGTGGAACGGCCCGCGCCGGCCTGGTTCACAAAGGGTCCAGTGTCAACCTGGTTGCAGCGAATTGCCCGATGCTTGGAGTTCAATCTTGCGACTCCAGGAACACACCTACGCGTGGGCGAAAGCGTCTGCTTGCGGGCTGCAGTTTGACGCCCAACGGCCGTAACCGACTCTCGGTGCGCGACCCCTGCGCCAGATCCTTTGCGGCCGATGTCTCTGTTCGAGGACGCCGCTCGCGGCCCGGCCCTGTTGGGTTTGAGGGCCTTTCCGTCGCCCGATCGTAGCTCGCTCCCGGTGCTCCATGCCGGGCTTTCGCGGCGTATCCTCCTCCGCTCCGCTCCCCCGGTACTCCACGGTCCCGGCACTCCACACCGTCCACTCGCTCTCGATCATCCGCCGGAAAGGCACTCAAAACGATCGACCTTGGGAGTGAGTGAGATGCGGGTATTCATCATCGACACCAGAGACATGGCCTCAGAACTGCACTGCGGACTCATAGGGGTTGAAGGGCCCTCGAACCCGACTGCCGCTGAGAAGCAGGAATGCGTGGAGACCGTCAGCCACTACGTGGCGGATGGGTGGGCGATCGCCGCCGACCCGCACACCTCCATCGGACGGCTGGCCGCACTCACCGCCGAAACAGCGTGCGTGCCCTTCGTGAATCTGGCCCGGGTCGCCGCACATCGGCGGTCCCAAAGGGAATCGGGTTAGCCCTCGGTATCACCCGGCTGGGGCCTCAGCTTGGGCCGGAGCGACTGATTTCGGTTTTGCGCGTCAAAACCGGCTTGGAAACACAACGTGTAGGTATGAGGGCATTCGACTCGGACGCAGCCCCGCAGGGAAACTCGCCTGCCAGGTCGCTGGCGTGCCGGATGCGGCCGGTCGTCGCCGTTCGGGGAGGGAGCGGTTTCGGTGAAAAGCAGCAGCGCGCGCCAAATGCGCGCGAAACCCATCGCCGAACCGGAAGTTATAAGTAGAGGGCAATTTCCGACACGACGAGACTGCCTGGCTTCGGAAGTCCAGAAACAACGCGTGAGGGAGGTAAGTGCATTTTGCGAGGTGGAGTCGCCAGATGGAAGCGAGGACAGCGGTCCAACGGAGTCAAGCAAGCGGTCAACTACGCCTTCAGCGGGGTCTGTGACGCCACCCTCACCGCCAAAACCGCCGACGGGGTCATCGCGGCCGCCGGCTACGCCGACGCGGTGATGACCCGGTACATCGTCGAAAACGGGAGCATCCGCGACGACCTCCTCACCCGAGAGCAGCTCAGAGAATGGGTAGACGCGATCGACCCGCTCACCGGTGGGCGCCGGGGCCGCGACCTCGAGTCCCCGGTCGCGGATTTGATTCTGGATGCGACGATCAACGCACCGAAGTCGTTCTCCATCGCCGCCATGCTCGACCCCGAGTTGGCCGCCGCCTACGAGGACCTCCAAGACCGGCTCCGCGATCGGATTGTGAAGCTGTGGCAGTCGGAGCTCAACGCTCGCCGCGGCAGAGGCGGCGCCATCCGCGAGAACCTGGCCCGGATTGAAGTCGTCGAGCTCCGGCACGAGCGCTCCCGGTCTCTGGACCCGCACAAGCATCGCCACCTGTGGCTCAACGTCAAAGTCCAAGGCGTCGACGGCAAGTGGTCCAACATCGACACTCGTGTCGCATTGCGGTTCCAGAACATGATCAACGCCGAAGGCGACCTCGCCTCCCGCACCGACCCCGCATGGATCGGCGCCCTCGCCGCGAAAGGGTTCACCCTCAACGAGGACGGAGAGATCGCCCAGCTGCAGCACCTGGTGCGACCGTTGTCGAAGCGGTCCGCACAGATCGAGGCCAACAAGATTGCCCGCACCGCTTGGTGGAGGCGGCAGCACCCCGGGCAGGAACCGTCCCACGATGTGCTCAGCCAGATCGACCAATGGGCGTGGGCCGTCGGCCGGCCCAACAAGCCAGGCGAGCTGGACGAAGACGACTGGGCCGCATTCGTCCGTGAAGAACTACATTCCGCCGACCCGACCATTGGAATGCAGCATTCTCCTGCGACACTGCATCCTCTTGCCGTCGAGGAACTCGACATCGAAATGCTGGCAGCCAAGGCCGTTGTCGACGCGGACGCCCGCTCAACCGGCAGCGGTGGTCGCTTCAGCGCGATGGACGTGCGAGCCGGCGCGCTCCGGGCCATCGCCGCCACCGGCGTTGTCGCCGAGCGGAACGTCCTCGCGAATCTCGCTGAGGAAGTCGTGGAGCGCTCGCACACGGTGACACTGATCTCCGAGCCGGACGTCCCGAAGCACGTCAAGCACCTGATGGCAGTCTCCACCGCCACATTGAAAGCCACCCTCGCTCAGAAGGTCGACGCGTTCTCCGAGCCGGGGCAGACCCTGGACACGGATGAGGTCGCCGCGATCGGACGGGCGATTGAGCCCGATCGGACGCTCGATGAAGCCCAGCTGGCTGGCGCGGCCGCGATCGGCGGCACATCCCGCAACGTCGTTATCTCCGGCCCCGCCGGCACCGGAAAGACCACGATGCTCAAAGTGGCCGGCGCAGCGCTTCGGCGGCGCGGCCACAAGATGATCATCGTCGCGCCAACCAAGAAGGCTTCCGCTGTCGCCGGACGCGAAACACTGAGCGCATCATCGTCCCTCCACCAGCTTCTCCACGAGTTCGGATGGCGTTGGGCGACTACCGCATCCGGCGCAACCGAGTGGCGGCGACTCTCGATTGGCGAGGTTGACCCGACCACGGGCGGCAGCTATCGCGGCCCCCGCACCCGCATCGACCCTGGCGATCGCATTGTCGTGGACGAGGCCGGCATGCTGGACCTCGAGGCCGCCTTCGCGCTGCTCGATGTCATACGTGACACTTGCGCGGGCGTCGCGCTCGTCGGAGACCAGCAACAAGCCCTGCCAGTCGGGCACTCGGGCGCCATGGCTTTATTTTGGCGCCGCTCGCCAGACCGGGTGGAGCTCGCGACCACCCATCGCTTTAGCGACCCGGCCTGGGCGGACATCGCGCTTCGGCTCCGCGACCCTCGTGGCAAGGATGCGATGCACGGGGTCGCCGAAGACCTCGTTCGAACCGATAGTGTCGTGCTGACCAATAGCGATCTCGCTGCTCGCGAGGCGATGGTCGAAGGGTGGTTCGACGCCACACGCGATCGCGAGACGATAGCGCTAGTCGCGGCAACGCATGCCGAAGCCCAGGAGATCAGCGAAGCGATCCAACGCCGACGGATCGAGTCCGGGGACGTGTGCCCCGGACGTGCGCTTTCCGGACAATCGGGTAAGGCAATTTTCGTCGGTGACTTTGTCCAGACCCGCCGCAACGACACCTCTGCCGACGTGCAGAACCGCCAGAACTGGATCGTCAAGACCATCGGCGACGACCACGCGATCTTGGCAGCGAGCACCGACACGACCGATCTACGGAAGGTCAGCCTCGACTACGCTGCATCGCATATCCATCTCGCCTACGCCACGACGGTCTACGGCGTCCAAGGCGAGACGACCGATCGTGCTCTCGTTGGTCCAGGCGTCGACGCTGCCGGCCTCTACGTCGGCCTCACTCGCGGGAAGAAGCACAACGCCGCCGTACTAATCGCTCCTACTGAGGACTCCGCGAGCTCGCAGCTGGTCGAGATGATGCAACGCCGGCCGCTGGAAGAGACGATAGAGAAGTCGAGAGCGGCAGCGCAGACCGAACTCATACGGGCGGCCCAATCGTCCGCCGCCCCGATCATAGCAGCGCGCGATCGTGAACTCGCGTCGGTCGGCCTCAAATGATCGAGCCGCTAATCCTGCCGGGCGTGAGCCATTGCGAACAGCTCGCGGCCAAGCAAGTTGACGCCATCCAGCGTCCCACCTTGAGGGTCGAACCCGAATATGGCAATTCCGAACTCGTCGGCCCTCACCCGCGCGGCGGGGATCACGCCACGACGAGCGAAGATCAGCGCTCTACGACCGTCAACGGCGGCGACGGCCGCCGCATGCTCAACCAGGCCGATCTCGACGTTCCCCGTCTTGTTTTCGACCCACGCCAGGTAGCCGGCACTGTAGAGGTCACAAGCCTGAACCGAAGATCCACCGGCCACGACTGTGTCCGCTGCGCCGAGGTAGATCATCCAGTCGCGGCACAGTTCGATTGCTTCATCGTCCGAAACTCCCCAGGGTTTCGGCTTCGGAGCCCGTCCTTCCACAAGACCAGTCTGCCCGAGACTGCTGTCCTCGCTAGGTGGGAGCTGCGTCCGGACGACGGGATGTCAGCGCTCGCGCGTAGCCTGACACCACCGACGTCATCGAGGCGCAGGGCCCCGATCGGCGATTGGAGCTGAGGCATGGGGAGCATTCACGCGTATGAGGCGGGAGGCGGCAAGCGCTATCGCGTCCAGTACAGAACGCCTGAGCACGCACTAACTGGCAAGCGCGGATTTCGAACGAAGCGAGATGCCGAACTCTTTCTAGCATCCATTGAGGTCGCCAAGGCTCGAGGCGAGTTCATGGACGCTCGAGCGTCGCGGTCTACGATCAGCGCCCTGGGTGCTGAGTGGCTGGCCAATCAACACCATCTGAAGCCCTCGTCACTCCGTCCCGTCGAGATCGCCTGGCGACTTCACGTCGAACCAAAATGGGGAAGCCGACGGGTAGGGGAAATCCGCCATTCGGAGGTCCAAAACTGGGTCACCGCCTTCACCAAGGGCGATGGCAAACCGCGCTCGGCGACAACTGTCCTACGCGCCTATGGTGTTCTCGCTGGCATTCTCGACACCGCAGTGATGGATCGCCGAATCCCGTTGAACCCGGCGCGAGGCGTCAACCTTCCTCGAAAGCTGAAGGGAAAGCATAGGTACCTTAGTCACGCGCAAGTCGAGCTCCTCGCTGACAGCGCTAAGAAGCACCGGACCATGGTCCTTTTCCTCGCCTACACCGGCCTGCGGTGGGGCGAAGCAATTGCGCTGCATGTTGGCGATGTTGATTTGAATCGTCGACGTGTCGATGTGCACGAAAACGCAGTTGAGGTCTCGGGCACGATCCATGTCGGTACGCCTAAAACGGGCGAAGCTCGCAGCGTCCCGTTTCCGCCGTTCCTCGCTCCGCTCCTTAGGGCGATCACAGAGCACAAGACCTCATCCCAATTGGTCTTCGGCGACGGGGATAACTACCTGCGCCAACCAGATCGTCGCCGCGGTTGGTACGTTTACGCGATCGCGCGGACGCAGGCCGTCGACAAGAATTTCCCACGTGTCACGATCCATGACCTACGGCACACTGCCGCGAGCCTGGCGATCAGCGCGGGAGCCAACGTCAAGGCTGTGCAGCGAATGCTGGGCCATTCGTCGGCCGCCATGACATTGGACACTTATGCCGATCTCTTCGACGATGACCTGGACGTCGTTGCTACCACCCTCGACCGAGCACGCTCAATAGCAATCGGATTGAATTCAACCGACCAAACTAGCGAACTCTATTGATTTCGCGCAGCTCGATCCTCAGCCACTCGAACAAACTTGCAGTTGTCCCGCGATAGATCATCTCTCAGCCCTTCGCCGATCGCGTTCGCTGCGGCAACGAAATGTCCACGAATTGTCTCAATACACCGGTACGTTGCCAGCGGACTCATGTCTGCTCGCATCGACAAGAAGAGTTCATTGTCTAGCGACCCCGTTGCCGGATCGTAAGTCGCGTGCTCGCCAAAGAAGTAGACGCCTCCGGAATAGCCGAGCCGTTCCTCGCCGGGAGTGATCGGCCCAGTAGGAATGGCGGAATAGAGCTGGCGAGCAAGGGTCCGCCGCCGATCCTCCGTGATCGGCGATCCGTACCCGTGCACGTAGAGATCCCTGAGGCTTCGGATTGCTCGGAACCCACCGCCGTTCACATTAAAGGGCCTCTTGAGCGTTGTCTTGAAAAAGAGGGACTCGAGCTCGCGTGTCCATGTCGCCCCGTTCGGAAAGATCCAAGGTCCAGGGTCAACCAGTTGTTCTTTGGCGAGGAGAGCAAGCCCTACCTCGCACAGCGAAACGGCGCGCACAATCGCCATCAGGCCGGCGTGGGCCTCAATGTCCCATGGGTTGAATCCGAGCTGTTGCTCCGCGTCCCAGATCGCGTCTCCGCCGTCATAATCTTCCTGGTCGTTTGCTTCCAAGAAGCGATCGTATGCAGCGTCGAATACGGCATGAGTGCTGGAAACGAGGTATCGGTGCATCGCGAGAATTCCGTCAAGCTCCTGGTCGACCTCGTCCAGCATTAGGTCCGAACGATATGGGTCCGTTAGCAGGTCCAGAAATCGCATCGTCCAAGCACTCTCCACATGTCCGCGAGTTACTCCGGAAGACCTGTATTCATTAGGTCCTCAGCGTCAATAAGCAAGTCAGAAGCCCGTTCCAAGATGAATTCACCCCAGTCGTCCGAGAAGAGTTCCACCGGGACGATTTGCGAGGTCAGGATGTCATCTATCGGGCTGCCCATCAGGGAGCGGTACTGTGAGGGCGCCTTGTCCGAGATCTCCCGGTTCTCGGCGCGGCTTAGGAATGCGAAGTTCGCTAAACAGTCGAGTCTGATGCCCTTCAGATCCACGCTGTTGTTCACCAGATAGGCCTTCGGGAAGCAGTGGTGATACTCCCGTCGATTCGGTTCAGCCAAGACTGTCTCGAGCGGTATGAGCGAGCCGCTCATAAACGAGCGCGGATGGTGTCCGGCAAGTTGCAGTATGAACGCCTTCGTGGCGACCGTCCCGGTGTTGAAGCCGCGAGCTGTATAGAACCCGAGGTCGATGGCGACCCCGACGTCATCCAGCGTGTTTGGCTCGCCGTTCCGCAGTTTCAGTGCCTGTTGAACGTCCGCCTTGACGTTGCGCGAAGGGTTTCCGCTGTACCGATGTGTGAAGGACGTTCGCCAGAACCATCGAAGCAACGTGTCACGATCCGAAGAGGAGACCGACTGCCCCTGCCGTTTGGAAAAGTATGCACATAGCGGGACTAGGAGCGCTGAATACGGAAGGAACCTTAGATGCCTTGCGTGAATGTTGTGCCGAAGAAAATCGATCGCGCCCTCAAGCGATCTGATGACCGTCTCGAACTGCTCCCGAACCTCAGCCCCATTAACGTCGATGAGTGCCGTTGGTGAGGGATCACCCCTCAGTACGGCCGCAGTGCAGCGCAACATGAGGTCGTTGTCCGTCCCGACATCGTGAAACCCAAACTCGTCAAATCGCTCGGCGAGGTCTTCGAAGCGCGACTGTAAGTCGAAGTCCTCGCTCCAGGTCCACGCCGTCAACAACTGGAACGTGTCAAGCTTGATCCCCAGTCGATTAACCCGCTCAAACACGATCGCAACGCTTGCCCGGTCCTCTTCAGCGAAGGTCTCGACGGGGATGAGGGTTCCCGTGAAGCGGGACTGGACTTGAACGATCTCGGTAAGTCGTTCGTCGTCCAATTGCCGCTGCTCTTGAGCAAACGTCACAGGGTCGAAGAAGGAGCGAAGAGCAAAGTGACGATCGATATTGACATCTTCTGCGGCCAAAGCGACGAACTTCGAGTCCTGGGCGTCGGACTGAGCTTCAAAGTCGTAGTAGATCGGCAGCCAGACTGCGGGATCTTCGGCTTGCTCTGGCAGGACCGTTTGGAAGGCGGCGAATATCGACGTGATGCGTTGTTGGCCGTCGAGAACGTAGTCGATTGGGTAATCGGCCTCAGGATCGGGAAGTTCAAATCCGCCCAGCCGCTTTTCCGTGCGGAGCACGGTCCTTGTTCGCCAAAGCAGCACAGATCCAAACGGATAGCCCTTGAATATCGAGTCCATGAGGAGCGCCGCCCGATCGGGGTCCCAAACAAAATTGCGCTGGAATCCCGGCACACGAATTTCACCATGAATGACGCGCTCAATGAGTCTTTGGATCTGTATGGGCTCGCTCACAGTGCTCCCTCGCTCTAGGGCGAGGCTAGCAGCCATGCTCACGAACGCTAGGAGGGCACAGCCGGCCTTTACCCTTCCCTCGGACGGAGGGCGTGCCAGCATGTGTAGTCAAAATGTAGTCAAACAGCGCGAGCCCAGGCAGAAGAAACCCCCGCATCCCTTGTGAAAGCTGGGATCGCGGGGGCTTCATATTGGCGGTACCGGTGGGATTTGAACCCACGGTGGGCTTTCACCCACACAACTTTTCGAGAGTTGCACCTTCGGCCGCTCGGACACGGTACCGCGGACTATCGTACGCGATTCCGACGGACGACTCCAATCGGGCGGCCCCCGCTTTCCGCGTCGGTGGTCGGGGGTTACTGTTCCGTCCATGAGAGCTCTCCGCCGTCTCCTTGTCGCCATCGTGAGCCTGGGCGTGACCGCCGTCCTGGCCGGCGTCGGATGGCAGCGCATCCAGGCGAAGCGCGTCGCTGTCGCCGAGGGGCGCGTACGGCTCAACGAGCTGCTTCCCGTGCACTCGAAGTGGTGGCGGGATGCGGCGAAGGACCCCGGTGAACTGCTCTACGTCGCCATCGGGGACAGTGCCGCGCAGGGCATCGGGGCCTCCGCGCCCAAGAACAGCTACGTCGGCGTCATCGCAGACCACCTTCGGGCGGTGACCGGGCGCACCGTACGCGTCGTCAACCTCTCCGTCTCGGGTGCGACGGTCGCGCTGGCGGTCGCGGACCAGCTTCCGCGGTTCGCGAGCCTGCGGCCCGACATCGTGACCGTTTCCATCGGCGCCAACGACATCGCCGCGTTCGACGCCGCGCGGTTCCGGGAGGGGATGCGCAAGGTCTTCGCCGCCGTGCCCGACCACACCATCGTGGCCGATCTCCCCTACTTCTACCTGCCCTGGAACGAGAGGAAGGTCGCCGAGGGCAACCGCATCCTCGAGGAGGAGGCGGCCTCGCGGGGGCTGACCGTCGTCCCGCTGCACGAGACGATGCGGCGCGAGGGACTGCGCGGCGCGTTCACGCAGTTCGCCGAAGACCTCTTCCACCCCAACGACCGCGGCTACCGCGTGTGGGCGTCCGCCTTCCTGCCGGCGGTCACGGCGCGCGCACGCGCCCTGTTCCCGCGGACCGGCGAGCCGGTGGAGCAGGAGGAAGCGCTCAGCGCCTGACGGTCGCCGGTGCCAGGTGCGAGAGGATGCGTCCCCACATCGGCACGACGGCCAGGTGGCCCGCGCCCGGGACCATCTCCACCCGCGCGTCCGGCAGCGCGTTCTTGTACCAGGCGGCGTGCGCGTGCCCGGCCAGCGGGTCGGCCTGGCCGGCCAGGATGAGCGTCTTGGCCGCGACGTCGCCGAGATCGAAACCCCACGGCCGGGCGGTGTAGCTGAGGATGTCGCCGGCGACTCCCCCGGTGCCCTGACGGAACGCGTCCTTCAGCATCATCCCGAGCCGGTCGTGCACGCCCGGGCCACCCAGCGCCTGTGCGTCGGCCGCGCCGATGCCGAGCATATCGAGCGGCACGTCCCCCGGCTCGTCGGCGGCGGCGACGGCGTCCGCCTGCGGCTGCAGCATGCCGCTCAGCTTCGCCATCGCATCCGCCGGGGACATCGCGGCGAGCTGATCGGAGAGCTCCTGCTGCGCCGGTGCGATCCACGGCACCGCCTCGTTCGGCGCGGGCGTGCCGACGATGGCGACGCGGTCCACGAGCTGTGGATGGCGTGCGGCGACGGCGAGCGCGACCCGTCCGCCCGCCGACCAGCCGGCGATGCCGACCGTGCGGGGACGGCTCACCCCGATGACCGACTCGGCGACGACGACCGACCGGAGGTATTCGGCGATGTCGTCCGCGGCCTGCACGATGCTCGGCCAGCTCCCGACGGGCCAGGGGTCGCTCGAGCCGTAGCCGGGGCGGTCGAGGGCGACGATGTGGGCGTTGCGCTCGCTGGAGGCGTCCGGGTCCGGATCGAAGATCGAGGACCCGGGGGCGGCGTGGCAGAAGATCACGATGCGTTCGGCATCCGGGTCGCCAAGAGCGGTGACGCCGACCTTCCGGCCGGTGCGGAGAGTGAACATGCGATCAGCCATGCGGCCCATTGTGCTCTCGGGAGGGGCCGGGCAGAAGTGGTCACAGGGCCGGCCGCAGCGTCGATGTCCACAGGTCGCCGCGATCCTTCCTGGGATGACGGTGGCTCGCCGTAGGGTGGAGCACGATCCAGGAGGTTCCGTGCCCAAAGCGTCTGTCACCTACCGCTGCTCCGAGTGCGGCTGGAGCACGGCCAAGTGGGTCGGCCGCTGTTCCAACTGCGAGGCGTGGGGCACGGTCGAAGAAGCGGCTCAGCCGACCGGCGTGCTCCGGGCGCTCAAGCCGGTGACGATCGCGGCCGGGCGCGAGGCGCGCGCGATCACCGACATAGAGGCCGATCGGGTGCCGCGGCGGCCGAGCGGCATCGGCGAGTTCGACCGTGTTCTCGGCGGCGGGATCGTGCCGGGCGCGGCCATCCTGCTGAGCGGCGAGCCCGGGGTCGGCAAGTCCACGCTGCTCCTCGAGGTGGCCTCGCGGGCGGCACGGGCCCGCAACCGGGTGCTCTACGTCAGCGCCGAGGAGTCGGTGAGCCAGGTCAGGATGCGCGCCGAGCGCACGGGGGCGGTCCACGACGAGCTGTATCTCGCATCCGAGACCGACCTCGCCACCATCGTCGCGCAGATCGACGCCGTGCAGCCCTCGCTCGTGATCGTGGACTCGGTGCAGACGGTGTCCAGCAGCTCGGCCGAAGGCATCGCGGGCGGTCCGAGCCAGGTGCGCGAGGTCGCCAGCACGCTCATCCGGGTGGCCAAGGAACGCGACCTCCCGGTGCTGATCGTCGGCCACGTGACCAAGGACGGCTCGATCGCCGGCCCCCGGCTGCTGGAGCACCTGGTCGACGTGGTGTGCCAGTTCGAGGGCGACCGGCAGACCGCGCTGCGGTTCGTCCGGGCCCTCAAGAACCGGTTCGGGCCGACGGACGAGGTCGGCTGCTTCGAGATGGCCGGCGACGGCATCGCCGAGGTGCCCGACCCGAGCGGGCTGTTCCTCAGCCGCACGACGACGCCGGTGTCCGGCACGTGCGTGACGGTCGCCATGGAGGGACGCCGACCGCTGCCGGTCGAGGTGCAGGCGCTCGTCGTCGGCACCACGGCACCCAATCCGCGCCGCGTCACCAACGGGGTGGATGCGTCCCGCGTCGCGATGCTGCTGGCGGTGCTCGAGCGCCGGGCGGGCATCAAGCTCGGCGACAAGGACGTCTACGTCTCGACCGTCGGCGGGGTGCGGCTCACAGAGCCCGGAGCCGATCTGGCGATCGCGCTGGCCATCGCCTCCGCCGCGACCGACCGGGCCATCCCGCACAACCTGGCCGCGTTCGGCGAGATCAGTCTGGCCGGAGAGATCCGACCGGTCGTGAGCGGCAAGCAGCGCACGTCCGAGGCGGCTCGGCTGGGGTTCGCCACCCGGGTCGACGACCGCAGCGCGTCCATCCGCGAGGCCCTGCGCCTGGCATTCAGCGCCGCGTCCACCGAGCGGGAGCGGGAGCTCGACGCGGCGTTCTGACGATGTCGATCGCGGGCATCGCCGTTCGACGCACCGGTGGGAGCATTCCGACAGAGACGGGAGAACCGACATGCCTCAGTACGCGATCTTCATCTACTCCGACCCGACGGCGGAGCACGACGACGCCGAACTCGCCGAGCACGAGAAGCACTCCGACGACCTCATCGCGGCGGGGGCCCTCACGGCCGCCTACGCCCTGAGCGAGCCGGCCGCGGCCACCTCGATCCGCGGCAGCGGCGAGACGGACGGGCCGTACACCGAGACCAAGGAGTTCATCGCCGGCGTCGGCATCGTCGAGGCCGACGACCGGGAGGCGGCACTCGTGCTCGCCCGGCAGAACCCGGCCATCCGTCACAGCGCCGGCGTCGAGGTTCGCGAGATCGTGGGAGCCTACACGCGCGCCGACGGAGGCAGCGGCGAGGGCGTCACCGCCGTCACTGCAGGATGAACTGCTTCGTCTCGGAGCTCTTCACACCGGAGACACTGGTCTCCAGGTGGTACGACGCGCCCGCCGCGGGCACCTGCTCACGGGTCGCCTGACAGGTCGACGGGTCGGATCGGGTCCGGTCCCAGGTGATCGGAGCCTGCGACGAGATGGTCTTGCCGGGCTGCAGCAGCACCTCCGCATCCACCTTGTCGCTCTGGCAGTCCGTCGACTTCCAGTAGACCTCGGAGCCGCTGGTGATCGTGAACACCTGCTGAGCCGTCCCGGCGTCGATGGTGCACGCCGCGGAACCGGTGTTGGTCAGGGCCACGGATAGCTGCGGCAGCTCGCCCGCGGCGTACTGGTCCCTGTCGGTGACGGCCTCGACCCGCACGTCCGCGGGCTTGCACGGTTGTCCCTCCGCCGACGCGCTGCTGGTCGGGATGCTCGTGGACCCGGCCGCGGGGGTGTTCGTCGCGGCAGGCGCAGGCTGCTTCTTGGCGGGCTCGCCGCCCGCGGAGCCCGGACGAACCACGATCAGGATGATGACGACCACGACGGCGACCACGCCGAGGAGGACGATGAGCCGGCGACGCCAGTAGACGCTGCTCGGCTGGGGGCCGACCGGGTTCTTGAACGTCGACATGCCCGCATGATAGCCAGCAGGCGGGAGGCCGCCGGACAGGCGCGCCCGGTGGTCAGGCGGCGCTCAGAGACGCTTGAGCATCCGGGTGTTGCCGAGGGTGTTCGGCTTCACTCGCGCGAGGTCCAGGAACTCGGCGACGCCCTCGTCGTGCGAGCGCACGAGCTCGGCGTACAGCTGCGGGTCGACGGTCTCGGCGCCCATGTCCACGAAGCCGTTGCGGCCGAAGAAGCCCACCTCGAAGGTGAGGCAGAACAGGCGGTTCAGCCCCAGCTCGCGCGCATCCGTCTCCAATCGGGCGAGCAGCGCGTGGCCGACCCCCTTGCCGAGCCAGGCGTCAGAGACGGCGAGCGTGCGGACCTCGCCCAGGTCGCTCCACATCACGTGCAGCGCACCGCAGCCGATGAGCTCGCCGTCGGCGTCCTCCGCGACCCGGAACTCCTGCACGGCCTCGTAGAACGTGACCGTCTCCTTGCCGAGCAGGATGCGTCGCTGGACCAGAGGCTCCACCAGTTGCTGGATGCGCGGGACGTCACCCGTCCGCGCGCGCCGGATGCTGAATCCTGGACCGCTGTCGCTCACCCATCAACCCTACCGAGTGCGCGGACGCCGATTCGTCCGCGCACCCGGCTCCGCTCAGGGCTGGACGATGGGGAACCAGAGCGGGAAGTCGTCGAGCAGTCCGAAGAGCTTCCTCACCACGGAGTCGTCGCCGGTGACCGCGATGTCCCCCGAGGCGATCGCGTCGTCGATCGACGTGCCGCCGAACAGTGCCGCGGCGAGCGCGGCCTTCGACGAAGCGACCGTCGTCGCCACGCCGTCGAACGACGCCCCGCGCGTGTACACGAGCACACCGTTCCTCAGCTCGAGGAGCAGGTCGACCGGGTCCTCGCCCTCCGCCGTGACCGTCCAGCCGATCTCGCCCCGGAGGTCACCCGCCTCCGTGCCGTTCAGTTTGATCCCCGCGAAGTCGAGGATCATATCCGGCGTCATCGCTGCGAAGACGTCCGCGGTGGCCAGCTGGATGGTGCCCAGATCGCGGACCCCGTTGCGCAGCTCGAGCGCGCCCATCAGGTACTCGTTGCGCCAGGTCGGATTCTCCGACTGGTAGCCGAGTTGTTCGAGGGTGTCCGCCTGCAGCAGCGCGGCCTCCCGGTTCGCGGGATCCGCGAACACGACGTGCGTCAGCACCTCCGCGACCCAGCGGTAGTCGCCCTCCTCGAACGCTCGTCGCGCCTTCTCGATCACCGCGTCCGCTCCGCCCATGTACTCGACGTAACGCGGACCGGCCTCAGACGGCGGGAGCTGATTCAGGTGCGCCGGATGCGAGTCGTACCAGCCGAGGTACCGCTGGTAGACCGCCTTGGCGTTATGGCTGAGCGAACCGTAGTAGCCGTGGCTGTACCACTCCTTCTCCAGCCCGGCGGGCAGCCGCAGCTCCTCCGCGATCTCCGTCATGGTCTGCCCGCGGTTCGCGAGGCGCAGCGTCTCGTCGTGGATGAACTTGTACAGGTCGCGCTGGTTCGCCAGGTATTCGCGGATGTCGGCGGTGCCCCAGCGCGGCCACCCGTGCTGGCCCACCACGACATCCGTGTCGTCGCCGAACAGCTGGATGGTGTCGTTCAGCGTCTTCCACCAGGTCGCGGCGTCGCGGACCTGCGCACCCCGCAGCGTGTAGAGGTTGTGCATGAGGTGGTTGAGGTCTTCCGCGGCGCACAGCAGGCGCAGCTTCGGGAAGTGGATCAGCATCTCCGCCGGCGCCTCGGTGCCCGGCGCCATCTGGAACACCATCTCGACACCGTCGACGGTCCGGGTCTCACCGGTCTCGCGGATGAGGTCTGTGGGCGCGACCAGAGTGGCGCTGCCGCCGTTGCTGAGCGTGTTCGCGAGCCCGGCATCCACCTGCCCGCGCGGGCCGGGGGCGAGCAGCGGCCCGTACATGTACAACGCCCTGCGGGTCATCGCCGTGCCGGCATACACGTTCTCCGCTGCGGCCTCGTACAGGAACCCGTCGGGTGCCATCACGGGGAACGCACCGCCGTGAGCGTCCTCGAGGATGGCGCGGGAGCCGCCGAAGTGGTCGGCGTGGCTGTGGGTGTACACCAGCCCGGTCACCGGACGGTCTCCGCGATGTTCGCGGTAGAGCGCCAGCCCCGCGCGCGCTGTCTCGGCGAAGGTAAGAGGGTCGATCACGATGATGCCGGCGTCGCCCTCGATGATGGTGATGTTCGCAAGGTCGACTCCGCGCACCTGATAGACGCCCTCGGCGACCTCGAAGAGCCCGTAATGGTGATTCACCTGCGCATGACGCCACAAGCTCGGATGGACCGTGTCGGGCGCATCGTCCGATGCGGTGAGGAAGTCGTGGGAACGGAGATCCGCGATAGGAAGCCCACCGGGCCCGGCGACGAGCGCATCCTCCAGCGTCGCTACGAAGCCGCGGGCGGCATCCTCGTAATCCCGTCTGTCGTGCAGGGGCAGCGTGTCCCGGGCCGCGCGGTTCGCCGCGCGGGTGTGCTCCGTGGCGTCCTTCGGAGCCGTCTCGTCCGCATCCGTCATCGTTCGTCCCCTCCGGCCTCGTCCCTGCGACGTGCGCTCGGCCGCAGGCTAACCGCTGGGCCACCAGGTGGGGAGACCCGATCGCTGCTGAGAACGCGGAACGGCCGGCACCCGTGGTGGGCGCCGGCCGTTCCGGTGACGAGACTCAGTCGTTCGCGGCGAGGTCCGGGGTCGCAGGCCCGGTGCCGATCGCGGCGGCGGAGTTGATGCCCGCGCCGATCGGCTCCTTGCGGGCCGTCGTCGTGAAGACGAAGTCGCCGTCGGCGAAGTCGACGTGGACGTGGTCGCCCGCGTTCAGCTCGCCGTGCAGGATCTTCTCGCTCAGCCGGTCCTCGATCTCGTGCTGGACCGCGCGGCGCAGCGGGCGGGCGCCGAGCGTCGGGTCGAACCCGACCTCGATCAGCCGCTCCTTCGCCGGGACGGTCAGCTCGATGGTCATGTCGCGGTCGAGCAGTCGGGTCGACAGGCGCTTGATGAACAGGTCGACGATCTGCAGGAGCTCGCTCTTGTCCAGCTGCGGGAAGACGATGATCTCGTCGACACGGTTCAGGAACTCGGGCTTGAAGTTCTTCTTCAGCTCCTCGTAGACCTTGCCGCGCATCCGGTCGTAGCCGGTCTGCGGGTCGCCCTCGATCTGGAACCCGACGGGGCCGCCGGAGATGTCCTTCGTACCGAGGTTCGTGGTCATGATGATCACGGTGTTCTTGAAGTCGACCACGCGTCCCTGGCCATCCGTCAGACGTCCCTCCTCCAGGATCTGGAGCAGCGAGTTGAAGATGTCCGGGTGCGCCTTCTCGATCTCGTCGAACAGCACCACGCTGAACGGCTTGCGGCGGACCTTCTCGGTCAGCTGGCCGCCCTCCTCGAAGCCGACGAACCCGGGAGGGGCGCCGAACAGTCGGGAGACCGTGTGCTTCTCGCCGTACTCCGACATGTCGAGCGAGATCATCGCCGACTCGTCGTCGAACAGGAACTCGGCGAGCGCCTTGGCCAGCTCGGTCTTACCGACACCGGTGGGGCCGGCGAAGATGAACGAACCGGAGGGACGCTTCGGGTCCTTCAGGCCGGCACGGGTGCGGCGGATCGTCCGCGAGAGGGCCGCGATGGCCTCCTCCTGGCCGATGACGCGCTCGTGCAGCGCCTTCTCCATGTAGACGAGTCGAGCCGACTCCTCCTCGGTGAGCTTGAACACCGGGATGCCGGTCGCCTGGGCCAGCACCTCGGCGATGAGGCCTTCGTCGACCTCCGCCGTGGTCTTGACCTCGCCCGAGCGCCACTGCTTCTCGAGGCGCAGACGCTCGCCGAGGAGGTTCTTCTCCTCGTCGCGCAGGCTGGCGGCCTTCTCGAAGTCCTGGTCCTCGATCGCGCCCTCCTTCTGGGAGCGCACGGCGGCGATCTTGTCGTCGAACTCGCGCAGCTCCGGCGGCGCCGACAGGATCGAGAGGCGCAGGCGGGCGCCGGCCTCGTCGATCAGGTCGATGGCCTTGTCCGGGAGGAAGCGGTCCTGGATGTAGCGGTCGGCCAGGTTGGCCGCGGCCACGATCGCGCCGTCGGTGATGGACACCTTGTGGTGCGCCTCGTAGCGGTCGCGCAGTCCCTTGAGGATGTTGATCGCGTGGGGCAGCGAGGGCTCGGCCACCTGGATGGGCTGGAAGCGGCGCTCGAGGGCCGCATCCTTCTCGAAGTGCTTGCGGTACTCGTCGAGCGTGGTGGCGCCGATGGTCTGCAGCTCGCCGCGGGCGAGCAGCGGCTTGAGGATGCTGGCCGCGTCGATCGCGCCCTCGGCGGCACCCGCGCCGACGAGCGTGTGGATCTCGTCGATGAAGGTGATGATGTCGCCACGGGTGCGGATCTCCTTGGTGACCTTCTTCAGGCGCTCCTCGAAGTCACCGCGGTAGCGGGAGCCGGCGATGAGCGAGCCGAGGTCGAGCGTGTAGAGCTGCTTGTCCTTCAGCGTCTCCGGCACGTCGCCGCGGACGATCGCCTGCGCCAGGCCCTCGACGACGGCGGTCTTGCCGACGCCCGGCTCGCCGATCAGCACGGGGTTGTTCTTGGAGCGGCGCGACAGGATCTGCATGACGCGCTCGATCTCCTTCTCGCGCCCGATCACCGGGTCGAGCTTGTTGTCGCGCGCGGCCTGCGTGAGGTTGCGGCCGAACTGGTCGAGGATCTGGCTACCGGCCTGCGCGGTGGTCTGATCGTTGCCGCCGACCTGGACCTGCTCCTTGCCCTGGTATCCCGAGAGGAGCTGGATGACCTGCTGGCGGACGCGGTTGAGGTCGGCGCCCAGCTTCACGAGGACCTGGGCGGCGACGCCCTCGCCCTCGCGGATGAGGCCGAGCAGGATGTGCTCGGTGCCGATGTAGTTGTGGCCGAGCTGCAGCGCCTCGCGGAGGCTCAGCTCGAGCACCTTCTTGGCGCGCGGCGTGAAGGGGATGTGGCCGGTCGGCTGCTGCTGACCCTGGCCGATGATGTCCTGCACCTGCTCGCGCACGGCGTCGAGCGAGATGCCGAGCGACTCGAGCGCCTTGGCGGCGACGCCCTCACCCTCGTGGATCAGGCCGAGCAGGATGTGCTCGGTGCCGATGTAGTTGTGGTTGAGCATCTTGGCCTCTTCCTGGGCCAGGACGACAACGCGACGGGCGCGGTCGGTGAATCTCTCGAACATGTCTACTCCTCGTACGACACCGGGCAGGTTCGGCGTCGATACAAAGAGAGTAACCACCGCTCCCCCGCCTTCGTGGCCCTGTTCGCCGTGGGCGTGACGCGGTTGCGCGGGGTGGGCGGATCGCCCGGGATCAGCCTTGGCGGGCGGGCAGTTTGAGCGTCGTGTCGGGGAGGAGGACCGTGACCTCCCCGGTCTTCGTGACCCGGTCCGGGGTGCTGAAGACGGTGGTGTGCGGCACGAAGTCGCGGGTGCAGATCCCGCCGGGAGCCGGTGCCAGCGTCGCCGTGATCTCGGTGGCGCTGGAGGCGGTCACGTTCTGCACCTTGGGCGGGCAGGTCGAGCTGCCGTAGAGCACGATGGCGAGCTGGTCGCCGTCCTCCAGCCAGACCGCCCAGGAGGCGCCGCCTGCGCTGCTCGCGGGTGGCTGCACACCCTTCGGCTCGCCCGCGTAGTCCTCCAGCGGGCGGCTCGGGGAGCCGGTGCATCCCGCGAGCGCTGCGACGGCCGCGACCGCTGCGATGGCGGGGAGGAGACGGGCGGCGGTCCGGGGCACGGGACCATTCTAGGAAGGCCCGCTGTGGATCCGCGCAGGACGCTTAGGATGCCGCTATGAGCAACCTGGAGCGCGACCCGGCGGAAGTCGTGGCGGACACCGCCGTGCTCGAGGATGCGCGGGTCGAGATCCTGGAACCGCGCGATGTGCCGCTCGGCGGTCCACGCGCGATGACGGTCCGCCGGACGCTCCCGCAGCGCCGCCGCTCGCTGATCGGCGGCTGGTGCTTCGTGGACCACTACGGCCCGGACGACGTGTCGTCGTCGGGCGGGATGCGCGTCCCTCCGCACCCGCACACCGGCCTGCAGACGGTCAGCTGGCTCTTCGAGGGGGAGATCGACCACCGCGACAGCGTCGGCAGCCACGCGCTCGTGCGCCCGGGCGAGCTCAACCTGATGACCGCTGGGCACGGCATCAGCCATTCGGAGGTCTCGACGCCGGGCACGGAGCGTTTGCACGGCGTGCAGCTGTGGGTCGCACTGCCCTCGGCGTCGCGGGATGTCGCGCCGTTCTTCGAGCACCATGCGCCGGTCGCGGCGCCCCTCGGTGCGGGGACGGTGCGGACGTTCGTCGGCTCGCTGGGCGGGAGCGGCACGCCGGCCACGGTGTTCTCGCCGCTGGTCGGAGCGGAGATCGTCGCGCCCGCCGGGGCGACGATCGAGGTGCCGGTGACGGAGTCGTTCGAGCACGGCGTCCTGGTCGACACCGGTGACGTGGCCGTGGAGGACGTCGAGGTGCCGCTGTCGCACCTGGCGTACCTCGCCCCCGGCCGCAGCGTTCTGACGCTGCATGCGTCGTCGGACGCCCGGGTCGTGCTGCTCGGCGGCGAACCGCTCGGCGAGGAGATCGTCATGTGGTGGAACTTCATCGGACGCAGTCACGAGGAGATCGTCGCGTTCCGGGCGGACTGGCAGGGCGACGTCATCGCCGGTGACGACACGGACGGCCGGTTCGGCACGGTGGTGGGATACGACGGCTCGCCGCTGCCCGCGCCGGAGCTGCCGACCGTGCGGCTGCGGCCGCGGGGCTGAACTCGTCCGTCCACAGGCCTGCCGTCCCGCCACTTCTCCACAGATTTCTGCTTCATCGCGCACTGCGAGCCTCGACACGAGACGATATCGCCATGCATGCAGATGTCTTGTTTCTGCATGCACACCCATCTACCCTCGAACCATGGGAGTCACCGTGCAAGTAAGAGACCTGGATCCCGCGGTCAATGACCGCCTGAAGAACGCCGCGGCGGCGAAGGGGATCTCGTACTCCGAGTACCTTCGTCGCGAGCTCACTCGCATAGCCGAACGGCTGCGGATCGACGAGCGCTGGACCGAGGTCAAAGCGTCCCACCGCCTGCGGAGAGAGGCCGCTGCGACGCCCGGAGACGCCCTGCTGGGGCCGCTGCTCGACATCACGACGGAGGAGATCGTCGAGCTGATCCGTGCCGACCGGGACGACCGATGAAGTCCGCCGTCCTCGATTGCAGCGCCGCCGTCGAACTGCTCGCGGCAGACGGCCTGAGGGCTTTCCAGGAGCCAGAACTCGCTGATTGCATTTTCGTTGCCCCTCATCTCATCGATCCGGAGTTCGTGAGCGCGATGCGACGACACGCACGCCGTCAACCCGAGAAGGCCCGACAAAGTGAGCTGGCCATCCAGGCCTTCTATCGACTGGACATCGTGCGCATGGAGCATGAGCCGCTGTGGCAAGAGGCTTGGAGGTGGCGCGAGAACCTCACCGCCTACGACGGCATGTATGTCGCCCTCGCGCGCCTGCTCGACGTCCCCCTGCTCACCGCCGACGGCCGGCTTGCCAGCGCCGCTCGACCATGGTGCGACGTGCTCCGCGTGGCCGACCTGCTCGCGGCATGAGCGCGCCTCCGCTCCGCCCCTACTGCAGGGCGGACGTCAGCCGCGCGAGATTGTCGAGCACGGTGGAGCGCAAGGGCTGCTTCATCCACTCCTCGAGCGTGAGCTCCCGGCTGTCCTCGCGATAGCCGTCCTCGACCCTGCGCATCTCTTCGACGAAGGAGCGTCCGCGCACCATCAACGAGACCTCCATGTTGAGCTGAAAGGAGCG
Organism: Leifsonia sp. NPDC077715; assembly: GCF_040686855.1. Taxonomy (NCBI): domain Bacteria; kingdom Bacillati; phylum Actinomycetota; class Actinomycetes; order Micrococcales; family Microbacteriaceae; genus Leifsonia; species Leifsonia sp. NPDC077715. Next base: position 858,037 of record NZ_JBFBOG010000001.1, read on the forward strand.
CATGTCCATGTTGCTCGAACCGATGACCGCCACATCGTCGTCGATCGTGAAGTGCTTCGCATGAAGGATGTACGGGGCCTTGTACATCCAGATGCGCACGCCCGCCCGCAGCAGCGCCTCGTAGTACGACCGCTGCGCGTGGTACACAAGCGCCTGGTCGCCGATCTCCGAAACGAAAAGGTCGACCTTGATCCCCCGCTGCACGGCGGAGGTGATAGCCATGAGCATCGACTCGTCCGGCACGAAGTACGGAGACGTGATGACGATGCGTTCCTGGGCGTAGTACAGCAGCGCCAGGAAGAGCCGCAGGTTGTTCTCGCCGGCGAACCCCGGCCCGGACGGCACGACCTGGGCGTCGAGCTCGTTGTCGTCGATCTCGTCCGTGATCGGCTCGGTCTCGCGGCGGAGCAGTTCGTCGGTCTCGCTGTACCAGTCGGTGATGAAGATGGCATTCAGACCGGCGACGATGGGGCCCTCCAGCCGGACGATCAGTTCCTTCCACTTGAGCCCGCGCCGGATGTTCGACTTCTTGTTGTAGCTGCGGTCGATGATGTTCTGCGAGCCCATGAAGGCCACACGGCCGTCGACGATGAGCAGCTTCCGGTGGTTCCGCAGGTCGGGCCGCTGGTACTTGCCCTTGAGAGGCTGCACCGGGAGCATCAGCTGCCACTTGGCGCCCATCGCCGTGAGCCGCTTGAGGGTCTTCTTGTAGTCGGGTGTCCGCAGCGACGCGATGTGGTCGAGCAGCACGCGAACGATCACCCCGCGCTTCACTGCGGCCTCCAGCTCGTCGAACAGCGGCGCCGTCGTCTTGTCGAGCGTGAGGATGTAGAACTCGACGTGCACGTAACGGCGGGCCTTGGCGACCTCCGCGGCCATCGCGTCGAGCGAGCCCTGGTAGTCGCCGTTCAGCGAGGCGCGGTTACCGCCCACCAGGGGCATCGCGCCCAGCTTCCGGTTGAGCTCGACGACGCCCTCCAGCCACGGGGGCCACGGGTGGTCACGGCGTACGCGCTCGATGCCCTCGGTGCTGTCGATGATGAACCGGTTGATCTCGTCCTGCTTCTGGCGGCGGCGCTTCGGGAGCTTGTAGCTGCCGATGAGCAGGAAGAACAGGATGCCGATGTACGGGATGAGGAAGATCGCGAGCAGCCACGCGGTGGCAGAGGTGGGCTTGCGGTTGCGCGGGACGATGATGATCGCCAGCACACGGATGATGAAGTCGACGAGCAGGGCCAGCCAGAAGCCGACCGTGAGCCAGAAGCCCGTCTCCATCCGCGCGCAGATCCCTCCGAAACCGCAAGGGTCGCGTGCGCGCCCTCCGGAGTTACCGTAGCGGAATGTGAAGCCCGAGGCCGGTTAGGGCTTCGGAGCGAGACCGCGTCGGGCCCGCTCCTCCGCCTCCAGGCGCGAGTACGCCTTGCGCTCATTACGGTCAGCCCGCACGATCGCGCGCATGATCGCCCAGAACAGCAGCCCGACCAGAACGGTGGGTGCGAGTGCCCAGACGATACCGCCGATGACGTCGTTCATAACGCTTCCATGCTAACCCGCGCCCGCTGGGAGCTACTTGACCAGCGGGAAGAGGATGGTCTCGCGGATGCCGAGGCCGGTGAGAGCCATCAGCAGGCGGTCGATGCCCATGCCCATGCCGCCGGTCGGGGGCATCCCGAACTCCAGCGCACGCAGGAACTCCTCGTCGAGGCGCATGGCCTCGTTGTCGCCGGCCGCGGCGAGCTTCGCCTGCTCGACGAATCGCTCGCGCTGGACGACGGGGTCGACCAGCTCGGAGTAGCCGGTCGCGAGCTCGAAGCCGCGCGTGTAGAGATCCCACTTCTCCACGACGCCGTCGCGGGAACGATGGGCACGGACGAGCGGGCTCGTGTCGACGGGGAAGTCCATCACGAAGGTGGGGCGCACCAGGTCCGTCTTGACGTAGTGCTCCCACAGCTCCTCGACGTACTTGCCGGCGAGCGGGTGCTCGATCTCGATGCCGGCCTCGGCCGCCAGTTCGCGCAGGCGCTCGATCGGGGTCTCGGGAGTGATCTCCTCGTCGATCGCCGCGGAGAGGCTGTCGTACATCCGGATCCGGTCCCACTCGCCGCCGAGGTCGTACTCGGTGCCGTCCGCCCACGTGACGACGTGCGAGCCCGAGATGGCGAGCGCCGCGTCCTGGATGAGCGTCTGCGTCAGGTCGGCGATCGAGTTGTAGTCGCCGTACGCCTGGTAGGCCTCGAGCATCGCGAACTCCGGCGAGTGCGTCGAGTCGGCCCCCTCGTTGCGGAAGTTCCGGTTGATCTCGAACACCCGGTCGATGCCGCCGACCACAGCGCGCTTCAGATAGAGCTCCGGGGCGATCCGCAGGTAGAGCTCGGTGTCGAAGGCGTTCGAGTGCGTGACGAACGGCCGGGCCGAGGCGCCGCCGTGCATCACCTGCAGCATCGGGGTCTCCACCTCGACGAACTCGCGCTCGGCGAAGGTGCGACGCAGGCTCGCGACCGCCGCCGCGCGGTCGAGGACCGTCTTGCGGGCCTGCTCGCGAGCGATGAGGTCGAGGTAGCGCGCACGCACGCGCGTCTCCTCGCTGAGCTCGTTGTGCAGGTTCGGGAGCGGCAGCAGGGCCTTGGCGGCGATGCGCCACTCCTGCGCCATCACCGACAGCTCGCCCCGGCGGCTCGACACGACCTCGCCGGAGACGAAGACGTGGTCACCCAGGTCGACGAGCTCCTTCCACGCGACCAGCGACTCCTCGCCCACGGCGGCCAGCGAGACCATCACCTGGATGCGGGAGCCGTCTCCGGCCTGCAGCACGGCGAAGCAGAGCTTCCCTGTGTTGCGCAGGTGCACGACGCGACCCGCGATGCCGACGATCTCGCCGGACCCCTCATCGGGCTGGAGGTGGTCCCACTTGGCGCGCACCGCCGGGATGGTCGTGGTGACGGGGACCTGCACCGGATACGCGCCGCCGCCCGCGTTCTCCGCCTCGGTAAGCAGGCGGTCGCGCTTGCTCAGCCGGACCGCCTTCTGCTCGCTGACATCCTCGTCCGTCGGGTCGAGGGCCAGGTCGTCGGCGGTGGTCTGCGCGTCGGTCATCGCTGTCTTTCCGTTCCGGGTGGCGGGGTCGTGCATCTCAGGTCACGTCGTGATGCGCTTGTTGTCGATCAGCCGGGTCGTTCCGACCCGCGCGGCGATCAGCATCAGTGCGGGGCCGTGGTGGTCCGGCGACGCCTCCCGGAAGGAATCCGGCTCGACGATCGCGAGATAATCCAGCTTAACGGCAGGCTCGGCCTCGATGCGCGCGTGGGCCGCCTCGAGCGCGGCCGGGACGCCGCCTGTGGCGGCCTCGGAGGCCGCGGCGAGCGCCTGCGACAGGGTGACCGCGGCGACCCGGTCATCCTCGCCGAGGTAGCGGTTACGGCTCGAGAGCGCCAGGCCGTCCTCCTCGCGGACCGTGTCGACGACGGCGATCCTCACCGGCAAGTCGAGGTCGTCCACCATGCGCCCGATCACGTGCACCTGCTGGGCATCCTTCTGGCCGAAGACAGCGACATCCGGCTGGACGATGTGGAAGAGCTTGCTGACCACCGTCAGCACGCCGTCGAAGTGCCCGGGGCGGGACGCGCCCTCGAAGAGCGTGCCCGACTCCCCCGGCGTCACCCGGGTCTCGCTCGGGCCGTCGGGGTACATCTCCGAAGCGGTCGGGGCGAAGACGACGTCGGCGAGGCCGTCGAGGGCCGCCACGTCGGCGTCGAGCGTGCGCGGGTAGCGGTCCAGGTCTTCGCCCGGCCCGAACTGCAACGGGTTCACGAAGATGGAGACGACCACGAAGCCGCCGAGGTCACGGGCGTTCGACACCAGCCGGAGGTGGCCCTCGTGAAGAGCCCCCATCGTCGGGACGAGCACGACCCGGCCGGTGGGCGCATCGGCCGGCCCCTCCTGCCGGGCGATGCGCCGGACGTCGGCGACCCGCTCCCGCAGCGCGGCGATGGTGGTGATGATCTCAGGCATTCGCGTCCCTCCGGCCGATCCTCGCCGGCCTCGACCAGGCTACTCGCCGCGAAGGTACCAGCCGCGCCCGTCGTCGCCGGGGTCGCCGGTGCCAGGACCGCGGCTGCCGGGACCAGCGCCGGGACCACCCGCGCCGGGACCACCCGCGCCAGGACCGGCGGCGCCAGGACCGCCACGGCCCGGACCGCCGTCGCCGGAACGGTCGTCGTCCGCGAGGGCGTCCAGCATCTCGTCGAGGTCCAGACGTGTCGGTGCTCCCGCGCGGGTGAGCGCGTTGTCCACCGAGGAGCGGATGAGAGAACTCAGGAACGACCCGGGGTTCTCGACGCCGATCCCCTGCAGCAGGCCGGTCGATTGCTCGACGATCGAGCGCGAGAAGGAGGTGGCGGTGGCGATCGCCTCCGCGTACGCCGGCCGATCGGCCTCGGCGACCACGACCGGTTCGCCGCCCATCTCGACCACCAGCGCCTGCGCGATCGGAAGGACGGGCGCGGGCGCGGTCACGGCGAAGTAGCTCTCACCGAGTCGGGTGAGGTCGAGGCTGGTCCCGGTGAACTCGAGCGCGGGGTGCACAGCGAGCGGGATGGCGCCCGCGGCGGCGGCGGGCTGCAGCACGCCGATTCCGAAGGCGGGAGCCGTGTGGAGCACGATCTGACCGGGCTGCCAGGTCCCCGTCGCGGCCAGACCGGCGACGAGCTGAGGCAGCTCGGTGTCGGGGACGGCGAGGATGACGAGCTCACTCCGCTCGACGATGGTCGGGATGTCGAGGATGGGAACCCGCGGCAGCATGGCCTGCGCGCGCTCCCGGCTGGCCTCGGACACAGCCGAGATGCCGACGATCGCATGGCCCGCGCCGGCGAGCGCGGAGCCCAGCACAGGGCCGACGCGGCCCGCTCCGACGATGCCGAGTCCGAGACGGCCGGAACGCTGCGACGGCGGACGGGCGGACGGCAGCATCAGCGCTCCTCCTCGTGGTGGGTGGGGATCGTGGACGAAGTGGGGAGGTCGGAGCGCGCGTCCCCAACGGACGGGACGTCGCGCGGGCCGCCGTCGCCCCAGCGGTGTGTGCGGTCGGCCGCGGCGGCCTCGACCGCGCCGGCTGAGACGTCCTCGAACAGACGGGCGCCGGTTGCGGCGTCGATGGCGCCCAGGCGCGGGCGCACAGGGCCCGAGACGGTGTGGAACCGGGCCTTCGCGAGGCGGAGGGCGGCGTCCAGGGGTCCCTGCTGCAGTTCGAGGCTCTGCAGGCGCGCGAGAGGAACGATCGCGAGACTGCGCCAGACGAAGCCGCGGCGGAGGACGATCGCGTCGTCCACCACCCGGAAGCCGGTGCGCCTCCACGAGAGCGGACGGATCCACACGGCACGGTGGGGGCTGCCGGTGTAATCGTCGTCGCCGCGCGATGTCATGCCCGCCTCGATGAGAGCGCGGTGCTGCTCGGTCGCGAAGCCGGGGAGCACCAGCGAGAGGACGCGCGCGACGTCGGTCGCGTCGCCGACCGGGAGCATGGTCGTGTTCGGCTGACCTGCTGCACCCTTCTCGCGCGAGTGCCCCGCGGTGTCGATCCGGATCTGCCACCAGCCGAACGGCCGCCACAGCAGGGGCTGCAGCACCTCGACCGCGTGGATGCGCCCGGGCGGCAGGGTCTCGTTGCTGGTGGTCAGCAGGCCGAAACCGACACGGACGCCGTCCGGCGTTCCGGCGATCGAATAGCGGAGGGACTTGGTGAAACGGCGGATGTAGAAGCTCGCGGACCCGATCAGGCCCGGGAGGACGACGATCAGCAGCCATGCGGAGCCGGTGGAGGCTCCCCAGACGAGGAAGGCGACGACGACCAGTACGAAGACGGTGAAGCCGCTCAGCAGCAGCGATCCGAACAGCCGCAGGGGCGGGATCTTGACGACCGACTCCGGCGGGGCGGCGTTCGGGTCGAGCTCGGGCGCGAGGAATTCGTTGACGCGACGACCCACGAAGTCCCCGACGGCCGCGGTGCGCGACCCGGGAGCGACCGCGGCGGCCGGATCGCCAGACGAGCCGGGCGCACCGACGCCCGCGACCGTGGCGGGGGCAGCCGTGGACGTCGATGCGACCGCCGCCGCCTCCGCGGCGCGCACCCCCGAGGCGAGCCGTAGGACGTCGCCGCGCAGGCCGTCCGCAAGGGCCGACCCGAGGTACGCCAGTTGCACGTTCGCGTCGTGGCCGGCCACCGAGATGTCCAGCTTCGCCGCGCCGAACAGCCGAGCGAACAGGGGCCGGACGATGTTGATGCCCTGGATGCGATCCAGCCGCGCCTTGCGCTGCGTCCGGAACAGCAAGCCGCTGCGCACCTCGACGGCGTCGCCCGTGATGCGGAAGCTGTGCATGCGCCACGACAGGTAGAAGGCACCCAGGCAGAGCAGGAGCACGACAGCGACGCCGAGCAGAGCCCAGCCCTCCCAGCCATGGTTGTAGATCGCATCCAGCGGGTCGCCGCCGTACTCCGGCGTCCCGACGAAGAAGCCGATCAGACGCTCGCGCAGGTTCGACAGCACGAAACCGAAGATGGCGATGAACACGATGCCGCCGCGCAGCAGCGGTGTCGCGGGATGCAGCCGGTGCCATTCGCCGTCCGTGTACCGCTCGGCGGCGCGCTCCGCCGATGACAGCGCCGGGCCCGGCAGCGGCGTCGGCGGGGTCGAGGCCGGGTCCGGTCCGGGCGGGTGCGGGGCGCTCACAATCCCGCCCGCCTGCTCTCCGCCAGCTCCACCAGCCGGTCGCGCAACTCGGCCGCCTCGGGCTCCGGCAGCCCGGGCACCATGACCCCGGTCGATGCGGCGGCCGTCACGAACTTGAGGTCCGCCAGGCCGAGCGCGCGACTGACCGGGCCGCGGTTGATGTCGATCAGCTGCATCCGGCCGTACGGCACCGAGACGAATCGCTGGAACATGATGCCGCGACGGAACAGCAGGTCGTCCTCGCGCAGCCGGTAGCCGATCGAGCGAGCGCGGCGCGGCGCGATGATCAGCGCGATGACGGTGATGACGACCACGACGGACAGCGCCACCCAGCCGAAGGGCCACCCCCCGACCAGCCACAGGAACAGGCTCGCGGCGGACAGCACCAGCCCGGTGATCACCGTGCTCGCGATCACGACCAGCACGTACTTCGGCGAGACTCGGCGCCACTCGCCGACGCTGAGGTCAATCCGTTCGGGCATGGACGCTCTCCGTACGCTCGTCGTCGTCGCCGGGCGGGAGGGTGCAGAACAGTTCGGCGATCAGCCCGGCCACCAGCAGCACCACGGCGCCGACGGTCGCCAGCGCCGTCAGGAGGATGCTGTTGTTCCCGGGGAGCACATCCCTTGTCAGCAGGTAGGCGCCGATCCCGACGCCGGCACCGACGAGCAGCGCGCCGCTCAGCGCGCACGCCTTGGCCAGCACCACGATCCGCGTCGCCTGGAACGGGTCGATCCGGCGGACGTTGCGCCCGCGAACGGCCCGACGGATCGGCACCGCGAACGCGACGACGATGATCGCCACCGCGAGCAGGGTGATCGGCAGCGTCAGCGGCGGGATGAAGACGGGGGCTCCCATGCTGGCGGCCGCCAGCTCCGCGAGGAAGCCGACGACGAGGCCGGCGACGCCGAGCCCGATCAGCGTGGTGGGACGGGTGCGCTTCACGAGGCGTCCGTTCCGGGCCCGGTCCACAGGGTCACGGGATCGTCGACGGTCTTCACGAGGTCCGCCACCGGTCCGTAGCCGACCAGGTACGCCTGCGGGTCGGCGTCCAGCCACGGGACGAGCACGAACGCCCGCTCGTGCGCGCGGGGATGCGGGAGGACGATCCGCGGGTCGTCGTCCGACACGATGCGGTCGTAATCGACGACGTCGATGTCGATGGTACGGTCGCCCCAGCGCTCCTCGCGGACACGCCCGAGCCCGTCCTCGATTGCGTTGACCACGCCGAGGAGGTCCAGCGGCTCCAGGAGCGTCCGGACCACGGCGACCGCGTTGAGATAGGCGGGCGCGTCGTCGTCGATGCCGTCGAGCTTCAGCGCCGGCGTCTCGTACAGGCGCGACACGGACTGCACGTCGATGCCCGGCTCGCCGCGCACCGCGTCCAGTGCCTGCTGGATGGTCACGGCGCGATCGCCGAGGTTGCTGCCGAACGCGAGCACCGCGGGTACGCCGACGCGCATCCGGACCGGCTTGCCGATCGGCGCGGCGTTCACGGTCGGCTCCGCAGGATGCGGACGGCGACGTCGCCGAAAGGCACGGCGATGGGGGCCTGCGGCTTGTGGACGGTGACCTCGACCGCGTCCACCGGCTCATGGGCCAGCACGGTCGCGGCGACGCGCTCGGCGACAGTCTCGATGAGGTCGACCGGGTCGCGCTCGACCGCGCCCACGACCTCCTCGGCCAGCTCGCCGTAGTGGACGGTCGCGCCGAGATCGTCGCCCGATGCCGCCGGGCCCAGGTCGAGCCACGCCGTCACGTCGACGACGAATTCCTGGCCCTGCTCCCGTTCGAAGTCGAAAACGCCGTGATGGGCGCGCACGCGCAACCCGGTCAGGATGATCGAGTCCGTCGGCCGCGACTGGATGCTATTCATCGCGTCCAGCTTGCCACGAGCGAACGACGTCGAGAGCGATCCGGGTCGACGGCACGTCGTGCACGCGCACCGCCCACGCGCCCGCCTGCGCGGCCAGCGCCGAGATGACGGCGGTCGGTGCGTCGCGGTCCTCGGCCGGGGCGCCCTCCGGAAGCAGCGCGCCGAGGAACCGCTTGCGGGAGGCCCCGATGAGCACCGGATAGCCGAGGGTCTCGATCTCGTGCAGCCCGGCGAGCACCTGCCAGTTGTGGCGGGCGTTCTTCGAGAAGCCGAGACCGGGGTCCAGGATGAGCTTCGCCGGATCGATGCCGCGACGCACGAGGTCGGTCACGCGCGCCGACAGCTCCGACCGCACCTCGGCGACCGTGTGCTGGTACACCGCGCGGGAGTCGGCGGCGTCGAGCCGGCCGCGCCAGTGCATGACGACGTACTGCGCATCCGTTTCGAGCACCGCGTCCGGCATCCCCGGGTCGGCGAGGCCGCCCGAGACGTCGTTGATGATCGCCGCTCCGGCCTCGACGGCGGCGCGCGCGGTGGAGGCGTTGAGCGTGTCGACACTCACCGTCACCCCGCGCCCCGCGAGCTCGCGGATGACCGGCACGACGCGCGCCTGCTCCTCCTCCGGTTCGACGCGGACGGCGCCCGGGCGGGTGGACTCGCCGCCCACGTCGATCATGTCGGCCCCCTGGGCGACGAGCTCCAGGCCGTGCGCGATCGCCGCCTCGAGCTCCAGCCAGAGCCCGCCGTCGCTGAACGAGTCCGGCGTCACGTTGAGGACGCCCATGATGAGGGTCACGCGACGCCACGCCCGATCAGCGCCATGAGCTCGGCGCGCGCCGTGGGGTCGGCATACGCGCCCCGTGCGGCGACCGTGACCGTCGTGCTGCCGGTCTGCCGCGGGCCGCGGGTGGTCACGCAGCTCTGCGACGCATCCAGCACCACCAGCACGCCGCGGGCGCCGGTGCCCTGCTCGATCGTGTCGGCGATCTGCTCGGTCAGTCGCTCCTGCAGCTGCGGGCGGGCGGCGAGGGTTTCGATGACGCGGGGAATGCGGCCGAGGCCGACCACCGTCTCGCCGGGAAGGTAGGCGACGTGCGCGACGCCGGTGAACGGCAGCAAGTGGTGCTCGCAGACCGACCGGAAGGCGATGTCCCGCATCAGGACCGTCTCGGCGGTGTGGCCGTCCTCGAGCGGAACCGCGTCGCCCAGCTCGCCGGCCGCGTCACGGCCGACGCCGGCGAAGAACTCCGCGTACGCGTCGGCCACGCGCGACGGCGTGCTCTGCAACCCCGGACGCGCCGGATCCTCGCCGATGGCGGCGAGGATCTCGGCGACGGCCGCTTCGATGCGCGGACGATCGATTCCGGCCATGCGCGCGGCGGCCCTAGGCGGTGGCCGGCCGCGGCTTGATGGCGGGCGAGCGCTTCGGCTTGGCCGCCGGCGGCTCGGAGTCGACCCCGCCGTCCACCGCGCCCGCGTCGATCGGGGCCTTCGGGAACGGGATGGGCGGAACGTCCGAGATCGGACGCTTGTCGCTGGAGAGCCACTGCGGGCGCTCGGGCAGCTTCTTCACGTCGGCGAAGATCTCGGCGATCTGGTTGTGGTCGAGGGTTTCGTGCTCGAGCAGCGCTGCCGCGAGGCGGTCGAGGACCGCGCGGTTGTCGTTCAGCACCTCCCACGCCTCGTCGTGCGCCTTCTCGATGAGCTCGCGCACTTCGGCGTCGACGCGCTCGGCGATCCGCTCGGAGTAGTCGCGCTGGTGGCCCATGTCGCGGCCGAGGAACATCTCGCCGTTCGCCTGGCCCAGCTTGACCGATCCGATGTCGGAGCTCATGCCGTACTCGGTGACCATCTTGCGGGCGATGGAGGTCGCCTTCTCGATGTCGTTCGAGGCGCCGGTGGTCGGGTCGTGGAACACGATCTCCTCGGCGACACGGCCGCCCATCGCGTAGGTCAGCTGGTCGAGCAGTTCGTTGCGGGTGACCGAGTACTTGTCCTCCAGCGGCATCACCATCGTGTAGCCGAGGGCGCGACCGCGCGGGAGGATGGTGATCTTGGTCACCGGGTCGGTGTGGCGCATGGCTGCAGCAGCGAGCGCGTGACCGCCCTCGTGGTACGCCGTGATCAGCTTCTCTTGGTCCTTCATGACCCGGGTGCGCTTCTGGGGACCCGCGATCACGCGGTCCACGGCCTCGTCGAGCGCACGGTTGTCGATCAGCTGCGCGTTGGAACGCGCGGTGAGCAGTGCGGCCTCATTGAGGACGTTGGCCAGGTCGGCGCCGGTGAAGCCCGGCGTCTTGCGGGCCAGCACCTCGAGGTCGACGGACGCCGCCAGGGGCTTGCCGCGGCCGTGCACCTCGAGGATCTTCTTGCGGCCGAGCAGGTCGGGCGCGTCCACGCCGATCTGGCGGTCGAAGCGGCCCGGGCGCAGCAGCGCGGGGTCGAGGATGTCGGGGCGGTTGGTCGCCGCGATCAGGATGACGTTGGTCTTCGGGTCGAAGCCGTCCATCTCCACCAGGAGCTGGTTCAGCGTCTGCTCGCGCTCGTCGTGACCGCCGCCCAGGCCGGCGCCGCGGTGGCGGCCGACGGCGTCGATCTCGTCGATGAAGATGATGGCCGGCGAGTTCTCCTTGGCCTGCTGGAACAGGTCGCGGACGCGGCTCGCGCCGACGCCGACGAACATCTCGACGAAGTCCGAACCCGAGATCGAGTAGAAGGGGACGCCGGCCTCACCCGCGACGGCGCGGGCCAGCAGCGTCTTGCCGGTGCCGGGAGGGCCGTACAGCAGCACGCCCTTCGGGATGCGGGCGCCGACCGCCTGGAACTTGGCCGGCTCCTTCAGGAAGTCCTTGATCTCCTGCAGCTCCTCGATGGCCTCGTCCGAGCCGGCGACGTCGTCGAAGGTGACCTTCGGGGTCTCCTTCGTGACGAGCTTCGCCCGCGACTTGCCGAACTGCATGACCTTGTTGCCGCCGCCCTGCATGCCCGAGATCATGATCCAGAAGAAGACGCCGATCAGCAGCGCCGGTATCAGGAAGCCGAGGATGTTGACGAACCAGTTCGGCTGGGGAACCTCGTCGTCGTAGCCCTTGGGGAGGTTGGCGTCGTCGACCGCCTTCACGACGTCCTGGCCGCGCGGCGTGACGTAGTAGAACTGCACCTGGTCGCCGAGGTTGCCGTCCGGCTCCTTCAGCGTCAGGTCGACGCGGTTCTCACCGTCGACGATCTTCGCGCTGGCCACCTTGTCCTGGGAGAGGTATTCCAGGCCCTTCTGGGTGGACACGCTCTTGAACCCCGACATCGTGATCAGGCTCGAGCCGATCCACACCGCGACGATCGCGAGCACGACGTACAGGATCGGGCCGCGGAAGATCTTCTTGACGTTCATGGTGCGACCACAGTACCGCCTGGCCGCTGTGGGCCGCCTGCGTGTTCGCTCTGGGCGGTCTGCGTGCTGTGGCGTGGGATTCCGGCGGCTCTGCGCGGCCTAGCGGTTCGCGCCGAACCAGTCCAGCGCGAGGGCGGCGACCTCGTCGGGAGCGTCGTCCGTGATGAAGTGGGCGGCGTCGTCGACGAAGGCGAACTCGTAGCGGTCCGCGTAGGGCGTCACGTCGCCGCTCAGCCGACGGATCCGCTCCTCGTCCCAGGGATGGTCGAGCCGGCCGAAGACGGTGAGGTCCGGTGGGTGCAGCCGCTGCCGCGCGTAGTAGCCGCGGGCGAGCCGGCCGGACAGCGGGACGGCGATGCCGCGGAAGATCCGGCGCACCGCCTCGTCGACCTCGGGTCGGCTCAGCGGCGCGAGGTACGCCTCCATCGTCTCGGCGGACAGCGGGTGCGCGATGTGGCCGGGGTCGAACAGACCGGCCAGCGACCGGCCGCGGCGATGCCAGATCAGCCGCGGCATGTGCCGGAACCCCGAGGCGACCTTCGGGCTCATGCGCATGAAGAAGGGAGGGACGGAGAGCTGCACCAGCGACCGCACCCGCTTAGGATGCGCGTAGGCGAGCTGGTTCGCCCCGATCGCGCCCAGGTCGTGCGCGAGGATGTCCGCCCGCCGGATGCCGAGGGCGTCGAGGAGGGCGACCAGGTCGCGGAGGTGGGATTCCGGGTCGATGCGTGGGTCGTCGGCCGTGGTCCACCCGGTGCCGCGGAGGTCCGGACAGTACACGCGGTACCCGGCGTTCGCGATGACCGGCGCGATCTCGCGCCACTGCCACCAGTGGGCCGGGAATCCGTGGAGCAGGACGACCGGCTCCCCCTCGCCCAGGACGGCCACGTGCATCCGCAGACCGGGGGTCTCCACGACGATGTGCTCGAACCCGGACGCCGGGGGCAGTGGCGGGGACCAGGTGGATGATTCCGCGGCCACCTCGCGGATGGTGGGCGTGTCCATGGCGACTCCCCTCGCGGGAGCACTACGTTCGTAGTGCTACAAGGTTCATAGTAGATCGCGAGGAGAGGAAAGGGAATGGCCGGGACCAGGGAGCGCGCGCTCGACGCTGCGGTCGACGTGCTGGGCACCGACGGCGTTCGGGCGCTGAGTCACGCGCGCGTCGACACCGCCGCAGGCCTGCCCGCGGGCTCGACGTCGAACTGGTTCCGCACACGGCGGGCGCTGCTCGCCGGGGTCGTCGACTGGATCGCCGAGGGCGAGCGGGCCGACTTCGGCGCCTCCGACTTTCCCGTCGCTCCCGGCGACACCGGTCTGGTCGACGGGCTCTGCACGCTCATCGAACTGCTGACCGGCCGGTACGCCGTGCGCACCCGCGCGCGCTACGCCCTCTTCTTGGAGTTGTCGTCGGATGCCGAACTCGGTCCGGTGCTGCGCGGTCAACGTCGGGAGTTCGAACGCTGGACGGAGCAGTTGGTGTCGGCCGCCGGCATCCCCGATGCGCCGTCAGCCACGCGGGCGCTCATGGCGCTCTGCGACGGTCTGATCCTGCACCGGATCACGGTCGACCCTGAACTCGCCGTGCGGCCTCTGATCGAGCGGACGGTGCGCGCCCTGAAGCCTCAGCTGTAGACAGCAGGCGCCAGGATGCCCACGCCGCGCAGCGTGCGGTACCGCTCGTCGTAGTCGAGCCCGTAGCCGACGACGAACTGGTTCGGGATGTCGAAGCCGACGTACTTCACGTCGATCTCGACGCGCGCCGCGTCCGGCTTGCGCAGGAGGGTGAAGATCTCGATCGACTCGGGGCCGCGGCTGCGGAGGTTCGACAGCAGCCAGGACAGCGTCAGGCCCGAGTCGATGATGTCCTCGACGATCAGCACGGTCTTGCCGCCGAGGTCGGTGTCCAGGTCTTTGAGGATGCGCACCACGCCGCTCGACTGGGTGCCGCTGCCGTAGGAGCTGACGGCCATCCAGTCCATGGTGACCGGGATGCGGAGCTCGCGGGACAGGTCGGCCATGATCATGACCGCGCCCTTGAGCACGCCGATCAGCAGGACATCCTTTCCTGCGTAATCGCGCTCCACGTCGCGAGCCAGCTCGGAGATGCGGGAGCGGATCTGCTCCTCGGTGATCAGAATCTCGGTCAGGTCGGTCTCGACGTCCGTGAGTTCCATGGGGGAGGCGCTGTCCTTCAGGTGGTGGGGTGGAAACTGAGCAGCCCGTTCTGCCTGACCACTCTAACGCCTGGCAGATCGAGCGGACCCTGCCCGTGCCAGTCCGTGATCAGTGCGGCGACGGCGAGGGTATGGGCGCGGGTGAGCGAGACGCCGAACTCGGCCGAGACGACGAGGCGGATGATGCGCTGGCGCAGGGCGGCCGGGTCGGCGGCGAGACCCCGGACGTCGAGCGTGACGGCGCCGTCGTCGGCCTGGCCGACCAGCTCCTGCGCCCACTCCAGGGCGAGGCCGTCGAGGGCGTCGTCGTCCTCGCGCAGCTGCTCGGCGGTGCGGGCCAGTGCTTCGGCGACCCCGGGCCCGAGCTCGCGCTCCAGGACGGGGAGCACGGTGTTCCGCACGCGCACGCGCGTGTAGGAGGGGTCGTCATTGTGCGGGTCGGCCCACGGCTCCAGGCGGCTGTCGGCGCAGAAGGCGCGCGTCGCGGAGCGACGCAGGCCGAGGAAGGGCCGCAGCAGGCGGCCGGTGTCCGGGCGCATCCCCTGCAGGCTCGACGGGCCGGAGCCGCGGGCGAGGCCGAGCAGGACGGTCTCGGCCTGGTCGTCGAGGGTGTGGGCGAGCAGGATGCGCTCGGCGCCGGTCTCGGTGAGCGCGCGATCGAAGGCGGCGTGGCGGGCGGCGCGGGCGGCGCCCTCCGGGCCACCCTCGGCCGGGACCTCGACGCGGCGAACCAGCACGGGATCCAGCCGGAGCGCGGTCGCTTGCTCGGCGGCGCGCGCGGCGACCGCGTCGGAGCCCTGCTGCAGGCCGTGGTCGACGATGACCGCCCCGGCGCGGACGCCGTTGCGCGGAGCCTCGAACGCGGTCGCGGCGGCGAGCGCCAGCGAGTCGGCTCCCCCGCTCAGGCCCACCAGCACAAGGGCATCCGGGCTGAGCGGCGCGGGACGCGCGGGGCCGTGGTCGTCGTGCGGGTCGGGAGGGAGGGATGCTGCGGCCGCGAGCGCCGAGCGGACCGCGCGGCGCGCATCGGCGATCGCCGGGGTCAGGCGGGGGCGGCGCTGATCGGCCGAGGAGCCCGGAGAACCGGGCGAACCGTTGAGGGGCACCTAGTAACGTTAGTGCGGAATCACGACCACAAAGGAGCACGGCATGGCCGAATACGACGTCGTCATCGAGATCCCCAAGGGGAGCCGCAACAAGTACGAGGTGGACCACGAGACGGGTCGCGTGTACCTCGACCGCGTGCTGTTCACCAGCTTCGTCTACCCGACCGACTACGGCTTCTTCGAGAACACCCTGGGCGACGACGGCGATCCGCTGGACGCCCTGGTGCTGCTCGAGTACCCGGTGTTCCCGGGTGTCGGTGTGAAGGTCCGCCCGGTCGCCGTCTTGAACATGAGCGACGAGGCCGGCGGCGACGCGAAGATCATCGCCGTCCCCTACAAGGACCCGCGCTGGCAGCACATCCAGGATGTGAACGACATCCCGGAGCAGACCCGCAAGGAGATCGAGCACTTCTTCGCCCGCTACAAGGACCTCGAGCCGGGCAAGTTCGTCAACATCGAGGGCTGGGGCGACGCCGCGGAGGCGGACTCCCTCGTCCAGAAGGCCATCGCAAAGCTGGCCGCCGAGGGCCACTGAGCCACAGCCCCGAGCACAGGAAAAACGCTCCCGATCATCTCGATCGGGAGCGTTTTTGCTGTGCTCGCGGGCTCGGGGGTCAGGCGCTGGGACGCGCGACGAGGCCCCACGGGGAGCCCCAGACGTACTGGATCTTGACCACGTCGCCCTCGGTGGGGGCGGCGATCATCTTGCCGCCGCCGATGTAGATGCCGACGTGGTAGAAGTCGCCGGGACCGTCGCCCCAGAAGATGAGGTCGCCCGGTTGCTTCGCCCCGTACGAGACCAGCTGGCCGCGGTTCGCGGCCGTGTAGTACTGGTTGTTGACCGAGTGGGAGCCGATGTAGAGGCCCGCATACGCGTAGGCCTTCATCGTGAGGCCCGAGCAGTCGTAGCCGACGGGGCCCTCTCCGCCGAAGATGTACGGCTTGCCCAGCTGGGCGCGGGCATAGGAGATCGCCGTGTCGACCACGTTGCCGTTCGGGGCTGCGGGGGCTGCGGGAGCCGAGCCGCCGCCGGACGCGGGCGCCGAGCCTCCGCCGCCGGAGGACGCGGGGGGCTGGTTGGCGGCGGCCGCCGCAGCAGCAGCGGCCGCGGCCGCCTCGGCGGCCTTGCGCGCCGCCTCCTGCTGCGCCTTCACCTGCTCGCCCTGGAGGTAAGCCGCTTCGGTCTGCGCCGAGGTGTTCTTCAGCGTCGCCAGCTGAGCGACCAGCTCGGTGGACTTCTGCTGCTGGGTCGCGAGGGCCGCCTGCGCCTTGGCCTGCGCATCCTGAGCGGCTGCGAGCGCCTTGTCGGCTTCGTCGGCGAGCTTCGACCGCTCCGTCTTGGCCGCCTTGGCCTGGGCGGTCAGCGCGTCGGCGGTGTTCTTGTCCTTCGTGGCCTGTTCGTAGACGGCCTTCGACTGCTCCGTGAGCTTGCTCATCGTGCCGAGCTGGAACAGCAGCTTGTCGGCAGCCGATCCCGAGCCGCCGCCCTTGAGCATGAGGTCCGTGGTGACGTCTCCGCCGCCGGACTTGGCCAGGTGCGACGCGAGAAGGCCCGCCCGCATCTTCGAGGTCTTCGCCTTGGAGGCCGCCTCTGTGGCCTGCTTCTGCAGGTCGTCGGCCTTCGCGGTCGCCTCGGTCAGCGCGTCCTTGGCCTGGAAGTAAGCCTCCGCCGCCTTCTCGGATGCCACGCGCGCCGCATCCACGCTCGACTGCAGACCGCTGATCAGCTGGGTGATGTTGTCGATCATCGCCTGCTGGTTCGCGACGTTGTTCTTCGCCTGCTGCACATCGTTCCACGACGGGTAGTCGACCGCCTGCGCGGGCGCGACGATGCCGATGGATGCGGTGACCGCGCCCATCACGCCCGCGCCGATGGCGAGGCCCGGGCGCACCCGGCTGATCTTCTCGTTGTCGCTAGCCAAGGGGTGCCTGCCGATCTCTCATGAACGGGATGCCGTCGATCTTTACGTCGTTGATGCGGACCTCGTAGTGCAGGTGGCAGCCGGTCGAGGCGCCGGTCGTTCCGACCCGGGCGATCGGCTGGCCCGCACCGACATGCTGGCCGATGCCGACGAGGATGCCGCCGTTGCGGATGTGGGCGTAGCCGGTCTTCACGGCGCTGCCGTTGTCGAGCAGCACGAAGTTGCCGTAGCTGCCGTTGGGGCCCGCGTAGATGACGGTGCCCTCGTGGGCCGCGTAGATGGGCGCGTTGCAGGAGGCGCCGATGTCGATGCCGAGGTGGTAGGTGCTGCCGACGCCGCCCGGCGACGGACGCGCGCCGAAGCCGTCCGTGATGGGGCCGGCGGCGGGGACGGCCCACCCCTGCGGTCCGACGTAGCCGCCCGGCAGTCCACCCGAACCGCGCGCCGCGGCTGCGGCAGCGGCGGCGGCGACGCCGGCCTCGTAGCCGGCCACCGTCTTGGCGGTGGCGTCCTTGAGCGCGGCGAGCTGCGCCTGCATGATCACGATCTGCTTCTGCTGCTCGGCGAGCTTGTCCTGCGCCGCCTTCGCCGCCGCGATCGCGGCCTGCATGGCGGCCTCGGCGGCGACGCGCAGCTTCTCGCGCTCCGCCTTCTTCTCGTCGGCCTGCTGGGCGAGCGCCTTGGCGGTGTTCTGAGCGGACTTCGCGTCCGTGTAGACCTTGTTGGACTGCTCCACGAGCTTGGACATGCTGCCCAGGTCGTTGAGCAGCTTCTCCGGACTCGTCGAGGTCGCGTTGTTGCCGCTGATGAAGAGGTTGGCGGTCAGATTACGGCCACCGGTGCGGTAGAGCTGAGCGGCGAGCTTGCCCGCCTGCGTGCTCGCGTCGTCGGCCTTCTTCTTGCTCGCGGCGGCCTGCGTCTCCAGGTTGAGGAGTTCGATCGTCGCCTTGTCGAGCGCCGCCTGCGCCGCCTCGAGCTCTTGGCCACGCTTGATCGCGGCGGCCTGCGTGTCGGCGACCTCCTGCTTGAGCTGGGCGATGAGGCCGTTGATGCGGTTCACCTGCGCGGACGCGGCTCCCTCGTTCGCCTTGGCGTTCTGCACGTCCTGCCAGGACGGATAGTTGTCGGCGTAGGCCGGAGCGGCGACGGCGCCGACGGTGGTGACCACTGCGACGACCAGGCCGGCGAGGGCAGCGCGCACCGCCCGGCGGCGGTTGCCGCTCGGGGAGGTCGGGGGGCTCGTTTCGCGTCTCATAGGGTTACCGACCCGCTCGCTTCCGCATCCACTCTGGTCGCACAAGTCACACAGGTCCCGCTGTCAACATGCGCCACTCTAGCAACATGGGGTTCGAACGCCCCGAGAAAAGGCGCTCGGACAGTGGTCGGGGCGTGCTCTCACGCGGGCAGCCGGGGGACCGCCTGGGCCGCAGACTACGTGGCCGACGGAGGCGTCCGCGGGATTTCCCGGTGGCGTTGCGCGAACCTGCGAGCGGCCCGAAAACGGCCCGGAAGCGGTCAACCGCCGCCGACCCGCCCGGGATCCGACCCCGATTCGCATTAACGCGGAACCTTCCGTATGCTTGTGCGTCGGTGGTCAACGGGAGCGAAAGCCCCCGGAGACGATCCGGCCCCATCGTTTAGCGGCCTAGGACGCCGCCCTTTCACGGCGGTAGCACGGGTTCGAATCCCGTTGGGGTCACGGTCCAACGGGTCGTCCACTACAATTCAAAAAGCAACACATCGAGGCCCTGTAGCGCAGTTGGTTAGCGTGCCGCCCTGTCACGGCGGAGGTCGCGGGTTCAAGTCCCGTCAGGGTCGCCACGGCGACAAGCCCTTCCACTCGGAAGGGCTTCCGTCTAGGTGGATGCGAGAGCATCCCCTGGCTCTGTAGCTCAGTTGGTAGAGCGTTCGACTGAAAATCGAAAGGTCACCGGATCGATGCCGGTCGGAGCCACCAAGAGAACCCCCGGATTCCAGCGGAATCCGGGGGTTCTTTGTCGGCGTCTCAGTCAGTCGCGGGCGAACGCCATCGCCGCCTCCTGTGCGAGGTCGACGAACGGCTCACCGCTGACGTCGATCGCGACACGGTGGATGACGCCCCCGGTGAACGGCCACGGCGACTCTCCCGCGTAGTCGGCGGTGACCGGTTCGGCGGTGTCCTTGCCCACGTTGAGTCCCTCCCCGGCGATGGAGAACTTGCCTGGCTGCGTCTTGATCGTCGCCGAGCCGACCGCATCCTCGCCGATGTGAAGGGTGAGCGTTCCCTCCGCGGGCATGGTGCCGGGAGTCATGTCGAAGCTGGCCGACAGGACGATGCTCCCCTGCGGGACGACGCGGTCGGATTCGACGATCTGCTCGTCCATCCCCACGAAGTTGTAGACGTACTTCAACCGGCCGCCCTTGATGTAGAGGGCGTGGCCGCCGAAGCGGGCGCCGTGCGAGAACAGCACGCCGCTCGCATCCGGGCTCTGGATGTCCACCTGAGCGGCGATCGTGTACGACCGGCTGCGGAGGTTCGGCGCAACGGCTTCGGGCACCTCCGAGCTGCCGGGATAGAACACATAACGGCTCCTCGGCTTGGCGATCTGGGGACGCTGGGTGCCGAGGATCTCGACCGCGTTGCGGTTCTCCAACGGCAGGGCTTTGTACATCCCGGCCTGCACCCACCACAGCGAGATGAGCTCCTGCAGGAGCTCGGGATGCTCGGCCGAGACGTCGTGCACCTCGCTCGGGTCGGCCGTCGTGTCGTAGAGCTCCCAGTCCTGCGCCTCGTAATCCGCCCAGGCATCCGGGGCGGAGGGCGAGACCGCTACGGCCTTCCAGCCGTCGCGCCAGAGGGCTCGCGTCCCACCCATCGAGTAGAACTGCGAGTGCTTCCCCGTCTCGGCGGTCGCGTCTGCGAACGTCTCGTCGAAGGGGACCCCCTCGATCGGGAACTGCGTGTACCCCTTCAGCGTCTCCGGCGGTTCGATCCCGAGGCAGTTGTAGATCGTCGGCACGATGTCGATGGCGTGCGTGTACTGGCGACGGCTCCCGCGTTCGGCGATCTTGGCGGGCCAGGACACGATCATCGGATCGGCCGTCCCTCCTTCGAAGTTCGAGTACCGCTTCCACAGCTTGAACGGGGTGTTGAAAGCCCACGCCCAGCCTGTGGGGTAGTGGTTGTAGGTCAGCGGGCTGCCGAGCACGTCGAGGTACTTCAGGTTGTCCTCGATGCTGTCCGGGATGCCGTTGAAGAACTTCGATTCGTTGACGGAGCCGTTGGGGCCGCCTTCACCGGACGCGCCATTATCGGAGACCAGGACGATCAGCGTGTTGTCGAGCTGACCGCTCTCTTCCAGGTAGTCGAGGAGACGTCCGATCTGGTCGTCGATGTGGCTGAGGAAACCCGCATAGACCTCGGCCATGCGCGCGAAGAGCCGCTTCTCGTCGTCGTTCAAGGAATCCCACGGACGCACGGTGTCGAGCTCGGGCCACGGCTTTCCGGTCGAGCTGGTGCGGTCGGCGTATGGATTGATCGGGGACAGTTCCGCGTTCTCCGGGAGGACGCCGAGCGCCTGCTGGCGCTGGAAGACCTCCTCGCGATACGCCTCATAGCCCATGTCGAACTTCCCCGCGTAACGGTCGGCCCACTCCTTCGGCGCGTGATGCGGGGCGTGCGTCGCACCCGGGCAGAAGTAAAGCAGGAACGGCTTCTCGGGGGCGACCGCCTTGGCGTCGCGGACGAACGCGAGCGCCTTGTCCGTGATGTCGACACTGAAGTGGTAGCCCTCCTCCGGTGTGGCCGGCTGCTCGACCGGGTGGTTGTCATGGACGAGATCGGGGTACCACTGGTTGGTCTCTGCCCCGAGGAAGCCGTAGAACCTCTCGAACCCGCGGCCCAGCGGCCACTGGCGACGCACGGACGCAAGATTCATCTCGTCCTCGGGCGTGAGGTGCCACTTGCCGACGGCATAGGTGTTCCATCCGCGCTCCCCCAGCACCTCGGCCACGTTCCCGCACTCGAACGGGATGTGACCGCTCGAGTTCGGGAATCCTGCCGCCGCCTCCGTGATACTGCCCATGCTGTTCGTGGTGTGGTTGCGGCCCGTGAGCAGGCAGGAGCGGGTCGGCGAGCAGAGCGCCGTAGTGTGGAAGTTGGTGTACGTGAGTCCGGCCTCGGCGATGCGGTTGATGTTCGGTGTCGCGATGAGACCGCCGAACGGCTCCATCGCCGAGAATCCGACATCGTCGAGCACGATGTAGAGCACATTGGGCGCGCCTTCCGGCGCCGACGGCTGCGCGTACGGACCCCAGTCCGGAGTCGATTTCGTGATGTCGAGATTGACGACGCCTTTGAACGGAACAGTCATTGTTATAACCCCCAGTCGGTTGACGCGCTCATTCTCATCCGACGCGTCCCGCCCGCACCAGGCCCGATCGCGGTGACATTCACGCGGGGAACACGCTGGCCCAGTCGTCTCTCACGCTCACGACCGTGAGGCCGTCGGCGTCGGCGGACGCGAGCGCCTCCTCGGCACCCTTGTCGTACGGCAGATCACCGCGGCCGGTGTCGTCGTCGTGATGGATCAGGAGGCTGAGGCTGCGAGGGTGCTTCTGCACGTAGCGCAGCATCGGCACGTCGCCGTTCGAGTTACCGACCGCCACGAGCGGACGCCGGCCGATCCTGCTCCAGATGCGCACGGGCTTCTCGGGCCCGTCGTCGAGGAAGCCGAAGGTGGTGCCGTAGCGCACCTCGCCGTCCGCATACTCGAGACCGACGGCAGAGCCGATGACACGCTCCGGCGGGATGCCATAGTTCGCGACCGTCATCGGCCGCATGAAGTCCCGGTCGCCACCCGACACGATGTAGCAGGTGAAGCCGTTGGCCTCCAGGTATCGCAGCAGCTCCACCATCGGCTGGTAGACCACGCTGCTGTAGGGGCGGCCCAAGGTCAGATGCTGAGCGGTCCGGTAGAACTCGTCTACGTCGCTCTCGTATTCCACGACGCTCATCCCCGCGGTCAGTTTCAACAGCGCGGCGATGATCAGGTGAAGGTCGGCGTCGTCGCCGGCGTAGTGCTTGTCGATTGCGGCGCCCAGCCACGAGAAGTCTTGGGCGGCGACCGATCGGTAGGGCTCGTTCTCCGCAAGCGACGGGTCGGCGCGCGCCGCGGCCACCCATTGCTGCACGATGAAATGCAGTTGCGTCGGCATCGGCTTCTCGGTCCACAGCGTCCCATCGTTGTCGAACACGGCGACGCGCTCCTCGACGGGAACGGCGCCGTCGCCGTCCCCAGCGACTGACTCGACGAAGTCCACGATCGCTCGTCGAGTGGAGCCGTCCCTCCACGAGGGAAGGATTCTCGATCCGAGTTCGCTGCTGTTGTCTGTCATGGACTGGCACCTTTGCTAGGACGTGTACCGGATCCTCACCCGGTCGATCGCGCCGGTGAAGGCGAAGGGGATGCGGTCGGCGAAGGCCGGGGACACCGGTCCGCCGAGCGAGCGTCCGATGTCGAGGCAGTCGTTGGCGGTGAAGATGAGCGGGGCGCTGACCGGAACGACGCCGCTGACCAACTCGTCGTCGCCCTCCCTGACCGTGATCGCCAGCGGCGACGCGGGTCGTGGCTCCAGGACCGATGTCTCGACCGTGAGCTTCACGGGGCCGGGCGCGACCGGGCGCTCGGAGCGGAGGACCGTGCGCTGGATGAGGAACAGGTTGTACTCGTAGACGAGGTGGCCGCCGTCGAGGTAGCAGACCAGCCCGCCGCCGGTGCCGCCGAGGGAGTAGAGGACGCCGTCGGCATCCTCGGGCACGGTCGCGTCGATCTCGACCACGTTGGCGCGGTTGCCGAGTGCGGGTGCGCCGAACTCCGGGATCCGGACGATGTCGCCCGTGAACGTCCACTCCCGGTACGGGCTCGAGATGCGCAGCTCCGGGTGGAACACCGGGACCCAGAGGCCTCCGCCGACCGGGAAGACGCTGTTCTTCGCCGCCTCGATCGCGAACAGCTCGCGGAGCTGCGCGAGCTTCTCCGGCTCGGCGTCGGCGAGGTCGTGGGCCTGGCTCCAGTCCTCGTCGAGGTTGTAGAGCTCCCACACGTCGTGGTCCGGCGTCCATTCCGCGATGCCGGGCGGGAGGCCGGGGAGCCAGGGGATGCGCGGCCCGAACGCGGAGGCCATCCACCCGTCGTGGTAGATGGCCCGGCTGCCCATGATCTCGAAGTACTGGGTGCGGTGGTGGGCGGGCGCGTCGGCGTCGAGCAGGGCGTCCGCGAAGCTGACGCCGTCCATCGGCTCCTGCACGACGCCGTCCACGGTGCGCGGCGGCGCGATGCCGGCGAGCTCGTAGATCGTCGGCACGACGTCGACGACGTGCGTGAACTGCGCCCGCGGACGCTGGTCGGGTGCGACGCGTGCCGGCCAGGAGATGACCAGCGGGTTCCGCGTTCCACCCAGATGAGATGCCAGCAGCTTGGTGCCCTTGTACGGGGTGCTGCCCGCCCAGCCCCAGGCCGAGTGGTACTGGTTCTCGACCTTCGGTGTCCCCAGCGCGTCGAGCCCGCCGAGCTCGTCGAGGGCCGCGATGTGCATGGGCACCGTGGACGGGATGCCGTTCTGCGCCAGCAGCTCGCTGATCGTGCCGTTCTGCCCTTCGGCGGACGAGCCGTTGTCGCCCCAGACGTACATGACGATCGTGTTCTCGCCGTAGCCGAGCTCGTCGAGCTCGTCGAGGAGACGTCCGACCTGCACGTCGGTGTACTCGGCGAAGCCGGCGGCGACCTCCATCAGCCGCGTCTGGAACGCGCGCTCCTCGGTCGGCACGTCCTCCCAGGCCTGCATGGTCTCGTCGCGCGGCGTCAGCTCCGTCTCCGGCGGGATCCAGCCCAGCTCCTTGGCCCGTGTGAAGACCCGCTCCCGGTAGGCGTCCCAGCCGTCGTCGAACCGTCCGGCGTACTTGTCCGCCCACTCCCGCATCACCTGGTGCGGGCCGTGCAGGCAGCCCGACGCCCAGTACAGGAAGAAGGGCTTGTCGGGCTGCAGCGCGCGCTGGTTGCGCAGCCAGTGGATGGCGTCGTCCGCGAGGTCCGCGCTGAGGTGGTACCCCTCCTCGGCCGTCTTCGGCGGGGGGACGAGCGTCGTGTTGCGCACCAGATTGGGCTCATACTGCGACGCCTCGCCCGCCAGGAAGCCGTAGAAGTACTCGAACCCCTGCTCGGACGGCCAGTTGTGGAACGGGCCGGCGGCGCTGGTCTCCAGGGCGGGCGTGTTGTGCCACTTGCCGAAGGCGGCGGTCGCGTACCCGTACTCGGCGAGCACCCGCGCGCACAACGCACTGCTCGCCGGGATCTCCCCCGCGTAGCCGTCCCAGTCGTTGGCGAGCTCCGCGATCTGACCGTTCCCGATGCGGTGGTGGTTCCGCCCGGTCAGCAGAGAGGCCCGGGTGGGCGAGCACATGGCGGTCGTGTGGAAGCGGTTGAAGCCGATCCCGTTCTCCAGCACGCGTGTGAGAGCCGGGGTGTGCACCTCGCCGCCGAACGTGTCCGGTAGGCCCGGCCCTGCGTCGTCGATCAGCACCACCAGGATGTTCGGCGCATCGTCCGAGAGCCGGCGCGGCACGATCCGGGGCGAGTAGGTCGAGTCGGCCAAGGTGCGCCCTGCGACGCTGGCGGACGGCGTCGGGGGGAACGGGAGAGAATCACCAGCGCTCATCGGGGGCCTCCTCGGCTCAGCTGCTCGGGCGCGCACATGCTAAAGCGGCCTCCCCGACGCTGGCTAGAGACCTCAGCGGGAGAACACCAGCCAGTTCACGTTGACGAATTCGTTCGCCGTCCCCGTCCCTGCGCCGACGAAGCGGAGGTAGACGCGGTCCGTGCCGGTCGGTGCGAGAGCGAGGCGGGCGGTCCTCGTCACCCAGTTCTGCCATCCACCCGTCGACGAGACCGGGATGCGGGCGAGTACCGGGCCCGCCGGGGATCCCGTGCGCACCTCGATCGTCCCCGTGGCGGTCGCGCCGGACGCCAGGCGCACGGACACCGATGCCGGGGCCGTGCTCCCGAACTCGACGTCGAACCAGCCGGCGAAGTCGCCGTCTGCGAGGTGGGCGAGGGCCCGGCCGCACGCCGAGTCGGCGCAGTTCTCGGTCGCGGTCCCCCGCTGGTCGTCGTAGTTAACCGCGCCGATCGTGTCGTACGCCGACTGCCCGGTCGTCGGGTGGAGTCCGTAGCCCGCGGAGAAGAGGGCGTTCTGTCCGTCACCCGCGTTGATCGGCTGCTGGCCGGCGTCGTGCATCCAGGTGACGGGCAGCGTTCCCGTTGCCGGCACCGCACCGTAGAGCACGTCCGCGATCCCCGCGCCCTCGGTGCCCGGCAGCCAGGCCTCGACGGCGGCGCGGACGGACCCGATCTGCTCGTCGATGTCGAGCGGACGGCCGCTCAGCATCACGAGCGTCACGGGGACACCGGAGGCGGTGACGCGGTCGATCAGTGCACGGTCCGACGCGCTCAGCCGCATGTCGCCGGTGTCGTCCCCTTCGAACTCCGCGTACGGTTTCTCGCCGACCACGACCACGGCGTCGTGGTAGCTCTGGTCGATGCCGGACCCGTCGCGCGAGTAGGTGACGGTGGTCCCCGGAGACACGGCGGCGCGGATGCCGCCGAGGATCGTCGTGCCCGGTTCGATGGGGCCGAGGGACCCCTGCCAGCCCATGGTCCAGCCGCCTGACTGCTGACCGATGTCGTTCGCGCCGGTTCCGGCGACGAACACCTTGCTCGCGCTCCTCGGCAACGGCAGGAGGCCTCGGTCGTTCTTGAGCACAACGGTCGATTCGGCGACGGCCTGGCGTGCGAGCGCGCGGTGCGCGGCCGAGCCGACCTGGCCGGCCAGGGACCGGTCGGCGAAGGGGTGCTCGAACAGCCCCTTCTGGAACTTCTTGGTCAAGATGCGCGAGACGGCGTCGTCGATGCGAGCCCGCGAGACGCGGCCGGCGTGGACCTCGGCGACGAGCTCGGCGTGGAAGTGCGAGTACTCGTCCGGCACCATGACGAGGTCGATCCCCGCGTTGACCGCCGTGCGCACGTCGTAGGCGGAGAGGGTGGTCTTGTCGCCGTCCAGGTAGTCGACCCCGCCGTAGTCGGAGACGAGGATGCCCGAGAAGCCGAGCTCCTTCTTCAGCACGTCGGTGAGCAGGTACGTGTCGCCATGGAGACGAGCGCCGTTCCAGCTCGAATAGCTCACCATCACCGCCGAGACGCCGCGTCGCACGGCCTCCTGGAAGGGCGGCAGGTGGATGGCGCGCAGCTGGGCCTCGCTCAGCTGCGTGTTCCCGCGGTCGACGCCCCCGGTCGTCCCGCCGTCGCCGACGAAGTGCTTGGTCAGCGCCAGCACGGAGTCCGGGGCCGACAGCGACGAGCCCTGCTCGCCGGTCACCATGGTCGTCATCGACGAGACCAGGGCGGGATCCTCGCCGAACGACTCGTAGGTGCGACCCCAGCGGTCGTTCCGGACCACGGCCACCGTCGGCGCGAAGTTCATGTCGATGCCGAGCGCGCTGACCTCCTGGGCGACGGCGTGGCCGATCCGCTGGACGAGCGCCGGGTCGTGCGTCGCGCCGAGACCGATGTTGTGCGGGAAGATCGTCGCGCCGTGCACGTTGCCCGCGCCGTGCACGGCATCCATCGCGTAGAGCATCGGGATGCCGAGGCGGTTGCGCAGGGCGGCCCGCTGGAAGCCGTCGTACATGTCCTCCCAGCCGGCGACCCTGTTGCTCGCCGGCGCCGAGGTGCCCGCCGAGAAGCCGGCGCCGATCATGCCGCTCGCGAGTCCGTCGTCGGACAGCCAGCGCCGTTCGATGAGGGTCATCTGGCCGATCTTCTCGTCGAGCGTCATCCGGCCCAGGAGGTCGGCGACCCGCGTCGGAACGCTCTTGCTGGGATCCTGGTACGGGAGGGGCGCCGCGTGCGCCGACATGGGGACTCCCACGATGAGGGCGGCGCCGACGAGTGCGGCGGCCGTGGCCGCGATCGTGCGGGGATGCATCCGGATGTTCACGTTCGGCTCCTTGCGAGGATCGGAACTCGTGCACTCAGCGCCGTTGCCGGATTGCGGGCGAGATTAGCAGTCGCGGCGGTCGCGCGATAGGTGCGGCATCCGCCGCGCACGCCTCACGGCACGATGGTCGGCACCAGCCCGCCATCGACGCCGAGCGACCGGCCGGTCGTGGCCGAGGCCTGGTCGGATGCCAGGTAGGTGACCATGTTGGCCACTTCGACCGGGCGGATGACGCGGCCGAGCAGGGATCCCGCCGCGCGCCCCTCCTCGACGAAGCGCGCTTCCTGCTCCTCGCGGCTGAGTCCGGGATAGATGTCGTCCCACATCGCGAGAACGCCCTCGCTCATCGTCGGGCCCGCCAGGACGCTGTTCACCGTGACCCCGCTGCCGGCGAGCTCCTGCGCGAAGCCGCGGGAGATGGCGAGCTGCGCGGTCTTGCTCATGCCGTAATGGACCATGTTGGTCGGAGGCTGCACCCCGGCCTCGCTGCTGATGAAGATGACCCGGCCGCGCCCCCGCTCGGCCATCCGGGGTGCGTAGTGGCGCGTGAGTCGGACACCGGAGAGGACGTTCAGCTCGAAGATCCGACGCCAGCCGTCGTCGTCGATCTCGAACACGGGCTCCGCGACGAAGACCCCGGCGTTGTTGACGAGGATGTCCACATCCGGGACCTGTTCGATGAGCTGCTGCGCACCGTCAGCGGTACCGACATCGGCGGCGACACCGGTGACACCGAGCCGGTCGGCCACCTCGGCCACCCGGCCGGGATTGCGTCCGTTCACGATCACGTCCGCGCCGGCCTGCTGCAGCACCTCTGCGATGGCCAGGCCGATTCCTGCGGTGGACCCGGTGATCAGAGCGCGCTTGCGGGTGAGATCTATGAACATGACGCCTCCTTGGCGGGATCACGTTCGAATGATGGCCCCCAGCGCCCCCGGCTGCCTAGGCCCGATCACGCGAACGGCAGGGCGGCCAGACCTAGGGAGTCGGGAGCGGCGTCGGGGTCTCGGTCGGCTGGGTCGAAGGCTCGGGAGTCGGTGCGTCCGAGGGCGCCGTCGTCTGCACAGGTGCGGGCAAGGGCGTGGCCGTCGGACCCGGTGTCGGACCATCCTCGGGCCGGGGCTGCCCCGACGACGTCGGCTGCGGAGCCTGCGTGGCACCCGGACCGGGCGATGCGGGCGCGCCGCCGGCCGGCGTGGCGGACGGGTCCTGACCGACGATCGCTTTGAGCTGCTGCTCGTACGCCAGGAGCTGCGCCTGCACATCGGTCAGCGACTGGCCTTCGATCGTCTTCGAGTAGGCCATGATCTCGGCCCAGAGCGCGTTCAGCTTCGCGAGGGTCTGCGCATCGGGCATGGCGTCGACCGTCAGGACGAGCTGGTGGGCGACCGCCGCCGTCACGCAGTCCACGCAGCCGTAGTTGGCCGCGACGGCGAGGTTCTGCGGGATGACCACGTCGGATTGACCCACGACGAGCACGACCTGGAACCCCACGGCGACCGTGGTGCAGCCCGAGCAATCGGCGAAGGCGTAGGCGGAGTTCGTGTTCAGGGCCGATTGGCCTCCGGTCACCCACACGAGCGCGAAGGCGACGTCGTAGAGCACCGAACCGTCCGTGGTGTTGACCGCGAGCGCCTGGTTGTCGCCGGGCTTCGGTGGAGCCGGCTTGCTGAAGGGGAACACCCACGACGGGGAGGTGCCGTCCCGGGGGATGAGCACCGTCGCGAGCTGCGGATGGTCCGCGGTCGGCCGGGCCGCGCCCGCGGGCCAGATGGTCTGCAGTTCGCCCGCGGAGCCGGCGGCGATGCGCTCCGAGCGGGAGGCGGGGCTCAGGATGTCGGAGATCGTCCCGCGCTCGTACGACTGGATCGGGCGGTACGCGTGCGGGGACGGCCACCACGCGAACGCGAGGCCGCCGACCATGGCGAGCACGAGCGCCCCGGCGGCAGCGCGACGGCCCGGCCGCCCGCGCGTCCCGGTCCAGAGCCGAGTCAGGCCCGAACGCGAGAGGCGGGAGAGGATGTACAGGGTGCCGAGGATGGGAAGTGCGACGGCCGCGATCAGCACGCACTGCGCCATCCCGGCGCCGATGTCGCCCCGACCGAACGCGGCGCCCAGCAGCTGGACGCGCTCGGCGATCGCCACGGCCGCGGTGGCGACGACGCGCGGAAGGGTGAGCACCATCATCACGAGCGAGAACAGGAGCAGCGGGACCACCACGAGCACCCAGACGCAGACCACCGCGCGCGCCCACGGCCGGAGCGTCCGCGACTCGGGCCGCCCCCACCGCCAGGGCAGCAGCCCGAGGAGCGTCGGCTTGATGCGCTGGAACAGGTCGGGGACCCCGGTCAGGTCCGCGAGCACGTGGTACCCGTCGAAACGCATCGTCGGCAGCAGTTGGTGGACCATCTGCAGCAGTTGCGTGAGGACGACCAGCAGGAGCGCATCCCACCGGGTCGCCCACCAGATGCCGACGATGATGACGGCGACGATGGCGTTGAAGTACAGGCCGCCCAGGTCGGTCCGCACCCGCCCGGCGCGACCCAGCCGGTAGGAGTCGGTCACATCGGTGAAGAACGCCGGCCAGAACAGGTAGAGGCCCGCGCCCATCCGGCCCGGCGTGGCGCCGCCGTACCGTGCGGCGGCCGCGTGGCCGAACTCGTGGAACGCGGCCGAGAGCACGGTCACCGCGACCACCAGGAGGAGCACACCGGGGTCCTGGAACGCGTGATACGTGGCCGCAGCCAGGCCCTCGACCATCAGCAGCCACCAGCAGGCGGCCACGAACAGGGCGACCACCGGGATGACGACGAGCGGATGGAACAGCCGCGAGAACGGCGTGGTCACGCGCCGGGTGATGGCCGGGTCGGCGATCTGCGTGCGGAAACGCAGCCCGAGAAGCGGGTCCGACCGTTTCACCTCCGGTTCGGTTCCGTCGGCGCGGGTCAGCAGTCCGAGCGGGCGCAGGGAGGCGTCGATCAACTGGGCGACGTCCTCTGGACGCACCAGTCGGCCCGTGCGCGCGGTCACGCGGTCCGCGATTTCGCGGAGATCGCTCCGCCCGTCCACCTCATCCAGGACGGCGAACAGCAGTGGCGTGAGCTGGAGCGTCTGGCCGTCGCCGCGACGCGCAAGCGACGGCGGCTCCCGGTACCCGGAGCCGCGCATCGCGCCGATGAGCTCGACGCCCGACGCGCGGACCGGGACCTCGGAGAGCCGCGCAGGCCCGGCGGAATCGGCGGTGTCGGCGGGCTGGTGCGCCTCCCCCGCTGCGACCGGGGAATCCGGTGTGACGGTCACGCTCGGTTACGGCTGCGTCGGCGCCTGCGCCGGCGTCTCGCCGATGGACGACTCCTGGCCCGCCGTCGCATCGGCCGAGCCGGTGATGTTCTGGTTGATGACCGCGTCCTGGTGCGAGACGGCTGCGGCCTGGCTGTCGATGGAGCCGATGTTCGCCGCGACGCTCGCGTCGATCGGCGCCGCCACGTTCGCGTTCGCCGCGACCGCACCGTTGATCGGCGCCGCGATGTGGGCGTCGGCGGCGGCGTTGATGTCAACGTTGAGGAGGCTGCCGTCGGTGATCGAGCCTGGGACAGCCGTCCCAGCGCTCGGCGCCGGCGCCGTGGTCGTGTCGGCGGCGGGCGCCATGTCGCTGACCTGGTGCGAGTTGGCGACCGCATCGGCGTCGATGCCCTGCTGGATGGCCGCGGACTGATCGGCGCCCGCGACGGCGGTCGATCCGGCCGAGAGGACGTTCGCACCCGCGGACGCCTCGATCGGAGCGGCGACGTTCGCGTTCGCTGCGACGCCCAGGTCGACCGGCGCGACGAGGCCGAGCCCGAGGTTGAGGTCAGCGTTCAGATCGAGGATGGAGGCCACCTCCTTGTCCGGCAGAGGCGTGACGCCCTCGGCCGCGAGCTCGTCCGCGGAGAGAGGCTGGAGGTCGTTGGCGGTCTCGTCGTTCATCTACGGCTCCGTTTCCGGCGCGCGGCGCGCGCCCTCCGAGCGCAGCGGCGCGCTGCGCGTTGACGACGGGAAACGTACCCGCGGTATGCGGCGGGGAAAGACCGTTCACCAGCGCGCGATTCCGTGATATTGCCGCTGGCCCAGCGGTATGCCCGCAGCATGGGCGACCGGCGAGGCCGTCCCGGTCCGATGACGCGGAATCGCCGCTACGCCCCCCGTCCCGCCGCGGGGCCGTCCGCCTCCACCACCAGCCCGAGGTCGCGGAGCTCGCGCTCCGACTTGCCCGCGATCTTCCGCCCGAGCAGGGGTCTGCCGTCGTTGTGCTTGTAGACGCCGGCGGGCTCTTTGGCGAGCGGCTCCTCCCAGCCGAAGTAGAGCGCCATCATGCGCAGCACGTACCCGATCACGAAGGAGATCCCCGCAGCCCACCAGGTGTTCAGCCCGAGCGCGGTGCAGATGATCCAGATGATGCCGGTGAGGGCTGCGATGCTGACGAACCACTCCCCCTGGATGAAGTGCTTCGGCGTCACCCCGCTCGACACATCCACGTACCACCGTCCGGCCGTCGGGCCGATCACCGCGAGCGCGAGGACGCCGAGGATCGGCAATCCGACCGACTCGCCCTTCTGCGCGCCGACGATCGCATAGAGCGGTAGCGAGAACGAGGTGAAGAACTGGAACACACCCTCGCGGAACAGCTGCCCCTGACCGTAGGCGATCAGGTACCCGATGATGCCGAAGATCAGCGCGAGCGTGATGTACGCGGGGTTGCTGAGCGCACCGGGCACCTGGTTGACGATGATGTCCCGCGTGATGCCGCCGCCGAGGCCCATCAGCAGCGCCATTCCCAGCACCCCGACCACCGTGAAGTTCTTGTAGTGATCGGGGCGCCGGGCGAGCAGGGCGCCGTTGAGGGCGTTGGTCGACGCGGCGATCAGGTCGAGGGTGGTGAAGTCGCCGAAGAACTTCCACCCGCCGACATCGATCGTGGATGCCGTGACCACCTGCTCGAGCATGACCCTCACGCCCCCGCGTGATGGGAGATGCCGTGATCGGGCTGGTGGTCCTTCACGTCGACGGTCGCCGGGTTCGCCGGATGCAGGGTGGTGACGTACTGCACGATCGGCCCGATCTGCAGGTGCTCCTGAGGCACGAGCTCCCCCGGCTTCGGCGGCGTGTACGGGTCGGGCGTGCCCGGCTTGATGGGCGGTTCCATCGCCAGCGACTTGAGGAAGGCCGCCGCGGCCGCAGCCATGGGGTGCACGACCCAGGCGTGCGGGAAGTCGACCTGGTGCTCCTCCCGCGGGTCCCACTCCAGGTTGAACAGGTTCGGCGTGGCCAGCGCCGACCACGTGGAGTAGAAGTCGTCCTGCTGGAAGAGGTGGATCTTCCACTGGTGCCACTTGATGGCCTGCAGCCGGTTGCCGTTCATGTGCAGGACGACGTCGCGTCCCGACTCCCCGGCGTCGCCGAGCAGGAAGTCGCGCATGTCCATCCCGTCGATCTTCCGGTCGGCGGGCAGGGTGCCGCCGCCCGCGAGCACCAGTGTCGAGAACAGGTCCACCTCGTGCACGAGCTCGTTGCTGACCCGCCCCGCAGGCACCTTTCCCGGCCAGCGGATGATGCACGGCGTCCGGTTGGAGCCCTCGAGCGTGGTGAACAGCGAGCCGCGCCAGATGCCGGAGAACCCGTCCCACTGACCGCCCAGCGGATCGGGGTCGCTCGCCGGCAGCTTGTAGGTGGAGTCGCCGCCGTTGTCGGACGCCCACACCACGATGGTGTCGTCGGCGATGCCGAGCGCATCCAGCTCGTCGAGGATCCTCCCGGTGAAGTCGTCCATCTGGGTGAGGATGTCGGCCCAATTGCCGTGCTTCGTCGTGCCTGCATACTCCGGGTCCGGGATGGGCGGGATGTGGACCTGCGTGTAGGGCAGGTAGGTGTAGAACGGCTTCCCCTCGTCGTGCGACCGGCGCATGAAGTCGATCGCCCACTCGGTGATCTTGCGGTCGAAGCCGGCGCGGAAGTCGGCGTCGTACGTGCCGACGACCTCGTGCTGCTCGCCCTTCCTGCGCGAGTAGATCGGCTCGTACTCCAGCGGGATCTCGAGCGGACCCGTGTACGGCGCCGCCGTCACCGTGCCGTTCGGGAAGTAGGACTGCGTCGTCCACAGCACCTCGTCCGCCGTGCGCGGCGACCACACCGCCTCGTCGAAACCGAAGTCGATGGGGCTGCGCGCCTCCGGGTCGCTGCCGAGGTGCCACTTGCCCCACATCCCGGTCGCATAGCCGGCGTCGGAGAGCGCCCTCGCGCTGGTCACCTCCCACTGGGTCATGCCGTCCGCTCCGCCGGTGACGTCGACGGTCTGCGTGCCCGATCGGATGGGGTGACGGCCGGTGAGAAGGGCCGACCGGCTGGGCGTGCACTGCGACTCCACGTTGAAGTTGAGGAGCTTCAGCCCTTCTCCGGCGAGCGCGTCGATGCGCGGCGTCGGGGCACCGCGCAGCACACCGCCCCCGTAGCATCCGAGCTCGCCCCAGCCGAAGTTGTCCCAGAAGAAGACCACGATGTTGGGCTGCTTGTCATCGGCCATGTCCCTGCCTCGCTTTTCCGTTGCGTCGTTGTGGGTATTCGGTTGTCAGAGGCCGCCGCTGCGGACCACGGCGCCCGACCCTGACGGGACGAACGCGACGATGGCGTGCTCGGAGGCGATGTCGGAGAGGGCGTCGAGCACAGGCCCCGGAGGGGGCCCGGACGTCCAGGCGAGGATCGCGGATGTCCCGTCGGGGAGCAGCGAGGAGACGCTGCGCAACCGACGCGCAGAGATGCTGCGGCCGGCCCAGAGGCCGTACAGGGCGCCGGCGAAGACGCCGAATATCGCCCAGCCGATCCCCGTGAGGAGACCGACGCGAAGCAGGCCGCCCCCGAACGCTCCGGAGACCGCTCCGAAGACGAGCCCGAACAGGCCCCAGCTGACGATGTTGCTGCGGACCATGGCCGCGCTGCCGAACGTCGGGTCGGCGACGTGCCGCCGACCGCGCGGGTCCGTCCGGACGACGAGCTCGATCTGCGCGGAGGTCGCGATCGCGTGGTCGGACTTCACCTTCCCTGCGACCACGTGGGCGGTGCCGGGGTGCCGGTAACGGACGACGATCATGCTCGCGAGCGCGGCCGCGTCCGGCGGGAGGGAGGTCGCCTCGGGGACGACTCCGCCGGAGGACCACGTCGATCCGGAGACGCTGAGGTCGTCGGCGACACCGACGATGCTCGCTGTGGTCGGCGACAGTTTCGCGGCACTAGAGAGGAGAGCGTCCTGATCGGTCGTCTCGACGAAGAGGAGGAGGGCCGACGACTTGGGCGGCAGGTCCTTGCCGATGGTGGCGAGTTCGGCCTTCGAGGCGTGGTGGACGCTGTAGTAGGTGTTGAGGTACCCGCACAGGGCCCCGAGCGGAGCCCAGATCAGCACCCCGACCCAGCCGTTGGCGACCAGCCCGAACAGCCCCCAGGTGACCAAGGGGACCAGTGTGCCTGCGACGACGCGGCGGGGATCATGAACGTTGACACGGTGCCGCGAGTCCACGGAAAGGACCACGGCGTCGAGCACGGGAGCACCGGCCGCGCGCAGTTCCGAGTCGAGCCGGCCGCGGGCCTTCCCCGCCTCGTCCGCCGCCGAGAAGCAGGCGAGAAGCACGGCGAGCCTGTCACCGGTCATGTCAGCACCCCCTTCGAGTCGTGCGATTCGGCCACAGGGTAGGACGCGGCCGAACGCCCGCGAAATGCAGTTATCCGGCGGGGTTCTGGTCATCCGTTGGACGGACGCGCGGGGCGCCGTTACCTCGTTAGCGTCGGAGCATGGGGATGGATGGCGACGACGCGCGGCTATCGGGCTGCCGCTCGGTGCCGGCGGCCGTCTGGCTGCTCCTGGCGCACGCCGTCGTCACGGTCGTACTGATAGCGACCACGTTCGCCTACGGGCTGAGCCTCGACGCGACCATCGGTCGCGATGAGCTGTACCGGCTCGAGCCGGCGTTCGGCTGGGCGATCGCCGGCGCCTTCCTCCCGCTCCCCGTCGCGACGGTGGCAACGTGGCTTCTCGAACCTGTCCGGTCGGACCGCGCGTGGGTCGCCCCGGCGGTCGGGATGTGCGCCAGTGTCGCGTTGTGCGTCGCGATGCTGCCGCTCATCCATCCCGCGCCGGTCACCGGCGGCTGAGCTACGGGCGCACCGGGATTCCGGCGGCCACAGCGACCTCGCGGTAGGCCGACGCGAGGTCGTCGAGCGTCGAGTGGGCGTTGAGGCCGCTGGGGTTCGGCACCACCCAGACCTGCGAGTCGCCCCAGTCGCCCTGCCGGCCGACGGCGGCGGTGCGGGCGTCGAAGGCGACGCGGTAGGCGCTGATCCCGAGGATCGCGACCACGGTCGGGCGCAACGCGGCGACCCGTTCCCGCAGCGCGAGCCCGCCCTCCGTCAGCCGCGCCGGTGCGAGCTCGGCCGCGCGTGCCGTCGCCTCCGGCACGATGCAGGTGATCCCGATCCCCAGCTCCTCAAGCTGGCGCACGTCGGCCGGGTCGAAGCCGTTCGACGCGTCGATCACGTGGTCGGTGATCCCGGCCAGGTGGAGCGCCTTGTAGAAGCGGTTGCCCCGGCGGGCGAAGTGCGCCTGGACCGCCACGGTGAGGAGTCCCGGGTTGATGCCCACGATCAGCAGCCGGGTCGGGTGCGGGATCAGGTCGGGGAGCGTCCGGCCGGTGAAGGCGGCGAGCTGATCGCGGGTGAACGTCATCCCCTCACTCTGGCATCGTCACAGCGTCTCGGCGCTGCCGGTGACCCGGATGCGGCCCTCCGGCGGGATGCTCACCAGGATGGAGGACGGCCGTCCGGTCTCCGCGCCCTGCTCGACGGTGACCTCCGCGGGCATCGTGACGAGGCCGTGCTGCCGGAGGTACGCGCCGAGCCCGGCGGCCGCCGATCCGGTGGCCGGGTCCTCGCGGATGCCTCCGCGCGGGAACGGGTTGCGGCTCGCGAAGCGGTCCGCCGAGATGCGGTGGACGACGGGGATCGTGCCGTCCCATCCCTTGCGGTCCTGCAGGCGCAGGACCGCGTCGGCGTCGTGGTCGAGCCGCCCCAGCACGCCTGCGGCGACCGGGACGAGCGGGTGGGGGTTGCCGCCGCGGATGAACGCGGGAGGCAGCATCGGGTCGAGGTCCGTCGTCTCCAGCCGGAGGGCGTCCAGGAGTTCGGCGAGCAGGACGCCACCTAGCGGCTCGACCGACGTCTCCACCGCCGTCAGCGTCGCCCGCTCGGGCGAGACGGCCACCGGGACCACGCCCGCGTTCGTGGTGAACGCGACCGTGCTGCCCGCGCCTTCACGGGCCAGCGCCACTCCGGACGCGATGGTCGCGTGGCCGCAGAAGGCGATCTCGGCCCGCGGGGTGAAGTAGCGCACCCGCGCGGCATCCGGCTCGATCGCGGACAGGAACGCCGTCTCGCTGAAACCGAGGTCGGCGGCGATGCCGAGCATATCGGCGTCCGAAAGCGACTCCGCGTCGAGCACCACACCGGCGGGATTGCCGGACGTCGGGTCGCCGGGGCGGGTGAACGCGCGGAAGCGCAGGATCCTCATCGTCCCGTTGTAGCGGCGGCGGTGCGGGCGCGTCGCGGGCCAATCCGCATCCCGTGGACCGGTCCGCGAGGCGCCCCCGGCGGGTCACACCTCGATGCTGACCTCATAGACCTGGTCGGTCGGGTGACCGGCGCGCTCGTGGATGCGCATGAGCGCTTCCTTCGACGGGCCGGTGGACAGGCAGAAGACCTTGCCGCTGACCGGGTCGAGCCAGGCCCGCTCGATGTGCACCCCCTCCTCCCCCTCGATGGCGGCGTCGGCGTCGTGCGCCTCCTGCAGTTGATCCCGGGTGACACCCACGAATCCGTCGTGGACGTCGATGAACTGTGCCATGATCGGCTCCTTTCCTCGTATCCACTGTGCTCGTGGCGACGGCGCACGGCATCCGTCATCCTGCCGATCCCGGGAGGCCCGCAGGCGCCGGCGCGCGGCTAGGCTGCGGCCATGCGCGCGGCGTCGCCGCCGGGTGGGACCGCCCGGGTATGCCCACTGCTCGTCGGCCGCGACGACGAGCTGGACTTCGCCGTGCGGCGGCGGGATGAGGCTGCGGCCGGGCACGGCGGCCTCCTGCTGCTCGGCGGGGAGGCGGGGATCGGCAAGTCCCGGCTGCTCGACGAGCTGACGACCCGTGCCGGTGGCCGGGTCGTGCGCGCGGAGGCGTTCGCGGGCGACCGGGACACGCCTGGCCTCCTCCTGGGCGGGCTGGCCTCCGGGTTCCGCGCGGCGGGCGACGAGGAGACGGCCGAGCGGGTGCAGTCGCTGGTCGCAGAGGCGGTGTCGGCGACGACCTCCGATTCCGCCCGGCGCCGGCTCCTGGTGGCGGAACTCGCCGACGCGCTGACCCGGGCGCTCGCGACGCCCTTCCTCGTGCGCCTGGAAGACCTCCACTGGGCGGACCAGCTGAGCCTCGACGCCCTCCGCCGGGCCGCCGCGACGCTCGACCGGCTGCCGTCCCTCCTCGTCGCGACCCACCGGACCGACGACCCGGCGGCGGATGCGGCCTTCACGTCGTGGCGGCTGGACCTTCTCGCCCACCGGCAGGCCGAGGAGCTGCTGCTGACCCGGCTCGGCCGGGAGGGCACCCGCTCCATGCTCGCCTCGATCACCGGGGAGCAGCCGTCGGAGGAGGACGTGGACCGGCTCTACGCGGCCGCCGACGGCATCCCTCTGCACGTCGAGGAGCTGGTGGCCGTCGGGGTGGACACGGTGCCCGACACGGTCGGCGACGCCGTCGTCGCGCGGACCGCGGCCCTCGATCCGCACGCGCGCGCGGCCATCGCGGCGGCAGCCGTCATCGGACGCGAGTTCGACGAGCGGACGCTGTCGGCGGTCGTCGCCGGTGGGGACGGGTCACCGGACGAGGTGGCCGCGGGCCTCGACGAGCTCGTCCGCGTCCACTTCATCGTCCCGGCGGCTGGGGGCTACGACTTCCGGCACGCCCTGATCCGCGACGCGGTGTACGCGGCGCTGCCCGCACCGCAGCGGCGCGTGCTCCACGCACGGGTGGTCGACGCCGTGCCCGGGCTGTCCGACGCGGTCCGGTCGGCCCATCTGGAGCGGGCGGGCCGGGCCGACCAGGCGTACCGCGCCTCCCGGACCGCCGCCCAGCGCGCCTCCGCCTTGTCGGCGCACCGCGAGGCGGTAGGCCTGTACCGCCGCGCCGAGAGGACCGTGCCGTCCGGCACCGCCGTGGCCGAACGCGCCGAGCTGCACCGGCTCCTCGGGTCGGAGCTGGCCGCCTCCGACGCCAACGAGGACGCGGAGCGCGAGTTCGCGCGGGCGATCGAGCTGTACCGGGAGGCCGGGGACGAGGTCGAGGCGGCCGCAATCGTGCCGGCGCTCGTTGCCGCGCGTCATCTGCTCGGCGCGGACTACGCCTCCCGGGCGGCGACGCTGGAGGACGCGCTCGCCCGTCTGGGCCCCGATGCGGGTGGCCGTACCGCGCTCGCCCGCGGGAGTCTGCTGGCCGCGCTGGCGGCCGCAGCGATGCTCGACCGTCGCCTCGACGAATCGCTCGCCTTCGCCACGCAGGCGCGACCCCTGCTCGAGGGCGACGTGGCGGAGCGACTGGCCGTCGACGTCACACGCGGCGCCGTCCTCGTCTTCGCCGGTCGCGGTGACGAGGGCTGGGGCCTTCTCGACTCCTCCGCCCGCGAGGCTGCGTCGCTCGGGCTGGAAGCGACCGCCGCCCGTGCGTACCGGATGGCGGGATCGAGCGCGTCCGTCCTCCTGGTGTACGACCGCGGGCTGGAATGGCTGCAGGAGGGCATCGCCTACGCCTCTCGGATCGAGCGCTGGAACGACGCCCACTACCTCCAGGCGCACCTCGCCCATGTGGAGTGGGCGACCGGGCACCTCGGCACCGCGGGGACGCGCGCGGAGCGGGCCCGCGCCGACGGCCGCGGCGGCATCACGACCGAGGTGACCGTGCTGCACGTCCTCGGCTACGTCGCCCTGGCACGCGGCGACCTCACGACGGCGCAGGATCTGCTGGGCGAGGCGGCGGCGATCGGGGAGCGGATGCGGGAGCTGCAGCGGCTCTCGCCCGCCCTGTGGGGGCTGGCGGAGGTCGCCGTGGCCCGGGGCGACGACGCGACCGCGATCGAGCTGTCGGAGCGGGGGTACCGGGAGTCCGCACGCATCGCCGACGCCGCGTACCTGTTCCCCTTCCTCGTCACGGCGTCGCGCGCGCGGCTCGCCGCCGGGGACGTCACGGGAGCGCGGGTGTGGGTGGATCGGACGGGGGCGCTGGTCGGCGAGCGCGGTATCCCGGGCACCGAGTACGCGGTCGCGCACGCGCAGGGCCTGGTCGCCCTGTCCGAACGCGGGATCAGCCGGGCGAAGGACCTGCTGGGGTCCGCCTCCGCCGGCTGGGACGCGCTCGGCCGCTGGTGGGAGGGGACGCAGGCGCTCCTCGACCTCGCCGAGTGCGCCCGCCGCAGCCGGGGTCCGGCGGAGGCCGCGGCGCTCGTCGCCGAGGCGCGGCGGCGCGCCGAGGCGTCGGGCGCGGGCGCCGTGCTCTCCCGGGTGGCGGCGCTGGAGGAGCGGCTGGCGGACGGCGCGGAGACCAGCGTCCTCAGCGCACGCGAGCGCGAGGTGGCGACGCTGGTCGCGACAGGGGCCACCAACCGCGAGATCGGGGACGTGCTCCACATCTCGTCCCGGACGGTCGCCACCCACGTCGAGCACATCCTCGCGAAGCTCGGGGCGACACGGAGGTCGGAGATCGCCGCCTGGTCGGCGGGAGAACGAGTCGGAGGGAGACAGGATGGCTGAACGGTGGGGCGCGGTGACGGTGCTCGGCGCCGCCCAATTCGTGATGGTCCTCGACAGCACGGTGATGAACGTGTCCATCTCGACGGTGGTGAAGGACCTGGGCACCACGATCGCCGCCATGCAGACGACCATCACCTTCTACACGCTCACCATGGCGGCGTTCATGCTGCTCGGAGCCAAGCTCGGCGACATCTGGGGCAGGCGGCGCGCACTGGTGATCGGATCCATCGTCTACGCGGTCGGTTCGGGGACCACGGCGATCAGCCCGAACATCGTGGTGCTCTTCGTCGGCTGGTCGGTGGTGGAAGGTCTCGGCGCCGTGCTGGTGATCCCGGCCATCGCCGCGCTGATCGCCGACAACTACACCGGCCACGCCCGGGTGACGGCGTTCGCCGTGATCGGCGCCTCTTCCGGGGTCGCCGTCGCGGTCGGTCCGCTGATCGGCGGTTTTCTCACCACCTACGCGAGCTGGCGGTACGTCTTCGCCGGCGAGGTCGTCGTCATGGCCGTGGTGCTCCTGTTCAGCCGGGTGGTGCGCGACAGCGGCGAGCGCGAGAGGGTCGCCGTCGACGCGTTCTCCGTGCTGCTCTCGGCCGTCGGCCTCGTGCTGGTCGTGTTGGGCTTGCTGCAGACGAAGACGTGGGGCTGGGTCCTCCCGTCGACCGACGTGTCCGTGCTGGGTCTCTCACCCGTCCCCTATCTCGTGGCGGGAGGGGCGGTCGTGCTGTGGCTGTTCTTCGTCCGCCAGCGCTCCCTGATCGCGCGCGGGCGCGCTCCCCTGCTCGATCCGGCGCTCCTGCGAATCCGCCAGCTGCGCGCCGGGGTGGGCAGCCTCGGCCTGCAGTACACCGTGACCGCCGGGCTGTTCTTCGTCGTGCCGATCTATCTCCAGCTCACCCTCGGCCTGGATGCGCTCACGACCGGGCTGCGGATCTTCCCCCTCTCGGTCGCTCTCGTCCTGTTCTCGATCGTGGGGACGGCGCTCGCCCGGCGGATGCCGCCGCGACGGATCGCCCGCATCGGCCAGCTCGCGCTCGTCGGAGCCGGCCTCGTCCTTCTCGCAGCGGTCACGCCCGACCTGAACACCTGGCAGTTCGGGGCCGGCATGTTCATCGCCGGCGCCGCGCTCGGCCTGCTGGCGTCACAGCTGGGGAATGTGACCATGTCCTCGGTGGGGGCGGACCAGCTGAGCGAGGCGGGCGGCATCCAGGGCGTGTTCCAGAACCTCGGCTCGTCTCTCGGAACGGCGCTCGTCGGGTCGGTCATGATCGCGGCGCTGGCCACCTCGTTCGCCGCGAATGTCGCCGCGAGCGAGCTGCCCCAGGATGTTCAGACGCAGGTGCAGCAGGAGAGCAGCAACGGAGTGGGGGTGGTCGCCGTCGCGGACGTCCCGCGCATCGCCTCCGAGCACGGGTTGTCCGAACAGGACAGCGCGACCTTGCAGCACCTCTACTCGGATTCGCAGCTTTCCGCGCTTCGGCTCTCCTTCGTCACCATCGCGCTGATCTCCTGCGCCGCGCTGTTCTTCTCCCGCAACCTGCCGAAGACCGTTCCGGAAGCGGAGCCCACCGAGAAGCGTCAGTCCCCGTCGGCGTCGTTGTAGCGCTCGAGCATCGCGGCGAAGGCGGCGATCTCGGCCTCGCTCCAGCCGCGCAGGCGGCCCGTCATCGTGACGCGCAGGGCCTCGTCCGCCGCGTCGAGCACGTCGACGCCGCGGGCGGTGATGCTCAGCGCCTGCCCGCGTCCGGTGTGCTCGTCCGGCGCGTTGACGACACAGCCGCTCTCCGTGAGCGCCGACAGCTGGCGGGACACGGTGGAGCGGTTCAGCTCGTAGTGGGCGGCGATCTCGATCGCGCGGCATCCGGGGTGCTCGCGGATGTACGCGAGCAGGGAGCGATCGACGATCGACAGCGCCTCGTTCTCGCGCCGCACGCGGGCGGTGCCGCGGCGGCCGATGGTGGTCAGCTCGCGCTGCACCCTCGCGATCGAGGCGGTGCGCGCATCCTGGGTCATGGCTCCAGTCTACCGTGGAGTTGCATTCTGCAACAGATAGCCGTAGGTTGCATAACGCAACTTGAGAGGATCCCTCCCGCATGTCGACGCACCGCATCACTCCCCTGCCCGCCGCTCCGGCCCGGCCCCGCTTCTGGCCGCCGGCCGCCTTCTGGAAGGCGCTCGGCTCGCACATCGTGATCCCGTTGTTCCTCGCGGTCGGGATGGCGCTCGCCTACCTGGGCGCCTTCCACGCGCCGCAGCCGCACGATCTCCCGGTCGCGATCGTGGGCCAGGGTCCCGCGGCGCAGGTGTTCGCTCAGACCATGAACGACAGGGCGCCGCGCGAGCTCGACGTGACCACCGTCCCGACCGTCGCCGCTGCGCGGAAGGAGCTGCTGAACGGGACCATCGCCGCCGCGTACGAACCGGGGACGGCGCAGGCCGTCATCCACATCTCCACCGCGTCGTCGGAGACGGAGGCGTCGGCGGCCGAGAAGCTGTTCCTCCCCATCGCTTACCAGCAGCACCTGCCGGTCACGATCGACGACGTGCGGCCGGTGCCGACCGATGACGGGACCGGACAGGGAATGTTCTTTCTCATGGTGGCGCTGAGCGTCGGCGGCTATTCGAGTGCGATCGCCATCGCGGCCGTCACCGCCAAGCTCGCGATCGGGTGGCGCATCGCGGTCTCGGCCGCCGCGTCCCTGCTGGTCGCCGGGCTCTGCGCGGTGGTCGCCGGTCCTGTCTTCCACGTGCTGAACGGGAACGAGTGGAGCATCTGGCTGCTCGCCTCGCTCTACGTGTTCGGCATCGTCACGATCGGCGTCGGGCTGCATCCCCTCATCGGGCGGTGGACAACGCCCGCGCTGACGCTCCTGTTCGTGATGCTGAACGTGACCAGCAGCGGCGGCATCTTCCCGCAGAACCTCATGCCGTGGTTCTTCGCGGGACTCAACACATTCTGGAACGGTGCGGCCTGGCTGGACGCGGTCCGGGCTCTGACCTACTTCCCCGGACAGGCCTTCGGCTTCGACGGGCTGCGGCTCGCCCTCTGGGCGACCGTCGGGCTCGGGCTGATCGGCGTGAGCCACCTCCTGACCGTGCGGCGACGCCGTGCGGCCGACGACACGGTCGCGGCGACGCCCGCGGAGGAGGAGGCGGTCGTCGCCGCCTGACGACCGCCTGCCGCGCTCAGCCGACGAACCGGATCAGGAGGACGCCTTGTCCAGATCCTCCTCGGACTTCTGGATCGCCTTCTGCAGCTCGTCGTAGTCGCCCGAGTCGATCGCCTTCGAGATGCGCTTCTGGGCCTTGACCAGCGCGTTCTCGACCCGGTCCGCCCACTGGTCGTCGACGACCGCGATGACGGCGGACGAGCCCTTCGGGAGGTATTCGTCGACGTCGACACCGATCTGCTTCTCATCGTGCCGCTTGCGGAAGGCGCCGATCACCGCGCCGATCCCGGCCCCGACCGCGGTGGCCGCCAGCAGCGGCGGCGCGAACAGCCCGACCACGACACCGGCCCCGGCGCCCCAGGCCGCACCCTTCCCGACGGTGCCGGATTCGTGCTCCTTGACCTCCACCTTGCCGTCGTCGTCGCGGCTCATCACGACCGCCCCGACGATGTCGAACTGGCCCGCGGCCTGATCGTCCTTCAGGGACTGGTAGTCGGCCTCGGCCGCGCTCTCGTCGTCGTAGGCGCCGACCACGAGCACCAGGTTTTTGTCAGCCATCTCCCTCTCCTCTCGCTCGACCGCATCCGCGATCGGTCGGACTATCGCACTCGAGGGGAGGGGTCGGGAAGACAGTGATCGGCGTCGCCTACCAGGCGCAGGCCGTGAGAGATGCGACCCCGGCCGTGAGGACGTTCGGGCCGCCGATCAGGGTGACCGTCCCGACGCCGAGCCGGCCGAGGTCGGCGAGCACCCCGCGCGGCACGCAGGTGCCCGGGGCCAGGTAGAGCGGGGCGGACGCGGTGGCGGCGAGGGTGGTCGCCGAGAGGGCGTCCGGGAAGCCGAATCCCGTGGCCAGGATCGCCGTCGTGGCGTGCGAGTAGGCGTGCTGGTTGACGGCTTCGGCTGTGGCGTACCGGTCGGATCCGGCGAGCCGGCCGACGGTGTAACCCTTCTGCGTCAGGGAGGTCGCGATACCGGCGGAGAGCACGGTCGGGCCTCCGACGAGCTCGACGTTCTTCGCCTTCAGCGAGGACAGGAGCGCGGCGGTCGGCGCGTCGACGGCGCTCGCGTAGCCGTCCACGAGCAGCAGCGGCGAGGCCTGCGCTCCGGCGGCGCCGCCGGCCGCCAGGGCGTCCGGGAAGTTCGCGCCCGCGGCGAGGTAGACCGTGTCGGCCGTCGCGAACGCTCCGGAGACGACCGTGCGCGAGGTCAGGAAGCGGTCGCTGCCGGCGGCGCGGGAGACAGTCGCGCCGGGCACGGCCGCGTGGAGCTGGCCGAGGACGGCGTCGGAGATGGAGTTCGGTCCGCCGACGATCACGATGGTCGCCGGCTTCAGGCGCTTCACCTCCGCGGCGACGACCGGGGTCAGTCCGCTCGGGGTG
This sequence comes from Leifsonia sp. NPDC077715, assembly GCF_040686855.1. Lineage (NCBI taxonomy): Bacteria > Bacillati > Actinomycetota > Actinomycetes > Micrococcales > Microbacteriaceae > Leifsonia > Leifsonia sp. NPDC077715. Next base: position 902,674 of record NZ_JBFBOG010000001.1, read on the forward strand.
GAGAGGAGCAGCGCTCCACCGCGCTTCGCAGCTGCCGGACCTGCCGACAGGGCGTCGGGGTAGTTCGCGCCGGAGGCGATGTAGACGACGGGTGCCGTGCCCGGGAACTCGCGCTGCGAGACGGCGACGGAGGTGGCGTAGCGGTCGTCGCCGTACGTCCGGCCGGACTGCAGCAGACGGAGCACCTGGATGGTGGTGTTGCCGGACATCGAACCCGAGACGTAGGCGGTGTGGGTGGTGGTGTCCACGGCGACGTCGGCGGGAGTAGGCAGCGCCGTGCTCGCGAGCACCGCGTTCGTGCCGGTGGCGATGGCGACCAGCTCGTTGATCGTGCCGCCTTCGAAGGGCTGGGCGACGGCGGCGTACAGGACGGAGGCGCTGTCGTCGACCGTGAGCGATTCGGCGCCAGCCGGAAGGGGGATGGTCGCGCTCGGAGCGGAGGCACCCTTCGGCACGACGGCGAGGGACGAACCACCGCCACCGAGCGAGCGCTGCGAGACGTAGACCGTGCCGTTCGAGGGATCCACCGTGAGGACGTCGGGCAGACCGGCCAGCGGGATGGTCGAGGCGAGCGTGTTCGATGCGACGTCGTACGCGTAGAGCGAGCTGCCGGACAGCCCCTGGGCCGCGGCGTACACGATGCCCGCGCCGGCATCGACGTCGATGTAACTGAGGCCCTGGTACTGATTCGGCAGCGAGATGACGGTCGGCGTGACCGGAGTGCCGCCCACGGCATCCGCGATCTGCGCCGCCGTCACGACCTGAATGGAGGGGGTCGAGGCCCCCGCCTGCGACACCGACCCTCCGATGTAGAGAGAGCCGGTCGCCGTGTCGACGGCCATACCGCTGTTGCCGCTGGACCCGATCGTCCTGAACGAGCCGAGGTTGATGGTGCCGACGTGGCTCTTGGAGGCGATGTCGATCACCCACAGGGCGGACGTACCGGCGTTGATGTCGCTCACGGTGACGTAGAGGAACCCTCGCGCCGGGTCGGCCGCGACGCCTTCCGGAAGCTTCGGCAGATCGATCGTTCCCGCCACGGCGTTCGTCGCGGTGTCGACGACGGCGAGGCTGCTGTGCTCGCTGCCTTCCGCGAGCGCGTAGAGCGTGTGGTGCGACGCATCCACCGCCAGCGATGGCACGGTCGCGGCGTCATCGCCACCATTCGGCGCGGTGATCGAGCCTGTGATCGCCAGCACAGGTGTCGTTGCCGGCGCGGCGACCGCCGGAGCCGACCCGATCATGGCAGCGGCGACCACGGCCGCGGTCGCGAGCACGGCACCGAGCCGCACGGATGTCACACTGTTCTTCGACAGCACAGTCCCCCCAAGGATTCTCCGAGCTCATCAGCGAGCCGAGTGTGATTCTGGCACGCGGGAACCCGCTGGGCCACGCGCTGGCGCACTCGACGCGCGCACGTGAGAGCACTCTCAGGAGCGACGGCGGCCTTCCGACCAACGGTGGTGCACCCTCCACGAGCCGGTGCAGGATGTGCGCATGGTCTCCCTCACCGTCGAGCGCACCTTCCCCGTCCCGCCGGAGCGCGTCTGGCGCGGGTTCACCGATCCGCAGGAGCTGAGCGCCTGGTTCTGGCCGCCACGGATGGAGCCGACGGCGCGGATCGACCCCGTGCGGGACGGCGCGGTTCGCATCCGTTCCGCCATCGCCGATCTCGGCGTGGCCGGCCGGGTCACCGAGGTGGACGCGCCCCGGCTGCTCGCCTTCACGTGGCGCTGGGACGGCGAGGACGGCGAGACGCGCGCGACGCTCCGGTTCGACGCCGACGGGGACGGCACCCTCCTGACGGTGCAGCACGACGGCTTCGCCGACGACGAGGCCGCGGCGAATCACGTGGACGGCTGGAACGACTGCCTCGATCGCCTCTCGGCGACGATGACGTGACCGCCGACCCGGCCGCCACCACCGCGTCCCCCACGCCTCCGCTGGCGTGGGACGCACGCCGCAACCTGGCCGCGCTCGGGATCGCGGTCGTGCCGACGGCCGTCGCGTTCGGCGTCTACCACGCGGTGCGACCCTTCGGCTTCACCTGGGGATCGGTCGTGGTCACCTCGTTCGCGTTCTGGATCTTCTACTCGCTCGCGTACCTCGTGCTGACCCACGTCACGTTCCGGCACGCGACGGCCGGGGAGCTCCGGGACTGGCTCCGGGCGACGACGCCGACACGGCGGGCGCAGCGGATCGAGGCGTCGCTCGGCGGCGGCGGGCCGACCGCCAACGCGCACTGGTCGGTGCTGGCGATGATCGCCGTCGCCGCCGTCTGGCTGACGCCGGGCCTACTCGACAGCGTCGTGGCGAACGTGCTCGCCTTCCTCGTCGTCGGCTGCTCGTGGATCGTGACCGTCTACTCCTACGCCGTGCACTACGCACGGCTGAACGCGACCGCGGAGAGCCTGGGCTTCCCGGGGACCGCGCCCCCGGTCTTCCTGGACTACTTCTACCTGTCCGCCCAGGTCGCCACGACGTTCTCGTCGTCGGATGTGACCATCCTCACGACGGTCGGGCGGAGCGTGGTCACCGGGCAGACGATCATCGCGTTCGTGTTCAGCACGTTCGTGATCGCGATGCTGCTGTCGGTGATCTTCCTCAGCAGCTGACCGACCTCATGGCGTGCGGCGGGCTCCTGCGTCTGCCAGGGGGCTGTGGTGCGCCAGCAAATCGCGGCAGACGACTGTCTAGTCCTGGCTTCTTGGGGATGGCCTTCCGGACCGGGGCCCCCTGTCTGGAACCCAGGTCCCGGCCAAGAGAACCAGCATTGTGACTACGGACATCGCCCAGGTCAGCACACCGTTGCCGGGGGCGAACACGACCATAATTAGCGTGGGGAGCAAGACGACCGCCACGGTGGCAAGATATACGCAGCCGGCGGCGGTCAGCGGTGGCGGGAAGACGGGGCCCCTGACGCGACTCCACACTCGATCAAAGGTCGCGCACAGAAGCGCTCCCACCGTCAGCGCCACCCCTCGCCACAGGGACGGGAAGAGCAAGGCACCGAGCATTGTGGCTCCCACGATGAGAGCCATGGTGGCGAAGTACGCCAGGCGTCGGGGCCGCGCTGCCATCAGAACCCTTTGCAACTTTGCGAGATACCCGCCGCAGCGATCGCACCAGTCACGAACCAGGCGAGACCGCCAGTGGGTGGGCTGAACACCAGGCCGGCGCCGACCGAGCCCAGGGTGAGGATACATCCGCTCTTCCAGGTGACCTTGACGTTGGCACCACCGCGGTAGACGAGGCTGAGCGACTGAACCATGCGGCCATTGATGTACTTCTGAAGGTAGCTCCCCTTGCAGTTCGTCATGTTCTCGTTCGGCTTCATGAAATAGCTGCTGCCGTTCGGGTTCACGCAGTTGTACGAGTACACCCCAGTCGTCGTCGGATCGGCCACCACGGGGAACGCGTTGTGCTCCGTGAAGTCGACAACCTGCGTGAGCGTGTTGCCACGCACCTCGTAGTGTGTCGGCAGGGCGTCGCCGTTGGCATCCTTCGCCCACGCTTCCCCGAACACCCGAAGCGGCGACCCGTCTGCTTCAACAATCGCAACCGTGCCGTTCGCGTCCTGGGTGAGTGATGCCCCATCGGGCACGTCAATCGGGTAGTCGTAGCGCTTTGGAGCGCTCGCGTTGTCGATCACCGTGTTGATCTGCACGGCACCATCCGCCTTGATGAGCGGGACGGTGGTCGAACCGTTCTTGTTGTCGAATGCCACCACGCCAGGCAGCTGCGAATCCGTCGCGTCGGACGCCTGCTGAGCAAACGGCAACCCGATCTGAACCGAGTCACCGAGCGAGAGGCCGTCGGCAGGGTCAACAGGCACTTCCACCCTGCCGCCCTCGACGGTGGCCGCGGCGGCGGTGTCGCTATCGCGACTCACCGCCGCAAGACCGGAAAGCGACTCCGGCACTACGCCTTGGATCGCGGCCACCGCGTCCGCTGCGTTGACTTCCTCCGCGTCCAGCGCGGCGAAACCGGTCAGGCTTGTGCCGATGACGCAGATACCTGCGAGCGTTGCGGCTGGCACCACGATGCGAGACTTCTTCACTGAGGTCTCCCTTTCGTTCCCCAAGAGAAACGAAGTGGACACTGCCCGTCACCCGGCGATGCCGGAACGGTCGTCAGTCCACTACCGGGCGAGCAGAATTACCCTCCACTGATGAGGACGAAGGAGCCATGCGGCCATGACGTCGCGCTGAACCCTATGCATGCAAATGCGCGCGGCCCGGCTGGGGCCAGGGAGTCCGGATCGCGGCGTTCGCCGCTGGGGCTTCATCCACCCGGCAGTGGCCCTGGGCATTGCGCTCTCCGCGCTTCACAACTGCGTGTCTCACGGCTCACGCGAAGAACTGAACCGTCCCCGAAGCGGCCGACTGAGGCCCGTCACGCCGTCCGGCGGGCCTCCTGCGTCCGCCCGACCGATGCGAGTCCCAGGTTCTCGCGCAGGGTGTCCCTCGCGTACTCGGTCGGGTAGATGCCCCGCTCCTGGAGCAGCGGCACCAGCGTGTCCACGATGTCGTCGAGGCCCGAGGGGATCAGCCACGGCGTGATGTTGAAGCCGTCCACCACGTGCGCGTCGGCGTACCGCTGGAGGGTGGCGGCGACGCTCGACGGGCTGCCGACGAAGCCGCAGCCCGAGTTCAGGCGGATGACCAGCTCCCGGATGCTCAGGCTCTCCGCCGCCGCGCGCTCGCGCCAGGCGTCGGCGGTGGCCTTCGCCTGGGCCGCGCGGAAGCCGGCGCCGCGGGTCTCGCCGGAGACCTCCTGCACCGGGTCGATCTCCGGCAGCGGGCCGTCGGGATCGTAGGCGGAGAGGTCGGTGCCCCAGATGTTCTCCAGGAACGCGATCGCGGTCTGCGGGGTGACCTGCTTGCGGCGCACCCAGCGCGCCTTCTCCTCGGCCTCGGCGTCGGTGTCGGCGAGGATGAACTCCTGGCCGGGGAAGATCTTCACGTCCCCTGCCGGGCGTCCCGCCTTGAGCGTGCGCTGACGGATGTCGTCGGCAAAGGCCTTCGCGTCGTCGAAGGCGCTGTGCGCGGAGAAGATCACGTCGGCCTGGCGCGCGGCGAAGTCGCGGCCCTCGGCCGAGTCGCCGGCCTGGAAGATGACGGGGCGGCCCTGCGGGCTCTGCGGGAGGCGGCTGCGGCCGGTCGCGCGGTAGTGGCCGGTGTCGACCTCGACGAGCTCCGACGGGGTGTCGGCGGTCCAGGCGTCGGCGGCGGCGGACGCCGCGATCTCCGCGTCCCATGTGTCCCAGAGCTTTTTCGTGGCCACCACGACGGCCTCGGCGTGCCGGTAGCGGTCGGCGTGGTCGAGGTAGCCGCCGCGGCGGAAGTTCTCGCCGGTCCACGCGTTGTCGGTCGTCACCACGTTCCACGCCGCACGGCCGCCGGAGAGCAGGTCCAGGCTCGCGAGGCGGTGCGCGAGGTCGAGCGGGTCGTTGTACGTGGTGTTCTGCGTCGCGACGAGGCCGATGCGCTCGGTCACGGCGGCGAGCGCGGCGAGCTGCGTCTGCGCGTCGGGGCGGCCCGCCACATCCAGCTGGTGCAGCGCGCCGAGGTGTTCGCGCAGGCGCAGGCCCTCGCCGAGGAAGAACGCCGAGAACAGGCCGCGCTCGGCGGTCTGCGCGACGCGGCGGAACGACTCGAAGTCGGTCTGCGAACCGCTCTCGGGCTCGGTCCAGACGGTCGAGAAGTTGACGCCCTGGAAGAAGACGCCGAAGCGGAGGACGGTCGGGCCGGTCATGCGGACTCCTGGTAGCGGTTGACGGCGGCGGGGAGGCCGAGCGCGTCGCGCAGCGTCCCTCCGGGGCGGGATGCGGCGAGCGCGGTCGTCTCGCGCAGCAGGGGAAGGACGGCGAAGGCCAGCTCGGGCAGGTCGACGTCGAGCACGGCCGGGTGGAGACGGACGCCGTCGGTCACGGCGGCGAGCTCGGCGAGGAGTGCGGCGAACGGCTCGCCCGCACCGGCGTAGCGGGCGTGGGACCCGGCCCACGGGGTGTGCGCGTCGAGGGCGGCCACGCGGTCGGCGGCGGGGACGCCCGCGGCGTCGAGCGCCACTTCGAGGTCGACCACTGCGAGCAGCCCCAGCCCGCGCAGGCGGGAGGCCTCGTCCGCGGCACGCGCCACGAGGTCGTCGCCGGCGACGTCGAAGAACGCCACGTCGAGCTCGGCGTCGCCGGCGAGCGCCGCCGGCCCGAACACCGGCAGCGCGCCCTGCGGCGGCCGCGGCACGATCGAGGGGCCGACCACGGAGTAGTCGTCGCCCTCGAAGCGGATGTGGTGCACCCGGTCGCGATCGAGGTAGCGACCCGTCGGCACGTCGCGGATGACCGCGTCGGTCTCCCACGAATCCCAGAGGCGGCGTGCCACCTCGACGGCGTCGGCCGGGCGGGCCGGCTGACCGACGCGTCCGTAGAGGGACGCGGTGCCCGCGTCGTCGTCCGCGCCCACGACCCAGCCGGCTCGGCCGCGCGCGGCGTAGTCGAGCGAGGCGAGCTGGGTCGCGACGTGGAACGGCTCGGTGTAGACGGTCCCGGCCTCGGCCACCAGGCCGATGCTGCCGGTGAGCGGCGCGGCGAAGGCGGCGCGCTGGATGGCGTCGAGCCGCGCGCGGATCCCGCCCGGCTCGGCCGGCGGCACGGCGGCGTCGGCGAAGGTGGCGAAGACGAACCCGGCGCGCTCGGCGGCCTGTGCACGCTCGGCGTGGAGGCGGCCGGTGAGCAGGGCGGACGGCGCGTGCGTCGCGGCACGCCACGCGGCGGGATGCGCGCCGTCGCCGTCGAGCTCGATTCCGAGGATGAAGCCGGTCATCGTGCGGTCCTCTCGTGCGGCAGGCGCTCCCCGGCCTCCACCGGAAAGGGCAGCCGGTTGCCGGCGGGCGGCAGCGGGCAGGTGGCGAACTCGGTGTAGGCGCACGGCAGGTTGACCGCGCGGGTGAAGTCCAGGATGACCCGACCCTCGGCATCGGGCGCTCCGACCGACAGCGACCGATTCGCGGGGTAGGTGGTCACGCCGCTCGTCGCATCCGTGAAGAGCACGAGCAGCGATCCCGGCGCGTAGCCGTTGAAGGCGATCAGCCGGTGCACGTCGCCCTCGTGACGGAACTCGACCTCGCCGGGAGCGGCGTAGACGTGCTGCAGACCCTCCGCGACCGAGCCGACGGTCACCTCGACGGGAGCGTCGTAGGGGACGAAGCGTCCCTCGATCACCCAGCTCTCGGCGGGCGCGTAGGCCGGGGTGCCGCGGTAACCGGCACGGGTGGGATGCCCGGGGTGCCGTGGCCGCAGCAGATCGTGCCCGCCGCGCTTGGCGATCTCGATGACGGTGTCCCCGAACGCGGCGGTGCGGCCGCCGCGTTCGGGGATCGGGCCGAAGACGATACGGCCGGTGACCTCCGCGCCGTCCACCAGCAGCGTCTCGCCCTCGTCGAGCAGGACGACGACGCCCTCCTCGCCGGTGGACCAGCGGCCGGGCAGCCCGCCGAAGCGCGTGGGCTCGGCGGTCAGCCAGTGCTGGGCCGTGATGGCGAGGAAGCCGTGCGCGGAGGCGCGGTCGGCCTCGTGCGCGTCGTGCCAGGTCTGCCACTCGGCCGCGAAGGCGGGCGCTGTCGTGTCGGATGCGATGGTCATGGTCTCAGCCGTTCGTCTCGTCGGTCACTGGTTGTCGAGCGGGAGCCCGGGCGGGTTGATCTCCGACTTCGGCAGACCCTCGTTGGTGAGGTTGTAGGCCTTCAGCCACTTGGCGTACTGGCCGCCTTCGATGAGGTGGTTGATGGCGTCGGCGATCGGCTTGTCGAGGCCGCTGTCCTTCTTGACGGTGGCGGCGATGAGGCCCTGCAGGGTCTCACCGGCTCCCGAGAAGGTTCCGGCGGTGCGGGTCGGGTTGGCCGACGACGCGCTCTGCGTGTTCTGGTACGCGGCGGTCGGGTTCGGGCCGAAGTAGGCCTCGATCTTGCCCGAGTTGAGGGCGAGCCAGACGGAGTTGGCGTCCGGGTAGTACTTGAGGTCGAGCGTCTTGCCGGCGGCCTCGAGCTTCGACTTCCACTCGAGCAGGATCTTCTCCTGGTTGGTTCCGGCGCTCACGGCGACGGTCTTGCCCGCGAGGTTCTTGTAGTCGCCGTCGAACTCCCACGTGTCCTTCTTGAGGACGGTGAAGGCCAGCTCGTCCTTGCGGTACGAGGCGAAGTCGTACTTCTCCTTGCGCTGCTCGGTGTCGGTGATGTTCGAGAAGCCGACGTCGGTCGCGCCGGTGTCGATCCCGACGAACAGGTTGTCCCAGGTCGCGTTCTTGACCTCGGGCTTGAGGCCCAGCACGGCGGCGACGAGGCGGCCGAGGTCGGGCTCGGACCCGGTCAGCGTCTTCTGGTCGTCGCCGGTGAACGCGAGGGGCGGGAAGCCGGCGGGCAGGGCGCCCACGCCGATGACGAGCTTGCCGCTCTTCTTCACGGCGTCCGGAACCTCGGCGGCGATGGAGTCGACCTTGTCGACGGTGATGGCGGTCTCTGTGCCGGCGCCGTTGGTGTGCGCGGCGATGGTGACGCTTCCGGCCTTGGCTGCGCCGTCTTCGGCTGACGCCTGCCCCGAGCAGGCCGCGAGAGAGACGACGAGGGCGGCCGACGCGAGGACCGCGCCCGGGACGCCGAGACGGCGTCGGAGCGAACGAGGGGATGACATGCGGGTTCTCCTTGGTGGGTGGGATGGTGCGATTGCGTTCAGAGACCGTGCCCTCAGAGGACGCGGCTCAGGAACTCTCGGGTGCGCTCCTCGCGCGGGTTGTCGAGCACGTCGGCGGGGGTGCCCTGCTCGACGATCCGGCCGTCGTCGAGGAACACGACGCGGTCGGCGACCTCGCGGGCGAAGCCGATCTCGTGGGTGACGACGACGAGGGTCGCGCCGGAGCCCGCGAGCGAGCGGATGACGGCCAGCACCTCGCCGACCAGCTCCGGGTCGAGAGCCGAGGTCGGCTCGTCGAACAACAGCACGTCCGGCCGGAGGGCGAGCGCGCGGGCGATGGCGACGCGCTGCTGCTGTCCGCCGGAGAGCTGCCGAGGGTAGGCGGCCGCCTTGTCCGAGAGGCCGACCCGGGCGAGCAGCGCCGCGGCCTCCTCCCGAGCGACTGCGGCGGGCGTGCCCTGCGCGATCGGGGCCTCCGACACGTTGTCGAGGATGGTGAGGTGCGGGAACAGGTTGAAGTTCTGGAACACGAACCCGATCCGGGCGCGCTGCCGCAGGATCTCCTTCTCGCTCCGCTCCTTCAGCCGACCGCGCTGCACGCGGACGCCGATCAGCTCGCCGCCGACGACGACATAGCCCTCGTCCAGCGGCTCCAGGTGGTTGATCGCCCGCAGCAACGTCGACTTGCCGGAGCCGGAGGGGCCCAGGACGACGGTGACCGTCCCCGCCTCGATGGTCAGGTCCACCCCGCGCAGCACGGGCTTGTCGCCGAACGACTTCGTCGCGTTCGCGATCTCGATCCCGGCGCTCATGCGGCACCGTCCAGGCGGTTGTTCGACCAGCCGGCGAGGCGGCGGCGGATGCGCTGGAGCGGCGTCGGGGGCAGCGACCGGACGGCGCCGCGGGCGTAGAACCGCTCGACGTAGTACTGGATGACCGACACGACGCTGGTCAGCACGAGGTACCAGATGGTCGCGACGACGAGCAGCGGGATGATGTCCGTCGGGTACGTGCTTCCCAGATTCTGGACGACGCCGAACAGGTCGAGCAGCGACACGTAGAAGAGGAGCGAGCTGGCCTTCAGCAGCCCGATGATCTGGTTCACGTAGGCGGGGACGATCGAGCGGAGCGCCTGCGGCAGCACGACGCGGCGGAACTGCCGCCCCCGCGGGATGCCCAGCGCCTTCGCCGCCTCGTGCTGTCCCTGGTCGACCGAGAGGACGCCCGCGCGCACGATCTCGGAGCTGTACGCGATCTCGCTCAGGCTCAGGCCGATCACGCCGAGCGTGAGCTCGGACAGTACCGACACGGTCTTGACCTCGAACTGAGGACCGAACGGGATGCCGATCCCGATGGTGGGATACAGGTTGCCGAGGTTGTAGAGGAAGATCAGCACGAGGATCAGCGGCACCGACCGGAACAGCCAGACGTAGAGCCAGCTGACCGAGCTCAGGACCGGATTGGCCGAGAGCCGGCCGAGGGCGACGACGATCCCGCCGACGAAGCTGACGACCGCCGAGATCGCGGTCGCGACCAGCGTCAGCTGCAGACCGGTGAGGATGGCCGGGCTGAACAGCCACTTGCCGACCTTCGCCCACTCCCACGACGGGTTCGTGAACAGCGTCTGCCCGAAGTTGAGCAGCAGGACGAGCACGAGGGCGGCGGCGATCCACCGGCCGGGGTGGCGGAGCGGGAGGATGGGGCGCTCGGCCAGGCGGCGCAGGTCGAGCCCGTCCGGACCGGCGGGGGCGGTGACCGCGCTCGCGTCCACGGTCGTCGCGGCGCTCATCGCTCGACCCCCAGCGTCTTCTCGAACGGGTGGATGCCCACCTGCTCGGGCTCGAGCGCGGTGTCGTACAGCGGCCGGTATCCCGCGGCCAGGTACAGCGCCTTCGCCTCGGGCTGGCGCGGACCGGTCGTGAGGTACACCTTCGTGTACCCCTGGCGCACGGCCTCGGACTCCAGCTCGTTCACGATCCGGCGGGCGAGGCCCTGGCGGCGGTGCCGCGAGCTGGTCCAGATGCGCTTCAGCTCGGCGGTGTGCTCGTCGAGCCGCTTGAACGCGCCTCCCGCGATGGGCTGCCCCGCGCGCAGCAGGAGCACGAACGCGCCGCCCTGGGCCGGTGCGAACAGCTCGGCCGGGTACCGGCTCAGCTCGGTCGAGGCGCGCTCGCCGAAGAAGTCGCCATAGCGGGTGTCGTACTCATACTCGAGCTCGACCAGCAGCGGCCGGGCCAGTGGATCGGTCGCTTCGACATAACGGAACTCGTCGGCGTCGACGTTCGTGACGGTCACCGGATGCCTCCTTCTCGCGGGGTGGGAGCGGATGTTTCGGATGACCGTAGAGGGCCGGGCGCGCGTCGGGGAAACGATGATTACGGTTTGCGACGGCGGCGAAACACGGCGTCACGGACGCTTGCCCGAGCCGGGCTCGCCATGCAGGGTGACCCGATGCCCATCACGTCCCCGACCCCGTCCATCGCCGTCGTCGGCGCCGGTCCGCGCGCCGTGGGCTGGCTGGAGCGGTTCGCAGCGGCACGGTCGGCCGCGGCGGAGAGGCCGCCGGTCATCATCCACCTGATCGACCCGTTCCCCGCCGGGCCCGGACGCATCTGGCGCCACGACCAGTCGCCGCTGCTCAAGCTGAATTCGATGGCCGAGGACGTCACGATGTTCACCGACGACTCGTGCACGGTCGACGGCCCGGTCGCGCCCGGTCCGTCGCTGCTGGAGTGGGTGGAGGGCGTGCGGGAGGGCAGCATCCGCGACGCGTCGATCGACGATGACGCCGTCGGAGCCGAGCTCGCGCGTCTGCGCCGGGGCCACTTCCCGACCCGGAGGCTGCAGAGTCGCTACCTGGACTGGTTCCTGCGCCGGGCGATCGCGGCGCTGGACGCCGACGCAACCGTCGTGCGGCGGACCGGCGAGGTCGTCGCCGTGTCGACCGCGGACGACGGCGAGGCGGTCCGGCTCGCCGACGGCACGGTGATCCGCGCCGACGCGGTCGTGTACGCACTCGGACACACGGGCAGCGAGCCCTCGGGCGAGGCCGCCGCCTTCGCCGTGTTCGCCGACCGGCACAGCCTGCACTACCAACCGCCGGCGTTCACCGCCGACGCCGACCTCTCGGGTATCCCGGCAGGCGAGACCGTCGCTGTCCGCGGGATGGGGCTGGCCGCGGTCGACCTGATCGTGCTGCTGACCGAGGGACGCGGCGGCCGCTTCGAGCGCCACGGCGACGGGATGCGATACCGGCCGAGTGGACGCGAGCCGCGCATCCTGATCGGGTCGCGGCGCGGCGTGCCGTACCGCTCGAAGATCTCGTCGGCGCTGGTGGGCGAGGCGCCCTCGCTGCGCCACCTCGCACCCGAGGTGGTCGCCCGGCTCACCCGCGACCCCGGCACGCTCGACTTCCGGCGCGACGTCTGGCCCCTGGTGGAGCGCGAACTGCTGCACGGCTACTACCGCGAGCTGTTCACCGGGCATCCGGAGCGGGTCGCGGTGGCCTGGGAGCGCTTCCGGGCGGAGCTGGACACGGTGGACCTTCGGTCGGCGGCGTACCGCGACCTGCTCGCCGCATCCCTCCCGGACCGATCCGACCACCTCCACCTCGACGCGTTCGACCGGCCGCTCGCCGGGGAGCGCTTCGCGTCGCGCGACGCGCTGCAGCGCCGTCTCCGGGAGCACCTGCGCGACGACCTGCACCGGCGCACCGCGCCCGAGCACAGCGAAACCCTCGGGCTCTTCCTCGCGCTGCTGCAGACGATGTTCGCGCTCGCCCCGGTCGGCGCCTCCCCCGCCTGGACGGACGAGTCGCGCACCCGCGACCTCCACGGCTGGTGGCCGGCGTACTTCAGCTATGTCGCGTCGGGTCCGCCCGGGCACCGTCTGGAGGAACTGCTCGCGCTCTCGGACGCCGGGATCGTCGAGTTCGCCGGGGCCGACCTGATCGTGACCGCTGACGAGAGGGCCCGGGCGTTCCGGGTGTCCAGCCCGTCCGTCGAGGGGTCTGTGCTGACGCGGACCCTCGTCGACGCCTGGCTGCCCGCCGCGCACGCCGACCGCACGGACAACCGAGCGCTCCGCGACCTCGCGGTCAGCGGTGCGGGATCGTTCCGGCACGGGATGCTGCGCGTGCATCCCGATGACGCGCGCGTGCTCGACGCGGCCGGCGCACCGCATCCCCGCCGCTGGGCGATCGGTCCGTTCACCGACGCGCCCTTCGCCGGCGCCTTCGCCCGGCCGGGCACGAACGCCCTGTCGTTCCGCGAGAACGACCGGGTCGCGCAGGCGGTGCACCGGCTGATCGCGGACCGCGCGGCGACGCACAGCGCAACATCGCCTGGCACGTCGGCGGTGCTGTCACTACAGTGACCCCATGCCGGACGAACCCCGCCGCCCGCTCGACTTCGAGACCCGCCAGATCCACGCAGGAGCCGTCGTCGACTCCGAGACCCGGTCCCGGGTGACGCCGATCTACCAGACCGCGGCATACGTCTTCGACAGCTTCGACGACGGCGAGGAGCGGTTCGCGGGACGCAGCGCCTACCGCGCGTACTCGCGCAACGAGAACCCCACCAACGCGGTCGCCGGGCGCCGCATCGCGGACCTCGAGGGCGGGGTCGACGGGATCGTCGTGGCCAGCGGGCAGGCGGCGATCGCGTCCGCGCTGAGCGCCCTCGCTGCAGCCGGCGACCACATCCTGGCCACGCGGTCGCTGTACGAGGGGACGCGGGAGATGTTCCGCGGCGTCCTCGCCCGGCAGGGCATCGAGTTCGAGTACGTGCCCGACGACGCGGACGACGCCGAGTGGACGTCGCGCATCCGGCCGAACACCAAAGCGGTGTACACCGAGACGCTGCCCAACCCGCTCGGGCAGGTGGTCGACATCGCGCGGATCGCGGGCCTGGCCCACGCGGCCGGGGTGCCGCTGGTCGTCGACAACACGGTGCCGACCCCGTACCTCTGGCGGCCGATCGAGGACGGCGCGGACATCGTCATCCACTCGACCTCGAAGTGGCTGTCGGGCCACGCGTCGGTGATCGGCGGCGCGATCGTGGACGCCGGGACCTTCGACTGGGCGGCAGCCGCAGCGCGCTTCCCGCAGTTGACGGAGGCGCCGCGGCCGGGGGTCCCATCGTTCGTCGAGCGGTTCGGCGAGGGCGCGTACCTGGCGTACGTGCGAAGCGTCATCGTGCTGGAGTACGGGCCGACCGTGCCGCCGACCAGCACCTTCCTCCTGCTGCATGGCATCGAGACGCTGTCGGTGCGGATGGACCGGCACGTCGCCACGGCGCAGACCGTCGCGCAGTGGCTGGAGCGGCGGCCGGAGGTCGCGACGGTCCACTACCCCGGGTTGCCGTCGAACCCCTACTACGAGCGAGCGCAGCGGTACCTGCCGCGCGGGGCCGCATCCATCGTCTCGATCGACCTGGCCGGCGGGCGGGATGCGGCGCGCCGCTTCATCGACGCGCTGGAGCTGATCTCGCCGATGACGCACATCGGAGACGTCCGCACACTCGCCATCCACCTGGGCAGCACCATCCACGCCAAGCTGACCCCCGAGGAGCAGGCCGACGCCGGCATCACCCCCGGCCTGATCCGCCTCTCCGTCGGCCTCGAAAGCCCACGCGACATCCTCGACGACCTCGCCCGCGCCCTGGACGCCGCCGGCGCCTGACGCGACGTCGGAGATCCACGCGGAACTCCCACGGAACTCCATTCCGGCCGCAGCCAGCCGGAGATCTCGCGCGCTTTCTCCGACGTCAGCCTGCGAGGGCGGCCGGGCGGGCGGAGGCGGCCGCGACCGTCGCGGCGATGCGGCGCACGGCCTCGACGACGGTCGACGGGTTGCAGGCGAGGTTGATGCGGGCGAAGCCGCGGCCGGGCTCGCCGAACGCCAGGCCGGAGTTGAGGGCGACCCGACCCTGGTCGATGAGCACGCGGGCGGGGTCGTCGCCGAGGCCGGTGTCGCGGAAGTCCAGCCACGCGAGGTACCCCGCATCCGGCCGGATCACGCGCACGGACGGCGCGTGCCGGGCGAGCTCCGCCTCCAGCAGGGCGACGTTGGTCACCAGCAGACCGACGAGGTCGTCACGCCACGAGAGGCACGACAGCGCCGCGATATTCGCGTGCAGGCCCAGGATGCTGGTGCGCGCGGCGAGCTCTTCCGGCAGGGCGGTCAGCAGCTCGGCGGAGCGGTCGTCCGCGGCGACGATGACCGCGCACTTGAGACCGGCGAGGTTCCAGGCCTTGCTGGCCGAGGTGACCGTGACCGCGCGGGCTCCGGCGGCGCGGGCGACGGGGGCGAACGGCGTGAACACCGTTCCGGGATGGGCGAGCGGCGCGTGCACCTCGTCGCTGACGACGAACACGTCGTACCGGGCGGCGAGGGCGGCGAGCGCCTGAAGCGTAGCGCGGCTGTGACATCGGCCGGTCGGGTTCTGCGGGTTGCACAGCAGCAGGGCGTCGGCGCCGTCGGCGAACCCGCGCTCGATCCCGGCCAGGTCGAGCGACCAGTCCTCGTCCTCGAGCAGCGGCACCGTCACGGCCACCGCGTCCGCTTCGTCGACCATCTCGAAGAACGGCGGGTACACCGGAGGCGTCAGCACAACGCGTCCGCCGACCTCCGGCAGGTCCAGCCGCAGCGCCTCGACCACGCCGACCGTCACATCCGTCGCCAGGTGCACCGTCGCCGGGTCGACGTGCCAGCCCCACTGCTCGTCGGCGAAGCGCGCGAAGGCGGAGGCGAGCGGACCGGCCGAGTCGAGGTAGCCGGTGTCGGAGTGCCGAAGGATCTCGGCGACGCGATCCAGGATGGCCGGCTCGACATCGAAGTCCATCTCGGCCACGAACACAGGCAGGACGTCCGCGGGGTAGCGGCGCCACTTGATGCTCGACCTGGTCGCGAACAGCTGCTCCAGGGAACGTGCCGGTCCGAAGCTCATCCCGTCACTGTGCCGCAGGCCGGGGACGGACGCGAGCCGGGGCGTCAAAAAGCGTAGTGAAGGGTCGGCGTCAGGACGCGAGCGCCAGCTGACGGAAGCGGATGAACGACACGTCCTCCCCGCCGCCGGCGCAGTCGTACGCCGCGCGTATCGGGTCCACCGCCCGCCCGTTCGGCAGCACCACCTCGAGCATGGTGTCCTCGCGCGCCCCGCGGCGACGCGTGTTGCTCCAGTGGCCGCCGTCCGTGCGCACCAGGATCTCGCCGATCAGGCAGCCCAAGCTCTGCACCGTGAACTCGTCGCCGACGAAGCCGTCCTCGGTCCGCAGGTCCACGAACAGGCGGTCGACGAAGACGAGGTCTTCCGGGACGTACGTGACCGTGTGGCCGTAGATGTCGTGGATGCCGCCGGCCATCGCTCCGGCCAGCAGCGAGCCGACGGCGGGGTCGGGCCGCCGCCGGCTCGCTGCGCGGGGGAACCGGAACATGGCTCACACGGTAGGCCTCCCCCGCTGAGGGATGCTCGCCCCATTTCGAGTGCCCCCGCTGCGGGTCACGCCCGCCGCTATGCTGAGCGCGACGACAGGGGGGATCGTGAATCTCGCTGCTGGGCACGGTCGGATGCTGATGCCGCACATCCGTCCACTCCGATAGTAAAGTTCACGCGAGGCCCACGGCGGCCGGGATGAGGAGGCTCCGGTGGCGAAGCGGACGCGCGCGACGGCGACCACGAGCACGCTCGCGCGCGTCAACCAGACCGCCATCATCGAAGCGCTGCGCGAGTCCGGCGCGCTGTCGCGGCAGCAGCTCGGCGCGAAGACCGGGCTCAGCCCGGCCACGATCAACCGGCTCACCGCGTCCCTCATCGACGACGGTCTGGTGGTCGCCGCCGGGCAGGAACCGTCGACCGGCGGCCGGCCCTCGGTGCTGCTCCGGTACGCCGGCAGCTCCCGCCTGGTCGCGGCGATCCAGCTGCGCGCCGAGACGGTCACGGGCATCCTGGTCGACTTCGACGGCAAGGTGGTGTTCCGCCGCTCGGTCGCGCTCGGCACCGGCGAGGAGCGGGCGCCGGACCAGGAACGCGGCCTTCGGAAGGTGTTCCGGCTGTTCGACGACCTCATCGCGACGGCCGACTCGATGGGCACGCCGTGCCTCGCCGTCGGCGTCGCCGTGCCCGGCGTGGTGCAGCAGCCCGACGGCGTGGTCGGCACGATGCCCGAGTTCGGCTGGACCGGGGTGCCGTTCGGCGAGCTGCTGCGTGAGCGCACGTCCCTGCCGGTGGTGGTCGAGAACGACGCGAACGCATTGGCCTACGGCGAACTCCACGCAGGGGCCGGGCGCGGGCTGTCGAGCCTGGTGGCACTGTTCCTGGAGAACGGCCTCGGCGCCGGGATCGTCGCCAACGGCGAGCTGCATCGCGGCGCGCGGGCGGAGGCCGGCGAGATCGGCTACCTGCTCATGGAGCGGTCGTCGCTGGAGCGCTCGTACGACGCGCGCGGCGACCTGGAGGACCGCATCGGCTCCCTCGCGCTGACCGAGCGCGCCCGCGAGCGCGGGATGCCCATCCCCGCGTCGGGGTCGCTCACCGCGGAGGGGGTGTTCGAGCTGGCCCGCGACGGGAACGCCGACGCGCAGGAGCTGGCCGACGAGATCCTGGACATGGTCGCGATCGCGGTCGCGGCGCTCGTGATCGTGCTCGATCCGGAGCTCGTGGTGGTCGGCAGCAGCTTCGTCGGCAGCGCGGACACCGTCATCCCCGGCATCCAGGAGCGGCTGCGCGGCCGCATCATCCGCGTCCCCCGGATCGAGCCGGCGACGCACCGCGAGGATGCGGTGCTGCTGGGCGCCGCGGAGCTGGCGGCCGCCGAGGTCAACGGCTTCGCCTACCTCGCCTTCTGACTTCCTCTTGACAGCCTCGGGAACCGCGCTCTAGGTTTGCTCTCAACTTCTTCTCACTCCGATAGGAAAGAAGAAGATCCCCTACAGCGAGGCAGAGGAGCAGACGTGATCGTCGGAATCGACATCGGCGGCACCAAGACGCACGTGTGCGTCGAGGACGACGCCGGCGCCGCGCTCCTCGACCGGTCGGTGAAGACCGCCGACTGGCAGCACGGGAGCGACCTCCACTCCGAGGACAACGTCCGCGCGCTCCTCGCCCTCTTCGAGCAGGTGCCCGGCGCACCGGCAGCCCCCCTGGTCGTGGGAGCCCACGGCCTCGACAGCGAGGCGCAGACCCTCGCGTTCTCCGAGACGCTGTCCGCGCTGCACGACGGCCCGGCCCTCGCGGTCAACGATGTCGAGCTGGTCGGCCCCGCCGCCGGCTTCGACGAGGCGATCGCCGTCATCGCCGGCACCGGCAGCAAGGTCGTCGGCCGGCGCGCCGACGGGACGCTGGTCAACGCGGGAGGCTACGGCTACATCCTCAACGACCCGGGCAGCGCGCCCGCACTCGTCCGCGACGCCGTGCGCTCGCTCTTCGACGCGGTCGACGAGGAGGAGCCCCGGGATGCCCTGGCCGACGCGCTCTACGCCCACTTCGGCGTCGACGAGATCGTCGGCCTGTCGATGGCGCTGAGCATCCGCCCCCGCGTCACCGTCTGGGGCGCTGCCGCTCCCCTGGTCTTCGCCGCAGCCGATGCCGGCAGCGTGCGCGCCGCCCGCGTCATCGACCAGGCGGCCGACGAGCTGGCCCGCAGCGTCGAGCTCGTCCACCGCCGC
Source organism: Leifsonia sp. NPDC077715 (assembly GCF_040686855.1). Taxonomy (NCBI): domain Bacteria; kingdom Bacillati; phylum Actinomycetota; class Actinomycetes; order Micrococcales; family Microbacteriaceae; genus Leifsonia; species Leifsonia sp. NPDC077715. The sequence goes on from NZ_JBFBOG010000001.1 coordinate 921,024, forward strand.
GGCGCGGCCGGAGACGACGTGGTCTGCGCGGGCGGGGTGGTCAGCCACCAGCCGCGCCTCTTCGACGCCCTCGGCGAGCGCCTGCGCGCCCGCGGTCTCACCCACTCCATCCACCTGCTGGATGTCGCCCCGGTGCGCGGCGCCCTCGCGCTCGCCCGGCGGCTCACGGAGGCGGCCACTGTCGTCCCCTTCGCACCATCGAACACACGGAGGAAGTCATGAGAATCACATCCACCAGGCGCCGCCGCGCCCTCGCGACCCTCGGGATCGCGGCGACCGCGGCGCTCGCCCTCAGCGCCTGCAGCGTCACCGGCGCGAGCACGTCGTCCGGCGGCCAGGGCAGCGGCAGCGGCACCATCAACGCCCTGTTCATGAAGCAGGCGGGCTACTCGGAGTCGGACATCAACACGATGATCACGGACTTCGAGAAGAAGAACCCGAAGATCACCGTCAAGCCGACCTTCGTCGCGTACGAGGCTCTGCACGACAAGATCGTCACCTCGGCTCCGGCCGGCACGTACGACGTCGTGCTGTCGGACGTCATCTGGCCGGCCGAGTTCGCGTCCAAGGGCATCATCACGGATGTCACGGACAAGTTCCCGGCCAGCTGGAAGCAGGACATGCTCGGCGGCGCGCTCTCCAGCGCCGAGTACAAGGGCAAGTACTACGGCGTCCCGTGGGGACCGTCCACCAAGCTGTTCTTCTACAACAAGGACATGCTGGCCAAGGTGGGCGCGGGCCCTGACGACGTGAAGACCTGGGACGGCGTGCTCGCGACCGCGAAGAAGCTGAAGGACGCGGGCGTCGTGCAGTACCCGCTCGCGTGGAGCTGGGCGCAGGCCGAGGCGCTGATCTGCGATTACGCGGTGATGCTCGGCGCCTACGGCGGACAGTTCACCGACTCCAGCGGCAAGCTCGACATCAACAAGGGCGCGGGCGTCCAGGCGCTCGAGTTCATGAAGAAGTCGATCGACGAAGGCCTCACGGACCCGGCGTCGACCACCTTCCTCGAGGACGACACCGACAAGTCCATGGCGGCCGGCAAGACCGCGATGGAGCTGAACTGGGAGTCCACGTTCCGCGACCAGAACGACCCGTCGATCTCGAAGGTCGTCGGCCAGATCGCCGTCACCGCCCCGCCCGCGGGCCCGAGCGGCGACAACCCCGGCGTGAACGGCTCGATGGCGCTGTCCATCGGCTCGAAGTCGAAGAACCAGGCCGCGGCGTGGAAGCTGATCGAGTACCTGACCAGCGAGTCCAACCAGGACAAGTACACCAAGTCGTCCATGACGAACTGGAAGGCGAGCTACACCAAGCCCGAGATCACCAAGTCGAACCCGGAGGTCTTCGCGGCGGCCGGCAAGGCGTACGACTCGATGATCCTGCGCCCGCCGGTGCCCAACTACAACACGGTGTCGCAGGCGCTGCAGGTCGAGCTCCAGAACGCGCTGCTCGGAAAGAAGACCCCGCAGCAGGCCCTCGACGACGCGGTGACCGCCGCGAACGCGAGCCAGGGATGAGCACGGTGTCGGTCGCCGGAGTCGAGACGGAGCAGCGGAGCCCGGCGCCCGCGCCCACCCCGCGTGGGCGCCGCACCCGCCGCAAGCGCGACAACCAGGGGCGCCTCGCCTTCTGGCTGCTGCTGCCCGCCGCGGTCGCGGTGTTCGGTGTGATCGTCTACCCGATCCTCCGCACCCTCCTCATCTCGTTCTTCGAGGTGAACTCGGCGCTGGCGACCGACACCCCGTTCGTCGGGCTGCAGAACTACGTCCACATCCTCACCGCGCCGGGCTTCTGGGCGGCGATGGGACGGACGCTGTACTTCACGCTCGTCTCCACCTCCCTGGAGCTCGTCTTCGGCCTGATCGTCGCCGGGCTCCTCAACGCGAAGCTGCGGGCGCGCTGGCTGTTCCGCGCGATCGTGATCATCCCGTGGGCGATCCCGACGATCGTCAACGCGGCGATGTGGAAGGGCATCTTCAACGCGCAGTACGGGTCGCTGAACGCGCTCCTCACGCAGCTCGGCATCATCCACGAATACCAGGCGTGGCTCGGCGACCCGACGCTCGCGCTCAACATGGTCATCATCGCCGACGTCTGGAAGACGACCCCGCTCGTGGCGTTCTTCCTACTCGCCGGGCTGACGTCCATCCCGGACGAGCTGTACGAGGCGGCGAAGGTCGACCGCGCGAGCTGGCCTCGGATCTTCCGCTCCATCGTGCTGCCGATGCTCGTGCCGTCGATCTCCATCGTTCTGGTGCTGCGCACCGTCGAGGCGTTCAAGGTGTTCGACATCATCTACGCGATGACCCGCGGCGGCCCCGTCAACGGCACCCAGACGATCGCCTACTACGCCTACACCACCGCGTTCTCGGACCAGAACTTCGGGATGGGCGCCGCCCTCTCGTACATCATCGTGCTGGTCATCCTGGTGCTGACCTTCGTCTACCTGCGCATGCTGCGCCGATCCGAGATGAGCCTGCTGTGAAGCGCACGACCCGCAACTCGATCCTCATCCACCTCGCGGCGTTCGTCGTCGCGATCGTCATCCTGCTGCCCTTCGGGTGGATGGTCGTCGCCAGCGTGACGCCGCAGCGCATCCTGATCTCGACGCCGCTGCAGTGGATCCCGGACACGCTCGACTGGAGCCGGTACGAGCTGATCTTCCGCGGCGGAGCGGAGAGCGTCGGCGCGACGTTCCGCGCGGCGCTCGCGAACACGACCATCGTCGCGGTCGGGACGGTCGCGGTGTCGATGATCGTCGGCATCCTCGGCGCGTACGCGTTCGCGCGGCTGCGGTTCCGGTTCCGTCAGGCGGTGCTCATCCTGTTCCTGGCGACGTACATGCTGCCGCAGATCGCGCTCCTCATTCCGCTCTACCTCATCCTCAACTCGCTGGGACTGCTGGACACGGTGGTCGGCCTGATCATCGTCGACTGCTCGCTCGTGGTGCCTTTCGTGCTGTGGATCCTCAGCAACTACTTCCTGACGATCCCGGAGGAGTTGGAGGAGGCGGCGCGCATCGACGGCGCCTCGCGGCTCGGCGCGCTGTTCCGGGTCGTGCTGCCCGCCGCACGGCCGGGCATCTTCGCGGCGATCATGTTCGCGTTCCTCCTGGCGTGGGACGAGTTCATGTACGCGCTCATCTTCACCTCGTCGAACGCGGCGAAGACGCTGCCGGTCGCGATCAGCGAGTTCGCCGGCCGCTACACGACCGACTTCGGTCTCGTGGCCGCGGGCGGCATCATCGCAGCGCTCCCGCCGATCATCGTCGCCATGATCTTCCAGCGCTACGTCGTCAGCGGCATGGCCGCCGGCGCTGTCAAGGGCTGACCTCCTCCTCCCCTGCCACCGACCCTGTAAAGGACACTCCATGGAACCCAAAGCCTCCTTCGTCGACGCCATGCGCGCCCAGCCCGAGAACCTGGCCACCGCCCGGGAGACGGTGCTGCGCGACCTCGCCGCCGCGGGCCTCTCCCGGTGGGGCGCGGATGACTCCGTCGCCGTGCTCGCGATGGGTGCGTCGCTGAACTCGGCGCACACCCTGGTCGCCGCCCTCGCCGCGGCCGGTCGCCCGGCGACGGCGTTCGTGGCGTCGGATGTCGCGGACGGTCTCGCCGTGGTGCGCGCCGACCGGTCGATCGTCGTGTCGGAGTCGGGCCGCAGTCCCGAGCCGCTGGCGGCCGCGCGCACGCTCGCCTCGGGGACGAGCGTCGGCATCAGCAACTTCCCCGAGCAGCCGATCAAGGACACGGTGGATGCGGTGCTCGGCCTGGGCGGCTTCCCCGACTCACCCGTCTACACGAGCGGATTCACCGCGACGATCCTGGCCTATGCGCTGCTGCTCGACTCGGTCGGCGCGCTGGATGCGGCGGACGAGGCGGCGCGCATCCCGTCGCGGGCGGAGGAGGCGCTGCGCGACTACGCGTCTGTCGCCGAGACGGTCGGTCGTGTCCTCGCCGACGCGACGACGATCGACGTTGTCGGTCGCGGAGGCTCGCTCACCGCCGCGTCCGAGCTGTCGCTCATGGTGCGCGAGGGACTGCGGACGCCGAGCACGGCCTTCGAGACCTTCCAGTACCTGCACGGGCCGATGGAGGTGCTGTCGTCCGACGACGCGCTCGTCGTGTTCGGGGACGGACGCGAGCTGAGCATCCCGTCGTCGGTGCTGGACGCGGGCGTGCGGGTCGTCCTGGTCACGTCGGCTTCTCCCGACTCCGTTCCGGGCGCGGGACACGACAACCTCACGATCGTCCCGCTCCCGGCCGGTCTCGGGATCTTCGAGCGCGCGGTGGTCGAGACGGTCATCGGCCAGCTGGCGATCGCCGCGGCGATCCAGCACAAGCCGTACCCGCTGGAGGACTTCCTCTACCACCAGGACGACACCAAGCTGCCGGTGCGCTGAGGCCCGGGACGCAACCAGCGACGGCCGTATCCCCGGTGGGGTGCGGCCGTCGCCGGCTTCGGGGCTCTGCGTCTCAGGCGTCGCGGCGACGAGCGACCTGGAGACCGCCGAAGAACGACAGGGATACCCAGCCGAGGACGACCAGCAGGCTCTGCCACTCGACGAGCTGACCGTTGCCCGTCCCGATCACGCCGCCGGACGCCGGGCTGAGCAGATAGGACACAACGGCCGTGACGGTCTCGGACCGGGTCACCGCGGCGATGATCTGCATGGTGACGGTCAGGACGAACAGCACTCCGACGGAGATCGACAGTGCACCCGCAGACGCCCGCACCATCGTGCCGACACCAAGAGCGAACACGGCGGTCAGGCCGAGGACGGCTCCGGTCCCGAGGACCGACCAGAGCAGGATCGCGGGCTCGCCGAATGTGATCGACGCACCGCTTCCCATCAGGATCGGCAGGCATGCGAACCACGACACTCCGGCGCTCACCACGCCGATGCCGAAGCCCCAGAGTCCGACGACGACCGCCTTGCCCGCGAGGAGCAGGGCCCGTGTGGGAACGGCCGCGAACGAGGACCTGATCAGTCCCGTCGCGTATTCGGAGGTGATCGCGAGGGTTCCCAGGACGACGATGATGAGCTGGGAGAACAGGACCCCGCCGCCCGCGGCATGCGCGACCAGCAGGGCGCCCTTGTCGCCCCGGCTCTGTGCGATGTCCTCGGCGCCGAAGCTGCCCGCGAGCAGCACGGAGAGGAGCAGCGTCACCGGGAGGATCGATACGGTCACCCACCACGTCGACCGCAGCGAGAGCAGCTTGACCCACTCGCCGATGAGGATGCCCGCGAAGCTGACCCTGCTGCGCTCGAGCTCGCCGGACATCCTGGTGGTCGTCACGCTCATCGGGCACCCCCAGTGCGGTACTCCAGGGCGTCCTGCGTCAGGTCGAGGTAGGCCTGCTCGAGCGACGCGGTGACCGTCGCCAGCTCGTAGAGCGGGATGCCGGCGGCGGCCGCCGCCTCGCCGATCACCTCCGCCCGCAGGCCCCGGATCTCGACGGTGTCGTTGCCGAGGTTGGCGATGGACACATCCGGCCCGGTCACCGCCGTGGCCAGCACCCCCACGCGCGGGCTGCGCACGCGGACGGCGTCGCCCGACGCGCCGAGGAGCTGGTCGATGGGGGCGTCGGCCAGCACCCGGCCCTTCCCGAGGACGATGAGGTGATCCGCCGTCTGCGACATCTCGCTCATCAGATGCGACGAGAGGAAGATGGTGCGGCCCTCGGCGGCCAGCGCTCGCGTGAACTCCCGCACCCAGCGCACCCCCTCGGGGTCGAGCCCGTTCACCGGCTCGTCGAGGATGAGGACCCCCGGGTCTCCGAGCATCGCGGCGGCGATGCCGAGTCGCTGGCCCATCCCGAGGGAGAACCCGCCGACGCGCTTGTCGGCCACCGACTCGAGCCCCGCCATGCCGATGACCTCGTCGACCCGACTGCGAGGGATACGGTTCGTCGCCGCCAGCGCGCGCAGGTGGTTCCTGGCGCTGCGCCCCGGGTGCGCGGCCTTCGCGTCGAGCAGGGCGCCGACGGTGCGCAGCGGAGCGCGGAGGTCTGCGTACGCGGTGCCGCCGATGAGCGCCGAACCGGAGCTCGGCCGGTCGAAGCCCATGATCATGCGCATCGTGGTGGACTTGCCCGCGCCGTTCGGCCCGAGGAAGCCGGTGACGCGGCCGGGCTCGATGACGGCGGAGACGTCGTCCACCGCCCGCCGCTCCCCGAAGCGTTTCGACAGTCGTTCCAGAGTGATCACGGTGCCCTTCCCTCATGCGTCGACCGGAGGGCGGCTGGATGGAACCTCCCTGCCTATGAAGACGAGGGAGAGGGCGGATGATGACGCGGTACAGCAGAGCGGGGCGGCGCGCAAGGGTCATGCCCCTTCGTTGACGAGCCGACCGAAGCGGAGTCCTATGGGAACATGATTGCTCTCATCGTGATTCTGCTCGTGATCTGGGCGGTGCTCGCCATCCTGGGCTTCGCCATCAAGGGGCTCCTCTGGCTGGCCATCCTCGGATTGGTGTTCTTCGTGATTACCGCCATCGTCGGCTGGATGCGACGGGGCGCGAACCGCACCTGACCGACACGCACGCAGACAGACCAGCGGCGGTCGCGCGAACGCGCGGCCGCCGCTTCGTCGCGTCAGCGGGTCACGGCTGCTCTTCGTCGGCGAGAGCGTCGTTCTGCAATGTGTCGGCCGTCTCGTCGTCGGCGAGCAGGTCGTCGTCGGCGTCGTCGAGCACGCCGCCCTCCGGGGCCTGACCGGCCGCGGTCGGCTGGTCGTGGGTCGGGGTGTCGGTCGGTGCGGGCGCGCCCTGGGGGGCTTCGGGCCGGGTGGCATCGCTGGACGGGGTCAGTTGATCGTCGGTCATGACACCACCCAGCGCCTCGCGCGCCGCCGCGTCAAGGGGATGACGGTTGGACATCGCCGCCGACCAGGACGAATGTTGGACCATGACCTACGTTGCGAACCCGTCCCGCTATGACGACATGATCTACCGCCGCACCGGCCGGAGCGGTCTCGACCTGCCCGCGCTCTCGCTTGGCCTCTGGCACAACTTCGGCGACGACCGCCCGTTCGAGACGCAGCGCGCGATCGTGCGCCGGGCGTTCGACCTCGGCATCACCCACTTCGACCTGGCCAACAACTACGGTCCGCCCTACGGCTCGGCCGAGATCAACTTCGGCCGCATCCTGAACGAGGACCTGCGGCCGTACCGCGACGAGCTCATCGTGTCGAGCAAGGCCGGCTGGGACATGTGGCCCGGCCCGTACGGCCAGGGCGGCGGCAGTCGCAAGTACATGCTCGCCAGCCTGGACCAGTCGCTGCAGCGGCTCGGGCTCGACTACGTCGACATCTTCTACTCGCACCGCCCCGACCCGTCGACGCCGCTCGAGGAGACCATGCAGGCGCTCGACACCGCCGTGCGATCCGGCAAGGCGCTCTACGTCGGCATCTCGTCCTACGGCGCCGAGGAGACCCGTCGCGCCGCGGCGATCCTGCGCGACCTGGGTACCCCCCTGCTCATCCACCAGCCGTCCTATTCGATGCTCAACCGGTGGATCGAGAACGAAGGGCTGCTCGACGCGGCCGATGAGCTCGGGATCGGCGTGATCGGGTTCACCGCTCTCGCCCAGGGCATGCTCACGAACAAGTACCTGAACGGCATCCCGGAGGGGTCGCGGGCGAGCGCCGGGGACTCGTTCGACGCCGACTGGCTCACCGACGAGGCCGTCGACCGCCTGCGCGCCCTCGACGAGCTCGCGCAGGGCCGTGGACAGTCGCTCGCGCAGATGGCGCTCGCCTGGGCTCTGCGCGACGACCGCGTCACCTCGCTCGTCATCGGCGCCAGCCGGGTCGAGCAGCTGGAGCAGAACGTCGCAGCCCTCGGCAACCTGGACTTCACCCCCGACGAGCTCGCCGCCATCGACGAGTACGCCGTGGAGGCGGGCGTCGACCTGTGGGCCGGAGCGCGCCGGGGCGAGGTCTAGGCGCCTGGCCTAGCACGCAGACGCAGGATCGTCATCCCCTGCTGGGTCCGCGGAGCGTCGCCTACCGTCCGCGAAGCGCTGGATGCGTCGAGGTGGAATTCGAGCGCCCGGCTTGCCGGCGTGTGTGAGGGAGGATCCCGGGCCGCCGCCCGAGCAGCGCGGCCCGGGATCCAGCCCGGCACGCGCCGTGCGACGACGACGGGAAGCCGGAGGGGCGGATGTGAGTTTCCGTAGTGCTCGCCCACGCGTCGCCCAGGGTTGTCTGGTTGTCTCTATGGTGTTCCCGTCCGACGCCTAGAAGCTGTTGATATGACCGTCCTCGTCGAACCGGACATCCGGGCAGGCCAGGCGCTGCGCGCCGTACGGCCGTGGACGATCGCGGTCTCGTTCGGCCTGGTCGCGACCGCCCTCTGCGCGGCCTTCAGCTGGGTGCCGTCGCTCTGGGGCGACGAGGCGGCGACCCTGCTGTCCGCGAAACGGCCGGTCGGCAGCCTGTTCGGGATGCTGTCGCACGTCGACGCGGTGCACGGGCTCTACTACCTCCTCATGCACGGGTGGATCCGGCTGGCGGGCGAGAGCCCGTTCGCTCTACGCCTCCCGAGCGCCGTCGCGGTCGGCGCCGCCGTGGCCGCCGTCACGCTGCTCGCCGGGCGACGGGGCGGCGCGCGGGCGGCCGTCGTCGCCGGGATCGTTGCCTGCGTCCTCCCCCGGCTCACGTACGCGGGCGAGGAGGCCCGCTCCTACGCCTTCACGGCGGCGGCGGCCGCCTGGCTCACGCTGCTGCTGCTCTGGCTCATCGACGGCGGCGGCCGTCGCGTCCCCCCGGCGACCCGGCGCGCGGCGTGGACGCTATACGCGTTCGGCATGGCCGTCTCGTCGTACCTCTTCCTCTATGTCATCACGCTGCTGGTCGCGCACGCGGTCATCCTGCTGGCGACCCGTGCGTCCCGCTCGACCCTGCGGACGTGGGCGATCTGCGCCGCCGCCTGCGTCGTCGCCCTGATCCCGGTCGCCACCGTCGCCTACCTCGAGCGGAATCAGATCGCGTACCTGAACTCGTCGCCGGACGACCCGGCCATCTGGTACTACTTCCTCTGGTTCGGGATGCCCTGGGTCGCCATCGCGGCGTGGGCCCTGATCGCGATCGGCCTCTGGCCGGCGTGGCGGTCGTGGCGACTGCGCCGCGCCCGGATGGTGCCCGCCGGACCGCGTGCCGCGTCCACCCGCCTCGTCGCCGCGTCCTGGCTGTTCCTGCCGACCGGCCTCATGCTGCTCGTGAACCTCGCGTACCCGATGTACACCGGCCGCTACTCCACGTTCGCCGCTCCCGCCGCGGCTCTGCTCGTGACCGAGGGCATCCTCGTGCTGGGCCGGATGCTCGGAGGCGACACGCGCAGGACCGTGTCGGCCACCGCAGGCGCGACCCTCGTCTTCGTGGCACTGTGCGCCCCGGTCTACGTGCTGCAGCGGGGGCCGTACGCCAAGAACGACAGCGACTGGGCCGAGGTCAGCGCGGTGATGGCCGCCAACGCCGGACCGGGGGACGCGGTCGTCTACGACCAGTCCGCCAAGCCCTCGCAGCGTCCCCGCCTCGCGATGCGCACGTATCCAGCGGGATTCGCGGGCCTCAAGGACCCGACCCTCCGCACTCCCTATTACCGCAACGACTGGTGGGGCGACACCGCGTACTCGGTGCGGCAGGCCGCCGAACGCGGGCGATTCGACGGGGTCGAGCGTGTCTGGGTGATCGAGAATATCGACCTCGAGACCGGACAGCAGGACACGTGGGGGATCGACCAGCTCCGCGCCATCGGCTTCGGCGAGACCGGCCGCGTGATCGACACGCACCGGAGCGTCATCATCGAGCTGACCCGCTAGGTCAGCGCGACCGGCTCGATCAGCTGCGGCCCGTCATCGCTGGTCTTGAACGGTCTCACCTGGTCGAACCGCAGCGCCGACGCCTCCGCGACGCCCGCTCGCACCGCCTCGTCGACGAGCGCCTGGTCGCCGACGATCGAGGGGTCGATCCAGTGCTGCCACATCTCCTCGGGCAGGATGACCGGGTTGCGGTCGTGGATGTCCGCCAGCGTCTGCACCGCATCCGACGTGAGGATGGTGGCCGTCAGCACCCAGCGATCCGGGTCGTCCTCTGCCTTGCTCTTGTCGCGCCACCACGAGTAGAGACCGGCGAAGCCCATCAGGCGGTCCTCCGGGTAGCGGATGAAGAACGGCGTCTTGCTTCCCTTCGGTCCCTGCCACTCGTAGTACCCGCGGGCGAGGACGATCGCGCGGTGCGACTGGACGGGCTTGCGCCAGGTGGACTTGTCGGCGATCTCCTCCGCCCGGGCGTTGAACGTCGGGAACTTGAGCTTCAGGGTGTCCGACCACGAGGGCACGAGCGACCAATGCGCCCGTTCGAAGCGCAGCTCGCGGGTCTTCGCCGAGTCGATGAGGACGGGGATGTCGTCCGTGGGCGCGATGTTGTAGTCGGCCTCCCAATCAGCCGTCCACTCGTCGGGACGGCGCCCCGTCGCCTCAACGAACTCGGTGATCTCGGCGTTGACCTTGTCGTCCATCGCGAACCTGCCGCACATATCGCCAGCATAGGCCCGGCCTTCGGCAGCGGGTCGGGTGGCCGTGATGCGAAAATGAGCATCACTCACCCCCCAAAAACGGGTGTCGTGAGACTGAGAAAACGATGTATTCTCACTTTTGTGAATCAGTGAGGAACAGTCACTTTACGGTACTTGAACTCGACAGATCCACGCCACCCGAAAAAAGCGCACCAACCCGACCCGTAGGTGACCAAACGTGTACCCGATTCCGCCGCGCCGAGTGCTTCCCGCACTCAACCCCATCCGACCGGGGGGCACTCGGCGCGCGCGGATCCACGACGGGCGCCCCACGAACGAAGCCGGCGGCGGTGAAGCCGTTCGAGACCACGGTTTCCCCCCAGCCGTCGCCGGCTTCCTGGTCGACTCCGTCGGGACGGGGGCAGCGGCATGACCGTCGTCCGCCCCCGCCTCGCGGCTCCGGTCGCCCCCACCGCGCTCCCCGGCATCAGCTCCGAGCGCACCTGGGCGAAGCTCTACCGGTACCGACTCCTCGCGACGGACACCGCGATCATCCTGGCCACGACCATCGGCGCGATCTTCATCCGCTTCGGATTCGACGAGGCGTCCGCGTCCGCGACCTCCGGCTTCCACCTGGACTACCTCTACCTGTCGCTGATCATCGCCGCGACCTGGCTCTTCACGCTGTCGGTCTACCACACGCGTGACGCGCGGGTCGTGGGCGTCGGCGTCTCCGAGTACCGCCGCGTCGTCTCGGCCACCGCCATCACGTTCGGGCTGCTCGCCATCCTCTTCCTCGTCGCGAAGGTGGACATCGCCCGCGGCTACTTCATCGTCGCCCTCCCCGCCGGGATGGCCGGCGTGCTGTTCTCGCGCTGGCTGTGGCGGCACTGGCTGATCCGGCAGCGCACCTTCGACCACTACCTGTCGCGAGCACTCGTCGTGGGGCGCTTCGCGGACGTCGACTACGTGGTCCGTCAGATCCACCAGAAGTCGGGAGCGGCCTACAACGTCGTGGGTGCCGCTCTCGACACAGGAAAGCGCAAGGGCGCGAAGAAGGATGCGGAACTCAAGCGCCGCATCGCCAGCCCCGAGCGCGAGGTCCCGATCGTCTCCGACCTGTCGGGGGTCGCTGACGCTGCGGCGCGGCTGGGCGCGGACACGGTGATCGTGGCCGGCCGCGCCCTCAGCTCGGGCGACTTCGTCCGCCGGCTGGCCTGGCAGCTCGAGGGGACCGCGACCGAACTCGTGCTCGCCTCGCCACTGACCGACGTGGCCGGGCCGCGCATCCACTTCCGCCCGGTGGAAGGGCTGCCGCTCATCCACGTGGAGATCCCGCAGTTCGAGGGCGGCAAGCACGTGCTCAAGCGGGCGTTCGACTTCTTCGCCTCCGGCCTCGCCCTGCTGCTGCTCTCGCCTCTTTTCCTCGCAGTGGCGATCGCCGTGAAGCTCGACGACGGCGGCCCGGTGATCTTCGCCCAGGAGCGGGTGGGCCGCAACGGCGAGCGCTTCAAGATGTACAAGTTCCGCTCGATGGTGGTAGATGCGGAGGCCAAGCTCGCCGCGCTCCAGGCCACCAACGAGGGCCAGGGTCTGCTCTTCAAGATGAAGAACGACCCCCGCGTGACGCACGTGGGCCGTGTGCTCCGGAAGTTCTCGCTCGATGAGCTCCCTCAGCTGGTGAACGTCTTCCTCGGCGACATGAGCCTGGTGGGCCCGCGTCCGCCGCTGCCGTCCGAGGTGGAGGGCTACGAAAACCACGTGCACCGCCGTCTGTACATCAAGCCGGGCCTCACGGGCATGTGGCAGGTGAACGGCCGCTCCGACCTCTCGTGGGAGGAGAGCGTCCGCCTCGACCTCTACTACGTGGAGAACTGGTCGCTGACCGGCGACCTCGTGATCATGTGGCGCACCGTCAAGGTCCTGACGCATCCCGTGGGGGCGTACTGATGCGCGGTGGGCAGGACCGGCCGCTGCGGATCGCGATGATCGGCACGCGCGGCGTCCCGGCCGCATACGGCGGCTTCGAGACCGCGGTCGACGAGATCGGCCGGCGGATGGCCGCCGACGGCGCCGAGGTGACGGTGTATTGCCGGACCAAGAAGGGCTCGCCGCGGCCGGCCGAGTACGCCGGCATGAAGCTCGTCCACCTGCCCGCGCTGCGCTCGAAGACCCTCGAGACGCTGAGCCACACCGGGCTGTCCGTCCTGCACGCGGTGCTCCGGCGCCGGTACGACGCCGCCTTCGTCTTCAACGCGGCCAACTCGCCCTTCCTCCCCGCGCTGCGCATCGCACGGGTCCCTGTCGCGGTCCACGTGGACGGGCTGGAGTGGAAGCGCGGCAAGTGGGGCCGCGTCGGCCGCAAGTACTACCGTGTCGCCGAGTCGCTGTCCGTGCGCTGGGCGGACGCGCTGATCGCGGACGCCCAGGGGATCGCGGACTACTACACCGAGGAGTTCGGCGTGGACACGCGGCTGCTGACGTACGGGTCGAAGGCGATCGAGGCGCGCCCGTCCTCCGGGCTCGCGGAGCTCGGCCTCGAGCCGGGCGGCTACCACCTGGTGGTCGCGCGCTTCGAGCCGGAGAACCACGTCGACGTCATCGTGGAGGGCTACCGTCGCAGTGGGGCGAAGCTCCCGCTGGTCGTGGTCGGATCGGCGCCGTACGCGGCGGAGTACTCGCAGCGGATCACGGACGCGGCAGCCGGCGACGCGCGCATCCGGTTGCTCGGCGGGGTGTGGGACCAGGAGCTGCTCGACCAGCTCTACGCGAACGCCCTCACGTACGTGCACGGGCACTCGGTCGGCGGCACCAACCCGTCGCTGCTGCGCGCGATGGGCGCCGCCACGGCGGTGATCGCGTACGACGTGGGGTTCAATCGGGAGGTCGCGGGACCGGATGCGCGCTACTTCGGGGACCCCGAAGAGGCCAGGATGCACGTGGAAGCGGCCGAGACAATGCCCGAAAGCACAAAGTCTTCTGGGAGCGCGCTGCAGAAAAGGGCGCTCGAACGATACGATTGGGACGGAGTCGCGCAGGGGTATACAGAACTGGCGGTTCACCTCATTTCGGGGCACAGTACCGCGGGTGTTCGGGGTAGACGGAGCAGTCAGAACGCGATCGCGGAGGGTACAGCGGGCGTCGTCCAGGCCTGAGAGACACGCTGTATAACAATTCGACAACGGCGATGCTGTGGTGAATACTTCCTACAGCGCCGCCCTCGGACCCCCCCTCTCCGCCAGATCCGGCTGCCACCCCTACCCGAGGCGGCGGGAAATACAACCCGCTTATGACGAGCAAAAACCCCCGCGATTTCAATTCAAACCACGGTCGGCACGCCGCCACCAGCACATCCAAGACCAAGACCAGAAGGCCCCGCGCCCGTACGGTGGCTCTCGCCACCGCGCTGACCGCTGCGCTCGCCGTCCCCGTGGGCGTCGGCGTGGCAGGCGCTGTCGCCGCACCGGCTCCGCTGGTCTCCGACTCGTTCACCCGAACGGTCGGCTCCGGTTTCGGGACCGCCACCACCGGCGGCGCCTACACGAACACGAACACCGCCGCGACCTCCGTCGCGTCCGGAACCGGCGTCTTCACCCTGCGGAAGCCGGGGACCAGCGCGAGCTCGGTCCTCCGGTCCGTCTCGGCGTCCGACGTCACCGCGTCGGCGAAGTTCGCCGCTCCCGTGCTCCCCACCAAGGGCTCCGGCATCTCGGCGGCCGTTCAGGCGCGCATCTCCGGGACCAGCCGGTACGAGGCCGTGATCCGCTTCACCTCCTCGAAGACCTTGACCCTCCAGGTGCGCCGTATCGACGGCTCGACCTCGACGCCGATCGTGGCCGAGAAGACCGTCGCCACCGGCGTCACAGCCGGCACCGCGTACACCCTCGAGCTCAGCGCCACCGGCTCCTCGCCGGTCGCCCTGAAGGCACGCGTCACCCCCGCGGGCAAGACCGCCGGCGCCTGGCAGGCGTCCGGCACGGACTCCAGCTCCAAGCGTCTGGGTTCCGGCTCGCTGGCCGTGTGGAGCTATCTGTCGCAGTCGTCCACCGCGGCGACCGTGAAGGTCGATGACTTCACCGCGACCGGCGCAGGGGCCGCAACGACCCCGACCACCCCGGTTCCCACGAAGACGCCGACCGCGACGCCGACGACCACGCCGAGCGCTCCGGCGACGGCTCCCGCGACGCCCCCCACGGCGCCGACCGCGCCGACCGCCCCCACCGCGCCGTCGAACCCGTCGACTCCGGACACCACGCAGTCGGCGTCCAACGGCGTCTCGACCTCCGGTGCCCGCCACAACGTCGGCTCCGCGGCCGTCGGCTCGACCACCTACGCGGTCCCGTCCGGCGCCGTCTTCGCGGCGGCCGGTGCGGCCGCGGGCGGTAACGGAACCCAGGCGAAGCCGTACTCCTCCGCTCAGGCGGCGGTGAGCGCGGCCCCGAGCGGCGCCACCGTGGTGCTGCGCGGCGGCACCTACCACGAGACGGTCGCCGTGCCCTCGGGCAAGAAGCTGACCATCCAGTCCTACCCCGGTGAGGCCGTCTGGTTCGACGGCAGCCAGGCGTGGGGCAACTGGAGCGCTTCCGGCTCGACCTGGGTCTCCGGCGGCTACTCGTACGCCTTCGACGTCAGCCCGTCGTTCTCCGGCGGCATGAGCGACGCCTCGCGCTACTACACCTCGGACTACCCGATGGCGGCGACGCCGGACCAGGTCTTCATCGACGGCGTCTCGCAGCGTCAGGTCAGCTCGCGCAGCGCGGTCACCGCGGGCACGTTCTACGCCGACAAGGGCGCGAAGCAGCTCGTGCTCGGCTCGAACCCCAGCGGTCACTCCGTCCGTGTCAGCACGCTGCAGCAGGCGATGACGATCCAGGGCGCGGGCACCACCGTGCGCGGCATCGGCTTCGAGCGCTACGCCACCTCGGCGAAGCAGATGGGTGCGGTCACGGCTCAGGTCGACGGCATCACCCTGGAGAACCTGACGATCGTGGACAACGCGACCGTCGGTCTCTACTCCTGGGGCACGAACAACACGCTGCGCAACCTCACGATCGCCCGCAACGGGATGCTCGGAGCCGGCGCCAACGGCGCCTACGGCCTGAAGGCCTCCGGCCTGCTGGTCGCGGACAACAACAGCGAGCACTTCAAGCAGGAGCCGGTCTCCGGCGGCCTCAAGATCACCCGTAGCCGGGGGATCTCGGTCACCGACAGCGCGTTCCTCCGGAACACGACCACCGGTTTCTGGCTCGACGAGGCGGTCTACGACGCAGCTGTGACGGGCAACGACTTCGTGTCGAACGGGGGCGACGGCTTCGAGGCCGAGCTCTCCGGGCATGTGACCGTCGCCAACAACGTCGCCCGCGACAACGCCGGCAACGGCATCCGCCTGTTCGACACCTCGGACAGCGCGATCTGGAACAACACGTCCGTCCGCAACAGCCGCAACATCGCCCTCATGCAGGACGCGCGGCGCCAGACCGACCTGTCCGTTCCCGGTCATGACCCGAAGCGTCCGAAGCCGGACCCCACGCTCTCGTGGATCATCCAGAACGTGTCGGTGTCGAACAACGTCCTCGCCGACGCGAAGGGCATCGCCCAGCTGACGGTCGAGGACCAGGCGCACAAGCTGTCGGGTGCCGACATGCGTCTGACGATCAACGGCAACCTGTACCAGCGCACGACCGCCGGCAAGCCGTCGGTGGACATCGTCTGGATGCAGACCGCCACGGCGACGAAGGGCTACGCGACCGCCGAAGCGTTCGCCGCAGCCACGGGTCAGGACAGCGCTTCCAAGTCGATCACTGGCAGCGGAACGCTCTCATCCACCCTCGCGCTGACGTCGTCGGCTCTGTCGCAGGTCACCTCGACTGCCCGGGCACTGCCCGCGTCGGTGGCGAACCTGATCGGCCAGCCGGCCGGCACGGTGCACCTCGGCTCCTGGTGACACCCTCGAGCTGAACACCAGAAGGCCCCTCTCCGCATCCGCGGGGAGGGGCCTTCTCGTTCTCGAAGCCCGGGTCGGCTCAGGCGACCGCCGCGGCCTGGCGCAGGAAGGCGGCGAGCGCTTCGGCGGCTGCGCTGACCTCCTGCAGCGTCTCGGCGTGGTGCCGGGGCGACGCCGCGTGGCCGTCATGGATGTCTATCCCGCTGCGCCGCGACGCGAAGAGCCCGCTCCGTCCGCTCCCCGGCAGCGGCACGCGGCCCCGAAGCCCGTTGAGTCCCTGCACCAGGTCGGTGAGCTCGGTCGTCTCGGCCGCGGGCGCCGCCCAGGCGGACGCCAAGTAGCCCGCTTCCCGCAGCGTGAACGTGCGGGGGCGCGCCGATGGCGACAGCTGCGCGACGAACGAGCGCTGGTGGCGGTCGGCGGTCAGGACGAGGTCGGCCTCGTCGAGCAGGTCGGCCGTGAGCCGCCCCCGCCGGGACGCCTCCGCGACGATCGGGTCGCCGTGGCGCGCCCGCAGCTGATGCATCGACGTCGGGCAGATGGGCGCGCCCTCGACGGCGTTAGTCCCGGCGCTCACCACCTCGAGCGCGGAGCCGAGCTGCGGGCGCAGGGCCGCGTCCAGGAGTCCGGCGGCCAGAGGCGACCGGCAGATGTTGGCCGTGCACACCAGGAGGATGTCGGGCATGGGTCTCCGATCCGATCGCGTCGACGAATTCTCATTATGCTAACGGTACGAGCCGCCCCGACACCGGCTCGGTGAGGAGTCCGGATGAGCCCGAGGCGCGGATCCGTCCTGATCGCCCATCCGAGCGCCGAGCTGTACGGCTCCGACCGCGTCATGCTCGAGACCGTGTCGGCGCTGACCGCGGAGCACCGCGTCCTCGTGGTGCTGCCGCAGGACGGGCCGCTGCTGGCCGAGTGCCGCGCGCGGGGGGCGCGGGCCGAGATCGTGCCCGTCCCCGTCCTGCGCAAGAGCCTGCTGTCGCCGCGGGGCCTGGTTCGTCTGGCCGTCGAGGCGCCGGTCGCCCTCGTCCGCGCGATGCGGACCATCCTCCGCAACGGGATCGGGACCGTCTACGTCAGCACGGTGACCGTTCCTGTGTGGCTGCTCGCCGCCCGGCTCACCGGCCGCAGGACGGTGACCCATGTGCACGAGGCGGAGGGGTCGGCCGGCGCGCTGACGAAGCGCGCGCTGTCGACGCCGCTCCTTCTCGCCCATTCGATCGCGGCGAACAGCCGGTTCAGCGCCGAGGTGCTGGCGGAGCCCTATCCGGGCCTCCGCGACCGCACGCGGGTGATCCTCAACGCCGTCGATGCCCCGCCCGCGCCGACCGACCCGCGCGCGGAGCTGGAGGGGCCGGTCCGGCTGATCTACGTGGGGCGGCTCTCCGAGCGCAAGGGCGTGGATGTCGCCGTCGCCGCGGTCGCGCTGCTCACCCGGCGCGGGGTTCCCGCGACGCTGGAGATCGTCGGCGACGTCTTCCCGGGCTACGAGTGGTTCCGCGAGCAGCTGCTGAACCAGGTGGAGCAGGACGGGATCGCCGACCGCGTCCATTTCGCCGGCTTCCGTCCCTCGGTCTGGGACGAGTTGGCGGCCTCCGACATCGCGATCGTGCCGTCGCGAGCGGACGAGCCGTTCGGGAACGCGGCGGTCGAGGCCGTGCTGAGCCGTCGTCCGCTGATCGTGTCGGACACCTCCGGCCTGCGGGAAGCGGCGGCCGGGTATGCGTCAGCGCGGTTCGTGCAGCCCGGGGACGCGGGGGCCATCGCGGACGCCGTGGAACGGATGACCGCCGAGTGGCCGACCCTGCGTCAGGCGGCGATCGACGCGAGCCAGGAGGCCGCCGAGCGTCACTCGCGCGGTGCCTACGACGCCGCCGTGACCGCCCTGATCGACGTGATCTGACGCTCGCTGCCCCCCGGTCGGGGGTGTAACCTGAGCTTTACTCACTGATGGTAGGTGGCCTAGCTTTTAACGTACCCGACCGAGAGGACCACCGACCGTGGACCTACACCAATACCTCAGCGCTATTCGCAAGCGCTGGATTACCATCGTCGCCCTCATTCTCGTCGGGGGCGCGCTGGGATTCGTGGTCGCGTCCCAGACGACGCCGATCTACCGCTCGACCTCGAGCGTCTTCATCTCCACCAATCAAGGTGACAGCACGACCGAGCTGCTGCAGGGCGGCACCTTCGCGCAGAACGTCGTGCAGTCGTACACCGCTCTCGTCCCCACGGCGAGCGTGCTGCAGCCGGCCATGGAGGACCTCGACTACTCGGGGACGCTGCCGAGCTTCGCCGCGAAGATCACGGCCGAATCCCCGGTGAACACCGTCATCATCGACATCTCGGCTCAGGACCCGGACCCGCAGCAGGCGCAGCGGATCGCCTCGGCGGTCACCGGCTCCCTCGGGAAGGCCATCGTCGGGATCGCGCCGAAGGACAAGGACGGCAAGGCGACCGTCACCTCGTCCGTCATCGCGGCCGCCACCCTGCCGACCACTCCCGTCTCACCGAACCGCACCCTGGACATCCTCATCGGGATCGGTATCGGCCTGGTCGCCGGACTCACCTACGCGATTCTGCGCGAACTGCTGGACACCCGCATTCGCACGGGAGAAGACGTGCAGCGCATCGCCGAGATCCCCATCCTGGGCCGCATCCCGCGCGGCCGGCGCCGCGCCGACCCGCTCGCGGTGCTCGCCGCACCCGGCTCCGCGGAGGCGGAGGCCTACCGTGGGCTGGTCTCGAATCTCGAGTTCGCCGACCTCGACAAGCCCATGCACGTGGTCGTGGTCACCTCGCCGTCCGTCGACGACGGGAAGAGCACCGTCGCGATCAACCTGGCGCTCGCCATGGCGGAGCGCGAGCAGCGGGTGCTGCTCGTCGACGCCGACCTGCGCCGTCCCTCCATCGCCGCCTACTGCCAGATCGAGGGCTCGGTCGGGCTCACGACGGTGCTGGTCGGCCGGTCCACCCTGGAGGACGCCGTCCAGGAGTGGGGCGTTCCGAACCTCGACGTGCTCGCCGCAGGCGCCATGCCGCCGAACCCGAACCAGCTGCTCAGCTCGGCCGCCTTCGCCGACCTCGTCGCCACCATGCGCGAGCAGTACGACTTCGTCGTGTTCGACTCCGTGCCGCTGCTGGCCGTCACCGACACCCTCCCGCTCGCACGACTCACCGACGGCACCCTGGTGACCGTCCGCCATAACGGCACGACCCGCCACGACCTGCGGCTCGCCGTGGAGTCGCTGCAGGGCGTCAACGCTCCCATCCAGGGCGCGGTGCTGAACTTCATGCCGCCGGCGCCGCGGAACCCCTACCACGGCTACGTCGCCTCGGCGGCGCCCACCCGTCGTACGTCGTCGCCCTCCCGTCGCGTGGCGACGCCTCTCGTCCCGGATGCGCCCGAGCCGCTTTCCGAGGAGGCGCCGGTCGGCGAGTCCAACAGCCCCCGTGACCGTGCCTCATCGGGCGCCATCACCTCGCTGTTCGACCGGAAGCGCAACGAGGTCCCACAGGACGCGGTCGGCTCCGGACGCGAGTGACGATGGCCGCGCGGCGACTGAGGCACCGATCGGTACGTCTGTACGACGTGGTGCGCACGGCGCACCTGGAGCGTGCCCACGAGTTCTCCCCGGCGAGCATCGTGTACCGCGAGAAGCGCTACGACTACGACCCCGCGCTCGAGGCGGGGCTCGACATCGTCCGGGCGGGCGATGTGCGTGCGGCGCTGCTCCTGGCGCGCTCCGGCGTCGAGACGCTGGAGGTCAACGAGCCGCTGATGATCTCCGCGGCCGCGCGCTCCGCCCTGGCCATCGCCGCCGTGCGAGTCGCCGGGACCCTGCGCCGCCGCCGCACGAGCGTCGTCTCCTACGCGATCGAGAACCTGTACCCACCCGTCCCCGCATCCCTCAAGGGGAGGATCGGCCGCCGGGCGCGGCTCGTGCTCGCCCGTTTCGTGCACGCCAACCTGGACCGGCTCGCCTTCGGCACCGACGCCTCCCGGGAGCTGTACCGCCGGGCGTTCGGATCGGGCGGCGCGACCACGACCACGATCCCGGCACTGCCCTCGGCCGTGCACCAGGACACGACCCGCGGCCGACCGTCGCTCGCCGTCTTCCTGGGCGCCTTCGACGAGCGCAAGGGGCTCCCCCTGCTCCTCGACGCCTGGCCCCTGGTGCGTGAGCGCCGCGCGGACGCACGCCTGCTGCTCATGGGCAAGGGCCCCCTGGAATCGCTCGCCCGCGAGGCGGCGGCGACCGACACCTCGATCGAACTGCTGGTGGATCCGCCGCGCGATACCATCTCGGACGCCCTGGCGGGCGCCAAGGTCCTCGTGCTGCCGTCGCAGCGGCGGCCGCGGTGGCGCGAACAGGTCGGGCTGCCCATCGTGGAGGGCCTGGCCGCGGGATGCGTCGTCGTCACGACCTCGGAGACGGGGCTCGCCGACTGGCTCACCGACGAGGGGCACTTCGTCATCCCGGCCGACGCGGACGCCGCGACCCTCGCCGCCGCCGTCTCGGGGGCGCTCGGCGACGGGCGCGCGCCCGCCGATCTGCTCGCGGCGCTGCCGTCCACCGACGGCCGCCGCGCCGCCGACGACTGGCTGTTCGGTCGCCGCATCGCCCCGCACGAGAGCATGGCAACGGCATGAGCGCCAAGCGCGGCGCCCTCCGCAACGTCTCGTCGACCGCCCTCATCAAGGTGCTGGTCATGGGGGCGTCCGGCATCCTCGGCATCTTCACGAGCCGGCTCATCATCAGCCACTTCGGCACGGACGCCTACGCCCAGTACGGACTCCTGTCGACACTGTCGACGCTGCTCCCGTTCGCCGACCTCGGGATGGCCGCGGTCGTCATCAACGCGATCGCCGGCTCCGGCGATCCGAAGCACGACCCGTACGTGCGGCGCGCGGTGACGACGGCGTTCCGCATCCTGATCGCGGCCGGCACGGTGATCCTCCTCATCGCGCTGGGGATCACCCTGCTCGGCTGGTGGCCCACGCTGCTCGGCGCGGGCCTGGCGCCCGGCTCCGGCGACCTGGCCGCGTTCCTCTGCCTCGGCATCTTCGGTCTCGCGCTGCCGCTGACGGTCGGGCAGCGCATCCTGGTCGGCCTCGAGAGGACCACGCTGCAGGTCGCGACCCAGTTCGTGGTCGCGCCGTTCATGTTCCTCGCGGTGGGCGCCGTCGCGCTGTTCGCGCTCCCGTCCGGCGACTACCTCGCCGTGTTCTCCTACATCGCCGCGGCGCTGGTCTCGGTGCTGTGCCTGTCCTTCGCGAGCCGGCTGCTCAAGCCGCAGGTGGGCCACGCGATCCGCGACATCCCGCGCGTGCGGAGCGTTCGCAACGTCGCGGCCTTCGGACTCGCCTGGCCGATGCTCGCGCAGATGCTCGCTCTCCCGATCGCGATGCAGACCGACCGCCTCCTGCTCAGCCACCTCACCACCGGCACGGAGCTCGCCCAGTACAACCTGGCGACGCAGCTCTTCGGGCTCATCCTCCAGACGATCGCCGCGGCGGGCGTCGCGCTGTGGCCGGTTTTCGCGCGGGCCCGGTCGGCGGACCGTGTCGAGACGCCGTGGCGCGCGACGCTCGCCTTCGCCGGCGGCGGTCTGGCGACAGCGCTGGCGCTGGCGGCGCTGCTGCCCTGGGTCGCGGGATTCGTCTCCGACGGCAAGCTGCAGCTCGACGGCTGGCTGGTCGGCGGCTACATCGCCTTCGTCGCGGTACAGGCGGCGAAGTACCCGATCGGGATGTACATGACCGACCAGCGCGGCCTGACGTTCCAGGTGCTCCCGATCGTCATCATGGTGCCGATCAACCTGGGCATCTCGTGGTGGCTCACGCTGCTGCTAGGCGCGGGAGGCCCGATCATCGGCTCGGCCATCGCCGTGCTGCTCTGCCAGGTCATCCCGAACCTCTGGTACGTCCGCCGCGACCTCGCCCGCCGCCGGGCTCTCGCGCAGGAAGCGGAGGCCCAGGAGCCCAGCCTGACCCCTATGGGGGACTAGGGTCGCGTTCCCGGGTCATGAGATAATCTCATAATCAGCCGAAAGGATGCGCAGATGGCCGTGGCCGACCCCTCGCCGCTCCGCTTCACAGCAGGGTCTGCGATCGGCCGCGCCGTCACGCCCGGCGCCGCGCCCGACGCGCATCCCGGCGCCTGGCAGGCGATCACGCGCGTCGTGGCCGCCCTCGCCCTGGTCATCATCGGCGCGCGCATCCAGCTCCCGCAGGGGCTGACGGCCGGATACCTGGTGGCTGTCCTTCTTCTCCCGGTCTGGGTCTCCGTCCTCCCCCGGTACCGGGGCGGCATCCTGCTCATGGTGCTCGGCGGCGCAGCGGCGCTGAACGGCTACCTGCTCACCGGGCTCGCCCGCGGCACCGAGCACACCGGCAACGGCCTCGCCCTCCAGAACACGTTCGTCCTCGTCGGTACCATGCTCGCGATCGGCGTCGTGCTCTGGGCGCGCACGCTGATGCCCCTGTGGAGCATCGGGCTGCTGTTCGGGATCGGGCTGCTGGTCGGCATCGACCCGCACGGCCTCCTCGCCGGGGGCAATCCGTGGAAGTTCGTGTTCGCGGTTCCGGTGACCGTGATCGCCCTGAGCATCGCCATGGTCCGCAAGAGCCGGGGCCTGGAACTCGTCATCGTGGTCGCGCTCGCGGCGGTCTCCATGGCGAGCGACGCCCGGAGCGGCTTCGCCATCCTCATGCTGACCGGTGTGCTGGTCGTCTGGCAGCTGCGGCCCACATCGAACACGAAACGCGCATCCACCGCGCGGGTACTGCTCGGCCTCCTGCTCCTCGCCGGGATCGCCTACAACGTGGGCCAGTCGCTCATCGTCGACGGGGCACTCGGAGAGGCGACGCAGCAGCGGACGATCGCTCAGATCAACACCTCGGGTTCGCTCATCCTCGGCGGCCGGCCGGAACTCGCCGCCACCGCGGCGCTGGCGCAGCACTACCCCTTCGGGTTCGGCTCCGGTACGTACGCCAGCTCGTCCCAGATCCTCGTCGCCAAGCAGGGGATGCTCGCGATCAACTACGACCCGAACAACGGCTACGTCGAGAACTTCATGTTCGGGACCGGTTTCGAACTGCACTCCATGATCGGCGACCTCTGGGCGAACTACGGCGTCGCCGGCGTCGCGCTCGCTGCGGCCCTGCTCTGGTACATCCTGCGCGGGCTGGGTCACAGCGTCGCACGGAGAACGGCGAGCGCCCTCGTGATCTACCTGGCGGTCCGGACGCTGTGGTCGATGTTCTT
This sequence comes from Leifsonia sp. NPDC077715, assembly GCF_040686855.1. NCBI lineage: Bacteria > Bacillati > Actinomycetota > Actinomycetes > Micrococcales > Microbacteriaceae > Leifsonia > Leifsonia sp. NPDC077715. The sequence goes on from NZ_JBFBOG010000001.1 coordinate 944,765, forward strand.
CGGCCCCTGGTATTCGTCGGTGACGCTGTTGACGCTCCTCATCGGAATGACTCTGCTGGAGCGCGGCCGCGATGACCTGAGCCTGAAGAGAGGAGCCCTCCGGTGAGACGTCGACCGTTCGTCATCCAGCAGTCGTTCCCGCAGCCCCGCCCGACCACCAACCCGTACGTCATCATGCTCGCCGAGGCCATCCGCGCCCAGCCGGGGGTGGAGCTGCGCTACTTCAGCTGGCGCAACGCGCTGCTGCGACGGTACGACGTGTTCCACGTGCACTGGCCGGAGATCCTGGTCACCGGACGGACGCCGCTGCGGGCGCTGGTGCGGCAGGGACTGTCCTGGCTGCTGCTGGTGAAGCTGTACCTGTTCCGCATCCCTCTGGTGCGGACCATGCACAACCTGGAGCTGCCCGACGGCATCACCCGCCGGGAGCGGTCGCTTCTGCACTGCTTCGACCGCCTGACGACCTTGCGCATCACCCTCAACCCGCAGACCTCGCTCCCCGACGACGCGAACGCGATCACGATCGTCCATGGCCACTACCGGGACTGGTTCCGGGAACAGCCGCGGCAGGAGCGAGTGGATGGACGCGTCGCCTACTTCGGGCTCATCCGGCGGTACAAGAACGTGCAGGCGCTGATCCGCGCGTTCCGGGGCCTCCCCGGCGATCTGTCCCTGCAGGTCGGCGGACGCCCGTCGACCCCCGAGCTCGCCGCGGAGGTGCAGGAGCTGTCGCACGACGACGATCGCATCGACCTGAAGCTCGAGTTCCTCACGGACGAGCAGCTGGTCGGCATCGCCACCGCCGCCGAGCTGGTGGTGCTGCCCTACCGCGAGATGCACAACTCGGGCGGGACGCTGGCAGCGCTCTCGCTGGACCGTCCGGTCCTCATCCCCGACAACGAGGTGAACCGTGCCCTGAGCGAGGAGGTGGGCGAGAAGTGGGTGCACCGCTACAGCGGCGCGCTCACCACCGAGACGCTGGAGCGGACGCTGCAGGAGCTGCGCACCGATCCACCGTGCGGTCGCCCGGATCTCTCCGCGCGCGAGTGGACCACGGTCGGCGAGGAGCACCTGGAGGCGTACCGGCACGCCCGTCGGCTCCGCGGGCTGCCCGCGTAGCTTCGCACACCGGCATCAGCCGCGCCGGTACTCCTGGTACCGGTACCCGAAGGCGCCGCTGACCATCCCGAGGCCCCTGGCCAACGTGCGGGCGCCGCGAGCGCGCCGGTCCAGCGACCGCCGCAGGATGCCCTCGACGATCCGCAGGCACCCTCCCGCCGCGCGGACGGCACCGCGGACCACCAGGTCGGCGACCGTCCGGACGCGCTCGGCCGGCGTCCGGGCGAGCTTGAGCGAGGTGAGCGCCCAGCTGTTGCCGCTCGAGAACGCCCGCAGCATCACCCAGCGGCGGCTGACGCGCTTCGCCGGCACGACGTCCACCACCATGGCCTCCGCGCACCACACGATGCGGCCCCCGGCGCGGATGAGTTCGCGTGTGAACATGGTGTCCTCGCCGCCGGTGATGCCGACGCCGAGATCGAAGCGGATGCCGTGGCGCCGCACGAACGCGAGGTCGAGGAGCAGGTTGTTGGTGGCGGCGACCTCGACCCGCTCGCCGGTCGCGAGGCGGCGTCGCTGGAAGAAGCCGCCCGCCTCGATCCACGCGTCCGGCTGCCGCTCGAACGTCGACCGGACGGGACCGACCACCGCCTCCGCTCCCCCGGCGCTCCAGACGCCGAGCAGGGCCGCCAGCCAGCCCGGCTCCGGACGTTCGTCGTCGTCGATGAAGATCAGGAGGTCGTCTTCGGCGGCGTCCGCCTCGGCGAGCGCGCGGTTGCGCGCGGCGGAGATGCCCGGCGTGGGCTCGACCGCATAATCGATGGTGACGGAGAGGCTGCCCGCCAGCGCGGCGACCGCATCCCGCGCGCTCGCCTCCCTGTCGTTGTCGACCACCTGGATGCGCACCTCGAACGGGAGGCCGCCGGCGGTCTCGACCTCGCGTGCGAGCGCGGGGAGAATCGCCCGGATGTCCGTGGGCCTGCGGAAAGTGAGCACAGCGATCGCGACGTGGTGCACGATTGTCATCATGACAGCATCAGGGCTCCCGGGCGAGTCGGACGACTTGGCGGTCGTCGTGGTGAACTACGGGTCGTCCGCGCTGTTGTCGGAGACCCTTGCAGCCGTGGCGGCGGACGTTCCCGAAGCGACCATCGTGGTGGTCGACAACTACTCCACGGATGACGAGCGGACGGCGCTGCGGGCGCTCGCCGGGCCGTTGGGCTGGAACGTGGTGGAGCCGCGGGAGAACCTGGGCTTCGGGGGCGGGATGAATCTCGGCGTCGCACGCGCCCGCGAGCTCGGCGCCCGGCGGTTCCTGCTGCTCAACCCGGACGCGACCATCCGCCGCGCCGACATCGAGGTGCTGGTCGCGCGGTCGATCGCCGAGCCGATGACGTTGCTCTCTCCCGTGGTGCGCCGGTCCGACGGATCGCCGTGGTCGCTGGGCGCCGACGTGTATCTGCGCGACGGGCGCATCCGCTCGGCCGCCCGACGCGGCACCGTTCCCGGCGAGCGACTTCCGTGGCTGAGCGGCGCGTGCCTGCTCGTCACCGACCGGCTGTGGGACGCGGTCGGCGGGTTCGCCGACGAGTACTTCCTCTACTGGGAGGACGTCGACCTCTCCGTGCGCGTCAGCCGCGCCGGCGGGTCGCTCGCCCTGGTCGAGGATGCGACCGCCGTGCACGACGAGGGCGGGACGCAGGGGACGGACGGCTCGCGCTCCGGCACGGCCAAATCCGGCACCTACTACTACTACAACATCCGGAACCGGCTGCTGTTCGCCGCCAGGAACCTGCCGCCCGAGACGGTACGGGCCTGGCGCCGAGCGACGCTCCCCGTCGCGTGGGAGGTCCTGCTGCAGGGCGGCCGGAGGCAGTTCCTCACCTCGACGGCGGCCCTGCGCGCAGGATGGCGGGGAGTCCGGGACGGCCTTCGCCTGTCCCGTACTCCCCGCCATCCCGATGTGCCCGACTACTGAGCGGTCTTCGCGCTGAAGTTGTCGACAGCCACCATGGTCGTCGGGTCCGTCGCCGAACCGGAGACGTAGGCGACCACTCCGACGCTGCCCGCGGGCTGCATGGCGGCCGTGGTGCTGGTCGCCGTCGCCTGCCACGCCGTCGGCTCGGCCTGCGACGCGTCCCACACCTTGGCGTTCAGCGTCGTGCTCGTGCCGTTGCCCACCGTCGTCATCCGGACGTTGAGCACCATGCCCGGCGTCCAGGTGAGTCCGGCGATGTTCAGCGCCCTGAGCGTGGTGCCGCCCTCCAGGATCTGGATCTGCACGGCGCCACCGGCCTTGATCCAGGCCCGGCCGTAGAACGCCGTGCTTCCGACCTGCCGGCCGATCAGCCCGACGTACTGGCCGCCGCCGGTCGCCGCCTTGTCGACGGTGAACGACGCCTGCACGTCGGTCGCCGCGGAGGAGACCGAGCCCAGCCGGGCGGTGCGCGTCATGCCGACCGGGACCGCGATGGAGCCGACCCCGTTGCCGACGGAGAAGTTCGCCGCCGTTCCGGTGAGGGTCCAGGCGCCGCCGCTGTCAGCGGTGCCCCAGCCGTTCGCCACGGTCCGCCCGAAGGCGTCGGTGGCGAGCGCCGGGCCGGCGCCGGCGGTGACGATGACCTGCTTGGACGTCGTGCCCGTCGCCGACTGGTTGTCGGTGACGGTCAGCGTGACCGTGTAGGTGCCCGCACTCGCGTAGGTGTGCGACGCCGTCGCTCCCGTGCCCGTGGCTCCGTCTCCGAAGTTCCAGGCGTACGAGGCGATCGTGCCGTCGGGGTCGGAGGAACCCGATCCGTCGACGCTCACGGCCAGTGCGTTCGCCGTGGCGGTGAACGACGCCGTCGGGGCCACGTTCGCCTTGACGACCGTCACCTGGTTGGTCGTGCTGTTCGTCGCGCCCTGGTTGTCGGTGACGGTCAGCGTGATCGTGTACGTCCCGGCCGCCGCGTAGGTGTGCGACGCGGTGGCGCCGGTGCCCGTTGCTCCGTCTCCGAAGTTCCAGGCGAACGAGGCGATCGTGCCGTCGGGGTCGGAGGAGCCCGATCCGTCGACGCTCACGGCCAGCGAGTTGGCGGAGGACGTGAACGCCGCCGTCGGGGGCTGGTTCGGCGGGGTCACCGTGACCTGCTTGGTGGAGCTGGTGGTCGCGTTGCTGTTGTCCGTCGTCGTCAGCGTGATCGTGTACGTGCCGCCGGCTGCGTAGTCATGGGACGCGGTGACACCGGTTCCGGTGGCGCCGTCACCCCAGTTCCACGCGTAGCCCACGATCGTGCCGTCCGGGTCCGAGGATCCGGAGCCGTCCGCGTTCACCGTCAGGTTGTTCTGGGTGGTGGTGAACGACGACGTCGGGGGCTGGTTCGGCACCGGAGCGACCGAGACCTGCTTCGACGTGCTGCCGGTCGCACCGGCGTTGTCGGTGACCGTCAGCGTGACCGCGTAGGTACCGGCGGAGCCGTAGGTGTGCGACGCGGTGACGCCGGTCGAGGTCGAGCCGTCTCCCCAGTTCCACGAGTAGCCGGTGATCGAACCGTCCGGGTCGGAGGACGCCGTGGCGTCGACCGAGGCGATCAGTCCGGCCGACGACGACGTGAACGAGGCCGTCGGAGGCTGGTTCGCCGGGGTTCCGGTGGTGCCGAGCGAGTAGTGGTTCGCGACCGCCTGCGCCGAGAGCTCGGTCGAGTAGACCGCGACCTCGTCGAGCGTGCCCTTGAAGTAGGGGCTGGTCGATCCCCACGTGTTGTCGCCGCCGATCCGCCAGTACCCGTTGTACGCCTGGGCCGACGTCTGCGGGTTGGTCCCCACGGCGACGCCGTCGACGTAGAGCACCATCCCGTCGGAGGCCTGCGTCGCGACGACGTAGTGCCACTTGTTGTCGTTCAGCGGGTTCGGCGAGGTGATGGTGTTCGCCTGCCCGGTCCAGGTGCCGAACACGAGCCGGCCATCGTCCTGCATGTAGACGTGGCGGTCATAGTTGCTCGACAGTCCGGTCTGGGCGTCGCCGAACCCGATCAGCTTGCCGCCGGTCGTGGTGTTCGTCTTGAACCAGCCCTCCAGGGAGTAGGTCGTCGGGTTCGACGTCTGCTGGTTGCTGACGGCGATGCCGTTGACCCCGCTGAAGGAGGTCGCCGTGTTGCTCACGCCGCCCAGCGCACCCGCCTGGTTGTGGGTGTAGTTGCCGCGGTAGGTGCCGGTCTGACCGTACACACCGGAGTCCGCAGCGGTCGTGCCCGTGTCGGCGAGACGCCAGTACAGGTCGGGGTCACCCTGGTAGACGGCGGCGCCGTACGCGTCGGCCGGAGCCGGCGGGACGTTGAGCGTGTAGCCGGCCGCCTGGTACATCGACGAGACCTGCTGCTTGCTCAGCACCGATGGGTAGATGGCCACCTGGGAGATGGTGCCGGCGAAGTAGTTGCTGGACGGCTGGCTGGTCCACCCGTTCAGGTTGTCACCGCCGACCCTCCAGTAGCCGTTGTACGCCTGACCCGTTGTCACGTCCGTCCTGCTCGCGACCCGCAGGCCGTCCACGTAGAGGGCCATGCCACCGCTTCCCAGCGTCGCCGTGATCTGGTGCCACTTGCCGTCGTTCAGCGCGGTCGGGGTGTTCAGAGTCTGAACGCCTCCCGGGTACACGCCGAAGTACACGCGGCCGTTGTTGGCCATGTACACGTGCCGGTCGTAGCTGCTCGAGTTCCCGGTGCTCTGGTTGCCGAAGCCGAGGATCTTGCCGCCACTGGTGGTGGTCGTCTTGATCCAGGCCTGCGCGGTGAACGTGTTCGGCCCGTCCTCGTTGGAGGGCGCCGGGAAGAACCCGTCGGTCCCGCCGTTGAACGAGGCAGCGGTCGTGCTGTCCGGGTTGAGCGGTCCGGTGCCCGAGCGGGTGACGCCGGTGTTCAGCGTCGCGTCGTTCCCGTTCGCCCAGTCGTAGGCGTTGCTGCCGGAGCTCTCGTTCAGCGGCCAGTAGTACTCGGGGCTGGCGTTCAGCACGCTGGATGCGTAGGGCGTCAGGGAGCCCGAAGCGGCGATGGTCACGGAGACCGGCGAGCTGTACAACACGTTGCCGTTCGGATCCGTAACCCTGACCCGATAGCTCTGCGTCGAGCCCGGTGTCTGTCCGGTATCGGTGAAGGTCAGCGATTTCGGTTGCCAGAACGGGGTCGTCACCTGCGTCGTGTAGATCGGATGGCCGGTTGCACTGCCGCGGATCACGTCGTAGGTCAGCGTCTCGTTGTCCGGATCCCAGTTGGTCTTCCAGCTGATCCGCGCCGTCCCTTCGGTGAGGGAGATGACGTTCGGGCTGTACGACGCCGTGGGGATCTGCGCGCCGATCTTCAGCGGAGCGATAGACGGCATGGCGAACCGCACCAGGCCCTGTTGCGCCTTGCCCTGCACCCGGGTGAACTCGCCGCCCAGGATGAGGTAGTTGCCGGCGGACTCGTTGCTCCACGGCCCCTGGCTCTGACCGGTGAAGGTGCCCGTGTTGACGTCGGGGTACCAGTTCAGCAGGTCGGGGCGGGGGTTGCCCGCGAAGTTGTAGTAGCCGTACGGGTCGTTCGTGATCGTGCCGCGCACGTCCGTGGTGAACGCCAGCGCCCGGTGGAAGGTCCAGTCGGGACTGGTCTGCGGGAAGCCGCCGATGTTGCCGCAGTAGTGCGGGTGACCGACGGCGTACTCGACGCCCTGCAGCACGGTGATGTCGTACGTGTCACCGTGGCAGTCCTCGACCCAGACCAGGTCGCCGTTCGTCCAATCGGCGCGGAACGATCCCTCGAGGTTGCCGCCCTGGCCGAACACGTAGCCGGAGCCGTAGAGGCCGGATGCGTCGGCGTGCAGCGCCTCGATGGCCGCCTGGGTTCCACCGTTGCGAATGAGGTTGTTCACGTTCCAGGGCAGCAGCGTCGCAGTGTCCGGCGTGACGGCGGCGAGGCCGTAGCCGGGGTTGGACGACCCGTTGACCGAGGTGAAGTTGCCGCCGAGGACCACCTTGGAGCCGTCCGGCGAGATGGCGAGGTGCTGTGCCGTGCCTCCCGCGATGTTCGGGGCCCAGGGCAGGAGCGCGCCGTTGCTCGCCGAGAAGGCGGCGGCGTAAGTGCGTGCCTGGTTGCCGGCGGAGCTGAACGCGCCGACGGCGTACACGGTCGAGTTGGTGGCGACGATGCCCTGAACGCTCGCGTTGAGGACCGGCACGAAGCTCGTGATGAGCGCGCCGGTCGCGGTGTTGAAGGCCGCGAGACGGTAGCGGGTCGCGCCCGCGATCGTGGTGAAGCTGCCTCCGACGTAGAGCCGTGTTCCGTCCGGTGAGACCGCGAGCGCCTTGACCTGCGAGTTCGGGCCGGGGTTGAACGAGGTGTTCAGCGCGCCGGTGGTGAGGTCGAAGGCGAGCATGTTCGAGCGCGGCGTGAGGTTGGTGCCGGCAGCGGATCCGGCCGGCCGCGCGTTCGAGAACTGGCCGCCGACGTAGACGGTGTTCCCCACGATCTGCTCCGCCCAGGCGACACCGTCCATCTGGACGGTGGGCAGCGGGTCTGCGCTGACGGTCGTCGGATCACCGGGAGGAGGGGCTGTGTCGGCCACCGCGGGCTGGACGGCGACGAGGGATGCGAGGATCGCTGCGGTCGCAGCGACGATGCCGATGGCGGCGCGTCGAAGCCCGCGGCTCCGACGTTCTGGAGCCGCCATCTCCGGGGGTGTCCCGCCACCGGCGGGAGGTTCGTGCGATGCAGTCACGGTTTCATCCTGTGTTCGGGTTGAGGAGAATCGTCGTTCGGGTACTGCGGGGGCTTTGTCGACAAATTCTCAGTTTATTGGCGCTGAGCCTAGCTCAGTTATCGGGTTGAGTGAGTGGGGAGGCCCCCGTATTGGGGGCCTCGGCGCTCACTTCGGGGCGGCGCCTTGGAAGGCGATGGCGGGCGCGCCCGCCTGATAGTCCACCGTGATGATGACGGACCCACGCTGGTCCTCGGGCACGGTGAAGACATAGGTGCCCGACGCGCTCGAGTGCGCCGGGATGCTGGCGGCCAGCGGCTTGGCATCCGGCCCGCTCAGGGGGGACGCGGGGACGTTCGCGGTGCCGTAGTAGGCGTTCACGACGATCGGCTGAGTGGCGTAGGCGGCGTCGCCGCCATTGGCGAAGTCGAGCGTGAAGCGGATCGCGGGACCGGCGACCTCGCCGACACCCTTGGCCTCGCCCTTGACGGACTCGAGCTTCGACATCGTCACCGTGACCCCCTTGTCGACGGTCGTCTTGGAGCTCAGGGCGACCGGCTCCCGCTGCGGGAGCGCCGCGCCGGCAGCGCCGGGCTCGGACGTCGGCGCGGGCTTGTCGGACGGAGCCGCCGTGGGCGGCACCGACGCCTCCGGGGTCGCCGTCTTCGGTGCAGCCGTCGCCGGGGCGGACGGCTGGGCCGAGTGCGTGCTGTCGGCGGAGGTCTGCGACGCGGAGCCGGCCGCGACCCCCCACCAGACGCCGCCGACGAGGAGGACGAGCGCCGCGGCGCCGGCGAGCCAGAGCCACAGCGGACGGCGACGCGTGCCATCCGGCTCGGGGGTGTTCTCAGCGGACATCTGACTTCCTTCCGAGTTCGCGCATCTGGCGGAACCATCGCGGCAGTGCGATGCCCAGTGCGCCGAGGTTGGCTACGAAGAAGAGGCCGTAGACGATGGTGAAGAGCGCCGGCCAGCCCAGCAGCAGGAAGACCAGGCACAGCACCCCGTAGTCGGTGGGCACGAGCAGCAGGGTCTTCAGCGCCGAGCGGGAGCCGGGGGTCCGGTCGGACGAGCCTCCGCGGGCCGCGCGCAGCAGGTCGTTGAGGATCATCCCGAAAAAGGTGACGTTCGCGACGACGACGTAGAGCACCGGGATGAGCAGCCAGGCGGCCGAGGAGAAGCCGAAGAATCGGAACATCGCGACGGCGACGGCGAGGTGCAGCGCGGAGATCTTGGCGCTGTCCACCACGTGGTCGAGCCATTCGCCGGCCGGCGACCCCCCGCCGGCGAGGCGGGCGACCTGCCCGTCGGCCGAGTCGAACGCGTAGCCGAGAGCGAGCAGCAGCCACACGACCAGGCCGACCCAGGGCGCCGTCGGCACGAGCGCGATGACGAGGATGCCCGAGAATGTCAGAACGGCGGAGATCCCGGTCACCGCGTTAGGCGAGAGCCCTGCGCGGTACGCCCACGCGGCGATGAGGCGTCCGGCGCGGCGGTTCACGTAGACGGAGTAGGGAGGAGAGCCGGGGAGCGCCGGCTTCTGGGCTCCGGCGAGGGTGCGCACCACCGCGCGATACGACTGCGCTGCGCCATCCTGCGTCGTCATCGGTTCACCCCTCCACGGGCCGACGCAGAAGCGACTCCGACCCTGGTCAGTCGGATGTGGTCACGGCGGTCGGGCCGTGCTGGCAGTCTAATTGAGAATGTCTCACAATCACCCATCCCCATTTGGGTGACAAGTGAGGGTGGGTTGAAGATGCTGACAAATCTTCACTATTCTGCCAACATAGGTGAGGAAATCTCAAAGAGGGGGAAGCCCGTGACCCGACGCGTCGGCTACGCCGCAGGGGCGTTCGATCTGTTCCACATCGGACACCTGAACATCCTCAAGCACGCTAAGAGCCAGTGCGACTATCTGATCGCGGGCGTGGTGTCCGACGAGATGCTCCAGTTGACCAAGGGGATCACCCCGGTCATCCCTCTGGCGGAACGGCTCGAGATCGTGCGTCACATCGCGTACGTCGACGAGGCGGTGCCCGAGACGGTCCCCGACAAGCTCGACATGTGGCGTGAGCTCAAGTTCGACGTCTTCTTCAAGGGCGACGACTGGCGCGGCACCGAGAAGGGGATGCGGCTGGAGCGGGAGTTCGCCGAGGTCGGGGTCGAGGTCGTCTACTTCCCGTACACGATGACGACGTCCTCGACGCAGCTGCGGAAGGCGCTCGCGGCGCTAGCCGGCTGAGGCCTCGTCCGACGCGCCGGCGAACCGGTCCGTCGCCTCGATCAGGGCGTCCAGGATGCCCGGCTCATCGAAGGCGTGCCCGGCGTCCGGGATGATCCGCAGCTCCGCTTCCGGCAGCGATCGGTGCAGATCCCAGGCGGTCATCGGCGGCGTGCAGACGTCGTAACGGCCCTGCACGATGACGGTCGGGATGTCCGCGAGCTTCGGCGCATCCCGGATCAGCTGGCCCTCCTCGAACCAGCCGCCGTGCACGAAGAAGTGGTTCTCGATGCGAGCGAACGCGACCGCGTACGCGTCCTGCGTGAACGAAGCGACCAGCTCGGGACGCGGCAGCAACGTGATCGTGGACGACTCCCAGCGCGACCAGGCGATCGCCGCCGGCTGGTGCACAGCCGGGTCGGGGTCGGCGAGCAGCCGCTGATACGCCCGGATGAGGTGGCCGCGCTCCGCGGGCGGCACGGGTTCGAGGAAGCCCTCCCACAGGTCGGGGAACAGCGCCGCCGCGCCGCCTTCGTAGAACCAGTCGAGCTCCTGCGCCCGCAGGGTGAAGATGCCCCGCAGGACGAGCTCGGTCACGCGCTCGGGATGCGTCTCCGCATACGCGAGGGCGAGCGTGCTCCCCCAGGACCCGCCGAACACCTGCCAGCGCTCCACGCCCAGATGCTCGCGCAGGCGCTCGATGTCGTCGACGAGGTGCCACGTCGTGTTCACCGCGAGGTCGGCCTCCGGCTCGCTGGCGTGCGGGAGGCTGCGGCCGCACATTCGCTGGTCGAACAGCACGATGCGGTAGCGCTCCGGGTCGAACAGACGGCGGTGCGCCGGGGTGGTCGCGCCGCCCGGGCCGCCGTGCAGGAAGACGACGGGCTTGCCCTCCGGGTTGCCGCTCACCTCCCAGTACAGCTGCTGGCCGTCGCCGACGTCCAGCATCCCGCTGTCGTAGGGCTCGATCTCCGGGTACAGGGTCCGCATGGGATGAGGCTAGCGGCAGACGGAGGTCACACCCCGGCGCCGCGCTCGATCGACGACCGCAGCGCCCGCCCGGTGGCCGGGTCGAGGGACAGCAGCCACGCCTGCAGCGCGGCGGCTGGCCAGTGACCGGTGCGCAGATCGAGGCCCGGGTCCGGCACGAACCCCGCAGCCTCCCGGACGCAGCCGACGACGTCCAGAAGCGCGATCGTCGCGGCGACGCGCGGGGTGGGCTCGTGGTCGATGGCGAGCGACCATCGCACCGCCTCGCGCAGCGCCTGCTCCTCGGTCGTGCTCGACGCGGGATGGACGGGCGCGCCGGGGAGGCCGAGGAATGCCCACGGCCTCCGCTCGTGCAGCACCCCGCGCTCCACCAAACCCGAGAGCACGGCGTCGGCGAGCGGGCCGCGGCCGAGCCGGTCGACCCACCATTCGTCCGTCTGCGGAGCGGCGGTCGCCGCGATGCGCTCGCGCACGGCCGCGACCGGGTCCTTGTCTGCATTGCCGAGGGAGGTCGCGCACACGCGACCTTCGTCGTCGAGATGCGCCTCGCCGCGGACCGCCAGCTCTGCCAGCGCCCCCGCGCCCAGCACGGCGCTGAAGGTCCGCAGCTCGACCGCTCGGCGGCCGCTGGAATCACGGAGCAGGAGGAGGGCCAGGCCCTCGGGGACGCTGAGCGTTTCGAGTGCGGGAAGGGTCACGTCCTTAAGGACGCTTGCGCAGCCCGTTCGTGACGCGTTCCGACTGGATCAGAGCCGGGCCGCCGGCACCGAGAAGGTGTCGCAGGCCGCCGCACCCTGGCGGAAGCCGGTCGTGAACCAGCGCTGCCGCTGCTCGGCCGAGCCGTGCGTCCATCCCTCCGGGTCGACGCGACCGGTCGCCGCCTGCTGGATGCGGTCGTCGCCGACCGCCGCCGCCGCGCTCAGGGCGTCCGTGATCTGGGCGTCGGTGATCGGCTCGAGGAACGTGCGGCCGTTCTCGTCCTTCGTCGTCGACGCGGCGCCCGCCCAGCTGCCGGCGAAGCAGTCCGCCTGCAACTCGGTGCGGACGCTGTCGGAGGCGGGGCCCGTCTCGCGGCTGGTGTGCTTGTCCATGATCCCGGCGATGTTCTGGATGTGGTGCCCCCACTCGTGGGCGACGACGTACATCTCGGCGAGCGGTCCGCCGCTCGATCCGAACTTGGAGCGCAGCTCGTCGTAGAAGCCGGTGTCGACGTAGAGGGTCTGGTCGGGCGGGCAGTAGAACGGGCCGACGGCACTCGTCGCTCCGCCGCATCCCGTGTTCGTCTGGTCGGTGAAGAGGACGAACTGCGGGCTCGAGTACGTGCCGCCGAGCTGGGGGAGCTCGTCGGCCCAGTAGGTGTCGAGGGACGCGGCCGCGCCCTGCATCCGGCAGTCGATGCTCGCGTTCGCCTCGGCGCCGGTCGAGCAGCTGACGGCCTGGTCGCCGGTGCCGATCTGCTCGGTCCCGCCACCGGATCCGCCGCCCACGAGCCCCGAGACGTCGACGCCGAAGAGCTGGGCGATGAGGAACACGGCGATGGCGCCGAGGCCGACGCCTCCGGCGGCGATCCCGGTCGTACGGCCGCGGCGGCGCACCTTGCCGCCGCTGATGTCGGCATTCGGATCGAACGTCATGACGCGCAGGATACGCCCGGCCGGACGGCTGGACATGGGGGTTGCGCCGGGGCTTGCGCATAGGGCAGAGGGCCGGTCTAGGCTCGGCGGCGTGAGCGCATCCACCACGCCGGTGACCGTCACCGTGACCGGGGCGGGGGGTCAGATCGGGTACGCGCTGCTGTTCCGCATCGCCTCCGGGCAGCTGCTCGGCCGGGAGACGCCGGTGCGGCTGAGGCTGCTCGAGATCCCGGCGGGCCTGCGGTCGGCGGAGGGCACGGCGCTGGAGCTGGAGGACGGCGCGTTCCCGCTGCTCCACTCGGTCGACGTCACCGACGACGCGCGCGCCGCGTTCGACGGCGTGAACATCGCCCTGCTCGTCGGGGCGCGCCCGCGCGGACCCGGGATGGAGCGCAGCGACCTCCTCGCGGCCAACGGCGCGATCTTCGGACCGCAGGGCGAGGCGATCAACGCGGGGGCGGCGCCCGACGTGCGGGTGCTCGTGGTGGGGAACCCCGCCAATAACGAACGCGCTCATCGCGAGCGCGCACGCCCCCGACGTGCCGGCCGAGCGCTTCACGGCGATGACCCGGCTCGACCACAACCGCGCGGTCGCGCAGCTCGCGCGGCACCTCCGCGTGCCCGTGCGCTCGGTCGACGGCGTGATCGTGTGGGGCAATCACTCGGCGAGCCAGTACCCGGATCTGACGCACGCCACGGTGGACGGACGCCCGGCTACCGAGCTGGTGGACGAGGGCTGGCTGGTCGACGAGTACATCCCGCGTGTTGCGAAGCGCGGCGCCGAGATCATCGAGGTGCGCGGGTCGTCGTCGGTCGCGTCCGCGGCGAGCGCCGCGATCGACCACGTCCACGACTGGGTGAACGGCACCGGCGACCGGTGGACCAGTGCGGGCGTCGTGTCCGACGGGTCCTACGGCGTGCCGGGGGGTCTGGTGTCGTCGTTCCCGGTCCGGTCGGAGGCCGGCGCATGGCGGATCGTCGAAGGCCTCGACATCGACGCCTTCTCGCGCGAGCGCATCGACGCATCCGTCGCCGAACTCGTCGCCGAGCGCGACGCCGTCCGCGCCCTCGGTCTCCTCTAGCCCTCTTCCTCCGCAGATTCGTGCCGAATGTGCGTTATGGCGTAGCCATTCCGCACATTCGGCACGAATTTTCCCCGCGGGTCAGCGCTTTTTCTGGGACTTCTCGGGGGTGGGGAGCGTGCCGGCGGCGCGGCGCTCGGCGTAGTAGGCGCGGGCCTCGGCCTGGCGCTCCGCCTCCGCACCGGACGCGATCTTCGCGCGGATGAGCTCGGGGCCGTAGCCGAACGCGTCCACGAGGTCGACGGCGTGCGGGCGGATGCGCGTGATCAGGCGGTCGATGTAGGCACTGACGGCCTGCGCGCGCTGCGGCGACAGGCGGCCGTTCATCAGGTACCAGGCGAGGTGCTTCTCGATCAGCCCGAAGCCGAACAGGTCGCGCAGCCAGGTCAGCACCTGCTTGGTCCCGGCGTCGGGAGCCTGCTCCAACGCGTCCGTGAACGCCTCCCACTGCAGCAGCTCGCCGTGAGCGCGGGCGGCCTCGATGAGCTCGTTCTGCTGCGAGTTGAACAGGTCGGCCGCGGCCTTCTTGCCCAGCTTGGACGCGGGACGGAGCTTGCCGGCGATCTGCGCGATCATGGTCTCGACGCGGGCCGTCAGCAGCTCGCGCTGCGTCGTCGGCTCCTGCAGCCAGTTGACGGAGCGGGCGGTCGAGCCGAAGTCGCGGACCGTCTGCGCGACGCTCCGCAGCCCCGACCCGTGGTACGCCTTGCCCGCCGCCTGCGTGACGACGTAGCGGGCGAGCGCGCCGGCGTCCGCCTTCGCGAACTTGCGGCTGTAGTCCGTGAGCAGGCGCTTCGCGACCAGCTGCAGCAGGACGTTGTTGTCGCCCTCGAAGGTGACCCAGATGTCCAGGTCCTGGCGAAGCGAGGTGATCCGGTTCTCGGTGAGGAAGCCGGCTCCTCCGCAGGCCTCCCGGGCCTCCTGCAGCGTGTCGAGCGCGTGCCAGGTGCTCAGCGGCTTCAGCGCCGCCGCGATGGTCTCGAGGTCCTGCCGGTCGGTGTCGGAGTCGGCTTTGCCGCTGAACACGTCGTCGAACTTGTGCAGGAACACCTCGTGCGCGAAGCCGGCGGCGTAGGTGGTCGCCAGGCGCGGCAGCAGGCGGCGCTGGTGGCGCTGGTAGTCGAGGATGACCTCCTCGTCGCTGTCGCTGCCGGCCGTGAACTGGCGGCGCTGGTCGGCGTAGGTGATCGCGATCTTCAGCCCGATCTTGGAGGCGATGACCGCCGAACCGTCGAGCGAGACGCGGCCCTGGACGAGCGTGCCGAGCATCGTGAAGAAGCGGCGGCCGGGGCTCGCGATCGGCGACGTGTAGGTGCCGTCCTCGGCGACGTCCCCGTAGCGGTTCAGCAGGTCGGTGCGCGGGATGCGCACGCCGGTGAAGTGCAGCCGGCCGTTGTCGACGCCGTTCAGGCCACCCTTCTGGCCGTCGTCCTCGCCGCCGATGCCGGGCAGGAAGTCGCCGTTCGCATCCCGGATCGGGACGTAGAACGCGTGCACGCCGTGGTTGACGTTCTTCGTGATGAGCTGGGCGAAGACGACCGCGGCCGTGGCGTCGACCGCCGCGTTGCCGAGGTAGTCCTTCCACGCGCCCCGGAACGGGGTGTCGAGGACGAACTCCTGCGTCTCCGGGTCGTAGGTGGCGGTGGTGCCGACGCTGGCGACGTCCGAGCCGTGGCCGGTCTCGGTCATCGCGAAGGCGCCGGGCACGTCGAGCGACATGATCGCGGGCAGGTACTTCTGGTGGTGATGCTCGGTGCCCAGGTGCATGACGGCTGAGCCGAACAGGCCCCACTGGACGCCGGACTTGATCTGCACCGAGGGGTCGGCCGCCACGAGCTCTTCGAAGGCGGCGATGTTGCCGCCGTTGTCCTCCTGGCCGCCCACCGACTTCGGGAAGGCGCGGTGCACCTGCCCGTTCTCGACGAGGAGCTTCAGCTGCTCGAACACGCGCGTGCGGTGGTCGGCGACCGACAGCCCCTCCTGCTTCTGCATCTCCGGGCGCGATGAGAGCGCTCGGGAGGCGAGGCGGGCCTCCGCCCAGTCGCCCAGCAGCTGGCGGCCCAGCGCTTCGACGTCGACGCGCGGTGCGGCGCCGGTCGTGCGCGGGGGCTCGGGGACGGCGGGCGTCGTGGATGCAGCGGGGGTCGCGCTCGGGACGCGTTCGGCAGTGTCGACCATGACCTCTCCTAACGGAAATCGCGGGATATCGTCACGCTACGACGCCCGTCGCGCGAGCGGAAACCGTCGGTGCCCCGCCTACAAAAGCGGGTCGGGACGTCCACCCCGCCCTTTGTGGGAACCGTCCAAAGGCGCGCCTCCGCGCCGTGACACCACGCACAACGCGCGCAGCCCCCGGAGCGCAGCAAAAACGTCGCCCCAGACGGCCTGGGACGACGTTTTCGTGTGCTCGGGGGCTGCGGGCCGCGGAGCGGGTCAGGCGGCGCGGCGCGGGGCGCGCGGGGTGCGCAGGTCGCGCTGCTGCGGGCGGGGGGCTCGGAGCGGCGTGGCGAGCGCAGCGCGTGCGGCCGCGGCTCCCTTGAGCTCGATGACGGTCCCGGACGCGATCTGGGCGTCGCGCTCGACGCGCGCGCCGTTGCCGATCATCGCGTTCTCGCCGAGCTTCGCGCCGCTGCCGATCTTGACGCCGGAGCCGACGATGCAGCCCGCGCCGATGTGGACGTTCGCGCCCACGAAGGTGCGGTCGCCGACCGTGGCGCCCTTGTCGATCCAGCTGCCGGCGCCGACATAGGCGTCCATCCCGACACGGGCATCGGCCTCGACGTAGGCGGTGGGCTCGATGTACGCAGACTCGGCCACCCGCGCCGTCGGGGCGACGAGACCCCGGCCGTTCGCGTGACGCTTGTACTTGATGACGGCCCCGGTCTCGTCCTCGAGCTCTTCGATCATTCGTGCCATGTAGCTTGAGTCCTCCATTCGAGCTCGTTAAGTAATCGCTCAATGACATAACACCGCCCCACGGGAAGTAATTCCCTGGTCGTACGGTGGAACGACGGACGATACGCCCTCACGGAGACGCCGCAAGGGGTTACCCCCGGGGAGGATGCTGTGGCCGGAGCTCAGGCGGAGGCGGACGCCACGACGGAGAGCAGCGCCTCGCCGTAGGCCTCACGCTTCTTGACGCCGATGCCGGAGATGCCGTCAAGATCGGCCAGCGACCCCGGCCGTGCGGCCGCGACGGCCCGCAGTGTGGCGTCGCCGAACACGATGTACGCCGGGACGCCCTGCTCGCGCGCCTGCCCCGCGCGCCAACTCCGAAGAGCCTCGAACAGCGGTTCGTCGTGCGGGGCGAGCTCGGCGGACGCCGAGCCTGCGCTGCGGGACGAGCGGGAGGCCCGCTCCGGGCGGTCCGGCTCGGTGCGGAGGACGACCTGTCGGGCGCCGGACAGGACGTCGGCGCTCGCGGGCGTGATGGTCAGCACGCCGTATTCGCCCTCGGGCTTCAGCAGTTCCTGCGCGATGAGCTGACGGGCGACGCCGCGCCACTGGCTCTCGCTGAGGTCGTCGCCGATGCCCCAGGTCGCCAGGCGGTCGTGCCCGTACTGCTCGACACGCGAGGTGCGCTTGCCGCGCAGGATGTCGATCAGGTGGCTCGCGCCGAACCGCTGGTTGCGCTCGCGCTTCAGGCGGACGACGGTCGAGAGCAGTTTCTGGGCGGGCACGGTGCCGTCCCAGCTCTCCGGAGGCGTGAGGCAGGTGTCGCAGTTGCCGCACGGGCCGGACTCCTGGCCGAAGTACGCGAGCAGGTTGACCCGGCGGCACTGCACCGTCTCGCACAGCGCGAGCATCGCGTCCAGGTGTTGCGTCATGCGGCGGCGGTGCGCGAGATCACCCGGGGAGTCGTCGATCATGCGCCGCTGCTGCACGACGTCTTGCAGTCCATAGGCCAGCCAGGCGGTGGACGGGAGGCCGTCACGGCCCGCGCGGCCTGTCTCCTGGTAGTAGCCCTCCACGGATTTCGGGAGGTCGATGTGCGCGACGAAGCGCACGTCGGGCTTGTCGATGCCCATGCCGAAGGCGATGGTCGCGACGACGATGATGCCTTCCTCGCGCAGGAACCGTGCCTGCGTCCGAGCGCGCTGAGACGCCTCGAGGCCCGCATGGTACGGGAGCGCGGTGAGGCCGCGGGAGGACAGGAACTCGGCCGTTCTTTCGACCGACGCCCGCGACAAGGCGTAGACGATGCCGGCGTCGCCGGGGTGCTCGCGCGTGATGAAGTCGAGCAGCTGCTTGCGCGGCTCGACCTTGGGGACGATCCGGTACTGGATGTTCGGCCGGTCGAAGTCGGAGACGTAGTGCTCCGCGCCCTCCAGCCGCAGCCGCGAGGTCAACTCGCGGTGGGTCGCCTCGGTCGCCGTCGCCGTGAGGGCGATCCGGGGCACGTCGGGCCACCGGTCGGCCAGCTCGGACAGGGCCAGGTAGTCGGGCCGGAAGTCGTGCCCCCACTGCGACACGCAATGCGCTTCGTCGATGGCGAAGAGGGCGATGCGACCGCGCTCGAGGAAGCGCTTCGTCGCCTCGGAGGACAGCCGCTCCGGGGCCACATACAGGATGTCGAGCTCGCCGCCGAGATACGCGCGCTCGACCGCGGATCGCGCGGCCGCATCCTGCGTCGAGTTGAGGAACGCCGCGCGCACGCCGACCGCCGTGAGCGCATCGACCTGATCTTGCATGAGCGCGATGAGCGGCGAGACGACGACCCCCGTGCCCTCGCGCAGGAGCGACGGGATCTGATAGCAGAGGCTCTTGCCGCCGCCGGTGGGCATGAGGACGACGGCGTCGCCGCCCCCGGCCACGCGCTCGATGATCGACTGTTGCTGCCCGCGGAACCCGTCGTACCCGAACACCGTGCGCAGTGCATCCTGAGCGGTCTCGAACCGGGCGGGCGTGGGTCGCACCGCCGCCTGCCGAACCGCGACCGGCCCGGCGCCTATGGGCCCCGCGGCGGCCCCGCGTCCGGCCGGCGCACCCGGCTCGACCGCATCCCAGACCGCCCCGGCGTACGGGTCGTCGAACTCGGGCGGCGCCTCTTCGTCGAGAGGAGGCGCATCCCTGTCGTCGGGGACCCAGCCGGAGGTGAAGCTCATGCCTTCGATCGTAACGGCGGCCGCCGACGCGTTCCCGGGGAGCGGCCGCATCTGTGGATAACCCGCGCATGCGCGGCCCCGCCTCCGGTACCATCGCCCACATGCGCCGGCTCATCGTGACGGAGTTCATGACCCTCGACGGCGTCGTCGAGGCACCCGGCGGCGAGCCCACGCATCCGCACTCCGGCTGGACCATCCCCTTCGGCACCGACGCCCTGTACGCCTTCAAGCTGCGCGAGGTGCTGGAGGCGGAATCCCTCCTGCTCGGGCGGCGCACCTACCAGCAGTTCGCCGACGCCTGGCCGCCGCGCGAGGGCGAGTTCGCCGACAAGATGAACGCCATGCCGAAGGCCGTGGCGACCTCGCGTCCCGCTGAGCTGACCTGGAACGCGACCGCGCTCGAGGCGCCGATCCGGTCGTCCGTCCAGACGCTGAAGGACGGCGACGGCGGCCCGATCCTCGTCGCGGGCAGCGCCTCCCTCGTCCGCTCCCTGCTGGTGTGGGGACTGGTCGACGAGCTGCGGTTGCTCACCTACCCCGTGATGGTGGGCGGCGGCATCCGGCTCTTCCCGGACGATCACGAGAAGTGGACGTTCGAGCTCGCTGAACTCACCCGATTCGACTCCGGCGCGGTGCTGCACACCTACCGTCTGGCCGGGAGCTGATGCCGGCCGCAGTCCTCGGGCTTCTGAGCGCACTGGTCTACGGGTCCGCCGACTTCCTCGGCGGGGTGGCCGCGCGGCGCATCGGCCCGGTGAGGACCACCGCCGTCGGCGCCGTCAGCGGTCTGGCGCTGCTCCTGCTCTCACTGCCCGTCGCGGGAGGGGTGTGGTCGCCCGCCGCGCTCGGCTGGGGCGCGCTCTCGGGCCTCGTCGGGTCGGCGGCGGTCGGGCTGCTCTACGCGTGTCTCGCGATCGGGCCGATGAGCATCCTCTCGCCGCTGACCGCGCTCGTGTCGGCGCTCGTCCCGATGGCCTGGGGACTGGTCGGCGGCGACCGGTTCGGCCTGGTCGGCTCGCTGGCCCTCGGGCTCGCTCTCGTCGCGGTGGTGCTGGTCGGGTTCGTGCCCGAGAAGGGCGCGGTGCGGCCGAGCGCGCGTGCCCTCGGGATGGCCGTGGCAGCGGGCGCGCTGATCGGCGTGTTCCTCATCCTGCTGAATCAGACACCGGACGACTCCGGGGTCGTGCCGCTGATCGCCAACCGCGCGGTCAACGGCGCGGTCATGTGGGCGGTCGTCGCGCTGCTCCTGCTCCGGCGGCGCCGGGCGCTCGGGGACGCGGATGCGCTCCCCCGCCTGCAGCCGCACGGCGTCGGAATCGCGGCAGGCGCCGGCGCGCTGGACGCATCCGCCAACCTGCTCATCCTGATCGGCCTCCGCCTCGGCGACCTGACCACCATGTCGGTGCTGGTCGCGCTCTACCCGGCGGGCACGATCCTGCTCGCCGCCATCGTCCTGCGGGAGCGGGTGGCGCCGGTGCAGTGGGTCGGCCTGGTGCTGGCCGTCACCGCCGCCGCCCTTCTGGCCCTGGACTGACATGCAGCATTCTTGAACTGGACCTGATTCCCGCTAACCTGGGTCGCTGGACCACACGAGGGAGCAGCATGAGCACACCGCACGAATCGGCCGAGGGACTCGCGAGCCGGCGCGACCACGTCGCAGACCTCGGCACCTCCGTGCAGGACTTCTCGAGCGAGCAGGAGGGTTACCGCAAGACCCTCTCCTCCAGGCAACTGCAGATGATCGCCATCGGCGGCGCCATCGGCACCGGTCTCTTCCTCGGCGCAGGCGGCCGCCTTCACCAAGGCGGCCCGCTGCTCGTCGTGGTGTACGCGGTCTGCGGATTCTTCGCCTTCCTGGTGCTGCGCGCCCTGGGTGAGCTCGTGCTGCACCGTCCGTCGTCCGGCTCGTTCGTGTCGTACGCCCGCGAGTTCTACGGCGAGAAGATGGCCTACGTCGCCGGATGGATGTACTTCCTCAACTGGGCGATGACCGCAATCGTCGATTCCACCGCAGTGGCGCTCTATGTGAAGTACTGGAGCCTGTTCTCGACCGTGCCGCAGTGGCTGCTGGCCCTCATCGCGCTGGTCGTCGTCGTCAGCCTGAACCTGATCTCGGTGAGGGTGTTCGGCGAGCTCGAGTTCTGGTTCGCGCTGATCAAGGTCGGAGCGCTGGTCGCGTTCCTGGTCGTCGGCATCGTCGTTCTGGCGGCCGGCTGGCCGACCGATCTCGGCCCGACGGGCATCGCCATGCTGTCCGAGAACGGCTGGCTGCTCCCTCACGGCGTCGCGACCATCGGCATGGCGATCGTGCTGGTGCAGGGCGTCGTGTTCGCCTACGCCGGAATCGAACTGGTCGGTATCGCGGCCGGTGAGACGGCGAACCCCGAGCAGATCATGCCGCGGGCGATCAACAGCGTCGTCTTCCGCATCGCCGTGTTCTACTGCGGCTCGGTCCTGCTGCTCGCGTTGCTCCTCCCAGCCGGCGCTTACAGCGGCTCGGAGAGCCCTTTCGTGACGTTCTTCAGCCATCTCGGCGGCCCTCAGCTGAGTGCCGTCATCGGCTCGATCATGAACTTCGTCGTGCTCACCGCCGCCCTCTCCAGTCTCAACGCCGGCATGTACTCGACGGGCCGCATCCTGCATTCGATGGCGCAGACAGGGGCCGCGCCCCGATTCACCGGCCGCATGAACCCCCGTGGTGTGCCGTACGGCGGCATCCTCCTCACCGCGGCGGTCGGCGTCCTGGGCGTCTTTCTCAACCTGATCGTCCCGGAGGAGGCGTTCAACATCGTGCTGAACGTCGCCGCCCTCGGCATCATCACGAGCTGGGGGATGATCGTGCTCTGCCAGATGCAGTTGCGTCGCTGGTCGGTCCAGGGCAAAGTCAGCCGTCCGGCGTTCCAGCTGTTCGGGGCGCCCTTCACGGCCTGGCTGACCCTCGCCTTCCTGGCGGCCGTGCTGGTGCTGATGGCGTTCGACTACCCCACCGGGACGTGGACAGTGGCCTCGCTGGTTGTCATCATCCCGCTCCTCGTGCTCGGCTGGTATACGCAACGGTCGCGCATCCTGGCGATCGCGGCGAACCGGCAGGGTTTCACCGGCGCGCACCCCGTGGTCGCAGCGCGCCCGAAGCGTCAGGAGCGGCGCACCCGGGAGTGAGCCTCGGCTAGGCGGGCGGGGCGACCTGGGCGGCCTGCTCCAGGGCGGGGAGGGCGGCGGCGATGGCGGTCCGCTGCTCGGGGGTCAGCTCGGCGAGGATCGCCGCGACGGCTCGCGCGCGGTCGGAGCGGGCCTCCAGGAGAAGCGCGGTGCCCGCCTCCGTCCCGGAGACGAACAGCGAACGGCGATCCTGCGGGTCCGGCGTGCGCTCGACGAGACCCCGCGCCTCCAGCTCCGCGACGATCCGCGTGATGGTGGGAGCGGCCGCCACCTCGATGGACGCGAGCTCGCTCGGGCGCAACGGGCCGCTCCGGACGATGGTCGACAGGGCGGAGAGCTGGCCGTGGCTCAGCCCTCCGGTGGAGGAGCGGATGCGCCGGTTCAGACGCCCGACGGCCAGGGCCAGGCGGCCGGGGACATCGTCGTCGCGTCCGGCCGCCGGCCGCTCGTCAGCTTCATGCGCGGTGGGCACCGACTTCCTCGCCTTCCTCGGTGGCCGACCGCTCGGGTGCGACGGCCTCCTCATGAACATACTTGCCTCCGCCGAGGAACGACGCGACGGCTCCGATGATGCTCATGACGGCTGCGGCGAGGAAGACGACCACCAGCCCGTCGTGGAAGGGCCCGGAGATGAGCTGCGGGAAGAACTCCTTGCCGGTCAGCGTGGCCCCGTCGACGTGCGGCGCCGTGAGGATCCCCGTCGGCCCGAGCAGGCTCTGGATCGGGTTGTAGCCCAGGAACGCGGCGAACAGTGATCCGACCGGCGGGGTGTTCCCGACCTGCGCGGCGATGTTCGCGGGCACGCCGTGCGACGTGAGCCCGTTGGTCAGCGCCGACGGGAGCGCCACCGAGAGGCCCGCGATCATCAGCGAGAAGAAGATGCCGATCGAGAGCGAGCTCCCGGCATTCAGCGCGACTCCGGCCATCCCGGATGCGGCGCCGCGCTCGTTCGCCGGCACGCTGTTCATGATCGCGGTGCGGTTCGGCGACGAGAACAGGCCGGAGCCGATGCCGTTGAGTCCGGTGAGGACGGCGAACTGCCAGTACTCGAAGTTCACGGGGATGAGCAGCAGCCCGATGAACGTCGCCGCGACGATCAGCAGGCCGACGGTCGCGAAGGCGCGCGAGCCGAACCGGTCGGACAGCGCCCCCGAGATCGGTCCGGCGATCAGGAAGCCGATCGTGATCGGCAGCATGTAGATGCCCGCCCAGAGCGGCGTGGACTCGTAGCTGTAGCCGTGAAGCGGCAGCCAGATCCCCTGCAGCCAGATGATCAGCATGAACTGCAGCCCGCCGCGTCCGATGGCGGCGAGGAACCCGGCGAAGATGCCGGACGAGAACGCGCGGATGCGGAACAGCCGCATGTCGAACATCGGCGCGGGCACCTTCAGTTCGACGAAGACGAAGAGGCCGAGCAGCACGATCCCGCCGATGATCGCCCCGAGCACCCACGGGTTGCCCCAGCCCTGGCTGGAGCCGCCGTAGGGCTGGATGCCGTACGTGATGCCAGTGAGCAGCGCGATCAGGCCGATGCCGAACGTGGCGTTGCCGAGCCAGTCGATGCGTCCGGGGTTCTTCTGGCCGACCTCGTGCAGCGACTTGATGGACCAGATGGTGCCGACCACGCCGAACGGCACCGACACGAAGAACACCGCACGCCAGTCGATCTCGGCCAGGACGCCGCCGAGGATGAGGCCGATGAAGCTTCCGGCGATCGCTGCGACCTGGTTGAGGCCGAGCGCGAAGCCGCGCTTGTTGGCCGGGAACGCGTCGGTGAGGATGGCGGTCGAGTTAGCGAAGAGCATGGCGCCGCCGATGCCCTGCACGAACCGCCAGACGATCAGCCACAGCGCGCCGGGCCCGGCGGTGAACGGGTCGAGGCAGAGGGCGATGGCGGCCAGGGTGAAGATCACGAAGCCGAGGTTGTAGATGCGGACGCGGCCGAACTGGTCCCCCATCCGGCCGAACATGACGACGAGCACGGCGGTGACGAGCATGTAGCCCATCAGCATCCAGAGCAGGTAGGACACGTTGCCCGGCTCGAGCGGGTTCAGCTTGACGCCGGTGAAGATGGCGGGCAGCGAGATGATGACGATCGACGAGTTGATCGTCGCCATGAGCATGCCGAGGGTGGTGTTCGAGAGCGCCACCCAGCGGTAGTGCGGGTGGTCTTTGGTGAAGATGCCGGAGCGGGCCACAGAATTCCTTGCAGACGCGGTTGTTTATATGCGTCAACTATATAACTCTGCAGCCAGAGGCGAACCCGGCCGGAGGAGAATCGAGGCCGGAAGGATCCAGCAATGGTGCTCCGAGGCCTCGCCGCGGCGGTCGCGGCGGTTCTGCTGCTGGCGGGATGCGTCCCGACCAGCCAGGAGGAGGCCTCTGCGCCGCCGAGCGCGGAGACGCGGTTCGCGATCCCGTACACGGACGATCCGGCGGAGGTGACCGCGCACACGCTGGACTTCTACCCGCCGACACCCGCCACCCCGGAGCCGGCGCCGCTCATCGTCTGGACGGGAGGGAACGGCTGGCTGGAGGACACGGGAGGCGGCACGGGATCGAGCGTCGCGGCCCTCTTCGGACCGCACGGGTACGCGGTCGCCGGCGTGAACATCCGCAGCAGCGCGGAGGCCACGTTCCCCGGCCAGGTCGAGGACCTGCGCGCGGCCATCCACTTCCTCCGCGCGAACGCCGACCGCTACCGCATCGACCCCGAACGCATCGGCGTCGCGGGCGACTCCTCCGGCGGGTGGACGGCGCTCATGGTCGCGCTGACGACACCGCAGGGCGGCAGCCCGTCACAGCAGGTGAGCGCCGCGCTGGCGCTGTACGCGCCCATCGACTTCCCCGCCATGGACCGCGACCTCCCCGCGAACTGCCGACCCGATCGACCCCGGGATCGCGTCAGCTGGTGCCAGCAGGACGCGTCCTCGTCGACGTCGCGGATGCTGGGATGCGCCCTGCCGGTCTGCCCGCCCGCACTACTGGAGTCGGCAACGCCGAGCCTCTTCGTCGATGAGGACGACCCTCCCGTGATGCTCGTGCACGGCGCCCTCGACGAGCTGGTCCCCTGGCAGCAGAGCACCGCGCTGTTCGACGCGATCACGGCCGCGAAGGGACGAGCGGAGCTGATCCTGGTGCCGCGCGGGAGTCACGGTCAGGCGGCGCAATGGGTGGCCGGCGGCCCGCTCGTCGCCGGGGCGACGCTCACGCGCTCCCGTGGCGGCACCGTGACCGGCCCGGCGCCCGTGACGTTCGACGGGGACGTTCTGGTCGATTTCTTCGACCGGACGCTCCGTTGAGGTCGCGCGCTACTGCACCGACGTCAACCGCACCAGGTTCCGCGCGGCCATCGCGATGGTGAGCGGGCCGACGCGCGGAACGAAGACGCTCGCGCGCTCGCGGACGGACGGGTCGAAGTTGGTGAACTCGGCCACATCCACGCAGATCGCGCCCTCGCGGATCTCGTCGCCGCGGATGAGCTCGAACGAGCGCGACGGCACCGCCGAGATGACCACGTCGGCGGTCGCCAGTGCCTCCGCCCGGGTCACGCCGGAGTCGCGCACGTCGTGCGTATGGCGGCCGATCGCCGGCTCGAACGTGACCGAGCCGGTGAGGTCGAGGGAGTGCACGAGAGCGCCGTCGTTGGCCAGCATCGCGGCAAGCGGGCGCCCGACGAGCTCGCTGCGGTTGATGACGCAGGCGGTGACCCCGGCGAGGGGCGCGCTGGGATCGGTGCCGCGCATCCCGGCCTTCTGCAGGAGCTTCAGGATGGCGAGCGGCGTGCACGGGAGGATCGCGCGGACCGACCGGTCCGGATCGACGAACCGCTGGTTCTCGTAGAGGAGGCGGCTCCAGAAGGAGTGCATCCCCTCGACGTCCTTGCGCGGATCGACGAGCTCGCGCAGCCAGCGGTCGCCGCGCGGGTCGGTGAGCGGGTAGTAGAGGAAGACGCCGTCGACGTCCGGGTCGAGGTTCGCGTCGGCGACGGCCGCCTCCACGTCCTCCGGGGCGACGCGGCGCAGGTCGAACTCGATGCCGACATCCTGGAAGCCGCGGCCCGCGAAGCGCGCATAGGTCGCCGCGGGCCCGGTCTCCTGGCCGAGCAGGCCGACGACGCGGAGCGAGCGGCCGTCGGCGGCCAGGCGGGTGACGTCCTCGCGCACCTGCGCGCGGAACTCCGCGGCCACCCCGGACGGATCGAGTTCGGTCGCGGTCATGCCGCCTCCACCACACGTGCGCTCATAGGCAACGAGCCTAATCGGCCTTCGCGGCGCCCTGCTCCGCGGGTTCAGGAGTCCGCGGCTCGTCCCGCCCGATCGAGCGCAGGCTGCGGTCGAGCACCGTGATGAGGAGGAACACGATCGAGATGCCGATGACCACCCAGCCGAGCACGTGCAGTCCCCCGGTGGTCGCCCGCTCTCCGTAGACGTTGCCGTACACGACGGAGGCGACGATCGCGCCCAGGTAGAAGAAGGTCCGCAGCAGACCGGCGGAGGACGCGATCCGTTCGGGCTCCGCCTGGTGGTAGAGCGTGTTCTGGATGGCCAGGTTGTTCAGCCCCTGCGGAATGCCGAGCACCAGCATGGTGACGACGAGGTACCAGATCGGCGTCGCCCCGGTCATGAACAACACGAGGATGCCCGCGGCGAGCTGAGCAACGGAGCCGATGAGCAGCTTCCCCAGCACCTCCGGACGGCGCCCGAACGCCAGGGCGACGGCGATCCCGGCGGCGAAAACCGGCAGCAGCACGAGCCCTGCGGCGGTGGGGTCGAGCGCGCGCCCGTTCTCGAGCCACTGCGTGAAGCCGTAGACGAACGTGTAGGAGATGGTCGCCGTCAGCAGCGAGCGCGTGTAGGTGAGCAGCAGCGGCCCGTTGCCGCCGAGCACGCGGAGGTCGATGAAGGGCGAGTCGACGCGCAGCTCCCGCCACACCAGCGCGGCGCCGGCGACCAGCGCGATGGGAAGCAGCCACAGCGTCCCGACGGAGATGTTCTGCAGGAAGATCAGCAGCGCCAGCATGGCCACCGCGAAGAAGAGGATGCCGAGGCCGTCGATGCGCGGACGCTGGTCCCGCGGCGGTTCCAGCCCGGTGCGCCGCGGAAGCAGGATCGCGCCGAGCACCACGCTCGCGAGGCCGAGCGGGAGGTTCACCGCGAAGGTGGCACGCCATCCCCACGCCCCGATGAGAAGGCCGCCGAGGGTCGGCCCGACGACCGCGACGGTCTGGGTGGTCACCGACAGGATGGTGAGGATGACCGCGGGGGACGCCACGCCCGTCCGCTGACCCTCCGCCCGGATCAGGTGCATGGCCGCGGGATAGCCGGCGCACGTCCCGAGGCCGAGCACGACGCGGGCGGCGACCAGCCACCACACGCTCTCGGGCGACTCGGGGATGAGCAGGCCGATCGCGCCGGCGACCGCGACCAGTGCGCCACCGGCGAGGTAGAGGCGCTTCACGCCGAAGATGTCGACGAGCCGCCCGACGAGCGGCTGCCCGATCGCCGTGGCGAGGTAGAGCGCGGAGACGAGCCACACGGTCTCGGACGCCGGCGCTCCGAGCGCGATGCCGATCGGTGCGAGCGCGACGGCGATGATCGCGGTGTTGATCGGGTTCAGGATGGCGCCCACCATCATGGGCGCGAGCAGCCGGCGGTCGAAGCGGCCGGCCGGCGCGGGTTTCAGGGCCATCAGTCGAGGATCCGTTCCAGGACAGAGGTGGCGGCGGCGAGAGTCATGAGCTCGGCCTGGGAGACCTGCTCGGCGAGCGCCTGCTCCAGCCACGCGACGCCGGCCTCCCGCTGACCCGCGATCTGCGCCCATCCCGCCTCGGTCAGGTCGACGATCTGGCGGCGGCCGTCGTTCGGGTCCTGGCTGCGGGTCACGAAGCCGAGGCCTTCGAGCGCTTCGACGATCGCCGCCATCGATTGCGGACGGACCCGTTCGGCGAGCGCGAGGGCGCTGACCGTCGAGACGCCGCCCTTGCCGAGCCGCGAGAGCGCCGACGCCTGCGACGGCGTGATGTCGTCGTTCGTGGTCTCGCGCAGCTTGCGGAGCAGCCGGGCGAGCATGGCGCGCAGGTCGACGGCGGTCTGGCGCGGGGTGACGTCGGGGTGCTCGCTGGTCATATAGACAGTCTAGACTGCACAGTTGTAACTGTCGAGATTCCGAAAGGATCCCCCATGACCTCCGTCCTTCTTCTCTGCGACTTCCAGAACGGCATCGCCGGCCGCCCCGGGATGGAGGGAGCGGTCGAGGCCGCCGCCCGCGCCCTCGACGCGGCCCGCACCCGCGGCATCCCAGTGGTGTTCGTCCGCGTCGCGTTCCGCCCCGGCTACCCCGAGGTGGCCGCCTCCAACCTGGCGTTCGGCGGGCGCGTCGCGTCGGCCGGGGACCAGATGCACGTGGACAGCCCGTACACGCAGATCATCGACGCGCTCTCCCCTCGGGACGACGAGCCGGTCGTGGTGAAGAAGCGCATCTCGGCCTTCGCCGGCAGCGACCTCGACGTGCTGCTCCGCGGCCTCGGCGCCGACGAGCTGGTGATCGGTGGCATCGCGACGGGCGGCGTCGTGCTGTCGACCGTGCGCCAGGCGGCCGACCTCGATTACCGACTCACGGTGCTGGCGGACGCGTGCGCCGACGCCGACCCGGAGGTGCACCGGGTGCTGACGGAGAAGCTGTTCCCGCGGCAGGCGGCGGTGGTGACGGTGGAGGAGTGGGTCGGGTGACTCCCACATTCCGCTGGCGAATCCCGGTTTTCCAAAACCTTTGACACCCGTTCGAGGGTGGAATTGGGTGGGTCGCGCAACAAATTCCGACCGATACGAAGGAGTATCCGCGTGACCTCTCGCCTCAGAACAGGCCTCATCGCCGCCGCCGTCCTCGGCGCCGGCGCCGTCATCCTCGCTCAGGGAGCCGCATTCGCCGCCCCGCCTGCCACTCCGCCCGGACACCAGCCGCACGTGCCCGCCGACTCGCTGCGCGCACTCGGCGACGCCGTGGGCTTGCGGATCGGGACCGCGGTGGACATGGACGCCCTCGCGTCCAACCCCGCCTACCGCGACATCACCGCGAACCAGTTCTCGACCGTCACGGCCGAGAACGCGATGAAGTGGGAGAGCGTGGAACCCTCCCCCGGCGTCTACGACTGGGGGCCGGCCGACCAGCTCGTCGCCTTCGCCCAGCAGAACGGGCAGCTCGTCCGCGGGCACACGCTCGTCTGGCACAACCAGCTCCCGGCCTGGCTGAACGCCGCCCTGCCCTCCATGAGCACGGAGCAGGTGCGCGCCCTGCTGAAGAAGCACATCCAGGATGAGGTGGGCCACTTCAGGGGGAAGATCTGGCAGTGGGACGTCGTCAACGAGGCGTTCAACGACGACGGAACCTGGCGCGACACCATCTGGCTGCAGAAGCTCGGGCCGGGATACATCGCCGACGCCTTCCGGTGGGCGCACGAGGCCGATCCGAAGGCGCTTCTCTTCTACAACGACTACAACATCGAGTTCACCGGGCCGAAGAGCAACGCGACCTACAGCCTGGTGCAGCAGCTGCAGAAGGAGGGCGTGCCGATCGACGGCGTCGGCTTCCAGACGCACCTCGACACGCAGTACGGCCTCCCCGACCTGAAGGCCAACCTCGAGCGCTTCGCCGCGCTCGGCCTCAAGGTCGCTGAGACCGAGGTGGATGTGCGAACGACGCTGCCGGTGACCCCCGTCGAGCAGACGGCGCAGGTCGGCGCCTACGTCTCCACGCTGCAGGCCTGCCTCGCGGTGCGCGCCTGCATCTCGTACACGATCTGGGGCTTCGGCGACGCGTACTCGTGGGTGCCGGCGGTCTTCCCCGGCGAGGGCGCGGCACTGATCTACGACGAGAACCTGCAGCCCAAGCCGCAGTACACCGCGCTGCAGGACACGCTCGCCCTGGCATCCGGAGCCCCCGGCCGCACCGGCCCGCACCGCTGACCCTCCCGATTCGCGCCGAATGCGCGCTGTTCCTCACGAATGGCGCGCATTCGGCGCGAGTCACGTGCCGCCGCAGCCTCCCGAGAACGCATCCATTACTAGCCTGGCTAGCGATAGGCTGTGGCGCAGGCGAGAAGAGGGAGAACCGGCACGATGGCGCAGCTGTCAGCGATCCAGGACCGACTGCGGGCGCTGCTCGCCGACGAGCGCGGCCTCGAGCAGCTGCTGGAGCCGCAGCCCTCGTGGTACCCCGTCCTGCTCCGTCAGCTCGAGCTCGCCGTCGGCGACCAGAAGGTCATCTACCTCGGAGCAGCCGCGGCCTCCGGGCTGTCGACGGTGACGCTCCGCGTCGGCGTCTTCACCGACCGCATCGTGGTGGCGGCGGAGGTCATCGACGACGGCACCCCCGGCGCCCAGGTCGTCACGCGGGTCGAGAGCCGTTCCGGCCTGCTCCGCTTCGAGCTCTCCGGCGGGTCGGAGGCGGACAACGCCGAGGAGTCGTCGTGGTCCGGCGGCTTCCGCATCCGCGCCTTCTACCAGTCGGGTCTCACCGTGACGGTGCCGGCCAACATCGTGGACACGGAGGCCAAGCGGGTCTCGGTCCGTGCCGTCCTCGACGGCATCCGCGAGGACCTGCAGGCCCGCCCCGGCGATCCGCCGCTCGGCCGCGAAAACCCGTCATGATCTCCTCGGCCGTCTACCTGAGCTACCGCGACGCCCCCGCTGCGATCGCGTGGCTGGAGGCGATCGGCTTCGACGTCATCCAGCGGCAGGACGCCCCCGACGGCTCGGTCGGGCACAGCGAGCTGCGGCTCGCGGACACCGTCGTGATGCTGGCGACGGACCAGGTCGCGGTCGAGCCTCCCCTCGCCGGCGCCTCGACGGGCGTCGGCACGTACCTCGTCGCCCCGGACGTCGACGGGATGTTCGCTCGCGCCATCGAGGCCGGTGCCACCGTCGTGTTCCCGCCCGAGGACACGGAGTGGGGCACCCGGCGAGCGCGGGTGCTCGATCCTGGCGGCCGCGAGTGGAGCTTCGGGTCGTACCGCCCGGGCGAGCAGTGGTCGCCGAGTTAGTCAGCCAGCTTACTTTCTCGTAGGATGGGCCCGTGAGCCGTCCTCGTCACCGCATCCGCACCACCGTCATCGCCGTGCTCGGCGTCCTCGCCCTGGTCGTGGTCGGCTTCCTCGCGTGGGCATCCACCCCGATGATGGGCGACCGGAGCGCCGCCCTCGAAGCGTGGCGCGATCCGGCGGTGAGCATCCACGACGCCGGCGACGCCGTCGTGATGCAGCCGACCGGCAACGCCTCCGGGACCGGACTCGTCTTCGTGCCGGGCGCCCTCGTCGACCCGTACGCGTACCTCTACAAGCTCTCCGGGGCAGTGGCGGAGACCGGGCTGACGGTCGTCATCACCAAGCCGACGCTCAACCTGGCGTTCTTCGACCAGCGGCCGCTGAGCACCTTCACCGCGCACGCTCCCGACGTGGACGAGTGGTACGTCGGCGGACACTCGCTCGGCGGGGTGCGCGCCTGCCAGGTGGCGGACGACCCGGCGGTGAAGGGGCTCATCCTGTTCGGCTCCTACTGCGCGAACGACCTGTCCGGCACCGACCTGCGCGTGCTGTCGATCGGCGGCAGCCGCGACGGGCTCAGCACCCCGGCGAAGATCGCCGCCGCGCGGCACCTGCTGCCGGCGGACGCCGAGCTGGTCGAGATCGATGGGATGAACCACGGCCAGTTCGGGGACTACGGGCCGCAGTCCGGCGACGGGGTCGCGACCATCGACGACCACGCCGCGCAGGAGAGGCTGACGGAGGCACTGGCGGCATTCCTGTAGGCGGGACGCGCGCAACGACGAACCGGCCGTGCAGCGATCGCCGCACGGCCGGTTCGGTGATGGAGCCGGTTACTTCGCCGGGGGCATCAGCACCGAGTCGATGAGGTACACGGTCGCGTTGGCGGTGTGCACGCCACCGCAGATCACGTTCGCGTCGTTCACCTTGAGGCTGTCGCCGGAGCCGGTGACGGTCACGTCGGAGCCCTCCACCGTCTTGTGGGTGCCCACGATGTCCTTCGGCGAGAGCTGGCCGGGGACCACGTGATAGGTGAGGACCGAGGTCAGCGTCGCCGCGCCGGCATCCGTCTTCAGGGTGTCGATGGTGGCCGGGTCGATCTTCTTGAAGGCGTCGTCGACCGGGGCGAACACGGTGAACTGGCCGCCGTTGAGGGTGTCGACCAGGTTCACCTTGGGGTTCAGCTTGCCGGAGACGGCGGCGACGAGGGTGGTCAGCAGCGGGTTGTTGCTCGCCGCGGTGGCCACCGGGTCCTCGGCCATGCCGGCGACCGAGCCGGCGCCCGAGGGGACCGCCTTGGCGTAGTCGGCGCAGCCGGGGCCGACGAGGTCGGCGGCCGGGTCCATCGACGACGAGGCGGACGGAGTCGACGACTGCATCGGCGCGCTGGTGTCGCTGGACGAGGTGCCGGCTCCCGAGGAGCAGGCGGTGAGGGCGAGGGCCGCGGCGGCCAGGATGCCGGCTGCGGCGAGACGAGCGGTGGATCGCATGTTCTCTTCTCCTTCGAGAGGTGGTGCCGTTTGTGAGACCCCCTCAGCGGGGCGGTCATCTGGGGTTCGGGGCCCCGCCGGAATCGGATTGGATGCAATCCGCGACCGGTCACCGTGACGAACACCCTGCATGACGAGAACGAGGATCGGCACGGTCGCCCTGGCGGCGCTGGCGGGGGTCGTGAGCGGGGGCGTGTTCCTGGCAGCGGCCGAACTCGTCGCGCTGATCGCGGCACGGGAGGCGGGGCCCATCCTCGCGGTCGGCTCCTTCGTGATCGACATCGTGCCGCGCTGGGCGAAGGAGCTCGCGATCCAGCTATTCGGGTCCAACGACAAGCTGTTCCTGCTCGCCTCGCTCGGCGTCGCGGTGCTCGTCGCCTCTGCGGTGGCCGGGGTGCTCGAACTGTGGCGGCG
Organism: Leifsonia sp. NPDC077715; assembly: GCF_040686855.1. Lineage (NCBI taxonomy): Bacteria > Bacillati > Actinomycetota > Actinomycetes > Micrococcales > Microbacteriaceae > Leifsonia > Leifsonia sp. NPDC077715. The sequence goes on from NZ_JBFBOG010000001.1 coordinate 977,664, forward strand.
GTGGGTCGGCGTCGCGCTGTTCGCGGTCGCGGGGATCGCTGCCGTGGTCGCCACCATGACCCGCGCGGGAGCGAGCCCGCTCGCGTTCCTGCCGTCGGCGGTCGGCGCGGCGGCGGGCGCGGTCGTGCTGCGCCTGCTCGTCGGCCGGCTGCACCGCTGGCGCGACCGGCCGGCGGGCGATGCGGAGGCGGGCGTCGACCGCCGCCGCTTCCTCCTCTTCACCGGCGTCGCGGCTGTCGGAGCCGTCGTCGCCGGGGTCGGCTCGCGTCTCGGATCGGCGGCCACCTCATCCATCGCCGCGATCCGCGCAGCGGTGAAGCTCCCCGCACCTGCTTCGCGGGTGCGCATCCCCGACGGCGCCGACCTGAAGGTTCCGGGGCTCTCGCCGCTGTTCACCCCGAACCGCGACTTCTACCGGGTGGACACGGCCCTCACCGTCCCCTCGGTCGACCCGGCCGCCTGGCGGCTGACGATCGACGGGATGGTCGAGAAGCGCATCCAGCTGAGCTTCCAGGACCTGCTGGACATGGGCCTCGACGAGTACGCGGTGACCCTGACCTGCGTCTCCAACGAGGTCGGCGGCAACCTCATCGGCAACGCCCGTTGGCTCGGCGTGCCCGTGCGGGACGTGCTCGCCCTGGCGCGGCCGCGTTCCGGCGCCGACATGGTGCTGTCCCGCAGCGTCGACGGCTTCACCGCGAGCACCCCGCTGGACGCGCTGACCGACGCTCACCGGGACGCCATCCTCGCCGTCGGCATGAACGGCGAGCCGCTGCCGCTCGAGCACGGCTTCCCGGTGCGGATGGTCGTCCCCGGCCTGTACGGGTACGTCTCGGCGACCAAGTGGCTGACCGAGTTGAAGGTCACCACCTTCGCCGCGGACCAGGCCTACTGGACGCCCCGCGGCTACAGCGCGAAGGCGCCGATCAAGCTGTCGAGCCGCATCGACACCCCGCGGGTCGACAAGACCGTGACCGCCGGGGCCACCAAGATCGCCGGAGTGGCCTGGGCCCAGACCGTGGGCATCCGTAAGGTCGAGGTGCGGATCGACGGCGGACCGTGGCAGGAGGCGCAGCTCTCGAACCCGATCAACGCCGACACCTGGGTGCAGTGGTCCCTCGATTGGGACGCCACCGCCGGCGGGCACACCCTCGCCGTGCGCGCGACGGACAGCGCCGGACGGCTGCAGGAGGAGAAGCGGGCGCCGATCGCGCCAAACGGGTCGACCGGCTGGCAGCAGACGTTCGTGCGCGTCGTCTGACCCCGGCGCACCCACGACCCTCCCATCCCGGCCGGGTACCGTCGTCGGCATGACGGGAACGACCATCGCCGCAACCGCCGCACCGGAAGACCTCGGGGGGATCGCCGGCCTGGCCGCGCGCGTGATGACCGCCCTCGGCGAGTTCGGGGTAGGAGTGTGCGCGCTGGCCGAGGTGGTGTTCCCGCCCATCCCGAGCGAGGTCATCCTGCCGTTCGCCGGGTTCCTGGCGTACCAGGGATCGATGAACGTCGCCCTCGTGCTGCTCGCGGCGACGCTCGGCAGCTTCGCCGGGGCCGTCATCCTGTACCTGCTCGGGCGTCGCCTCGGGGAAGAGCGCGCGGTGCGGCTGCTCGCGCGCCTGCCGCTGGTGGACGAATCCGACTTCCGCTCGTCGGCGGAGTGGCTGCGCCGCCACGGCCGGGGCGCGGTGTTCTTCGGCCGGCTGGTGCCCCTGGTCCGCAGCCTCATCTCCCTCCCGGCCGGAGCGACCCGGATGCCGTTCGGCCGGTTCGCGCTGTTCACCCTCGCCGGAACGCTCCTGTGGAACGCGCTGCTGGTCGGCGCGGGCTACGCGCTCGGGACGCAGTACCACCTGGTCGAGCAGTACACGGAGTACCTCGACATCGTCATCTACGCCGCCGTCGGGCTGACGTTGGGCTGGTTGGTGCTGCGCCGCGTCCTTCGGGTCCGTGCGTCCCGCCGCGCTCAGCAGAGCGGCGAGACCGACTGAGGCGCCGCCGGGGTCAGTCCTCCCGGAGCTCCCGCACCTCGGTCGTCCGCTCCCCCGGGTTGTCGCCGGTGTTGACCGTGCCCTGGCGCTCGACCATGACCACCAGGGCCTCCTCGTCGGCGCGCGGGCAATGCTCGACGCCCGCAGGCACGACGTAGACGTCGTTCGGGCCGAGCTCGACGTCCCCGTCCCGCAGCTGCAGCGTCAGGCGGCCGTCGACCACCAGGAAGAGCTCGTCGCTGTCGGGGTGCGAGTGCCAGACGAACTCGCCGCGCAGACGGGCGACCTTCACATCCTGATCGTTGACGCTGACGAGGCGGTGTGGCTGCCAGGGCTCGGGGATGCGGTCGAAGGCGGCGAGGACGTTCCGGACGGGTGCGCTCATGTCGCCAGCCTAGGGCGCTGTCGGACGCCGGTGGTTGTATGGAGGCGTGCTCCTCGACGCGCTCGTGACGACGGCCGAGACCGTCGCGTCCACCCGCTCCCGGCTGGCGAAGGTGGATGCGCTCGCCGCGCTGCTCGCGCAACTGCAGCCCGACGAGATCGCGCCCGCGGTCGGCTTCCTCGTCGGCAAGGCCCGGCAGGGTCGCGTCGGCGTCGGCTGGCGTGGGCTCAACGGCGCGATGGGAAGGCCGGCCGACGAGCCGACGCTCACGGTGGACGACCTGGATGCGCTGCTCGACCGGCTCGCCGCGCTCTCCGGCGCCGGGTCGGCGACCGAGCGGAACCGGGTCCTGCGCGAGTTCACGGCGCGCGCGACGGACCGCGAGCAGGACTTCATCGCCCGCGTGCTGCTCGGCGAGATGCGCACCGGAGCGCTCGAGGGCGTCCTCATGGATGCGATCGCCCGTGCGTCCGACCGCGGCGGCGAATCCGTGCGCCGGGCGGCGATGCTGTCCGGCGACCTCGGCGAGACCGCGCGGCTCGCCCTCACGGGCACGGCGGAAGAGCTGGATGCGGTCGGCCTGCAGGTCGGTCGGCCGGTGCTGCCGATGCTCGCCGCCTCCGCGCCGACCCCGACGGAGGCCCTGACGACGACCGGCGAGGCGTCGGTCGAGTACAAGCTCGACGGCGCCCGCATCCAGGTGCACCGGCACGGCGACGACGTGCGGGTCTTCACCCGCAACCTGGCCGACATCACGCACCGCCTGCCCGAAGTCGTCGAGGTGGTCCGGCGGCTGCCTGTGCAGGATGTGATCCTCGACGGCGAGACGCTGTCGCTGGACGAGGAGGGCGCGCCGCGGCCGTTCCAGGAGACGATGTCCCGCTTCGGCGCCGAAGCGGCACGCGAGACGATGTTGCATCCCTGGTTCTTCGACGTGTTGCACGTCGACGGCCGCGACCTGCTGGACGAGCCGCTGTCCGTCCGGCTCGCGGAGCTGGAGCGAGTGGCGGGCGAGCACCGCATCCCGGGCGAGGTCACGGCCGATCCCGAGGTCGCCGAGCGGGTCTCGCGCGAGGCGCTGGCGGCCGGGCAGGAGGGCGTCGTCGTGAAGGCGATCGACTCCCCCTACGCCGCGGGGCGGCGCGGGTCGAGCTGGGTGAAGGTGAAGCCCGTGCACACCTACGACCTCGTCGTGCTGGCCGTGGAGTGGGGATCGGGTCGCCGGCACGGCCTGCTGTCGAACATCCACCTCGGCGCCCGCGACCCCGAGGGTGCGTTCGGCGAGCCGGGCGGTTTCGTCATGGTCGGCAAGACGTTCAAGGGCCTCACCGACAAGCTGCTCGCCTGGCAGACCGAGCACTTCCAGGAGATCGAGGTGCGGCGCACGGCCGGGACGGTCTGGGTCGCGCCGACGACCGTGGTCGAGATCGCGATCGACGGCGTGCAGCGCTCCAGCCGCTACCCCGGCGGCATCGCTCTGCGCTTCGCGCGCGTCAAGCGCTACCGCGACGACAAGGACCCCGGCGAGGCCGACACGATCGAAACCCTGCGCGGGCTGTTGCGGGAGTAGCGCGTCACGCCTCGAGCAGCACCGCGTCCCGCGCCGCGGCCGGGTAGCCGACCTGGGCGCGCCACCACGGCGTCTCGATGAACCCGCGCTTCAGGTACAGCAACTCCATCGCGCCCGTCCAGCCCTCCACGCCGTCCAGCACCGAGAGCGTGTGCGAGATGAACTCGTTGAGCTCGCCGACCGAGGGCGTGATCAGCTCGCAGAACAGGGAGTTGTCGTCGAGCAGCGAGGCCAGGTAGCGCACGGCCGGGTATACGGACAGGGCGGCCGCGACCGCCTCGAGCCGCGCCGGGGCCACCTTCACCAGCAGCAGGGTCTCCGCGCCCATCCCGAGCGCGGCAGCCGGGACCAGGGTGAGGATGTCCAGGCAGCGGTTCGCGCGCATCCGGTCGAAGCGGCGGCGCACGCTCGACTCGTTCATGCCGGTGCGGTCGCCGATCGCCTGGAACGTCACCCGTCCGTCGTCGCGGAGGGCGGCCAGGATGCGCCGGTCGGCCTCGTCCAGGTGGTCCGGCTCGCACACCTCGGCGTCGACGAGCGAGGTCTTCTCGTCCTCCTGGGGGAGGTTCATCGTCTCGGCGAACAGCTGACGGCTCCAGTCATGACGCACCTTGTGCACGTGCATGATGAGGTCGCTGCGCCACCGCTTGATGCCGGCGATCGACTGCAGCTGCTGGATGAGCTGCGGGTAGTGCGCGGCGCCGCCGGTGACGACGACCTCTGCCATGATGTCGTACTGACCGGTCACCAGGGTCAGGAAGCGGACGTCCGCGTGCTCGACGAGCGCGGCCGCGACCTCCAGCTGGGTGCCCGGGCGGCAGTTGAGCCGGACCAGGAACGTGTCCACCTGCCCGGTGCTGCCCAGCGCGGGAACCACCGCGATCCGCACCACGCCGTCCTGCAGCAGCTGCTGCCCGCGCCGCGCCACGGTGGCGGACGAGCTGCCCACCATGTCGGCGATCGCCGTCCAGCTCGCCCGGCCGTCGTGCTGCAGCGCGACGATGATCCGGCGGTCGAGTTCGTCGAGGGTGTCGAGGGCCTTCACGCGGTCGCCGCGCTCCGCACCGGAGGGACCACCTCGTGCAGGAAGGTCCGTACCGTTTCGGTCCATGCCTCCGCCTCCTCGATCTGGGGGGAGTGACCCGACTTCTCGAAGATCGCGAGCCGCGCATCCGGGATGAGCGATGCGATCGTCTCCGAGCAGGACACCGGGGTGATCCAGTCGGTCCGCCCGACGGTCACCAGCGTGGGTGCGGTGACCCCCGGGAGCGCCCCCTTGAGATCATAGGTCGGAAGGTTCTTGGAGAACGCGTAATTGTGCGCTTCGTACCGGTACGGGGTGGCTTCGACCTTCCGCTCGACCGCCTCCGGGTCGTACACGTAGTCGTACAGCGGCAGGATCTCGCGCCAACAGTCGCGCAGGTCGTCGTTGTCGCGGACCCGCCCCTCGTCGATGCGGTCGAACTTGTCCATGTCCACGGTGACGCGGTCGGAGGCGAGCGCGTTGGCGCGGGACAGCTCCGAGTGGGAGTTGTCGGCGGCGGTGTCGCGCAGCACCAGCGCGAGGACCCGGTCCGGGTAACGCGTCGCGTACTCCAGCGACATGAAGCCGCCGTAGGAGCCGCCGGCCATGATGATGCGCTCTGCGCCGATCCACTCGCGGAGCGCGTCGATGTCGGCCGCCCACTGCTCGTGGCTGAACTCGCCGGCGCCCTCGCTCTCGCCGGAGCCGCGGGCGTCGAAGACCACGACACGGTACTCGTCCGCGAGGCGGCCGAAGCTGGCGCGCGGCTCGGCCCGCGACCCGAGCCCTGGAGCGCCGTGGTGGGTGATGATCACGGGAGCTCCCTCCGGGCCCAGCACTTCGACGGCGAGGCGGTTGCCGTTGATCTCGACGAACTGCGCTGTGGTCGTCGCGGCGGCGAATTCTGGGGAGACGTCGGTGCTCACGGTGGTTCCTTCCGGTTCTTGTTTCAGAGGTCGATGGTGCAGTGGTCGAGGTCGCGCGGGAACGACGTCAGCGGACGCGCCCCTTCCTCGGTCACCAGCATGGAGTCGGAGATGCGGTAGCCGGCGTGACCCGGGATGTAGATGCCCGGCTCGTTCGAGACGATCATCCCGGCCGCGAGGACCGTCGGGTCGCCGTCCTCCAGCCACGGCGGCTCGTGCATCCCGAGCCCGATGCCGTGGCCCTGCCGGTGGCGGAGGTAGTCGCCGAGGCCGGCGTCGCGGATGACGTCGAGGCAGTTCGCGTTGACCGCGCGGCATTCGCGGCCCGGACGGATCGCCGCACTCCCGGTCGCCTGGGCGACGCGGACGACGTCGTGATACCGGCGCTGCTCCGCGGTCGGCGTGCCCAGCACGAAGGTGCGCTCGCCCTCCACGAACCGCCCGCCCACGGCGCAGCCCAGCGAGAGCATGAAGGTGTCGCCCGGCCGCAGGCGGTACCCCGAGGGCAGACCGTGCGGGTAGGCGGAGTTGGCACCGGCGTAGACGAGGCCTCCGGCGAGCGGGGAGACGACGATCACGTCGTCGTGCTCGTCGTACATCGTCGAGACGCCGACGCCGCCGACGTGCGACGCCAGCTCCGCTTCGCTCGGGAGGGCGCCTCCCGCGGCGACGGCCTCGCGGATGAGCGCGACCCCCGCCTCGAGCATGAGGTCTGTGATGCGCGCCGCCTCGGCGTGCAGCGCGATCTCCTCGGGCAGCTTCTCGTAACGAGCGATCGTGACCAGCGGCGTCGGCACCGCCTCCGCCGCGTCGAGTTCGGCGAAGGCGGCGCTCTGCCGCTCCCACGTCATGCCGGTCGAGAAGCCGACGCGGCCGGCGCGGCCGGCGTGCCCGACGCGCTGCGCGAGGAAGCGGAACGGAGGGAGCACCCCGGGATACTCCGGGAACGACACGATGTCCGCCCGGGCGGACTGGCGCTCGGCGTTCTCGCGCTCCAGCTCGGGTACGAGGAGCACCGTCCCGCCGTCGGCGTCCAGCCAGACCGCGACCGGGCGCTCGCTGGGGTGGTGGAAGAAGCCGGTGAGGTAGGCGACGTCCTCGGGTGAGTCGGTGAGCAGCGCATCCAGCCCCTGCTCGAGCAGGCGGCGACGGACGCGGTCCTGAATGCGATCGAGCGCGTCGACGGTCAGCCGGGTCGGGAACATGGTGGCCCTTTCTGTCAGCGCCGGCGCGACTTGGGGTTGCGGGCGTCGTTGTAGGCGATGGACAGCAGCGTCGCCGAGAGCACCAGCAGGAGGATGGCGATCGACGGGAACAGGGTCAGCCACCAGGCGCTCGACATCGCGCCGGACTGCTGCGCCTCGTACAGGATGCGGCCCCACGACCACACGTTCGGGTCGCCGAGGCCGAGGAAGGCGAGGCCGGCGGCCGACAGGACGGCACGGGATGCCGTGACCACGACGGACACCACGATGACGGGCGTGACCGCCGGGACGACGTGCCGCACGATGATCCACAGCGGCGACGAGGTCATCAGACGAGCGGCATCCACATAGGGCAGGCGGACCACGGTGAGGGCCTGCGAGCGCACCAGGCGCGTAACCTCCGGCCAGGAGAAGGCGGCGACCACGAGGATGATCGTCGTCGTGCTCGGGCCGACGAGCGCCGCGATGAGGATCATCAGCGGCAGCACCGGCAGCGACAGCGTCAGGTCGACGACGACGCTGATGAACCCGTCCAGTCGGCGGAAGTAGGCGCCCACGACGGCGACGACGGTCCCGACGACGATCGCGATGGCGGACGCCGCGACGGCGACCAGGATGCTCTGCTGCGAGCCCCAGACGACCTCGCCGAACACATCCCGGCCGAGGCTGTCGGTCCCGAACCAGTGGGCCGCGGTCGGCGGGCTGAGAACCGGGTCTCCGTAGCTCGGCGGGTACGGGGCGATGAGCGGCGCGGCGCACGCCACGATCGTGAGCAGGATGAGCACACCGAGCGCGAGCATCCCGAGCGGTTCGCGGCGGAACGCCTTCCAGGTCTGCGCGGCGGCGCGACCGTTCTCCAGCGCGATCGGCTCGACGCCGACCGCGGCCTCGGTGACTGCTGCCTGGCTCATGCCTTCTTTACTCTCGGGTCGAGGAATCCGTAGACGGTGTCCGTGATCATGTTGGCGACGACGACGGTGATGGCGAGCATGAGGAACGCGCCCTGCAGCACCGGGAAGTCGAGCTGCGTCACCGCTTCGTAGATGCCGCGGCCGATGCCCGGGTAGGCGAACACGGTCTCGGTCAGCACTGCGCCGCCAACGAGGAAGCCGAGCTGGAGGCCGATCAGCGTCGTGGTCGGCAGCAGCGCGTTGCGGAGGGCGTGCTTCCACAGCACCCGGCGGTACGGCAGGCCGTTCGCGCGGGCCAGGGTCGTGTAGTCCTCCCCCAGCGCGTCGATGAGCGTGGAGCGCATCGTGAGCACGTACGACCCGAGCTGCACGAGCATCAGCGAGATCGCCGGGAGGATGAGGTGGGCGGCGACGGACCCGTACCAGGCGGCGCCGTACGCGTCCTGGTCGTACGCGCCGCCGATCGGCAGCCAGTGCAGCATCAGCCCGAAGACGAAGAGCAGCAGCACGCCGATGCTCGGCACGAAGATCGACTGCCCGGTGACGCCGACGATCTGCACCACCTTGTCGAGGAACCGTCCCCGGTGGGAGGCCGCCAGCACCCCGAGCGGGATGCCGACGGCCACGGTGAGCACCAGAGCGGTGCCCGTGAGCAGCAGCGTCCACGGGAGTCGCTGCATCAGCACGTCGAGCACAGGAATCGACTGCGTGAACGAGACCCCCAGGTTGCCCTGGACGAGCTGCCACAGATAGATGCCGTACTGCACGATCAGCGGCTGATCGAGCCCGTACTGCTGGAGCAGGGCCGCCCGCGTGTCCTCCGTCATGTTCGGGCTGGCGACCGCCAGCGCCGGGTCTCCGGGAAGGAGGCGCAGTAGGAGGAACGTCACGGTCACGGCGAACCAGATCGTGAGCACACCCCTCCCGAGCCTCGGGAGCAGGAACGTGAACCGGGACACGCGGGTCGGCCTCGCTTTCGTTACTTGCCGGTCGGGTGCGCCGAGGCGACCGAGACGGGGTTGACGATGGACAGGAGCTCACTCGGCTTGGCGATGAACCCGGTCCACTTGGAGCTGGACGCGAAGTAGAGGTTCTGCGTGTACATGATGTTGTCGTACACGTTGTCCCGCACGATCTTCGCGGCCTCCCGCATGAGCTTCACCTTCTCGTCCTTGTCGGTCGTCGCGGAGCCCTGGGCGATCAGATCGTTGAGCTTCGGGTCGTCGACGTACGAGTAGTTGATGGCGCCCTTGGGGAGGTAGGCGAGCGTCATGTTCGTCACCGGGTCGTCCATGATGGCGAAGTTGCCGGCGTAGATGTCGAAGTCGCCCTTGTTGGTCATCGCCAGGTACGTGTTCCGCTCGGTGCCCTGCAGCTCGATCGGGATGCCCGCCTTCGCCGCACTGTCCTTGACGAGGGTCGCCCACTGGGAGGTGACGCTGTCCTGGAGCGAGTAGATGAGGCGGAACTTCACCGGGAACATGCCGTCGGCGCCGGCCGTGTACCCGGCCTTCTCCATCAGCGAGCGCGCCTTCTCGGTGTCGAAGGCGTACTCCTTGATCGACTTGTCGTAATAGTCCTTCAGCACCGGCATCAGCGGACTGGACCGGGTGGACACCGCCTGCCCCTGCAGCACGACCTTCCGGATCGCGTCGTAGTCGACCGCCTGCGAGAGCGCCTGTCGCACCTCGAGCTTCGCCAGCACGGGGTTGTTCATGTTGTAGGTCATGTGGGCGTAGCCCAGGCCGACCGCCTCGGTGACCGTGATGCCGCTCGTGCTCTTGAGCTTGGCGACCTGCGCCGGCGGGAGCGCATTGGCGATCGCATCCACCTCACCGCTCTGCAGCGCCAGGATCTCCGTGTTGATGTCCGGGAACACGCGGTAGACCACCTTGGCGGAGAGCGGCGTGCCGCCCTTCACCAGCGGGTAGTCGTCCACCCGGTCCATCGTGTAGCTCTGTCCGACCTGCACCGACGTCAGCTTGTACGGACCGGCGCTGACCCAGCCGCCGTCCTTGCCGTCGTTCGGGAACGTCGCGACCGAGTCGGCCTTCTCGAAGACGTGCTTCGGGACGATGTTGCCCCAGAAGCCGATCTCGTCGACGATCGACGAGTCCGGCTTGGTGAGGGTGAACTCGACGCGGGTCTTCGAGACCGCCTTGGCCGTGTCCAGGTTGGCGAGCTGGCCGTAGAAGGTCCCGGAGGGCTTGTCCTTCTTCACGGCGTTCATCGTCCAGGCGACGTCCTCGGCAGTGAGCGGCTGTCCGTCGCTCCACTTCATGTCGTCGCGGATCTCGTAGTACCCGGTGGTGTCGTTGACGTACCCCCACTTGGTCGCGAGCTGCGGCTCCTTCGAGCCGTCGTTCGCGATCTCCAGCAGGTGCGGGTACATCAGGTTGGTGATCCAGTAGTCGCTGCGGCTGTTGCCGATCAGCGGGTTGTAGTTGACGACGTCGGTCGTCGTGGCGATCGTGAGCGTCGCCGAGCCGGCCGTGGCGGTGCTCGCCGCGGGCGGGGCGCTCGGAGCGCACGCGCTCAGGGCCAGGGCCGCGACGGCGAGTGTGGCCGCCGCGACCGCGATCTTCCGTGGGCGCATCAGACCCACACCTCCTTCAGGACCCGAAGAGTGTTGCCACCCACGACGGCGCGGATCTCGTCGTCGGAGTAGTCGTGCTTGACCAGCCAGCCGATGATGTTCGTGAACTCCTCGGCCGGGTTCTCGAGGCCGTCGACGTACGCGACCTTCTCGTAATCGACCTTTCCGTGGGCCTGTCCGAGCGACAGGTTCGACGAGAAGGCGTCGTGCAGTCCGACGTGGTCGCCGAACAGCGTGTCCGGACCGAAGCTGACGTGCTCCAGGCCCACCAGGTCGACGCAGTACTGGAAGTGGTCCATGACCGACTCCAGCGAGTGCCGCGGGTGCTGCGGAGACAGCGTCGTGTGCGGGGCGGCCTCGATCCCGATGACACCGCCGCGCTTCGCGCACTCGATGATCGTCTCGTCCGTCTTCATGCGGTTGGTCGGCCACAGGCCGCGGGCGCCGGCGTGCGTGATGAACACCGGCTTGGTGGAGGCCTTGATCGCCTCCACCGCGGTGCGGTCCCCCGAGTGCGAGACGTCGATCGCGATGCCGAGCTTGTTCATCCGCTCGACCGCGCGCTCGCCGAAGTAGGTGAGGCCGCCGTCGCCGCGCTCCTTGAGCCCCGATCCGAGGTAGTTCGCCTCGGAGTAGGCGATGCCCATCTGACGCACCCCGAAGCCGTAGAGGACGTCGAGCCGGTCCACCTCGTTCTCGATGGGCGTCGCCGCCTCGAGCGCGAAGATGTGGGCGATGCGGCCGGTCTCGGCGGCGTACTCGATGTCCTTGATCGTCTCGCCCTTGATGACGAAATCCTGGTGCGCGATGTCGGCCATGCGAACGCCCAGGTCGAAGAGGACGTCCTGGTACTTCCAGCCGGCGTCGCTCGAGATGCAGCAGGTGCCGTCCATGCCGTTGTCGAAGACGGCCGTGATGCCGGAGCGCGACAGGCCCTCGTAGCCGGTTGGTTCGCGGCCCTGGCGGATGTGGTCGCGGAGCTGGGTCATGTCCTCCGGGAAGACCTGCACGTGGTCGTGCAGCGAGATGACGGTCGACTCGGTGAGGAGGCGGGTGGTGCGCTCCTTCTGCTCGTCGCTGAGGTCGAGGCCGGTGTACTCGGGCACGCGGCCGATCTGCTTGGCGTAGCGGAACTCGCGGTAGTCCTTGCCTGCCTCCAGGTAGTCGTAGGCCGTGTAGCCGGTGTAGCGCGGTGCGGGGTCGAGCACGCTGTCTCCTGTCCTGGTGGGGTGTTAAGCGAATGCGCAATCAGGCGCAACAGGAGCCAAGTTCGCAGATATCCGGCATCTGTGTCAACATTGGTCATGAAATTCGGCAAAGTCGTTTCATGTTTGAAACATTCCGGAAACGACCCGCATGCGAGGATGTCGACGTGGACTCAAGCAATGTGAACGCCCCGGGCACCGACGTGCTGCGGGTGCGCAACCTCTCCGTGGCCTTCACGGGCTCGGGGCCGGACATCCCCGCGGTGCGCGAGGTCGACCTCCATGTCGGCCGCGGCGAATTCGTCGCGCTCCTCGGCGAGTCGGGCTCCGGCAAGTCCGTCACCGCCCGCGCGATCATGGGCCTCGGCGACGAGGGGACGCGCATCACCGCGGACGAGTTGAGGCTGGGTGATGTCGACCTCCTCGCGGTGAGCGAGGAGCAGCGGCGCCGGCTCCGCGGACAGCGCATCGCGCTCGTCCTGCAGGACGCGCTGTCCGCCCTCAACCCCGTGATGACCATCGGCGACCAGATCGGCGAGCTGTTCCGTGTGCACCGCGGCGCCTCCCGCAAGGAGGCGCGGGCTCGGGCGTCCGAACTGCTCGCGCTGGTCGGCATCCCTGCCCCCGAGCGCCGCGTGGACGACTATCCGCACCAGTTCTCGGGGGGTATGCGCCAGCGCATCCTCATCGCCATGGCCATCGCTCTGGAGCCGGACCTCCTCATCGCCGACGAGCCGACCACCGCGCTCGACGTCACGGTGCAGGCCCAGATCCTCGACCTGCTCGACTCGCTGCGGCGCAGGCTCGGGATGGGCGTGCTCCTGATCACGCACGACCTCGGCGTCGTGATGGAGGTCGCCGACCGCGTGGCGGTGATGTACGCCGGGCGGATCGTCGAGTCCGGCGACGCCGACACCGTGTTCGCGCGGCCCGCGCATCCCTACACCGAGGCCCTGCTCAGGTCGGTGCCGCAGGCCGCCCAGCGCGGGTCGGACCTGCTGACCATCCCGGGCTCTCCGCCCAGCCCGGCCCGGGTTCCGGCGGGCTGCTCCTTCCATCCCCGCTGCCATCTGGCCGTCGAGGCGTGCCGCACCATCCGGCCGCCGCTCGACGAGGTCGCCCCCGGCAGGCGGGCCGCCTGCATCCGATCCGAGGAGCTCATCCGTGAACTCGTCCCCTGATCTCAATGCCACGCTGACGTCGCCCGCGCCGGCGGACGCCGTCGGCCGGGAGGTCGTGCTCAGCGCCTCCGGCCTCGTACGGCAGTTCGCGACGGGCTCCCGATTGCGCCCGGCGACCGTCTCCGCCGTCGACGGCATCTCCCTCGACCTGCACGCCGGCGAGATCCTGGGCATCGTCGGCGAGTCCGGGTGCGGCAAGTCGACGCTCGCCCGCATGCTGGTCGGTCTCGAGCGCCCCGACGGCGGCACGCTCACGTACCGCGGGACGGACGTGTCGCGCGGTCGCGCTCGCGACCGCAAGCGGCTGCGTGAAGGCGTGCAGATGATCTTCCAGGACCCGTACGCGTCCCTGGACCCGCGCATGACGGTGCTCGACATCGTCACCGAGCCGATCGCCGCCGCGCACGCCATGGGCCGGGCGGCGCGACGCGCCCGCGCGATCGAGCTGCTGGAGCTGGTCGGGCTCGGCGAGGACATGCTCACGCGGTTCCCGCACCAGTTCTCGGGCGGCCAGCGTCAGCGCATCGGCATCGCCCGCGCACTCGCGCTCGACCCGGACGTCCTGGTCTGCGACGAGCCGGTCTCGGCGCTCGACGTCTCGGTGCAGGCGCAGGTGATCAACCTCCTGGGCGATATCCGGCGCCGCCTGGGCGTCTCGATCGTCTTCATCGCGCACGACCTGTCCGTGGTGCGGCACATCGCCGACCGCGTCGCGGTCATGTACCTCGGGCGGATCGCCGAGCTCGGCGACACCGACGTCCTCTACGAGCAGCCGTCCCACCCCTACACGCAGGCGCTGCTCTCGGCGACACCGACCGCGACGCGCGAGGGACGCGGCCGGCTGGCGCAGCGGCGCATCCTCGCCGGCGAGCCGCCGTCGCCGGTCGACCCTCCGGCCGGCTGCCGCTTCAACCCGCGGTGCTGGATGGCGACGGACGAGTGCCGCTCGGTCGTGCCGCCGCTGCGGCCGCTCGAGCGGCCGGGGATCGCACTGCGCGAGGTGTCGTGCCACCACGCCGAGGAGGCGGTCGCGGTCGGCTGACCGCGCCGCAGAACGGAGGAAGGCGGCCCGGCAAAGCGGCCGCACCTCCTCCCTTCCGCTCGCTCCCGCGGCGTGTCGCCCCCGTGCTCCTCCGTTTCGGACAGCTCTTTCGCACCGGGCGCCTACCACGCGTGAGACCCGTCGGTACGATGACCGCATGACGACCTCCTCCCCCGCGTGGGGCATCCTGGGCACGGGCGGCATCGCCGGCGCCATGACGCGCGACCTGCAGCTCGACGGGCACACCGTGACCGCGGTCGGATCGCGCAGCCCCGAGTCCGCCGCCCGCTTCGCCGCCGCGCACGGCATCCCGCGCTCGCACGGCAGCTACGAGGAGCTGGTGGCCGATCCGGACGTCGACGTCATCTACATCGCGACCCCGCATCCGCAGCACGCGCCGAACGCCCTGCTGGCGTTGGCGGCCGGCAAGCACGTGCTCGTCGAGAAGCCGTTCACCATGAACCGGGCCGAGGCGCAGGCCATCGCCGACGCGGCCGCCGCGAACGGGCTCGTCGCCCTCGAGGCGATGTGGACGCGGTGGCTGCCGCACATGGAGCGGCTGCAGGAGATCGTCAGCGACGGCACGCTCGGCGAGCTGCGCACCGTCGTCGCCCACCACGACCAGCGCACGAACCCCGACCCCGAGGGGCGGATGCTGAACAAGGCCCTCGGCGGCGGCGCGCTCCTCGACCTCGGCATCTACCCGGTGTCGTTCGCCTGGGACGTCCTCGGCGCTCCCGACCAGGTGCTCGCCCTCTCGACGCCGACAGCGACCGGAGTCGACCGCCAGACGTCCATCCTGCTCGGCTACGACAGCGGCGCCCAGGCGGCGCTTACCACGACCCTCGACGCGGCCGGCGACAACAGCGCGACCGTGGTCGGCACCGACGCCCGCGCGGAACTCGACGCCACCTTCTACGCACCGACGAGCTTCCGCGTCGTCGACCCCGCCGGGCGCGTGCTCGAGACCTACGAGTCCCGCATCGACGGGCGCGGGATGCAGTACCAGGCGCGCGCGATCGAGCGGCTGATCGCGGCGGGCGGCGGAGAGGATGCGCGGCTGCCGCTGTCGCAGTCGGTAGCGATCATGGGCACGCTCGACACCATCCGGGAGCGCATCGGCCTCACCTACTGATCCGCCGCCCTTCCGCGCGCCCGACGCCCGGCGTTAGAGTGCGGCTAGGGCCGTGGCCCAGCGGGAAGGAGCGTCAAGGATGACCGATCTGACCGGGCGGAGAGCCCTCGTCACCGGCGGCGCGAGCGGTATCGGGCTGGCGTGCGCCGAGGCGTTCGCAGCGGCCGGCGCGCACGTCACGATCGCCGACCTGAACGGCGACGCCGCCCGCGAGGTCGCCGGGCGGCTCGGCGGGGACGCGTGGGAGGTCGACCTGTCGAAGACCGTCGAGCTCGCCCAGGCGCCGGTCGACACCGACATCCTCGTCAACAACGCCGGCATCCAGACGGTCCGGCCGATCCAGGAGTTCGAGCCGGAGACGTTCGCGCTGATGCTGCGGATCATGGTGGAGGCGCCGTTCCTCCTCATCCGCGCGGCGCTGCCCGGGATGTACGAGCGTGGCTTCGGCCGCATCATCAACATCTCCAGCGTCCACGGGCTGCGGGCGAGCGAGTACAAGTCGGCCTACGTCACGGCCAAGCACGCGCTGGAGGGGCTGTCGAAGACCACCGCCCTGGAGGGCGGCCCGCACGGCGTCACGTCCAACTGCATCAACCCCGGCTATGTGCGCACGCCGCTGGTCGAGAAGCAGATCGCGGACCAGGCGCGGCTGCACGGCATCCCGGAGGAGGACGTCGTCGAGAAGGTCATGCTGACCGAAGCCGCGATCAAGCGGCTGGTCGAGCCCGCCGAAGTCGGCAGCCTCGCGCTGTGGCTGGCCGGCGACGACGCGGGAATGGTCACCGGAGCGAGCTACACCATGGACGGCGGCTGGAGCGCCCGGTGACGGCGCCCGTCCCGTTCACCGCACCGGTCGACGGCGGGGAGCTGGCCGGCGGCGTCTGGCATCCGGATGCCCCGGGCCTACCGCTGCTCGCCATCCACGGCATCACGGCGAACCACCTCGCCTGGGCGCGGGTCGCCTCCGCCCTGCCCGGCACGCGCATCCTCGCGCCGGACCTCCGCGGCCGCGGCCGCAGCGGCGACCTCCCGGGCCCGTTCACGCTGAACCACCTCGCAGACGACGTTGCCCGGGCGCTGGACGCTCTCGACGTCCCGCGAGTCATGGTGTCGGGACACTCCATGGGCGGCTTCGTCGCGGTGCGCTTCGCCCAGCGCCACCCGGACCGCGCCGAGAGCCTTGCGCTCATCGACGGCGGCCTGCCGCTCCCATGGCCGGCCGACATCCCGGCCGACGAAGTGCCCGCCGTCGTTCTGGGCCCCGCGCTCGAACGCCTGCGACGCACGTTCGCGTCACCGGCCGGCTACGAGGAGTTCTGGCGGCAGCATCCCGCGATCGGCCCCTGGTGGAACGAAACCTTCGCGGACTACGTCGCCTACGACCTCGTCGGCGAGGCGCCTGCCCTGCGGTCGAGCGTCAGCGAGGCGGCCGTCTCGGTGAACGCGCTGGAGCTGTACGGCGAGGACGGCTACGCGGACGCGCTGGCCGGATTGCGGCTCCCGATCTCGTTCGTCCGGGCGCCGCGCGGCCTGCTCGACGGCCCTCCCCTCTATCCGCCGGAGGTCGTGGCGGAGTGGCGCGAGCGGCTGCCGGGGATGCGCGTGAGCGAAGCCGACGACGTGAACCACTACACGATCCTGATGACCGACGACGGGCTCCGGCAGATCCTGTCGGCGCTCGACCCCTCCATCCACCACCCGAACCCTTACCCGAAGGAGACCCCCGCATGACCGGAACGCTGCTGCCGGGCATCGACGCCCGCACCGTCCGCACCGACCGCTACACCGCCAACGTCCTGGAGCGCCCCGCCGACGGCGACGCGCTGCAGACCGTGCTGTTCGTACACGGCAACGTCTCGTCGTCGCTGTTCTGGCAGCCGCTGATGCTGTCGCTGCCCGCCGGCATCCGCGCGCTCGCGGTCGACCTCCGCGGCTTCGGCGACAGCGAGGTCCTGCCGGTGGATGCGACCCGCGGCGTCCGCGACTTCTCCGACGACGTCGCCGCGGTCGCCGACGAGCTCGGCCTCGGCGCCGCGCACATCGTCGGCTGGAGTCTCGGCGGCGGAGTGGTGATGCAGCTGCTGCTCGACCGGCCGGACCTGGTGGCGAGCCTCACCCTCGTCTCACCCGTCTCGCCGTACGGCTTCGGCGGCACGGCGCTCGATGGCTCCCTTCTGAACGCGGACGCCTCCGGCACCGGAGGCGGCGGCGCGAACCCCGACTTCGTCGCCCGGCTCGCCGCCGGCGACACCGGCGAGGAGTCGCCGACCTCCCCTCGCGCGGTCTACCGCTCGTCGTACGTCGCGCCCGGCTTCGAGTCGGAGTACGAGGACCTGTGGGTCGAGTCGATGCTGTCCACGGCCACCGGCCCCGACAACTACCCCGGCGACGCCGGCGCCTCCGAGCACTGGCCCGGCTTCGCGCCCGGCACGCGCGGCATCCTGAACACGCTCGCGCCGACCCACTTCGACACCTCCGGCATCGCGGACGCTCCGGCCAAGCCGCCCATCCTGTGGTTGCACGGCGACGTGGATGCGATCGTCGGCGACGCGTCCTTCTTCGACCTGAACCAGCTCGGCGCGGCGGGCGTCATCCCGGGCTGGCCGGGCGAGGACGTGGCGCCCCCGCAGCCCATGCTGGCGCAGACCCGCGCCGTGCTCGACCGCTACGCCGAGAACGGCGGCCGGACGCGCGAGGTCGTCTTCGAGAACTGCGGCCACTCCGCCCACGTCGAGAAGCCGGAGGAGTTCCGGGCGGAACTGCTGGCGTGGATCAGCTGAGGGATGCGGCGCTCGCCAGGGCATCGGCGACCCGGAGGTAGAGCGTCCTCTCGCCGGAGGGGAGTCGCGTGAAGCCGAACCGTTCGTAGAACGCGACGGCTCTGTCGTCTTTGGCGTGGACGACGATCGCCCGCATGCCGATGGTCTGGGCGACGCGGACGGATTGCGCGACCGCGTGCTGGAGGAGGGATGCGCCGAGTCCCCTTCCAGCGTCCCGCGTGTCGACGGCGAGGCGCCCCATGAGCACGACCGGGATGGGATCGGGCATGTTCCTGGCGAGCCGTCCGGGCGCCTCTGCGCGGATCAGGGACCCGGCCGCCAGGCAGTAGAAGCCGCACACGCGTTCCGTCCCGGAGGCGACCGAGATGAAGGTGCGGGAGGCGCCGTTGGTGTCATTGTGACGTGCCCACCCGCGGAGCCACCGGTCGAGCTCAGGGCTACCGCAGAAGAACTCGGAGACGACGTCGCCCGCCCGCAGGGCGCGCGGTGCCTCGTACTCAGTCACGGAAGACGGAGGGGCGGTGGAGCAGGTCGACGAGGCCGGGGATCGGGCGCCCGGGTTCGTCGAGGACGGCCAGGAAGGCATCGAATGCCTCGGCGTCCATGGTCAGCTGATGGTTGCGACGGATGACCTCGTGAGCGTGCTCGGTCAGCGCCTGCGTCGAGAAGTCCGTCACGGACCGGCCCTCGAGCGCAGCGGCCTGCTCGATGAGCTCCTTCTGCTCCCCGCTCACGCGCAGCTCGAGCCGCTTGTCCTTCACACTCATGTCACTCAATGTACGGCAATGCGCCGTACGTTCCGTCCAGCGCTCCCCGCCGCAACCCCAGCATCCCCTCGACCGCCCGCGCCAGCACCGGGCCGCGGTCCCCGCCGCCCCACCGGACGAGCGCCTGCGCGTTGAGGCCGTCGATCATCCCCAGCAGCTGCCACGCGGCCTGCGCCGGGTCGTCGGCATGGAACTCCCCGGCCGCGACGCCCTCCTGCACGATGCCGAGGATGAGCTCCTGCCAGGCATCCATCTGCTCGCGCACCGCCTCGGCGAGCACGTCGTTCCTCCGTCCGAGCGCCCACGCCTCCACCCAGACCAGGGTGACGTCGTCGCGCGTGCCGTCGAGCAGGGTGCGGAGGAGGACCGCCAGCCGCTGCGTGGGCCCGCCCGCCCCGGCGAGCAGCGTGCGCACCTCGCCCAGCTCGGCGCCGACGACCGCGGCGAAGGCGGACGCGACCAGCGCGTCCATCGCCGGGTGGTAGTGCGCGACGAGAGCGGGGGTCACGCCCGCGCGCCCGGCCACGCCGCGGAGCGTGACCGCGGCGAGGCCGTCGGACAGCGCGAGGTCGCGTGCGGCGGTCGCCAGTTCGATGCGGCGCTCGGCCGGCGGGCGGCGGGGGGCTCTTGACATGATCCGCCCAGTATAGGTACTTTCGTCACACATATTGATCGCACGATCAATAAAAGTCGCCGACCGATGGAGGACTCGATGACCTGGCGCATGCCCGCCGAGACGGCACCCCACGAGCGCACCTGGATGGCATTCCCGCGCGCCGGCCTCACCCTCGGTGACGACGCCGCCTCCGCCGAGGAGGCCTACGCATCCTGGACCGCCGTCGCCCACGCCGTGGCCGAGTACGAGCCGCTGACGATGGTCGTCGACCCGACCGAGCGCGACCGCGCCCGCCGCATGCTCGGCAGCCACATCGAGCAGGTGGAGGCACCGCTCGACGAGTTCTGGATGCGCGACTTCGGCCCCACCTTCGTCGTCGACGACGAGCGCCCGGGTGTGCTCGGCGCGGTCGACTGGACGTTCAACGGCTGGGGCGACCCGGAGTGGGCGGAGTGGCGCAAGTCGGCCGAGATCGCCCGCTTCGTCGCCGAGCGCACCGGCGCCGAGCTGATCAGCTCGCTCCTCGTCAACGAGGGCGGCGGCATCCACGTCGACGGCGAGGGGACGGTGCTGCTCACCGAGACCGTGCAGCTCGACCCGCGGCGCAACAAGTACGCCGACAAGGCGCGCGTCGAGGCGGAGATGGCCCGCACGATCGGCGCGACCCACGCGATCTGGCTCCCGCGCGGCCTCACCCGCGACTACGACGACTTCGGCACCAACGGACACGTCGACATCGTGGCCACCATCCCCTACCCCGGCACGCTGCTGCTCCACGCCCAGCGCAACCCGGAGCACCCCGACTTCGAGGTGTCGCGCGAGCTGCGCGCCCTGCTGGCGGAGACGACGGATGCGGCCGGCCGCAGCTGGGACATCGTGGATCTGCCCGCTCCGGCGACCCTGCGCGACGAAGAGGGCTTCGTCGACTGGAGCTACGTCAATCACCTGGTCGTCAATGACGGCATCGTGGCGTGCGGGTTCGGCGAGGAGAAGGCCGACGCCGAGGCGACCGAGATCCTGGAAGCCGTCTACCCGGGACGCCGCGTGACCATGGTGGACTCGCGCCCGATCTTCGCGCGCGGCGGCGGCATCCACTGCATCACCCAGCAGCAGCCGGCGGTGAACGCATGACGTTCGACGTGGTCGAGGCCTCCATCGCCGACCTGCGGCGAGCGCTCGAGGCCGGCGAGACGACCAGCGAGGAGCTGGTGACGGCGTACCTGGCACGCATCGACGCGTACGACGCGGCCGGCCCGCGGCTCAACGCCGTGGTGGTCCGCAACCCGGATGCCCTGGCCGAGGCGCGGGCGGCGGACGAACGCCGGGCGCGCGGCGCGACCCTCGGGCCGCTCGACGGCATCCCCTACACGGCGAAGGACAGCTACCTGGCGCGCGGCCTGACCGCCGCGGCCGGCTCGCCCGCGTTCGAGCACCTGGTCGCGCAGCGCGACGCCTTCACGATCGAGCGGCTGCGGGCGGGCGGGGCGATCCTGCTCGGCCTGACGAACATGCCGCCGATGGCCAACGGCGGCATGCAGCGCGGCGTCTACGGGCGGGCCGAGTCGCCGTACAACGGCGACTACCTGACGGCCGCCTTCGGCTCCGGGTCGTCGAACGGCTCGGGCACGGCGACCGCGGCGAGCTTCGCGGCGTTCGGGCTCGGTGAGGAGACGTGGTCGTCCGGGCGCGCTCCCGCGTCCAACAACGCCCTCTGCGCCTACACGCCGTCGCGCGGTGTCATCTCGGTGCGCGGCAACTGGCCGCTGGTGCCGACGATGGATGTGGTGGTGCCGCACACGCGCACCATGGCCGACCTCCTCGAAGTGCTCGACGTCATCGTCGCCGACGACGCCGAGACCCGCGGCGACTTCTGGAGGGCGCAGCCGTGGGTCCCGCTGCCCGCGGCGTCGGAGCTGCGGCCCGCGTCGTACCCGGCGCTCGCGGAGGGCGCGTCGCTGGCGGGCCGCAGCGTGGGCATTCCTCGCATGTACATCAACGCCGACCCCGAAGCCGGGACCGCCGAACGCCCGGGCATCGGAGGCCCGACCGGGCAGCGGATCGAGACCCGCGACTCGGTCATCGCCCTCTGGGAGGCGGCGCGGCGCGACCTCGAGGCGGCCGGCGCGACCGTGGTCGAGGTCGACTTCCCCGTCGTCTCCAACTACGAGGGCGACCGACCGGGCGCGCCGACGATCGCGACGCGCGGGCTCGTCACCCCGGCGTTCCTCCGCCGCGAGATCGTCGACTTGTCGGCGTGGGCGTGGGACGACTTCCTCGACGCCAACGGCGACCCCGCACTGCGGACGCTGGCCGACGTCGACGGCGCGCGTATCTTCCCGCAGCCCGAGGGCGCCCTGCCCGACCGGTACACCGGGTTCGAGGACGACATCGCCGACTACCCCGCCTGGGTGCGGGCGCATCCGGGGACGACGCTGGACAGCATCCCGGAGCTGGCCGACGGACTCCTCGGACTCGAGGAGACCCGCCGCGTCGACCTGGAGGAGTGGATGGACGGCCTCGGCCTCGACGCCGTCATCTTCCCGGCTGTGGCCGACGTGGCGCCGGCGGACATGGACGTCAACCCGGCGTCCGCGGACCTCGGCTGGCGCAACGGCGTCTGGGTCGCGAACGGCAACCTCGTGCCGCGGCACCTCGGCATCCCGACCGTCACGGTCCCCATGGGCACGATGGCCGACATCGGGATGCCCGTCGGGCTGACGTTCGCCGGCCGCGCCTACGACGACACGCGCCTGCTCGCGCTGGCCGCGGCCTTCGAGGCGCTCGGGCCGCGCCGTACCGTCCCGCCCCGCACCCCGCCCCTCCCGTAGCCGCCGAGCGGTGTGCCCGCCGTCGAGTACACGAAGAGTGCACGCGATACCGCGTCGGACCGTGCACTCTTCGTGTACTCGATGGAGGGCCGGGTCGGTCTCGGGAGGGATGCGGATCAGGCGCGGGAGGGACGCGCGGGCGCGGCCGTGCTGCGAGCGTGGAAGGCATGCACTCCACGTACCGCGTCATCGGCGCCGCCTCCGCCCTCCTGCTCGCCGTCGCCCTCGCGGGATGCGCGGCGGGCGGCAGCGCTGCGATGGCGCGGCCCGCAAGCCTCCCCGCAGCCGGCGAGGTCGCGGCCACGGACGGCCTCACCGGCGATGACGGGTACATCCCGGACGGGAGCTCGCTGAGCCTCGACAGCGAGCTGCCCGCCGTCACCCGCCTGGACCCCGCACTGCTGGCCGCGCTCCGCGATGCGCAGGCCGCGATGCGGCGCGAGGGCGCGGGCCACGACATCACCATCGCCGACGGCTGGCGATCCGAGCGCTACCAGGAGCACCTGTTCGCGCAGGCGGTCGAGCAGTACGGCAGCGAGGAGGAGGCCGAGAAGTGGGTGAAGCGCGGCAGCGACTCGGCCCACGTCCGCGGAGACGCCGTCGACATCTCCGATGCCGGCGCGATGGACTACCTCAACCGCTTTGGGAACGCCTGGGGCCTCTGCCAGACGTACGCGAACGAGGCCTGGCACTTCGAACTGCGCACCGAGCCCGGCGGCGAGTGCCCGGCGCAGTCCGCCGACGGCCGCGGCTGACGACTCGCGAAAGCGACGTCAGTCCGCGATCCCGACCGCAGCGCGCTCGGTCTCGGGCCGCCCCACGCTCGCGAGCATGGCATCCGCCAGGTCCGCCCGCGACACTGTGAAGCCGCGCGGGACGCTGCCTCCGACGCGGGTGCGGTAGTTTCCGGTCGCCCGCCCGGAGGTGAGCATCGGCGGGCGGAACGCGGTCCACACGGCGTCCGACCCCCGAAGCGAACGCTCCATCTCGCGGAGATCGTCGTACACCGGACGCAGCAGCACGCCGATCAGCGGGAGCGCGATCCGCCGACTGACGAAGCTGTCGTCGGCCGGCGGCGGCTCGACGGGTGCCGCGCTGATGACGACGAGCCGCAGCCCCATCCCATCCGCAGCCCGGAGGATCGCACGGGTCGCGGGCGCCGCTACCGGCGCGTCCGCCCGCTTGCGCGGCCCGATGCCCGACAGAGCGGCATCGGCTCCGGCGAGCGCCGCCCGCACCGCCGCCGTGTCATCGAGAGAGGGGATGACGCGGACACTGGCACGCGCATCCACGTCGTCGGGCGGCCGGCGCAGAACGACCGTCACATCGTGCCCCTGCTCCAGCGCCTGCTGGGTGATCAGCCGGCCGGTCTGGCCGCTGGCTCCGAAGATCGTCAGTCTCATGTCGTCATGGTAAGTGATAGTCACAGTACCGTGCAATCACCGATCGGTATCATGTCAGCATGAGCTCCGAGCCCCCCGCCCTGGAGTCCCGGGCCAGCTTCCTGGTCTCCCAGCTAGGACTGCAGAGCGCCCAAGCGTTCACCGCCGCCCTCGCCCCGCTCGGACTCACCCCCAACCGCTACGGCATCCTCGTGCACGTCGCGCGACAGGAGGGACGCACCCAGCAGGAGCTGGCGACGGCGCTCGGCCTGCACCGCAACTCGATGGTCACCCTGATCGACGACCTCGAGCAGCGCGGCCTGGTGGAGCGGCGGCGGCACCCGGACGACCGACGCGCCTACGCCATCCACCTCACCCCGGCCGCACGGGATGTCGTCAGCGCCGCCACGCGCCTGGCCGACGACCAGGAGGAGGCCATGCTCGGCCGCCTGAGCCCGGACGACCGCGCGACCCTCCTCGCCATCCTCACCCGGATGGTCGCGGGCGGCGGCTACCAGCCGGGCGTGCACCCGGGCCTCGGGCAGCACGGCCAGGAGAGCCCCCAGTAAGCTGGATGCCGTGTCCAAGGTTCTGAGCAGTCTGCCCGTCGGTGAACGAGTCGGCATCGCGTTCTCGGGAGGGCTCGACACCTCCTGCGCGGTCGCCTGGATGCGCGAGAAGGGCGCGATCCCCTGCACGTACACCGCCGACATCGGCCAGTACGACGAGCCCGACATCGAGGCCGTCCCCGGCCGCGCCGGCGAGTACGGCGCCGAGATCTCGCGACTCGTGGATGCGAAGCGCGCGCTCGTCGAGGAGGGCCTGATCGCCCTGCAGTGCGGCGCCTTCCACATCCGCTCGGGCGGCAAGACCTACTTCAACACCACCCCGCTCGGCCGCGCGGTCACCGGCGTCATGCTGGTGCGCGCGATGATGGAGGACGGTGTCGAGATCTGGGGCGACGGCTCCACCTACAAGGGCAACGACATCGAGCGATTCTACCGCTACGGCCTCATCGCCAACCCGCGCCTGCGGATCTACAAGCCGTGGCTCGACGCCGCGTTCGTGGAGGAGCTCGGCGGCCGCAAGGAGATGAGCGAATGGCTCGTCGCCCGCGGCTTCCCGTACCGCGACGCGACCGAGAAGGCGTACTCGACCGACGCCAACATCTGGGGCGCCACCCACGAGGCGAAGCGCCTGGAGGAGCTGGACGCGGGCCTCGACATCGTCGAGCCGATCATGGGCGTCGCCGCCTGGCGCGACGACGTCCCCGTCGAGACCGAGACGGTGTCCGTCCGCTTCGAGTCGGGCCGCCCGGTCGCCATCAACGGCGTCGAGTTCGACGACCCGGTGGCACTGGTGCTCGAGGCCAACGCGATCGGCGGCCGCCACGGCCTCGGCGCGTCCGACCAGATCGAGAACCGCATCATCGAGGCCAAGAGCCGCGGCATCTACGAGGCGCCGGGCATGGCCCTGCTGCACATCGTCTACGAGCGACTGCTCAACGCCATCCACAACGAGGACACGGTCGCCAACTACCACAACGAGGGCCGCCGCCTCGGCCGCCTGATGTATGAGGGCCGCTGGCTCGACCCGCAGTCGCTGATGCTGCGCGAGTCGCTGCAGCGCTGGGTCGGCTCCGCCATCACCGGCGAGGTCACGCTGCGCCTCCGCCGCGGCGACGACTACACGATCCTCGACACCACCGGCCCGGCGCTCAGCTACCACCCCGAGAAGCTGTCGATGGAGCGCGTGGGCAACTCCGCGTTCGGCCCCGGCGACCGCATCGGCCAGCTGACCATGCGCAACCTCGACATCGCCGACTCCCGTTCGCGCCTCGAGCAGTACGCGGCGTCCGGCCTCATCGGCGGTCCGACCGGCGCGCTGGTCGGCGAGCTCGAGGAAGGCAGCGCCCGCTCCATCCTCGAAGGCGTCGAGCCGGTCGACGAGGAGCTGTCGCGCGAGATCGACCTGAGCTCGGAGGGAGCCGCGTTCGACTCCGGCACCGACTGAGCCCGTCGCGGCGCGCGAGCGTCGCGGCACCCGCCGAACGTACGATGGGCGTATGGACAAGCACGAGGTGGAGGCGGAGGAGCACCGCCCCGAGAACTGGCCGCTGGGCCGGCTGCTCGGCGCCGCCTCCCGCACCGTCGAGCGTGCCTGGGCGGAGGCGCTGGAGGAGCGCGGCCTGACCCACGCCGGCCTGGTCGTGCTACACCTGCTGGAGCTGGGCTTCGACTCGCAATCCGATCTCGCCCGGCTGGCGCGCGTCGAGCCGCAGACGATGTCCCGCACGGTGGACCGCCTGGAGCGCGAGGGCCTGCTGGTGCGCCGACCCGACCCGGTCGACCGGCGCCGTCACGTCCTCGCCGTCACCGACGCCGGGCGCGCCGCCTTCGCCGGAGTGCGCGGACTGGAGGACGAGGTGTTCCCCGAGGTCGACGACCCGTCGGCGTTGCGCGCCGCCCTGCTGCAGATCGTCTCCGCCCGCCCATGAGCGACAGCGGCGTGCACCGCGTCGCCGTGCTGGTGCTGGAGGGCGCGAAGCCGCTCGATGTCGGCATCCCCGCCCAGGTGTTCTCCCACCGGCCGAGCATGCCGTACGAGGTGCGCGTCTGCGGTGCGGCGCCCGGCCTGGTGACAGGAGGCGACGGGCTCTCGTATCACGTGGCCGACGGGCTGGAGGCGCTGGAGCAGGCCGACTCGGTGTTCGTGCCCGGCTACCGCAACCCTGCCACCACCGACCCGCCCGCCGCGGTCGTCGGAGCGCTCCTCGCCGCCCACGAGCGCGGCGCAAGACTCGCCGCGATCTCGACAGGGGCGTTCGCGCTCGCGGCGACCGGACTCCTCGACGGCAAGCGCGCGACCACCCACTGGCACTACACGCGCGCCCTCGCGGAGCGGCATCCCCTGATCCGGGTCGACGAGAACGTGCTGTTCGTCGACGAGGGCGACATCCTCACCTCTGCCGGCGCCGCCTCCGGCATCGACCTCTGCCTGCACCTGGTGCGCCGCGACCACGGGGTCGGGCTGTCGAACCGCGTGGCCCGGCGGCTCGTCGCCGCGCCGTACCGCAGCGGCGGGCAGGCGCAGTACGTGCCCCGCAGCGTCCCCGAACCGCTCGGCGACCTCTTCGCCGGGACGCGGGAGTGGGCGCTCGCGCACCTCGCCGAGCCGCTGACCCTCGACGCGCTCGCCCGCAACGCGAAGGTGTCGGCCCGCACCTTCTCCCGCCGCTTCGTCGAGGACACCGGCTACACCCCGATGCAGTGGGTGCTGCGCGCCCGCGTCGACCTGGCCCGCGAGCTGCTGGAGCGCACCGACCTGGGCGTCGAGCAGATCGCGGCGCGCGTGGGCCTCGGGACGGGGGCGAACCTGCGGCTGCACTTCCAGCGCATCCTGGGCACCTCGCCGACGGAGTACCGGCACACGTTCTCCGCCTGACGGGCCTGGCACGATCCTTTCGCTGCATGGCAGAAAGCCTGGCGGGATGCTTGCGCAGCGTGTCGTCCACGCCACTGTCGTCCCCTCGACGCCGCGCGCAGCATGGATGAGGTCACACGAAAGGACATCACACGCCATGACCCGCATCGCCATCAACGGATTCGGCCGCATCGGCCGCAACACGCTCCGCGCACTGCTGGAGCGCGACTCCGACCTCGAGGTCGTCGCCGTCAACGACCTGACGGCACCCGCCACCCTCGCCCACCTGCTCGCGTACGACAGCTCGCTCGGCCGCCTCGGCCGCACCGTCGAGGTCGACGGCGACACGCTGGTCGTGGACGGCCGACGCATCCGCGTCCTCGCCGAGCGCGAGCCTGCCGACCTGCCCTGGGCCGAGCTGGGAGTGGAGGTGGTGCTCGAGTCCACCGGACGCTTCACCTCCGCCGACGCCGCCCGCGGGCACCTGACCGCCGGCGCCAAGCGCGTCCTCGTCAGCGCCCCCGCCGATGGTGCGGACGTCACGCTCGCCTACGGCGTCAACACGGACGCCTTCGACGCGGAGAACCACCTCATCGTCTCCAACGCCTCCTGCACCACGAACGCGCTGGCTCCGCTGGCGAAGGTGCTGGACGACCTCGCGGGCATCGAGCACGGCTTCATGACGACCGTGCACGCCTACACGCAGGAGCAGAACCTCCAGGACGGCCCCCACCGCGACCTCCGCCGCGCCCGCGCCGCCGCCGTCAACATCGTGCCGACGACGACCGGCGCCGCGAAGGCGATCGGGCTGGTCCTGCCCCAGTTGGACGGCAAGCTGTCGGGCGACTCCATCCGCGTTCCGGTGCCGGTCGGCTCCATCGTGGAGCTCAACACGACGGTGTCGCGCGACGTCACCCGCGACGAGGTGCTGGCCGCCTACCGCGAGGCCGCCGATGGCGCGCTCCGCGGCATCCTGGAGTACGCCGACGCCCCGCTCGTCTCGAGCGACATCACCGGACAGCCTGCGTCGTCCATCTTCGACGCCGCGCTCACCCGTGTGGACGGCCGCCACATCAAGGTCGTCGCCTGGTACGACAACGAGTGGGGCTTCTCCAACCGCGTCGTCGACACGCTGGAGCTGCTGGCGGAGGCCGTCTGAGGCCTCAGGCCTCTTTCGGGACTTTGACGATGAGGCTGGACGGGTCGACCCAGGTGCGCAGCGCGGACGCGCGGCCGAACAGGTCGCCGTCCAGCTCCACCTCCTCGGCCCGGCTCAGCCGCATCACGAACTCCTTGCCCTTCAGGTAGTTCATCGCCCGCACCTCCCGGTCGGCGCCCATCAGGCGTCGGCCGACGGAGGTGCGGCGCAGCACGCCGTTCTCCCAGAAGATCTTGACCACGATCTGCACCCAGCCGATGAACCCCTCGGGCCGGAGCACGACGATGTCGAACTGCCCGTCGTCGACAGCGGCCTCGGGCAGCAGGAGGATGTTGGCGGGCAGCGACCCGCAGTTTCCGATCAGGACGGTGTGGGCGCGCATCGAGTGCTGGCCGTGGTCGTCCAGCCGGTAGCGGACGCGGAGCTGGTTCTTGTCCCGCAGCACCGTGCCGATCGCCTTCACGTAGGCGAGCCAGCCGTGCTTGGCCTTCAGGTCCTCGTCGGTCGCGGCGATCATCTGGGCGTCGATCCCGACACCGGCCATCACCAGGTAGGCGTGCCGCCGGGTGCTCCCGGTGCCGTCGCGCAGCTCGATCACGCCCATGTCGATCGACCGGTCGCCGCCGGCGAAAGCGGAGTCGAGCGCGTTCTCGATGTCGTCCAGCGTGAGATTCAGGTTGCGGGCCAGCAGGTTGCCGGTGCCGGAGGGCAGCAGTGCGAGCGGCGTGCCGGTGCCGCGCAGCTCCTCGGCCACCGTGCGGACCGTGCCGTCGCCGCCCGCGGCGATGACGACGTCGACGCCCTTCTCGAGCGCTTCCTTCGTCTGCCCGCTGCCGGGGTCGTCCTCGGTGGTCTCGAGCCATATCGTCTCGTTCCACCCCCAGCGCTTCTCGGCGGCGGACAGCGCCTCGCGCAACGCGGGCTCATCCACCTTCACCGGGTTCACGACGATCGCTGCGGTCCTCGGTTGCTCGGGCATACCGGGGACAGTACCGGGGAAGCGGCGGGTGCGGAAGCGGGAGGGGTGCGGGCGCCCCGCGTCACTTGCCTTTGCCCGGCCCGCCGTTGTTCTTCCCCGGGCCCTTGTTGGGGTTGTCGGCGCCGGGTCCGGGCTTGGCAGGGGCGGGCGCGGGGGCCGGGTTGGACTGTGCGGGCTGCTGCTGCGCGGGCTGCTGTGCGGGCTGCTGCGCGGGCTGCTGCGGCTCCGGCGTCGTGGTGGTGACGGCGGGCGCGACGGTCGTCGGCGGCGCCTCCATGCTCGGGGTCGGCCGCGGCGTCGTCGGGACCGACTGGGGCTCCTCCGACGCCGGCGCGACCATGCTTCCGAGGGTGAGTGTCGCGGCGACCACCAGGATGGAGCCGGCGACCGCGCCGGTCGCGACGATCCCGCGACGGCGTCGCGTCGTCTTCGTGTCGCGCGCCGCGCGGCGGGTGGGGAGGATGCGCGTGGGATCCGTCGCCTCCGCCGCAACGGGCCCGGCCGCCACCGCAGGACCGGTCATCGCCTGCGTCGCGACGTCCTCCGGGGCCTCGGGCACCCATCCCGCCAGCTGCGGCGCGAGCTCCCGCGCCATCACGGCGACCTCCAGCGCGGTCGGCCGCAGCGCGGGGTCGCGCGCGGTCATCGCGGCGAGAAGACCCCGCCAGTCCTCGGGCAGCGACGCCGGGATGCGCGGGTCGCGCGCCGCCCGCGCGGCTACCGCCTCCACCGGGGTCCCGGGATACTCGCGCACGCCGGTCAGCGTCTCCAGCGTCAAGAGCCCCAGGGAGTAGATGTCGGCCGAAGGCCCCGGCTCGCCGCCGAAGACCTGCTCCGGGCTGAGGTAGCCGGCGGTGCCGATGACGGTGCCGATCGTGGTGATCCGCTCCGAGCCGATGAGGTGCGCGATGCCGAAGTCGGCGAGCTTCACGACCGGGCGGCCGCCCGGAACGCTCGAGTCGGCGAGCAGGATGTTCCCCGGCTTGAGGTCGCGATGCACCATCCCCGCTTCGTGCACGACGACGAGAGCTTCCGCGATGCCGGCCGTCACCTCCACCGCTTCGTCGGGCGGCAGCGGCCCGCGCTCCAGGCGGCTGCGCAGGTCCTCGCCGTCGACCAGCTCCATGACGAGGAAGCTCGGGGTCGCATCCCCGTCGGCGGCGAGGTGCGCGTCGTGCAGGGCGACCAGGTGCGGGTGGCTCAGCCGGGCGAGCATCGTGGCCTCGGTGTGCCGCCGCGCGTCCTCGACCGCCGTCCCGGGGGCGAACAGCTTGACCGCGACCTCGCGGTCGAGCCGCAGGTCGGTCGCCCGGTACACGGTCGCCATCCCGCCACGACCCAGTCGGTCGTGCAGTTCGTACCGCTCCAGGAGCACTCTGTCGTCCACCGCGCGAGCATACGCGCGGATGGGCAGTCCGTGAATCCGCCGACAGTCGGGTCCACCCAGGTTGCATCCCGGACGGGATCGGGCATGACTGGGAGAGGTGAAGCACGAACCGGAAGCGACTCCGCCCGACACGGGTGTTCTGGAGGCGCTGCAGGTCTACCGTGCAGCCGAGGCCGCGATGCGCCGTCGCACCGGCGCGGCCATGGGCATCGGCGAGAACGACCTGCTGGCGCTCCGTCTCATCCTGGACAACACCGCCCTCGGGAGACCGACCTTCGCGAAGGACATCAGCGCGTACCTCGGCGTCTCCAGCGCCTCGACCACGCTGCTCATCGACCGGCTGGCGAAGAGCGGCTTCGTCGAACGGCGCCCCAGCCGCATCGACAAACGCTCGGTGGAGCTGGTGCCCACGCGAGCGGCGCTCGGCGAGACGGGCCCGCTGCTGGCCGCGGCGCAGGAGCAGATCGCCGCCGCCACCGCCGAACTCAGCCCCGACGAGGCCGAAACCGTGACCCGCTTCCTGACGAAGATGCGCGAAACCGTCGATCGCATCGCCTCGGAACGGTCGGCTAGGCCGAAACGCACCTGAAGTCAAGGGGATTGCTAGGCAATTGAAGCAGTTGTTGGCTGGAGTGCGTCAAGGAAAGGACACTTCTCCATGAACATCCTGCTCATCATCATCGCGATCATCGCGATCATCCTGCTGCTCACCGGTGGCTTCGTTCAGTCCCTGAACTTCCTCCTGTGGGTGGGAATCATCCTGCTCGTGCTCGCCGTGATCGTCTGGCTGGTGCGACTGCTCACCGGAAGCCGACGGGTCTAGGCAGGAGGCAGCCATGAGCCTCGGCGCAGGAATCTTCCTCGTCGTGGTGGGCGCGATCCTCGCGTTCGCCCTGAACCTCCAGGTCGGCTGGATCGACCTGCACCTGGTGGGCTACATCCTGATGGTGGCCGGCGTCATCGGCATCATCATCGGGATCGTGCTGCTCACCCGGCGTCGCACCTCCGTCGCCACCACCCGCACGGCCGTCGATCCTGCGACGGGCGAGCGCGTGACGCGCCGGACGGGCGAGTCGGACGACATCGTCTGACGCCTCTTCCCTCTCGGATACGACGAAGCCCCCGTGCTATGCGGCACGGGGGCTTCGTCGTCTCGCGGTCGAGGGCGCTGCGTCACTCCATGGTGTCGAGGATGCCGACCAGGTCGTCGAAGGTCGTCAGCGGGTTGAGCACCGCGAAGCGCGTGTTCGGACGGCCGGCGTGCGAGCTCGGGGTCACGAACGCGCGCTGGTCCTCCAGGAGCCGCGCGGACCAGACCGCGTAGTCCTCCTTGGTCCAGCCCTCGCGCTCGAAGACCACGACCGACAGCTGCGGGTGGCGCACGAGCCGGAAGCCGTCGCGCCGCTCGATCTCCTCGGCGATCTGCCCGGCCAGGCGGATGGAGGCGGTCACCGCATCGCGGTACGCCGCGGCGCCGTGCGAGGCGAGCGAGAACCAGAACGGAAGGCCGCGCGCGCGCCGGGTGAGGTGCGCCGCGTAGTCCGACGGGCTCCACTCGGTGTTCTCGGTCAGCGTGTCCAGGTACTCGGCGTGCTGTGTGTGCGCGCGGCGGCCCGCCTCGGGGTCGCGGTAGATCAGAGCGCAGGCGTCGAACGGCGCGAACAGCCACTTGTGCGGGTCCACGATGACCGAGTCGGCGTGCTCGACGCCGGCGAAGCGGTGCCGGGCGAGCGGGGACAGCATCCCCGCTAGGCCGTAGGCGCCGTCGACGTGCAGCCAGAACGAGAACTCCGACTTCAGGGCCGCGACCGACGCGATGTCGTCGACGATGCCGAAGTTGGTGGACCCGCCGGTCGCGACGACCGCGAACACCGCGTCTCCGTACTCCTCGAGCGCCGGCCGGACGGCGTCGCCGGTGAGGACGCCCGACTCGCCGGGCGAGACCGCCACGACGTCCACATCCATCACCCGGGCGGCCGAGGACACCGAGGAGTGGGCCTCCGAGCTGCAGACGATCACCCAGCGGCCGGCCGGGTTGCCGCGCTCGGTGCGGGCTGCGTCGCGGGCGGCGACCAGCGCGGACAGGTTGCCCAGCGTCCCACCCTGCACGAACACGCCGCCGGCGGTCGACGGGAGCCCGAACTCGGCGGCCAGCCAGGACAGCACCTGGTTCTCGGCGTACACGGCACCGGATCCCTCCAGCCACGACCCGCCGTACACGGCGCTGGCCGAGACGACGAGGTCGAAGGCGGTGGCGGCCTTGGTCGGCGCGGTGGGGATGAAGGAGAGGTATCGGGGGTGGTCGGTCGTGATGCAGGCCGGCGCGAGGACGTGCTCGAAGAGGGCGAGGGCGCGTTCGGCGCCGATGCCGGTCTCCGACACGGTCTGGCCGGCCAGTCGGCGCAGCTCGAACTCGGGCAGCGGCTTGTCGAGCGGGGTGACCTCGCTCAGGATGCGGCGGCGCGAGTAATCGAGCACGAGGTCGACGAGCTCCCGGGTCTCCGGGGTGACGGCGTGCATCCGCTCATGGAGCTGGGCGGCGGGCTTCTGGGTCTGGGTCATGCTTCCTCCGACCGCAATGCTTTCACACGGATCGAGCATGCGTTTGGCGCTGCACGCACGAATCTTGCGTCGTATGCCCACCCGCGCCGATAATGCGCGCGAAGTCCTGTCGGGACGCGCGTTCTGCTACGTTCGAGCGGTGAGCGACACACCCGCCGCGGACATCCGCACCGACGCCGCCCTGGTCGAGAGGCTGGTCGCCGAGCAGCATCCGGATCTCATCGCGCCGCTGCGGCTCGTCTCCGACGGGTGGGACAACCAGCTCTACCGCCTCGGCGACCGGCTCGCGGTCCGCGTGCCGCGCCGGGAGGTCGCGGCGCACCTGATCGAGCACGAGCAGGAGCAGCTTCCGGGCATCGCGGCGCGCGTGTCGGTGCCGGTCCCCGTCCCGGTGCGGGTGGGCGTCCCGTCGGAGACCTTCCCGTGGCCGTGGAGCGTCGTCGAATGGTTCGACGGGACCGACGGCGCGTCGGTGGACGCGGAGGCGCGCGCCGGGTTGGCTGCGCCGCTCGCGCGCTTCGTCGGCGAGCTCGCGGTGCCCGCACCGGACGCTCCGCGCAATCCGGTGCGCGGCGTCCCGCTCGCATCCCGGCACGACGCGGTCCGGCTGCGCCTGCGGTCCCTCGCCGGCCGGATGGAGGTGGCCCACCTGGAGCAGGCCTGGCGCGAGGCGCTGGACGCGCCCGCCTGGGACGGTCCGCCCATCCTGCTGCACGGGGACCTCCATCCCGGCAACCTGCTGCTCGCCGACGACGGGGGACTCGAAGCCGTGGTCGACTTCGGGGACGTCACCTCCGGCGATCCCGCGACCGACCTGGCGACCGCGTGGCTCACCTTCGACGCCGAGGCGCGAGAGGCCTTCCGGCAGGCACTGCCGGTGGCGCCGGATGCCGCCACCTGGCTGCGCGCCCGCGGCTGGGCGGTGGCGATGTCGTCCGCCCTGGCCACCGCGTCCGACGACAACCCGCGGATGGCGGCGCTTGCCCGGCACGCCCTCCAGCAGTTCGCGGAGTGAGCCCCGGCTACAGCCCGTGCTCGCGCGTGCTGCCGACGACCTGCTGACCGTCCTCGTCGACGGCGATCAGGCCGCTCGAGCTGGCGGCGGCCGCCGCAAGGCGCTCCATCCAGTCGCGGTCGAGCGCCGGCGGCCGGGACCCGCTGTACCGGAAGCGGAGCGGGATGGACGGGTCGATCCAGATCGTGGTGCGCCCGTCTCCGTTGTCGGGCGACTCGCGCCAGCTCAGCGCGAAGGACTCCTTGCGTCTCAGCTTTGACACGATAACGACCTCGAGGTGGGCCAGCACCCGATCGTCGAACGAGATCTGCGTGCTGCTGTCGTAGACCATGAAACCCATCGGGACCTCCACGCACACCGTACCGCGGCGGGTTCGAAACGGAGGAGTCCGGAACCGACACACCGCCGAACGTGCGAAAACGGAGGAGTCCGCGCCCCAGTCGGGCCGCGGACTCCTCCGTTTCAGAGCGTGGTTACCAGTCGTTCCCCACGCGGATCAGCTTCTTGTTGACGAACTCGTCGGCGCCGAAGCGGCCGAGCTCACGGCCGGAGCCGGAGCGCTTCACGCCGCCGAACGGCAGCTCCGCGCCGTCGGCCAGCACGACGTTCACGAAGACCATGCCGGCCTCGATGCGGTCGGCAACGCGGGACGCCTGGTCCTTGTCGGTCGTGTAGAGGTACGAGCCGAGGCCGAACGGGGTGTCGTTCGCGATGCGGACCGCGTCATCCTCGTCCTTCGCGCGGAACACCTGGGCGACCGGGCCGAAGAACTCCTCCTTCGACGCCGGGTTCTCCGGGGTCACGTCCGTCAGAACGGTGGTCTCGAAGAACGCGCCGTTGCGGCCGCCGCCGCGCACCAGCGTGGCGCCGTTCTCGACCGCGCGCTTGACCTGCTCGTCCAGGTTCTTCGCCGCCTTCAGAGACGAGAGCGGGCCGAGCGCGGAGTCCTCGCTCGTCGGGTCGGACGCCTCCACCTCCGCCAGCTTCTCGGTGAATTTCGACAGGAACGAGTCGTACAGGCCGTCGATCACGACGAACCGCTTGGCGGCGTTGCAGGACTGGCCCGAGTTGTCGAGGCGCGCGTCCACGGCGTTCTGCACGGCCGCGTCCAGGTCGTCCGTGGAGAGCAGGATGAACGGGTCAGAGCCGCCGAGTTCGAGCACGACCTTCTTCAGGTTGCGGCCCGCGATCTCGGCGACCTTCGCACCGGCGCGCTCGGAGCCCGTCAGCGAGACGCCCTGGACCCGCGGGTCGGCGATCACGGTCTCGATCTGCGGGTGGCTCGCGTAGATGTTGACGTAGGCGCCCTCGGGGAAGCCCGCGTCGAGGAAGATCTGCTGGATGGCCGCGGCCGACTCCGGGCACTGCTCCGCGTGCTTCAGCAGGATGGTGTTGCCGATCACCAGGTTCGGTCCGGCGAAGCGGGCCACCTGGTAGTAGGGGAAGTTCCAGGGCATGATGCCCAGCAGCACGCCGAGCGCCGAGCGGCGGACGACCGCGGAGCCGTCGCCGTCGAGCAACTGGATCGGCTCGTCCTTCAGGAACTCGTCCGCGTGGTCCGCGTAGTACTCGTAGATCGCACCGGCGAAGTCGACCTCGGCGAGCGCCTGCTCGACCGGCTTGCCCATCTCGAGGACGATGATGTCCGCCAGCTGCTGCCGGCGCTCCACGTGCAGCTCGCCGACGCGGCGGATGAGCGCGGCGCGCTCCTGCCCAGTGGTTGAGCGCGACCAGGTGCGGAAGACGCTGTCGGCGGCGGCGATCGCGGCCTGCAGGTCCTCGTCGCTGATGGTGTCGAAGGTCTTGACCGTCTCGCCGGTGGCGGGGTTGGTCACGGCGTAGCTCATGTCGCTCCTCTTCTTCGCTGAACGGGTCTGGCCCAGTGTCGAGAATACGGGGTCCACAGGGGTTGCGGATCGCCACCTCGTCCACGAGCAGCGCAGAGCGCCGACACGGCGTACACCCACCTTCACGGGTGTCGGCCTACGAGCCCGCTCAGAAACGATTGCCTTCCCGCAAGCGGCGCGTTCAATGGGCGGCACATGAAGGAGGCGAAGCAATGACGCGCACCCGAGCGCGCACCGCGGTCCACGGGATCGACCGGATGGTGCGCAACGTCGAGACCGGCCGCTTCGAACGGTCGCTCTCGGCGCTGACCGCGGCGGGGTCGCTGGTCACCGCCGCCGAGATCTACTTCGAGCACGACAAGGCGAGCTTCGGCAACCCGTGGATGTGGGCGCCGGTCGTCCTCGGCCCGGTCGGAGCCATCGCCGGAGTCGCGGGGGTGTTCAGCACGCGCGCCGCCAAGACCCTCCTGCCCGTCGCCGCCGCCACGATCGTCGCGAACGGCCTGCAGGGGACCTACCTGCACGCTCGCGGCATCGGCCAGAAACCGGGAGGCTGGCGCAACCTCCGCTACAACATCGAGATGGGACCGCCCCTGCTGGCGCCGCTCCTGGTGACGATGGTCGGCGGGATGGGACTGCTCGCCGCGATCCTGAGGCGGGAGAGGTGAGCACGCCTCCCGTCCAGCGCGGGACGTCCGCGCCCGTCCGCTTCCCCGGGTTCCGGGTGCTCGACCAGGCGGACCGCTGGGACGACGCCACCCGCTCGGTCGTCCTCGCCCGGGTCGGCCGCCCGGCTGACATCCGCTTCTTCGACCTGGCCGAGCAGGCGGCGGCCACCGCGCTGTTCGACGAGCTGCTCGACCAGGAGGGTGACGGCCGTGTCCCGATCACCGCACTGGTGGACGCACGGCTGGCCGAGAGCCAGACCGACGGCTGGCACTACGACAGCATGCCGACGGACGCCGATGCGTGGCGTCTCACCCTCGCCGCGCTGGATGACGATGCCCGGGAGGCCAACGGCTGCACCTTCGCCGAATGCGACCGTGGCGCGCGCCGCGCCCTGCTGGAGACGATCCGCACCGGCGACGGCGACTGGCGCGGCTTCCACCGCGGTCAGGTCTGGAGTCTGTGGACGCGCTACGCGTGCACCGCCTTCTACAGCCACCCGGACGCCTGGGACGAGATCGGCTTCGACGGTCCGGCGTATCCGCGCGGCTACAAGAACCTCGGTGTCGACAAGCGCGAGCCCTTCGAGGTCGCCGACGCGCATCCCGCCGAGCTGCCCGCGACCCGAGTCGGGGGAGGATCGTGAGCGCCCGGGCGGTGCGGGACCGCAACGCCTCGGCCTGGCTGCTGACCACCGACGGGTCCCGAACGCGCCCCGACCTCCTCGGCGGCATGCGGCGCTTCGCCGACACGGACGAGGTGGACATCGCCATCGTCGGCTGCGGGGCGGGCGGCTCCGTGCTGCTGCAGCGCCTCGCCCGCGCGGGCTGGAGCGCGGTCGCCTTCGACGCCGGCCCGTTCTGGGACCCGGAGCGCGACTGGGTCAGCGACGAGGCCGGCTCCCACCACCTGTACTGGACGGAGCCGCGGCAGATCGGCGGCGGCGACCCGGTGCCGCTCGGGTCGAACAACTCCGGACGCGGCGTGGGCGGCTCGATGGTCCACTACGCCGGGTACACGCCGCGGTTCCACCCGAGCGACTTCCGCACGCTGTCCGTGGACGGTGTGGGAGCGGACTGGCCGATCACCTACGACGACCTCGCGGACTACTACTCCGACATCGAGAACGAGCTGCCGGTCGCCGGCGAGGACTGGCCCTGGGGCGACCCGCACTCCTACCCGCATCACGCCCATCCCGTCTCCGGCAACGGCGAGACGTTCCTCCGCGGCGCGGAGGCCGCCGGGGTCACCGCGAAGGTCGGCCCGGTCGCCATCACGAACGGACGCTTCGGCCACCGCCCGCACTGCATCTACCGCGGCTTCTGCCTGCAGGGCTGCAAGGTGAACGCGAAGGCGTCCCCGCTCATCACGCACCTTCCGGATGCGCTGCAGAACGGCGCCGAGATCCGCGCCGACAGCATGGTCGCCTCCATCGGGTTCGACGAGCGCACCGGGCGCGCGACGGGCGTGCACTACGTCCGGGACGGGGTGCAGCGCTTCCAGCGAGCCCGGATGGTCGCCATCGCCGGGTACTCGATCGAGACCCCGCGCCTGCTGCTCAACTCGCGGTCCGCGCGCTTCCCCGACGGGATGTGCAACGACTTCGACCAGGTCGGTCGCTACCTGATGGTGCAGGGAGCGCCGCAGACCGCCGGACGGTTCCCCGATGAGATCCGGATGTGGAAGGCGCCACCGCCGGAGGTCAGCACGGAGCAGTTCTACGAGACCGACCCGACGAAGCCGTACAAGCGCGGCTACTCCATCCAGACGGTGTCGCCGCTGCCGATCACCTGGGCCGAGCACGTGATGGCGCAGGGTCATTGGGGCGCCGACCTGCGCCGCTACATGTCGGACTACGTGCACTGGGCGTGCCTCGGCGCGCTGTGCGAGTTCCTGCCGCAGCCGGACAACCGCGTCACTCTCGCCGACGAGACCGACCGCTACGGTCTCCCCGTCGCGCACTTCTCGTACACCCAGTGCGACAACGACCGCGCGCTCGCGAAGGCAGCTCAGGCGACCATGGAGCGCATCCTGGAGGCCGCCGGGGCGCAGGAGACCATGACGGTCCAGCGCTACGCGCACCTCGTCGGCGGCGCACGCATGGCCGGCAACGAGAGGGAAGGGGTTG
Organism: Leifsonia sp. NPDC077715; assembly: GCF_040686855.1. NCBI lineage: Bacteria > Bacillati > Actinomycetota > Actinomycetes > Micrococcales > Microbacteriaceae > Leifsonia > Leifsonia sp. NPDC077715. Next base: position 1,016,374 of record NZ_JBFBOG010000001.1, read on the forward strand.
TGGATGCGGATTGCCGGACGTTCGCTGTCCCCAACCTGCTCATCACCGACGGGAGCGTGCTGCCGACCCAGGGCAGCGCCAACCCCGCCCTCACCATCATGACCGTCGCGGCACGCGCGGCGGACCGGCTGCTGGACGCAAGGAGATAACGACATGGCGACAACGGTCAGCGAGTTCGTGATCGGACGGCTCCGGGAGTGGGGCGTGCGACGCGTCTTCGGCTACCCCGGTGACGGGATCGGCGAGTTCGACGGGATGCTCGGCAAAGCGGAGCGCGCGGGCGAGGGCCTGGAGTACATCCGCCCCACCCACGAGGAGATCTGTGCCTTCATGGCGACGGCCCACGCGAAATTCACCGGCGAGGTCGGCGTGTGCATCGCCACCTCCTCCCCCGGCGGCTTCCACCTGATGAACGGCCTCTATGACGCCAAGATGGACAACCAGCCGGTCGTCGCGATCGTCGGCCAGCAGGGACTGAACTCGTTCGGGACCTTCAACCAGCAGGAGAGCAACCTCGAGCAGGCCTTCTCCGACGTCGCAGCGTACGTGCAGACCATCGTGTCGCCCGAGCAGGCGCAGGCGGTGGTCGACACCGCTTTCCGCACCGCGATCACCCGGAAGCAGCCGTGCGTCATCATCCTGCCGCACGACGTGCAGGGGCTGAAGATGGCCGAGCCCGGGGCGGAGATGTGGGTCTCCCGCTCGAGCGCCGTGGCGCCGTCGACCGCGATCGCGCCTCCGCTCGAGCAGCTGCAGGCCGCCGCCGACATCATCAACGCGGGCGAGCGGGTCACCTTCCTGGTCGGCGCGGGCGCTGTGGGCGCGACGGACGAGGTGCTGCAGGCGGCGCGGCTGTCCGGCGCCGGCGTCATCACCTCGCTACGCGGCAAGCAGGTGGTGCCCGGGGACATCCCGTTCCACACCCAGCAGGTCGGTCTGCTCGGTTCGCGGCCCAGCTACGACCAGATGCGGGAGTGCGACACCCTGGTGCTGCTCGGCACGAACTACCCGTACGGCCAGTTCCTGCCGGAGACGGGACAAGCGCGGGGCGTCCAGATCGACGTCCGACCGGAGCAGCTGGGCCTGCGCTATCCCACCGAGGTCAGCATCTGGGCGGACGTGAAGACGGCCCTCGCGGGCCTCCTCCCGCTGCTGCGCCAGAAGCAGGATCTGTCCTGGCAGGAGAAGGTCGCCGGGAAGATGCGCGACTGGGACGACGAGCTCGCCGCACAGGCGGACAAGCACTACGACGACGGCGTCAACCCGCGGAAGGTCTACGCCGAGCTGAACAAGCGCCTCCCCGCCGGCGCGATCGTCACCTGCGACGCCGGAACCACCGCCGACTGGTACGGCCACTACATCCGACTGCGCGAGGGCATGCGCGGCGACCTCTCCGGCCGGCTCGCCTCAATGCTCGCGTCCATGCCGTACGCCGAGGCGGCCAAGTTCGCCTTCCCCGACCGGACCGTGGTCTGCACCATCGGCGACGGCGCGTTCCAGATGCTCGGGATGAACGAGCTCATCACCCTCAAGAAGTACCTGTCGAGGTGGGACGACCCGACGTTCGTCGTGCTGGTCCTGCACAACGACGACCTCACCCAGGTCTCGTGGGAGATGCGGACCGAGGACGGCAACCCCGTCTGGCCGACCTCGCAGGACGTCGAGTCGGTCGACTACGCGGGCTGGGCGCGCTTGCTGGGCTTCCAAGGCATCGCGGTCCATTCGGACGACGAGATCGAGGCCGCCTGGGACACCGCCCTGGCGCACCGCGGCGTGACCGTGATCGACGCGTACACGGGCAAGAATATCCCGCCGCTGCCACCGCACATCACGTACGAGTTCGCGAAGAACACCGGTCTCGCCCTGCTGAAGGGCGACCCGAACGGCGTCGGCGCGATCAAGGATTCGGCGACGGCGCTGATCACCGAGGGCGTGGAGCGGGTGAAGGACGCGCTTCACCGTGATCGCGACTGAGGACGATAATTCGCGCAAGCGTTGCACGTTCGCAACGCATCCACGGTAGAAAGGACGGGTGACCGACGAGGACCCGCTCGAGGCCGCCCTCCGCGCGGCGGACTTCCTGATGCACGTCGCCGCGCGCTCGGTGATGGAGGTCGACCACATCGTCACCTCGCCGCAGCTGCGCGTGCTCGTCTTCATCGCGACGCGCGGCCCGCAGAACCCGGGCGACGTGGCGACCGAGCTGGGCGTCCATCCCTCCAACGCCACCCGCACGAGCGAGAAGCTGGTCCGCGCCGGCCTCATCGAACGCCAGGAGGACCCGACCGACCGCCGCTACGTGAAACTCACCCTGACGAAGGAGGGCGAGCGCCTGGTTGAACGGGTCATCGCCCACCGCCGCAACGCAGTCGCCGAGGTGCTGGCCGCGATGCCGGCGGACGAGCGGGAGGCGGCGGCGCGCGGCTTCGCCGCGTTCGCGACGGCGGCGGGGGTGCAGCCGTTCGAGGACGGGCGGTTCACGTTGGTGCTGCCAGCGGGGCGCGCGCACGCGTAGATGTGTGCGCAGGTATCAGCGGCCGAGCGATATTCGTCGTGCGGCGCCTAGCGCTGGAGGCTGCCGATAACGGAGCGGATTGCCGTCTCGCTCGACGCGCCGCCCAAGTCTCGCGTCATTCCTCTTTGATGCATTCGCTCTGAGTTGAGATCGTCATCGCAGTAGTACTGGCGTGGAAACCGAGACCGGCACCGTACGGTAGGTCGACGTAAATATGGGTCAACCTCTCCTCGTCGGTTTCGGCTGGTCCGATCTGACGGACCTTGTACCCGAGGCTCTTCCAGTGCTCCCGCACCAACTCGATCTTCGCAAGCGGGTCCTCCACCAGGACGATCTGCTGAAGGTCAATCGAGTACTGGTAGGAGCCAGCAGTACCGCACGGGCCGCCCGCCCACCGTGAGAGTTCGGCGGGGTCGTAAAGGCGCCGCGGGCTCCCATGGTCGTACCAGTCTCCCCCTATGAACTGAACCAAATGGCTGGACTGGGCGAGCGCCTCCTTCAACGTCTGCTCTCGCGTCTTGGACGAGAACTCTGAGGGCGGGACGATTGCTTGACCATCCGAACTAGTCATGATTCCTCCCAGGAGCGCGCATCCGCTCATGATGAACGCCAACATGGTGATGGTGACAGTGGTGATGAGACGGCGGGTTGAGATCATCGATCCCGCCCAGTATGGGTGCCGCCGTTGATTTTTCCGTCCAACCCCAGGCTGGCGGCAGCAGTGTTGTTGATTGCTTCGGTCCCGGGATCGAGGTAGCCGTGTCCCGCGGTGGCATGCGCAAGAGCCCCGAGTCCCCCGCGGTCGGAACCATGACCGCGCGTGTCGTGCCCATCCGTCGGTTCCAAGTTCTGGCCGAGATCCCCTTCTGATGAGAACACCTTCGCATTGAACAACTCGTCGCGAGGATCACCCCGACCCGAGTAGTAACGCCCCACGTCCGCGACTTGATCCTGGGAGGACTGCGACGCATAGACGCGCCCCGCGCCCCCGTCGACACTTAGGGAAGCCGCACTCAGTATGCCGTTGTCCACTCCTGCTGATGCCAAGAGCACCACGGATTGCACATTGTGGGCCAGCGCACCCCTGGCGCCGAGCGCGTTGGCGACCACCGTGGTCCCGTAGGAGTGCCCGACCACTGCTGTGAACGGCTTGGGGTTTCCGCCCAGGATCGCACCTGCCGCCCACTGGCCGTCCAGTTCCTTGGCCAGTCGGGCGGCTCCCGCCCGGGCGCGGTCCCCCCACAACACGGACACATCCCCAGGCGACGCGTACCCAATCCACGCCACCACCATGTGCGCCACTCCGGGCTCGGCGATCTCTTGCGCTTGATACAGGTTGGCGGCCGCGTTGGTCCATCCAAACAGGCGGTCGGGCTGGCCGAGACCGTTGCCCATCCCGGGGACCGCCCAGGTCACCTTCCCCAACTTCTCCGCACGCGTTTCGCCGACCGCGATTGCCGCCAGCGGTGGTTGAGCGGTGGAGTTGTACGCCAGCAACCCGCGGGCCGGGCTCAGCTCGCGTGCAAGTTTCTCGTAGTCCAGCAACGGACCGGAAAACGCGTCAACACCGAGCGCCTTCATGATGTCACCGAGAACGATCCCGCGCGGCGATTTCGGGTCGATGCCGCGGTCGTAGAAGTCTCGTTGGAACTGGATCATGTTGGCGTGGATCCGCGTATCCGCATCCAAACCGGGAAGGTTCCCGACGACCGCAGGGGCAGCCTGGCACCACTTCTCCCGCTGCTCCGGACTGAGCGTCGCCCACCACGACGCCACCTCATCCGCCGGCGGCGGGGAATCCCAGAATTCTTGCACCAGCCCCGGATTGCGCGCCAGCATCCGTTCCACCTCCGCCGGACTCCGCAGAGACAGCAGATTCATCAACTCCGACCCGGTCCACACCTTGTGCGGATCGGCCCGCGACGCATTCTCCTTGAACGTTGCCGTGACCGTCCGTGGGAGCGACTTCTGGAAAAGTCCCCTCGTCGCCGTGTCGAACTGCTGGAGCGCCTGGATTCTGCCTTCCAGATCGCGGACATCGTTGTCGAGCTGGGCGACGACCATCTCCAGCCGGGAATTCGCCCACTGCAGCACCTCGCTCAGCCCGGGCACGATCGTTACCGCGTTCATCACGGCGTTGTTGGCTTCGATGAGGCGCGTGGTGGCGTCGCGCTGCCTCTTCGTCGCCGCTACCTGCATGTTCAGCTCGTCTTCTTTGAGCACCCCGAAGTGGCTGATCTTGGAGTCCTCGTACGAGAAGCGTTCGTAATCTGCTCGCAGTCCGTCCAGTCCGGTCTTGACCTGCATCAGCGACGGCCGGATGACCTCCCCGAACAAGGATCCGATGGCCGCATAGCCCTTGCCGGACAGCGCTCCACCATTCACGGCGCCGACGAGGTGATCGGACGCCCCCCGCGTGGCGTTCAGAACAGACGTGGCAGTTGCGAGGTTCTTCCTCAGGGCATCCTTCACCCTGCTCGAGTCAGCCGAAACATAGACCAAACCCACGATCAACGATTCCCTTCCTGGTGCAGCCGCTCCACCTCGGCCTCAGACACCCGGCGGATCTCCCTCGCCGCGTCTTCGAGGGCTTCCGACTGCTCCTGGACGACTCGGCGCACCGAGGATTCGACTTCGCGACGCGCCGCCAACCCCTTCTGCACGAAGTCGTTCCTCTCCCCCATGCCGATACCCGCTTCCTCGAAGCGGGCACTGTCCTCGCGCATGACCTGCAGATACTCGTCCAACAGCAGCTCGTGCCTGCCCAGCACGGCGAGCTGGTCTGCCACGTGGTCCTCATGCGCGCTGATGGACAGTTCAGGCCGCGAGTCGCGGAAGCCAGAACTGCTCACGATGTTCTTCCCAGACTTCCCGCCGCCCGGCGGTCGCGATCCTCGATCTGGACTGCCAGGGTCGTCACCTTGCCTGCATGCTCCTTGACCCCGGACACCAGCTCCGAGACGTGTCCGAGCAGTTCGTTGGCTGCTCTGGCCCCCTCCCGGATGCTCGCGACCGTGCTCGAACCGGCCGTCATCTGTTCGCCGTGACCCTCCAGTCGAACCCGGGTGAAACCAGCAACGGCGTCTCGCGCCGCAGCGCTACTCGAAGAAATCTTCACTACTCGCCCTTCCCATATTCCTGTTCGACCAATCTGCGAAGCTCGAAGAAGGGGTCGCCGACCGTGTCCGCGATCTCGCCGGGCTCGGCTTTCTCGGGCCGCGCCGCCGGGATCGCGGTGAGCTCTTCGGTGAACTGTGTCGCACGAACGACCGGACGTGCTCCGTTCTCCATCTGGTCCAGAAGGTCCGCGAGAAACGCCGCGTCGGCATCGTCCGTGTACCCCTCGAACACGACCTCGACGATCTCGCTGGCGAGCAGCGGGAACGTCTCCTGGTCCGGCGCCTCCCCGTAGGGGTGCGGGGCGAGCAGGTATCGGGGCACCACCTCGTTGTGTTCCTGGTGCGGCCGGTATGCCCCGCGCGCAAGAACGACGAACAACCCCGTCCAGTTCTCGCTCTCCAGCCGAACGATCGAACCCAATCCGAGCAGCGCGCCCTGCAGTTCCAATGCCATCGTCATGCCTCGCTTCCACTCGCCGTTGGAACGACGATCTGGAAGAGCTCTTCGTCCTTGAGCGAGTGCAGGACGTTCTTGGCGAACGTCTCCTTACTGGTGAGGAACGCACGGTTTTCGACGAAGCGTTGCGCATTGAGGTCGCCGCCGAAGAGGATCTGGTCCAGGCTCTCCTTGAAAGCGCCGACCAGGCTGTATGCGTTGTTCAGCCTCGACATCAGGTCCAGCACGATCACCTGCACGTCGGAACCGCTGGCCGCCAACAGCTCCCCCACTTGGTGCGCGGGAAGCATCACCTTGTCGGACACCTCCGCGACACCGTTGATCACGAGGCAAACACGCGCTTCGGTTCCGCCTTCGGAAAGGTTCGTCAGCGCCGCCTTGACCTCGGCGGCGTTGTTTTTCAGCAGCGCTTTGCCGACGTACAGCGTTGCACCGGACTCGAGCGTCGATTCCAACGCGTTAGTCGCGTCGATGACGACAAGGTCCTCGCCGGCAGTCACCTCCGCGATCTGGCCGGCCAAGAACGGATACAACAGGGCGGCCTGCTTCGGCGATTCGGGGAAGATCCCCAACGCGTCGCCGCGGAACATCTCGAAGCCCTCCGGAGCCGCGGTGGACTTGTTCAATCCGAAGGACAGCACATGAGGCGACCGCTCCGCCTTCGTGTCGATCGCATCCACCGTCAGCTCCTGCGGCACCATCGGGATCCGCTTCGGCCGCGCACCCGTCCACGCCGCGTCGAGGGCGGCGACCTGCTCCTCCAACGCGGCAAGCGTCTCGGCGCTGTCGTCGCCCGGCGCGGGTAGGTAGAACTGGATCGCGGTTGCGCCCTCGGTGAAGAGCTGGCCGCGGCCCGGGAGGTCGGCTTGTTGGAGGCGATCGCGGCCCATCAGTTGGGAGAGCTCGCTGTCCTCGTTCACGAAGAGGCAGAGCTTCGTCGAGATGTTGCTCAGCATGTTCATGCGGACGCCGCCGACACGGCCGGCGCTCAGCACGAGGAACACGCCCAGCGCCGATCCTTCGCGCAGCACCTGCAGCAGGAGGTTGTCGATCGTGTCCTTGCGCCGGTCGCTGCCCGTCAGGTTGTCGTAGCCGTCGAGCACGTTCAGCACGACCGGGATGTCGGATCCGGTCTTCGCGCGGTACTGGTCGAGGTTCGCGACACCGGCCTCCTTGAAGAGCTGCTTCCGCTCGCCCAGAAGGACCGCGACGGCGTCGAGCATCTTGGCCAGCTTCTCGGTCTCTTCGAGGGTGACGATGTCGGCGACGTGCGGCAGGTCCTTCAGCGGCAGGAGGCCGTTGTTGCCGAAATCGATCAGGTTCACGTGGACCTGCTCGGGGGTTCGGGCCTTTGCGAGATTCAGGACGAGCGTCTGCAGCACCGTCGACTTGCCGTAGCCGGGGCTGCCGAACACCGCGGTATGGCCGTCGCGTGCGAGATCGAACGCGTAGCTCTTCTGGGCCTGCCTGGACGGGATGTCCAGCAGACCCAGCGGCACGCTCAGTCCATCGCCCCGGTCCGGTTCAGGCGAGGGGATGCGAGCGGGCAGGTTCGGGAGCCACGGCTTGTCGGGCGTCGTCAGCGTGACGTCGCTGGTGAAGATGCCCACGATGGTGTCGATGACGGCGTCCAGCTGCGAGGGCAGGTCGCTGGTGTCCTTACCCTGCTCGACCTCTTCATCCGGGTCGTAGAACAGTTCGTACTGACCGACCTCGTTGATCGTGAAGATGCGCTCGTCGATGTGCTCGGTGACCTCCGCGTCGGGGTCGTACGGCACGCCGGCATACCCGCTCTGGAAGAGCTCGTAGACCACGTTCTGCCCGACCTTGAGGTAGCCACGACCGGGGTTCGTGATGTGCGCGGCGTCCGTGGTCTTGACGAGCTCGTTCGAGTCCTGCTCGCTCGCCATCTTCAGCGCGATCTTCGACGTGGAGTTCGCCTCGATCTGGTCGTTCACCACACCGCTCGGCTTCTGGGTGGCGAGGATCAGGTGCACGCCGAGGCTTCGTCCGATCCGTGCCACCGACGTGAGCTCGTCGAGGAATTCGGGCACATTCGCCTTGAGCTCCGCGAACTCGTCGGAGACGAGCACCAGGTGCGGGAGGGGCTTGCGGGGATAGGTGATGCCCGGCTTCGGGTCGTGGCGCTGTTTGTACAGCGTCATGTACGCGTTGATGCTGTTCACGCCGTAGATCGCGAACTCGCGCTGCCGCTTGTTCAGCTCCGCCTTGATGCTCGCGAGCGCGCGTGCCGTGCCTGCGCCGTCGAGGTTCGTGATGGCGCCCATGAAATGAGGGAGGCGGTCGAGCGTATTCGCGATGCCGCCGCCCTTCCAGTCGATGATCAGCATGCCGACGTCTTCGGGCGAGAAGTTGATGGCGAGCCCGATCAGATACGTCGTCAAGAACTCCGACTTGCCCGAACCCGTCGTTCCGCCGACGAGCGCGTGCGGTCCGTGCGCTCGCTCGTGGAGGTCCCAGGACACGAAGTCGGCCTTACCGCGCCACCCGATCAGCGAGGCGATGGACTTGTTCGGTTCCGCCCGCGCCCACCGATCGGCGATCTGCAGGTCTTCGACCGTCGACACCTCGTACTGCTCCAGGAGGCTGAGCGATTCCGGCACCGCGTTCTTCTCGACCTCGAGATGGTTCAGATTGCCGAGCCTGCGGAGAGAGTGCTCGAGATCGTCGGGCAGCGGGTACGGCGTGAAGGGCGTCGCCACGTAGACGCTGTTGTCGGTGACCAGCTCTCCTCGCACGCGATGCGGCGCCTGGATGAGAGCGGTCACGGTCTCGGGCAGCAGCTTGGCGTCCTCGCTGCACCAGATGACCGTCACCCCGAGCTCGCTCATGTCCTCGGCCAGGAGTTCGTTGATCCCGTGGCCGGCCAGCAGGTGATCGTCCGCAATGGTGAACACCACATGAGGGGCGAACTGCGGCTTCTGCGTGCCCGCGTCCTTGAGCGCCTGTTTACGCTTCTGGAGGAGCTGATAGAAGCTGTTCAGCACCACGTCGCGCAGTCTCTCCGCGTAGATCAACCCGCGCATGTTGAGTTCGAGGAGCCGGAAGTGCGGCAGCAGCCTCCACGTCCTCCACGTCGTCGCGTAGGCCTCGCGGGAGAGGACGCTGACGAAGTTCACGTCCCGATAGGAGTGGAAGAAGGCGAGCTGGAAGAGGAGCGACTGGAGGTAGTCGGTGACGACATCGGGCGGCCCGACCAGGCCGATCGTCTGACCCGCGACGCCGATCGGCGTCGGAACGTCGCGTCGGGTCTGGAAGGCCGTGGCCAGGTCCCTCACCTGTTGTGCGCGCGCGCCGGAATCCTTGTCGCTGACGTCCGACGACACCTTCACCGCCGACGGCCGATCGGACAGCCCCAGCGACACCGTCAAGAAGTCCTTGTTGAAACGCTGCCGCTCGTAGATCCGCGGTTCGTACCGCTCGACCATCGCGGCGAGCTCGTGCGGGCTGGGTTGCTGATACGAGAGGACGCGCCGCTCGGAGTCCACTGCACGCGAGACCTCCGCGACGGTCCTGACCAGATAGTGGGTGTACTCCTCGTCGACCCGCGCCGAGGCGGCCTTCTCGTCCTTCTTCTGTCTGACGTACTGCGACACCGTGAAGGAGGCCGTCAGCAGACTCGCGAGCCCCATCCCGATGAGCATCACCGGGTTGTTGCCGGAGATCACGGTGGTCGTGCCCGTCACCGCGATCATCGCGAACGGCGGTACCAGCATCTTCAGGATGCCGCCGCTCTTGGATGCCGCGGCCGGCTTGTCCGGACCCTGGAGGCGGAACTCCGCCTCCTCGACCTCGAGGTTCAGCTTCGGCGAGCGCCGATAGTCCGGGAAATCGGGCGGGAATTCGCTCACCGGCTGCTGGACGAGCACACTGGTGTCGTCGATGACGACGTCAGCGCCGAACACCGTGATCTTGAACTGGGTGGGGCGCTTCTCGAGGAGGAAGGACTCGGTCAGGATCACCGTCCCGGCCACGAAGTCGAAGAGCTGTCGACCTCGGACCACGGTGCCGTCGACATACACCAGCCGGTCGTTCGCATCCACGATCAGGAAGTCCTCGCGCAGTATCAGGAGCGGCGACCCTTCCGCCGTGATGGCGGCGACCGGCCCGTCACCGACGACCACCTCAGCGCCGCGGTCGACGGTGAAGAACCGCGTGCGGGCGCGGGAAGCGGACACGACGAGACAGGTGAGGTCGCCCACCGTGTGGAGTCCGTCGCCGATCCGGTCGCCGTCCACGTAGAGCGCGTCATTGATGACGCTGAGCTTGTGGCCCTGGTGATCGACGAGGGGACGCTCCTCCGTGAGGGAGAGGGTGGTCGCGCGATCACCGTCGAGCACATAGACGAGGTAGAGCAGTTCATTCGGGTCGAGACGGGAGTCGAGGACGGCCATCCGGGTCTCTTCGACCGGTTCCGAGTCGAAGACGTTCATCCTTGTGCCGCCTCGCCGACCGGTGCCGCCTCGCCGCTCGGGGCGCCGAGCTTCGTCGCCAGCTCGTCGATCGCCTTCGCATACTCGTCGAGCAGCTTCTGCTTCTCCGCTCCGGCCATCCGGGTATTGAGCTTGGTCGCCTGGTAGAGGTCGGTGTACGCCAGCAGCGTGAGCTGGGCGTCACCGAGGTTCTTCGCGAGATCGAGCGCGTGGTCCAGTTCGCCACGCCCCAGAGCGATCCAGTAGTTCAGCGTGACGTCGTCGGATTTCTCCGAGATGTTGTTGAGGATCGCCTCCTTCTGGGTCGCCGTGAGGTCGTTGAGGTTGATGCTCGACACCGCCAGGACGTACTTCGCGGACACCGGCAGCGACGGAGCGGCATAGCCGTCGAGCGCATCGAGGGTGCCTGCGTAGTCGCTCGCGAGGAACCGGGCCTGCGATGCCACCACGGCTGTCTGCAGACGGTTGCGATCCTCCGCCTGCCAGGCGAAGACGCCGGCGACCAGGCCCGCGATGACACCGAGAGCCCCGAGGATGCGGTACAGCGCGTAGCGACGCTTCGACACGCTCGCCCGGGTGGCGACGGTCTGCGCCCGCTCGGCCCGCAGCTGAGCACCGATGACGGCGAAGAGCTCGTCGGTCGTGGTGGTCTGCCACACGGAGGTCGAGAACTCGTCTCTGAGCCCTTTCGCCCCGTCGAGCAACTGCTCGAAGGCCATCTTCGGCCGGAAGACCTGGAGCACCATCGCCTGCAACGTCCGCAGGAACAGCGCTTCGTCGAAGGCGGACGGCTCGAGCATGCCGTGGAGACCGCAGTGCACGACGCGCACGAGGTCGCCGTCGAGGTAGACGTTGTCCGGATGGATCACGGGCACGCGGAATCTCCCGCGGTATCCCACGCACGCGGCCAGCTTCTGCGCCAGGGCCAGACGGTCGAGTCGCGTCAGCGCCCGGCTGGCCGCCTCCCGGAAGCTGATCTCGCCTTCGCCGAGCGAGTAGTCGATGATCAGACCGTCGTCTGTCTCGTGCGCGTCGACGTAGCGACGGATCACGTCGAGGGACGCGCCGTCGTACCCGTTCTTCGACACGCTGACGTGGACGACTGAGGCACTGGCCTCGAGCTCGAGCACATGGCCTTCTCGTTCAATTCGCATTGCTCAACCCGTTGCTGTGATCCGAAGGCGATCGCCGTTGGCGATGCCGAATGCTGCGATGACGTCGTGCCCGCTGACGGCGAGATACTTGTCGTCGAGGACGAGGGAGAACCCGCCGGGCAGTACCGTGCCCTTCTCAGCGAAGGCGTCGTGGATGAGCTGTCGCAGGCGGTCGAACGTGACGCCGCCCGGCACCAGCAGATCGATCTGCCTGCCGTGGAACACGAGGGTGATCTCGATCACGACGGTGTTCCCGCTGAGAAGGACACGGCGAGCGGATCAGAAGCCGAAACTCTGCGCATCCTGCGCGTCGCGCTCGGCGATGGTGTCGGCGTACTTGTTCAGCTGCTGGTTGATGCTCACCAGCAGGTCCTCGAACTTGCGCACGTTGTCGTACAGCTGGTTGTACTGCTCGAGGTACGCCTGGAACGCCTGACCCTTCCACTCCTCGGCGATGGTCGAGTTCATCTGGTTCACCTTCTGGATCGCCTGCTCGATCTCGTCCCTCGAGCGCGTGTAGACCTGCGCCTGCTGCTTCAGTTCTTCCGGGGTAACGCTGATCTGACCCATGTCGGGCGCCTCTCTGTGCTGTGTCTGGTAATCTGCAACGAGAAATACTGCACCTGATGCGTAAACTGTTGCATGTGCTTACAACGTATGGGTGTGGCTTCTGAGGGGTCAAATCGCACGGGGAGCGCGGTGGCCGCAATTACAGGGATCAGGAGGCGGAATGCTCAAGAAAATCCTCATCGGCGCGTCGGTGCTCGGCCTGTCCGCATTGCTCGTGAGCTCGGCGGCGACCTTCGGCGAGCCGTCCACAGGGCCATCCGTCAACTCCGCCACGATCGCGCTGGTCAACGAGGATCACTCGGCACCGTTCAACGGCTCGGAGTACCTGTTCGGCAAGAAGTTCGTGGATCTGGTGGCGCGGGACAATCGCTACAACTGGCAGGTCGTCTCCCGAAGCGTCGCGGAGAAGGCCTACGCCGACGAGGCCGTCCAAGCGGTGATCGTGCTGCCACGATCGTTCTCGCACGACATCCTCAGCCTGCAGGACCTCGATCCGGTCCAGGCGCGGATCGACTACAAAGTCGCTCCCGGCGACGCGCTGTCCCAGCAACGGCTGCAGAACGAGGTGTCGTCGATCCTGCGCGACTTCAACGCCCGCGTCGTCCAGCTGTACTTCGCCAGCGTCGCCGGGAACATCTCGGAGGCGCAGTCGAGGATGTCGACCGTGGTGGACAGCCATGCTCGACTGGTGGGGACGCTGTCGGACAGCCTCCATCCCGATGCCGAGAAGATCGCGACGAAGAACGACGGCGACATCAGCCTGACCGAGATCCTGCGCTCCATGAACGCCGCGTGGATCCAGAGCCAGAACGGCTTCACCCAGAGCACCACCAGCACGCTGACGTCGACGAGCGCGTCGCTCGCCCGCCAGCAGCCCTCTCTCGACGACTACTTCGTCCTCCAAAGGCAGATCGCCGAGCGCAATGCGGCCAACGGGAACATCGCGCTCAGCGATCAGGCCGCTGCGGACCAGCAGCAGTACGACGCGGCGTTCTCCGCCCACATCGACGGGCTCCTCTCGGGCGACGGCACGTGGTCGGGGCTTCGCGGCATGGACTCCGTCGACGCGGACGGCACGCACACGGGAGTCCGCCCGACGCTGCAGCGGGCGGTGTCCGGGTACGACGCGCTCGCTCGGGAGTACAACGGACGCGTCGAGGAGGTGGTCGCCTCTTTGAACGGCCGGCGGGCGGAGCTCGTCGGCTCGATCACCGCATTGGAGGAGCTCGAGACGACGCTCCTCGAGGAGTACTTCACCATCGCGATGCCGGCCGACAACTCCACGATCGGAGCACCCGCCGGAGCATCCGGACTCGCCGACGAGTCGTACGACATCGACCTCGCGACGCTGACGGCCGCTCACGCCACGAAGGCTCTCGCTCAGAAGCTCGCCAAGACGCTCAGCGGAGGCAACCGGCCGATGGAGATCGATCGGTACGTCGACCGCATCAGCGCCCTCGTCGCGTCCATCTCGACGGATCCCGTCGCATTCGACGAGTTGTCCGGCGCGCTTCACGCATCGTCGGGCTTCGATTCAGCGCCCTACGCCGCGGATCTGCAGCTGATCAAGCGCTACGCCGACGCGAACACCATCGCGTCACCGCCGTTGGACGTTCTCCGCCCGATGCCGGGCGGGGATCAGAGCGTCACGACCGGGGTCTCGGTCACGGTGGAGGCTGGAGACCGCCAGACGCTGGACGTCTCCGTTCCCGCGCCGCTCACCGCCGCTGACGTGACCGTCACGACGGCGACGTCGCCGGAGTGCCCCGGGTGCGTGCAGGTGGACGCGGCGACCCAGACGGTCACGGTCGACAACAGCTCGGGCGAGAGTCCGGTCGGCGTCACCGTGACCTACACCATCCGACTGCGGGATGCCGCGGGCACCGTCAAGATCGACTTCACCGCCCAGGGAGACGTCGGCGCGCCCGCCGCGCAGATCATCCGCAGCGACGTCTACGTGCTGGATCCCGCGAACGCCGGTGCGAACACGGTGTCCTCTTCGGTGGCCGGAATCGCCGGCTACCTCGGAGACATCCGGACGGCCGCTCAGCTCCTCCACGCCCTCTATGGCGGACCGGACGAAGACCTCGGCGCCTTCGTGTCGGCGGTGACGCAGAGCGGAGATTTCCCCGGGCACAGGGCCGACTCCGTCGTCAACCGGTACGGAGTCATCGACGCCGCCACGATCGAGAAACGCCTGCACCCCGACGACGTCGACGCCTATCTGGCGCTCGGCCGGCATGTCGTCTCCGCGATCATCGAGCAGATCCGGCTCGGTCTCGAACACCGCGCGCAGATCGACGCCGATCTCCGCACGCTGGCGAGCCTCCATCTCTCGCCGTCGTTCTTCTCGAGCGCATTGTCCGGACTGGAGGAGTGGTACGCGGCGGCCACGACCGCGGTGCACGCCGCCCCAGAGCGTTGGCAGGAGCAGTCCCCCACCGTGATCCAATTGACGACCGTCCCGTGGGACGGGCAGCAGGAGGGCAGAGCCGAGCTGTACCTCGATGAGCGGACCGGGCCGATGCTCTACGAATCGCTCACAGAACTCGTGAAGGCGACGTCGGCTGCCGCCGACGGTGTCGCCGCGAGCGCGAACGCGATCTCCGACAACTCCGCCCAGTTCGACGACCTGCTGGTCAACATCCAGAGGACACAAGCGGACACGCGCGCACTCCTCGACGCCATGAACGGAAGCATCGCCACGGGAAGCGCGGACCGCACAACGGCCGGCGACTACAGCGCGCGCTTCTCGACAGTGCTCTCGAACACGCGTGCCAACGGCGCCGACCCGGCGAAAATCTACGAGTCCTTCGCGACGCCCGTCACGACACGGGACACCACATCCTCCTCGTCGAACCTCGGCGACTCGAGCTTCGATTACCGTTGGCCGGCGATCTTCCTCGCGGGTACGCTCATCGGGATCCTCGGCGCGTGGCTGACGATGCGTCGCCGACCGGTCAGGCGCGAGCCCTCCGGCGCCTCGCCCCGGTCTTCGCGCCGAGGAATGCGGCCAGGCCGGTGAGTGGAAGGGCCGCGACCGCCATGAGGAGGATCCAGGGGTCATCGTCCGAGGGCGCGGCGATCGAGCCGGCGCCCCGGACCGCCGCCGGAGAGTAGCCGTCGAAGAGGGTGTCCCGGAGCTGCGTGTACCGGCCATCGGCGGCCGTACCCCTGCTGCCGTCGAAGGTGAGCCGGGTGGCCGCCGCACGGACCGCCTCCTGCGCGTGTGCGAGCTCGTCGGCCCGCTGCGCGACCTGGGGAAGGAAGAGCTGTCCCATGAACGGGAAGTCGGAGGAGTTCCCCGCCTCGATCCCGGAGTTCACGATGACGTCGGGGAGAAGGTGGAGGCTCCCGTCGCCGCCGCGCGGGACGCCGTGGTCCTCATCCGCGATCGCCGGCGACCCGACGAGAACGACGAGTCCTGCCGATCCGAGGAGCGCCATCCCCCCGATGAACGACAGGGTGCGACGGCGCTTCGAGCTGTGGACGGTCATCCGATCTCCCTCCGAGGACATGAGCGTTTCCACGACGGTATCGAGTCGTCAACCCGAGGCCCTGATTGCGGCCACCCTGGTGCTCTGCGCGTTGCTCGGCGGTCGCGGCGGTCGCGGTGCTCGTCGGCCCGGTCGGGCTCGGGGCGGCGGAAACGCAGGAGAGCCGTCGCCCGACACAGCGTGTCGAGGACGGCTCTCCGGTGGCGGGCTGACGCCGGTTACTGCGCGAGCGTCAGGAGGACGTCGTCGCCGGGGGCGGCCGGGACGAAGTCGGCCTCGATCTCGGCGCGGCCCAGCAGCTCGTTCATCCGGCGCTGGCGGTGCTTCGGGATCAGCGTGACGACGGTGCCCTGCTTGCCGGCGCGACCGGTGCGGCCGGAGCGGTGCAGGTACGTCTTGTACTCGTCCGGGGCGTCCGCCTGGATCACCAGGTCGATGTCGTCGACGTGGATGCCGCGTGCGGCGACGTCCGTCGCGACCAGCACGTTGACGCGTCCGCTCGTCAGCTGGGCCAGGTTCCGCGTGCGGCGCGACTGGTTGAGGTCGCCGTGGAGGCTGACGGCGGGGATGCCGGCGTCCTCCAGCTGGTCGGCGAGCATTTCGGCGAAGGCGCGGGTTCGGGCGAAGACCAGGGTCTTGCCGTCGCGGTCGGCGAGCTGCTCGATGATGGCGCCCTTGTCGCGGTGCTCGATGACGAGCACGCGGTGGTCGATGGTCGAGGACGCCTGGTCCTCGCCCGCCACCTCGTGCACGGCCGGCTCGACCAGGAACTCGTCGACCAGCTGTGCGACACCGGAGTCCAGGGTCGCCGAGAAGAGCAGCTTCTGGCCGCCGTCCGAGGTGTGGCGCAGGATGCGCTGCACAGGCTCGAGGAAGCCGAGGTCGCACATGTGGTCGGCCTCGTCCAGGACGGTGATGGCGACCTCGCTGAGGTCGAGGCGGCCCTGCTCCACGAGGTCTTCGATGCGGCCGGGGGTGCCGATCACGATGTCGACGCCGCGCTGCAGCGCACCCACCTGGCGGCCCTGCGGCACGCCGCCGTAGATCTGGGTGGTGAAGAGGCCGACGCTGCGGGCGATGGGCTGCACGGTGCGGTCGATCTGCAGCGCGAGCTCGCGGGTCGGGGCCAGGATGAGCGCGCGCGGCGCACGGCCGAGCTGACGCTTGCCGCCGGACTTGCCGGACTCGGCCCACAGCTGCATCAGGCGTTCGACCATGGGGGCGCCGAAGGCGATGGTCTTGCCGGAGCCGGTGCGGCCGCGGCCGAGCACGTCCTTGCCGGCCAGCACATCCGGGGTGGTGGCGGCCTGGATCGGGAACGGGGTCTCGGCGCCGAGCTCGGCGAGCGCGCGGACGATGTTGCCGCCGAGGCCGAGATCGGCGAAGGTCACGCCCTCGACGTCCTGCGCCTGGATGGCCTCCGCCTCCAGGCGCTCGAGGACGACATCGTCGGTGGGGTCGAACGCGGGCTTCTCGTCGCGCGACGGGTAGAAGGAGGAGTCGCGGCGCGGGCGGTCGTCGAAGTCGCGGCGGGGACGCTCGGCGCGGTCGCCGAAGTCGCGGCGGGGACGGTCACCGAACTCGCGGCGGGGGCGCTCGGCACGGTCACCGAAGTCGCGACGCGGACGGTCGTCGTACTCACGGCGGGGACGCTCGGCACGGTCGCCGAAGTCGCGGCGGGGACGCTCCGCACGGTCCTCGTACTGACGACGCGGGCGGTCGTCGTACTCACGACGCGGGCGCTCGGCACGGTCACCGAAGTCGCGACGCGGGCGGTCGTCGTACTCCCGACGCGGACGATCGGCACGGTCACCGAAGTCGCGACGCGAACGCTCCGTACGGTCGTCGTACTGACGCCGCGGGCGGTCGTCGTACTCGCGCCGCGGGCGCTCGGCACGGTCACCGAAGTCGCGACGCGGACGGTCGTCCTGGTCGCGGCGCGGACGCTCGGCGCGGTCGTCGTACGACCGGCGCGGACGCTCCTGGCGCTGCGAGCGGTCCTCCCACTCGCGCTCGGTGCGGCGCGCGTCCTTGCCGCGGGGCTCCCAGTTGGGGCGCTCTCCGCGCGAGGCACCGCGGCCGGAGCCGGCGCTGTCGTCGCGGCTGCCGTAGACGGAGCGGCCGCGCGCGGCGCGGTCCTCCGTGCTCCAGCGGGCCTTCTTCGGGGCCGCGCCCTGCTCCTCGGCGCGGTAGCCGCGGTGCTTGGGGCTGCGGCTGCCGCTCTTGGGGGCGCCGCCGCGGGACGGCTGCGATCGTCGGTCTTTGTTGTATCCGGGCATGGATGTGCTTCCTGGGTTGGTCTCGAGTGCGCGGCGGCACGCCGAAGCGCACCGGATGTATCCCGGGCGAAACTCTGCTCGGGCCGTTCACGATCATGTGATCCGCACCGCTGATCGGGTGCAGAACCGGCCCGCTTGACTGACAAACCCATCCGCGCGACGAGCGCGGTGTCAAGAGCCGACCTGCCAACGATACAGGACGCAGGCTGGGAACGGGCTGCCCATCACCCTCGGCCGCTGTGCGGGCGCGGGGTATACAGGGAGGTATGAGCGCATCCACCTCGTCGGACGGCCTCGATGCGATCGTCATCGGGTCGGGCCCGAACGGTCTCGCGGCCGCGCTGACGCTCGCGCGGGCCGGCCTCCGGGTGCGGGTGTACGAGCGCAACGCGACCATCGGCGGCGGCCTCCGCACCGAGGAGTTGACGCTGCCGGGCTTCCTGCACGACATCTGCTCGGCCGTGCATCCGCTCGCCTTCGCCTCCGGGTTCTTCCGCAGGTTCCAGCTGGAGCGCCGGGTGCCGTTCGTGGTGCCGACGGCGTCGTACGGCAACCCTCTGGACGGCGGCCGGGTCGCCATGGCGTACCTCGACCTGGAGCGCACGGTGGACGGCCTCGGCGTCGACGGGCCGGCCTGGCGGGCGCTCCTCGGTCCGCTGGTGCGCGACGCGGACGCGGTGGCGCAGTTCACCCTCTCGGAGCTGCTGCAGGTGCCCCGGCATCCACTCGTCGCCGCACGGTTCGGGCTCACCGCACTCGCGCAGGGCGGCCCGTGGTGGGACCTTCCGTTCCGCACCGAAGCGCCGGGCGCGCTGCTCTCCGGCGTCTTCGCGCACACGACGCTGTCGCTGCCCAGCCTGGCCGGCGCGGCCGCCGGGCTCGCGCTCGCAGTCCAGGCCCACGCCCGCGGCTGGCCGATCCCCGTCGGAGGCAGCCGGGCGATCGCGGACGCGATGGCCGCCGACCTGCAAGCGCACGGCGGCGAGATCGTCACGAGCACGCCGGTCACGTCACTGGCCGACCTGCCGGACGCACGGGTGATCGTCTTCGACACGCACGTGGCGGACGCGGTCCGGCTCGGCGAGGACCGGCTCCCCGCGTCCTACCTCCGCCGCGTCTCCCGCTTCCGTGACGGCAACGGCGTCTTCAAAGCTGACTTCGCCCTGTCCGGCCCGGTCCCGTGGACCAACCCCGAGCTGTTCGAGACGGGCACCGTCCACCTGGGCGGCACCCGTCCAGAGACCGCGCGCTCGGAGAATGCGGTGGCGCACGGCCGGCAGAGCGACCCGCCGTACGTGCTGGTCGCGCAGCCGTCGCTGTTCGACGCCACCCGCGCGCCCGCGGGGAAGCACGTGCTCTGGGCCTACACGCATGTGCCGCGCGGTTCGACGGAGGACCGCACGGAGGCGATCATCCGCCGCATCGAGCAGTTCGCACCCGGCTTCCGCGACCTCATCATCGGCACGAACACGATGAACGCGGTGCAGATGGAGCAGCACAACCCCAACTACATCGGCGGCGACATCTCCGCCGGCGCCCCCGACTTGGGTCAGCTCGTCGCGCGTCCCGTGCTCTCGACGGAGCCGTGGCGGATGCCCGGGCGCGGCCTCTATCTGGCCTCTGCGTCCGTGACGCCCGGCCCGGGCGTCCACGGCCTGGGCGGTTACTACGCGGCCCGCAGCGCCCTCCGCCACGAGTTCGGGATGACCCGGATGCCCGACCTCGCGCCCGCGCCCGACCAGGTAGCCGCTCCGCCGTCCGCCCCGCTCATCCCGGACGCGCTGCGTCCACCGACCCCATCGGAGCCGTGATCATGTCCGTCAACGTCCGCCGTATGGCCTGCACACCCGAGCAGGTCTTCGCCGTCCTCGCCGACCCGTGGGTCTACCCGACCTGGGTCGTCGGCGCGTCCCGTCTGCGCGCAGCGGACGACCGCTACCCCGCGCAGGGCTCGCGCCTGCACCACTCCGTGGGCGTGTGGCCGCTGGTCCTCAACGACGAGACGCGCATCGACGAGTGGGACCCGCCGCGGCGGATGGTGCTGGAGGCGAAGACGCGGCCCTTCGGCACCGAGCGCGTGATCATCGACGTGAAGCCGCGCGGCGGAGGCTGCCTGGTGCGCATCGAGGAGTACCCCCACACCGGGATCGTGACGAAGCTCCCCGGGGTCATCGCCGACGCGCTGCTGCATGTGCGGAACGCGGAGACGCTGCGGCGGCTGGAGTGGGTGGCGCGGGGGCGCGCCGAACACTGACGGCGGCCCCCGCGGTCACCCGGTTACGACGAGACCGCCCGGGCGTCGCTGCGCGCCTCATCGACGCGCATCGTGCCGCCGCCGCCCTCCGATCGCCTCGACTCCACCGCGATCTTGCGCGGCTTCGCCCGCTCGGCGACCGGGATCATGACGCTCAGCACCCCGTTGTCGTACGACGCGGTGATGCCGTCCGGATCGACGTCGTCGCCGATCGTGAACTGGCGCATGTAGGCACCGTAGGGCCGCTCCTGCGCGAGCCAGCGGGCACCGTCGCGATCGGCGGCCGTGCGCACCGCGCGGATCGTGAGGAGGTGGCCGTCGACGTCCACATCCACCGACGACGGGTCGGCGCCGGGAAGGTCGGCGTTCAGGATGTAGCGGTCGCCCTCCCGGAAGAGGTCGACCGGCATCAGGCGCGGCTGGCGACTGGTGTCGAACACGCTCTGGGCGATCCGGTCCAACTGGGAGAAAGGATCGAACGACATGGCCATCAGATGTACCCCTTTCTTCAATTGAGCTGATGAGAGGCGGTTATCGCCGCCTTTCGGCCACAGATATTAGCACTCTCACTACGAGAGTGCCAAGTGGTTTTCGGGCTTGTCAAGGCGGTTCCGGGCCGCGTTCCCGCGGCATACCGTGCGTGTCGTCCATCGAACAGAAGGGACCCATCGTGGCCGCAACCGACACCAAGACGAAGAGCAGCGCGAAGAAGCCGAAGACCCCCGCGGTCCGCCGCACGAGCGCGGTCGGCGTCGCCCCGACGCGCCGCGAGCACGCCGAGCACGGCTTCGTCGCCTCGACCGAGCTGGCGCAGAACCTCCAGCGCGTGCACGTCGACCTGATCGAGCTGCACCTCCAGGGCAAGCAGGCGCACTGGAACGTCGTCGGCCGCAACTTCCGCGACCTCCACCTGCAGCTCGACGAGATCGTCGAGGCCGCGCGCGAGTTCAGCGACGACGTCGCCGAGCGACTGCGCGCTCTGCATGCGACGCCCGACGGACGCAGCGCGACCGTCGCCGAGCAGACCAGCCTCCCGGAGTTCCCGAACGGCGAGGTCGACACCGAGGAGACGGTGGACCTCATCACCGAGCGGCTGGAGGCGGTCGTCCGCACCATGCGCGACGTGCACGACGACGTCGACGAGGAGGACCCGACCTCGGCCGACCTGCTCCACGCGATCATCGAGAAGCTGGAGCAGTTCGCCTGGATGGTCAGCGCAGAGAACCGCACGCCCAGCCGGGCCTGAGCGTCCACGCGAGGCGGTGGCCGGTCAGCTCCCCCGGATCCGGCGGGACAGCTCGGCCGCCGTCTCGCGCACCCGCGCGGCGAGCCCATCCCATCGCTCCGGCGGGACGTTCTCGCGCGGGAACGTGACGGCGATCCCGGCCGCCGGCCAGCCCGCGTGATCGCGCACGGAGACGGCGACGGACGCGAAGCCCGGCGTCACGTCGCCGTCCTCCGTCGCGTAGCCGCGCTCGCGCGCCTCGGTCACCAGGCGGCGCAACTCGGCGTACGAGTGCGGGCCGGAGCCGGTGCGGTCCTCGAACGCGCCGGAATCCGGGTACAGCGCGCGCAGCTGCTCCCGGGGGAGCGTGGCCAGCAGGGCGCGTCCGCTCGCCGTCAGGTGCGCGGGGAGACGGACGCCCACATCCGTGACGAGGCGCGGCCGGCGCGGGGCGCGCTCCTCGACGATGTAGACCACGTCGCGCCCGTGCAGCACGGCGACGTGCCCGGACTCCCCGATCGCATCCACGAGAGCCGCGACGATGGGACGCCCGAGGCGGCTGAGCGGCTGCTGCCGCGAGAACCCGCTCGACAGCTCGTACGCCGCGACGCCCAGGCCGTAGCGTTTCGCCTCGGGGAAGTGCAGCACGAAGCCGTGCTCCGCCAGCACCGTGAGCAGGTGGTAGACGGTCGAGCGCGGCAGCCCGAGGTGTCCGGCGATCGCGGCGGCGGGCACCGGACCGCGCTGCGTCCCCAGGTAGCCCAGGATGCGGAGCGTGTTCTCGGCGGCGGGCACCTTGCTCACGTCATCCTCCTCGCCGGCCGAGTCTGGGATCCCGGACACCGAGCAGCCTACCGCTGACCCGCCGCCACCGCCCTCGGCGCGAGGATCGGAGCATGCTCCAGACCCAGACCTCCGTCACCGTCGGCACCGGCGCGCTGACCATCGCCGACGTCGTCGCCGTCGCCCGGCACGACGCCCGCATCGAACTCGACCCCGAGGCGCTGGAGGGCGTCGCCGCCTCCCGCGCGATCATCGAAGCGCTCGCCGACGACACCGAGCCGCACTACGGCATCTCCACCGGGTTCGGCGCCCTCGCCACCACGTTCATCCCCGGCGACCGGCGCGCGCAGCTGCAGGCCAGCCTGGTGCGATCGCACGCGGCGGGCTCCGGCCCGGAGGTCGAGCAGGAGGTGGTGCGCGCACTCGTGCTGCTGCGCCTGTCCACCCTGATGACCGGACGCACCGGCGCCCGGCCCGAGACCGTCGAGACGTACGCGGCCCTCCTGAACGCCGGGATCACGCCGGTCGTCCACGAGTACGGGTCGCTCGGCTGCTCCGGGGACCTGGCGCCGCTTGCGCAGTGCGCCCTCGCGGCGATGGGCGAGGGCCGCGTCCGCGTCGACGGTGAGCTCGTGGACGCCTCCGCGGCCCTGGCGGCGGCGGGCATCCGGCCGGTCGTCCTCGCCGAAAAGGAAGGGCTCGCGCTCATCAACGGCACCGACGGGATGCTCGGGATGCTCGCGCTGGCCATCCACGACCTGCACGGCCTCCTCGCCGACGCCGACATCGCCGCTGCGATGAGCGTCGAGGCGCTGCTCGGCACCGACGCCGTCTTCGCCGACGACCTGCAGCGGCTGCGCCCACAGGCGGGCCAGGCCATCTCGGCCGCGAATCTGCGCGCGATGCTCGCCGGCTCCCCGATCGTCGCCAGCCACAAGGGCCCGGAGTGCACGCGCGTCCAGGACGCGTACTCGCTGCGCTGCTCCCCGCAGGTGCACGGCGCCGCGCGCGACACCGTGGACCACGCCGAGCTCGTCGCCTCCCGCGAGCTGGCATCGGCGGTCGACAACCCGGTCCTGACGCTTGACGGCAGGGTCGAGTCGAACGGCAACTTCCACGGCGCGCCCGTGGCGTACGTCCTGGACTTCCTGGCGATCGCGGTGGCGGATGTGGCGAGCATGTCCGAGCGGCGCACCGACCGCTTCCTCGATCCCGCACGCAACCAGGGGCTGCCGCCGTTCCTCGCGCACGAGGTCGGCGTCGACTCGGGGCTGATGATCGCGCAGTACACGGCCGCCGGCATCGTCTCCGAGCTGAAGCGGCTCGCCGCGCCCGCGTCGGTGGACAGCATCCCGTCGTCCGCGATGCAGGAGGACCACGTGTCGATGGGATGGGGGGCCGCCCGCAAGCTGCGCCGCGCCCTCGACGGGCTCGCCCGCGTGCTCGCGATCGAGGTGATGACCGCCGCCCGCGGCGCCGACCTCCGCGCTCCGCTGCAGCCCGGCCCGCGCACGGGCGCCGTCATCGCTGCCCTCCGCAGCGCCGTCCCCGGCCCTGGCCCCGACCGCCACCTGTCCCCCGAGATCGAGGCCGCCCACGCCCTCCTCTCCTCCGGCGCCCTGCGGCGCGCCGCCGATCTCCCCGACCCGACCCACTAGCCGCCGAGCAGAAGAAAGGACCACACGATGGATGGAGCACGACCGGTCCGCGCCGCGCGCGGCACCGAGCTCACCGCGAAGAGCTGGCAGACCGAGGCGCCGCTGCGGATGCTGATGAACAACCTCGACCCCGACGTGGCCGAGCGGCCGGACGACCTGGTCGTCTACGGCGGCACCGGCCGCGCGGCCCGCAGCTGGGAGGCGTTCGACGCGATCGTCGCCACCCTCCGCGACCTGGAGGCGGACGAGACGCTGCTCGTGCAGTCCGGCAAGCCGGTCGGCGTGTTCCGCACGCACGAGTGGGCGCCGCGTGTGCTGATCGCCAACTCGAACCTGGTCGGCGACTGGGCGACGTGGCCCGAGTTCCGCCGGCTGGAGGCGCTGGGGCTGACGATGTACGGCCAGATGACCGCCGGATCCTGGATCTACATCGGCTCCCAGGGCATCCTGCAGGGCACCTACGAGGCCTTCGGCGCGGTCGCGCGGAAGAGGTTCGAGGGGTCGCTCGCCGGCACCCTCACCCTCACCGGCGGCTGCGGCGGCATGGGCGGGGCGCAGCCGCTCGCCGTCACCATGAACGGCGGCTCCGTGCTGATCGTGGATGTGGACCGCACCCGCCTGCAGCGTCGCGTCGACCACGGCTACCTGGATGTGCTCGCCGACGACCTCGACGACGCCGTGTACCAGGCCGTGACCGCCAAGGACGAGGGACGCGCGCTCTCGGTCGGCGTGGTCGGCAACGCCGCCGAGGTGTTCCCCGAACTGCTGCGCCGCGGCGTCCCGATCGACATCGTGACCGACCAGACCAGTGCCCACGACCCGCTCTCGTACCTGCCGATCGGGTACGACGTCGAGTCGTGGCGCGAGCGCGCCGCGGCGGATCCCGAGCGCTTCACCGACGACGCCCGCCGCTCGATGGCCGCCCAGGTGGAGGCGATGGTCGGGTTCCAGGACGCCGGCGCCGAGGTCTTCGACTACGGCAACTCCATCCGCACCGAGGCACAGCTCGGGGGATACGACCGCGCGTTCGACTTCCCCGGCTTCGTGCCCGCGTACATCCGCCCCCTCTTCGCCGAGGGCAAGGGGCCGTTCCGCTGGGCGGCACTGAGCGGCGACCCCGCCGACATCGCGGCGACCGACCGCGCCGTGCTCGAGCTGTTCCCCGAGGACGAGCACCTGCGCCGCTGGATCACCCAGGCGGGCGAGAAGGTGCACTTCGAGGGCCTTCCGGCGCGGATCTGCTGGCTGGGATACAAGGAGCGCCACCTCGCCGGGCTGCGCTTCAACGAGATGGTCGCCTCGGGCGAGCTCTCGGCGCCGGTCGTCATCGGCCGCGACCACCTCGACTCGGGCTCGGTCGCATCCCCGTACCGCGAGACCGAGTCGATGGCCGACGGCTCCGACGCGATCGCCGACTGGCCACTGCTGAACGCGCTGCTCAACACGGCCTCCGGCGCCACCTGGGTGTCGTTCCACCACGGCGGCGGGGTCGGGATCGGGCGCAGCATTCACGCGGGCCAGGTCGTCGTCGCGGACGGCACGCCGCTCGCCGCCGAGAAGATCGAGCGGGTCCTCATCAACGACCCGGGCACCGGTGTGATGCGGCACGTGGATGCGGGCTACGAGCGTGCGGTGGAGGTCGCCGACGAGCGCGGCCTGCGCATCCCGATGCGCGAGCAGAGCGCCGCCCGCCGATGACCGCGACCCTCGTCACGGGGATCGGCGAGCTGGTCACGTTCGATCCCGCGCATCCCGGTTCGCTGGGGTCGCTGGCGGATGCCGCCGTGCTCGCAGTCGACGGCCGCATCGCATGGACCGGGCCCGCCGCGTCCGCACCCGTGGCGGATGCCGACGAGATCGTAGACGTCGACGGCGCGGCGGTCATCCCGGGGTTCGTCGACTCGCACACGCACCTGGTGTTTGGCGGCGACCGGGCCGCGGAGTTCGAGGCGCGGATGGCCGGGCGACCGTATACCGCGGGCGGCATACGGTCCACGGTCGCGGCGACCCGGGAAGCGTCGGATGACGCGCTGCGCACGCGGCTGGCCGGTTTCGTGGGCGAGCTGCGCGCCCAGGGGACCACGACCTTCGAAATCAAGAGCGGCTACGGGCTGACCGTCGCCGACGAGGACCGCCTGCTGCGGATCGCGCGCGAGGTGACGGACGAGACGACCTTCCTCGGGGCGCATGTCGTTCCTCCCGAGTACGCGTCGGATCCCGACGCCTACGTCGACCTCGTCACCGGCCCGATGCTCGACGCCTGCGCGCCGTCTGCGCGATGGATCGACGTGTTCTGCGAGACCGGCGCCTTCACCGTCGAGCAATCGCGGCGCATCCTCGAAGCGGGTGCGGCCCGCGGGCTCGGCCTCCGGCTCCATGCCGCCCAGCTCGGACCGGGCGACGGGGTCGAGCTGGCCGTCGAGCTGGATGCGGCCAGCGTCGACCACTGCACGTACCTCCGCGATGAGGACGTGGAGCGGCTGGCCGCCTCCCAAACCGTCGCGACCCTGCTCCCGGGCGTCGAGTTCTCGACTAGGCACCCCTACCCGTCCGGGCGGTGGCTGCTGGATGCGGGCGCGACCGTCGCGCTCGCGAGCGACTGCAACCCGGGCTCGTCGTTCACCTCGTCGATGCCGTTCTGCATCGCGCTCGCCGTGCGCGAGATGGGACTGACGCCGGCGGAGGCTCTGCGCGCCGCCACGCTCGGCGGCGCGGCCGCCCTGCGGCGAGACGACGTCGGACACCTCCGCGTCGGTGCGCGCGCCGACCTGGTGGTGCTGCGCGCCCCCACCTCCGTGCACCTCGCCTACCGCCCCGGCGTCCCCCTCGTCGCCCGCACCCTCACCCTCTAGCCACCCGGCCCGCCGCCATCGAGTCCGCGAAGAGTGCACGGCTGCGCGGCGTGTCGCGTGCACTCATTGCGGACTCGATGGGAGGAGGGGCGCCGGTCAGCGGGTGGCGAGGCCGGCGGCGGACTCGAGGACGAGGAGAGCGGCGAGGCGGACGGTGCGCTGATCGGGGGTGTCGGCGGTCGCGTCGACCTCGGCGATGTCGATCGAGCGCACCTGAGGGGACGCGGCCGCGCGGCGCGCGAAGCGGCGCAGCTCCCACGCGGCCAGGCCGCCGGGGACGGACGCCGGGCATCCGGGGGCGACGGATCGGTCGCAGACGTCGACGTCGAGGTCCAGGTGGATGGGGCCGCCGGCAGCACCCGCGATGTCCAGCGCCTCGGCCATCACGTCGTCGATGGGCCGGGCGCGGAGCGCGTCCAGGGTGATGACGGTGATGCCGTACTCCTCCGCCCGCCGCGCGTACGCGGCCGAGTTGGCGAAGTCGGCGATGCCGAGCTGCACGACGCGGCGCCCGTCCAGCCCGGCCTCCAGCAGCTCGCGCACCGGCGAGCCGTTGGAGCGCCCGTCCCGGAGGTCGTGGTGGGCGTCGAGGGTGATCAGGCCCGCGCTTCCCAACGCATCGCCCGCCGCGCCGAGCATCGCCGGAACCGTGAGCGAGTTGTCGCCGCCGACAGCGACGGTCAGCCGGGAACGGCTCACCGCCTCCGCAACGGCGCCGATGGCGCGTTCGCGCCCATCCGGACCGTCGGGGTCGGCCACGTCGCCGGCGTCTGCGAACCGCAGCGCCTCCACATCCAGGCCCGGGGCGAACGCCGAGTAGCGCCGCAGCGCGTCCCGCACCGCGGCGGGGGTGCGGTGGGCGCCGGTCGGCGACAGCGACGTCTCGTGCGTCGGGATGCCGACGAGCGCGAGGTCGACATCGTCAGCGCCAAGCGCGTCCCAGCCGCCCGCGCGCGGCCACAGCGGATCGACGGACAGCCACTGCTCGCTCATACCGCGACCCTAGCCAGGGCCCGGGGCCGCCGCGACGCTCTGGCGCGGCCGCATGTCTGGCATCCCGGACGAGGCTGCCGGAGGATCACGCCTGGCAGGCCGCAACCGGACGTCCGACTTCCGGACGTCCGACCGCTGCGCCGTCAGATCTGCGACCCGCCCGCGGGGCTCGTGAACACCGGCGGCTGCGGAGCGTCGGGCGAGCGGTCATCCGGCGAGCCGCCGTCGCGCGGTCCACCGTCCGGCCCGCGCGGCGCGTCGCCGCCCGGGCCATCCGTCGGACCGCCCGCCGCCGCATCCCGTGCCGCCTTGCGCGCCGCCTTCCGCTCGCGCCGGCCGATCACCAGGTTGTACAGCGTCGGCAGCACGACCAGCGTCAGCACGGTGGACGAGATGAGGCCGCCGATCACCACGATCGCGAGCGGCTGCGAGATGAAACCGCCATGGCCGGTGACGCCGAGCGCCATCGGGGTCAGAGCGGCGATCGTCGCGATCGCCGTCATCAGGATCGGGCGGAGTCGGCGCGACGAACCGTGCGCGACCGCGTCTGCGACGGACATGCCGCGTCTGCGGTACTGGTTGACCAGGTCGATGAGGACGATCGCATTCGTCACCACGATTCCGATCAGCATCAGCAGACCGATCATGGACGCGACACCGAGCGGGATGCCCGACGCGATCTGCAGCAGGATGGCGCCCGTCGCCGCGAACGGCACCGACACGAGCAGAAGGATCGGCTGCAGCAGCGAGCGGAACGTCGCGACCATCACGATGTACACGATGAGGATGGCGGCGAGCAGCGCCAGGCCGAGCTGCCCGAACGCGTCGGACTGGCTCGCCGAGACGCCGCCGATCTTCGCGGTGGCGCCCTCCGGGAGGTCCGCCGCTTTGAGTGCCGCCGAGACGTCCGCGTTCGCCGTGGTCAGGTTGTCCGTCGCCGGGGTCGCCGTCACGCTCGCGGTCCGGAGCCCGCGCTCGGTGGTGACCGTGGACGGCCCCTTGACCTCCGCGACCGAGGCCAGCGTGTCCAGCGGGACGACGCCGGTGGCGGTCGGGATCGGCAGCTGCGCGAGGCCCGCGACGGTGGTCGGCGGGTTCTCGGACTGCAGGTAGATCTTGAGCGTCGTGTTGTCGATCGCGACGGATCCGGCCTGCGTCGGCTGCATCGCCTGCGAGACGATCGTGCCGACGGCGACCTCGCTCAGGCCCGCGGCGGCCGCCTTCGAGCGGTCGACCTCCACCGCGACGTAGGGCAGCGAGGCGGACAGGTTGTCGGTCACCTGCTTGAGCGACTTCTTCTTCTGCAGCTCGGTCAGCACGGCGTCGGTCGCCTTCTGCAGGTCGCCGTCGTTGCTGGCCGTGATGTCCACCTGGATGTCGGTCGACCCACCGAAGCCGCTCGACGCGGACAGCGTGATCTCACCCTGGTCCTTGATCGCCGCGAGCTCGTCCTGGATGGTGTTCTGCAGCTTCTCCTGGTCGGCGTCCGGGTCGGTCGTCACGGAGAACGTGGTGCCGCCCCCGCCGCCGGTGAAGGCGTCGCGAAGCGACGAGCCGGACGACCCGATCGACACCTGGACCGTCTTCACGCCCTTCGTGTCGATCAGCTTCTGCTCGACCACCTTCGCCGCGTCGTCCTTCGCCTGCAGGCTCGCGCCCGGGTCCAGGGTCTGCGTGACGGTCATCGAGTTCTGCCCGCTCGAACCGAGGAAGTTCGTCTTCACGAACGGGAACGCGAAGAACGTGAGCACGAGCACCAGCGCGGCCGCCACCACGGTCACCCACGAGTGCTTGAGGGTCCAGCGGATGATCGGCAGATAACCGGCCTGGAGACGCGACGGATGCTCGAGCTCGTCGACACCGGCGGCCGCCGCCTCCTCCACGGACAGGTGCGAGGCGTCGGTCGTCGCCGCGGTCTCGCCGTCGTGCTTGTGCACCTTGGGCGCGCGCAGGAACCAGTACGCGAGCACCGGCACGATCGTCAGCGCGACGAGCAGCGACGACAGCAGGGCGATCGTGACGGTCAGCGCGAACGGACGGAACAGCTCGCCGGTCACGTCTCCGACGAACGCCAGCGGCAGGAACACAGCGACCGTCGTGATGGTCGACGCCGTGATCGCTCCGGCCACCTCGCGCACGGCCTTGACGATCGTGACGGCGCGATCGACGCCGGGGACGAGCTGTCTCTTGATGTTCTCGATGACGACGATGGAGTCGTCCACGACGCGTCCGATCGCGATGGTGAGCGCGCCGAGGGTGATGATGTTGAGCGTGTAGCCGGTCGCCCACATGACGACGAAGGTGATCAGCACGCTGGTCGGGATGGACACGATCGTGACCAGGGTCGCCCGCACGGACAGCAGGAACACCAGGATGACGATGACGGCCATCGCGAGCCCGAGCAGGCCCTCCTCGGCGAGCGAGTTGATCGACTGGGTGATGAACGGCGCCTGGTCGAAGACGACAGTGATCTTCGCGTCCGATCCGAGCTTCTTCTCGAGGTCCGGGATGAGGTCGGTGACTTCGTGCGAGACCTCGACGGTGTTCGCCGACGGCAGCTTCGTCACGGCGATGGTGAGCGCCGGCTCGCCGTTGACGCGAGAGAGGGAGGTGATCGGGTCGTCCGTCTCGGCGACCGTCGCGACGGATCCGATCGTCGGGGGCGCGCCCACGACCTGAGCGGGCTCGTTGGTACCGATCGCACCGGCCGCAGCGCCAGCACCGGCCGCACCACCCGCACCGGCAGCCCCTGAAGCAGCCGACGACCCCGCGGATGCCGACTTCACCAGCGGCAGCCCCGCGATGTCGTCCACCGACTTCAGCTGCTGCCCGGACTGGATCGACAGCGTCTTGTCGTCCTCGGTGATCGACCCGCCCGGGATGAGCACGCCGCTCTGCTGGAGCGCGTCCTTGATCGCAGACGAGCTGACCCCCGCCACCGCGAGCTTGGCCGGGTCCGGCGTGATCGTGATCCGTCGCCCGACCTCGCCGACGAGCTGAGCGTCGTTGACGCCCTTCAGGTCTTTGATGTCGGGGAGGGCGAGCTTGGTGATGTCGTTCGCGAGCGTCCGCTGGTCGCCCGAGGACGAGACGGCGAGTTGCACCACCGGCAGGTCGTCGATGCTGCCGGACAGCACCTGCGGCTCGACGCCGGACGGCAGCCCCGACTTGATGCGGTTGATCGCCTGGTCGATCTTCTGTTCCGCCGTGGCCAGGTCGGTGCCGTAGGTGAACTTCGCGGTGATGATCGACTGGTTCGTGCTGCTGACCGCCGACGTGCTGTCGAGGTTCGGGACGCCCTGGATCGCCGCTTCCACCGGCGTGCTCACGTCGTTGTTCACGACCTCCGGCGAGGCGCCCGGGTAACTGGAGAGCACGACGAGCTGGGGGAAGGAGATCGAGGGCACGAGCTCCTGCTTGAGGTTGTTCAGCGCGAGGCCGCCGAAGACCGCGGCGACGATCGTCACGAGCGCGATCAGGGCGCGGTTCTTCATGCTGAGAACGGCGAGGAAATGCACGGAGCTCCCCTAGGAATGGAACTGACAGGATGCGCGGCAGCGGTGGCGCACGATGAAGTATGTCAGCACCTCATGGGCGGTATCTTCATGCCCTGGTACGACTTGTGGATACTCCCCCGGGAGTCCGAACTGTGGGCGGTTTCAGACCACGCTGGGCAGCGCGCCGCTGTCGAAGTACGGCACGGGCTCGTTCGCGGCGACCGCCCACGCCCGCGACAGGGCGGCGAACGCGCGGTCGTACTCCTCCTCCGAGTAGGTGATCGGGATGCGCAGGAAGCGCTCGAACGCGCCGTCGATCCCGAATCGCGGTCCGGCGGCGATGAGCAGACCGTGGCTGCGCGCCGCGAGCGCGAGGGCCGAGCTGACCGGCGCACCGATCCCCACCCAGGCCGTCAAGCCGCCGTGCTGGATGGGCATCGTCCACTCCGGGAACGTGTCGGCGACGAGTCGGCGTACGATGGCGCGTCCCCGCTGCAGCTGCCCGCGCCGCTCCTCCGCGATCTGCTCGAGCTGCGGGATCATGCGCGCGACGACCAGCTGCTCGATGATCGGCGTTCCCAGGTCGCTCGCGGGCTTCGCTCCGATCAACCGCTGGATGTGACCGCGATCGGCGCGGATCCACCCGATCCGCAGACCGCCCCACAGCGTCTTGCTGGCGGACCCGATCATGATGATGGGCGCCGGCGGCGAGGCGGGGTCGGCGTAGCGGGGCATCGGGAGGTAGTCGCCGACCCGGTCGATGTCGAGCTCTGCGGTGGTCTCGTCGGCGACGACGATCGCGCCGTGACCGGCGGCGGCCGCGAGCACGTGCTGCCGCGTCTCCGGGGACATCGTCGCCCCGGTCGGGTTGTGGAAGTCCGGGATGAGGTAGGCGAGCGCCGGGTTGGCGCGGCGGAACGTCTGCTCGATCGCGTCCGCATCCCATCCGTCGGGCTCGTCGCCGAGGCGGTGCGGTCCCTCCTCGGGAGCGGTGACCGTGATGGGTACGAGCCGGGCGCCCGCCAGCCGCATCGCCTCGATCGCGTGCGGGTACGTCGGCACCTCGATGACGACGCGGTCGCCGCGCTGCAGGAACGTGCGCGCGATCAGCGCGATGGCCTGCTGCGCGCCGACGGTCACCAGGATCTGCTCCGGGTCGGTCGGGAGGCCGCGTCGGGTGTACCGGTCGGCGATCTCCTCCCGCAGATGCGGGAGCCCGACCGGGTCGTAGCCCGGGTCGGGCAGGAACCGGGGCAGGTCGTCGGCAGCGGCGCGCGCCGCGGCCGCGAGCGTGGAGGCGGCGGGCAGCGACGCCTTGGTGAAGTCGAGCATCCCCTCGCCGCCCACCGCGGGCAGCGGCAGGGTGCGGCCGGGCAGCCGGGTCACGCTGCCGGAGCCGCGCACGCTGTCGACGAAGCCGCCTTCGCGCAGCTGGCGGTAGGCCGCCGCCACGGTCGTGCGGCTCAACTCGAGGCGGGCGGCGAGGTCACGCTCGGCGGGCAGCCGGGTGCCGATCGGGACGCGGCCGTCGAGCACGAGGAGCCGGATGCGGTCGGCCAGCGCCTGGTATCCCGCGGCGGACGTACGCCACGATCCGAGCAGCTGTTCGAGGGACCGCGCGCTGAGCTGGACGTCCGACATGCAGGCCACTTTAGGGGAATTGGCATCTTGCCGCCAGTCCAATTGCTGCGATTGGATTGCAGCCGTGACCACCCGACTCCTTCTCACTCGCCGCCTCGTGCAGCTGCTGATCGGCCTGTTCCTGTACGGGATCGCGATCGCGCTGATGGTCCGCGGCGGGATCGGGCTGTCGCCGTGGGATGTGCTGGCGCAGGGCGTCTCGCTCAAGACCGGCATCCCGTTCGGGTTCGTCACCAACTTGATCGGGCTGGTCGTGCTGGCGTTCTGGATCCCGCTGCGCCAGCGTCCGGGTCTCGGAACCGTGCTCAACGTGCTGCTCGTCGGCCCGAGCGCCCAGCTGGGCCTCGACCTCCTTCCGCAGCAGACGGAGCTGTGGGCTCAGGTCCTGTTCTTCGTCGCGGGCCTCGCGCTGCTGGCGGTGGCCACCGGCCTCTACATCGGCCCGCGACTCGGCCCCGGCCCTCGCGACGGGCTGATGACCGGCCTGCACGCGCGCACCGGCCGCCCGATCTGGATGGTGCGCACCGCTATCGAGGTGACCGTGCTGATCATCGGGTGGGTGCTCGGCGGCAACGTGGGCATCGGAACGCTCGCGTTCGCGCTGCTGGTCGGCCCGCTGTGCAGCCTCACCCTCCCCTTCTTCGCGATCCGGCTCCCGCAGGACGCTGCAACGGCTGCGCCGCTGGAGAGCGAGCTCGAGGGAACGGCCGAGCAGTCGGCCGGCCTCGAGGAGGAGCAGGATGCCGTCCGTTTCGACGTGCGCGACGGCATCCTGCTCGAATCCGACCGTGCCGCGCACCAGCGCACCTGGCGCTCCGACGACCCGCTCGTGCGGGCCCCGCAGCCGGACCGCGCCGCCCCGGCCCCGCGCGAAGCGACCTCGTCCCGTCCGTCTCGCGCCGTGGCCGCCCACTGGCTCGACGACCGCATCACCCGCCGCCCGCGCCACCCCTAGGCGAGGTGGACGGCGGCGTAGGCGCGCAGCGCGTCGCGGACGAAGGCGGCGCCCTCGCGGCCGCCGTAGTTGGCGGCGAAGCGGTCGTCGGCGACGTACATCTCACCGAGGCCGGTCAGGTACGCGGCGGCGGGAGCACCCGTGCCGTAGCCCGGCGTGCCGGGGATGCCGGCCAGCCACTCCGCGTGACGGCGTGCCAGGGCCTGCGCCTCCTCCGAGTCGGGCGCGATGCCCGACGCGGCGGCGGCCTGCCAGTCGCGCGCCAGCTGCTCCTGCCGCTGCTGCCACTCGCGCCGTTCCTCGGGCGTCTTGCTGCGCCACCAGCGGTCGGACGCCGCGTACGCGTCCTTCCCCCAGCGCTGCTCGACCTCCTCCTTGTACTGCGTGTGATCGAACCCGTCGAACATCCGCTCGGCCACGATCTCCTCTCCTTCCTCCACTGCGTGGATCGTCGACTCGACCGACGCGATCTGCCGCGCCAGCCGTTCCCGCTCCGCCTGCAACCACGCGAGGTGGTCGCGCAGCGCGGGCGCCGCATCCGTCCGGTCGTCGAGCACGCGGCCGATGGCGTCGAGGCCGAGGCCGAGCTCGCGGAGCAGCAGGATGCGCTGCAGCCGCACGAGGGAGTCGCGGTCGTAGTACCGGTAGCCGTTGCCGCCGACGCGGCTCGGCGCGAGCAGGCCGATGGCGTCGTAGTGGCGCAGCGTGCGGCTGGTGGTGCCGGCGATCCGCGCGATGTCCTGGATGGACCAGTCCATGTTCTCCTCCTCTCGTGCGGTGCGGAATCCACGTTAGGAGTTGACGTTACGTCAAGGTCAAGCGCCAGGGGCAGTCCCGGATAGAGTGGCCCGGTGACAGGCATCCGCTCGACCGTCCGCGTGGCTCCCGGCATCCTGTTCGTCGAGGGCCCGCTCTCGAACTGGACTGTCTTCACCGGAAACGGCGCCGTCGAACTCGTCGACTGCGGCTACCCTTCCGACCTGCCGCTGGTGGAGGAGTCCATCCGCCGCGCAGGCGCTGACCCTGCCGATCTGAGCCGCATCCTGATCACCCACGGGCACTCCGACCACCTGGGTGCGAGCGCCCGCTTCGCCGAGCGCGGTGTCGTGGTCGCGACGACAGCCGACGAGCTGCCGAACGTGCGGCGCGAGGTCACCGAGCAGGTGACGATCCGCGACCTGCTGCCCTCCGTCCTCAAGCGCGGCACGGTGCGGTGGGCATTGGCCGCGGTGCGCGCGGGCGGTCTCGGCGACGTGGGCGTCCCCGGCGCGGTCGCGCTCGAGGGCGACGAGGTGCGCCTCAGCACCGGGCACACCCTCCAGCTGGTCGCAGCACCGGGCCACACCAGCGGCAGCGTGTGCTTCATCGAGCCGGAGTCGCGCTCGCTGATCTCGGGCGACGCGATCGTCGGCGGCCATCCCCTGCTCCGCGAGAGCGGCGAACTGCAGCAGCTGCCCGCCTTCTTCCAGCACGATCCCGACGAGGCGGCACGCAACGCCCAGCGGCTCGTGCTGTGCGACGTCGACCGGGTGCTGCCCGGCCACGGTCCGATCGTGGAGCTGGCCCGAGCCTAGCGCTTCGCGCGCGCCGGCACCTTGTGCTGCGGGACCGGAGCTTGCGCCTCCGGCTCGGGGATCGTCGCCGCGACCTGCTCCGCCGTCTGCTTCGGCGCGTCCATCGTGATGAGCACCTCGTGGATGTGGATGCGCGTGTGCGCCTTCGACGCAGGCACCAGTGGGCGCCGCGCCACAGGACGCACGGGCTCGCCGCGGCGGTCCTGGCCGGGCAGCGGACGGGACCGGCGGCCGTAGATCAACGACGACGAGTCGAGCAGCCACGGCACCAGCGCGACCGTGACGCCGTGGCACAGCATGAGCTGCTTGCTGATGCGGCGGGCGCGGTGGTTGTGCAGGATGGTCTCCCACCAGTGCCCCACGATGTACTGCGGCAGGTAGACGGTGACGACCTCGGAGCCGTGCTCCTCGCGCCGGTGCTTGAGGTACTTCACGAGCGGAACGCCGAAGTCACGGTACGGCGACTCGATGATCGTGAGCGGCACGTGGATGTTCTGCTCGATCCACTGGCGCTGCAGCTTCTGGGTCGCTTCCTCCTCGATCGAGACGTGGACCGCCTCGATGGAGTCGTGCCGCGCCGCGATCGCGTAGTCGAGCGCCTTGAGTGCGGGCTTCTGCATCTTGCCGATGAGCACGATCGCGTGGTCGCCGACGCTGCCGAAGGTGGTGACCGGGTCGACCTCGATCTCCTTCTCGACATCGCGGTAGTACCGGTTCACGCCGAGCATGAGGAACCAGAGGATCGGCATGAAGATGAAGACGAGGTACGCCCCGTGCGTGAACTTCGTGATCGTGACGACGATGAGCACGATCGCGGTGAGGCACGCGCCGAAGGCGTTGATGCAGAGCGAGCGGATGATGCCGGTCCGCTCCCGGCCGGTCTGGCCTCCGGACCGCAGCAGGGTGATCCAGTGCTTCACCATCCCCGACTGGCCGAGCGTGAACGAGACGAAGACGCCGATGATGTAGAGCTGGATGAGCTGGGTCAGGTTGGCCTGGTAGACGACCAGCAGCACCGTGGCAGCCAGCGCCAAGATGATCATGCCGTTCGAGTAGACCAGGCGGTCGCCGCGGGTGTTGAGCGCCTTCGGGGCGTAGGAGTCGCGGGCGAGCACCGAGCCGAGCAGCGGGAAGCCGTTGAAGGCGGTGTTCGCGGCGAGCAGCAGGACGACGGCGGTCGCGGCCTGCACGAGGAAGAAGAAGAACGTGTTGTTGCCGAACGTGGCGGCGGCGATCTGCGCGATCAGGCTGCGCTGCGGCTGGGTGGCGCACTGCGCCCAGCCCTGCAGGTCGCAGGGGTTCTCGGCATAGTGGACGCCGCTGATCAGCGCGGTCGCGGTCAGGCCGGCGAACAGCGTGATCGCGATGCCGCCCATGAGACCCAGGGTGACGCGGGCGTTGCGGATCTTCGGGGTGCGGAAAGCGGGGACGCCGTTGGCGACGGCCTCCACACCGGTCAGCGCGGAACATCCACTGGAGAACGCGCGGAGGAGCAGCAGCACGACTGCGGCCTGCGTCAGCGAGTCGGCGTGGACCTGGTAGCCGGCGGACTCGGCCACCGGCGCGTCCCCGAACACCGTGCGGACGAGCGCGGTGACGATCATCAGCGCGATGCTGCCGATGAAGATGTACGTCGGAAGCGCGAACGCCTTGGACGATTCACGCACCCCGCGGAGGTTGACCGCGGCGATGATGATGACGCAGAGGATGGCCAGCTCGACGCGCCACGGTGCGAGGAAGGGCAGTGCCGAGATCACGTTGTCGACGCCCGACGCGACGGACACCGCGACGGTGAGCACGTAGTCCACGAGGAGCGCGGAGGCGACGACAAGTCCGGCCTTCTCGCCGAGGTTCTTGTGCGCCACCTCGTAGTCGCCGCCGCCGGACGGGTAGGCCTTCACGAGCTGGCGGTAGCTCAGGACGACGGTGATGAGCAGCACGACGACGGCCGCGGCGACCCACGGAGCGAAGGTGAGGAACGCCAGCCCGCCCAGGAGCAGGATCATCAGCAGCTCTTGCGGGGCGTAGGCCACGCTGGAGAGGGCGTCGGAGGCGAAGATGGGTAGGGCGAGGTGCTTCGGGAGCAGCTGTCCTTCGAGTTTTTCACTCGGAAGCGGGTCGCCGATCAACCAGCGCTTCGGGGATCTCCCCTCATTTGTCACGAGTGGCGAGCATACTCGCTGGCAATGCACTGTCAAGTCGGCGCGTCGCGCGCCGGGGAGCCTTCCGATCTGCAAACACTGGGTGCTGCACCGCGGACGAGGCGCCGACCGCGGTTTCCCGCGGCACGGCGACCCGGACGGTTCTCACTGGGAGCCGGATGAGCATTCGCTGATTCTTCTCCGATAGCCGCCTGTCCCGATCAGGGGCGGGCCAGCACTTCGGCTACCGCGCGCCGCACGCGATCCAGCTCGCCCTTGAGGAGCGGCACGGCGTCAGGCGGAAGCGCGCCTCGAGCGGCATAGGACCGCAGGTCAGTGCGCAATTCCTGACGGAACTCGTTGAGCGCGGCCTCGGCGTCGCGGACGGCCGCATTGCCGGCCATCCGCGCATCCCGATCGGCGTCGCGGGCATCCTGCCGCGGGTCGACGCGGGTGGCGTTCCGCTTCGCCTCGCGGGCCGCCGAGGCGAGCTCGGCGCGCAGGGTGCGCATGGCGTCGTTCACGCCCGCACGCACCTCGTCGGCGAGACGGCGCACCGAATCGGTGACCTCGTCCTCGATCGCGTCGAGCTCCGGACGACGCGCGGCCAGCTCGGCGCGACCGGCGTCCGTGATCGCGTAGACGGTCTTGCGACCCTCGGTGGTCTTGGTGACCAGGCCCTCCTCCTCCAGCTTCGCCAGCCGGGGGTAGATGGTGCCCGCGCTCGGGCTGTAGGTGCCGCCGAACCGGTCGGTGAGCGCCTGGATCAGCTCGTAGCCGTGTCGCGGAGACTCGTCGAGCAGGCTGAGCAGGTACAGCCGGAGGCTGCCGTGCGAGAAGACGGGACTCACGCCGTCGCCTCCTGGGCTCCCGCGTCCTGCGTGGTGGACGCGCTGCGCAGCACGGCGGCGTCGCCCGAGACGGAGTTGACGCTGATCTCGACCCAGGTGCCATTGAGCGACCCTGCCGTGCCCGTGTACCCCCGGCCCATGCCGCCGACGACGGTCATGTTGTCGAGCTGCACCTTGCCGGACACCGTGTCGACACGGTAACGCGCGCCGACGGCCTCCGGGATGCGGATCGTCGTGTCCCCCGAGACGGTGTTGACACTGATCTCGTCGGGGGTGCCGGTGACGTCGATCATGACGTCGGCGGAGACGCCGGCCGCGGAGAACCGGTGGATGGCGCCAGTCGCCGTCACATCGCCCGAGACGGTGTGCGCGACGATGCGCCCGGTGTGGTCGCGGACGGACAGCTCGCCGCTGACCGAGTTGAGCTCGATGTCGCCGGTGAGCCCGTCGGCGACCACGTCGCCGTTCACCGTGCTGAGGCGGGCGTCGGTGGTGAGGCCCGAGACGAGGGCGGTCGCTGAGACCACGCCGAACTTGAGCTCCACGTCGCGCGGGACGAGCACGCTGATGTCTGCCTTGGCGCTCGAGCGCATCGACTTGAACACCTCGATGAAGTTGTCCCAGCGCAGCTGCGGGTGGTCGATCTCCAAGCGGTCGCCGTCGATGACGATCTTGAGGTCGCGCCCGGCGACCGAGTGGACCTCGATGCGCGCGCCCGGCTCGTCGTGGCCGACGATGTCGACCTGGCCGCCGAGGAGTCCGACCTTGAGCGTGCGGACGATCTCCACGTCGATGGTGCGGCTCTCGCCCGGCTGGATCAGCCACTTCTCCTGTGCCATGTTCTCGTGCTCCTTGTTCTCCGGTCCGTGCCGGGACCGTCGGTGACTCGCGTTATATCGCGACTGTTGACGTGAATCACGATATATCGCGAATCGGCGTCGCACAAGGAGCGCGGAGAGGAATCAGGGTCTGCTCAGGGAGGACCCCGAGTGAATGCGCGTCAGCGCTTGAGCCAGGGCTGCAGCATCCGGGTCACAAAGGGCAGCAGCAGGTACGTCATGGTCGGCGTCAGGCACAGCGTGCTGATCAGGACTGTGGCGAGCGGCCACAGCGTGTGCCAACCCGGGATGAACGTCACCGTCAGGTAGGTGAAGAGGAGCGACAGCGGGAAGAACCCGAGCCAGATCGTGACCGCCTGCTTCCACCGCGGCGGTGCGGCCGGAACGCCGGGTTGCGGCTCGTCGAACCAGCCCTCGATGCCCGTCCGCCGCTCGACGCGGGACACCTCCACGAGCTCGCGGCCCTCGTACAGCCAGTCGGCGCGGTCGTCCGACGCCTCCCAGGCCTCCAGTGTGTCCGCGTCCGCGAAACGGTACAGCATGTGCCACTCGTCGGAGTCGGCGTGGGCGCGCACCCATCCCGAGCCGAGGAAGCCGTCGTAGGTGTTGGCGAGGTTCACGCCCGACTGAACCCATCGGGTGACGTCGGCCAGGCGGCTGCCGTCGACACGACGGGTGATGGACACGGTGATCGGGAGGCGACGCGCTCGTGGCGCATCCAGCAGAGGCTCTTGTGGAGACATGCCTCCATTGTCTCCGGTCGGCGTTACAGGCGGATTTCGCGGTCAGCGGGCGCCGATGAGCGGCGGCCCCTCGCGGACCACCAGCCGCGGCGCGACCAGGCGGTGCCGTGGATCGGCGACCTCCTCGCCCGCGCGCACCTGGCCGCCGTGGGCTCCGGTCAGCAGCTCGAGCACACCCGCGGCGACCTCGTCGAGCTGCTGCCCGACGCTCGAGAAGCCGAGCGACGCAGCGACCGGGGTGTCGTCGTAGCCGACGACCGGGATGCGGCCCCCGGTCGCCGTGAGCACGCCGAGCGCGAGCGAGTCGGACGCGCACACGACGCCGTCGATCGGGCCGGCTTCCGCTTCCAGGCGGCGGATCGCATCCGCGCCGAACGGCACGACGTCCTCGACCGCGGCGTCGAGGCGACGCAGCTCGTCCTCGGCGAGACCGCTGCGCTCCCGCATGGCGTCGAGCCAGCCCTCCCGGCGGTCGTCACCCGTGCCGGACCCGCTGGGCCAGCCGACGAACGCGATGCGGCGCAGCCGACGGGAGAGGAGGTACGAGGTCGCTTCGCGCACGCCGGCGCGGCCGTCCACATCCACCCAGAGGTGCTGCGGGTCCGTCATGTCGTCGATGCCCCAGGGGCGCCCGAAGGTGACGAACGACTGGCCGTGCTCGATCAGCCATTCGGTGCGGGGATCCCCGTGGAACGTGGAGGTGAGCACGAAGGCGTCCACGTCGGCGGCGTCGGAGAGCCGGCGGAACTGCTCGATCTCGTCGTCGGGCCCGGAGGCGGTGAACAGCAGCATCCGCAGGCCCTGCCGGTCGGCCTGCTCGGTGAGCGCGTGCAGGAAGCGGTCGAGGATGCTGCCCGAGATGCCGTCCTGCGTGATCGGGTCGAGGCGGATGCCGATCGTCGAGCTCTTCTGCGTGCGCAACCGGCGCGCGGAGGCGTGCGGCCGGTAGCCGAGGGTGTGGATGGCCGCCTGGACGCGCTCCCGCGTCTCCGGGCGCACGAGCTCGGGCGCGTTCAGCACGTTGGAGACCGTCTGTCGGGAGACGCCGGCGACGTCGGCGACGTCGCTCACCGTGGGCTGCAGTCCCATCGCGCGCCTCCCTCCTCGGCTGGATATGACCCTAGTGGTCCGCTTGACACCTTCGGAACAGCGCGGTTACTGTGGCACACATCCCGGTTTGATCGTTCAAAGTCAGCGTAGCAGGTGCGGATTTGATCGTTCAAACATCGGGCGGAGACACACGACGGACCAAAGGAGGTCGGATGCGGGCATCGCTGCAGCGCATCGTGATCTCCCCCACCAAGGAGAATCGAATGCGCAAGATCACACACCGCCGGCTCGCGGCCGGCGCCGTCGCAGCGGCGACGGCGCTCGCCCTGACCGCCTGCGGCTCCGGCTTCGGCGGCAGCAGCAGCAGCGGCGACTCCGGCAAGCTCACCTCGTCCGACAAAGCCCTCACCGTCATGATCGGCTCGTCCGGCGACGCCGAGACGAACGCGGTCAAGTCAGCGGTCAGCGACTGGTCGAAGAGCTCGGGCACCAAGGCGAGCGTCGTCACGGCGAGCGACCTGAACCAGCAGCTCTCGCAGGGCTTCGCGGCGAAGAAGCCGGCGGACGTGTTCTACCTCTCGACGGACGCGCTCGCCGGGTACGCCTCCAACGGCTCCCTGCTCGCGTACGGCGACCAGCTCAGCAACAAGAGCGACTTCTACCCGAGCCTGGTGAAGTCCTTCACCTACGACGGCAAGTTCTACTGCGCGCCGAAGGACTTCTCGACCCTCCAGCTCGTCATCAACACCGACGCGTGGAAGGCCGCCGGCCTGACGGACGCCGACATCCCGAAGACCTGGGACCAGCTCGAGTCCGTCGCCAAGAAGCTCACCACCGGCAGCCAGGTCGGCCTCGGCATCTCCGGC
Organism: Leifsonia sp. NPDC077715; assembly: GCF_040686855.1. Taxonomy (NCBI): domain Bacteria; kingdom Bacillati; phylum Actinomycetota; class Actinomycetes; order Micrococcales; family Microbacteriaceae; genus Leifsonia; species Leifsonia sp. NPDC077715. The sequence goes on from NZ_JBFBOG010000001.1 coordinate 1,058,341, forward strand.
GAGTACGCCCGCATCGGATCCTTCATGGTCCAGGCCGGCGGCAACCTCATGAACGACGACAGCACCAAGGCGACCGCGAACAGCGACGCCAACGTGCAGGCGCTCGACGAGGTCAAGAAGATGCTCAACGGCGGCGAGCTCAAGTACGCCAAGGACCTCGGCGCGGGCTGGGGCGGCGAGGCGTTCGGCAAGGGCCTCGCGGCGATGACGATCGAGGGCAACTGGATCACCGGAGCCCTGAAGTCCGACTTCCCGAACATCAAGTACACGATCGCCGAGCTGCCGAAGGGCCCGGCCGGCGCGGGCACGCTGCAGTTCACGAACTGCTGGGGCATCGCCGCCGACAGCCCCAACCAGGCCGCCGCGCTCAAGCTCGTCGAGAAGCTGACCAGCAAGGACGACCAGCTCGCCTTCTCGAAGGCCTTCGGCCCGATGCCGTCGATCAAGTCGGCCGCCGACGAGTGGAAGTCGGACAACCCCGACCTCGTCCCGTTCCTCAACGCCGCGGACTACGCCAAGGGCGTGCCGACTGCGAAGGGCTCGGCCGACGTCGTGACCGACCTCAACAGCAAGCTGGAGTCGCTGGCCACCGGCGACCCGAAGTCGATCCTCGACGCCACGCAGAAGAACCTCGAAGCGCTGCTGAAGTAACCCCCTTCGACGGAGAAGAAGAAGAGTCATGTCTGCAACCACGAGTCGGCCTCGTCGCACCGGGATCCGGCGCGGCGAGGCCGCCTCGGGGTGGTTGTTCACCGCCCCGGTCATCCTGCTTCTCGGCGTTTTCCTCGTCATCCCGGTGCTCATGGCGCTGTGGGTGAGCTTCTCCGACTGGGGCGGCCGCGGCAGCCCCTTCTCCTCCGACGTGAAGTTCGTCGGGCTCCAGAACTACGCCACGCTGCTGGGCGGCGGCGGGCTCGCCGAGCAGGACTTCGGGATGTCACTCAAGAACAACGCCTGGTACGTGGTGCTCGTCGTGCCCATCCAGACCGCGGTGTCGCTCGGCCTCGCCGTGCTCGTCAACCGTGCGATCCTCCGCGGGCGCGGCTTCTTCCGCACCGCCTTCTACTTCCCGTCGGTCACCAGCTCGGTGGCGATCACGGTGCTGTGGCTGTTCCTGTTCAGCACCAGCGGAGCCGTCAACAAGGTGCTGTCGTGGTTCGGCATCCACGGACCGAACTGGTTCAACGACCCGAGCGGCATCATCCACAACCTCCTGGCGGCTGTCGGCGTCACCCAGGGTCCGGCGGCGCTGACGCAGAACACGGCCCTCGGCGTCTCGTGGTGGGACTGGCTGGGCGGCCCGTCGGTCGCCATGTCGGCGTACATCATCATGGCGGTCTTCACGACGAGCGGCACGTTCATGCTGCTGTTCCTCGCGGCGCTGCAGAACCTCGGCGGCGACATCACCGAGGCCGCGGAGATGGACGGCGCCAACGCCTGGCAGCGCTTCTGGCGGATCACGCTCCCCCAGCTCCGCCCCACGCTGTTCACCGTGCTGACCCTCGGTCTCATCGGCTGCTGGCAGGTGTTCGACCAGATCTACACCGGGACTCGTGGTGCGCCGGGCAAGACGACGCTGACGCCCGCGTACCTCTCTTATCAGACCTCGTTCGTGAACCAGTCGTGGGGCCAGGGTGCGGCGATCGCATTCATCCTGTTCGTCATCATCGTGGTGTTCACGCTGTTCCAGCGCTGGGTGCTGCGCGAACGGAAGGTGTCCAGGCGGCGGATGCGGCTGTACCAGCCGGCACTGGCCGCCGGCACGGCCGCGGGCGGTGCGCCGAGCAGCGTGCCGTCGACCAGCGACGAGAACGAACGGAAGCGAGCACTCCGATGAGCACGACCACTGTGCAGGACGCCGTCTCGGTCTCCCCACCGCCCTCGGCGCCGCGGCCCACGGCACGCCGGCGGAAGTCGACCGCGACCATCGTCGCGACCTCGATCGCCTACGCGATCCTCGTGGTGCTGGCGGTGATCTACATCATGCCGTTCCTGATCCAGGTCGCCACCTCGTTCAAGACGGACGCCGAGGCCTCGGCCAACCCGGTCTCGCTCATCCCGCAGACCTTCACCACCGCGGCGTACACGAAGTTGTTCCTCAACTCCGACTTCCCGGTCTGGTTCGGCAATACCGCTCTCGTGACCGTCTTCGTCACCGCGGGTCGCGTGTTCTTCGACTCGCTGGCGGGCTACGCGCTGGCGCGGCTGCACTTCCGCGGGCGGACCGTCGTGTTCGCCGCGCTCGTCGCCGTCATGTCGGTGCCGATGGTGGTGCTGCTGATCCCGAAGTTCCTGGTCATCAACCAGCTCGGCATGTACGACTCCTACACGGGCATGATCCTGCCGCTGCTCACGGATGCTGCAGGCGTGTTCATCATGAAGAACTTCTTCGAGTCGATCCCGGCGAGCGTAGAGGAGCAGGCCCGGATCGACGGAGCGGGCACGTTCCGGGTGTTCTGGTCGATCGTGCTGCCGATGGCGCGGCCGGCGCTCATCACGATCATCATCCTGTCGTTCCAGGGATCGTGGAACGAGCTGGCGCATTTCATCGTCTCGACGCAGAGCCCGGCGCTCACCACCCTGACCAAGGGTGTGGCGGGGCTCGCCAGCGGCCAGCTCAGCCAGGGGAGCCAGTACCCGCTGAAGCTCGCCGCGGCGGCGATCATGACCATCCCGGTCGCGGTGCTGTTCTTCGTCTTCCAGCGGCGCATCATGAACTCGAGCGAAGGGGCGGTGAAGGAGTGACAGCAAGCGAGCCCACCATCCTCGCCACCTGCGGCGGACTGAACGCGGGAGGCTGGACGGATTCGGTCTACGGACCGCTGCTCCACCACGCGATCGCTCTGTCGGAGGTGCGCGGACGGGCACCCCGGGTCACGCACGTCAACACCGCGGGCGGCGACCAGCGGCACGTCGAGGGCGGCGAGCTGGAGGCGGCGCGCGCGGCGGGGGTGGACGCGACGCATCTGCGGCTGTTCCCGCATCCCAACGTGCCGGACCTCCGCGAGCATCTGCTCCGCCAGGACGTCATCTGGGTCAGCGGCGGAAGTCTCGTGAACCTGCTCGCCGTGTGGCGGGCGCACGGAGTGGACCGGCTGCTCGCCGAGGCGTGGCGGAACGGCGTCGTGCTCGCCGGCGGCTCGGCCGGTGCGCTGTGCTGGCATGAGGGTGGCACGACGTCGTCCCACGGCCCCGACATCTCCGCCGTCGTGGACGGGCTGGGGCTCGTGCCCGGCTCGCTCGCCGTGCACTACGACTCCGACCCGAACCGGCGGCCGGCGCATCACCGCGCGATCGCCGGAGGCATCCTGTCCGACGGCTATGCGCTCGACGAGGGGACCGGTCTGGTCTACCGCGGGCGCGCGGTCGTCGATGTGGTGGCCGAGCGGCCCGGCGTGTCCGTCTGGCGCGTCGAGCGCGACGGGGACGGCGTGCGCGAGACCCGCATCCCGCCCCGGACCCTCGGCGAGGAGGCCGCCGCATGACCGCACCCCACCCCACGACCGACGCCCCTGCGGCGTCCCGATCCACCGTCACCGAACACGAAGGCACGACCCCCACGATGACCCAGCCCCTGCAGCCGCTCCTCCACGACAGCGTCGTGGTGCTCACCGCCCCGTCCCAGGCGTGGTCGGCGCCCGACGGGCGGATCGACGGCCACGGCATCCACGGGTTCTACCACTCCGACCTCCGGGTGCTCGACCGCATCGTGCTGACGGTCGGCGGCGCCGAGCCGGAGCACATCGCGACCGCGGGGGCGTCCGCAGCGGAGGCCGTCTTCACCGGCCTCGCCCGCGGGATCGACGACGCGACCGCCGACCCGCGCGTCCGGATCGACCGCACGCGGACGGTCCGCGCGGGCGTGCTGGAGGAGCGGATCGCCGTGCGCAACGCGCTCGGCTCGTCCGTCCGCACGGTCGTGGAGGTCGAACTCCGGGCGGACTTCTCCCCGATGCAGCAGATCAAGGCCGGCCTGACCGGCAGCGAGCATCCGGTGTCGGTGTCGCCGGACGGCGACGCGGGCGCGGTGCTGCGCAGCGGGCCGGTGTCCGCGCGACTGTCCGCCCCGGACGCCCACGCGACGGTCGACGGCGCCGCGATCGCGCTCCGGTGGGAGGTCGAGGTGGCGGCCCATGGCTCGGTCGAGGTCGGCTGGAGCGCTCTGGTGGATGACCCGACCGCGGTCGTCGGCGGCGCTGCGCCCTCGGCGGAATGGGAGGCGTTCGCTGCGGAGACCGGCGACTCGCGTCTGGCGTCGTGGCTGCACCGCGCGCTGGCCGACCTGCAGGCTCTGCGCATGTCGACCGTCGAGCGGCCGGAGGACGTCTTCCTCGCAGCCGGGGCGCCGTGGTTCTTCACGCTGTTCGGGCGTGACTCGCTTTGGGCGGCGCGGATGCTGCTGCCCCTCGGACACGAGACGGCCGCCTCCACGCTTCGCGTTCTCGCGCACTACCAGGGCACCGAGAGCGTCGATGCGACCGCCGAGCAGCCCGGCAAGATCATGCACGAGCTGCGGCCTGCCGCGCTCACGATCCCGGGTGAGGGCGTCGTGCTCCCTCCTCTCTATTACGGGACGGTGGACGCGACGGCTCTCTGGGTCTGCCTGCTGCACGATGCCTGGCGGTGGGGCATGCCGCGCGACGAGGTGGAGGCCCTGCTCCCCCACCTGGAGGCGGCGCTGGCGTGGATGCGCGACTACGGCGACAGCGACGGCGACGGCTTCCTCGAGTACGTCGACACGACCGGCCACGGACTCGCCAATCAGGGCTGGAAGGACTCGGGCGACTCCATCCAATGGCGCGACGGCACCCTCGCCGAGGGACCGATCGCCCTGTGCGAGGTGCAGGGGTACGCCTACGAGGCGGCCATCGGCGGTGCGGAACTGCTCGACGCGTTCGGGCGCGACGGCGGCGCGGCCTGGCGGGAGTGGGCGGCCGAGCTGAAGGAGCGGTTCGCTTCCGCATTCTGGATCGACGACCCGGCAGGGGCGTACCCCGCGGTGGCGTTGGATGCGTCCAAGCGGCGCGTGGACACGGTCACCAGCAACATCGGGCACCTGCTCGGGACGGGCATCCTCGACGATGCGCAGGCCGAGCTCGTCGCCCGACGGCTGGTCTCGCCCGAGCTGTGCTCCGGCTACGGTCTCCGGACGATGTCGACTGACTCCGCCGGATACTGGCCGCTCAGCTACCACGGCGGCAGCGTGTGGGCGCACGACACCGCGATCGCGGTGACCGGGCTGGCGCGCGACGGTTTCCGCGCGGAGGCGGGGCTGCTGGCCGACGGCCTGCTGGCGGCGGCGGACGGATTCCGCTACCGGATGCCGGAGCTGCACTCCGGCGACCCGGCGAGCAAGACCTCGGCACCCATCCCGTACCCGGCGGCCTGCCGACCGCAGGCCTGGTCGGCGGCGGCCGCGGTCGCCGTGCTGAGCGCGCGGCTCGGCCTGCGGGCGGATGCGCCGGCGGGCACGTTCACCGTGGATCCCGACCCGGCCGCCGGCTCCATCCACGTCCGCGGTCTCCGCTTCGCCGGCCAGCCCCGCGACGTCACCGCCTGACCGGCGCCCTCCGCCGCATCGCCGGGTCGACAGCGAGTGGTGAGTGCATGTCGCTACCGGATTCGGGTGGCGACATCTGCTCACCACTCGCGGGTGGGGCGGGGCGGACAGGCGGGCTAGAGCTGGGCCATGATCTGGCGGGCGATGATCCGGCCCGCGCGGTTGGCGCCGATGGTGGAGGCCTGCGGTCCATACCCGGCGAGGAATATACGCGAGTCCTGCCAGGATGCGCCCGACGCGACCGTGAGGCCGCCCGCCTTCTCCCGCAGCCGCAGCGGCGCGAGGTGGCGCAGCTCGGGGCGGAAGCCCGTCGCCCAGATGATGGCGTCCGCCTGGATGAAGGAGCCGTCGGGCCAGCGCACGCCGTCCGCCTCGATGCGGGAGAACATCCCGCGCTCCACGAGGACGCCGCGCTCGATGCCCGCCGCGATCCGGCGGGTGCGCGGCACCCCCGTGCCGCTGACGATGGACGGGAGCGCCTGGCCGTTCCGCGCTGCGGCGTCCTGCATCGCGACGGCCGCGACACCGCCCTCGATGGTGAGCTCGGACTCGTCGCGGAAGTCGACCGGCCGGCGTGTCGCCCAGGTCAGGGAGGCCGCGACCTCCTCCAACTCGAGCAGGAAGCCGATGGCGCTCGTCCCGCCGCCCACGACGACGACCGACTGCCCGGCGAACTCGTTGGCGGAGAGATACGTCGAGGTGTGCACCTGCCGTCCTCGGAAGTCGTTCACCCCCGGGTAGTACGGGACGAACGGCGCACCCCACGTGCCGGTCGCGTTGACGACGATGCGCGTCGCGGTCTCGCCGGCGGTGTGCTGCACGATCAGGTCCGCACCGCGGTCGAACACGCTCGTCACGGTGACGGGACGCTGCACGTCGAGGCCGAAGTACTCCTCGTAGCGCCGGTAGTACCCGGCGACGATGTCGCGCGCCGGAAGCGTGCGATCCGCCGTCTCGAAGCTGAGCCCGAGCTCGTTCATCCCCGGCAGATCGTGGACGTGGTGTGCGCTGCCGAGCTTGAGCGCGTCCCAGCGGTGCTGCCAGGCGCCGCCGGTGATCGGACCGCGGTCGTAGATGATGAAATCGACCCCGGGAGTCAGTTCAAAACGCCGCAGGTAGTACGCGACCGCGAGCCCGGCCTGGCCTGCGCCGATCACCACCACCTGGGTGTCGGTCCTGGTCGTGCTCACGCGCTCATCCCATCACTTCTCGCTGTGCGCGAACTCGGGGTCCCGTGGGGGCCGCATGCTAAACTGCATCTTAGTTTTCATTGTTTCTATCGGATCCCCGCGCGAGTCTCTCGCACGGGCTGGGACCAAAAGGGGGTCACGCATGGGGCGCGGCCGTCAAAAAGCGAAGCACACCAAGATCGCTCGCGAGTTGAAGTCGTTCAGTCCGAACGTGAACTACGACGCGCTGGAGCGCGAGCTGACCGGTCACTCCCACGGCGAAAGCGACCCGTACGACAAGTGGGCCGAGTACGCGACCGACGACGAGGTCGAGTACGAGGACGAAGACGAAGAGACGGGCACCCCGAAGCGCGCCTAGCGCTTCCCGTTTCGGCGCGCGCGATGCGCTCGCATCCTGACTGCGCATGAAGCGCGGGCTCATCCCACGCGAGGGGTGCGGATCGCGGCCGCCCGGACGAGTCCGAGGACGCCGCCGATCCCTCCCGCGGTGATCAGGATTCCGCCGACCAGCATCGCCAGGTCCTGAGCCCCGTTCGCCGTCGCCGTGGCGGTGGGCGCCGTGGGGTCGTCCGGCGGCAGCGCCGACGAGAGCGCAGCGGCGCCGGTCGAGCCCCCGCTCGCGTTCGCGGACGCGGGGGTCATCGTGGCCGCGGGGACGTCGGGGAGCCGGATGATCGCGGACGCCGTCGTGACGGCGGTGGAGGCGCGCTGCAGCAGCACGAAGAAGCTCGCGGCGGGTGATCCCGGCGCGCGGGCCGGAAGCGCGATACGGACAGTGGCGCTGAGCTGACCGTCTGCGAGGGACACGGTGGTGGCGACGGGCGCGTAGTCGACGCCCGACTGCGCGGTGCCGTCGGCGGTCATCACGTCGACAGTCGCGCCGCCCTGCGCGGCCGGGCGGGAGATGGTGACGAGCACGCTGGTGCTGCCGGCGACGACGGAGTCGGCCGCGACGGCGAGCGGGGCGCCGGCGGCGGTCGCGGTGAACGCGGCACTGCCGGTGGAGGCGAGGAGACCGGTGGCGGTGTCGGGCGTGAAGGTCGCGGTGACCGTGTGCGCACCGGCCGAAGGCACGGTGATCCCGGTGCGCGCCACGCCGGCCGGGGAGACCGGCGCGGTGACCGAGGGGCCCCCGTCGAGGGCGAACGACACGGTGCCGGAGGATGGGGCGCCGAGCAGCGGGCGGGTGACCGCCGCCGTCACGTCGGCCGTTCCGCCCGCGTCGACCTGCGTCGGCGCGCTCACGGTGACGGCGGTCGCGGCGGTGCAGGCGGGCGCGGTGTCGAAGCGAGCCTCGGCGGTGCCGAGCCGCCAGGCGAGGTCCGGCTCGGCGACCGCATCCACCGTGAGCAGCCAGACGCCGTGATGCTCGCCTGGATCGAAGCTCGCGGGCTGGCCGCGGACGGCGGCCCCGCTGGTGACGGCGTTCGCGGCGGATCCCGGGGCGATGGTCAGGGCGGCGGGGGCCGACGAACGGTACCCGAGGACGACGGTGCGGGATGTGACGGAGCCGAGGGGCGCATCCTGCACGCAGTCGACGAGGGGGCTGAGCGCGTCGGGAGCCGCGGGAGCGGCAGGAGCCGCGGGAGCCGGTGGTGGTGGCGTTGGCGTCGGCCCCGGCGTCGGCGTCGCCAGCGCGGGTGCCGCGCCGAGGAGCGCTCCGAACGCCGCCAGAGTCACCGCGCACGCCAGGCGAAGTCGGGCGTGCGGTCGGCTCACACGCGCCACTCTAGCGGGGTCCGGGGCCGATCCGCTCCGACCAAAAAGGGTGACGCGGCGGTGTGTCGCGGGTCAGTCCGCGTACGTGCCGACGAGCCGCACCGCGCCGCCGTCGACACCCTTGGCACCCTGCTCGAAGCCGGTCAGGTCGCGCGCAGAGGTGGAGACCGTCCCGGCCCGCCAGGTCGGGATGCCGTCGGCCGTGATCGCCGCGGCGACCGCGTCCGCCGCCTCCGGGGCGACGACGGCGAACATCCCGATTCCGAGATTCCAGGTGCCCTCGCTCGACTCCAGCGTGCTGCCGGCCAGATCGCTCAGGATGCGGAACACCGGGGTCGGGGACCACGTCGAGCGGTCGACCTCGACCCACGATCCGACGGGGAGGACGCGCGCGAGGTTGGCCGCGATGCCGCCGCCGGTCACGTGGCTGAGCGAGTGGATCGCGCCGCCGAGGGACGCATCCTGCAGCACGCGCAGCAGCGGCGACGTGTAGAGGCGCGTCGGCTCGAGCAGCGCCTCGCCGACGACGCCGCCGAAGTCCGCCGACTGGTCGGTGAAGCCGATGCCGCGTGCGGCGAGGATATGGCGGACCAGCGAGTAGCCGTTGGAGTGCAGACCGGACGACGCCATCGCGAGCACCACGTCGCCGTCGCGCACGCGGTCCGCGCCGAGCACGGCATCCGCCTCGACCGCGCCCACCGCGGCACCCGCGACGTCGTAGTCGTCGGGGCCGAGAAGACCCGGGTGCTCCGCCGTCTCGCCGCCGACGAGGGCGGTGCCCGTCGCCTCGCACGCTCGGGCGATACCCGCGACGATCGCGGCGATCCGCTCGGGGACGACCTTGCCGCACGCGATGTAGTCGGTCATGAAGAGGGGACGCGCACCCACCACGACGATGTCGTCGACGACCATGCCCACGAGGTCCTGGCCGATGGTGTCGTGCTTGTCGAGCGCCTGCGCGATCGCGACCTTGGTGCCGACGCCGTCCGTGCTCGTCGCGAGCAGCGGGCGACGGAAGTCGCGCAGGAACGACGCGTCGAACAGGCCCGCGAAGCCGCCGACTCCGCCCAGCACCTCGGGACCGTGCGTGCGGCCGACGGCGGCCTTCATCAGCTCGACGGCCCGGTCGCCCGCTGCGGTGTCGACGCCGGCGGCGGCGTAGGAGGCGGACGAGGAGGCGGTGGAGTCGGTCACCCGTACATCGTATCCGCGGCCCGCGAGCACGGGGAAAACGTCGCGGATCGGGGCAGCGGGCGACGTTCTTCCCGTGCCCGGCGGCTACTCCTGGCGGCCGGGGTCGCCGAAGGAGAGCAGGGGCTCGAGCTCGGAGTCGGGGCCGGGCTCGCAGCCGTCGGAGGTGGCGTCCGAGCCGTCGTCGGTCGGGGAGACGGCCGGGCGCTCCAGGAGATTCTTGCCCAGGTGGTGCGCGTCCGGGAGCTCGATCGGGTACTTGCCGGTGAAGCACGCCGTGCACAGGCGCTCGCGCGGCTGCTCCGTGGCGTCGATCATGCCGTCTTCGGAGAGGTAGCCGAGGCTGTCGGCGCCGATGGACTGGCGCACCTCTTCGACGCCCAGCCCGGTCGCGATCAGCTCGGCGCGGGAGGCGAAGTCGATGCCGTAGAAGCACGGCCAGGTGATGGGCGGGCTGGAGATGCGGACGTGCACCTCGGCCGCACCGGCCTCCCGCAGCATCGAGACCAGGGCGCGCTGCGTGTTGCCGCGGACGATCGAGTCGTCGACGACCACCAGGCGCTTGCCCTTGATGACCTCCTTGAGCGGGTTCAGCTTGAGCTTGATACCGCGCTGGCGGATGGTCTGCGACGGCTGGATGAAGGTGCGGCCGACGTAAGAGTTCTTCACCAGGCCCTGCCCGAACGGGATGCCGGAGGCCTGCGCGTAGCCGATCGCCGCCGGCGTGCCGGACTCGGGCGTCGGGATGACGAGGTCGGCCTCGACCGCGTGCTCGCGCGCCAGCTGGCGGCCCATCTCGACGCGGGCCTCGTAGACGCCGCGACCGGCGATGGTGGTGTCGGGACGCGCGAGGTAGACGTACTCGAAGACGCATCCCGCGCGCTTCTCGGTCGCGAAGCGCTGGCTGCGCAGGCCGTTCTCATCGATCGCCAGCAGCTCGCCCGGCTCGACCTCGCGCACGAAGCTCGCGCCGACGATGTCGAGGGCGGCGGTCTCGGAGGCGACGACCCAGCCGCGCTCCAGGCGGCCGAGCACCAGCGGGCGCACGCCCTGCGGGTCGCGGGCCGCGTACAGGGTGTGCTCGTCCATGAACACCAGGCAGAAGGCTCCGCGGAGGCGCGGCAGCACCTCCAGCGCGGTCGACTCGAGGGTGTGGTCGAGGTCACCGGTGAGCAGCGCCGTCACCACGGCGGTGTCGGTCGTGTTGCCCCGGGACAGCTCGCCGTCGTGCTGGGGGTAGCGCTCGTGCACGAGCTGCATCAGCTCGGCGGTGTTGGTCAGGTTGCCGTTGTGACCCAGCGCGACCGTGCCGCTGGCGGTGGAGCCCAGCGTCGGCTGCGCGTTCTGCCAGCTGGAGGCTCCGGTCGTCGAGTAGCGCGTGTGCCCGACGGCGATGTGGCCGGGGAGCGAGTTGAGCGCGTTCTCGTTGAAGACCTGGGAGACGAGTCCCATGTCCTTGTAGATGAGGATCTTGTCCCCGTCGCTCGTCGCGATGCCTGCCGACTCCTGGCCGCGGTGCTGGAGCGCGTACAGCCCGAAGTAGCTGAGCTTTGCGACCTCCTCACCGGGGGCCCAGACGCCGAAGACGCCGCAGGCGTCCTGCGGCCCCTTCTCGCCGGGCAGCAGATCGTGACTGAGAAGACCGTCGCCTCCGGCCACAGCGGACCCCTTTCAGGAAGTCGGGATGTTCAGCTCTGGGTGTCGCTCGTATCGTCCGGCGTCTCGGTGACGCGCACGTCGATTCTATCCGCCTGGACGCTGCGGGCTCGACGGGCGGTCGTCCGGTCGAGGACGAGCGCGACGACGGCCCCGAGGGCGACGCCGATGGTCACGCAGATCGCGAGCAGGAAGCCGAAGACGCTGCCGCGGTCGTACGTCGGGTTCTCGGGGAACGAGAACGTCAGGATGAGCGCGACGATCGCGAAGAGCACCGCGCCGGTGATCATGAAGCGGAAGTACCGCGGCGAGCGCCGCACGCGCACCTCGGCCGGGGTGACGGTCTCTGTCTCCTCCGGCTGCTCGGGGACGGCGGGGCTGTCGCTCATGGTTCGATTCTCCCAGATCGAAACTGGGCGCTCGTCGTGCGTCATGCCCGGCCGGAGCGCACGTCTTAAGAGGTGTGAGCGCAACTGTTCTTCGCGTCGTGGTCGGTGCCGTGTTCGCCCTCGTGATGGCGGGCGCCGCGGTGGTGGCGGTCGTGCTCGGGGTGCAGCCGTGAGGTCGGTCAGTAGCGCAGCGGCAGCAGGCCCTCCAGGGTCGCCCGCTGACCCGAGGCGTGCACCGCCCCGGATGCCACGCCCTCGTCCCACGTCGTGGCACCGGAGGCGAGGGCGAGCCAGGTCGCCGCGTCGGTCTCGATGACGTTGGGCGGGGTGCCCCGTGTGTGACGCGGGCCGGGGATGCACTGGACGGCGCCGAACGGCGGCACCCGCACCTCCACCGTGTTGCCCGGAGCGCGCTCCGCGAGCAGCTGGAGCAGGTAGCGCACCGCGGTCGCTGTCGTCTCGCGGTCGGCTCCGCCTGCGACCGCGCCGCGCACGGCCGGGCCGCCGACCGCGTCGGGGATCTTCGCTCTCGCCATGTCGTCCATCCTCCCCCAGTCGGTACGGCGTGTGTCCCTCCCTCTAGCATGGTGGCGTGAAGATCCTCATCCTCGGTTCCGGTGCCCGTGAGCACGCCATCATCACCGCGCTGCTCGCCGAGGAGGCCGGCCACGACATCGTCGCGGCGCCCGGGAACGCCGGCATCGCGCAGGATGTGCGGGTCGAGCCGGGTCTGGACCCGCTCGACGGCCAGGCCGTCACCGAGTACGTGATCGAGAACGGCGTCGAGCTGGTCGTGATCGGCCCGGAGGCGCCGCTGGTCGCGGGCGTCGCCGATCCGCTGCGCACGCGCGGCATCCCCGTCTTCGGCCCGGGCAAGGCGGCGGCACAGCTCGAGGGCTCCAAGGCGTTCGCGAAGCGGATCATGGACGCGGCTGGCGTGCCGACCGGTCGCGCCGTTCGCGCCGAGACCCTGGACGAGGCGGAGCGCGCGCTCGACGGCCTGGGCGCGCCGTACGTCGTGAAGGCCGACGGGCTCGCCGCCGGCAAAGGCGTGCTGGTGACGCCGGACCGCGCGGCGGCCGTCGAGCACGCGACGCACTGGCTCCAGCACGGCGGAGTGCTGGTCGAGGAGTTCCTGGACGGCCAGGAGGTGTCGCTCTTCCTCGTCAGCGACGGGCACGACGTGCTGCCGCTGTCTCCCGCGCAGGACTACAAGCGGCTGCTCGACGGAGACGCGGGTCCCAACACCGGCGGCATGGGCGCCTACTCCCCGCTGCCGTGGCTGCCGGACGGCTTCGTCGACGAGGTCATCGACACCATCGCCCTGCCGACCGTGCGGACGCTCGCCGCCGAGCAGACGCCCTTCATCGGCCTCCTCTACTGCGGCCTGATCGTGACCGACCGCGGCATCCGCGTCATCGAGTTCAACGCCCGGTTCGGCGACCCGGAGACCCAGGTCGTCCTGCCGCTGCTCGTCACCCCGCTGTCGTCGCTGCTCTACGCGGCCGCGACCGGCGGACTCGGCGGGATGCCGCGCCCGGAGTTCGCGCTCGACACCGCCGTCACGGTCGTGCTGGCGAGCGAGGGCTACCCCGAGGCGCCGCAGACCGGACGTCCGATCTCCGGGCTGGAGGCGGCAGCGGTGGTCCCCGAGGTGACCATCGCGCACGCCGCCACCGCGGTCGACGAGGCGACCGGCGCCCTGGTCGCGACCGGTGGACGCGTGCTCTCGGTCGTCGCCCGCGGCACGGGCTTCGCCGAGGCGCGCGAGCGTGCCTACGCGGCGCTCGACCTCATCCACCTCGACGGCGCCCAGTACCGCACCGACATCGCCGCCCGCGTCTCCTGACGCCCACCATCGAGTCCGCACAGAGTGCACGCCCGTGCGGCGTGTCGCGTGCAGTCTTCGCGTACTCGATGGGGGGCGCGAGGGGGCCCGTCAGGCGAGGAGGCGGGTGAGGAACGGGTTGCGGAAGCGGGACTCGGGGTCGAAGCGGGTTGCGAGGGCCGCGAAGTCGGCCAGGTGGGGGTACAGGGACGGCACGAGGCCGTCGCGGTCGACGTAGAGCTTGCCCCAGTGCGGGCGCGCGCCGAGCGGCAGCAGCGCCGCCTCGAGCTGCGGGAGCACCGCCTCCACGCCGGCCTGGTCGCGGAACCAGGTGAAGTGCAGGCCGACCGCGTCCGTGCCGTAGGCGGTCGACAGCCACAGGTCGTCCGCGGCGATGGTGCGGATCTCGCTGATCTGCAGCAGCGGCGCGATGACCGGCGCGAGTGCGCGGACCGCCTCGATCGCCTCGACGGCGCGCGCCCGGGGCACCAGGTACTCGGACTGGATCTCCTCGCCGTTGGACGGGGTGAACGCGAACCGGAAGTGCGCCAGCCGCTCGCTCCACGGCCCGACGACACCGAGCTGTTCGGTGGTGTTGCGCACATCCATCGTCGGGATCATGTGACGCGGCTCCGTCAGGGCCGGCGCGCCGAAGAAGTCGTCCTCGATGAGCGAGTGGACCCCGTCCAGCTCCTTCAGCCAGGCGAGCGACACGGCCTCCTCGTCCCAGGTCGTGAAGAGGCTGACGCTGTACGCGGCGGACGTGACCTCGTCGAAGCGGCCGAGCACCGCCTCCCACGGCACGCCGCCGAACAGCCGCTGACGCGCATCGTAGGTGGGCTGGATGTCGAGGGTCACCTCGGTCACGACGCCGAGCGCGCCGAGTGAGACCACCGCGCCCTCGAAGCCCTCGTCGCCGCGGCGGAGGTCGACGAGCTCGCCGGAGCCGTTCAGGATGCGCAGCCCCGCGACCGCGGTCGCCAGGTTACCGTTCCCGTCGCCCGATCCGTGCGTGGCCGTCGCGATCGCGCCGGCGACCGAGATGTGCGGGAGCGAGGCGAGGTTGTGCAGCGCCCAGCCGGCCTCCTGCAACTCCTGGGCGAGGTCGCCGTAACGGACGCCGCCGCCGACGGTGACCGTGCGCGACGCCTCGTCGATCCGCGCAGCACCCGGGAGGTCGGCGGTGCTCACGAGGAGGCCGTCCGGCGCGTCCGCCAGGTCGTTGAAGGAGTGCCGGCTGCCCAGCGCCCGGACCGCCGGCGCCCCGACGACCAGCTCCCGCAGCTCGTCGACCGACCGCGGCCGGGCGATCCGGTCTGCGCGGTACTCGTAGTTGCCAGCCCAGTTCTTCTCGGCCACGTGAGCCTCCCTCGGTCGCGTCGTGTCCACACAGTCTAGGGATGTGAACGTGCGCATGCGCCGCGCTCCGAATCCCGCAAATCGTGTGTAGCCGCCGGTCGTCGCGCCGCAGTATCGTCTGCCGTGTCGGAGGCCTCACCCGACAGAGAGGGGGCCGTCATGGCCGAATTCGAATACGGTCCCGCGGAGTTCATGATCGCGCAGTTCGACACGGACCGCCCATCGGACGGCGTCTTCCAGGCGATCGGGGACCTCGTCGCGACCGGCACGATCCGGGTGCTCGACCTGCTCCTGGTGGAGCGTCACCCGGACGGCAGCGTCGACGTCATCGAGATGGCGGAGAACGACGACGAGATCGACATCGGGGATCTGCACCTCGAAGCGCCGGGCATCGCCGGCGATGAGGACGTGGAACAGGCCGCCGAGCTGATCGAGGCCGGGTCCACAGGTGCGATCTTCGTCTTCGAGCACGTCTGGGCGAAGGACCTCGCCAGCCGCTTCTTCGAGTCGGGCGGCACCGTGCTCTACAGCGAGCGCATCCCCGCGCCCGTGGTGAACGCGGTGGCGTCGGAGGCGTACGAGGAACTCGAGACGACGGAGAGCTGAGGAGAGCATCATGCCACTGAGGAGAATGGGACGTCCGGGCCTGATCGGGATGGCAGCGCGCACGGCCGTCGTCGCGGGGACCGCCACGGCGGTGTCGGGAAGCGTCCAGCGGCACCAGCAGGAGAAGGCGCAGGACCAGTACGAGCAGCAGCAGTACGAGGCGCAGCAGCAGCAGGCGCAGATGCAGCAGATGGCGCAGCAGGCCGCAGCTCAGCAGGCCGCGTATCAGCAGCAGGCCGCTCCGGCAGCGCCGGCCGCGGCCGGTGGCGACGACATGATGGCGCAGCTGCAGCAGCTGGCCACCCTGCACTCGCAGGGCGTCCTCAGCGATGAGGAGTTCACGGCCGCGAAGGCCAAGCTGCTCGGGTAGGGGGTCCGCCCGCTCCCCTACGATGGAGGAGTGATCGAACTTCCGGGATGGGTCCACGTCTACTCGGGCAAGGTGCGCGACCTGTACGTGCCCGAGGGCGCCTCGGGTCTCGCCGACACGGACAGCGTGCTGGTCGTCGCCAGCGACCGGGTCAGCGCGTTCGACCACGTCCTCGAACCGGGCATCCCGGGCAAGGGCGAGCTGCTGACGACGCTGAGCCTGTGGTGGTTCGACCAGCTCGACGACGTGCCGAACCACCTCGTGCCCGACCACGTGCTGGTCGGCGAGCGAGTCGAGGAGCGCATCCCCGCGGCCGTCTCCGGGCGTTCGATGCTGGTGAAGCCGCTCGACATGTTCCCCATCGAGTGCGTCGTGCGCGGCTACCTCACCGGGAGCGGCTGGGCCGAGTACCAGGCGTCGCAGAGCGTGTGCGGCATCCCGCTGCCCGGCGGCCTGCGGAACGGCGACCGGCTGCCCGAGCCGATCTACACCCCCGCGTGGAAGGCGCCGCAGGGGGAGCACGACGAGAACATCAGCTTCGAGCGGACGGTCGAGCTCGTCGGACCGGACATCGCGGAAGAGTTGCGGCGGTTGTCCCTGCACGTCTACGCGCGCGGGGCCGAGATCGCCGAGGCGCACGGCGTCATCATCGCCGACACCAAGTTCGAGTTCGGCGCCGACCGCGCGACCGGTGAGATCACCCTCGCCGACGAGGTGCTGACCAGCGACTCCAGCCGGTACTGGGACGCCGCGGCGTACGCTGCGGGCACCACCCCGGAGGAGCGGATGGCGAGCTTCGACAAGCAGATCGTCCGCGACTGGCTGGCCGCCCACTGGGACAAGACCGGCACCCCGCCGGAGCTCCCGGCCGACGTGGTCGAGCGGACCGCGGCGAAGTATCGCGAGCTGCTGGAGCGGCTGACCGGCGCCTGACGCCATCCCGGCGGGGCGCATGTCGCCGCGCGCATGGGCTGAGGACTAGCGTCCCCTCATGGACACCCCTCCCGCCACCGCGGCCATCGCCGACGCCGCCGTCCGGTTCGGCATCCCGGTCTGCACCGCGCCCGTGAGCCTGCTCCCGCTGCTGCCCGGTCGTCCCTTCGCCGGACCGGCCGCGCCGGTCACGCATCTCGGCAGCGTGGATGTGCTGCTCGAGACGATCGACGACGCGCCGCCCGGCGCCGTCCTCGTCGTCGACAACGGCGGCCGGGACGACGAGGCGTGCGTCGGCGACCTGATGCTGCTGGAGGCGGCGACCGCCGGGATGGCGGGTGCGGTCATCTGGGGCCGGCATCGCGACACCGCGCAACTGCGCGAGATCGGGCTGCCGGTGTTCAGCCGGGGCGCCCATCCTTTCGGTCCGCGACGGGTCCCGCCGCCCGGGTCGGCGATGCGCACGGCGTTCCTCGACGGCGTCACGGTCACGCCGGACCACTGGGTCGTCGCCGATGACGACGGTGTGCTCGTGCTCGCCGCCGACGACCGCGAGCGGCTGTTCGCGGAGGCGGAGCGCATCCAGACGGTCGAAGGCGCACAGGCCGATCGGATGCGCGCTGGCGCCTCGCTGCGCGACCAGCTCGACTTCGCCCGCTACCGCCGCGAGCAGGCGGCCGACCCGTCGCTGACCCTCCGCCGCTACCTCGCCGCGAACGGCGGAGCGATCGAGACGTGAAATAGTCCCGGTCCGATGGGTGTTCTGACTGGTATGCCCGAACTCCTGCCCGCCGATTCCGCTATGGGGGCCGTCACCCTGCGCGTCGCCGACCTCGACCTGATGACGCGCTACTACCGCGACGCCGTGACCCTGAGCGTGCTCGCCGCAGAGGGCGACCGCGTCATCCTGGGTCGCGGATCGACGCCCGCGGTGATCCTGCAGCACGCACCCGAGCTCCGCCACGCCTCCCCCGGCGAGGCAGGACTGTTCCACACGGCGATCCTGTTCGACACGCAGGAGGCACTGGCCGCCGCGGTGTACTCGGTCGCGACGCGCGCGCCCGGCACCTTCACCGGCAGCGCGGACCACCTGGTCAGCACGGCGTTCTACTTCACCGACCCGGAGGGCAACGGCGTCGAGCTGTACTGGGACCGCGACCGGAGCCAGTGGAGCTGGAAGCACGGCCAGGTCGAGATGGCGACGCTGTACCTCGACCCGAACCGCTTCCTCACCGAGCACCTGACCGACCGCGGCGCGGCGCTCGCGCAGGCCGATGACGTCATCCCGTTCGGCGACGCGACCGTCGGCCACGTCCACCTGTCGGTGGGCGATGTGGAGTCGGCGCGCGCGTTCTACGTCGACCGGCTCGGCTTCGAGACCACGGCGGCGCTCGGCGGCAGCGCGCTGTTCGTCAGCGCCGGCGGGTACCACCACCACATGGCGATGAACACGTGGAACAGCCGCGGCGCCGGGCGGCGACAGCTCGCGCTGGGGCTCGGCCAGGTCGAAATCCGCGTGCCGTCGGCGGATGACCTCGGCGAGCTGAGCGAGCGGATGCGGCACTACGGCGTCGAGGCCCGCGATGACGGGCGGTCGGTCGCCTTCGACGACCCGTGGGCGAACGCGGTCCGCGTGGTGGCCGAAAGGGAGGAACTTCCGGCCTGACACGCCTCGAACGTAGCGAAAAGGAGGAGGTCGCAGCCGAGATGGCTGCGACCTCCTCCTTTTTCAGCGCGGAGCGCTCAGTCGATCGCCGGGGCGGCGTGGACGCCGTGCGGCGGCTCCTCGCCGGGGCGGGCGTCCGTCGCAGGCGGCACGTCCGCCGCGTGCGAGCCGTGCGGGGTCGCATCCACCGGGACCGGCGCGGCGTGGGCGCCGCGGGTCGGGGCGGCAGCCGACTCGGCGGCGCCGACCGGCGCGGCCTGCGGGGCGGCCGCACCCTCGGCTCCGGGCGCAGCGGCAGCACCGGCGGGCTTCGCCCACGCCGGTGGCTTCGGTCGCTCCCACCAGACCACGATCAGCGCGCCGAGGAAGGCGATGGCGGCGGGCAGCAGCAGCGCCTCGGACATCGCCTGGGTGAACCCGGCGTGCAGGAACTGCGGCAGCTCCGTCCCTGCGGCGGCCTCGTTGGCGTTCGCCGCGCCTCCTGCGACCTTCGGCAGGTCGGCGGCCAGGCGGCTCTCGATGAGGGCCGCGATGGACGCGCTTCCCAGCACCGCGCCGATCTGGCGCGTCGTGTTGAAGACGCCCGAGCCTGCGCCCGCCTGGTTCATCGGCAGGTTGCGGGTCGCAGTGGTCGAGATCGGACCCCAGACGCCCGCCATCGCGATGCCCATGAGCGCACTCGGGATGAGCAGCAGGAAGATGTTGACGTCGGGCGACAGCATCCGCGAGTAGAGGAACAGCGCGAAGGCGAACAGCACGAGCGCCGGGGTGGCGATGTTGCGCGGGTTGACCCGGTCGATCAGCTTCCCCACGAACGGCGCGAGCACGCCCGAGAACACGGCGGTCGGCGCGAGCATCAGCGCGGACTCGGTCGGCGTCAGCCCCCGGACCGTCTGGAAGTAGAACACCAGCGGCAGCGCCATGCAGGTCACCGCGAAGCCGACCGTGGTGATGGCCGCGTTCGACAGCGAGAAGTTGCGGTCGCGGAACAGCGGGAGCGGCAGCAGCGGCTCCTTCTTGTTGACCGCCTGCCAGACCACGAAGGCGGCGAGCACGACGATGCCGGCGATGATCAGACCCCACACCGAGATCGGGCCCCAGATGACGCCCCAGTCGTAGGTGCCGCCCTCCTGGAGGCCGAACACCAGCAGGAACATGCCGACGGCGGACAGGATCACGCCGAGGATGTCGAAGCTGTGCGTGTGCGTCGGCAGCTTCGGGACCAGTCGCATCGCGAGGATGAACGCCACGATGCCGACGGGCACGTTGATGAAGAAGATCCACTCCCAGCCGAGGGTGTCGACGAGGATGCCGCCGAGCAGCGGGCCGACCAGCGTCGCCACGCCGGCGACGGCGCCCCACAGGCCCATGGCAGCACCACGGCGCTCCGGCGGGAAGATGCGGGTGATGACCGCCATGGTCTGCGGCGTCATCAGGGCGGCGCCGAGACCCTGCACGACGCGGGCCGCGATCAGGATGCCGATGTGGCCGGCGAACCCGCACCAGGCCGAGGCCCCGGTGAAGATCACGAGTCCGATGAGGTAGATGTTCTTCGGGCCGAACCGGTCGCCGAGGCGGCCGGTGATCAGCAGCGGCACGGCGTAGGCCAGAAGGTAGGCGCTGGTGACCCAGATGACGGCGTTGTAGTCCGTCCCGAGGTCGAGGCCCTTCATGATCGAGGGGTTGGCGACCGACACGATGGTGGTGTCGATGAGGATCATGAAGAACCCGATGACCAGGGCCCACAGCGCGGGCCACGGCTTGAGTTCGCGTTCCATTGTCACGTTCTTCCTGTTGAGAGCGGGATGCTCAGTGCTTCTTCTCCTCGTCCCAGGAGAGCGCTCCCGAGTCGAGGTCGTGGATGAGGGCTTCGAGCGTGGCCGCGTCGGCCTCCGCCATCGCGCGCTGGTAGCGCACATCCACCCAGTACTTGGCGGGCAGCTCCTTCGCCCGCAAGGTCCGGATCGCCTCGTCGTACACGGCGATGTCGGCCCGGATGAGACCGACGCGCTTGCGCAGAAGCGCGAGGACGGTCTCGGCCGGGAGGTTGTGCGACTCCCCGAGGCCGAGCGGGAACTCGGGGTACTCGTTGACGGGCGTCGCGATGATCTCGGCGATCCGCTCGCCGAGGGCGAGCGTGCCCTCGTCGGTGATCGCGTACGTGGTGCGCTCGGGCCGGTTGCCCTCGCGCTCGGTGCCGGTCGCGCGCACCAGGCCGTGCCGCGCGAGGCGGTCGACCGTGTGGTACAGCGAGCCGGGGCGCACCTTCACCAGCCGGTCCTCCGAGCGCAGCACCAGGGTCTGGTACATCTCGTACGGATGCGACGGCCCCTCGGCGAGCAGCGCGAGCGCGGCGACCGCGAGGGGGGTGAGAGTGCGTGATTCGGCCATGGTTCTTCCGGTTTGATTATTCCACGAGGAATATACGGCATGGGCTAACGCCGGTCAAGTACCGTGGAGAGGACGGAAAGGGGCGCGGATGCTCTACTCACTGCCCGGCGACCGGGTGCCGCACATCGACGCCGAGGCGTGGGTCGCCCCCGGCGCGACGGTGGTCGGCGACGTCACCCTCGGTCCGGGCGCCAGCGTCTGGTACGGCGCTGTGGTGCGCGCCGACAATGCGCCGATCGTCATCGGCGCGGAGACCAACCTCCAGGACAACGTCTCGGCGCACGTCGACGCCGAGTACCCGCTGACCGTCGGCGCGCGGGTCTCCGTCGGGCACAACGCGGTGCTGCATGGCTGCACGATCGAGGACGACGTCCTCGTCGGGATGAGCGCGACAATCCTGAACGGCGCCCGGGTCGGCGCGGAGTCGCTGGTGGCCGCCGGCGCGCTCATCACGCAAGGCGCCGTCATCCCACCGCGCTCGCTGGTCGCCGGCGTCCCCGCGAAGGTGCGACGCGAGCTCACCGACGACGAGGTGGAGGCGATCCGACGGAACGCGTCCGGTTACGTCGAGAAGACGGTCGAGCACCGCCAGGCGGTCGCGCTCGACTGACGGGTCAGGCGGGCTTGTGGCGCGACATCCGGTCGATGAGGGCCAGCGCCACCGCCGACAGGATGAAGATGCAGTGGATCACGACCTGCCAGAACACACCCTGCGGCGTGTAGCGCTCGGAGCCGAGGGCACCGCCGCCGGCCATCCCCAGATCGCCCACGGCGATGAACGTCTTCAGCAGGTGGATGGACGAGATGCCGATGATCGCCATCGCCAGCTTCACCTTCAGCACGTTGGCGTTGACGTGCGACAGCCACTCCGGCTGGTCCGGGTGCCCGTCGACGTTGACCCGTGAGACGAACGTCTCGTAGCCGCCGATGATGACCATGATCAGGAGGTTGGCGATCATCACGACGTCGATGAGGCCGAGGACGGCGAGCATGACGTCCGCCTCCTTGATCGAGCCGGGATGCGCGATGACGTCCTCGCCCAGGTGCCACAGCTCGGTCATGAAGACCCAGACGTAGATGAGCTGGGCCACGATCAGGCCGAGATAGAGCGGAGCCTGCAGCCAGCGGCTGAAGAAGATCAGCGAGCCGATGCCGCTCGCGAGGAGGCGACGGCGCGCGGGCGGCTGCGGCTGCGGCTGCGTTCGGCTCCGGATGTCGGGGTCGGTGGTCGGGGTCGGGGTCGGGGCGGTCGGGGCGGTGGCCTCGGCGGTCTCGGTCACGGATGTCCTCGTCGTTCGGGGGTGTCAGGACATCATAAATACAGATTCATGAGAGGACGGTCAGGCTTCGAGCATGGCGCGATTCAGCGCGAGGAGCTGATCGGTGAACATCCGCGCGCCGCCCTGCGCCGGGTGGCGGATCGCGGGAGCCTCGATGCCCGCCTCGGCGAGCGCCCCCTGCGCCTTGCGCCCGACGGCGACGATCGTCTCGATGCCGAGCGCGCGGATGAGCTCGTCCGCGACCGGAGCGCCCGCGCGCACCTCCGACGAACGCGGTGTGCGGTTGGTCTGCGACTTCCCCGCGACGAACGGGTGGTGCGGATAGACCGGCCAGGAGAGCGGAAGCGGTCCCGTCCACTGGCGCATGGTGTCCCAGAACACGCGACTGGACGCCTCCCACGGCGCCTGGGGCTCGGCGGGCAGTTCGAGGCCCGGCAGGACGCCCGCCTCCACCTCGCGCACCGACGTGAACGGCACGCCGGTGACCGTCATGCCGCGCCAGCCCGGCGCCTCGCCGAGGAGCAGGATCGGCGCGTGCGGGGTCGCGAGATAGCGGCGGAGGTTGCGCTCGCGGAGCCGCCCCAGGTCGTCGTCGCCGAAGAGCAGTTCCGCGTCCGCCGGCGCGGGGACGGCACGGATCAGGTCGAAGAAGCGGTCGAACACGACCCCAGGGTACGACCGCCCCTCGGGTCAGGGCCGGACGGCGATGCGCGGATGCGTGGACGGCACGAGTGCGCGGTCGACGTCGGCGAGCGCGAAGGTCTCACCGACCTGCTCGGCGAAGGGATAGCGGTCCCAGGCGTCCGCGAGGAACCGCACCGCCTGCTCCAGGTGCCGGGGCGCGTAGTTGTGCACGCCGCGGATCGTGAGGAGGTTGCGCACCAGCTGCTCGGGCGCGATGGCCAGTTCCGGGCCGGGGGTCACGGATCCGACGAGCACGAGGACGCCGCCGACGTCCACCGCGGCGAGCAGCGAACGGACGGCGGACGGGTCGCCCGAGAGCTCGAGAGCGACGGTCGGGACCGCGGCGCGTCCGCCCGCCTTGTGGAGCACCGCGGCGAGGGACAGGGCGGGATCGGCGCCCGCAGACGGGTCGGCCACCGCGACCGCCCCGAACGCTTTCGCGGCATCACGCCGCTCCGGCACCGGCTCGCTGACGACCACGCGGGCGCCCGCGTCCGTGGCCATGGCGGTGGCCGTGAGGCCGAGCATCCCCGCGCCGGCGACCAGCACCAGCGCGCCGTCGAGCGGCACGATCTGGGATGCGGCCTCCAGCGCGGCGGCGACGCTCGCCGTCGAGCAGGACGCGGGGGCGAGCACTTCGGCAGGGATGTCGTCCGGCACCCGCACGAGCGGAGTCCCCTCGAGGATGTGCGTGTGCGTGGCGAAGCCGCCGGACAGCTCCCAGCCGCGCCGCATCCGCTCGTGGCCGTACTTCTGGAGGCTCAGGCAGTTCTGCGGCAGGCCGCGGCGGCAGCGGACGCACCGACCGCAGGGGACGGCCACCGACCAGACGACGCGTTCGCCGAGCGTGACCCGGTGCCCGTCGGTCGTCTTGGCGCCGCCGCGTCCGAGCGCGATGACGCGCCCGACCTGCTCGTGCCCGAGGACGAGCGGTGCCTGCGCCAGCCGCCGGCCCTGGACGGTGTGGAGGTCGGAGCCGCAGACCGTCGCGAGCTCGACCTCGACGAGCACGTCACCGGGCGCCAGCCGGACGCCCGGGACCGCGACCGCCTCGTGCGCGTGCCCTTCACCCGGCCACACCATCGCCGTGGCGGACGGATACACGCTCACCCCCATCCCCAGGCGAGCCGGCGGCTCGACGACGCGCGGGGTGACCGCCTTGACCGTCACCGTGCGCCGGACGCGGCGACGGCGTCCGCGCTCAGGCCGGGGGCGTCGTAGCCGAGCAGTTCCGGGAGGCCTGCAATGCTGCGGAGCACCGCGTCGGCGCCTGCGTCGAGCAGGGTCTGCTCGTCGTGGATGCCGGTGAGGACGCCGACGACGAGCCCGGCGCCCGCGGCGAGTCCGGACGCGATGTCGCTCGCGGTGTCGCCGACGACGACCATCCCCTCGACCGTGGACGCGCCGGTGCGCAGCAGCGCGGTCAGCGGCAGGTCGGGGAACGGCCGGCCGCGTCCCGCGTCCTCGGGGCTCAGGACCACGTCGGCCAGCACCCGCCAGCCGAGCGCGTCCAGGAGCACGTCGCGGACCCGCCGCGAGAACCCGGTGACCAGGGCGACATCGACACCGGTGGCCCGCAGCCGCCGGATGACATCCTCGGCGCCGGTAACCGGAGTCACGCCCTCCTGCTCGATGAGCTCGACGTAGGCGGACTCGAAGACCGCGTTGGCGTGCTCGGCCTGGTCGTCGTCGCCGGTGAGCGCACGGAAGACGCCGAGCGTCGATTGCCCCATGGTCTCGCGGACGAAGCCCCACGCGGCCCGGCGCGTATCGGGCGTGGCCCCGATGCCCGCGGCGGACGCCGCGCGGTCGTACGCGCGCTCGACGAGCCGTTCATCCGCCACGATCGTCCCGGACAGGTCGAGGACGACGAGTTCGAGGTCGGCCAGGTCGTCGTCGCGCTCCTCGCCCTCGGGATTGTCGTCGCGCGCGTCGTCGCCACCGTCGGTGTCGTCCCAGTCCTCCGCCCAGACGTGGGCGTCCCAGGACTCCCCCGCAGCCGGCGCGAAGCCGCCCGCGTCTTCGAACTCGCTGGTGATCCGCCCGTCCGGGGTCATCGTCGCGCCTCTCCTGCCGTGGTGCCGTCAGGCTAGGAGCCGGGTGCGACGGAGCACGCAACTGCGGGTAACGGGCGGGTGAACGGCGCGAGGACGGCGGGAGACGTGGGATCGGTGTTGCACTTCGTCGACGACCGGCGCAGAATTGCAGCATGGCTGACGCCGACAACACCCGCGAGTTCGATCCCGACATCGTCACCGACTTCCGGGAACGGATGTCGTACGGCTCCTACCTCGACCTCGACACCCTCCTGAGCGCACAGCGACCGGTGAGCCATCCGGAGCACCACGACGAGCTGCTGTTCATCATCCAGCACCAGACCACCGAGCTCTGGCTGAAGCTCGTTCTCCACGAGCTGGAGTCGGCGCGCGACCTGCTCCGGGCCGACGACCTCCCGCCCGCGCTGAAGCGCATCGCCCGCGTCAAGCACATCCAGCGCACCCTGACGGAGCAGTGGTCGGTGCTGGCGACGCTGACCCCGACCGAGTACGCGGAATTCCGCGGCTTCCTCGGCAACTCGTCGGGCTTCCAGTCGTACCAGTACCGGGCGGTCGAGTTCGTGCTCGGCAACAAGAACCGTCGCATGCTCAGCGTGTTCGAGAGCGACCCGGCCGCGCACGCGCTCCTCGCGGAGCTCCTGGCGGCGCCGAGCATCTACGACGAGTTCCTGCGCTATCTGGCACGGGCCGGTTTCGCCGTCCCCGCCACACTGCTCGATCGCGACGTGACCCAGGCCCACGTCTTCACGCCCGAGCTGGTCCCCGTCTTCCGCGAGATCTACGAGCACGCGAACGAGCACTGGCCCGAGTACGAGGCCTGCGAGGAGTTCGTCGACCTGGAGGACAACTTCCAGCTCTGGCGCTTCCGCCACCTCAAGACGGTGCAGCGGACGATCGGCATGAAGACGGGAACCGGCGGCTCCAGCGGCTCGGCGTTCCTCCAGAAGGCGCTCGACCTCACCTTCTTCCCGGAGCTCTACGCCGTCCGCACCGAGATCGGAGCATCGGCATGAGCGAGGCGCACCCCGCCGCAGGCGCCGCCTATCCTCACGACGCCACCGATCCCGACACCTACCTGACGGTCGACGCCGTCTGGAACGGCCACCGCTTCCTCGGCGAGACCACCTTCCGCAGCGACGGCGAGCGCCTGCACCCGGTCGACGACGTGCCCGCGCACGCCCGCGCGCGCCATCACCGCCTTCCCGGCACCCTCTTCCCGCGCCTCACCGATCACCACACGCACCTCGGCCTCACCGACCAGCACGCCGTGCTCGCGGGCGGTATCACGCACGCGATCGACCTCGGGTGGATCCCCGCCGTCGCCGCCGGGTGGCTCACCGACGACCTCTCGCGGCCGTCGGTCGCCATCGTCGGCTCCCTGATCACGTGCGTGGGCGGCTACCCGGTCAACGCCGGGTGGGGGCCGCCGGGCTCCTCGACGGAGGTCGGCGGCGAACGGGAGGCCCGTCTGGCGGTTCGTGCGAATGTCATGCTCGGAGCCTCCCGCATCAAGGTCACCCTCAACACCGAGGCCGGAGAAACTGTGGATGATCGGGTTCTCCACAGCGTTGTGGCCGAATCCCACGCCCAGGGCGTTCCGGTGACCGTCCACGTCCAGGGCGCCGGCCAGACGGCCCGGGCGCTCGCTGCGAGCGCCGACCAGCTCGCCCACACGCCGTTCACCGAACGGCTCGACGACGACCTGATCGCGCAGTCGGTCCGCCGCGGCATGAGCTGGGTCAGCACCCTCGACATCCACGGCTGGGGCGACCCGACGGAGGAGCACGCGATCGCATCGGACAACCTGGGCCGCTTCGCCCGCGCCGGCGGCCGCGTCCTGTACGGGACGGACCTCGGCAACGGCCCCCTCGCCGTCGGCGTGAACGCGCGCGAGCTGCGCGGGATGCTCGATGCCGGCGTGGCCCCGCTGGCCGCGCTGAAGGCCATCGCCGGTCTGCGCCGCCCGGACGACGACCGCGTCCCGACCATCGGTCCCCGCGTGGCCTGGGTTCCGACACCCCCACCCGGCGACGTCACATGCGCCACCGCCGCCACCGCCGACGGCCACGCCGCCACCGCAACGAGCCCGCGAGGCTCCCACGCGCTCCCGGACTGGCTCGCCACCGCCCGCGGCCTCACCGCCGCCGCCCTGCTCACCGCATCCACCGATCCCACCGCATCCACCGACCCCACCGGTCCGACCGACCCCAGCGCATCCACCAACCCCGCCGGTGCGACCGACCCCAATCACCCCACCGACCCCGCCACCGCCACCCCGGAGCCCCGATGACCGACTTCGACACCGCCCCTCCCGCCGCCCTCGAGCCCGACCCCCTCACCGCCGCCCGCGCGCTCGACGAGCGCGACCCGCTCGCCCCGTTCCGCTCCCGCTTCACGGGCATCGACGACGGCAGCTCCCAGGTCACCGCGTACTTCGACGGCAACTCCCTCGGGCGCCCGACCCGCGCGAGCGTCGAGCGCATCCAGCGCTTCCTGCTCGACGGCTGGGGCGACCGCCTGATCCGGGGCTGGGACGAGGAGTGGATGGAGCTGCCGTTCACGATCGGCGACGACCTCGGCCGGGCCGCTCTGGGCGCCGCGCCGGGGCAGACGTTCATCGGCGACTCGACCACCGTGCTCCTCTACAAGCTGGCGCGCGCCGCCGTCGACGGCCTCCCCGAGCGCAGCGAGATCGTGCTCGACACCGACAACTTCCCGACCGACCGCTACCTCCTGGACGGCATCGCCCGCGAGCGCGGACTTCGACTGGTGTGGATCGAGGCCGACACCGAGGCCGGCGTCACGCCGGAGCAGGTCACCGCCGCCGTCGGCCCGCGGACCGCGCTCGTCGTGCTCAGCCACGTCGCCTACCGCTCCGGCTTCCTCGCCGACCTCCCTGCGATCACCCGCATCGTCCACGACGCGGGCGCGCTGGTGCTCTGGGACCTCTGTCACTCCGCCGGCTCCGTCCCGGTCGAGCTCGACGCCGCAGACGTCGACCTCGCGGTCGGCTGCACCTACAAGTACCTCAACGGCGGCCCCGGCTCCCCCGCCTTCGGCTACGTGAACGCGCGCCTCATCCCGCACCTCACCCAGCCCATCCAGGGGTGGATGGGCGTGCGCGACGTCTTCCTGATGGGCCCCGAGTACGAGCCCGCGGACGGCGTGCGCCGTTTCCTCAGCGGCACGCCCCCGATCGTCGGGATGCTCGCCATGCGCGACACCATCGGGATGATCGAGGAGGCCGGCATGGACGCAGTCCGCGCGAAGTCGGTCGCCCTGACGGAGTTCGCCGTCGCTCTCGCCGACGAATGGCTGACCCCGCTCGGCGTCGCCCTCGCCAGCCCGCGCGATCCGGAGCGCCGCGGCGGCCACATCACCCTCAGCCACCCGGCCATGCGCGAGGTGACGGCGCTCCTCTGGGAGCGGGACGTCATCCCCGACTACCGCGACCCCGACGGCCTGCGCATCGGTCTGTCGCCCTTCAGCACCAGCTTCGAGGAGCTGTGCACGGGCATGGCCGCGGTGCGGGATGCGCTCGGCGAGCTCGCCCACGATGACTGAGGACGCCGCGCGCGACGACCTGGAGGCGAGCAGCGGGAGCGCGACCGCCCTCCTCCGCACGGTCGTCGGCAGCGTCCTCCGTCCCGTCGGCGGCTGGATGAGCGCGGCGGGTGCCGTGCGCCTGATGGGCGACCTCGGCATCCCCGCTGCGACCGCGCGCTCCAGCCTCGCCCGTCTCGTGACACGCGGCGTGCTGCGCCGGGAGCCGCGTGAGTCCGCGGCCGGCTACGCCCTCGAGCCTGCTGCGGTCCCGATGCTGGAGCGCGGCGACGACCGCATCTTCGGCGAGCGCGTCGAGGCGACGACGTGGTGCCTGCTGTCGTTCTCGTTCCCCGAGCGTCGTCGGGGAAGCCGCGACCGTCTCCGGCGCCGGCTGGCGGCGCTCGGCTGCGGCAGCGTCGCCGACGGCCTGTGGATCGCGCCCGCCGCCCTCGAGGACGAGCTCGCCGCCACCGCCCGCGACATCGCCGGGGAGGCGGACGTCGTCCTGTTCGCGGATGCGGCGCCACGCGGCGACCTCGCCGCCGGACTGTCCCGCTGGTACGACCTGGAGGCGATCCGCCGCGTGCACGAGTCGTTCCTCGCCCGCTTCGGAGATGTGGCCGCCCCGCCCGACGACGCGCAGGCGTTCGCCTTGTGGATCCGCGCCCTCGACGAGTGGCGCGTCATCCCCTACCGCGACCCGGGCCTCCCGTCGGATGCGCTCCCCGCGGGCTGGCCTGGAGCCGACTCCGCCTCCCTGTTCCGTCGGCTGCGGAGCGACCTGGAGGACCGTGCCGTCGCTCACGCCGCCGCGGTCGCCGGGCCCGCCCGACGCGTCGCCGCGGCGCGGTAGAATCGACAGCGAACCCCCACCTTGTCGCCCGAGTGAGCGGAGTATCCCCGTGCCGACCATCGTCGTCGAAGTAATGCCGAAAGCCGAGCTGCTCGACCCGCAGGGCAAGGCGGTCGCCGGAGCCCTGGCCCGCACCGGTCGCGGCGTCGTCAGCGGAGTCCGCGTCGGCAAGCGCTTCGAGCTGACCGTCGACGGTCCGATCGACGACGAGGTCCGCGCGACGGTCCAGGAGATCGCGGGCGAGATCCTGTCGAACTCCGTGATCGAAGACGTGGTGGGCATCCACTACCCCGCCGAGGTCGACGCCTGATGCGCATCGGCGTCATCACCTTCCCCGGCTCGCTCGACGACCGCGACGCCCTGCGCGCTGTGCGCCTCGCCGGCGCCGAGCCGGTCGCCCTCTGGCACGGCGAGCACGACCTCCAGGGCGTCGACGCCCTCGTGCTCCCCGGTGGGTTCTCGTACGGCGACTACCTCCGCTGCGGGGCCATCGCGTCCCTCTCGCCGATCATGACCGAGGTCGTGGACGCGGCGCACTCCGGGATGCCCGTGCTGGGCATCTGCAACGGCTTCCAGATGCTCGCGGAGGCGCACCTCGTCTCCGGCGGCCTGATCCGGAACGACCACGGCAACTTCATCCGCCGGGACCAGCACCTGACCGTCGAGAACGCCTCCACCCCCTGGACCAGCGGCTTCGAGCAGGGCCAGGAGATCGTCATCCCGCTCAAGAACGGCGAGGGCGGCTTCATCGCCTCGGCCGAGGAGCTGAACCGCCTCGAGGGCGAGGGGATGGTCGTCTTCCGTTACAAGGGCGTCAACCCGAACGGCTCGCTGAACGATATCGCGGGCGTCCGCAACGAGCGCGGCAACGTGGTCGGCCTCATGCCGCACCCCGAGCACGCGGTCGAGCCGGGCTTCGGCCCGGACACCCGCGACGCGATGCGCTCGGGCACCGACGGACTCACCTTCTTCACCTCGGTCATCCGCTCGGCGCTCGTCGAGGCGTAACCAGCTCGGGAACCGCACCCCTCGCCGCGGACACTTCATAGTTGTGAGGGGAATCCGACTCGACGAGCCGTCCGTGCTCGAACGCGTGCGCGACGGCGACGCCGATGCCTTCGGCGACCTGTTCGACCTGCACCACGACCGTGTCTTCCGGCAGGCGCTTCGGATGACCGCGTCCCTGCATGATGCCGAGGACGTGACAGCGGTCGTCTTCCTGGAGGCGTGGCGACGCCGGGACACCATGCGGGAGGTGAACGGGTCCGTCATCGCCTGGCTTCTGGTCATGACGAACTTCGTCTTCCGGAACTACGCCCGGGCGTCCCGCCGCTACCGGGAGGGACTGCAGCAGCTGCCGCCGCCCGAGAACGCGCCGGACCACGCGGATGCGGTGGACGACCGGATCGACCGTGACTCCCGGCGCGCCGCGATGCGCTCGACTCTCGCGCAGTTGCCGAAGCGCGACCAGGACATCCTCACCCTCTGCGTGCTGGAGGAGCTGAGCACGGCCGACGCCGCGGCCGCACTTGGCGTCGCGCCGGGCACGGTGAAGTCCCGCCTCTCGCGGGCGAAGGCACGGCTCACGGAACTGCTGCAGAACGACCCCGCGATGGCGAACGGAGGAGTGCGATGAACGACGAGCCGACCTTCGACCCGCGCCGCAAGGCGGCGATCCGGGACCTCGTGGTGACGAACGCGGCGGCCCACCCCGGGCGCGCGGGCGGGCGCAAGCGCACCGCCCTCGTCGCCACCCTCGTCGTGCTCGCGCTGACGATCTCCGGCGGTTCGGTCGCCTATGCGCTGGGGACGGGGTTGCTCGACCCGACGCCGGTGGCGGCGCCGAGCCCGACGCCGACACCCACCGTCACGGAGACTGCGACTTCCACGCCGACGACCACCGGCACAGCGGTCGTCGCCGGGGAATCGGAAGCAGTGGAGGCATGCACACTGCTCAACCAACTGTTCATGAGCTCCGGCTCGTCTGAGCAGGAGACCAGAGAGATCGCCCGGAGCCTGGGTGCTCAGGCTGCTGCAGCGGCTGATGCCGCACGTTCGGCGGATCCACGTTGGTGGGACGTAGCCAACCGTGTGGACACCGCGCAGGCGTCGTTGATCTCGTACTTGGAGGACAACACTCCCGCCGGGGTAACTGCTCTCGAGACAGCAGCCATGGACGCCCGAGAGGCGTGCGCACCGCTCGGGGTGACAGTGACTCTCCACGAATAGAGTCCCGCGCATCCCGGTAGACTGGACCACATCCCCGCCAGCCCCGCCCAGCCTGGAGTGCCCGCGTGACCGACACCGCCACCGCCCACGTCGTCGACACCGTCGCGAACGCGATCGAGACCCCGGAGCGGGAGCAGCCCTTCGCGGCGCTCGGGCTCAAGGAGGACGAGTACGCGCGCATCCGCGAGATCCTCGGCCGCCGCCCCACCAGCGGCGAGCTGGCGATGTACTCGGTGATGTGGTCGGAGCACTGCTCCTACAAGTCGTCGAAGATCTACCTGCGCCAGTTCGGCCAGAAGGTCAGCCCGGCGATGAAGAAGAACCTCATGGTCGGCATGGGCGAGAACGCGGGCGTCGTCGACGTCGGTGAGGGCTGGGCGGTCACCTTCAAGGTGGAGTCGCACAACCATCCCTCCTACATCGAGCCCTTCCAGGGCGCCGCGACCGGCGTCGGCGGCATCGTGCGCGACATCATCTCCATGGGTGCGCGCCCCGTCGCGGTCATGGACCAGCTGCGTTTCGGCGCCATCGACAACCCGGACACCGCCCGCGTCGTGCACGGCGTCGTCTCCGGCATCTCGTTCTACGGCAACTGCCTGGGCCTGCCGAACATCGGCGGCGAGACGTACTTCGACCCGGTGTACCAGGGCAACCCGCTGGTGAACGCCCTCTCGGTCGGCGTGCTCCGCCACGAAGACCTCCACCTGGCCAACGCGTCCGGCGAAGGCAACAAGGTGGTCCTGTTCGGTGCCCGCACCGGCGGCGACGGGATCGGCGGGGCGAGCATCCTCGCTTCCGACACGTTCTCCGCGGGCGGCCCGACCAAGCGCCCCGCCGTCCAGGTGGGCGACCCGTTCGCCGAGAAGGTGCTCATCGAGTGCTGCCTGGAGCTGTTCCGCGACAAGCTCGTCGAGGGCATCCAGGACCTCGGCGCCGCCGGCATCTCGTGCGCGACCAGCGAGCTGGCCTCGAACGGCGACGGCGGGATGTTCATCGAGCTCGACAAGGTGCTGCTGCGCGACCCGAGCCTCACGGCTGAGGAGATCCTCATGTCGGAGAGCCAGGAGCGCATGATGGCGGTCGTCAAGCCGGAGCTGCTGGACGCGTTCCTCGCCGTCACCGCGAAGTGGGACGTCGAGACCAGCGTGCTCGGCGAGGTCACCGAGACCGGCCGCCTCGTCATCAACTGGAAGGGCGAGGAGATCGTCAACGTCGACCCGCGCACGGTCGCGGTCGACGGTCCGGTGTACGAGCGTCCCGTCGCCTACCCGACGTGGATCGACGCCCTCCAGGACGACTCGGCCTCCGTGCTCGCCCGCCCGACGACCGGCGACGAGCTGCGCGAGCAGACGCTCGCCCTCCTCGGCTCCGCGAACCTCGCCGACAAGGGCTGGGTCACCGACCAGTACGACTACTTCGTCGGCGGCAACACGGCACTCGCCTTCCCGGACGACGCGGGCATGATCCGCGTCGACGAGGAGTCCGGCCTCGGCTTCGCCATCGCGACCGACGCCAACGGCCGCTACTGCCAGCTCGACCCGAAGCAGGGCGCCAAGCTCGCCCTCGCGGAGGCGTACCGCAACGTCGCCGCCTCCGGCGCGGTGCCGGTCGCGGTCACCGACTGCCTCAACTTCGGCAGCCCCGAGAACCCCGAGGTCATGTGGCAGTTCTCGCAGGCCGTCGAGGGCCTGTCGGACGCCTGCCTCGAGCTCGAGATCCCGGTCACCGGCGGCAACGTCTCCTTCTACAACCAGACCGGCGACACCCCGATCTTCCCGACCCCGGTCGTCGGCGTGCTCGGCGTGATCGACGACGTCGCGCGTCGCATCCCGAGCGGCTGGCAGGACGAGGGCGAGAACATCTACCTGCTCGGCACCACCCGCGAGGAGCTGGACGGCTCCGCCTGGGCGGGCACCATCCACGGCCACCTCGGCGGACGCCCGCCGGCGGTCGACCTGGACGCCGAGCGTTCGCTCGCCGAGGCCCTGCACGCCGCGGCGCAGGAAGGTCTCGTCTCGTCCGCGCACGACCTCGCCGACGGCGGCCTCGCCCAGGCGCTGGCCGAGTCGGTCATGCGTTTCGGCGTCGGCGCGCGCGTCTGGCTCACCGAGATCCAGGAGCGTGACGGCGTGGATGCGGCGACCGCCCTGTTCTCGGAGTCGACCGCTCGCGTCATCGTGACGGTCCCGCGTGAGGACGACGTGAAGTTCCGCGGCCTCTGCGAGGGGCGCGGCATCCCGGCCCTCCGGATCGGCGTCACCGACGCCGAGGTGGGCGCGCAGCCGGTCCTCGAGGTGCAGGACCAGTTCACCATCGGGCTGGAGGAGCTTCGCGGCGTTCACCGCTCCACGCTCCCCGAGCACTTCGGGCCGACGGTCGCCTGACGGAGCCCCCGAGCATACGAAGAACGCTCCCGATCCTCGCGATCGGGAGCGTTTTTCGTGTGCTCGGCGGCATTCGCTACGGTGGGCTCATGCGTGCCCGGTGGGTCCTCGGTTCCCTCGTCGTCGGTGTGGGAGGTCTCGCGCTCGGCGCGGTCGCGGCGGTACGGGCCACGCCGTGGCCGTCCGCTCTCCTCATCCGGCGAGTGTTCACCAAGGGCGCCCGCGAGACGGTCGCCGAGATGCTGCCGTTCGTGCCGGGCGGCGTGACCGCCTGCACCGGGGTGCCCGCCGGCCGGGAAGCGAGCGGTCTCACGTTCGACGTCTTCCGGCCGTCCGACGCGGAGGGTCCGCTCCCCACGGTCGTCTGGGTGCACGGCGGAGCGTGGCTGTCCGGGTCGAGCTGGGATGTGGAGCCGTACCTCCGCATCCTCGCCGCCGAGGGTTTCACCACCGTCGGGCTGAACTACACCCTCGCGCCGGAGGCCGCCTACCCGACTGCGATCCGGCAACTCAATGACACGCTCGGGCATCTGGTCGCTCACGCCGAGGAGTACGGGATCGACCCCTCGCGCATCGTCCTGGCCGGCGACTCCGCGGGCGCCCAGCTGGCGAGTCAGCTCGCGGTGCTCGGGACGAACCCCGCGTACGCCCGCGCCGTCGGCATCGCGCCGGCCGTGCGGCGCGAGCAGCTGGCCGGTGTCATCCTCAATTGCGGCGTCTACGACCTGGATGCGCTGTCCGATCTCACCGGGCTGCTCGGCTGGGGCTTCAAGACGGCGATGTGGGCGTACGCCGGAACGAAGGACTGGTCGGACAGTCCTGCCGGTCGAACCATGTCCACGCTCCGTCACATCACCGCAGACTTTCCGCCGACCTACGTCTCCGGTGGGAACGGCGACGGGCTCACGGCGTCACAGTCGGTGCCGCTGGCTGCGGCGCTGCGTGCTGCCGGCGTGGAGGTGACGGAGCTCTTCTGGCCTGCCCATCACGAACCAGCGCTGCCGCAC
The DNA here is from genome assembly GCF_040686855.1 of Leifsonia sp. NPDC077715. Taxonomy (NCBI): domain Bacteria; kingdom Bacillati; phylum Actinomycetota; class Actinomycetes; order Micrococcales; family Microbacteriaceae; genus Leifsonia; species Leifsonia sp. NPDC077715. Next base: position 1,093,239 of record NZ_JBFBOG010000001.1, read on the forward strand.
GAATACCAGTTCCACTTGCGCTTCCCCGAGGCGCGGGAAGCACTCAGCACCACGTTCGCCTTCCTGCGCGCGCGGACCGGTCAGACCGACAGCGCGAACGACGTCGCCTGAGTCAGGCCGCTACGGCCTCGCCGTCGCTCGCGTCATCCACGTGACGCTTCAGCATCCGGGATCGGAGTGCGAGCAGACCGCCGATGACGACTGACGCCGCCGCGATCGAGTACGCCACCCAGGCGAGCGTGGACCCGGTGCTCGCAAGGACTGTCGTGCCGGTGGCTCCGATCCCGACGAGGATTCCCCCGCTGTTGTACATTCCGACTCCTGTTTCGCCTCTCGGGAAGGCGCCGCGACGTTCTCGCAGCACCGAGGACTCCATCTCGTGGAGGAGTTGCCTCACTACAAAAGACGGGACTCGGCGCCTGTCCTTACGCGATGTCCGGGCTTTTATGCGTTTCCACAGGTTGGCGCGTCAGGACGCGCACCCGCTGCTGCGTCAGCAGGATGCCGGCGAGCACGACGACCGCTCCGACCGGCTCGTTCCAGGTCAGGTGCTCCCCCAGCACCAGGATCCCGAGCGCGACGCCGACCACCGGCGTGACGTACGTCACGCCCGACGTCAGCGTCGGTCCCCACGCGCGCAGCACGTTCATGTTCCAGATGTAGACGACGCCGGTCCCGAGAGCGCCGAGCGCCAGGAGTGACAGCAGAACCGGCCAGCTGAAGTCGATCGGATGCCAGGCCACGACGGGGGTGAGCAGCACCATGATGACGGCGGCCAGCCCGATGTTGAGGAACGCGCTCGTGGTGGACGACACGTTGCGCGGGCTGATGAAGCGGCGGATGTAGCCGAAGCTGAAGCCGTAGCAGGTGACCGCGCCGAGGCAGGCGAGCTGACCCCACAGGCTGCCGGCGAGCGCATCCACCGCCCACGGGCCGACGACGATCACGACGCCGACGATGCCGACGAGGACGCCGAGCACCTGGTCGCGGTTCAGCTTCTCGACCCGGAACGCCGCGGTCGCCAGGATGGCCGTCGTGATCGGGGTGACCGCGTTGTAGATGCTGGCCAGGCTCGACGAGACGTACTGCTCGGCCCAGGCGAACAGAAGGAACGGAATGACGCAGTACGTGACAGCGACCACCGCGAAGTGCACCCAGACGATCGGCTCGCGCGGGAGGCGGGCGCGCGTCGCGAGCGCGATGACGCCCAGCGTGACGGCACCGAACACCAGGCGCGCCCACGCCACCTGTCCAAAGCTCACGCCCTCCAGTGCGACCTTCATGAACAGGAAGCTGGCGCCCCACACGAGCCCCATCGCGACGAACTGCAGAGCGACTTTCACGTTTCGACGTTAGCGGGCGCTGCGGGCCCTTCGCGCGCGAGAATCGGACAGGGATGCACCACATCCGGCCATCGGGAATAGATCCGCGCGCGTCACGTTGTATGCATTTGCATAGAAACGGCGAGACAAACAAGAGGAGCCAGACATGCAGTACGGAATCTTCTCCGTCAGCGACATCACACGCGACCCGGTGTCCGGTGTGACGCCGAGCGAGGCGGAGCGCATCGACGCGATCGTGAAGATCGCCACCCACGCGGAGGAGGTCGGGCTGGATGTCTTCGCCGTCGGCGAGCACCACAACCCACCGTTCTTCTCGTCGTCCCCGACGACCCTTCTCTCCCACATCGCCGCCCTCACCAAGACCCTGACGGTGACGACCTCCACCACGCTGATCACCACGAACGACCCGGTGCGCATCGCCGAGGAGTACGCGATGCTGCAGCACCTGTCGAAGGGCCGCATGGACCTGATGATCGGCCGCGGCAACACCGGTCCGGTGTATCCGTGGTTCGGGCAGGACATCCGCCAGAGCCTCCCGCTCGCCCTCGAGAACTACAACCTGCTCCACCGCCTGTGGCATGAGGACGTCGTGGACTGGGAGGGACGCTTCCGCACGCCGCTGCAGGGCTTCACCTCGACGCCGCGCCCGCTAGACGACGTTCCGCCGTTCGTCTGGCACGGCAGCATCCGCACCCCGGAGATCGCCGAGCAGGCCGCCTTCTACGGCAACGGCTTCTTCGCGAACAACATCTTCTGGCCCAAGGAGCACTACGCGCGCCTCATCGCGTTCTACCGCGAGCGGTTCGAGCACTACGGCCACGGCACCGCGAAGCAGGCGATCGTCGGCCTCGGCGGCCAGGCGTTCGTCGCGAAGAACTCGCAGGACGCGAAGGACCAGTTCCGTCCCTACTTCAACGAGGCCCCCGTCTACGGCAACGGCCCGACGATGGAGGAGTTCGAGGAGGCCACCCCGCTCACCGTGGGCAGCCCGCAGGAGATCATCGACAAGACCCTGACCTTCCGCGAGTGGGCCGGCGACTACCAGCGCCAGCTGTTCCTCGTCGACCACGCCGGACTCCCGCTGAAGACCGTGCTCGAGCAGCTGGACCTGCTCGGCGAGCACGTCATCCCGGTGCTGCGCAAGGAGACCGAGGCCCGCAAGGACCCGGAGACCCCCGAGGCCCCGACCCACGCGTCGCTCGTGAAGGCCAAGTACGGCGACGAGGCCCCGCGTCAGCCGCGCCCGAACGCGAACCGCGGCGACAACGTCACCGGCGCGTCCCCCTACCAGGACACCGAGGAGCAGTTCCAGGCCAGCTACCCGGCGCTCTGAGCGACCAGGCACGCGAACCGACGAACGAGAGAAGGAAGATCATGACCGACACCTCGCAGCGACCGTTCCGGGTCGTGGTGGTGAACGCGGGCGTCAGCGACCCGTCATCCACCAAGATGCTCGCCGACCGGCTCGCCCTGCGCGTCGAGGCGAACGCCCAGCGCGACGGACGCACGGTCGAGACGCTCAACCTCGACCTGCGCGAGCTGCTGCCCGAGCTGGGCGCGGCCCTCGCGTCCGGCCACCTGGGCCCGAAGTTCACCAAGGCGGTCGAGGCCCTGAAGTCGGCGGACGGCATCATCGCGACGGCGCCGGTCTACAAGGCCGGCCCGAGCGGGCTGTTCACGTCCTTCTTCCAGGTGCTCGACAACGACCTGCTCATCGCGAAGCCCGTCGTCCTCGGCGCGACCGCCGGCACCGCCCGGCACGCGCTGGTCGTCGACGGCGAAATGCGGTCGCTGTTCGCCTTCCTCCGCACGATGACGGCGCCGACCTCGGTGTTCGCGTCGACGGAGGACTGGCAGGACTCGTCCCTCACCAAGCGCATCGATCGTGCGGCGCGCGAGCTGGTCGTGCTGATGGAGTCCGAGGTCGAGGCGAAGATCACCGACACCTCCTGGGACAGCTACCAGCACGAGTTCGGCTCCGCGGGCGGTAACGCCCTCGGCATCGACCTGGAGTCGGACCTCATGCGCCTCGCCACCGGCGGGAGCCTTCCCGGCCGGCGATAGCAGCGGACAGCCTTCCGTCCGCGAACGGGCCCCGGCCAATGCTGGGGCCCGTTGCCGTTCCCGCGCGGTAGTCTGCAGGGTAGAACAGGGAGGTCTCGGGGTTGGACGTTCTGAGCGTGCTGCACTGGATCGGCGTGATCGTGTGCCTGATCCTGGCGCTGTCCGGGCTCATCCCGGTCATCGCCGCCGCCGCGACGTTCGTCGTGATCCCCTTCCACGCGTGGATCAACCACTACAAGAAGGCGGCGCCGTACCTCCCCCGCGTCGCCATCGTCGTCCCGGCCTGGAACGAGGGGGCGGTGATCGGCGCCTCGATCGACCGGCTGATGAAGCTGGACTACCCGCTCGAGGCGCTGCGCATCTACGTCGTCGACGACGCCAGCACCGACGACACCCCGGATGTCGTTCGCGGCCGCGCGGAGCAGTATCCCGGCAACGTGTACCTGCTGCGGCGGGAGCAGGGCGGCCAGGGCAAGGCGCACACCCTCAACCACGGCATCGAACGCATCCTCCAGGACGACTGGATGGAAGCGCTCCTCATCATGGACGCCGACGTCATCTACCTGCCGGACTCGCTCCGCCGCATGACGCGACACCTCGCCGACCCCGACGTCGGCGCCGTCTCGGCGTACATCCGCGAGGGCAGCAGCGAGCGCAACTACCTCACCAAGTTCGTCGGAGTCGAGTACGTGCTCTCGCAGCCGGCCGCCCGCCGCGCGCAGAACGTGCTCGGCGCGCAGGCCTGCCTGGCCGGCGGCGCGCAGCTGCACACGCGCGAGAACCTGCTCGCGATCGGCGGCCGCATCGACACCTCCTCGCTCGCCGAGGACACCATCACCACCTTCGAAACGCAGCTGCTGGGCAAGAAAGTCGTCTTCGAGCCGCACGCGCACGTCCTCGCGGAGGAGCCGAACCGCGTCGACGCGCTGTGGAAGCAGCGGCTCCGCTGGGCCCGCGGCAACGTGACCGTGACGGCCCGCTACTCCAAGGTCTGGTTCCGTCCGTCGCGGAGGCACCACCTGGGCGGGATCAGCTTCGGCATCGTCTGGTTCAGCCTGTGGCTGCTGCCGCTCATCATGATCACCTCGGCGATCGGTCTCGCGGGGCTGCTGTTCCTGCAGGACGAGCTGGCGACCAACGTCTTCCGCGTGCTGTGGATCTCTGCAGCGCTCGCCTACCTGTTCGTCCTGATACTCGGCTCGCAGACCGACGGCTCCACCACCAAGCACACGCTCGGCCATGTGATCCTCTTCCCCGGCATCATCAACATGCTGGTCATGGTCACGGCCCTGTTCCCGCCGGTGATGCTGGTCTGGCTTCCGGGCCTCTTCGGCTGGACGCTGTCCGGTCCGACGCTGTTCGTGCTGACGCTGGCGATCTACATCTGGATCCCGTTCTCCATGGTCGTGGCCTGGCTCGCCCGCCGCGCAGAGCGCACCCGGGCCGGCCGTTGGCTGGCCCCCGCGCTGATCTACCTCGCGGGCTACGGCTCGCTGCTCTGCGCGATCACCTTCGACTCGTACCTGAAGGAGCTGGCCGGCACCGAGGCGAAGTGGGACAAGACGGAGAAGGTGGGTCGCGTCGCGACGAGCTGACGTGTCATACCGCGGGACCACATCCTGCGGATGACCCGCCAGCCCCAGGATGCCCCTCCTGGCCGACGCACCCGCGCGCGGCGCCCGGGCACGCTGGGAGCATGACCTCGTCACCAGTACCGGCCCTTACGGCCTCCGGCCTCAGCAAGTCCTACGGCTCCTCACTCGCGCTCGCGGGCGTCGACTTCCGCGTCGACCCCGGCGACTCGGTCGCGATCATGGGCGCGTCCGGCTCGGGCAAGACGACCCTGCTCCACTGCCTCGCGGGCATCGTCGCGCCGGATTCCGGCACGGTCGTGCTCACGACGGTGAGCGGTCCGGTCGATGTCACGCGGCTGGGCGAAGCCGGTCGGTCGCGACTGCGGCGGGAGGAGTTCGGGTTCGTGTTCCAGCAGGGCCTGCTGCTTCCCGAGCTGACCGCGGTCGAGAACGTCGCGCTCCCGCTCCTGCTAACCGGCACCGACCGCCGGGCGGCCGAGCAGTCGGCGGCGATGTGGCTGGCCGCGCTCGGGCTCGCCGGATTCGAGTCACGCCGGATCGGGGAACTGTCCGGCGGCCAGGCGCAGCGCGTCGCCATCGCGCGTGCGCAGACGACCGGCGCGTCGGTGGTGTTCGCCGACGAGCCGACGGGGGCGCTCGACTCGACGACCTCGGCGGAGGTGATGGGGGCGCTCATCCAGTCCACCACCGGGCGCGGGCGCTCGCTGGTGGTCGTCACGCACGACGAGACCGTCGCCGCCCGCTGCTCGCGGGTCGTCCGGCTCGCCGACGGCCGCATCGTCGACGAGGTGACGAGCCGATGACGACGCTCCGCCTCGCGTGGCTGTTCGCCCGCCGCAGCGCCTCTGCCCGCTCGACGATCGTCCTCCCCGTCGTCGCGTTCGCGGTGGTGACCGCCCTGCTGCTCATCGTGGCGGGAGGCGCGCAGGCGTTCTTCTCATGGACGGACGACGAGGCCGGCATCTACCAGATGCTCGCCGTCGTCGCGCTGTCTCTGCTGGTCGTTCCGCTGGTCGCGCTCGGCGGCTCCGCGGCACGTCTGTCCGCCCGGCGACGGGACGACCGCCTCTCCAGCCTGCGGCTGCTCGGGGCGACGCCGCGGCTGGTCCGCACGCTGACGGTCATCGAGTCGACGATGCTCGCAGTGGCGGGCGCGGTCGCCGGCGTCGTCCTCGCCCTGCTCGCCGCACCGCTGATCGGGCTCATCCCGTTCCGCGGGAGGCCGCTCGGGTTCTCGGCACTGCTCGGACCGGGGTGGATGGCGCTGACCGTCCTCGGCGTCGCCCTCCTTGCGGCCATCAGCGCTGTCATCGGCCTGCGCGGGGTGGTGCTGTCACCGCTCGGGATCCGGACGCGACAGCAGGCGCCGCGCATCCACTGGCTGCGGGCGGTGCTCACGGTCGCCGTGATCGGCGTGGTCGTGCTGCTGGTCTCGGCGCTGCAGGTCGTGGCGCTCAGCGCGACGGTGCTGCTCCTCGTTCTCGCTGTCGCGTTCGGAGGCAGCATCGCGGTGCTGAACCTCATCGGGCCGTGGGTGCTGAAGCGGATGGCCGCATCCCAGGTCCGCCGGGCACGGAACGCGCGCCGCCTGCTCGCGGCGCGCAGCATCCTGGAGTCGCCGAAGGCAGCCTGGCGGCAGGTCTCGGGCGTCGCGATGACCAGCTTCATGGCGGTGTTCGCCGGGGTCGGCGTCGCGTTGATGGAGAGTGCGGGCGGTGGCGAGGGCGACCCGCTGCTCGCCGACATCCGGACCGGCGTGATCATCACCGTCGCCGCGTCCTTCCTCATGGTCGCCTGCTCGGCCGGCGTGAACCAGGCGGCGGCGGTGCTCGACCGCCGCGACCTCTATGTCAGCCTCGACCGGATCGGGATGCCCGTCTCGGAGATGAACGCGGCGCGCAGCCGGGCGGTGCTGTCGCCGCTGCGCATCACGACGGTCGGCTCGGCGGCCACCGCCGCCGTGGTCCTGCTGCCGCTCACCGGCGCGAGCCTGCTGCTGCAGCCGCTGACGCTCGTGGTCGTCGCGGCCTGTCTCGCGGGCGGGGTCCTCCTGGTCTGGGCGTCGTTGCTGGCGACCCGGCCGGTGCTCGACCGGGTGCTCGCCGAGCCGTCGCCCAGCCTCTGACCCAGTAGGGTCGATGCATGCCCCAGAACAGCGACGTGGAAGCTGCGCTCGAGCAGCTGCACAGCATCCGTCAGAGCATCGACAACATCGACGCCGCGGTCATCCACATGCTCGCGGAGCGGTTCAAGTTCACGCAGCAGGTGGGCGCGCTGAAGGCCGAGCACGGGCTGCCGCCGGCCGATCCCGAGCGTGAGAAGCAGCAGATCCAGCGCCTTCGGGCGCTCGCGGAGGAGAGCCACCTCGACCCGGCGTTCGCGGAGAAGTTCCTGACGTTCATCGTCGCGGAGGTCATCCACCACCACGAGCGCATCGCCGTCGAGAACGGCAAGTAGCCGGTGGGGTGGGACGCGACGGCCCTGCCGGAGGCGCGGGGCCGGACGGTCGTGGTCACGGGAGCGAACGCGGGGGTCGGGTACTTCACGGCCGAACAGCTCGCCGGGGCCGGTGCGAACGTGGTGCTCGGCTGCCGTGACCCGGAACGCGCCGAGGCGGCGGTCTCGGCCATCCGCCGGCGTGTGCCGCGCGCGAGCGTCGAGGCACTGCCACTGGATGTGACCGACCGGCGCTCGATCGACGCGGCCGCCGACTCCCTCCTGGCCCGGGGCGGGGTGGATGCGCTGGTGCTCAACGCCGGCATCGTGCACCCGCCGCGGTCGCGCCGGACCGACGCGTACGGCAACGAGCTGGTGCTCTCGACGAACGTGCTCGGGCATTTCCGCCTCGTGGCGCGGGCGCTCCCCGCGGTCGCTGACGGCGGCCGCATCGTGACGCTCGGATCCCTTGCGAGCCGTCTCGGCCGGCTGCGCCTGGAGGACCTGCAGCTCGAACACGGCTACACCTCCTGGCGCGCGTACTCGGGGTCGAAGATCGCGGCGCAGGTGTTCGGGTTCGAGCTCGACCGGCGGCTGCGCGCGGCGGGGTCGTCCGTGGAGAGCATCGTCGTGCATCCCGGCTACTCGACGTCGGGGCGCACGCCCGGCATCCGGGGCGTCAACCAGCCGTCACGGCTCAAGCGCTTCGCGGACAACCTGCAGGCGGCGTGGACGCAGGGAAAGGACGACGGCGCGCACGTCCCGGTGCGGGCGGTGCTCGACCCGACCCTCACCGGCGGCGACCACCTCGGCCCCGCCCTGTGGACGAAGGGCGCGCCCGTCCACGCCCCCGCGACACGGTCGTCCCGCTCCCCGCGTCAAGGCGCCCGTCTTTGGCCCCTCCTCGAGGCCGCCTCGGGCCAGCCCTTCCCGCTCCCGTAGCCCCGCTAGGCGACGACGATGGAGAGGAGGCGGTGGGAGGCGGGGACGGCGGCGCGCAGGGCGTCGCGGGCGGCCGCGTAGTCCGGGCCCTCCGCCTCGATCTCGGCGACCGCGGTCTCGCGGATGATCGCCTTCGCGATCACGCGGCCGCCGCGCGGCATCGCGTTGTGCACCTGCAGCAGCTCGAAGCCCTCCGGGACCTGCTCCTCGATCAGCGCCCGCGCCGACTCGGCGTCGTCCGCCTCCGCCGTCAGCTCCCGCGTCTCGCTGCTCTGGACCAGACCCAACACCTTCATGTCGTCCACGCTAGTCGACGTCAGGCCTCGACCGGCGCCGCCTCCTCCTCGGTGCGCTCGTCGACGTGCATCTCCGGCGGCGTCCGGCGGAACCCGCGGGTCAGCACCGCCAGGTACACGACGCCGATCACGAGCCACCCGATCCCGAGCCAGAGCGCGATCGGGCCGAGCTGGGTCAGGAGGTAGAGGTCCACCGCCGCGCCCACCGCGGGAAGCACCACGAACTTCGCGACCGAGAGCCGGTCGCCCCTGCGGCGGTTCCGGGCGAAGTGGACGATGACGCAGACGTTCACCATCGTGAAGGTGAGGAACGCGCCGAAGTTGATGAACGACGTCGCCGTGTCGAGCGACAGCCCGAGGCCGAACATCGCCACGACGCCGATCAGGACGAGGTTGAGCAGCGGTGTGTTGAACCGAGCGTTGAGGCGGCCGAAGAAGCCGCGCGGGAGCACGCCGTCGCGTCCCATCACGAACATCAGCCGGCTCGTGCTGGCCTGGATCGCCATCGCCGACGCGAAGCCGCCCACGATGACGACGAGGTTGACGATGTTGGCGAAGACCGGGCCGCCGACCAGCACCGACATCGCGTAGGACGCGGTCGAGGGGTCCTTGAACTCCCCGCCCGGATGCACGAGCTGCATGACGTACGAGACGACGACGAAGATCAGGCCGCCGATGATGACCGCCAGGAAGATGCCCCGCGGGATGTTGCGCTCCGGATCCCGCGTCTCCTCGCTGAGGGTGCTGATCGCGTCGAAGCCCAGGAACGAGTACGCGGCGATCGCGGCGCCGCCCGAGACGGCCGCGATGGTGGTCGTGTCGTTCCACAGCGGCGCGGTCAGCGACGCCGGGTGGTTCCCGACGAGGTGGCCGATGCAGAGCACCACGAACGCGGCGATGCCGAGGCCGGTCAGGGTCATCAGCGTGCGGTTGACCCGGTCGGCGAGCACGATGCCGAGGCCGTTCACGATGGTAGTGACGACGATGTTGATCACCAGCCACACCCACACCGGCACCGCCGGGAACTGCGCGTTGAGGTACACCGACTGGATCAGCCACGCCACCATCGGCAGGAAGAAGTAGTCGAGCAGGATCGCCCATCCCACCAGGAAGCCGACGTGCGGGTTGATGGTGCGGCGCGCATACGTGTACGCCGAGCCGGCGGCCGGGAAGATCCGGGCCATCTTGCCGTAGCTGAGGGCGGTCAGGGACATGGCGGCCGCCGCGATGATGTACGCGGTCGGCGAGGTGCCGTTGCTGGCGCCGGCGATCACGCCGAAGGTCAGCATCACGATGGCCGGCGACATATACGCGACGCCGAAGAGCACGATGGACGAGAGCGACAGCTTGGCCGTCAGGCGGGTGGGCGCACTCATGCGGACACCTCCGCGGCGGTCGCGTCGGTCGCCGGGGCCCAGCGGCCGGAGGAGATCCGGCCGTCGTAGAGCGGCAGCTCGAGGCTCGACTGCTCGCCCTCGTACTGCATCCACGGCCGGGTCACTCCGCCGCTGCCGAAGCGTCGGACGGCGGCGACCTCGTCGAGGTCGATGACGTCGGTCAGCACCGCGGTCTCCGAGCTCTCCGACTCGACGCGGACGCGGCCCTGCGGGTCGGCGAGGAGGCTGCGGCCGAGGCCGTTCGGTGCGGCCGCATTGACGCTGGCGACGAAGACCTGGTTCACGATGGCGTTCGCCTTCGCGATGGTGACCTCCTGAGCGCGGTCGGAGGTCGGGGTCTGGACGAGGTTCAGGATGAGCTCCGCGCCCATCCACGCCAGGTGACGGCTGGATTCGGGGAACCACGCGTCGTAGCAGATCGAGAGACCGACGCGGCCGAAGCCGGTCATGTCGAACACGACGAACTCGCTGCCCGCGGCGACGGTCTCGTACGGACGCCACGGGAAGACCTTGCGGTAGGACGCGACGCGGCGTCCCTCCGGCGAGTACGCGACGGCGGTGTTGTAGATGCGTCCGTCCTCGCCGCGCTCGTAGACGCTGCCGGGGACGAGCCAGCGGCCGAGGTCGCCGGCGAGCTCCGCCAGGGCTCGGTCGCGCGGCCCGTCGAGCGGCTGCGCAAGCGCCTCGATGCGCTCGGCCGTCTCGTCCGGGCTCGCCTCGCTGAGGCCGGTGAGGTGGAGTTCGGGATGCACGAACAGGTGCGTGTCGCGGTGGATGCGGGTGAGCTGTTCGAGCTGCGCCGCGAAGGCGCCGATGTCGTCGGAGGGGGCCGTCGGCGCTTGCACCAGGGCCAGGGAGAGCGGGCGGGTCATCGTCAACCGTGTTCCGTCGGGGTCGCCGCGCGACCGTGCGAGTTAATTAAACGCAATTTATATAAAGAACCCGGAGTCGTGTCAAACGGCGGAGTGCGATGTGCGACCATCGAGGTATGGCACGACCCCGGGAGCAGACGAAGCGGCGCGAGGAGCTCATCGCCGCCGCCTCCAGCGCCATGCTGCTCCACGGCTCCAACGGCCTCCGCCTCGCGGACATCGCCAAGGAGGCCGGGCTCACCTCGGCGTCGGTGCTGTACTACTACCCCGACGTGCGCGAGCTCTACACCGCCGTCTTCGCGCAGGGCAGCGACGAGTACTGCCGGCACCGCGAGGAGCGCGTGGAGGCCGCGGCCACGCCGGAGGCGAAGCTCGCCGAGTGCATCGCGTCGGGCATCCCGTGGCCAGGCCGCGCGGAGGAGACCAGCCGCATCCTGTACGAGCTCACGCCGATCGTGCTGCGCAACCCGGTGGCCGCCGCCGAGAACGCCGCGCTCATCCAGCGCCAGGTCGCCCTCTACGAGCGCGTGCTGTTGGAGTGCGCCGAGTCGGGCCGTTTCCGTCTGCTGCAGCCGGCGGACGTGCTCGCCCGCAGCTTCATCGCGCTCGAGGACGGTTACGGCGTGGATGTGCTCACCGGCGACCTCGCGCCCGAGACCGAGCAGCAGTGGCTGATGGACTACGCGCGGATCATGGTGGCCGCGGTCTGACCGCGACCCTGTCCCGCCCGGCGGCCTCCCGATACGGTGAGGGGATGGACTTCCGCACCGCCCCCCTCGACGACACGTCCGCCCAGGCCCTCGCCGCGACCGGCCTCCGCTACGCGCTGGTGGACGCCGCCGACGCCGACGCCCTCGACGGCTGGACGCGCGCCGACTTCCGCGGCTTCCACGGCCGTCGCCCGTCGCCCGAGCAGCTGGCGGGAGCGCGGGAGAACTTCGCGCCGCGGCGCAACACCGGCGTCTACGACGACGCCGGCGCGACCACCGACCCGGTCGGCACCGTCAACACCTGGCCCGCTCCTCTCACGGTGCCGGGCGGCGCGCGGGTGGACTCCTGGGCGATCAGCTCCGTCACGGTCGCGCCGACCCACCGGCGCCGGGGGATCGCGACGGCCCTGCTCGGCGGCGAGCTCCGGACGGCGCACGCGCTGGGACTGCCGCTGGCCATCCTCACCGTCTCCGAGTCGGTCATCTACGGCCGGTGGGGCTTCGGGCCGGCGACCTGGGCGACGGCCTGGTCGGTCGACACCAAGCGCGTGCGCTGGTCGGGAGGCGACACTCCCGGCCGACTGTCGTTCACCGAGCCGGAGGACTACGAGGAGACGGGTGCGCAGGTGCTCGACCGCGTCATGGCCGACCGGCCGGGCGAGATCGGCCTGGAGCCGTATCTCGCGAAGCGCCTGGTCGGCCCGCTGAAGGGCGACCCGGAGGCGGACAAGGCGCGACTGGTCCGCTACGACTCCGCCGACGGCGAGCCGGAGGGTTTCGTCTCGTACTCGCTCAAGGGCGGGGACGAGGACTTCACCCGCCACACCGTGGAGGTGCGCTACCTGGCTGCCGCGACCCCGGAGGCGCTGCGCGCCCTGTGGCGCTTCCTGCTGGAGCTCGACCTCGTCGCCGAGGTGAAGGTGTGGACGCGCGGTGTCGACGAACCGCTGCAGGCCCTGGTGAACGACGTCCGCGGCGCTCGCGTCACCGACCTGGAGGATCACCTGTGGGTGCGCATCCTCAACGTCCCGGCTGCGCTTCAGGCACGGACCTACGAGCGCGACGGCTCGCTGGTGCTGGAGGTGGCGGACGAGCTGGGCTTCGCGGCGGGGCGGTACCGATTGACGGTGCAGGATGGCCGCGCGACCGTTTCGGCGACCGACGACCCGGCGGACGTCACGCTGCCGGTGACCGCGCTCGGGAGCGCGTACCTGGGCCACGACGTCGTGCGAGGGCTCGCACTGGCCGGACGCATCCAGGGCTACGCGGACGCGCTGGACCGGCTCTTCCGCACGGCGGTGCCGCCGCGGCTCAGCACCTGGTTCTGATCTCCGCAGCCCGGAATAGCGGCATATCTGTTCCGGGTTTTGGACGGTAAGTCGGAATAACGCGTCATTATTCCGGGTTGTTGCGACATAATCGGATTATGGATGCGCTATTCCGGGAAGCTACGGCCTCCAGTCTCGACTGGCACCCGCACGGGTCGGAGGTCGTGCCATGGCGCAACCGCAGCGGGCGGGGATCACGCGAAGACCGAACGCTCACATCCATCTCGGCGACCATCCCACCGTTGATCGCGGAGCGCAGCCTGTCCAGCGACCCCGTCGACCAGGTTGCGCAGGAGAACGCTCAGCGCTCGCTCGCCGAGCTCGACGCGGATGCACGACCGGGCGCACGGGCGATCTCGACGTTCCTCATCCGCACCGAGTCGATCGCCTCCTCGAAGATCGAGCACATCGAGGCGACGACCGAGGATTTCGCGCGCGCCCTCGCGGGTGGCCGTGCCAACGCCAGCGCCACCTCCATGGTGTCGGCCTCTCGCGCTGTCATGGCGATGATCGAGGACGCTGGGTCCACGGGCACCATCACTCTCGACTCCCTTCTTTCCGCTCATCGCACGCTGATGGCGGACGATCCCTCGGAGGGCGCGTACGCCGGACGGCTGAGAGACGTGCAGAACTGGATCGGCGGCAGCGACTTCTCCCCTCTCGGCGCCGTCCACATCCCACCGGCTCCGCAGCGCGTCAGCCCGCTCATGGACGACCTCCTCGCTTTTTCCAACCGTGACGACGTGCCCGTGGTCGTGCAGGCGGCGATCGCGCACGCCCAGTTCGAGTCCATCCACCCCTTCACGGATGGCAACGGCAGGATCGGGCGCGCGCTGATCGGTGCGATCTATCGGCGCCGAGGGCTCACGAGCGTCACCACGCCGCCTGTCGCCTCGGCTCTGGCCGCCGATCAGCGCGGCTATTTCGAGCTGCTCGACCGCTACCGCGGCGGGGATCCGGCACCGATCGTGCGCGCCGTCGCGAAGGCGACGCACGTCGCGGCCGATGAGGCTCTGGTCTCCGTGAAGGCCATCCAGGATCTCCCCGCCGAGTGGTCCGAGCAGCTGAGCCCACGCGCGGGGAGTGCTCTGGAGGCACTGCTCGACGGGCTCCTCGAGAACCCGGTCTTCGACGCGGAGTCGGCTGAAGACAGGATCCGGAGATCCACCTCGGCGACCTACGACGCTCTCGACCGCCTCGAGGCCGCGGGCATCATCCACTCCATCAGCAATCGGAAGCGCAACCGCGTCTGGGCCGTGACGAGCATCATCGACGAGTTGAGCGCGCTGGACCGCCGCATCGCCGCGCGCGCGACGACCTCCTGAGATCTGGCCTCAGTCGATCAGGTCGTGGCGCACCACGATCTGGTCGCGGGCCGGGCCCACGCCGATCGCGGAGATGCGGGCGCCGGACAGGCGCTCCAGGGCGAGGACGTAGTCCTGCGCGTTCTTCGGCAGGTCTTCGAAGGTGCGGGCGCCGGAGATGTCCTCGGTCCAGCCGGGGAACTCCTCGTAGATCGGCTTCGCGTGGTGGAAGTCGCTCTGCGAGGCGGGGACCTCGTCGTGGCGGACGCCGTCGACGTCGTATGCGACCGCGACCGGGATGCGCTCGATGCCGGTCAGCGTGTCCAGCTTGGTGAGCACGAAGTCGGTGACGCCGTTGATGCGCGCGGTGTAGCGGGCGACCGGGGCGTCGTACCAGCCGGTGCGACGCGGGCGGCCGGTGGTGGTGCCGAACTCGAAGCCGCGCTCGCGCAGGAACTCGCCCCACTCGTCGAACAGCTCGGTCGGGAACGGGCCGGCGCCGACGCGGGTCGTGTACGCCTTGACGATGCCGATGACGCGGTCGATGCGGTTCGGGCCGATGCCCGAGCCGGTCGCGGCGCCGCCGGCGGTGGAGTTGGAGGAGGTGACGAACGGGTAGGTCCCGTGGTCCACGTCGAGCATGGTCGCCTGGCCGCCCTCGAAGAGCACGTACTTGCCCTCCTCCAGCGCCTGGTTGAGCAGCAGGGAGCTGTCGACGACCATCGGCCGCAGGCGCTCGGCGTACTCGAGCAGCTGCTCGACGACCTCGTCGACCGTGATCGCGCGGCGGTTGTAGACCTTCACCAGGAGGTGGTTCTTCTGGTCGAGGGCGCCCTCGACCTTCTGGCGCAGGATGTTCTCGTCGAAGAGGTCCTGGATGCGGATGCCGACGCGGTTGATCTTGTCGGCGTAGGTCGGGCCGATGCCGCGGCCGGTGGTGCCGATCTGGCGCTTGCCGAGGAAGCGCTCGGTGACCTTGTCGATGGTGCGGTGGTACGAGGTGATCACGTGCGCGTTCGAGGACACCTTGAGGCGCGATACGTCGACGCCGCGGGCGATGAGCGCGTCCAGCTCCTCGAACAGCACCTCGATGTCGACGACCACGCCGTTCGCGATCACGGGGACGACGCCCTCGGTCAGGATGCCGGACGGCAGCAGGTGCAGGGCGTACTTCTCGTCGCCGATGACGACCGTGTGACCCGCGTTGTTGCCGCCGTTGAACTTGACGACGTAGTCGATGCGGCTCCCCAGGACGTCGGTCGCCTTGCCTTTGCCTTCGTCGCCCCACTGGGCGCCGATGATCACGATCGCGGGCACGTGGATGTCCTCTCCATGGATGGAACGCGTCGGCGCCACGCGGACGACCGTCGCACTCGATCCTATCGCGAGCGGTCTTTCGGCCCCGTATCGAGCATTGTCGGACTGCTGAGGATGGCTCTACATTGGGCGCGATGTCGTCCCTCCTGTACTCGCTGGGCCGCTTCGCCTTCCGGGCGCGCCGGCGGGTCCTGGCGGTCTGGCTGGGCGCGCTCGTGCTGCTGTTCGCGGCGGCCGGGCTCCTCAGCCAGGGCACCGACAACACGTTCACGATCCCGGGCACCGAGTCGCAGCAGGCTCTGGATGCGCTGGCGCGCACGTTCCCGCAGGTCAGCGGGGCGTCGGCGCAGCTGATCGCGGTGGCTCCGAAGGGCGCGAGCGTGCGCGACCCGGCGTTCCAGTCGGCGGTCGAGAAGACCGTCGGCGAGCTCGCGAAGGTCCCGCAGGTCACCTCGGCGAGCGACCCGTACCAGGGCCCGTCGACGGGGAACGTCAGCGCGGACGACTCCGCCGCACTGGTGCCCATCCAGCTGTCCGTCGGAACGGTGGAGGTGTCGCAGAGCACGAGGGATGCGCTGCAGCGGTCGGGCGCCGACCTCGAGAAGGCGCTGTCTTCCGGGTCGCAGGTGGCCGTCGGCGGTCAGGTGTTCTCGTCGAGCGTCGCGGGCATCAGCGTCACCGAGCTCCTGGGCCTGGCGGTCGCGTTCGTGGTCCTCATCCTGACCTTCGTCTCGGTGGTGGCGGCCGCGATGCCGCTGATCAACGCGCTGCTCGGCGCCGGGCTGTCGCTCGCCCTGATCTTCGCCGCGACGAAGTGGCTGACCATCGCCTCCACCACTCCCCTGCTCGCGCTCATGCTCGGGCTGGCGGTCGGGATCGACTACGCGCTGTTCATCATCTCCCGGCACCAGGAGCAGGTGAAGAAGGGGATCGCGCCGGAGGAGTCCGCCGCGCGCGCCGTCGCGACCGCGGGGTCCGCGGTGGTGTTCGCGGCGGTGACCGTGATCATCGCCCTGCTCGGGCTGGCGGTCGCGGGCATCCCGTTCCTGACGACGATGGGCGTTGCGGCCGCGCTCGCGGTCGCGATCGCGGTGCTGGTGTCGACCACACTGACGCCGGCGCTGCTAGGGTTCGCCGGGATGCACGTGGTTGCGAAGCGGTTCCGGCCGGGGGCCGAGAAGCCGCAGGAGAAGGACGCCGCCCATACCGACGCGCCGCCGCGCAGACCCAAGCGCCCTCGCCGTCCCCGCTCCGAGCATCCCGTCGCCCACGGCTGGGTGAACGCCGTCACGCGCATCCCGGTCCTCACGATCGTGGTGGTCGTCGGCCTGCTCGGCGCGCTCGCGCTGCCCGCGATCTCGCTGCGCCTGGCGCTTCCGGATTCGGGATCGCTCGACGAGACCGAGCCCGCCCGCATCACCTACGACCTCATCGCGGAGCACTTCGGTCCCGGATACAACGGCCCGCTCATCGTCACCGGCTCGGTGATCGGCAGCAGCGATCCCGTGACGCTGATGGACGACCTCGGGGACGAGCTGCGCACCGTGCCGGGCGTCGCGGCCGTTCCGCTCTCCACGCCCAACCCCACGGGCGACACCGGCATAGCGCAGGTCGTTCCCACCGGCGCACCCGACTCGGTGGAGACGCAGATGCTGGTGGCGACCCTCCGCTCGATGCACGACCACTTCGAGAGCGAGTACGGCATCGACCTCGCGGTGACCGGGTACACCGCCGCGGGCATCGACATCTCGGCCCGGCTCGGGGATGCGCTGCTGCCGTTCGCGATCCTGGTCGTCGGGCTGTCGCTGATCCTGCTGGCGATGGTGTTCCGCTCGATCGTGGTGCCCGTGACCGCTGCGCTCGGCTATCTGCTCAGCATCGGCGCGGCCTTCGGCGTCACGAGCCTGGTGTTCATGAGCGGCTTCCTCGCCGGGCCGCTGCACGTCGCCCACCTGGGCTCGGTGATCAGCTTCATGCCGATCATCCTCATGGGCGTGCTCTTCGGACTCGCCATGGACTACGAGGTGTTCCTGGCCAGCCGGATGCGCGAGCAGTACGTGCGCGGGGACGCGCCGAAGGATGCGGTGCGCAACGGCTTCGTCGGCTCGGCCCGCGTGGTGACGGCCGCGGCGATCATCATGTTCGCCGTGTTCGCGGCGTTCATCCCGGAGGGAGATGCCTCCATCCAGCCGATCGCGCTCGGGCTGGCGGTGGGTGTCGCCATCGACGCGTTCGTGGTGCGGATGACTCTCATCCCCGCGGTGCTCGTGCTGTTCGGGCGGGCGGCCTGGTGGATCCCGCGCTGGCTCGACCGCCTGCTGCCGCGCTTCGACATCGAGGGCGAGGGGCTGCAGGCCGAGCTGGATGCGGCGGCCTGGCCGGTGCGGGACGAGCCGTACGCGGTCGCGGCGGCGGGGCTGCAGGCGGGGGCGTCCGGGCCGGTGGACCTGATGCTGCTCCCCGGTGAGGTGCGGGTGGTGGCCGATCCGGGCCACACCGCCCTGGCGCTCGGGCTGACCGGGCGGGGGCCTGTCGCGGCGGGGCGGCTGAAGGTCGCCGGTCTGCTTCTCCCCACCCGGCGCGCCTCTGTGCGAGCGCGCACCGGGCTCGTGCTCGTCGACCGCACCGAAAACGCCGTCGCGGCCGTGCACGCCGCGCGCACCGGACATCCCGCGCTGCTGGTGATCGACGGCGCGGCCGCGGTGGTCGGCGACGAGCGCGCCCGGCTCGCGGACGCCGTACGTCAGGCCGCGGCCGACGGGATCGCGGTCGTGCTGACCGATCGGGACGCGGCGGCCGTCGCGGATCTGCGGCCGGCGGCGGGCGACGCCGTATCGGTGCGCGAGGCGCCGCCGCTCGCCGCATCCACCTGAGGATCCGTTCCCCGAACCGACGGGAGGGCACCCATGACCCGCACACCGTTCGACGCGCGCGCAGGCACCGAGCGCACGCGCACGCTCACGCTGATCGGCCTGGCCCTCGCGCCGCTGATCGTCGTCGCCGTGCTCGGCTGGGGCCTCTTCGCGCCGGGCCAGCACCTCGACCGCGTCACCGCCGCGGTCGTCAACGACGACCAGCCGGTCACCAAGAACGGGCAGACCATCCCGCTGGGGCGGCAGTTCGCCGGGGCACTGATGTCGGGCGGCACGGTATCGACGGCGAGCGGAGGCTCGGACCAGGCCACCGAGCCGCCGCCCTCGGACGACGCCTCGAGCTTCGACTGGGTGCTCACCAACGACGACGACGCGAGCGCGGGGCTGCAGAGCGGACGGTATGCCGCGGTGCTGACCATCCCGAAGTCCTTCTCGGCCGACGCGACCTCGATCGGCGGCCCGGCGGCGAGCGCGACGCAGGCGACCGTCACCGTGCGGACCGGGCCCGCCACGCCGCTCGTGGATCCGGCTTTGGCGGCAGCGGTCACGCAGGCGGCTACCGCATCGCTGGACCGACAGCTCACCGTGCAGTACCTGCAGAACGTGTACGCCGGCTTCAACACGATCGACCAGCAGATCGGGCAGGCAGCCGACGGCGCCGCTTCGCTCGCGAGCGGCACGGCGAGCTTGGCGTCGGGGACGGCGTCTCTCGCCACCGGGGCGGCGTCGCTCGCGACCGGGACGCAGTCGCTGGACGCCGGAGCGCAGTCGCTGTCGTCCGGGCTGGCGCAGCTCGCATCCGGCACCGCCTCCCTGCCGGAGCAGACCGCCGGCCTCGCACGCGGCTCCGCCGCCATCGCGCAGGTCGCGGATGCGGCCGCGAGCCGGACAGCGGACGCGGTGGCCCGGATGGCGGAGGCTGTCGCCGAGGTGTGCGCGACGCCCGCCGCCGGCGCGTGTGCTCGCGCGACGGCGGCGCTGACATCGCTCCAAGCGGCGAACGGCGACGTACAGACCATCGCGGGGGTCGCGGACCAGGTCGCCGCGGGCAACGCCGCGCTGGCCGGTGCGATGCCGCAGGTCGTCGACGGGATCGACGCCTCCGCCACGGGGGCGGCATCGCTCGCCACGGGCGCTTCACAGACGGCGGCGGGAGCGTCGCAGGTCAGCGGCGGCGCGTCGTCGGCAGCCTCCGGAGCCCAGCAGAGCGCGGACGGAGCGGCGCAGTTGTCGTCCGGCCTGCAGCAGGCGACGACCTCCATCCCCACCTATTCGGACTCCGACATCACCACCCTGTCCGCCGTCGCCGCGCAACCGGTGGTGACCACGCAGAAGGCTCCGCCGACGGGGCTCGCGTCGCTGCCGTTCTTCGCCGTGCTCGCGCTCTGGCTGGGCGCGATGGTGACCTCGCTCGCCCGCCGGGCCGTCCCGACGCGCCTCTTGCTCAGCTCCGTGCCGTCGGCGCTGATCGCGGTGCGGTCGGCCGGCGTGGTCGCCCTGATCGGCGCCGGCCAGGGGGTGATCGTGGCGGGAGCTGCGCAGCTCGGGATGGGGCTGCGGCCGGATGTGTGGATCGCCTTCGCGCTGGCCGCGGCGCTCGTCGGTGCCGTGTTCGCCGTTGTCAATCAAGCGCTGGCCGCCGCGTTCGGCGGGGTCGGGCGCCTGATCGCCCTGCTCATCGGCGGGACGGCGCTGGTGGCCGGGCTGTCGTCCACCGCGCCGCCGCAGCTCGTCGCGTTCTCGCAGCTGCTGCCGACGGCGCCCGCGCTGGCGCTGCTGCGAGCCGCGGGGACCGGGGATGCGGCAGGCGCGTGGGGATCCGTCGGGCTGCTACTCGTGTGGGCGGCCGGCGCGCTCGTACTGACGCTGGCGGCGGTGGCGGCACGGCGGAACGTGAGGCTGCGGGACACTGTGCCGGCGCGCGCCGAGGCGGCCGCCTGAGGGATTGCTTAAGTTGCACACGAGTGTGCAAGAAGGGCGTACACTGGAGGCATGCCCACCTCCTCCACCCGCGCACCGCGCCGCGACGCGGCCGCCAACCGCGAGGCGATCCTCGGCGCGGCCGCCGTCGCTCTGAACGAGGACATCGACGCGTCCCTCGAGAGCATCGCCGCCCGCGCCGGCCTCAGCCGCCGCGCGGTCTACGGCCACTTCGCCACGCGCGACGACCTCCTCGTCGAGGTCTTCACCCGCGGAGCACGGCGCCTGGCCGCTCTGCTCGACCCGGTGTCGCATCCCGACCCGCTGGTCGAGATCGCGCTGTTCGGCGCGACCCTGTGGGCCGAGGTCGAGCACGTCCGCGTCAGTGCTGCGCTCGCGGTGCGCGGCCCGCACCGCGCCATGGTCGGCACCGCGCTCGACCCGGCTCGCGAACGACTGCGCGAGACGGTGGGTCGAGGCAGGGAGTCGGGCCGCATCCGCACCGACCTCGACCGGGAGACGGTCACCCGGTTGATCGAGAACGCCGCAGTGTCGGTGCTCGACGAGGCCACCCGCGCCCGCCTGACCCCGGAGGCCGGGCACCGGCTGGTCATGCTCGCCGGCCTCAGCGCCGCCGGTATGGGCTGGCGCGAGGCGGACGACCTGATCGCGTCGACGCCCGATCTGGCATTCGGCGTGCCGACATCGGGAGGCGCACGATGAAGGTCGTCCTCGACCGAGTCGGGAAGGGCGCTGCGCTGCCACCGACCTCCGCCGCCTTCGAGACCGGCCGCGCCACCCTCGCGCGCGCCGAGACCGAGCAGCGGCCCACCGTCCTCGGCCTCATCGCCTCCGGGAGGATGCGACCGGACACCGGAGAGGTCACCATCGACGGCGCCGCCGACTACGGCGCGATGCGCCGGCGGATCGCCCTGATCGACGCGCCGGACGTCTCCGAGCCCGCCTCCGACGTGACCGTCTCGGGCATCGTCGCGGAGGAGCTGATGTTCGCCGGGCGCGCGTCGCATCCCGTCGCCGTGGGCCGCTGCCTGCGCGAGCTCGGCGCGTCCGAGTGGTCGCGCGCCTCCATCGGCACCGTGCCGCCGACCGTCCGCATCCGCCTGCTCGCCGAGCTCGCGCTGCTGCGGAAGGGCGTCGACGGGCTGGTGCTCGTGTCCCCCGACCGCCACGGCGGCGACCCGGTCGAGTGGTGGCGCTTCGCGCGCGAACTCGCCGGGCGCGGCATCGCCGTGCTCGTGGTCGCCGGAGACGCCTCCGCAGCCGCCATCGCGGCCGCCTCCCTCGTCGAGCGCTTCGACGAGACCGAACCAGACACCTTCGACGAAGACCCCGGCCGGGACGACACCGACGATCTCCCGGGCCACGTTGTGGAGAGCGAATGAAGATCCCGCAGATGATCGCGGCGGAGTTCCGCCGCCTGACCGCCAGCCCCATGTCCATCGTGGCGCTCATCGCCCTGATGTGCGTCCCGGTGCTCTACGGCGGCCTGTACCTGTGGGCGAACCAGAACCCGTACGCCAACCTGAACCGCATCCCGGCCGCCATCGTGGTGGACGACACCGGCGCGACCGTCGACGGCAAGACCGTGAACTACGGCGACCAGGTGGCCGATCAGCTGATCGAGGACGGGTCGTTCCAGTGGCACCGCGTCGCGAAGGGCTCCGCCGCGAGCGGTGTGGACGACTCGAAGTACGACTTCAGCATCACGTTCCCCGCGGACTTCTCGTCGGCGCTCGCGTCCGCCTCCGGGACCGACCCGCACCGCGCCGTCGTGACCCTCACCACGAACGACACGAACAGCTACCTCGCGTCGACCATCGGGACGCAGGCGGCCGAGAAGATCCGCACCTCCATCGTCAAGCAGGTCAACGAGCAGGCCGCGAAGCAGTTCCTGCTCGGCCTCGCCGACATCCGCTCCAATCTGGTGACGGCGGTGGACGGCGCGAACCAGCTCGTCGACGGCAGTGCGAGCGCGCAGTCCGGCGCCTCGCAGCTCGCAAACGGCACGGCGCAGCTCGCGTCCGGTTCGCAGGAGCTGGCCGGGAAGCTGGGTCAGCTCGCTTCCGGGTCCCAGGAGCTGGCGGACAAGCTCGGCCAGCTCGCCGGCGGCGCACAACAGGTGAGCGACGGCGCAGCCCAAGTGGCGGCCGGCAACCGTCAGCTGGCCGCCAAGGCGGACGAGGCCTCGGCGGCGGCGCAGCAGATCGCCGCGGCCGCGCCCGCCGCGCAGCAGGACCTCCTGAACCGGCTCACCGCGGCCGGCGCCACCCCGGAGCAGCTGGCGCAGGTGAAGGCGGTCATGGGCGACCTCGACACGAAGGCGCAATCCGCCAACGGGCAGATCCAGGACGCGGTGGGGCAGATCCACCAGCTCTCCTCCGGCGCGGACCAGGTCGCGGGAGGAGCGACGCAGGTCGCCGCCGGATCGCAGCAGGCCGCGACGGGCGCATCGCAGGTCGCCGCCGGCTCGCAGGCCGCGGCGGCGGGAGCATCGCAGCTGGCCTCGGGCGCCTCGTCCGCCGCGACCGGTGCGGCGCAGCTGCGCGACGGGCTGACGACCCTGCACGACGGCACCACGAAGCTGCGGGACGGCCTGCAGAGCGGCGTGAAGCAGATCCCGGACTCGTCCCCGTCCCTGCAGAAGAAGCAGGCGTCGACGATCGCCGACCCCGTCAACCTCAAGAACGACTCCATCACCTCCGCCGGCACCTACGGCGCCGGGCTCGCGCCGTTCTTCGTCGCCCTGGCGGCCTGGATCGGCATCTACGCGCTGTTCCTCATCGTGAAGCCGGTCTCTCGCCGGGCGATCACCGCCCTGCATTCGCCGATCAAGATCACGCTGGCTGGCTGGCTGACGCCCGGGCTGCTCGGCGCCATCCAGATGATCGGACTGTTCGCGATCGTCGCGGGGGCGCTCGGCTTCCGCATCGACAACCCGCTCGGGATGTACGGGCTGATGGGGCTCGCGTCGGTCACCTTCGCGGCGATCATCCTGGCGCTGAACGTCTGGCTCGGGAGCGTCGGGCAGTTCCTCGGCCTCGTGCTGATGGTGCTGCAGCTCGTCACGGCGGGCGGAACGTTCCCGTGGCAGACGCTGCCCGGCCCGCTCGCGGCGCTGCACCACGCCCTGCCCATGTCGTACGCGGTCGACGGCATCCGGCAGCTCATGTACGGCGGCAATCCGGCGACGGCGTGGGCGGACGCGGGGGTGCTGGCGCTGTGGATGCTCATCGCCCTGCTCATCGCGGCGATCGGGGTGACGAGGATGACGCACTTCCGGACACTCCGCGACCTGCGCCCGTCCCTCATCGGCTGAGCCCCGGAGTCTGGCGGGGCGCCACCCGGCGGGGCTAGGGTGGCGCCCACCAGCATCCGATCCGAGGAGGACGACCATGGCCGATCTCGAAGTCCAGGCGGCGCTCTCGCAGGCGCGCCAGGCGGCGAGCGCCGCGAGCTACGACATCCAGAAGCTGTCCGAGGACTCGATCGAGCGGCAGGCGCTCCACAACCTCATCACGGCGGTGGACGCCATCATCCAGGCCCTGGACGCCGACTCCGACGGCGACTGACCGGCCGCCGACCCGGGATCGAGTGGTGACATCTGGTCGCCACCCGGCCGGGTTTCGCGCATCCACTCACCACTCGATCCCCGGCGGCGGCCCCTGCGGCGACGGTGGCCGGCGCTAGGGTGGCGGCGTGACCGAAAGCCTGCGCATCCTGCACCTCTCCGACACGCACCTGTACGGCGACGGCCGGCTGCACAACGGGATCGTGGACACGCTCGCCGGGCTCGACCGCGTCCTGGCGCGCGCGGCGACGCTGGCCGAGGTGGATGTGGTGGTCGCGTCCGGCGACCTGTCCGACGACGGGACCGCCGACTCCTACCGCCGCCTGAAGGGCACGCTCGAACCGTGGGCCGCCGAACGCGGCGCGGCGATCGTGTACGCGATGGGCAACCACGACCTCCGCGACGGATTCGAGGAGGTGCTGGGCGCCCGCGAGTCCGTCACCCACGTGCACGGCTTCCGCGTGGTGACCGTCGACACGTCCGTCCCGGGCGCGGGCTACGGCCAGGTCTTCGAGGAACAGCTGGACCGGCTGCGGGAGGTGCTGGCGGAGCCGTCGGAGAACGGGACGGTCGTCGTGCTGCACCACCCGCCCGTGCCGCCCACGACCGTGCTGTTCGAGCCGCTGCGGCTGGTCGATCCCGAGCCGCTGCTCGAGGTGTGCTCCGCGGGCGATGTGCGCCTCATCCTGGCCGGGCACTTCCACCACGGGCTGGTGACCGAGGCGGGGCCCGCGGGCATCCCGGTCGTGGTCGCTCCCGCCGTGGCGAACACCACGGACGTGCTGTGGCCGCCGCCGCGCGAGCGGGCCGTTCGTGGCGCCGGGTTCGCGTGGGTGCAGGTGCCGGCCGAGGGGCCGGTGCGCGCCCACCTGCTGACCGCTCCGTCGCCCGACGACGGCGAGACGGTGTACGACCTCGATGCGGACGCCATCCAGCGAATCGCCGACGATGCGGGGTGGCGCGGGTGAGCACCCCGGCGGGCTACTCCGGGACCCCGCTCTGGCGGAAGCTCGGGCTGAAGCCGGGGATGCGCGTCGCCGTGCTCCACGCCGACGACGGCTGGCGGATTCCGGCCGAGGGTGCGCCGGAAGTCTCGTGGGTCGACTCCGGTGCCGCGGGTCTCATCCTCGCCTTCTACCGCACGGCCGCCGACTACCTGGCGGAGCTGGACGAGCTCGGCGAACGCATCCGGCCCGACGGGATGGTGTGGGCGGCGTGGCCGCGCAAGGCCGCCGGGCACGTGAGCGACCTCGACGAGAACGTCATCCGCAACGCCGCGCTCGAGCGCGGCCTCGTCGACGTGAAGGTGGCCGCCGTCGACACCGACTGGTCCGGCCTGAAGCTCGTCTGGCGCCGCGAGAACCGCTGAGCCTTTCGGTCTCGCCGCCGGGCTAGTCGAAGGGGACGTGCTGGGTGATCCAGGCGTGCATCGCGATGGCGGCCGCGGCCGAGGCGTTGATGGAGCGGGTGGAGCCGAACTGCGCGATCTCGACCACCGCGTCGGCCGCGTCCAGGGCCGCTGGCGACAGACCCGGCCCCTCCTGACCGAACAGGAGCACGCACTCCCGCGGCAGCGCGAAGGTCTCGATGCCGACGGAACCGGGGACGTTGTCGATCGCGATCACCGGCAGCCCGGCGTCGCGCGCCCACGCCACGAACGCGTCCACGTCGTCGTGGTGGACGACGTGCTGGTAGCGGTCGGTCACCATCGCGCCGCGCTTGTTCCAGCGCCGCCGGCCGATGATGTGGACGGTGTCGGCGAGGAACGCGTTCGCGCTGCGAACAATGGAGCCGATGTTCATGTCGTGCTGCCAGTTCTCGATCGCGACGTGGAACGGGTGCCTGCGCTCGTCCAGGTCGGCGACGATCGCCTCCACGCTCCAGTAGCGGTAGCGGTCGATGACGTTGCGCGTGTCGCCGTGGCGCAGGAGTTCGGGGTCGTAGCGGGGGTCGTCGGGCCACTCTCCGGGCCACGGTCCGACGCCGTTCGTCGTCAGCTCGTGCGTCGGGTTCGGCGTCTCGTCCACCGGTCCAGGTTATCCACCGACCGCACGAGACCTCACCGCTGTGCAGCCCCCGGCCCCTAAGCTGGACGCATCCGATTCCCGCCGAAAGGAGTCCGCGTGACGCGTCGCGACGAGATCGAGTGCTGGCTCACCGACATGGACGGCGTGCTCGTCCATGAGAACCAGGCCCTGCCGGGGGCGTCCGAGCTCATCCAGCAGTGGCGGGATCAGGGCACCCCGTTCCTGGTGCTGACGAACAACTCGATCTTCACCCCGCGCGACCTCGCGGCCCGACTGCGGACGTCCGGTCTGGATGTCCCCGAGGAGTCGATCTGGACCTCCGCCCTGGCCACCGCGGATTTCCTGAAGTCGCAGATGCCCGGCGGCAGCGCGTACGTCATCGGCGAGGCCGGTCTGACGACCGCCTTGCACGAGGCCGGGTTCATCATGACCGACACGAACCCGGACTACGTCGTCGTGGGCGAGACGCGCAGCTACTCGTTCGACGCGATCACGAAGGCGATCCGCCTGATCGGCAAGGGCGCGCGGTTCATCTCCACGAACCCCGACGCCACCGGCCCGAGCGCCGAGGGCCCGCTGCCCGCGACCGGCGCCGTGACCGCCATGATCACCAAGGCGACGGGACGCGACCCCTACGTGGTCGGCAAGCCGAACCCGATGATGTTCCGCTCCGCGATGAACCGCATCGGCGCGCACTCCGAGAACACCGCCATGATCGGCGACCGGATGGACACCGACGTCGTCGCGGGCATCGAGGCCGGACTGCACACCATCCTCGTGCTCACCGGCATCAGCGACCGCTCCGAGATCGAGCGCTACCCGTTCCGGCCGGACGAGGTGCTGACGGGCGTGAACGAGCTGGTCGCGCGGGAGCCGATCGAGAGCGAGCTCTGAGGTTCTGCTCGAGGTCCCGCGCCGCCCGCTGAGCGTCAGGCGCTGGGGCCGGGTCCCGCCACCGACGACGTGAGCGGCTGCCCGCTCGACCGGTTCGCGAAGCAGTAGTAGGAGCGCTGGCCGCTCTTCCACTGATCCTCCGTGGCCGGGTACGAGCCGACGACCTGCAGGTCGGGGTACGCACCGGCGGCCCCGAGGTCGACGACGCCGGAGGCGGTGCACAGGGCGGGGATCTGCGCGGCCAGCGCGTCCGCGCCCGGATAGGGCGCGGCGGGGTCGGGGGAGAGCAGGTTCGTGTAGAGCAGCTGCGCGGTGTGCGGGGCGGCGCAGTCGACGACCGTGAACTCCTCCGCCCAGACGGACGTGAACGGCTGCAGGCACTCGCCTCCGCCCAGCGCATCCCAGGCGTGGGTGCCCGGTCCGACGGCGTCGGCAGGCTTGGGAGTGACGGTCGGGACGGGCGTCGGCGTGGGAGTGGGCGTCGGACTGGCCGACTTCCCGGCAGGGGTCGCCGACGGCTGCGGGGGCGCCTCTCCGCCGCCGAACAGGGACGGGATGCGCGTGCCCAGCGCGAAGAGCCCCACGAGCACGAGGACCACGGCGAGCCCGGCCAAGGTCAGGAGCAGGATGCGGTTGTTGCGGTTCGCCCAGAGGGCGGTGGTGGTGCCGTTGCTTCCGCCGTTGCTACCTGCGCCGCCGTTCCCACCGCCAGCGACCGCGTCGCCGGTGGCGGCCGTGTCCGTGTCGCCGGCGCTACGTCGTGCGCGACTCGACGTCGCCGCGTCAGCGGCTTCGGCCGGCGTGAAAGCCACGGTCGCGGGGCCCGTGGCCTCCGCCGAGGCGAGTTGGGGACCTTCGAGATCAGCGGCCGGTTGGGGCTCCGGCTCGAGCGCCCACGCGGAGGTTGCCGCGTACGCCGTGGTGGGAGGGGACTCCGGCTCGCGTGCGTCCACCGACCGCGGCGCGGCGTCGGAGGCGGACTTCGGCTGCTCGGCCTCCGGCTGATCCGGCTGTGCCACGGCATCGGCCTTCGCTCCGGGCTCCGGGACGGACGCGGTCGAGCCCGGGATCCACTCCGTTTCGCGCACAGGCTCCGGCCCCGGCGCGGCCTCCGCGTCGGGATGCGCCTCCGCTGCCAGGGCCGCCGCAGCTGCGGCAAGGGCGGCTGCGGTCGGCGGGAAATCGCGCTCGGGCTCGGGTTCCTGCTGGGTGCGGTCGATGTCGTCCGCCTCCGGCTCCGAGATCACATCGCCGAACAGCGCGGCCAGACCATCGGCACCGTCCGTGTCGTCGCGGCCCGAAGGTTCATCCACCGCAGTGGCCGCCTCCTCGCCGGGCGCAGCCGCGGTCTGGTCGGCCGCCGATTCATCCAGCGCAACGGCCGCCTCGTCGCGGGGCGCAGCCGCGGGCTGGTCGGGCGCCACAACGGCCGCCTCGTCGCGGGGCGCACCGGCGGGCTGCTCGGCTGCCGATTGATCCACCACAGCCTCCGACTCCTCGCCGGGTGCAGCGTCCGACTCCTCGCGAGACTCAGAAGTCCGTCGCGCCCAAAAGGGCGTGGACGCGGCCGCGATGCTCTCCGCGTCGATGGGGCTCGTCGCGGGCGAGGGCACGCCGCCGAGTGCGACCTCGGCCTCGGCGGCCGGGACCTGCGGCTCCGACGGCAGCACGTCCGGCGCGGGCGGCTCTTCCGGCGCGGGCGGCTCTTCCGGCGCGGGCCGCTCTTCCGGCGCGGGCGGCTGTTCCGGCGCGGGCGGCTGTTCCGGCGCGGGCGGCTGTTCCGGCGCGGGCGTCGCGCCCACGACGGGTGCCGCGGCGCCCCCCGGGCGGAGCAGCGCGGGGTCGATCGGGATGACGCTCGTCGTGTCGCCGATGACCGACTTCCCGGACGGCTTGTCCGTCTCCGTCCCGCCGAAGCCGAGGAGCGCTGCCAGACCGTGGCTCTCCTCCTCCTCGGCGGGAGGCGCGGGCGGAGGGTCGAAGATCGTGCGTGGAGGCTCCGGTTCGGCCTCCTGCGGCGGCTCGGGAGTCTCGATGACCCACGAGCGCGCGGCGACCGGGATCTCTCCCGTCGGTTCGGCCGACGGGACCGCATCGCTCGCGACGGGCGGTTCGACGCCCGCGAGCGCGGCGTCGACGGGAGGCGGCTCCACCGGTTCGACGAAGGACGACCGGCGAACCGGGGGGACCAGCGGGGGCGCGGGCGCCGGCTCCGGCTGTGCGGGAGGCTCGGGCTGCACCGGCGGCTCGAATAGGGGCGCGGATTCCGCCTCCGCTGTCGGCTCGGCCCCTGCATCCGCACCAGGTTCGGGCGCAGCTTGTGCCACGGACTCGGCCTGCACCCCGTGCGAGGCCTGCGCCGGGGGCTCCGGCGTCACGGGCAGGGCGGCGGTCGGGGCATCGCCGTCAGGGCTTTCCGCATCCATCGCCGGATCGGTGGCGGCACCGGGAGTGAGGTTCCATGAGAACGCGACGGGGAATTCGGACGCGGGCTCCTCGTCCTCGGCGGGCTCCTCCGACGCGGCACCCAGGAGGTCTTCGAAGCTCGCCGGTTGCGCAGCCGGTTCTGCAGACGCGTGCGCCTCCCGTTCGTCCGCGACCGACTCGGGATCGGTCCCTCGGACCGGAGCACCCGCCGGGCTCTCATCCCCCGCCGACAGATCACCCTCCGACACATCCGCGGTCGGCGCAGCCTCCGCTGCCTCGGCACCCCGCCGCTCCACATGGCGGCCGCCGGTCAGCTGCTGCAGCAGCCACTCCGAGCTGCCGAATTCCGGCTCCGCCGACGCGGGTTCCGCCGCTTCCGGGCGCTCCTCGCCCGCAGCGCCCCTCCCGCGCTCGTCGGACATCAGGCCAGCCCCAGGTCCTTCAGGCCGATGGCGGCGAAGTACGGGTAGCCCGCGCCCTCGATGACCTCGCGTGCGCCGGTGTCGCGGTCGACGACGACGGCGACGGCCGCGATCTCGGCGCCGACCTTCTTCAGGGCCTCGATGGCCTTGAGCGGCGAGCCGCCGGTGGTGCTGGTGTCTTCGAGGACGATGACCCGCTTGCCCGCGAGGTCGGGACCCTCGACCTGCTTGCCGCGGCCGTGGTCCTTCGGCTCCTTGCGCACGACGAACGCGTCGTACGCGAGGCCCTGCGAGGCGCCCTGGTGCAGGATCGCGGCGGCGACCGGGTCGGCTCCCATGGTCATGCCGCCGACGGCGACGACGTCGGGGACGTCGCGGATGAGGTCGATCATGACCTGCCCGATGAGCGGGGCGACCCGGTGGTCGAGGCTCACCTTGCGCAGGTCGACGTAGTAGCTCGCCTTCTTCCCGCTGGTGAGCGTGAAGTCGCCGTGGAACACGGCCTCGGCGGCGATGTAGTCGATGAGCTGCTGTCGTGCGTCGGTCACATCCCCGATTCTAGAGGGGAACATCCCGCTCTCCCCGGTTCTCCACAGGCCGTCGGAGGCTCCCGATACGATCGGGGCATGCGTGTCGCCACCTGGAATGTGAACTCCATCCGCACTCGTGTGGCCCGGGTGGTCGACTGGATGGTCCGTGAGGACGTCGACGTGCTCGCCATGCAGGAGATCAAGTGCAAGCCCGAGCAGTTCCCCTACGCGGCGTTCGAGGAGGCGGGCTACGAGGTCGTCCTCCACGGCCTCAACCAGTGGAACGGCGTCGCCATCGCCAGCCGGCTGGCCCTCCAGGATGTCGAGATCGGCTTCCCGGACATGCCCGGCTTCCTCAAGGACCACGACGGCCCGGACCTGCCGAAGGAGGCGCGCGCCATCGGCGCGACGGTCGACGGTGTTCGCCTGTGGAGCCTCTACGTCCCGAACGGCCGTGCGCTCAGCGACCCGCACTACGTCTACAAGCTCGACTGGCTGGCCGCCCTCGCCGCGGACACCCAGCGCTGGCTGACGGACGACCCGCAGCTTCAGCTCGCGCTGATGGGCGACTGGAACGTCGCCCCCCTCGACTCCGACGTCGGCGACCCGAGCCTGGTGCCCGGCCTCTCCACCCACATCTCGCCGCCCGAGCGCACGGCGTTCGCCGCGTTCGAGAAGGCCGGCCTCACCGACGTCGTGCGGCCGATCGTGCCCGACGGCTACACCTACTGGGACTACAAGCAGCTCCGCTTCCCGCGCAACGAAGGGCTCCGGATCGACTTCATCCTCGGATCGCGGGCGTTCGCCGACCGCGTCGTGGGGGCGAGCATCCACCGCAACGAGCGCAAGGGCGACGCCCCCAGCGACCATGTGCCGGTGCTCGTCGAGCTCGCCGCCCCTCCGGTGGACGAGGACGAGGACGACCGTCCCATGATCTTCGGCTGATGAGCGCGTATCCGCCCGCCTACCCGCCGCCCGGCAGCGCGCGAACCCGGCGGCCGGTGGTCGTGTGGGACCTCGTCACCACGATCGTGCTCCTGGTGCTCGCGGCCGTCATCGCGGCGGTGCTCACCTTCGCCGCGTTCTTCCTCGTCTTCGCGAGCGACCCGTGCGGCGCCTCCACGGTCTGCGACACCGGCCGGATGGGCGCGGGCTTCTTCATGGCGCTGCTCGGGCCGGCGGCGATCACCCTGGTGACGGTGATCGTCGCCGTGGTGCTGCTCGTCGTCCGCCGCCGGGCCTTCTGGGTGCCCATCGTGGGCATCCTGCTCGCCGCGGGCGTCTGGGTCGGCGGCGCGGCGCTGGTCGTGTCCGGCGTGCCCGGCGCGACGTTCTGACCGCCGGGCACCTCCAGACGCCGGCTCAGCTGCCGCTGATGCCCTCGGTCACCTGCACCGGGCTGTCGAACTGCCTGTCGGGAAGCCCTTCGAGCGCGTCGATGACCTCCTGGGGGGCGCCCTGCCCCTGCGCGGTCCCGACGAGGTCCGCCTTGCTCGCGGGGTAATCGACCCCGCTCAGGTACTTCTGCACGTCGATCTGGATGGGCCGGTCGGCCATGTCCGCTCCTTCCGTAGAGGTGGGTGGGAGATGCGTCCACGCCTACCCCGATCCGTGGAGCTTGCAAGATCTTGTCTCGTTTTCGGGCGGGTGGTTCGTTCGTCGCGATCCACCACGCGGAAGGAGCACCCCATGGCTGAGCGCGGTAACACGAAGCACGGACCGAATCTGGACGAGGAGCTGGCGCACGAGTCGCAGCCGTTCGTCCAGGGTCATGGCCCGAGCCACGTCGAGGAGTGGCGGCAGACGGAGCCGATGCCGGACGACACCGACGACGCCGAGGTGGTGGCAGCCTCCGGGATCGATGGCGAGGAGCGTCCGGCGGACGACGACGTGACCAGTCCCGAGGATCCCGGCGATCCTGCCGCGACCGGTCCGGACCCGGTGGCGTACTCCACCGAGACTCCCCCGGACCAGGGCGGAGACGACCGATGAGCGCCCGCGACATCCTCGCCGGGTTCCTCGCCGAGCCCGGCCCGTGGACCACGGTCTTCGCGGACATCTCGCGCGACCTCCCGGACCCCAAACGAACGGTCGACCTGCGGCACCGCTCGCTGATGCAGTCGCTGGAGGAGCAGGGCGCGCCACGGGCCGACATCGACGCGGTGGAGGAGGCGCTGAACACCGACTATCGCACCCCGAGCCCGAGCGCCCGGTTCATCGCCGTCCGCGGCGGAGAGGTGGAGGTCGACGAGGTCGTGCTCGGTGCGGTCCCCCGCGACGGCTGGGCTTGGTTCGCGCCGGTCATCGACCCGATCCCCCTCCTGGCCCACGACGCGTTCGACTTCCACGCCATCCTCGTCGAGGCGTCCCGGGAGGGCGCGACGATCTGGCATCGCCGCCCGGACCTCGACCATGACCCGGACGCCCCCACCGACGCCGGCGAGCCCGCGCAGAAGCTGGACGAGGCCGAGCACGTCGACGGAAGGACGCACCCCATCCACAAGGTGCCGTCGGGTGGCTGGTCGCACCTGCGCTACCAGCACCACGTCGAGGAGAACTGGCGTCACAACGAAGCCGCCGTGGCCGAGAGGATCGAGGAGCTGGTGACCCGCTTCCACCCTCGGCTCGTCATGGTGGCGGGTGACGTGCGCGCGGTAGAACTGCTCACCGAGAAGCTGCCTGCCGCCGCGAAGGAGGTGCTCTACACCGAACAGCTCGAGGCGAGCCCGGGCGACGATCGGGAGGAGCTGTTCCGTCGGTTCGAGGAGGCGGTCGCACGCATCGCCGCAGAGGACGAAGAGGCTGCTCTGCAGCGCATCTTCACGCGGTCGGAGGGCGAGGGCCGGCGCGAAGCCCTCGGCATCGGCGAGGTCGTGACCGCACTGGAGCAGAGCCAGGCGGACACCGTGCTCGTCACCGTCCCCCGGGAGGCCGAGCGCACGCATGAGGAGGAGCGTCACGCCATCGCCCTCGACGCCCAACCGTGGATCGCCTCCGCCCCGGAGGAGGACTTCGGCGCCGGCGAGCTGGGGGTCGTCCCCGCCTCCGTCGCGATCGCGCGGGCGGCCGTGCTGACGGATGCGCGCGTGATCGTCGTGTCGCCGGGCGAACTCCCTGACGACGCGCCCGCGGCAGCGCTCCTGCGCTGGCCGGTCGGGCCGCCCAAGCCGGAGTAGAAGCGCTTCACTTTCCACGATCCCCCTGGGAAATCCAGGCCCTAGCCCCATCCCGGCTCGGGCCTACCGTCGGGCACGACAGAGAAGACGACGAAAGGAGCCGACATGGCTGCAGTGACCAAGTCCATCGATGTGAACGTCCCGGTGACCACCGCGTACAACCAGTGGACCCAGTTCGAGTCCTTCCCCCACTTCCTCGACGAGGTGGAGGAGATCACCCAGGTGGACGACACCACCAACCACTGGCGCGTGAAGATCGGCGGCGTGGAGCGTCAGTTCGACACC
Source organism: Leifsonia sp. NPDC077715 (assembly GCF_040686855.1). Lineage (NCBI taxonomy): Bacteria > Bacillati > Actinomycetota > Actinomycetes > Micrococcales > Microbacteriaceae > Leifsonia > Leifsonia sp. NPDC077715. The sequence continues at coordinate 1,126,986 of NZ_JBFBOG010000001.1, forward strand.
GTCATCACGGAGCAGCTGCCCGACGAGCGCGTCGCGTGGAAGTCGGTCGCCGGCGACACGGACCACGCGGGCGTCGTCACCTTCCACCGCCTCTCGGACACCGAGACCAAGGTCACGGTGCAGCTGGAGTGGGCGCCATCCGACGCCCTCGAGAAGGTCGGCGCGGCCTTCGGTCTCGACGACCACGCGGTGAAGAAGGACCTCGAGAACTTCAAGGAGTTCATCGAGTCGCAGGGCACCGCGACCGGCGCCTGGCGCGGCGAGGTGGACCGCGGCGAGACGGTCTGACCGTCCCCTGAACCTGACGACGGCCCCGGCGGACTTCCGCCGGGGCCGTCGTCGTGCGGGTCAGAGGATGGGCCGGCCGCCCGTCACGGCGACGCGGGCGCCCGAGATGTAGGAGCCCTCGTCGCTGGCCAGCAGCACGTAGACGGCGGCGAGCTCGGCGGGCTGCCCAGCGCGGCCGAGCGGGGTGTCGCTGCCGAACTGCGTCACCTTCTCGTTCGGCATCGTGGAGGGGATGAGCGGTGTCCAGATCGGACCGGGCGCCACGCTGTTGGCCCGGATCCCCTTCTCGCCGAGGAGCTGGGCGAGGGATGCCGTCATGTTCGCGATCGCCGCCTTCGTCGCCGCGTAGGGCAGGAGGGCCGGTGAGGGCATGTCGGAGTTGACCGACGACGATCCGATGATGCTCGAACCCGGCTTCATGTGCGGCACGGCGGCCTTCGCGAGATGGAAGAACGCGGACAGGTTCGTCGCGATGGTGTGGTCCCACTCGTCGTCGGGGATCTCGTCCAGGGACTCGTGCGACATCTGGAAGGCGGCGTTGCTCACGAGCACGTCGAGGCCGCCGAGCTCGTCGACGGTGCGCGACACCAGGTCGCGGCAGTGCTGCGGGTCGGACACATCGCCCCTCAGGAGCAGGGCCGTGCGCCCGGCCTCGCGAACCCACTTCGCGGTGTCCTCGGCGTCCGCATCCTCCGACAGGTAGGAGATCGCCACATCCGCGCCCTCCCGGGCGTAGGCGATCGCGACGGCCTTTCCGATGCCGCTGTCGGCTCCCGTGATGAGCGCGACCTTGCCCGTCAGCCTGCCGCTCCCGCGGTAGCTCTCCTCGCCGTGGTCGGGCCGGGGGTTCATCGCCTCCGTCTCACCGGGCGGCTGCTGCTGTTGTTCGGGGAAAGACATCCATGGCCTCCAATCGTCTCGGTACCGTCCACCGAACACCCGCTCGCGCGCTCCGTCAGGGGCTTGGACGCGACGGGGCGGGCGCGTACCGTCCGCCCAATGAACGCAGCACCGGATGCACCCGACCAGCATCAGAGCGACGCCGACCAGACGGCGAAGGACCGCTCCTACAGTCCCGCGAGCGAGCGGGAGACCGAGGTCAAGCAGGAGGAGTCGACCGGCGGATCCGTCCGTCCCGGGACGGGAGGGCCCGACGATGCGGGCGATGTGCCCGTGCCGCCCGAGGACGACCTCGACGCAGCGGAGATCGTCGAGCGCGGTCGGGAGTAGGCGTCCGCCGTCACTTGCGCCGTCAGGCCCCGATCGTGGAGACCAGCACGCCGCCCTCGGTGGGCAGCACCCGCCACACGCTTCCGGCGCCCTCGACCCCAAGCGCACCCTCGCTCACGATGAGCGCCGTCCGCTCGTCGATGCCCAGCCCACCCGCGATCAGCCCCGACTCCACGGCGGCCACCAGTCGGGACAGCATCCCGCGCTGAGCCATGTGCACCTCCACGGCAACATCAATGAGTCCGATCCCGGCCTGGATCTCCAGCTCGCCGCCGGGCTCCCCGTCGTCTTCTGGTGAGACGACCACACCCCCGATTCGGGAGCCGCTTCCGAGCGAACCCTCCGCCGCGACCATGGCGCCGGCCGAGACGCCGAGGTAGGGAACGCCTGCCGCGACCTGTCGGCGCAGCTCAGCGAACACCGGCTCGAGTCCGGCGCGCACCTCCTCCACGATGCCGCCGCCCACCGCGATGCCGTCGACATCGTCGATCGCGTCGGGACCGATCGGCTCGCCGGGGCGTCCGGCGGCCAGGCGCACGTCGATCGGGACTCCCGCTGCCGCCTCGGCCAGGATCTCCCCCAGCGCCGCCGCCTTCTCCTCGGCCTCGGGGTGCAACGAGATCACGGCGATGCGCGGTCGCACGCGTCCGGCGGCCGCCGCGCGCCGCGTCACATCCTGAACGAACGGCGCGTGAAGGGGCGCATCCGCGACGGTCGTCGCGCCGCCGCCGATGAGGTGGACGCTCACGCGGCGCCACCCCCGATCGCGTATCCGAAGGGTGCTGTCTCGTCCGGGAAGGTCATCCGACGAGGCTACGTCACTCCACGTTCCACTCCGCGGCGCTTCGCCGCCGCCGCGTAGATCCGCTCCACGACCCACAGCAGCACCCCGATCGCGAGCAGCGCCAAGGCGATCGTGTACTGCCCCGCCGGGCGCCCCGACGTCCACGGGAACACCAGGTACAGGCAGGTGATGGCGCCGATGATCGGCAGCACCGTCGGCGTGCGGAAATGCTTGTGGTCGACCGGCTGCTTGCGCAGGACCAGCACGGCGATGTTCACCACCGAGAACACGGCGAGAAGCAGGAGGGAGGTCGTGCCTCCCAGCAGCGCGACGATCGAGCCCTTCGGGTCGAGCGACACGTAGATGATGAGCCCCACGGCGAGCGCCGAGGTGAACAGGATGGCCGTCCACGGCGTCCGGCGCTTCGGTGACACCTTCGCCAGGAACGGCGGCAGCACCTTCTGCCGGCTCATGCCGTAGAGCAGGCGGCTGGCCATCATCATGTTGATGAGCGCCGTGTTGGCGACCGCGAACATCGAGATGAACGGCAGCAGGTCGTTGATGGGGAAGCCGGGCGCCGCCGCTTCCACCGCGGTCACCAGCGGCGTCTCGCTGCCGGCCAGCTGACCGATGGGCACCAGCGCGACGACGGTGATCGACACGAGCACGTAGATGACGGCCGCGATGCCGAGGCCGCTGAGCATCATCTTGGGGAAGATCCGGCTCGGGTCCTTGGTCTCCTCCGCCATGTTGACGGAGTCCTCGAAGCCGACCATCGCGAAGAACGCCAGCGAGGTCGCCGTGCTGACCGCGAGCAGGATGCTCTTGTCCTCGGGCGTCTCGAACGCGACCACGCGAGACCAGTCGGCGTTTCCGCCGCTGATCGCCCAGAGCCCGATGAAGATGACGAGCAGCAGACCGGACAGCTCGACGAGGGTCAGGACGACGTTCAACCACACGCTCTCGGTCACCCCGCGCAGGTTGACCAGCATGATGAGGACGATGAACGCAAGCGCGATCAGCATCGTCGTCAGGTTGTCGTCCGGGATGCCGAAACCGACCGTGAGGTTCACCGCGAACGCACGCGACGCCGTCGACGCCGACGTGATCCCGGAGGTCATCACGATGAAGCACACGATGAAGGTGAAGAAGTGGATGCCGAACGCCTTATGCGTGTACAGGGCGGCGCCGGCCGCCTGCGGGTACTTGGTCACCAGCTCCAGGTAGGAGAAGGCGGTGACCGTCGCGACGCCGAAGGCGAGCAGGAACGGCAGCCACGCGGCGCCGCCTACCTCCGCGGCGACCTGCCCGGTGAGGGCGTAGACACCTGTGCCGAGGATGTCGCCGACGATGAACAGCAGCAGCAGCCCGGGCCCGAGCGCCCTCTTCAACTCCGGCTGCTCCGGCTCCACGGTCTTGACCACCTGGGTCCACGACGGATCGCTCACGATCGGCTCCCTTCGCATCGCTGTCGGGGAGCCACTGTATGTGAGTTCTCACAGAAACGGGAGTCCCTGTGGCCGCGGGTCTACTGCCGCCCGGTGAACTCGTCCATCGAGTCGTACACGCCGAACACGCGGCCGGCCACCGCGTCCCACAGCCGCAGGGGCAGCACGCCGCGGAGCGTCTTCGCCAGACCGACCGACCACGGGAGCATGAGCATCGGCTTGCCCGCGAGCATCGCGCGCCAGACGCGGTCGACGACGTACTCCGGCGTCATGATCGGCGTCAGCAGCGGCCCGCGCGCGCCCTCGAACATCCCGGTGTCGATGTAGCTCGGCGCCACCGTCGTCACCTTGACGTGCCCGAAACCCTGCTGCACGAGCTCGAGCCGGAGACTGTCGCTCCAGCCGATCACCGCCCACTTGCTCGCGGCATACACGCTCATGCGCGGGTTGCTGATCGTGCCGGCGGCGGAGGCGACGTTGACGATGCGGGACTCGCGGACGCTGCGCTGCATCCCGGGCAGGAACTCCCGCGTGACGTACATCGGCGCGAGCGCGTTGACCTGCATGGTCGGGCGGGTGTCGTCGCCGTTGTCGTGCTCCCAGAAGTACTTGCCGCGGACGATACCCGCGTTGTTGATGAGCACGTCGACGCCGCCGACCTCCTTGCGGACGGCCTGCGCGCTCTGTGCGATGGCGCCGAGCTCGGAGAGGTCGACCACGTACGGGAGGACGCTCGTCGTCGGGCGCCCGGCCGCCGAGCTCGGCGACCCCTGCGGCGCGCCCCACGCGGCCGCCGTGCGCCCGGCCAGCACCTCGCGCCGCAGCCGGTGCGTCAGCTCCATGAGCGCGGCCTCGTCGCGGTCCCACAGGATGACCGCGCGCGCCCCCTCGAGCACGGCGCGCTCGGCATACAGCCGGCCCATGCCGGAGGCCGCGCCGGTGATGAGGACGCGTGCGCCGCGGACCGTTCTCGCCATGGGTCCATCATCGCAGGCGCGTGCGCGCCGCGGGCGTGGGGTGTCAGACCTGTGGAGGGACGATGCGGGTGAAGAACACGCGCGAGAAGCCGTTCTCGGTGCGGCGGCCGGTCTCGACGAAGCCGCGCCGCGGGTAGTACGCCAGGTTCTCCGTCATCGTCTCGTGCGTGTAGAGCCGGACCTCCCCGAGGCCGTGCGCGCGGGCCTGGTCGTCGGCGATCGCCAGCAGCCGGGCACCGAGTCCGGTGCCGCGCTCGGCGGCCGCCACCGCCACATTCTCCACCAGCACGTGGTCGGGATGCACGGAACTGACGAGCAGACCGACGACCCCCTCCCGCCGGGCGACCAGCGCGCCCGTCGGCGACCACGGCGGTGTAGTCCTCGAGCAGCGGGCCGGGCTCCCGTCCGATGCGCGCCACGTACGGCTCGTATGCCTCGCGCACCAGCGCCTCGATCGCAGCGACATCGGCCGCCGTCGCAGGCTCGACCACCACATCCATACAGGGATGGTACGGCTAGCAGCGAATCCCTGCGTCTCGCGCGGATCCGGCGCAGTTTTCCGCCGGAATGGGCAACAAAACGCTTGCGATCCCCGGATAGGCTCGTGACATCCACTCACCTGCCGCGTGCGAGCGGCCGACCAACGACGGGAGGTTCGTCATGTCCAATTTCGTCCAGAACTACACTGCAGATGCGATTGTCGGAGAGCCCGAGGTCGTCGAGGACGGCCGCCCGGTCCGCGAGGTCGCCAACGATCCCGCCTGGCTGCGCCTCAAGGACGCGGCCGTCGCCCTGCAGTCCCTGCAGGTGAAGGACGGCTCCGTCGAGCAGGAGTCCGACCGCCCGGCCGCCGCCGAGCACGTCCGCACCATCGTCGACTCGATCGCCGCACTCGCACCGGCGTTCCCGCACGACGCGTCGTACCTCGCCGCCCTGCAGCGCGACTTCGCCCGCTGGGCGGACGAGGGCTTCGGGGTGCCCGACTTCCTCGACTCGCTGAACGAGTTCCAGCCGCAGCAGCACCGCGTGGACGGGCTCGGACACCTGGTCGTGTTCCCGATGTACACGCAGAACGGCAGCCCGAACCGGTTCGTCGAGGCGCTGCTGGTCGAGGTCATCTGGCCGGACTTCATCGCCGAGCTCGAGGCCGGCGACTACGGCAACAAGCTGTTCGTCGCCCTGCGCTTCGTCGACTTCACCCCCGGCTACGACACCAACTCGGCCGTGCTGTTCCCCGAGACGGTCGCCATGCGCGAGATCCCGTCGTTCACCTGGGGCGCGATCTTCCAGGACCGCGAGGCCGCGCGCTACCGCCGTGTGGTGCGCGCCGCCGCCGAGATCACCAAGCTGGAGCTGCCCGACGACGCGGCCGCGATGCTGGACGACCAGCACCTCACGGAGGAGACCTTCGTGATGTGGGACATCATCCACGACCGCAGCCACATGCGCGGCGACCTGCCGTTCGACCCGTTCATGATCAAGCAGCGGATGCCGTTCTTCCTCTACTCGCTGGAGGAGCTGCGGTGCGACCTGACCGCGTTCCGCGAGTCGGTGAAGCTGGAGCGCGAGCTCAGTGCGCTGCCGGACGGAGAGCTCTCAGACGAGCAGCGCTCCATCCGCGACCACGCCCACCTCGTGCAGTACGCGGTGATCTTCGACCGCATCTTCCGCTTCGCGATCACCGGCAGCCGCGTCCGCAACTACGACGGGCTCGGCGGCCAGCTGCTGTTCGCGTGGATGCACCAGCACGACGTCCTGCACTGGACCGACACCCAGCTCACCATCGACTGGGAGAACGTCCCGGATGTGGTCGTCGCACTGAGCGACCAGATCAACGAGCTGTACTGGCGCTCGATCGACCGCCCGAAGGTCGCGCACTGGCTCGCGGCCTACGCGATGCTCACGCAGACCCTCACGCCTCACCCCGCGTCCAACTGGGCGCGCGGGCTGTCGGACGAGGTGCTGTCCGGCGCCCCGAAGGGCTACACCGACCAGGTGCTGGACGACGAGTTCCCGCTCTCGATGTTCTACGAGGCGCTCAACAAGAAGATGGCAGGTGTCATCGAATCCACCGCCGGCATCACCGGCACGACGGACGCGGCATGACCGACGCCGCTGAGCCCCGCTCGGCGGCCCACCCGGCGGCCCGGACCTCCTCGGAGGCCGGGCCGTCCGGCGTCGCCGGCCGCCTCGTCCTCATCGCCGGCGCCACCAGCGCGTCCGGCGAGGCCGTCGCCCGGGCGCTCGTCGAGGCCGGCGCACGTGTGCTCGCCGTCGGGACCAGCCAGGAGAAGCTGGACGCCCTCGCGGCCGCGGTGCCGGGCGTCGACGTCCGAGCATGCGACCTGGCCGACCGAGATGCGGTGGCCGAGCTGGCCATGCGCATCCACCTGAAGTTCGGCGACCTCGACGGCCTCATCCACCTCGTCGGCGGCTGGCGCGGCGGCGGCGGGATCGCGGGCCAGTCCGACGAGGACTGGGACTTCTTCGACCGCGCCTTCCGCACACTGCGCAACACCACCCGCGTGTTCTACGACGACCTGGTCGCCTCGAGCGCCGGGCGCCTGGCGATCGTGTCGTCGACCGCCGTCGACAAGCCACTCGCGGGCGGAGCGAACTACGCGGCCGCGAAAGCCGCCGGGGACGCATGGACGCGCGCGATCGCGCAGGGCTTTGCGAAGCAGGCGCCGCAGTCGGCGGCGACGGTGTTCGTGGTGAAGTCGCTCGAGGGACTCGAGGATCGGCTCGGCGAGGAGGTCGTCGCCCTCTGGTCGGCGGATGCCGAGGCGGTCAACGGGCGCCGGATCCCGCTGACGCCTGAGAGCACGCCGGCGGGCACGTAACAGCAACGACCGCTGCCCGTCCACCGACGACTACTCGACCAGAGCGGGAGTCGCGACGCCGCCGATCCGCCCGAGCACTCCCGACGCCGCTAGCACGGCAGCGACGGCTGTTTCCAGGCAACCGAGGACGATCAGCCACGCACCGAGCCCACCTCTCCCGATGATGTCCACGACGGCACCGCCGACGAGGACAGCGACGGGATACCCTCCCTGACCAAGCAGCCTTCGAGCTCCGAAGACCTTCCCCTGGTCGGCCCGTGGGGTGGCCTCCTGCCAGATGGCCGTCAACGCGATGTTGTTGAGTTGCAGCCCGATCGATCTCACGAAGCCGCTCACCACCCACACCGGTGCCAAGCTTGTCAGCCCAAGCGCTGCCCGACCCCCGATTCCTGCCAGCACCATTCCCCCGCCGATGCTCCACGACCTTCGGAGACGAGCCCCGATCACCGCGACGATCAGAGATCCGATGAGCAGCCCGAGAGCGGCGGAGGAGTTGTAAAGTCCCAGCGCATGGCCGACACCATCGGCGCCCGTGATGAGGAGGACGCTGACCGCTGTTTGGGCGAGCCCGTTCGCGAGGTTGGTCACGGCGTTTCCCGCCTGCAGGCGGCGATAATCGCGGTGAGACCAGATCATTCGCAAACCGGCCGCAGCTCCGCGAAATGGCGACCATGAGCGACCGGATCCCTGTGATGCGCGACTGCGGCGGTCATCGGGCCATCGCACGACCGCGACGGCGCAACCTGCGACGACGAAACTCAGCGCGTCGACGAAGAGAACAGGCGTCATCCCCCACGTCTCGTACAGTATGGCGCCGAGGAAGGGTGCGATGACCTGAGGACACGTATCCAGCGCGCTGACGATGGCGCTCGCTCTGTTGAGATTGCGTTCGCTCCGGATGTCTCGGACGCTCGCCGCGAGCGAGGCGATCAACACGCTGTCCAGTACGCCGGACGCTCCCAGCACGACGCACGTCAGGGAGATGACGGACGCGCCGTCCGGAGATGAGGCCGTGAGCATCATGAGCACCAGGGCCGACGCCGCCTGGCCGACGTTGGCTATCAGTATCAAGGTCTTCCGCCGCACAACATCGGCGAGCGCTCCCGCGACCGGTGAGAGGTAGATGCTGATGCTCAGCCGCACAGCGGCGACAGTCGCCAAGCTCACTGCGCTTCCGGTGAGGTGATACACCCAGAGGCTCAGAGAGATGGAGGTCGCGCCGGACAGGAGGACGGAGACCGATTGACCACCCCATACGAGGTAGATCACTCCTCGGGTAGGAACAGTGCGCTCATCCGACAAGCTCGACCTCGAGCATGTCCGAGAGCATCCGGACACGTTGCTCCGCCGATTGTGCGAGGCGGCCGACGAAGAGCGCACCCGCCGGTGTGAACCAGTCGATGTTCTCGCAGAGGGCCGCCGAGAGAAAGGTCGCACTCTCGAGGGAGTCGACCGCAGCCTTCTCGATCGCGGCACGCTCCGTACCGGTCAGGATGTCGCTCCTCAGTTCGTGGAGTCGCCAGTCGAGGAGTTGAGAGTAGACGCTCGCCGCGTGCAGCACCCGATCGAGCGGCCAGTCCTGATTGCGCTTGATGCTCGTCCTGCGCCACGCGATCGGCACCAGCGGCGACCGCCGCGAGTCGTAATCCGGGCGGAACAAGTCTTCGCTGAGGATGCGGAAGTTCACCAGTTGATGGACGGACTCGTGGTAGATGTTCTCGGCCAGCAGACGAGGCGATCCTTCGGCGGCGACCGTGAGCGGAGGGATATGACGGTCCGCCATGTCGGAGACGAATGCCATCAGCGGGAGATCCGGGAGGCTGCAGGAAGTGAGCAGTGGCTCGGACGACCCATCATCAGCCGGCTCCACCCAGCCGAACGTCGTGATGAAGGTTCGAACGAGTTCGAGTGCCTGAGCACGCATTCCGATGATCTCGAGCGCCGCGCGAAGCGTCTCCAGCCGTCCCGACGTGTCGCCCACGATGCGGTGTCCTCTCAAGCCGACCTTCGCGCAGGTATCTGGGGCAGGCGGATTGAGCCAGTAGAACTCGTGACCATTCACCACCAGAGGGCTGACCGCGAACTCGTCGCTCGAGAACCGCTCGCGCCCGATCAGACGGTTGTGGATTGCAATCGGAAGCAGTCCGGCTGGGGTGGACGCCACGCTCGCCGATCGAAGACCCAACCGGATCGCGGCCTCCCGCGACGACACCACGGGCGCCTGCGCGGTGACGTCGAGCCGTAATTGCAACCCGCTCATCGCAGCGCCTCCGGAAGTCGGGCGCGCGTCCCGGTGTCCGAGTATCGGTAATCGTGCATGGTCTCGAGTTTCTCGATCAGCCGCATGTCTCCAGGCACGAGCTCGTGCACGCGAGCCAGTAGCACCTCAAGCTTCTCGAGCTCATCCATCTCGCCGGGAACCAGCTCGTCGAGGCGTGAGCGCAGGCGCACGAGTTTGGTGTAGCCGGTGAGGAGATTGCTGGAGACCCGAATCGAGCTGGGCACCACTCGCGCGATGCGTTCGAGGCGTTCTTCGGGGCCGATCGAAGGGTCGGGCAGTTGGTCGAGCAGTCTGGTCGAGAGTGCTCTCAACCGTGCGTACACCTCCGGGTACTGGAACTCGAAGGGCGGGATGTAGTCGTCCTTCGCGAAGTGAAAAGTGCGGGTCGATTCGGTCGGTGTCTGCATAGTGCGCTCCGGGTACCTCATCGGGGATGAGAACAGCGTGGCGCTCCCATCCCCGATGGATGCCTCTAGAAGACCTCCGGGATGGTGTGGTCGAGGCGGCGAGTGAAACGGTCCACCTTCGCCACCGCCTCGGGGGACTCCGAGTTGTCGACGATCTCGTTGGGTTCTGTCATGACGTTCCTCCTCGTTCCGATCAAGGCCATCTCGATCGGCGACCCGACCGTAGCACACACATCTAGCGCATGGCATATCAATGCATGCGTTGCATGGCGTTGGATACCCTAGCTGCGAAAAACTAGGATGGAGCAGTGACGCTTCAACTCCACGACCTCACCCTTCGCGGCTTCGCCTCCGACAACTACGCGGGCGTGCACCCCGAGATCCTCGATGCCATCGCCGCGGCCAACAACGGCCACCAGATCGCGTACGGCGAGGACGTTTACACCGCCCGCCTGCACGAGGTCTTCGCCGACCACTTCGGCGAGGGGGTCCAGGTCTTCCCGGTCTTCAACGGCACCGGCGCGAACGTCGTCGGGCTGCAGTCGATGCTTCCCCGCTGGGGCGCTGTGATCTGCGCCAAGACGGCTCACATCAACACCGACGAGGCGGGGGCGCCCGAGAAGGTGGCCGGCATCAAGCTACTCACCGTCGAGACGCCGGACGGCAAGCTCACCCCCGAGCTGATCGACCGCGAGGCGTGGGGGTGGGGCGACGAGCACCGCGCACAGCCGCTGGTCGTCTCGATCACGCAGACCACCGAGCTCGGTACCGCGTACACGGTCGAGGAGATCCGCGCGATCGCCGACCACGCGCACAAGCACGGCATGAAGCTGCACATGGACGGGTCCCGCATCTCGAACGCGGCGGCCACGCTCGGGCTGCCGCTGCGGGCGTTCACCACCGACGCCGGCGTCGACGTGCTCAGCTTCGGCGGCACCAAGAACGGCATGCTCTACGGCGAGGCCGTCGTCGTGCTGAACCCGCAGGCCTCGGAGGGGCTGATCTACCTCCGCAAGCTCAACATGCAGCTCGCGTCCAAGATGCGCTTCATCTCGGCGCAGCTCATCGCGCTGCTGACCGACGACCTGTACCTGCGGTCGGCCGGCCACGCCAACGCGATGGCGACCCGCCTGCGGACCGCGCTCGAGGCGGGCATCGCCGACGGCAGCATCCAGGGCGTCGGCTTCAGCCAGGCGACGCAGGCCAACGGGGTCTTCGCGACCCTGCCGACCGGTGTCGCGGACCGGCTGCGCTCGCACTTCCGGTTCTACGACTGGGATGCGGCCAACAACGAGGTGCGCTGGATGTGCTCGTTCGACACCACCGAAGAGGACATCGACGCGTTCGTCGCCGCCCTCAAGCAGGAACTCGCCGCCGCGTAACCACTGACCCCTCTTTTTGGGGTCGGACCGGGGTACAAAAATGTCCTCCATTCGACCTACGCGATGCGACGTTTTCGTGTAGTCTCAGAGGTGCCCCGGAGGAACCCGAATATCCATCCGGAGTAACCCCGAACGTATGCCGGGCCGTGAGAAGAACCCTAGTCTTCTCGCAGCCCGGCATCGTGGTTTAACGGCGAGCGCTCAGCCGAAGGTCACGGCCCCGAGGTGCAGCTGCCGTGCGGTCTGCTCTGCGTTCCACGAGTGGAACGCGATGATGTCGCCGCCGTGTGGCGCTGTCGTCAACGAGTTGTGGCCCGGGCCCCGCAGGTCGCCGCCGCTGCGCAGCAGGGCCGGCTGATCGACGTGCGCCCACGGGCCGAGCGGGTGCGGCGCCACCGCGACGCCGACCGCGTAGCCGGGTCCGGTCCACGCGCCGCCGGAGTACGTCAGCCAGAAGCGGCCGTCGCGGGCCACGACCGCAGGACCCTCGAGCGTGTGCCAGTCGAAGCGGCGGCCGTGGATGTCGCGGTCGCGCTCGTAGAGCTGCCAGTCGGCGTTCGGCGCGAGAGCGGGGACGACGGGACCGGCGAGCGCCGTCATGCCCGCGTCGAGCGGGGCGACGGCGAGGTGCGTGCCCGGCCGCTCATGGTCGAGCACGTCGCGCGCGAAGAAGAGGTAGCGGCTCCCGTCCACGTCCTGAAAGGGATGTGCGTCGATCGCGAACACCTCGTCGGGCGTCAGGTCGACCCCGACGTCCTCGAACGGACCGGTCGGAGCGTCGCTGCACGCGACCCGGATGTGGTGGCCCTCGATGCCCCTGCCGACCGAGTAGTACATCCAGTAGGTGCCGCCGGCCTCCGCGACCTCGGGCGCCCAGTAGTCCTCGCCGAACGCGGCCGGCAGCCGCCCGAGGACTGGCCCTGCGCTCTCCCAGCGCTCCATATCGCGCGAGACCAGCGCTTCGAAGACGCGGTCGCCGTCGCTCCGGGGGTGGGTGCCGTAGGCGACGTACCCGCCGTCGGCCAGCCGGAGGACGAAGGGGTCGGCGAAGTAGCCGTCCCAGACGGGACCCCAGTGCCGGGTCACGCGCACGGCCGGGGTCATGGGGAGAGCTCCGGCAGGCCGTTGTGCCACGCCACCGGGACCGCGTGCATGCCGCGATAGGCGAACGCCTCGTCCCAGGAGTGGAACAGCATCCAGTCCTTCCCCTGGACGGTGATGAGCTCTTCGCCGCCCGGGCCGAGGTAGCGGCCGCCGGATGCCTCCGTCGAGATCAGGGGCTTCTTCGCCTTCGTGTACGGGCCGAGCAGGCTCTTCGCCGTGGCGGCGCCGGTGGCGTACGAGGAGTTGCTGTAGTCGTTGGCCGAGTAGAGGAGCACGTACTCGTCGTCGTGCCGCACGATGACCGGCGCTTCGACGAGGTGTCCTTCCCACGATTCGGTCTGCTTGATCAGCCGAGTGGGCTCGCCGCTCAGCGATGCTCCATCGGCCGAGAGGGGCTGCGCGGAGATCCAGGTGTCGTAGCCGCAGCAGTTGCCGTCGTTCTTCCAGACCAGATAGCGCTGGCCGTCGGCGTCGGCCGTGACGCTCGCGTCGATCGCTCCGCCCTCGTCCACCGGGCAGACCAGCGGCTTGTCGGCCGTCGAGGTGAACGGGCCCTCCGGCTTGTCCGCGAACGCGACGCCGATGCACTGGTAGCGGCTGGCGGCGTCCGACGCGGTGAAGTAGAGCGCGAACCGGCCGTCCGCGAGCTCCGCCGGTCCGGGCGCCCAGGTCTTGCCGGGCAGCGCCCACGACGGGAGTTCGGGCAGCGCGTCCTGGTCGCTGACCTTCCAGCTCTTCATGTCGGTCGTGGTCGCGACCTGTACGTTCGCCGCCGGGGTGTTCGTGGCGTACGCGTACACGCGGTCGCCCACGACCAGCGCTCCGGGATCGGGGAAGTCGCTGTCGATCTGGAACGGTGCGACCGCAGGCGACGACGAGGAGGCTTCGGGCGACGGCCCCGCCGAGCAGCCCACGAGACCGGCGGCGAGGGCAACTGCGGCGCCGGCCGCGAGGGCGGCCCGGCGGACCGTCATCCCTTGACCCCGCTGGTGGCGACGCTCTCCACGATCTGCTTCTGCGCGAAGAAGAACAGGATGAGCACCGGCACGGATGCGATCACGGCGCCCGCCATGACGATGGCGTAGTGCGTCGAGTACGCGCCCTGCAGCTGGGACAGACCGGGCTGCAGCGTCAGATTCTCCGGGCTGAGCAGCACGTAGACCGGCCAGAGGAAGTCGTTCCAGTTGGCGAGGAAGCTCAGCACCGCCAGCGTCGCGAGCGCCGGCCGCGCCAGGGGGATAACGATCTGCAGGAAGATGCGGAAGTCGCCGGCGCCGTCGATACGCGCCGCCTCCTCGATCTCCGCCGGGAGGCCGACGAAGAACTGCCGCAGGAAGAACACGCCGAACGCGCTCGCGGCCCCCGGGATGGTGATCGCCCAGATGGTGTCGAGCCAGCCGAGGTTCTGCACGATGAGGTAGTTCGGGATCAGGAAGATCACCGGCGGGACGAGCAGCGTCGCGACGATCAGCCCGAAGACGATCCGCTTGCCCCAGAACTCCAGTCGGGCCAGCGCGTAGGCGGCCATGGACGCGGTCACCAGGATGATCACCGTCTGCAGCGCCGCCGCGGCGAGGCTGTTCAGGAACCAGCGGAACACCGGCTGCTGGCCGCTCGCCAGGGTGGCGTACGCCTCCATCGAGAACGGGTTCGGCAGCGCGTTGTACGGGTTGCGGATGGCGTCGCCGTCGGTCTTGAACGACGTCAGCAGGATCCACAGCAGCGGCAGGATCACGACCAGCGCGATCACGATCAGCGCCGCATAGAGCACGCTCTTCCGGAGCGCCGCCTGAGTGGTCGGCTTGCGACGCGCCGGGACGGCCCGGCCGGCGGCGTTGTCGGAGCCTGTCGTGCCGGCCCCGGTGGTGCTTGCGTCGTTCTGGGGAGCGGTCGTCGTCATGAGGCGCTCTTCTCTGCCCGCTCCCGCTGGAGGCGGAAGTTGACGATGCTGATGATCGCGAGGAAGACGAAGAGCACGTAGCTCATCGCGGACGCCGCGGCCATGTTGTTCTGCGAGAGGCCCTGGTCGGCGATGTACATGATCGCCGTGCGCGTCTGGTTGCCCGGTCCGCCCTTGGTAAGCAGGAAGGACTGACCGAACATGTTGGCGCTGGCCAGGATGGTGATGGTGACCACGAAGGTCATGACCGGACGGAGCCCGGGCAGCGTCACGCTGAAGAACTGACGCACGGCGCCCGCGCCGTCGAGCGCGGCCGCTTCGTAGAGATCGGCGCTGATGCCCTTGAGCCCGGCGAGGATGATCACGGTGTTGAACCCCATCGTCCACCACACGGTGACGCCGACGAGGCTCACCCACGCCCACGGCACATCCACCGTCCACG
Source organism: Leifsonia sp. NPDC077715 (assembly GCF_040686855.1). Lineage (NCBI taxonomy): Bacteria > Bacillati > Actinomycetota > Actinomycetes > Micrococcales > Microbacteriaceae > Leifsonia > Leifsonia sp. NPDC077715. The sequence continues at coordinate 1,142,072 of NZ_JBFBOG010000001.1, forward strand.
GGATGTTGTCGGGCAGGCCGATCATCCCGAGCAGATGGTTCAGGATCCCGGACTGGGTGTCCAGGAGGTACTTCCAGATCACGCCGATGACGGCGACGCCCAGCACGTAGGGCGCGAAGAAGATGCCGCGGAAGAACGAACCCGCACGGATCCTCTGGTTGAGCAGCACGGCGACCAGGAGCGGGATGATCAGCAGGAAGGGGACGCTGCAGACCGTGAAGATGAGGGTGGCCAGCATCGACTGCCAGAAGTCGCCGGAGGTGGCGCTCCCCGGCGTGAAGAGGTCGATGTAGTTCTGGAGGCCGATGAACTTCTGGTTGACCCGGAACGGGCTCCAGTTGGTGAGGCTGATCCACAGGCCGAAGACGGCCGGGGCGAGCACGAACACGACGAACAGCACCAGGAAGGGTGCGAGGAAGAGGTACGCGACGCCGGTGCGACGCGGCGCACCCGGCCGCCGGCCGGTCTTCCGGCCGGAACGGGACGGGCGTGGCGCCCCGGTCTCCCGGGGCGCCACGATCGATGCGGTCTCAGTCACCGTACTTCTCTTTGTTCTGCTTCAGCAGCGTGTTGGCCTTGGCGACCGCGTCGTCCAGCGCCTGCTTCGGCTCCTTCTTGCCGGTCACGGCCTCGTTCACCGCGGTGGTGATGGTGGCCTCCACCGTCGTGATGCCCGCCGCGATCGGCTCGTAGTGGGCGTAGGGCAGCTCGTCGAGGAACGGCTTGAGGTTCGGGTAGTCCTGCACCAGCTTCGGGTCGTTGCGCACCGAGTTCTTGGCGGGGAGTTCACCGGTCTTGGGCCAGTCGGCCGAGTTGTCGTTCATCCACTTGACGAACGTCGCCGCGGCGGCGGTCTTGTTCTTGTCCTGACCCTTGTTGTTCATGAACATCCAGTGGGTGGACGAGGACCACACGGCCTTCTGGTCGCCGATCTGCGGGACGGCCGTGGCCTGCCACTGCAGCTTGTCGAACGCCGTGTTCGTGGTCTGCCAGACGCCGTTCCAGTTGAACGCCGTCTTGCCGGCGATGAGGGCGTTGATGTTGCCGTCCTGCGCCACGTCGGCCGGGCTGTAGCCCTTCTTGATCAGGTCGGTCATCCACGTCAGCGCCTTGACGCCGGCCTCGGAGTTGAAGGTCGCCTTGGTCGCGCCCTTGTCGAACAGGTCGCCGCCGTACTGCCACAGCAGGCTCTCGAACTCGAAGGTTCCGGTGAAGACGTAGCCGTCGACCCACTCACCCTGGACGCCCGCGGCCTTCAGCTTGTCGAGCGCTGCGAGGTACCCCGCCTTGTCGGTCGGGATGGTGTCGACGCCCGCCGACTTCAGCACGTCCTTGTTGACGTACAGACCGAGCGGGGTGACGCTCCACGGCACCGCGTACTGCGCGTTGTTGTACTTGCCCGCGTCGAGTAGGCCCTCCGGGAAGTCGCTCGCCTTGTAGCCGAGGGACTTCACGATGTCGTCCGCCTTGAGCACGAGGCCCTGCGCGGCGTACGTGGCGATGTCGTCGCCGTGGCCGACCGCGACGTCCGGGCCCTTTCCGGCCTTGACGGCGAGCGGCATCTTGCGGGCGATGTCGGCCCACTCCATCGGGACGTCCTTGACGACGATGTTCTTGTGCTCCGAGTTGAACTTGTCGATCAGCTTCGGCACCAGCACGGGGGCGGCGCCGCCCGTCCAGCCGTTCCAGAAGCTGATGTTGACCTTCGGGCCGGTGTAGTCGCCGGAGGCGACCTGGGCTCCCCCGGAACCGGCGCTGCTTCCGCAGGCGGTCAGCGCGAGCCCGAGGCCCGCCGTCACCGCCACGGCGATCGCGCGTGCCGCGAATCGCTTCTTCATGTGATCTCTCCCTTGAGTGAGCCGTTCACGCGGTCGTGATGCTGCTGCCTGTGCGTGATCGGGGGTGCTTGAGCCGTACACTCGGCATGTCTGGCGAATTTACAGCGCTGGATATCCGCTGTCAACCCGGTGCAGACCGGGACGGGCGGTGCGTTGTAGAGTGACCCGACGGACACGGCGTCCGCGGAGGCGAAAGGGGACGGTCTGATGGCGGTCAGGCTCCAGGACGTGGCAGAGCACGCCGGCGTCTCGATGAAGACCGTCTCGAACGTCGTCCGCAACTACCCCCACGTCAGCCCCCAGATGCGCGAGAAGGTGCAGCGGGCGATCGACGAGCTCGGCTACCGGCCGAACATCATGGGACGCCGCCTGGCGACCGGCCGCACGGGCCTTCTCGCACTCGCCTTCGCCGACGTCACGCTGCCGTACTTCGCCGAGCTCGCGCGGGTCGTCGCCGACGAAGCGGAGCGGCGCGGCTACCGCGTCCTGCTCGAGCAGACCGAGGGCACGATCGAGGGCGAGCGGGCCGTCGTGTCGGCCGGGGAGTCGGGCCTGGTGGACGGCATGATCTTCCAGCCGAGCGTCATGAACTCGGCCGAGCTCGCGCAGACCCGCACCGACATCCCGCTCGTCGTCCTCGGCGAGAACGCGGCGCCGCTCACGCTCGACCGCATCATGATCGACAACGTGGAAGCGGCCCGCGTCGCCACGGAGCACCTGATCGCGAACGGGCGCCGCCGCATCGCCTTCGCCGGCCACGAGAGCAGCCGCCCGACGCGCACCTCCAAGCTGCGCATCGCGGGCTACCAGCAGGCGCTGGAGGACGCGGGGCTCACCCCGGACCCGGAGCTGCTGATCCCCAGCGTCTCCGTCTCCGCGGGGAACGCGGTGCGCGCCGTGGGCGCCGCGATCGACCGCGGCCTCCGCTTCGACGGGCTGGTCTGCCGCGACGACCTCGCGGCGATCGGCGCCCTGCGCGCCCTGCAGGAACGCGACTTCCACGTGCCGGAGGACGTCGCGATCACGGGATGGGACAACACTCCGATGACGGCGGTCACCTACCCGTCGCTGACGACGATCGCGCCGGACATGCGCGGGCTCGCGTCGCGCGCGGTGGAGATGCTGCTGGAGCGGGTCTCCGGCTTCGACGGGATGGGACGGCACGAACTCGCCCCGTTCTCCCTCGTCGCCCGCGAGAGCGCGCCCGGCCGGAGCTGAGCAGCGGAAGCGACTTTACAGCGCTGCACGGATCGTGCATGCTAAGGGGATGCTCACCCAGGAACACCCCGTCGGCGCGGCCACCGCGCAGGACGGCCGCTACCCCCGGCCGCAGCTCGTCCGGGCCGGCTGGCTCGACCTGTCCGGTCCCTGGACCTTCGCGTTCGACGACGACGACCGCGGCCGGAGCGAGCACTGGGAGTCGGCCGGCCCGCTGGCGAACGTCATCCAGGTGCCCTTCCCGTTCGAGTCGGAGGCGTCCGGCGTCGGCGACACGGGCTTCCATCCGGTGGTCTGGTACCAGCGCACCGTGCTGCGCGACGAGGTGCCGGCCGGTGAGCGCATCCTCCTGAACCTCGGCGCCGTCGACCACGCCTGCGAGGTGTGGGTGGACGGCCGCTCGGCCGGAACGCACGAGGGCGGCTCGACGCCCTTCTCGCTCGACATCACCGAGCTCGTGGGCGACACCGACTTCTCGATCACCGTGCGCGCGGAGGACGACCCGGCCGACGTCGCCCAGCCGCGCGGCAAGCAGGACTGGCGGCACCATCCGCACTCGATCTGGTATCACCGGACGACCGGCATCTGGCAGCCGGTGTGGATCGAGGCCGCGCCACAGGCCCGCATCGAACAGCTCCACTGGGCGGTCGACGTTCCCGCCGGCGAGGTGACGGCGCAGCTCCGGCTGAGCCGTCCGGCCCCCGCGGGCGCGACCGTGCGCATCTCGGTCGCTCTGGACTCCGATCCTCTCGCCTCGGTCGAGGTCGGCGTCTCGGGCCGCGAGGTCGAGATCCCGTTCCGCATCCACCGGCAGAGCAACGGCCAGGCGTACGAAGAACTCCTCTGGTCCCCCGCGCACCCGACCCTGCTCGACGCGACCGTCGTGCTGCAGGCGCCGGAGGCCATCGCCGACGTGGTGAGCTCCTACTTCGGCCTCCGCTCGGCCGCCGTCGAGGGCGGACGGTTCCTGCTCAACGACCGGCCCTTCTACGTGCGGTCCGTGCTGAACCAGGGCTACTGGCCGGGTTCGCACTCCGCGGCGCCCAGCGCCGACGCCCTGCGCGCCGAAGCGCAGCTCATCCTCGATCTCGGGTTCAACGCGACGCGCCTGCACCAGAAGTACGAGGACCCGCGCTTCCTGTTCTGGGCCGACAAGCTCGGGCTGCTGGTCTGGGGCGAGGCGCCGGCCGCGTACGCGTTCAGCCCGGAGGCCGTGCGTCGGAGCGTGGCCGAATGGTCCGCCATCCTCGACCGCGACCGGTCGCATCCCTCGATCGTCACCTGGGTGCCGCTCAACGAGAGCTGGGGCGTGCAGCACCTCGCGCACGACCCGCGCATGGTGTCGTACGCGAAGGCGCTCGTGCACCTGACGAAGACGGTCGACCCGACCCGTCCAGTGATCTCGAACGACGGCTGGGAGCACGCGGAGTCCGACATCCTGTCGATCCACGACTACGACCACGACGCCGCACGTGTGGCGGAGCGGTACGCGACGCGCGAGGGCATCCTGGAGGCGACGTTCACGCTTCCGGGTCGCCGGCTCATCGTCGACGCGGCCCAGCGCACGGACGCGCCGCTGATGCTGACCGAGTTCGGCGGCATCTCGTACACCGAGTACGGCCCGGAGGATGCCTGGGGGTACTCCACCGCGACGAGCCAGGAGGACCTGGTGGAGCGCCTTCGGGCGTTGGTCGGCGCCGTACGGGCCGCTGCGCCCCTGGCGGGCTACTGCTACACGCAGCTGGCCGACACCGGTCAGGAGACCAACGGCCTGGTGTTCGAAGACCGCCGCCCGAAGGCGCCGATCGAGCAGCTGCGCGCGATCTTCGGCGCGTGAGCCGGCCGGCCGCCCCTCAGCTGGGCGACCAGTAGGAGTACCCGGACGCCCGGCGGAAGCCGAGCGCCGCGTACAGCGCGTGAGCCGGCGCGTTCCCGGCGACGACCTGAAGCCAGAGCGCGATGACCCCGTGCGCGGACGCGGCGTGGGCCAGCGTGCGGGCGAGGTCGCGGGCGAGTCCGCGGCGGCGAGCCTCGGGCCGCGTCGCGACGGCGTAGAGGCCTCCCCACTCCCCCACGACGGCCAGTCGCGCGACGGCGTCCGGTGCCGAGGGGTCGCCGTGTGATGTGTAGAGCGCCGGGCCGCCCGTGAGGATGCGCAGGGCCACCTCCCGGTCGGCGGTGCCGCCGCGGCTGTCCACCGACCACCACGTGCCGAGCCACGCGTCGCTCGGGGAGTCGGCCAACCGCACATCGGCCGCCTCAGCCCAGCCGTCGGCGACCCCGGCGCGATCGGCCACCAGGATGTCGGTGACCGAGTGCTCCCGGTAGCCGCGAGCGGCCAGCACCCCCGGCAGCGGGGCCGGCGACGCGGGGCTTGTCTGGAACACCGCCGGGAGCGAGCGGGCGGCGTACCACCGCTCCGCGTCCGCGACGGCGGCCGCCACATCCTCCACCTCACCCGACGTCAGCACCGAGTTGGCGCGGTTGGTGACACCGGCGGACGCGCGCAGCATCCAGCCCTGCAGTGGCTCGCGTTCGAGGGCCGGCCAGCCGCGGTCGGCGAGACGGTCGAGGGCGGCGGGGTCGGGGAGTTCCACCTGTCGACGGTAGCGGACTCGGCGTACCGTGCGTCCTATGACCGACACCGACACCCGAGGCCCCACCGGCGAGGGGCTGACCGACGCGGAGGTGGCCGGCCTCAGCGCGAAGACGGTCGCCCACGTCGTCCACTACCGCCGGAAGACGTACGTGACGAAGCCGTCGGAGGGCTACGCCCTGCTCAAGCGCGTGCGGACGATCCTCCGCGACGGGACGACGGACCTCGTCCCCCTGGTCCACCGCGACGGGTTCGTCTGGCTGGCCGTCGGCCCCAGCATCCCGATCGCGATCGACGAGATCGAGACCGACCCGGGCCACTCCGAGCAGCACACCCTCAAGCGTCTCGGCCTCGACTGACCTCGGGCCGCCGAAACGAGTGGTCCCGACACGCCGTCATGCGGTCGGGCATGACGGCGAGTCGGGACCGGTCGGTGGGCCGGGTCAGGCTCCGGAGGCGGCGGCCAGCTCGAGTTCGGGCTTGGCCGGTTTCGGCTTCACGGCGGCGGGTTTGACCACGACCGGCTTGGGGGCGGGGCTCTCCGCCGTCGCGGCGGGGGTGAGCGCCGGGAAGGTCGGGATGGGCGCGGTCTCGGCCGGTCCGGCGGTCGTGGCGAACTCCTTCAGCCACGGCAGCAGGTCGGGGCCGAGGTCTTCGCGGGCGACCGCCATCTGCACGATGGCCTTGAGGTAGTCGAGCCGGTCGCCGGTGTCGTAGCGACGCCCACGGAAGATGACGCCGTGCACGCCACCGGTCCATGCCGGCGCGGTCGCGAGGCCCTGCAACGCATCGGTCAGCTGGATCTCGCCGCCCTTGCCCGGCTCCGTCTTCTCCAGGATGTCGAAGATCTCCGGCCGCAGCACGTACCGTCCGATCACGGCGTAGTTCGACGGCGCGTTCTCCCGGCTCGGCTTCTCGACCAGACCGGTGATGCGCACCACGTCGTCGTCGTCCGTCTCGACCACCGCGGCGGCGCCGTAGAGGTGGATGGACTCCGGCGGCACCTCCATCAGCGCGACGACCGTGGTGTTCAGCGCGTGCTGCACCTCCAGCATCCGGGACAGCAGCGGGTCGCGGGCGTCGATGATGTCGTCGCCGAGCAGCACCGCGAACGGCTCGTGCCCGATGTGCATCTTGGCGCGGAGGACGGCGTGGCCGAGCCCCTTCGGGTCGCCCTGCCGCACGTAGTGCATGTCGGCGAGGGAGGTCGAGTAGCTGACCTTGAGGAGCTTGTCCCGGTCGCCCTTCTTCTCCAGCGCGTCCTCCAGCTCCGCGTTGCGGTCGAAGTGGTTCTCGAGCGCGTTCTTGTTGCGGCCGGTCACCAGCAGCACGTCATGGAGACCCGAGGTGACGGCCTCCTCGACGACGTACTGGATGGCCGGCTTGTCGACGACCGGAAGCATCTCCTTCGGCATCGCCTTGGTGGCGGGCAGGAAACGAGTGCCGAGTCCCGCCGCGGGGATCACGGCTTTCGTCACGTAGCTGGTCATGTTCTCCTCCTGGAGTTCGGCGGTCGGCGGATCAGAGAGCGGGCGCGAGCGCGGCGAGGTCGTCCGCGAGCGGAGCGCCCTCGGGGAGCGTGCCCATGGCGTAGACGCTCCAGCCCGCCCGGTTCCACGCGGAGGCGTCGAGGCAGTTGCGGCCGTCGATGACGGAACGGCCGCGCACGATGGCGGCGAGCGCCGTCGGGTCCGCCGTGGTGAACTCGTCCCATTCGGTGAGCACGACCGTCAGGTCGGCGCCGGTGAGCGCCTCCTCCATCGAGTCGGCGTAGCCGAGGGTCGGGAACAGCCGCTGCGCGGTCTCGCGGGCCTGCGGGTCGTAGACCACGACCTGCGCGCCGCGCAGATGCAGGGCGGCCGCGACGTTGAGCGCGGGCGAGTCGCGCACGTCGTCCGTGTGCGGCTTGAACGCGGCGCCGAGGACGCCGATCCGGCGGTTGAGCACCGAGCCGCCGAGCGCCTTCAGCGCCAGGTCGATGACCCGCTGGCGACGGCCCATGTTGATCTCGTCCACCTGCTGGAGCAGGCCGACCGCGCCGTGCGCGCCGAGCTCGTTCGAGCGGTGCATGAGCGCGCGGATGTCCTTCGGGAGGCAGCCGCCGCCGAAGCCGAGGCCGGCGTTGAGGAACTGGCGCCCGATGCGCTTGTCGTGCCCGAGCGCGTCGGCCAGGAGGGACACGTCCGCCCCCGCTGCGTCGCAGACCTCGGCGATCGCGTTGATGAACGAGATCTTGGTCGCGAGGAACGCGTTCGCGCTGACCTTGACGAGCTCGGCGGTCGGCAGGTCGGCGACGAGCACCGGGGATCCCTCGGCGATCGGCTTCTCGTAGATGCGGCGGAGGGTGGCCTCCGCCTGGGCCGACGTGCCGCCGAACACGAGGCGGTCGGGCGACAGCGTGTCCTCGACCGCCTTGCCCTCGCGCAGGAACTCGGGGTTCCAGACGAGCTCGACGCCGATCCCGGCCGGCACTGCATCCGCGACGATCGCGCGGAGTCGGGCGCCGGTGCCGACCGGGACGGTGGACTTGCCGACGATCAGGCCGTCGTGCGTCAGGTTCTCGGCGATCCCCCGGGCCGCCGCCTCCACGTAGGAGAGGTTCGCGGCGAAGGATCCGGACTGCTGCGGGGTGCCGACGCAGATGAAGTGGACGTCGGAGACGGCGACCGCCTCGGCCAGGTCGGTGGTGAACGTCAGCCGGCCGGCGGCGACGTTGCGGCGGATGAGCTCGGGGAGGCCCGGCTCGAAGAAGGGCGCGCGGCCCTCTTTCAGCTCCTCCACCTTGCGGGGGTCGGTGTCGACGCCGACGACGTCGAAGCCGAGCTCGGCCATGGCGGCCGCGTGGGTGGCCCCGAGGTAACCGGTGCCGATGACGCTGATGCGGGGAGCGGGCTGGTCCTTGGTCTTCTTGGGAGCGGTCATGATGATCGTCCTTTCTGTGCGGTCGGAGTTCAGGGAGCGGGGGTGAGGGCGAAGTCGTCCTCCGGGCGGGTGAGGCCCGTGATGAACGCGGAGAGGGAGTCCGCCCGGGAGTCGATGCGCCAGTCGTTGGTGGCGCGGACGCCCTCCACGTAGCTGGTCACCGCCAGGTTGAACCAGGAGAAGCCGATGATGTCGTCGTTCTCGGGCTTCGCGAGGGCTTCGAAGAAGGAGTTGATCCAGGCCGCCTTGTGCCCTTCGGTCTCCGACGCCCCGATCTCGGCCAGCATGATCGGTTTCTTCGTGATCGACCGCAGCTTGTCCAGGCTGGCCTTGAACGTGTAGTCGAAAGTGAAGTTGTTGTCCGCCTTGTACGGCGGGCGCAGGTACCCCGACAGTCCCACCCAGTCGACGTACTCATCGCCCGGGTAGAGCGATTCCAGGAACCCCGGCGCCTTGTGCGTGGCCGGCAGGTTGTTGACGATGTTCGGCGCCCAGACCCACATGACGAGGTTGTTGGCGCCCTCCGCCTGGAAGATGTCGTGCACGTGGCGCCACATGGTCACGTAGTCGCCCACGTTGTTGCCGTTGATGGAGTTGCCCTTGCCGTCGGTCTCCGCCCACGGGTACCAGACGCCGTTCATCTCGTGGTCGAGACGGATGGCGAGAGGAAGGCCGGTCGCCACGATGTCCTTCGCGTACTGGTGGAGGTAGGAGTCGAAGTCACCGCGGATGATGTTGGGCAACGAGTAGGCGGGTGCGTCCACCACGTCGTTCCCGGCGTCGATCGGGCGGGACTCCCAGGTCATCATCGGGAGCTGCCCGTGCTGCCAGGCGCGGGTGACCGCGTTGGCGCGGAAGTTCTCGTCCCAGCCGCTGAAGTAGCCGACCACGTTGGGCGACACCCCGACCTTCGTGCTCGTGGCGTCGAAGGTGGCCCAGTTGAACGGAGCCTGCTCGGTGTACATGCCGAAGTAGCGCTTCGACGGGTTCACGAGGTCGGCGCGGGCCGGCGCCGTGATCGGAGCGGCCCCGGTGCCGGAGCCGGAACCCGAGCCGCCGCCCGAGCCGCCCGAGCCGCCCTTCGTGGTGGTGCCGGCCGCCGAGGCCGACGAACCGGCGCCGCCCTTGGCCTGCGCGGCCGAGAGCTGCGCCTGCACGCTGGCCAGCTTCCCCTCCGTCGCCGCCGCCTTCTGCTGAGCGACGGCGAGCTGCTTGGCGGCCGACGCCTGCGCGGCGAGGGACGCCTGCTCCATCGCGGTGAGCTTGCCCTTCTGCGAGGCGATGGTCTCGGTGGCGCGGTCGAGGTTCTTCTTGAGCTCGACGTTCTGGGCCGCGAACGGGGTGACAGCGACGGCCGCCTGGTCGACGGCCTTCCGCAGCGGCGCCCCGGTCGGCGAGACCCAGACGTAGGCCGAGATGCCGACGAGCACGGCCGTCAGGACGATGGCGGCTGCGGCGGTCGCCTGCGAGCGGGATTTGGATTCGGACCACCAGGCGGCGGTCTTGGAGGGGGCGGTCTGGCTAGACAAGGAAGAGAGCCTCCAGGGTCAGGATCGCGATTCCGATCAGGTACGGGATGGCCGCGTAGGGGTTGAGGCGGCGGCGGTTGGTCTTCGTGGTCTTGGGTGCGGGAGCGGCGACGGCTGCGGCCTTCGCCTCGGCGCGCGTGGCGAGCTGGGTGCGGGTGGCGAGCGCGGTCGCAGTGGTCACGCCGCCGACGGAGTCGGGGAGGACGGGCGACTGGTGCCCGGACGGACCTGTGGCCGTGGCGTGCTGGGCGATCTCCTCTTCGGAGCTGATCTCGCCGGGACCGCCGGCGTAGGCACCGGCGCGGGTGCCCCATCCACTCGCGTGCGCCATCCGGAAGAACCCGATCAGGCGGATCGGCATCAGGAAGAAGGTCGACACGATGATGAAGATCGGCAGGCGGAAGAAGTCGCTCGGCTTCTCGGACAGGTGCCGGATCTGGCGGATCGACATGCTGATCACGGACGACGCGACCATCAGGGCGACGACGGTCAGGATGCCGCCCTCGATCCCGTAGGACTTCAGGAAGCCTTCGTAGAAGTTGTAGCCGCCGCCGGTGATGGACCGGTAGATCCAGCCGCCGATGACACCCGCCAGCATGAACGGCAGGATGATGTCCATCACGAAGAAGAACGCGAGAACCGGGGCGTGGCCGAGCATCCACGGCAGCATCCGGAGCGTGTTGTACTGGCTGCCGCGCGCCCAGCGCAGCTGCTGCTTGAAGAGCTTCTTCACCCTCAGCGGGGCGTCCGTGTAGACGAGGCTCGTGTGCTGGTAGACGGTGCGGTAGCCCTCCTTGAGCGTGAGGTTCGTCAGCGTCCGGTCGTCCGAGACCTCGAGGAAGACGCCGAGGAATTTCTCGGTCATGAACTTGTCCATGACGCGCATCAGGATCGAGCGGCGGAAGGCGATGGTCCGGCCCGGGAGGCAGCCGATCTGGCCGACGACGCTCTGCGCGGGCATCGAGTATAGCGCGCGGGAGTTCTCCAGCCAGTCGGCCCAGCGGGTGATCCAGCTGCGGGTCGGCTCCAGGATGCGCTGCTTCGTGGTGACGCCGCCGACGCGCTCGTCGGCGAAGGGCTTCACGAGTTCCGCGAGGGTGCCCTCGGTCCAGATCGTGTCGGAGTCGACCAGGACGGTGATCTCGCCGGTCGACATCTTCGTTCCGATCATCACGGCGTTGCGCTTGCCCGGGATGGGCGTGTGGACCCAGCGCACCAGGGGCGCGAACTCCTCGCACACCTCGGCGAGCTCGGGGTTGGGGGCGCCGTTGATGACGACGATGATCTCGCCCGGCTTTTGCTCGACCATCCGGCCGAGCACGTCGCGGAACAGGTCGAGCGGCTCGTCCACCACGGGCACGACGACGCTGGTCGTGCCGTGGAACTCGCCGGTGTACGCCCGGTAGCGGCGGGACATCAGGACCTTGACGATCCAGATGACCCAGATCAGGGCGGAGTAGATGGCGAAGAGATAGAACTCGGGATGCCCGCCGAGCATGTGGCGGATCTGCAACAGGAAGATGAACACGGCGGGACCTCTCACAGGTGGGTTGTCGTGGGGGCGGCATCCGCAGCGCTGGGGATCTGGTCGAGTTCGGGTGGAGACAGTTCTACGTGGGGGTACGGGTGACCCGCAAGTGGGGCACATGGCGGACATCACGGCGTGTCGGATCGTCCCCCGGTGGGCCGTGTCCGCAGAGGTGCGGACACGTTCAGGAGAGCGTCCCAGCTGCCGCTTGCGCGCGTTCCTTCACGAGGGAATGGCCGATGGGAGGACAGATCGTCACCTGGGGAGCTCCTGTGACCGCGCGCATCCGCCGCGCCCGGGATGCCTCGATTCTGTACCCCACCCGGGGGTCCGGCCGTACGCCCGCGAATGTTACGAACTTTTACACCGGCGACACATCCCGTTCACACAGCCCGGGCGGGAATACCGCGCCGCCCCATGCGTTTACATGGTTATAGCTCGGCAATGGAGCCGTCATTTTTTCTCACCGATCACGCACCACCGAGGAGACCCCTGTGACCCTGGCCGACACCACGACGCACGGCGCCGACACCTCCGCGCCCCTGCTGCCCGCGCTCGCCGAGCGCTGGAGCCCCCGCGCCTTCGACCCCACCGCCGACGTCGAGGAGACCGCGCTGCGCTCGGCCCTCGAGGCGGCGCGCTGGTCGCCGTCCGCCAACAACTCGCAGCCGTGGCGCTTCATCGTCGCCCGGCGCGGCACCGGCGCCTTCGATACCATCGTGCAGAACCTCGCCGGCTTCAACCAGGTCTGGGCCGGCTCCGCCGCCGTCCTGGTCGTCGCCCTCGCCGAGACGGTCGACGAGGAGGGCCGCGAGCGCCGCTGGGCCACCTACGACCTGGGGCAGGCCGTCGCGCACCTCACCATCCAGGCCCACCACGACGGTCTGCACGCCCACCAGATGGGCGGCTTCGACGGAGCCGCGCTGCGTGAGGCCTTCGAGATCGGCGACCGCTTCGAGCCGGTCTCGATCACCGCGCTCGGCGTGCTCGGCGACGCGGACGCGCTGCCGGAGCCGCTTCGCGAGCGCGAGAGCGCGCCGCGCACTCGGCACGCGCTGGAGCGGATCGTCCGCGTCCACGACTGATCGTCCCGCGAAAAAAGGGGAGGGGTCCGCGACCGAATCGGTCGCGGACCCCTCCCTTTTGCGTATCCCGACGGCGTGTCTCCTGCCGCCTCCTCCGTTTTGGCACGCCGGGCGTGCTGAGCGAAACGGAGGAGTCCCCGGTCGGACACGCCGGGAAACGACAGAAAGGGAGGAGATCCAGGCCGCAGGGCAGCCGGATCTCCTCCCTTTTTGCGAGGTGGATCAGGGACGCACGAGCGTCTTGATCGCGCGCCGCTCATCCATCGCCGCGTACGCCTCGGCGATGTCGGTCAGCGGGACCTCGAGGTCGAACACCTTGCCCGGCTCGATCGCGCCGGACCAGACATCCTGCAGCAGCTCCTCGACGTAATTGCGCACGGGTGCGACACCGCCGTTGACGCCGATGTTGCTCTGGAACAGCGGGCGGACGGGCAGCTCGGGGCCGCCGTTCGGCACGCCCACGTAGCCGACCATGCCGCCCGGACGGGCGGAGCGGATGGCCTGGTCCATGGACTCCTTCGTACCGACGGCCTCCAGGACGCAGTCCGCGCCGATGCCGTCCAGCAGCTCCTTGACCGCGGCCACACCGGCGTCGCCGCGCTCGGCGACGATGTCGGTCGCGCCGAACTCGCGCGCGAGCGCCTGCCGGCTCTCGTGGCGCGACATGGCGATGATGCGGGAGGCGCCGAGGCGGGCGGAGGCGAGGACCGCGCAGAGCCCGACGGCGCCGTCGCCCACGACGACGACCGTGCTGCCCTCGGTGACCCCGGCCGAGACCGCGGCGTGGTGGCCGGTGCCCATCACATCCGACAGGGTCAGCAGGCTCGGGATGAGCTCCGCGCTCGGATACTCCGGCGTCGCGACGAGGGAGCCGTCGGCGTGCGGCACGCGGACGCGCTCGCCCTGACCGCCGTCGGCGAAGCCGCCGATGCGGTCCTTCGACCCCCACCAGCCGCCGTGCAGGCAGGAGGTGCTGACGCCGTTCTTGCAGTTCACGCACGTCATGTCGCAGTCGTAGAACGGCGCGATGACGAAGTCGCCGGGCTTGATGGTGCGGACGTTCTCGCCGACCTCTTCGACGACGCCGACGAACTCGTGGCCGATCCGGTGCGGCTCGTTGGTCGGCGTCACGCCGCGGTAGGGCCACAGGTCGCTGCCGCAGACGCAGGCGGCGACCACGCGGACGACGGCGTCGAGGCCGTCGGCGTTCGGACCGGTGTACAGGGTGGGATCGGGGACTTCTTCGAGGCGCACATCGCGCTCCCCGTGGATGACAGCAGCACGCATGCTCCGAGCCTACGCGCACGAGGGGCGCCGCCCGATCCGGACGGCGCCCCTGTGGATGACGCTCTTCGTGCAGAGGACTACTCGCGCACGGCCTCCACCGTGAGGTGGTCGGCGTCGCGGTCGAGGTCGACCCGCACGAGGTCGCCGTCGCGCACCTCGCCGGCGAGCAGCGCGGTCGCGAGACGGTCCTCGATCTCGCGCTGCATCAGGCGCCGCAGCGGGCGCGCGCCGTAGATCGGGTCGTAGCCGCGCTCGGCGAGCCAGGCCCGCGCGTCCGGCGTCACCGCCAGCTCCAGCCGCCGCTCGGACAGCCGCGCCATCAGCCGGTCGATGCCGAGCTCGACGATCTCGCCCAGCTCCTCCTGGCTCAGCGCCGAGAACACGACGATGTCGTCGAGGCGGTTCACGAACTCCGGCTTGAACGCCTGGCGGACCATCTGCAGCACCGCCTCCTCCTTCTCGGTCTCGTTCAGCGTCGGGTCGACGAGGAACTGGCTGCCGAGGTTCGAGGTGAGGATGAGGATCGCGTTGCGGAAGTCGACCGTTCGGCCCTGGCCGTCGGTCAGGCGACCGTCGTCGAGCACCTGCAGCAGCACGTCGAACACCTCGGGGTGCGCCTTCTCGACCTCGTCGAGGAGGATCACCGAGTACGGCCGACGCCGCACGGCCTCGGTCAGCTGGCCGCCCTGCTCGTAACCGACGTAGCCGGGAGGCGCGCCCACGAGCCGCGAGACGGAGAACTTCTCGCCGTACTCGCTCATGTCGATGCGGACCATGGCCTTCTCGTCGTCGAACAGGAACGCGGCGAGCGCCTTGGCCAGCTCGGTCTTGCCGACGCCGGTCGGGCCGAGGAACAGGAAGGATCCGGTCGGGCGTCCGGGGTCGGAGATGCCGGCCCGGCTGCGGCGGACAGCATCCGCCACCGCCTGCACGGCCTTCTTCTGGCCGATGATCCGGCGGCCCAGCTCGTATTCGAGGTGCAGCAGCTTCTCGGTCTCGCCCTGGGTGAGCCGGTCGACGGGGATGCCCGTCCACGCGGCCACGACCGCGGCGATGTCGTCGGCGGTGACCTGCTCGTTCACCATGCGCGGGTGGTCGTGCTCGGCCGCCTCCGCCTCGGCGAGCTCGCGCTCGATGCCGGGGATGGTCTCGTACTCGATGCGGGACGCCTCCTGGTAGCGGCCGTCGCGCAGCGCGAGGTCGCGCTTCGTCTTGGCCTCCTCCAGCTGCG
Organism: Leifsonia sp. NPDC077715; assembly: GCF_040686855.1. Taxonomy (NCBI): domain Bacteria; kingdom Bacillati; phylum Actinomycetota; class Actinomycetes; order Micrococcales; family Microbacteriaceae; genus Leifsonia; species Leifsonia sp. NPDC077715. The sequence continues at coordinate 1,157,306 of NZ_JBFBOG010000001.1, forward strand.
ACCGCAGCTCGCCGACCCGGTTGAGCGACGCCTTCTCGGCGCGCCAGCGGGCCTGCAGCTCCTCGAGCTCGCGCTCCTGCTCGGCCAGCCGCTGGCGCAGCTGCTCCAGTCGCTCCTTGCTGGCGTCGTCCTTCTCCTTCTTGAGCGCGAACTCCTCCAGCTTCATCCGCTCCACCTGACGCTGGAGGGTGTCGATCTCGACCGGGGCCGAGTCGATCTCCATCTTCAGCCGGGACGCGGCCTCGTCGATCAGGTCGATCGCCTTGTCGGGCAGCTGGCGGGCGGTGATGTAGCGGTTCGAGAGGGAGGCTGCGGCGACGAGCGCCGAGTCCTCGATCGTGACGCCGTGGTGCGCCTCGTACCGGCCCTTGAGCCCGCGGAGGATGGCGACGGTGTCCTCGACCGACGGCTCGCCGACGTAGACCTGCTGGAAGCGGCGCTCGAGCGCGGCGTCCTTCTCGATGAACTCGCGGTACTCGTTGAGCGTGGTCGCGCCGATGAGGCGCAGCTCGCCGCGCGCGAGCATGGGCTTCAGCATGTTGGAGGCCGCGACGGACCCCTCGCCGCCGCCGGCGCCCATCAGGATGTGGAGCTCGTCCACGAACGTGATGATCTGACCCTCGGCGTCGTTGATCTCCTTGAGGACGGCCTTCAGCCGCTCCTCGAACTGGCCGCGGTACATCGCGCCCGCGACGAGCGCGGACAGGTCGAGCGCGACCAGCTGCTTCCCCTTGAGCGAGTCGGCAACGTCCCCCGCGACGATGCGCTGGGCGAGGCCTTCGACGACCGCCGTCTTGCCGACGCCGGGCTCGCCGATGAGCACGGGGTTGTTCTTGGTGCGGCGGGTCAGCACCTGGCTGACGCGCCGGATCTCGGCATCCCGCCCGATGACCGGGTCGAGCTTGCCGCTCTTGGCGATCTCCGTGAGGTTCACGCCGTACTGTTCGAGTGCGCTCTTCGCCTCCTCCTGCGTGGAGGGCGCACCCTGCATGTTCGCCATGTGGTTCCTCTCCCATTTCTCTGTGGGCAAACTTGAGTCTACTAAGCTCAACTTTGCAATGCGAGGGATTGTTCCCACATCGGCTCACTTTTTCGGCGGTAGCCTGAGCGCATGGTGGATCCGGCTGACCTGCGCGTCGTCCTGATGGACAGCGCGACGGCGGCGACCCTGGCGCAGGTGCTGCCGCTGCTGCTCCTGACGCTGATGGTGGAGTTCCGGCGGGTGGAGCTGCATCACCGCGGCAACCTCGTCCTGACGCGGGTGCTGCTCGGCCTGTTCTTCGTCGCGTTCGGCGTGGTGGAGACGGCGTTCGTGCTGTCGATCGACGGGACCCTCATCCCGTTCAGCGTCAGCGATCTGCTCGCGGGCCTCGCGATCTTCGGCCTACTCGCCCTTCTCTTCTTCCTCTCATTCCTCGACACCCCGTCGCCGCGGAGACCCGGGCACGAGGACAAGCCGTAGCCCGCGTGCAGAGGCCTAGGCGCGAGTGGCGGGGTCGCGGTCGTCGACGTTCGGCGGCGCGGCGGCGTCGAGGTCGGCGGGGAGCTCGAAGGGGCGGCGCGAGTAGTACTCGCGGGCCTTGCGGTAGAAGAGCAGGATCGGGACGATGCCGACGACGATCAGGCCCAGGCCGAGGACGTTCACAACGATCGCGTCGTCCTGGAAGTTCTGCACGATCCCGAGCACGAACATGACGCCCATGAATATCGCACCGACCGCGGGCCACAGTCCGATGAAGATGAAGTTCCTCACCGATTTGAGGAGCACCTTGCGGTAGGCGACCACCACGGCGACGCCCGCCAGCGTGTAGTAGAAGGCGATCTGGATGCCGATCGACAGGATGGCGTTCGACATGATGTCGCCGACGGTGCTGCCGAGCAGGTTGGCGCCGAGGAACAGCACGATAGAGACCCCGACGACGATCAGTGTCGCGAACGCCGGGGTGCGCCAGCGGCGGTGGATGCTGCCGAAGACCTTCGGGATGGTGTGGTCGCGGCCCATCGCGAACAGCGTGCGCGTGACCTGGATGAGCGTGGTCTCCAGGGTGGCGATGGTGGACAGCGCGACGGCGATCACCAGGATCTTGCCGCCGATGCCCGGCCACACCGCGTCGCCGAGCACGGAGAGCACGTTGGCGCTGTTGTCCTCGATGGTCTTCGCGGGCAGGATGACCATGGTCGCGATCGTGAAGACCTCGAACAGCAGGAAGACGATGATCACGCCGATGATGCCCGCCGACCCGGCGTTCTTGTGGCCGTCCTTGGTCTCCTCGTTCAGGTTGGCCGCCACATCCCAGCCCCAGAAGTAGAAGGCGGCGATCAGCGCGGCCGAGACGAACACGCCCTGGCCGGTGAGGTGCTGGAACCCCAGCCAGTCCCACGAGAACGAGGGGCCTGCGTGCGTCGAGGTGGCGGCGCGCACGATCATGAGCACCGCGAAGACGATCAGGATGCCGACCTCGATCACCGACATGATCCACTGCGCGCGGGCGGTGACGTGCACGCCGAAGAGGACGCACGCGGCCATCACGAGGAACCAGAGGGCGCCCACGCCGGTGATCAGCGGGACGTTGTTCGCCTGTTCCGGGGCGAACAGCGTGACGGTCATCGCGCCCGCCGGGAGAGCTCCGGCGACCATGAAGATCGTGGCGGAGATGACGAGCGCCCAGCCCGACAGGAAGCCGAGGATCGGGTGCAGCGCTCGGGCGACCCACGAGTACGCGGCGCCCGCGTTGACGTCGAGCCGACCTAGGTAGAGGAACGCCCACGCGATCCCGAGCATCGGGATGCCGCACCACAGCAGTGCTGCCGGGGCGCCGAGGGCGGCGGCGCCGACGAGGGTCGCGGTGGTCGCCGCGATCGAGTACGCGGGCGCGCTGCCCGCGACCGCCATGACGATGGAGCCGGCGGCGCTGACGCCGTCCGCCTTCAGTGCGTGGTTCTCCGCTGTCGGGTGCTCGGCGCCGCGCGGGGCGTCCGGCCGGGAACTGGTCTGCGTCATGGCTCTCCCTGGGCTTCGTGGGTCGCGGGTGCGGCGGAGCTCGGGCGCACCTCGGTGTAGCGACAGGGGGACGTTAGCAACATCCGCGGTTGAGGACAAGCGTGTTTCGACGGATTCGGTTGCCTGATTGCTGAAACACTGTCGAAAAACGTTGCGAATCCTCTCATCTGCGACGGAAGAAGTCGCCGGGCCATCGGAAACCCCTGTCCTCCACCCCTCGATCGGGTCGCTTGATCCGATGCCCTTCCGATGCCTAGGGTTGCCCATGCCCGAGGAGCACGAACCCGCGCCCGACGAACCGCCGGCGCGCCGGCGGATCTCCCGTCGTGCGCTCATCGGCGGTGCGATCGGCGTCGTGGCCGTGGCCGCCGTGGGCGGTGGCGGCGCGTTCGTGCTGCCGCGCCTGCTCAAGGGCGCCGAGGACGGCCTGCTGGTCCCCGAGCTGGTCAAGCGGGCCGGCTTCACGGTCGCCCACCGCGGCGGGTCGAGGGACTGGCCGGAGATGTCGCTCGAGGCCTACCGCAACTCCGTCGCCCTCGGCGTGAACGCCCTCGAGATGTCGCTGGCCCGCACGTCGGACGGCGTGTGGTTCGGTCTCCACGACGCCACCCTCGACCGCACCTCCGGCACGTCCGGCTTCGTCGCCGCCGACCACACCTGGAAGGAGGTGCAGCGGTACCGCATCACCGCCGCCGGGACGGATCGCCCCGGCCAGGCGCCGCAGCCGTACCTCCGCTTCGAGGACCTGGTGGCGGCGTACGGCACGACGCACACGATCTTCGTCGACCCGAAAGTCGTGCCGACGGAGCACCTGGGCGAGTTGTTCACGCTGATGGCGAAGGTGGAGAACCCCACCCGCACGTTCGTCGCCAAGGGCTACTGCACCGCACAGGCCTGGCCGGTGGATGCGCGGGCACGCGGCTACCAGACCTGGGGCTACTATTACGGCGCCGAGCTGGCGGCCGACCCCGAGCTGTACGCGAAGACCCAGGCACGCTGGACGTGGCTCGGCCTCGACTACCAGGGCGGCGAGCCGGCCTGGGCGCAGTTCACGGCGAGCGGCAAACCGGTGCTGGCGCACATCGTGCCGACGCGCGCCGCGGCCGACACCGCGCTGCGGCTGGGGGCGAACGGACTGGTGGTGTCGGGGGTGCAGGAGGTGCTGAAGCGGGACTAGCGGCTCACCCCGCCTTGCGCGACGCCGTCACCGTGAACTTCGGGTTGCGTGCGATCTGGCGCGTCGGCCCGACCGCGCGTTCGAGCGCCGGCCGGTAGCCGAGGTGCGAGTTCCAGACGGTCCAGAGCTCGCCGCCCGGGGAGAGGACGCGGCCCGCGTCGGCGAACATCCGGTGCGCGATGCCGGTGTGCACCGCGCCTCCGATGTGGAACGGCGGGTTGAGCACCACGAGGTCGGCCGAGGCGTCGGGTTGAGAGGCGAGGCCATCGTCCCGCACGACGGTCACCCGGCCGGCGACGCCGTTCGCGGCAGCCGTGGCGGACGCGGACGCGACGGCGGCGGCGGACTGATCGGTCGCGATCACACGCAGGTCCGGGCGGGCGACGGCGAGCGCCGAGGCCAGCACGCCGGTGCCGCAGCCGAGGTCGATCGCGGTGCGGGCGTCCGGGACCGCTCGGTCGAGCACGCTCAGCAGGAGCCTCGTCCCGATGTCCACGGCCGTCCCCGCGAAGGCGGCGCCGTGGGCGCACACCCACAGTCCGGTGTCCGGGTCCCGCAGCCGTTCGGGCCAGCGGTCCAGCACGGTGGCGGCGGCGGGATGGGGCTCCCGCGCGGTCAGCACGCGCGCCTTCTGCCGGGCGAGCGACGCCTCCACCGACCCGAACACCTCCGCGAGGACGCCGTTCATCGCGGTGGTCATGTGCTTCAGCATGCCGCCCGCGTAGACGACGACGCCCGCCGGCGCGTGCTCGGCGATCAGTGTCGCGATCTCGGCGAGGGCATCGAGGCTCCGGGGAAGCCGCAGGAGCACGACGCCGGCGCCGCGCACGAGGGACCCGTCCAGGCCGTGGTGCGCGTAGGTGCCCGCGAGGGACAGCGCGGCGGCGTTGGCGTCGAGCGCACGCTCGCCGGTCAGCGGGTCCTGGTGGACGCGGATGTCGCGCGCACCGCGCGACGCGGCCGCCAGCGTCAGTGCGCCGTAGGCGTCGCCGATGACGACCAGTCCGGTCTGCAGGACGGCGTCACCGGCGAGGTCGGCGAGCAGCCGGTCGGCCGCGTCGGAGGCGAACAGGTTCGGCGCCTCCACGTCGGGCCACCGCCGCAGCCGCTCATACTCGAACACGCAGTCCATCCAAGCAGAGCGGCCGCGGGCGGCGCGCGCCGGGTCAGGCCGAGACCAGCTCCTCCTTCTCGGAGAAGTCCATGGTCGGCGGCGTGCGACGGAAACCGCGGGTCAGGACGGCGAGGTAGATGACGCCCAGCAACATCCACGAGAGGCCGACGATGAACGTGGTGAGGGTGAGCGAGGTCCACAGCCAGACGGTCAGCACGAAGCCGATCGCGGGCAGGACGCCGTAGCGGAACCACTCCCCGCCGCTCGGCCGCTCGCGGCCGCCCTTCGGGAAGAGGTGGTGGCGGATGACCGACAGGTTCACCATCGAGAACGCCGCCAGCGCGCCGAACGAGATCATCGTCGCCGCCTGCTCGAGCGTCAGCACGAGGGCGAGCAGCGACACCACCGACACGGCGGCCGCCGCCACCCATGGCGTGCGGAAGCGCGGGTGGAGGGTGGCGAAGATCCGGGGAAGCACACCGTCGCGGCCCATCGAGTAGATGATGCGGGACACGCTCACCTGGGTCGTCATCCCGGACCCGAAGGCGCCGACGACGTAGATCGCGACGAAGAAGGAGGTCAGGAACGTGCCGCCCACCTTCGCCATGAGCTCGACGCCGGCGGAGTCCAGGTTCGCGAAGTCCTTCCACGACGGGTAGACGAGGGCGCCGAGCCACGACACCACGATGAAGATCGCGCCGCCGATCAGCGTCGTCAGCACGATGGCGCGAGGGATGTCGCGCTTCGGGTTCTTCGCCTCCTCCGACAGCGTCGACACCGCATCGAAGCCGAGGAACGACAGCGCGAGGACAGCGGCGCCCGCGAAGATCGGACCGAGGCCGCCGGGGCCCGGCAGGAACGGCTCGATCAGGTTCGGGGTCTCCGACGACGGGTTGGTGACGAGCTCCTTGATGGCCAGCACCGCGAACACGACGACCAGGAGGACCGACAGGGCCACGATCGCGACGTTCAGCTTGTTGACGAGCGTGATGCCCAGGACGTTGAACACGAGCACGAGGAGCAGCGACGCGAGCGCGAACACCCAGCCCGGCACATCCGGGAACTGCGTGTTCAGGTAGATGCCGATCAGCAGGAAGTTGATCATCGGCAGGAACAGGTAGTCGAGCATCAGCGTCCAGCCGGTCAGGAAGCCGATGTGGCCGCCGAACGTCTGCTGCGTGTACGTGTACGCCGATCCGGACACCGGGAACGCGCGCGCCATCGCGCCGTAGCTCAGTGCCGTGAACAGCATCGCGACCAGCGCGACGACGTAGGCGGACGGGAGGTGGTTATCGGTCGTCTGGGTGACGATGCCGTAGGTCGTGAAGACGGTCACCGGCGCGAGGTAGGTGAGACCGAAGAGGATGAGGGCGGTCGGGCCGAGCGCCCTCTTGAGCCGCGGCTGGGTGGGCGGCAGGTCGGTGGTGGTCATGGGGGTGGTGCTGCCTCTCTCTCGAGTGGTGCAGGGGTTGTGTGGGGGTGTATCAGCTCCGTACGGTGGCCGCGCGGCGGATGCCGGCGACCCAGGTTCCGAGCACGCGGACGGATCGCAGGTCGTGCGGGTCCACGTGGCGCGGGTCGGTGTCGAGCCAGACCAGGTCCGGGGACGAACCCGGACGCAGCTCGCCGCGGGCGGTGCGGGCGAAGGCCTGGTAGGCGACGCCGGAGGAGTAGGCCTCCAGCGCGTCGGTGAGCGGGATGCGCTCGGCGGGGGTCCATCCGGCCTCCGGCTCGCGGGCGTCGGTCTGACGCGTGACGGCCGTCGCGACGCCCGGGCGCCAGTCGGCGCTGCTGACCGGCCAGTCGCTCCCGAAGGAGACGCTGGCCGATTCGAGCAGGGTGCGGATGGGGTACTGCAGTCGTTCGCGCGCGGCGCCGAGCCGCGGGATGGTCAGGTCGAGCATCATCGGGTCGAGCTGGGCCCACAGCGGCTCGAAGTTCGCAATGACGCCGAGGCGTTCGAAGCGGGGCAGGTCGACGGGGTCGACGACCTGCACGTGCGCGATCACCGGGCGTCGGTCGCGGGCGCCGTTGACGCTCTGCACCTCCTCGAAGACGTCGAGCGCGGTGCGGGCGGCTGCGTCGCCGATAGCGTGCAGGTGGAGCTGGAAGCCGAGCCTGTCGAAGGTGACGGCCGCGGCGGCGAGCTCGCGGGCGTCCCAGTTGGGGAGTCCGCGGTCGCCGGGGGTGTCCGTGTAGTCGGCGAGCATCGCGGCGGTGTGGTTCTCGATCACGCCGTCGACGAAGACCTTCACGGTTCCGGCGGTGAGCAGCGGGTCTCCCAACTCCTCGACGCGGCGGCGCGACTCCACGAACGCCGGCACCTGATCGCGCCAGGTGAGCGGGTCGGCGCGGAGGGCCAGGTTGACGCGGGTGGAGAGGACGCCGCGGATCGACGCCTCCAGGTACGCCTCGACCTCGGCGGGCTCGACCCAGGCGTCCTGAACCCAGGCGATGCCGAGGTCGGCGTACTCGGCGGTCGCGAGGCGCAGAGCCTCCACGCGCTCCTCGTGCGTCCGCCCGGGCTCGGCGGGGATCAACAGGTCGACCGCTCCCGGCTCCTGGAGAATGCCGAGCGGGGCGCCGTCCTCGCGGCGCGGGATGCGACCCAGAGCGGGCTCGGGCGTGCTCGCGTCGATCCCGGCGCGGCGGAGGGCTTCGGAGTTGCACCAGACCGTGTGGTAGTCCCACGCCCGCAGGACCACGGGGCGGTCCGGCACGGCCTCGTCCAGCCAGCGCGCGTCGAACATCCCCTCGGGGGCGAGGGTGGCGTCGTAGCTGCCGCCGTAGATCCACTCCCGCTCGGGATGCGCGTCCGCCCACTCCTTCACGCACGCGACGATCTCGGCGACCGAGGTGCACGCACGCACCTGCGGGCCGAGCTTCTCGAGACCGCCCTGCACCGGATGCGCGTGACCGTCTCCGAACGCGGGGGCCAGCACGCCGCCCAGCAGGTCGACCGTCTCGTCGGCACGGCCGCGGAGCGCCAGGGCCTGGTCGCCGACGGCGACGACGCGACCGTCCTCGAGCGCTGCGGCGGTGTGCTCGGCGGCGTCGGCGCGGTAGCTCCCGAGGATCGTGCCGTTGGTGAAGACGGTGAGGGTCATGCGGCCTTCCTATCGCTCCATTGTTTCCGATAAATGAACGGCGTTCTTTTATTTCGTCAGATACTAGGGTGTGATCGAGCCGGAGGGGAAGAGCATGGCCGAGATCGATCGCCCGGCGCGTCGGGTGGGGCGCCCGCGGACGACGGTCCTCACCCGCGACCTCATCGCGCATGCGGCCCTGCGGCTGCTGGACGAGTCCGGCGCCGACGGCTTCACCATGGCGCGGCTCGCCCAGGCCCTGCGCGTGCGGCCCAGCGCCCTCTACAACCACGTCGAGGGCAAGGAGGACGTCATCGCGGCGGTGCGCGAGCTCGTCTCCGACCGCATCGACGTCAGCGCGTTCGAGACCGAACCGTGGGATGCGGCGATGCTCGCCTGGGCGCGGTCGTACCGTGTGGCCTTCGCCGCGCATCCCCCGACCATCGCGCTGCTGGCGACCCTGCCGCTCACCGGTGCGTTGCGCACGATGCGCATGTACGACGTGGTCGTCGCGGCGATGGTGCGCGCGGGCTGGCCGGAGGGCGACGTGCTGCCGACGCTGGTCGCGGTCGAGTCGTTCATCCTCGGCTCGGCGCTCGACGCGATCGCGCCCGCCGACATGTTCGACCCCAGCGGAGCCGAGGACGAGGTGCCCGCGTTCGCGTCCGCGTATCGCGCGCGGTCGGCGGCGCTCGGGGAGGCGGCGCCGGCGGATGCGGCGTTCGAGACCGGGCTCGCGGCACTCCTCGACGGGCTGCGCGTGCGGTTCGCCCAGGTGGCGGGCTAGATCCAGCCCTTCCGCTTGAAGATGAGGTAGAGACCGACCCCCAGCAGGAGCATCAGCAGCAGCGCGAACGGGTAGCCGAGCGCCCAATGCAGCTCCGGCATGATGCGGAAGTTCATGCCGTAGATCGTGCCCACCAGCGTCGGCGTGAACAGGATCGCGGCCCATCCCGAGATCTTCTTCACCTCGTCGTTCTGCTGCTGCCCGACGAGCGTGGTGTGCACCGTGAGGGCGTTCTGCAGGATCTGGCGGAAGCCGTCGGCGCGCTCGGTGACCCGGATGACGTGGTCCTCGATATCGCGGAAGGCGTTCCGCAGTTCCTCGTCCTCCTCGTGTACGAGCAGGCCCTCGCGAAGGCCGCGGACCACATCCCGCAGCGGGTCGACGGCGCGCTGGAAGTGCATGACCTCGGTGGACAGCTCGAAGATGCGGCGGGAGACGCCGCGGTCGCCGGAGAACAACTGGTCCTCGATCTCGTCGATGTCGTCCTCGAGCCCGGCGACCACCGGGGAGTACTCGTCGACGATCTCGTCCAGGATGCCGTACAGCGCCGCGATCGGACCGTGCGCGAGCAGGGCGGCGTCGCCCTCCAGCCGGTGCCGGACCTTGGCGAGGTCGGGGGTCTCGAAGTGGCGGACGGTGATCACGAAGTCTTCGCCGAGGAAGAGGTGGACCTCGCCGAACTCGACCTTCTCGGTCTCGTCGACGTAGTCGGCCGGACGCAGCACGACGAACAGCATGGAGCCGTACTTCTCGATCTTGGAGCGCTGATGGCCGGCCAGGGCGTCCTCGACGGCGAGCGGCGGGAGGTCGAACTCCTTGGCCACGGCGCCGAGCTCATCCCTCGTAGGGCGGTAGAGCCCGATCCACGCGAAGCCGCCGCGGTCGCGGACCGTCTCGCTGGTCTCCTCCAGCGACGGCGGCTCGGTGCGGCGCCCATCCACGTACACCGCGTTGTCGACGATCATGCGCATCCTTCCCGCAGCCACCGTACGCTGCAGCGCCGCTGTTTCCCGATTTCGCCGCCGTAGACTGACCGGGATGTCCACCCTGACCTGGCTCGCCGCCGCACTCGTGGCCGTCGGCGCCTACCCGGCGTACCGGTTCGTGCGGCGGTCGTGGCGGTTCCGGGCGACGGCGACCGTGGTCGCTGTCGTCACGGCGCAGGTGCTCGGGCTCGCGGTCGTGCTGCTGGGCGTGGTGCTGCTCCCCCGTCCGGACCTCGTCGGGGTCGGATGGTTCGCTCTCCTGCTCGCCGCGACCGTCGTGCCGCTCGCGCTCGGCGATGCGGTCCAGTCGGCCGGCCGTCGGCCGGCGCGGGTCGCGGTCGCGGTGGTCGCGGGCGCCCTCGCCGCCGGGGTCATCGGTGTCGCCGCGGTGCCCGCGTTCGCGCAGCCGGTGGTCGCCGGCCGCGCCATCCCGGTCACCGAGAAGACCCTGGCCGACGGATACCAGCTGGCGGTCAGCATCCCGCCCACGGCGTCCGGCTTCCAGGCACGCGCGGCCCACCTGTTCGTGCCGCCGGGCTGGCTGCGCGATCCGTCCGGCACGCGCCCGGTGGTCGAGATGATGATGGGCCAGCCGGGGAGCCCCACCCTGGGCGCGACGCTGGATGCGCTGCACAGCCTCGGCGATGACCGTCTCGACCAGGCTCCGTTCGTGCTCGTCGTCGACCAGCTCGGCGCCATCGACGAGAACCCGCCGTGCGCGGACGTGCCCGGCAGTTCGCTGGCCACGTACCTGCAGAAGGACGTGCCCGCCTGGATCGACGCGAACCTCCCGGCGTCGCGCGACCGCGCGGACCGGGTGATCGCCGGGTTCTCGCACGGCGGCGAGTGCGCGGCCTACCTGGGTGCGGAGTTCCCGCAGTCGTGGGGCGCGGTCATCGACATCTCCGGGCCGGACAAGCCGGGCGAGTACCGGCCCACCCTGACCCGCACGAAGTACTTCGGCGGCTCGCAGACCGCGTACGAGGAGACCTGGCCGGCCAACGTGCTCGCGTCGCGCGATTACCCGGAGCCGATGGTCGGCATCTTCGTCGCGGGCGAGCAGGACGCGCACTTCCGGCCGCAGGTGGAGGACACGGCGACCGCGGCCGAGGACGCGGGCTGGACGGTGACGTACTGGGCTGTTCCCGGCGCGGGGCACTCCAGCCCCACGCTGACCAAAGGCCTGGCCACCGGGTACAACCAGCTGATCGGCGCGTGGGTGCAGACCGGCGCGACGAGCGCGGGCGAGCGGTTCCTGTGCACCGCCGACCAGACGCCGCGGTCGTGCGGGCTGACGCAGGCGGCGGCGGTCGGCGGGACGGTCGCGATCGTCGACCTGTCCGCGCTCGCGGTGTTCCTGATGGTCGCGCTGTCGCTGTTCTTCGCGCGCCGCGGCGTTGCGCTGCGCCGCGCGCGGCCGTCGCTCGACGACTGACCGCGGCTCCTCCCTGCGGGCATTCGGCACGAATGCGCGTTATTCGTGCCGAATCGTGCGCATTCGGCACGAATCGTCGGGCGGCTCAGCGGCCGGCATTCGTCACGAATCTGCGATTCGTGCCGAATGTGCGCAATCGGTCACGAATAACGCACATTCGGCACGAATGCTCGTGCGGCTAGGCGGCAGCGACGGCGTCGCGGGACGCGACGAACGCGTCCACGCAGCGCCGGATCTCCTCCTCGGTGTGCGCCGCCGACAGCTGCACGCGGATGCGTGCTCGGCCCTTCGGCACCACCGGATACGAGAACGCGGTGACGTACACGCCCTGCCGCTGCATCTCATCCGCGATCCGGGCCGTGAGCGCCGCGTCTCCGAACATGACCGGCACGATGGGGTGCGCGCCCGGCAGCAGGTCGAAGCCGGCCTCGGTCATCAGCCGGCGGAACAGCTCGGCGTTGGCGACGAGCTGTGCCCGGAGGTGGTCCGACTGCTCCAGCAGGTCGAGCGCGGCGAGCGTCCCGGCGACGATGGACGGCGCGAGCGTGTTCGAGAACAGGTAGGGCCGGGCGCGCTGGCGCAGCAGGTCCACGATCTCGCGGCGGCTCGAGACATAGCCGCCGGAGGCGCCGCCGAGCGCCTTGCCGAAGGTGCCCGTGTAGATGTCCACCCGGTCCGCGACCCCGCAGAACTCGGGCGTCCCGCGGCCGTGCTCGCCGAGGAAGCCCACCGCGTGCGAGTCGTCGACGAAGACCAGCGCGCCGAACTCGTCGGCGAGGTCGCAGATCTCGGCGAGCGGCGCGATGTAGCCGTCCATCGAGAACACGCCGTCGGTCACGATCATCGTGAACCGGGCGCCCGCGTCCTTCGCCGCCTGCAGCTGCGCGCGCAGGTCGTCCATGTCCCGGTTCTTGTACCGGTAGCGCTGTGCCTTCGACAGGCGGATGCCGTCGATGATCGACGCGTGGTTCAGCTCGTCGGAGACGATCGCATCCTCCGCCGAGAACAGCGTCTCGAACACACCGCCGTTCGCGTCGAAGCAGGACGAGAACAGGATGGTCGCCTCCGTGCCGAGGAACCCGGACACCCGCCGCTCGAGCTCGAGGTGCTGCTCCTGCGTGCCGCAGATGAACCGCACCGACGCCATCCCGTAGCCCCAGTCGTCGAGCGCGGTCTTGGCCGCGTCGCGCAGGGCGGGGTGGTCGGCCAGGCCGAGGTAGTTGTTGGCGCAGAAGTTCAGCACCTCCTGCCCGTCGGCCGTGATCAGCGCCGACTGCGGACCGTGGATGCTGCGCTCGCGCTTGGTGAGCCCGGCCTCCTCGATCTCCGCCAGCTGCCCGGCGATGTGCTCCTTGAAGCTCCCGTACATCTCAGACCTCCGTCCAGTCGAGGATGACCTTGCCGCCACCGGCCGAGGCCGCTGCAGCGAACCCCTTCTCCCAGTCGCGCGCCGCGAACCGGTCGGACACGATCGACGCGATCGCGTCGTGCAGCTCGGTCGACGTCTGCAGCATCGCGCCCATCGCGTTCCACGTCTCGAACATCTCGCGGCCGTAGATGCCCTTCAACGTCAGCATGTGCGTGACGACGATCCCCCAGTCGACCGCGATCGGCTTCGCCGGGAGGCCGAGCATGGCGATCCGGCCGCCGTGGTTCATGTTCTCGATCATCGAGGGCAGCGCGGTGGGCGCGCCGCTCATCTCGAAGCCGACGTCGAAGCCCTCGCGCATCCCGAGCGCCTTCTGCGCCTCGTGGATGTCGTGCTTCGAGACGTCCACCGTGAAGTCGGCGCCCATCCCCTTCGCCAGTTCGAGCCGCTGCGCGCTGACGTCGGTGCCGACGATGAAGCGCGCGCCGACGTGGCGGGCGACCGCGATCGCCATGAGACCGATGGGGCCGCATCCGGTGACCAGGACGTCCTCGCCGACGACCGGGAAGGCGAGCGCGGTGTGGACGGCGTTGCCCAGCGGGTCGAAGAGCGCGCCGACCTCGGGCTCGATCGCGCTGTGGTGCACCCAGACGTTGGTCGCGGGGAGCACCAGCTGCTCGGCGAACGCGCCGTCGCGCTGCACGCCGACGCCCTGGGTGCGGATGCACATCTGGCGGCGCCCGGCGCGGCAGTTGCGGCAGGTGCCGCAGACGATGTGACCCTCGCCCGAGACCTTGTCGCCGACGGCGACGTCGCGGACCAGCGGGCCGACCTCGACGACCTCGCCGAAGAACTCGTGGCCGGGGATGAGCGGGGACTTCACGGCCGACGCCGCCCAGTCGTCCCAGCGCTGGATGTGCAGGTCGGTGCCGCAGATGCCGGTGCGCAGGACGCGGATCCGGACATCCTCCGGGCCCATCTCGGGCTCGGGCACGTCGACCAGTTCGAGACCCGGTGCGGCCTCGCTCTTGAACAGGGCTCTCATCGTCGCTTCCTCGTGGGAGTCGGTGTGCTTCATCGCGCGGCCGCCACGTCTTGTGGACGAGGATGCGGCCGACATAGAGCCTACCTGCGCGTCGCTCGCTAGAGTGCGGCTATGAAGCGCGCGCTGATCGTGATCGACCTGCAGAACGAGTACGTCACCGGCAACCTGAAGATCTGCTTCCCGGATCTGATGACGTCCATCCCGAACATCGAGGTGGCCTGGGATGCCGCCGACGATCACGGCGTGCCCGTCGTCGTGGTGCAGCACCTCGAGGACGAGGGTGCGCCGGTGTTCGCCCGCGGCTCGGACGGTGCGGCGCTTCACGCGTCGATCGCCGACCGGACGCCCGCGCACCTAGTCACCAAGGGCAGTGTGTCGGCCTTCCCCGGCACCGACCTGGAGCAGTGGCTGCGTGCGAACGACGTGGACACGCTCACCATCGCGGGCTACATGACGCAGCACTGCTGCGCGGGCACGGCGCGGGATGCGGCCGAGCTGGGCTTCACGGTCGAGTTCCTGTCGGATGCGACGGGGACGCTCGACCTCGTGAACGAGGCCGGCGCGATCTCGGCGGACGCGCTCCACCGCTCGGTCCTCGTGACCATGCAGTCGGAGTTCGCGGCGGTCGCGACCACCGAGGAGTGGACGCTCGCGGCCGAGGCCGGCGACGCGCTCCCGGTGTCGAACCTGTGGGACAGCACCGGTCACTCCCGGCTGCCGGAGAAGCACGCGGAGCTGCACAAGCTGATGCGCGAGGTGCGAGCGGGCATCGACCGCGACATCGCGGCCGAGGAGGCCCACAACCTCGAGAACACCCTCTACGTGGGCCAGGGCGTCTCCTCCCACCTCTGATCCACCACGCGAAGGGCAGGTAGTTGCGCGCCGATACGGCGTGTCGACCGCAACTACCTGCCCTTCGCTTGCGGGGGAAGGCGGGGAGGGGTCAGCGGTCGAGGGGGCGCCAGACCACGAGGGAGGTGCTGCGGCGCGTGCGGGTGCCGGCGCGCAGGGGCACGACCTCGCCCTCGGAGCCGGCCGCGAAGACGCGGCGGCCCGGGCGGTTGAGCAGTTCGTCCGCCAGGGCGCTCTCGAGCTCCCGGACGCGGCCGCGCAGCTCGCCGACCTGGTCCTCCAGCTCGATGATGCGCCGGATGCCCTCGAGGCTGACGCCCTCGGAGCCGAGGCGCGCGATCTCCTGCAGCTTGGCGATGTCGCGCATCGAGTAGCGGCGCGACTTGCCGGCGGTCCGGCTGGGGCTGACGAGTCCGAGCCGGTCGTACTGGCGGAGCGTCTGCGGGTGCATGCCCGCGAGCTCCGCCGCGATCGAGATCACGAAGACCTGGCTGTTCTCGTCCATCGTCAGCTCCGGGCCTTGGCCAGGATGTCGTCGCGCGGGTTCTCCTGCGGGAGCGACGCCGCGAACTCCTCGAGCTTCTCCTTCGCCTCACCGGAGAGGTGCGACGGGACCGCTATCTGGACGACCGCGAGCAGGTCGCCGGTGCCCTTGCTGGTCTCGACGCCACGGCCCTTCACGCGCAGCACGCGGCCGCTCGGGGTGCCGGGGGCGACGCGCAGCTTGACGGGGTCTCCGCCGAGGGTCGGGACCTCGATGGTCGCGCCGAGCGCGGCCTCCGCGAAGGTGACCGGGACGGTGACGCGCAGGTTGAGGCCGTCGCGCTCGAACACCGGGTGCTTGCGCACGGTCACGGTGAGGACGATGTCCCCCGCCTCGCCGCCATCCGGCGACGGCTGGCCCTTGCCGCGCAGCTTGATCTTCTGGCCGTCCGCGACGCCGGCGGGGATCTTGACCTTGATCGGCTTGCCGTCGGACGCCTGCAGGGTGATCGTCTCGCCGCGCGTGGCGGTGACGAAGTCGATGGTGGTGTGGGCGGTCACGTCGCGACCGCGGGTCGGGCCGCCGTAGCCCTGGAAGCCGCCGCTCGTCTGCCCGAACCGGCCGTTGCCGAACAGGCCGCCGAAGACGTCGTCGAACCCGCCGCCGCCCTGCTGGAACGTGTAGCGCTGGTTGCCGCCCTGGCCGAACATCCCGCCGAAGACGTCGTCGAAGCCGCCTCCCGCGCCACCGCCGCCGGGCGCGGTGAACCGGGCGCCCGATCCCATCGCGCGGATCTGGTCGTACTCCTTGCGCTCCTCGGGATCGCTGAGCACCGAGTAGGCCTCGCTGATCTCCTTGAACTTGGCCTCCGCGGCGGCGTCGCCGGGGTTGGAGTCGGGGTGGTACTTGCGGGCGAGCTTGCGGTAGGTCTTCTTGAGGTCCGCTTCGCTGACGTCCTTGGAGACGCCGAGCACCTTGTAGAAGTCCTTGTCGAACCAGTCCTGGCTAGCCACGGGCGCCTCCTCTCAGGTCTTGATGGTGTTCGATCGCGCCGCCGGAGCGGCGGGACTCGATGTCCCGCCGCTCCGTCGTGCGTGTGTGCCGGATCAGGCCGGCACCGAGACGACGACCTTCGCCACCCGCACGGTGGTGGAGCCCAGCCGGTAGCCGGTCTCCACGACCTCGGCGACGGTGTCCGCCGTCACGCCGGGGGTGGGCTGCTGGAAGATCGCCTCGTGGATCTGCGGGTCGAAGGGATCGCCCTTCTCGCCGTAGGGGGTGAGGCCGAGACGCTCGACCGCGGTGCGGAGCTTCGCGGCGATGGTCGAGAACGCGCTGCCCTCGCCCAGGTCGCCGTGCTTCTCCGCGCGCTCGAGGTCGTCGAGCACCGGGATGAGGCCCTTGACGGCATCCCCCACGGCCCGCTCGCGCTCGATCTCGCGGTTCGCCTCGGTGCGCTTGCGGTAGTTCGCGTACTCGGCGGTGACCCGCTGGAGGTCGGCGAGACGTTCGGCCGCGACCTGCTCCGCAGTGGTCTGGCCGGAGAGGATGTCGAGGTCGTCATCGCTCAGGATGCTCTCCTCGCCCTCCCCCTCGGCCGGCCCGACGTCGACGAGCTCCTCGTGAGAGAGGTCGTTCTCGCCGGCGTCGGCCTGCTCACCCTCGGGCTGCCGGACCTTCCCGGTCTCGGGGTCGATCCTCCGCTTGTCCCGGATGATCGGATCCTCGCGTTCCGGCTCCTGCGAGCCGCCGTTCTGGTCCGACATGGTTACTTCTTCTCCTCGTCGTCGACGACCTCGGCGTCGATGACGTCCTCGTCGTCGGAGGACGACTCGCCCTGCGGCGCCTCACCGGCGTCGCCGGCCGGAGCCTCGGAGGCCTGCGCCGACGAGTAGATCGCCTCGCCCAGCTTGCCCTGGCTCGCGTTGAGCTTGTCGAACGCGGCCTTGACCGCGTCGTCGTCGTCGCCCGCGAGAGCGGTCTTGACGCCGTCGACGTCGCCCTGGACCTCGTTCTTGACGTCCTCGGGGAGCTTGTCCTCGTTGTCCTTGATCAGCTTCTCGATCGAGTAGACGAGTTGCTCGGCCTGGTTGCGGGTCTCGGCGGACTCGCGGCGCTTCTTGTCCTCCGCCGCGTGCTCCTCGGCCTCGCGCACCATGCGGTCGATGTCGTCCTTCGGCAGGCTGGACCCGCCGGTGATCGTCATCGACTGCTCCTTACCGGTGCCCTTGTCCTTCGCGGACACGTGCACGATGCCGTTGGCGTCGATGTCGAAGGTGACCTCGATCTGCGGGATGCCGCGGGGGGCCGGGGCGATGCCGGTCAGCTCGAAGGTGCCGAGCGGCTTGTTGTCGCGGGTGAACTCGCGCTCGCCCTGGAAGACCTGGATCGCGACGGACGGCTGGTTGTCGTCGGCCGTGGTGAAGGTCTCGCTGCGCTTGGTCGGGATGGCCGTGTTGCGCTCGATGAGCTTGGTCATGATCCCGCCCTTGGTCTCGATGCCGAGGGACAGCGGGGTGACGTCGATGAGGAGGACGTCCTTGCGCTCACCCTTGAGGACACCGGCCTGCAGGGCGGCGCCGACGGCGACGACCTCGTCCGGGTTCACGCCCTTGTTGGGCTCCTTGCCGCCGGTCTCCTGCTTCACGAGCTCGGACACGGCCGGCATGCGGGTGGAACCGCCCACGAGCACGACGTGCGCGATGTCGGACACCTTGATGCCGGCCTCGCGGATGACGTCCTGGAACGGCTTCTTGGTGCGGTCGAGGAGGTCGCTGGTCATCTGCTCGAACTGGGCGCGGGTCAGCGTCTCGTCGAGGTTGGCCGGGCCGTTCTCGGTGAGCGACAGGTAGGGCAGCTGGATGCTGGTCGACATGCTCGACGACAGCTCCTTCTTGGCCTGCTCCGCCGCCTCCTTCAGACGCTGGAGGGCGATCTTGTCCTTCGAGACGTCGACGCCGGTCGAGTCCTTGAAGCGCTTGATCAGCCACTCGACGATGCGCTGGTCCCAGTCGTCGCCGCCGAGGCGGTTGTCACCGGCGGTCGCACGGACCTGGATGGTCGAGAAGTCGTCGTCCTTGCCCACCTCGAGGAGGGAGACGTCGAAGGTTCCGCCGCCGAGGTCGAAGACGAGGATGAGCTCGTCCTCCTTGCCCTTGTCGAGGCCGTACGCGAGTGCGGCCGCGGTGGGCTCGTTGATGATGCGGAGCACGTTGAGGCCCGCGATCTCGCCGGCCTCCTTGGTGGCCTGACGCTCAGCGTCGTTGAAGTACGCCGGGACGGTGATGACCGCGTCGGTGACGGTGTCGCCGAGGTACTGCTCGGCGTCGCGCTTCAGCTTCTGCAGGATGCGCGCCGAGATCTCCTGGGCGGTGTACTTCTTGCCGTCGATCTCGGTGGTCCAGGTGGTGCCCATGTGGCGCTTGACCGACGAGATCGTGCGGTCGACGTTGGTGACCGCCTGGCGCTTCGCGGTCTCGCCGACGAGGACCTCGCCGTCCTTGGTGAAGGCGACCACCGACGGGGTGGTGCGGAAGCCCTCCGCGTTCGCGATGACCGTGGGCTCGCCGCCCTCGAGGACCGCGACGACGGAGTTGGTCGTTCCGAGGTCGATACCTACTGCACGTGACATGTGTGCTTCTCTCCTTTGTTGCTGGCTTATGGCCGTGAAAGTCTGGGGTCAAGACTTGAGCCTCGACGACTCAAGACTGTCATCCGGGATGGATGCTGTCAAGAGGGTCGGACGCAAACTTGAGTACACTTGACTCAACTTTGAGGAGACGCTCGGTATTCCCCGATCACCCCGCCAGCGTGCCCTCCGCCGCCGCGTTCGCGACGGGGTCGGGCAGGCGGCGCATCCGGAACGCGTTGCCGACGCCGATGAGGCCCGCGAGCACGGGGACGAGCAGCGCCACCTGGAGCGAGATGGGCCGCGCCTCGGTGTTGATGCGGACCACCTCCTCCCGGATCGCCGGCGGCTCGGTGGCCAGCAGCTCGGCCAGCTTCGCGTTCGACATGACCTCCGCGTCCGACTCGAGCGTCGACGAGATCTGCGCTTTGTCGTCCGGGGGCAGCACGGTGCTGGCGTCGGTCTTCGCCTGGAACGTGAAGGCGAGCGTCGCGAGCATGATCGCGCCGGCGAACGCCAGGCCGAACGAGAGCCCGAACGACCCGGCGGCGGAGTTGACCCCCGCGGCCTCACTGACCCGCTCGTCCGAGATGGGCGACAGCGTGTAGTTGTTCAGCTGCGACACGAGCAGGCCGAGGCCCGAACCCGCGATGATCAGCGGGATGGTGAGGTACCAGCCCGACGTGGCGATCGGCACGAGCGGGATGATGACGGCGACCCCGACCACCGTCAGCGAGAATCCCCACAGGATGAGGTTCGCCGGCCGCTGCTTGAGGCGCCGCCCCGCGATCAGCGCGACCGCGAACATGCTGAGCGACAGGGGCGCGATCGAGAGCCCGGAGAAGAGGGCGTTGTACTCGAGCACCATCTGCAGATAGATCGGCAGCGCGATCATCGTGCCGCCCAGCGCGATCTGCTGCAGCAGCTGACCGGACACCCCGGATTGGAAGAGCTTCGACCGGAACAGGCCGGGGTCGAGCAGCGTCGGCTTCCCGCGCCGCGAGCGCGACCGCAGCCAGATGGTCAGCGAGCCCAGCCCGGCGACGCCGACGAGGATGATGAGCAGCACCCGCTCGCCGCCCTCCTGCCAGACGAGGATGCCGGTGACGATGCCGCCCATCCCGATCACCGACAGCAGCGCGCCGACCAGGTCGATGGACCGCTCGCCGGTGTACTTCACGTCCTTGACGAGCCCGATGCCGGACAGGACCACTGCGATGATCGCGGCCTCCAGCAGGAACCCGACCCGCCAGGAGAGGAAGGTGGTGATGAAGCCGCCGAGCAGCGGGCCGACGGCGGCCGCGATCGCCGCCGACGCTCCGACGAGCGCATAGACGCGCTTCTGCTGGGCGCCCTCGAAGTTGCCGTGGATCAGCGACTGCATCGCCGGCAGCAGGAGCGAGGCGCCGATCCCGCCGATGACGGCCCAGAAGATGATGATGGCCGTCAGGTTCTGCGCCAGCGTCATCGCGATCGCTCCGACGGCGTAGCCGAGCAGACCCAGCACATAGGCCAGCTTGCGGCCGATCAGGTCGCCGGTCTTGCCGCCGATCAGGATGAACGCCGCCGACACCAGCGCCTCCAGCGCGATCGCGCTCTGCACGCCGCTGACCGTCGTGTGCAGATCGTGGACCACGGCCGAGATGGACACGTTCATCAACGATGTGTCGACGACGAGGACGAACATCGCCATGGCCAGCAGAATCGCCAGGCGACCGTTGAACTTCACGGGCGCCACCGGCGCGGTCGATGCATCGGCCATGGCGTCCACCTTTCGTCGGCCGTCCCCCTCACGGGTAGGGAAGCACATGGACCGGCGGTTGGGACCTCCCGATTCACACCGCTCGCACAAACGCCGTCGCTAGCGTCGGGAACATGGATCCGGACCCGCACGCCGCCCCGCTGCTGTCGTCGCGCGCCATCGAGGCGCTGCAGAACATCGACCCCGCGACGCTGAGCGAGGTCCAGGCGTTCCGGGACGACTTCGCGCGGTTCATCATGCCGTACAAGTTCGGCATCGACGAGATCTCGACCAAGGTGAGCATCCTGCGGGAGGAGTTCGCCGAGCTGCACGACTACAACCCGATCGAGCACATCTCGAGCCGGCTCAAGTCTCCGGAGAGCATCGAGCAGAAGGTCATCCGCAAGAACTGCGAGCCCAGCTTCGAGGTGATCCGGCAGGAGATCACCGACATCGCCGGTATCCGGATCGTGTGCAGCTTCACCTCCGACGTGTACCGCGTCTTCGACCTGCTGACCGCGCAGGAGGACGTCCGCACGCTGCGGGTGAAGGACTACATCGCGCACCCCAAGCCCAACGGATACAAGAGCCTGCACGTCATCGTCGAGGTGCCCGTCTTCCTCAGCGAGGGCCCGGTGCTGGTGCCGGTCGAGATCCAGCTGCGGACGGTCGCCATGGACTTCTGGGCCAGCCTCGAGCACAAGATCTACTACAAGTACGACGGTGAGGTGCCGGAGGCGCTGCTCCGCGACCTGACCGCGGCGGCGACCACGGCCAGCCAGCTCGACGTGACGATGGAGGACCTGCACCGGCAGGTGCGCGGCGACGACCGCGGGACCGTGTACAGCCTGCCGGCGTCGATCTAGCGCGCGGCGTCCGAGTCGTTCACCTGCCGTTGGCGCGGCGGCCCTACAGTGTCCCCATGGCCACCGATTCCCCCGGTCGCGCGGCGGGCGACGACGCCCTGGTGACGACCGCGAGCCCTCTCTTCGCCGACAGCGACACCGACCGGCGCATCCCCGCCCGCTGGGTGGTGTCGTGGGCCCTGTGGGACTGGGGAGGCGCGGCCTTCAACGCGGTCATCACCACGTTCGTCTTCACCGTCTATCTGACCAGCAGCCTGTTCGTCGACCCGGCGATCGTGTCGGCGAAGAACGCCGAGTCCGGCACCTCCGGACCGGCGCACACCGCGTACGACGCGGCGGTCGCGGTGCTGTCGAGCGGGCTGGCGTGGGGCGTCGGCATCGCGGGGATCATCGTCGCCCTGATCGCCCCCGTGCTGGGCCAGCGGACGGACGGCTCCGGCCGCCGCAAGCTGTGGCTCGGCGTGAACACCGGCGTGGTCGTCGTGGTCACCGCGCTGATGTTCTTCGTCGTGGGCGAGCCGGCGTACTTCCTGCTCGGCGTCGCGCTCGTGGCGATCGGGACGGTGTTCTACGAGATCGCGACCGTCAACTACAACGCGATGCTCGTGCAGGTGTCGACCCCGAAGACGGTGGGACGCGTCAGCGGCTTCGGCTGGGGCGCCGGCTACCTGGGCGGCATCGTTCTGCTGCTCATCGTGTACTTCGGGATGGTGACGGGCGACGGCGGTCTGCTGCACGTCCCGACGGAGGCCGGGCTCAACATCCGCTTCGTCGCGCTGGTCGCCGCGCTCTGGACGCTGGTGTTCTCGCTCCCCGTGCTGTTCGTGGTGCCGGAGATCCCGCCGAACGCGCGGACGCCGCGGGTCGGATTCTTCGCGTCCTACGCCGTGCTCGTGCGCGACATCGGCCGGCTGTGGAAGGAGAGCCGCAACACCGTGCTCTTCCTGATCGCGTCTGCGCTGTTCCGAGACGGGCTGGTGGGCGTGTTCACGTTCGGCGGCATCCTGGCGCAGGGGACGTTCGGGTTCACCGGCGGCCAGGTGATCATCTTCGCGATCGCCGCGAACGTGGTGGCGGGCGTCTCCACGCTGCTATCCGGGCGGCTCGACGACCGGTTCGGGCCGAAGGCGGTCATCGTCACGTCGCTCGTCGGGCTGATCGTCGCGGGGCTCGCCGTGTTCTTCACGCACGATCTGGGGGCCGCGGCGTTCTGGGTCGGCGGACTGGTGCTGTGCCTGTTCGTCGGGCCGGCGCAGTCGGCGAGCCGGACGTTCCTCGCCCGGGTCACGCCTGCCGGTCGCGAGGGCGAGGTGTTCGGGCTGTACGCGACGACCGGCCGCGCGGTGTCGTTCCTCGCGCCGACTCTGTTCGCCCTCTTCGTCGCGGTGGGCGGCGCGCAGTACTGGGGCATCCTGGCGATCGTGCTCGTCCTGGCCATCGGCCTCGCGCTGCTGCTCCCCGTGCGCGCCCCGCGCCGCGCGTCCTGACACTGCATCTACTGGTCCCGACACGCCGTTACGGCGGTGCGCATAACGGCGTGTTGGGACCAGTAGATGGAAATCAGTCGGCGGGCTCGTCGGGCGGGGGGTCGGGGGCGGGGCGGGGCCAGGCGCGGACGAAGCGGTCGAAGAGCTCGGCGAAGGTGCGCGCCTCCTCCGGGGTGAAGGCCGCGAGCGCGGTCTCGACGGCGGAGCGGCGGTGGCTGCGCAGCTCCTCGAGCAGCGCGCGGCCGGCGGTCGTCAGCTGGATGAGCGCGCGGCGGGCATCGGACGGGTCGGGGATGCGTCGCACCAGCCCGCGCTCCACCCCCTCCTGCACGAGGCGGCTCGCACGGGGCTGATCCACACCGATCGCGGCGGCCACCCCGCTGACGGACAGGCTGCGGCCGTCCGCGTCGGCGGACTCCAGCGCCTCGAGCATGCGGACGCGCGCGATGCGCCCGAGCGATCCGTCGCGACCACGGCGGCCGGGACCGGAGCGCGCGGAGTCCCCGAAGGGCATTCCGCCCGGCTGTCCGGCTTCGCCGCCCGGGCCGCCCGCGGCGCCCGGAGCCCAGGGGCCGCCGAACGGGCCGGCCCAGTGCCCGCCGTGGTGACCATGGGAGTGGCCGTGCGGCATTCCCTCGCCCCACGGCGGCCGACGCCGGGACTGGTCGCGCCGCACCGCGAGCAGTGCGTGCTCGATCATCGCGACGATGTCCGCTTCTGGCGGAATCCCCGATTCGTCTTGACGTCCCGTGCTCATGCATGTAACTATACATTTACTTGTAACAGTACATGCAAACGAAAGGAGAGCCCCGATGGCGAACATCGACGACTCCACACAGACGCCGCCCGGATACTGGTTCGGCGTGATCGAAGGCCGGCTGCACCAGCGGATGCGGGACGCACTGGCCGATCAGGGACTGCGCCGCGGAAGCTGGCGCATCCTCCACACCCTGGCCGACGGACCCGCCACGGCCGACGAGCTTGCCGAGCGCCTGCCGCACGGTGACGAGCAGCGCGGGCACGGCCAGGGCCGCCGCGACGGTTACGCCCGCGGCCGCGGCTATGGCTTCCGCTACGGATGGCGGAGCCAGGAGCCGCGCGACGAGCGCGTCCCCGGCGCCGAGGGCCACGAGGGTCAGCACCCGCAGGGCGCGCGCCCCGATCACCGCGACGGCGAGCACCACGAGCACCACGAGCACCACGAGCACCACGAGCACCACGGCGACCATCACCACGGCGAGCACCATGGCGACCACGGCTTCGAGCGCGCCTTCGAGCGCGGCTACGCCCGCGGGTTCGACCGCGGCGTCGGCTTCGGCGCGACGCGGTTCGGCCACCCCGCGGGTCCCTTCCCCGGCGGACGCGGCTACGGCCCCTTCCCCGGCGGGCACGGCTACGGCCCCTGGGCCGCCGACGTCGGCCGTCCAGCGCGTCCGTTCAGCGGCCATCGTCACGGCGGTCCCGGCGACCGCGGCGCCCGCCGCGCGCACCGCATCCACCGCACCCTCGCCGACTTCGTCGAGCGCGGCTGGGTCTGGTTCGACGGCGACCGCGCCACCCTGACCGATGAGGGACGCGCCGCTCACGACCGCGCGATCGAGCGGGTCCAGGAGGTGCGCGCCCAGCTCGCCGACGGCATCTCCGAGAGCGACTACGCGACCGCGATGACCACGCTCGAGGCGATGGCGCGCAACCTCGGGTGGCGCCCGTCGTCCGAGACGTCCGGCGAGGGCGCCGCGCCCGACCCCGCCTAGGATGGACGCATGACGCCACCCCGCGAAGAGGTCGTGCTGCTCGCCGAGGACGGCACGCCGATCGGCACGGCGGACAAGGCGACGGTGCACACGACGGACACGCCGCTGCACCTCGCCTTCTCCTGCCACCTCTTCGACGGGGAGGGCCGCATCCTGGTCACACGTCGCGCCCTCGGCAAGGCGACGTGGCCCGGGGTGTGGACCAATTCCTTCTGCGGACACCCGGGCCCCGGCGAGGCGTTCGAGGACGCCGTGCGCCGGCGTGCGGCCGACGAGCTGGGCGCCGAGATCGACAACCTCACACCGGTCCTGCCCGACTTCCGGTACCGCGCCGTCGACGCGGCCGGGATCGTCGAGTACGAAGTGTGCCCGGTCTACACCGCGACCATCGTCGGGGAGCTCGACCCGTCGCCCGATGAGGTCGCGGAGTGGACGTGGGCCGACCCGCGCACGCTGCTCACCGCGGTGGAGGCGACACCATGGGCGTTCAGCCCCTGGCTGACCCTGCAACTGCCCGCCCTCTATGCGGACGACAGCCTCGAAGCTTCAGGTCAGCTGTGAGCGCTGCTCATATTTTCCACCTGTGTAATTGACTGTGGATAACTCGTCCGCGCGTATGCCCTGAGGTGAATGCAGCGCGACCTGTCAATGCGCCCAGACCCGGTCGACCGAGAGCGTCGGGACGAAGGCGTGCTGCGGGTCGCGCGGGTCCGGCCACTCAGGGAAGTCGAAGACCGCCAGCATGAGCTGGAGCGGATACCGAGGCGGGTCGTCCAGCATCCGCACCACCCGGCCGTCGACGCGGAAGGTCGCCTCCTCGCCGTCCCAGCTCGCCTCGTACGCATGCGGCTCGGTGACGTCGATGAGCAGCGGAAGGCGCTCGAAGTCCTCCGCGAGCGCCGGGTCGCGGAAGCGGTGGAAGCCCATCCCCACGTCGGCCGAGTCGTCGCGCACGTCCCGGCCGAACACCTCCATCACGCAGAGCTCGCCGCTGCGCTCCGGCTCATCCTCGAAGCCGACGAGCCAGAGCGACGCCATCGATCGGGGGCTGAGGTACAGGGAGGCGCGCATCCCGACCGTGCCGTGGTCGATCAGGCAGCCGCGGAACTCCTCCTGCTCCTCGCGGACCCGGAGGCCGTCGCGGTACGGCTGCTGTCCGACCGCCGAGCCGACGGGGCCCGAGAAGTTGCCGGTCTGCATTCCCGAGACCCGCAGCGGCGGGCGGTGGTCGTCGCCGCACCACAGCCCCTGGTCCGGTGGGATGCTCAGCTCCAGGTGCGAGTCGTGGATCAGGTACGTCGCGCGCGTCCCGGCGAGCGAACTCCACGCGGGCAGGTAGTGCGGAAGCCACACCGATCGGTCCAGCGCCGGGTCGTCGAAGTCGTCGAACACGCCGGCCCTCCCCTCATCCGGTGCGGGTGGCGTCGATGTGCTGTTCGAGCCACCAGGTGCGGCCCTCGTCGTCGGAGACCCAACCGTCCCACTCGAACGAGTCCTCGGTGATGTTGGAGAAGTTCCAGCGGATCGGCCGGCCGTCGGTCTGCGTGCCGTCCTGCCGGATCCCGTCGCGCCGGTGCGGGGTGGCGACCAGCGTGCAGAAGTCGCCGCTGGCCGCGCCGAACCAGCTGACGCGCCAGGCGCCGAGGGCGGAGTCGTACACGCGGATGGTGGTGCCGCGGCCCTTCACGCCCTCGGGGTCGGCGTCGTCGCGGATGACGAGGACGTCCTGCACGGCGCGGCCGCCGAGCGTGTACGCGAAGATCCAGTGGTTGACCGACTCGGTCCACACCTGGGTCGTCTCGTCGAACAGCCGCACGTCGGCGCTCCAGCTGCCGACGAGGCGGCCGAAGAGCTGCATCCGCTGCGGATTGTGCTCCATCGGGCCCGAGCTGATCAGGGCCCGTGCGAACGCCGCGTCGGTGGTCTCGCTCATGGTCCCTGCTCTCTACTCAGGCGGTCAGGATGTGGTCAGGACGAGCGTCCCGCCTCGGTGGTGGAGACGTCGGTGCGATGGAAGTTGAGGTACGAACGCGATGCCGTCGGGCCGCGCTGGCCCTGGTAGCGCGAGGAGTACTCCGCCGATCCGTACGGCTTCTCGGCCGCGGAGGACAGGCGGAAGAAGCACATCTGCCCGATCTTCATGCCCGGCCACAGCTTGATCGGGAGCGTCGCGACGTTGCTCAGCTCCAGCGTGACGTGACCCGAGAAGCCCGGGTCGATGAAGCCGGCGGTGGAGTGGGTGAGCAGCCCCAGCCGGCCGAGCGAGCTCTTGCCCTCGAGCCGCGCAGCGACGTCGTCGGGAAGGCTCACGAGCTCGAAGGTCGACCCGAGCACGAACTCACCGGGGTGCAGGATGAACGGCTGGTCCGCATCCACCTCGACGAACCGCGTCAGCTCCGGCTGGTCTTCCGCCGGGTCGATGAACGGGTACTTGTGGTTGTCGAACAGCCGGAAGAAGCGGTCGAGGCGCACGTCGACGCTCGACGGCTGGACCATCTCGGGCTCGAACGGCTCCAGGGCGATGCGCCCCGAGCCCAGCTCGGCCTTGATGTCGCGATCGGAGAGAAGCACGAGGCCAGCCTATCGGGGCGGGTTGCCCGCTGCAGCCGTTCGCGTCCAGTAGCCTCCCGTTCGTGGATCTGCGCCGCTTCCTCACCGCCGTCGCCCTGCCGTTCCGCAGCGCGCTGACCTCCCGTCGCGGCCGATGGTGGCTGTTCGGTGTCGTCACGGTGGCCGGCTGGCTGGCGCTGGCGGGGTGGATGGCGTGGTCCGACGACCCGGGCGACGACGTGGCGCTGTGGACCATGCTGCTGATCTGCGGTGTCGTCGGCCTCGGTCAGGGGCTGGCCCTCCTGCCGCTCGGCACCGATACCCGGACGCGCAAGCGCGGCAAGAAGAAGGAGGCGGACGGGACCTGGCTGCTGCGGTGGTGGCAGGTGCTCCTCCTGGCCGTGGCGCACATCCTGGTCGTCACCGTGCTCGCGCTCACGCTGGTGGAGCCGGTGGGCTACGACGACATCCAGCTGGGCGTCATCTTCATGGTGCTGTTCCTCGGGACGATCGGGTGGCTGCTGGTGCCGCTGGTTCTGTTCGTCGCGATCGTCGTCGTGGCGTTGGTCGTCGGCCTGATCGTCACCGGCGTAGTGCGGATCGTCGTGGCGGCACGGTCACCACGATCGGCTGCACTGTCCCGGGCGCGCGGTGTCGCGTCCGGGATCGCGATGGTCGGCGGCGGCGTCGCGGTCGGCGCGCTGATCGCGGCGATCCCGTTCGTGTCGAGCGGACACGGCGGGAAGGGCGCGGCGGTGGCGGCGGCGGTCGTGCTGCTGCTCCAGGCGGTCGGCGTGCTGCCGTCGCCGGACGCGTGGTGGTATCTGCTGCTCCGCCTCGGCTATCTCGTCGGCATCCTCGCCGTCGTACAGTACCTGACGTTCCGGTTCTGGGGTCCCCGCATCTGGTCGGACGAGCCGGTGACCGCCGACTCCACGTCCTGACTCAGGAGGTGGACGGCCGCCACGGCTCGGCGGCGTGCGACATCCACACCGCGGTGGGTTCGAGCGCGCGGATCAGCCGCTGCCCCTCGGTCTGTGGGTCGTCGAGTTCCGCGCCCCAGACGGCGGAGTCGCCGGCGATGACGACCAGCCCCTCGTCGGTCTCGACGACCACGATCTGCGAGCCACGGGTGTGCCCCGGCGCGGGCATCAGCCGGATGCCGGGCGCGAGGACGACCTCGCCGTCCTCCGGCACGTACTGCAGCTCGACGCCCTCCGGGTCGACCCACTCGCGGATCGTGTAGTCCTCGGCGTGCCGGCCGTCCTCGAGCTCCTGCCGCTGCACGTGGATGGGCGTCCCCGCGAAGAGGTGGTTGCCGCCCGCGTGGTCGAAGTGCAGGTGCGTGTTGACGACCGCGTCGACGCTCGCGGGGTCCAGACCCCACTCGCCGACCGGCTTCAGCCGCGGATCCATGTCCTCGACCATCGAGTGCAGGGCGGTCAGCCCGGTGTCGACGAGGATGCGGCCGCCGGGGTGGTCGATGACGTGGATGTAGACGGGCAGGTCGACGCCGGCGAGGTCGCCGATGTGGACGGGCGTGACGGTGATGCTCATGGTGTCCTCTCGTGCAGCGGACGTACGGTCAGGGTCTGCTCCGCCCGGCCCACGGCTCCCTGCTCGTCGAGCAGCGCCGTGCTCGTGAGCCCTTGCCCGGCCGGTCCGAAGACGACCGTGGTGTCGAGCCCGACCCAGGACCCGGCGGGGCGGCGGAACAGGTGGATGGTCAGGTCGAGGTTCGGGAACATCCACTCCTGCGGCGAACGGCGGACCGCGACGCCGTTGGCCGTGTCCACGAGGGCGATGTAGGCGGCGTCGGGACTCGTCGGCTCGCCGGCCACCAGTTCCCGTTCGGTCCGCAGCCAGGCGGTCGCGCGTCCCGCACGCGGCGGCTCCTCGGCCCTCATCTCGAGCGAGGCGACGTAGCCGCCGGGCCAGGTGTCCGTCATGGCCCAGCGGTGATCGGGGCCGGGCAGCGTCGGGGCGTCCTCGGCCCCGCCGGCCACCGCGCTCGTGTCGCCGGTCATCGTGTACCAGGCGCGGGCGAGCACGGTCCGCCTGCCGCGGATGGTTACCGTCGCCTCGATCAACTCGATGGTCCGGCCCGGCCGGATGGTCTCGACGTGCACGTCGCAGACGTCCGCGTCGAGGAAGCCGAGGATGTCGAAGCTGATCCGGGAGAGCACCAGGTCGGTGGGCTCGTCGCGGGCCGCGCGGTACCGGTCGATCGCGTGCACGATCAGGCCGCCGAGCGGGCTGAAGTGGATCTCCGACTCCTTCCACGCGCCGCCGGCGTCGGCCGTCGGACGGTAACGGTGGTCGTCGATCCGCTCGAAGTAGGAGGACATCAGCCTCACCCTACTTGTTGCCCGCGGGGTCCATCCGTGCGAGATCGAGGTTCAGCTGCAGGACGTTCACGGTGGGCTCGCCGAGGTAGCCGAGGTCACGCTGCTGGACATGCCGGTCCACCAGCTGCCGCACCTCCTCCGCGCTGATCCCGCGGGCCTTGGCCACGGCATCCACCTGGAGCAGTGCGTAGGCGGGCGAGATGTGCGGGTCGAGGCCGGAGCCGGACGCGGTCAGCGCGTCGGCGGGGATGCTGCTGCCGCTGACGCCGTCCGTCTTCTCGATCAGCGCCTTCCGCTCCTTGACCGCTTTCAGCAGGTCGGGGTTGTTCGGGCCGAGGTTGCTGCCGCTGGACGCCCCGCCGTCGTAGCCGTCGCCGGCCGCCGAGGGCCGCGACTGGAACCACTGCGGCAGCGGGTTGCCCTTCTTGTCGGTGAAGGACTGGCCGATCAGGGCCGATCCGACCGGCTTGCCGCCGGATTCGACGATCGATCCGTTGGACTGGTTCGGGAAGGCGAGCTGCCCGATCCCGGTCACGACCAGCGGGTAGCCGATCCCGAGCACGGCGGTGAGGATGAGCAGGGCCCGCAGGCCGACCCAGTACTGGCGGCCCGTTCCCCGTGTCGAGGCGTTCATGTGCGTAGCGTTCCTTGTCTCAGAATCCGGGGATCAGGCTGACCAGGAGGTCGATCAGCTTGATGCCGATGAAGGGGGCGATGATTCCGCCCAGGCCGTAGATCAGCAGGTTGCTGCGCAGCAGGGCCGAGGCCGAGGTGGCCCGGTAGCGGACGCCGCGCAGGGCGAGCGGGATCAGGATGACGATGATGATCGCGTTGAAGATCACCGCCGAGAGGATCGCCGACGACGGCGAGTGCAGCTGCATGATGTTGAGCGCCTGGAGCCCGGGGAATACGCCCACGAACATCGCCGGGATGATCGCGAAGTACTTCGCGACGTCGTTGGCGATCGAGAAGGTGGTCAGGGCGCCGCGGGTGATGAGCAACTGCTTGCCGATGCGGACGATGTCGATCAGCTTGGTCGGGTCGGAGTCGAGGTCGACCATGTTGCCGGCCTCCTTCGCCGCCGACGTGCCGGTGTTCATCGCCACGCCGACGTCCGCCTGCGCGAGCGCGGGAGCGTCGTTCGTGCCGTCGCCGGTCATCGCGACGAGGTTGCCGCCCTCCTGCTCCTTGCGGATCAGCGCGAGTTTGTCCTCCGGCGTCGCCTCGGCGAGGAAGTCGTCGACCCCCGCCTCGGCCGCGATCGCCTTCGCGGTGACCGGGTTGTCGCCGGTGATCATGACGGTCCGGATGCCCATCCGGCGCATGTCGGCGAAGCGCTCGGTGAGGCCGGCCTTGACGATGTCCTTCAGGTAGATGACGCCGAGGATGGTCGCGTCGCCGCTGGCATTCCGGCTCGCGACCGCGAGCGGCGTCCCGCCCTGCTCGGCGATGCGCTGCACCTTCTCATCGAGGTCGCTGAGGACCGACGACGGGATGCGCGTGCTCTCCCCCGCCCAGGCGACCACCATCGACGCGGCCCCCTTGCGGACCTGCGATCCGTCGGCGAAGTCGACGCCGCTCATCCGGGTCTGCGCGGTGAACGGCACCACCTCGCCGGCGAGCTCGCCCTCGTGGATGAAGCCGAGCTGAGCGGCGAGCGCCACCACCGAGGACCCCTCGGGGGTGGGGTCGCTGAGGGAGGCGAGCGCGGCCGCCTCCCTCAGCTTCGCCGGATCGACGCCCTCGACGGGGGTGAAGTCCGCCGCCTGCCGGTTGCCGTAGGTGATGGTGCCGGTCTTATCCAGGAGCAGCGTGGTCACATCCCCGGCGGCCTCCACCGCACGGCCCGACATGGCGAGCACGTTGTGCTGCACCAGGCGGTCCATGCCGGCGATGCCGATGGCCGACAGCAGTGCGCCGATCGTCGTCGGGATGAGGCAGACCAGCAGAGCGATGAGCACCGTGACGCTGGGAGCGGCGTTCGCGAACCCGGCCGTCGGGCCGAGCACGAGCACCACGACGACGAAGACGATGGTCAGCGCGGCCAGGAGGATGTTGAGCGCGATCTCGTTCGGCGTCTTCTGCCGCGCGGCGCCCTCGACCAGGGCGATCATCCGGTCGACGAACGTCTCGCCCGGCTTGCTCGTGATGCGCACGACGATGCGGTCGGAGAGCACGCGCGTGCCGCCGGTGACGGCGCTTCGGTCGCCGCCGGACTCGCGGACGACCGGGGCCGACTCGCCGGTGATGGCCGACTCGTCCACCGAGGCGATGCCCCAGACGATGTCGCCGTCGCCGGGGATGAGCTCCCCGGCCGAGACGACGACCACGTCCCCGAGCCGGAGCTCGGCCGACGGAACCTCGGTGGTGGTGGATCCGGTGGCCGACGGGTCGCGCTTCGCGTCGTATCCCGTCACCCGGTTGGCGACGGTCGTGGTGCGCGTCTTGCGCAGGCTGGCCGCCTGCGCCTTGCCGCGTCCCTCGGCGACGGACTCGGCCAGGGTGGCGAACAGCACGGTCAGCCAGAGCCAGACGGCGATGGCCCACGTGAAGGCGATCGTGGTGGTGCTTCCGCCCGAGGTCTGCGGGCCCAGGATCGGCTCCGCGATCGCCAGCACCGTGGTCAGCGCGGCGCCGACCTCCACGATGAACATGACCGGGTTGTGCCACATGTCGCGGGGATCGAGCTTGTGGAACGCACCGGGCAGGCCGGCGATGAGCTGGCGGCCGTTGAAGGCGCCCTTGGGCGCGCGATCGGAAGGCACGCGTTCGGAGATGGTGGACATGATCAGGACAGCCCTTCCGCCAGGGGACCCAGCGCGAGAACGGGGAAATAGGTGAGTGCGGCGACGACGACGACCACGCCGACGACGAGGGTGACGAACAGGGGTCGGTGGGTCGGGAGCGTCCCGGCCGTCGCGGGCACCTTGTCCTGAGCGGCCAGGGAGCCAGCCAGCGCGAGCACGAACACGATCGGCAGGAACCGGCCGAGGAACATTGCGGTGCCGAGCGCCGCGTTCAGCCACGGCGTGTTCGCGGTGAGTCCCGCGAACGCCGAGCCGTTGTTGTTCGCCGCGGATGTGAACGCGTACAGCACCTCGGAGAAGCCGTGCTGACCCGGGTTCCAGATCGAGACCTTCTCGATGTTGTCCCGGATCGCGGGGATCGCGAAGCTGAGGCCCGTGCCGAGCAGCACGAGGGTCGGGGTGATCAGGATGTAGAGGCTGGCGAGCTTGATCTCGCGCGCGCCGATCTTCTTGCCCAGGTATTCGGGCGTGCGCCCCACCATGAGGCCGGCCAGGAACACCGCGATGATCGCGACGATCAGGATGCCGTAGAGGCCCGCGCCGATGCCGCCGGGTGCGACTTCGCCGGTCATCATGTTCAGCATCGTCATCATCCCGCCCAGCGGCGTGAAGCTGTCGTGCATCGAGTCCACGGCGCCGGTCGACGTGAGCGTGCTGGTGGTGCCGAACAGGGTGGACCCGAGGATGCCGAAGCGCTGCTCCTTGCCCTCGAGCGCGCCGCCCGCCGCCTGGGTCGCCGTGCCGGCGCCCTGCAGCTCGAACAGCGTGAGGGCGACGAGCGAGATGACGAAGATCGTCGCCATCGCGCCGAGCACGGCGTAGCCCTGCCGATTGTCGCCGACCATCCGGCCGAACGTGCGCGGGAGCGAGAACGGGATGAGCAGCATCAGGAAGATCTCGAGGAGGTTCGTCCACGCGGTCGGGTTCTCGAAGGGGTGCGCCGAGTTGGCGTTGAAGAAGCCGCCGCCGTTGTTGCCGAGGAGCTTGATCGCCTCCTGCGACGCCACCGGTCCGCCCGGGATCGTCGCCGTGCCGCCGGTCAGCGTGCTCACGTGGGTGAACCCGTTGACGTTCTGGATGACCCCGCCGACGATCAGGATGATCGCGAACACCACCGAGAGCGGCAGCAGGATGCGCAGGGTGGCTCGAGTGAGGTCCACCCAGAAGTTGCCGATCGCCCCCGAGCGGTGCGCCGCGAACCCGCGCACCAGCGCCACCGCGACCGCGAGGCCGACGGCGGCCGAGAGGAAGTTCTGCACCGCCAGTCCCGCCACCTGGACCGTGTAGCCCATGGTGACCTCGGGTGAGTAGGACTGCCAGTTGGTGTTCGTCACGAATGAGATCGCCGTGTTGAACGACAGCCCCTCCGGCACCGCGGGCAGGCCCAGCGAGTACGGCAGGATCGCCTGCGCCCGCTGCAGCGCGTAGACCAGCAGCACGCCGAGGATCGAGAACGCGAGCACGCTGCGCAGGTACACCGGCCAGCTCTGACCGAGCCCCGGCTCCACGCCGATGACGCGGTAGAAGCCGCGTTCGACCCGGAGGTCGCGGCGGCTGGTGAAGGTGGCGGCCATGTAGTCGCCGAGCGGCCGGTAGACGACCGCGAGCATGAGGACGAGCGTGGCGAGCATCGCCACGAAGAGCCAGGCTGTATTTGTCGAATCCGGCATCGCTAGAACCGCTCCGGCTTCAGCAGGGCGTACACGAGGTACGCGATCGAGGCGACGGCGAGCGCCGCCGCGAGCAGGTCGAAGAAGATCACAGCTTCTCCACCCCTCGGCCGACGAGGGCGACGATCACGCCGAGCGCGATGATCCCCACGACGCAGATCAGGTCCAACACGGAAGGTCTCCATCCGGGCCGGCTCTCTGCCGGCTCCAGGGACCGATACAAGTCGCTCGGGGAGACCGTCCGGCCGGTCCTAACGGGATCCATACGGGTCCGGCGGGAGTCCTAACGGTTTCTCCTCACGGTGGGCCGGGCGGTCAGGTGAATCGCCGGGACAGGCCGATGCCCCCACGTCCGGGACGTGAGGGCATCGGCTGGTCGGGGTGGAGCGAGCCGCTGGACTCAGCCGCCGTACTCGACGACCGTCTCCGGACCCTGGTGGGTGGGCGTGACCGCGTTGCCGGTGTCGTTGACGACGTGGTCGATCGTTCCTGCCTTGTTCAGGGACACGGTGCTCAGGTTGTGCAGCCTCACGCCCGGTGCGTCCGGGACCTCGAACGCGTGGGAGGCGTGGAGGGTCGGCTCGACGTTCGTGTAGATGTAGCTTCCGGCGCCCCACAGCTCGTGGGTGGTCACCGAGTCCGCCACCTTGTAGGCGGCGTAGCCGAGCGTCCCGTCGTGCTGCCAGGCGGCCTGGTTCGGCGCGTCGTACGGCAGCTCGTTCTGGAAGAACACCGTCCGGCCGTTCTCGCCGTTCCAGATCACGTTGTACTTCTGGAAGTGCTCCACGAACAGGCCGGTGGCGGTGACGTCGTCACCGTTGACCACGAGCCCGGTGTCGGACGTGTTCTGCGTCCAGCCCACGCCGGCGCCGTGGTCGGCGCGCCAGAGCCACAGGTCGTCGAGGAGGACGTGGTCGCTGTCCACCTGGACGCCGACCGTCGCCTTGCCTGCGTGCGGGCCGCCCACGCGCAGGAACACGTCCTGCAGCGAGATCGGGTCCGCGGCGCTGGAGCCGCCCTGGCCGCGCTGGTGCTTCGTGCCAACCTGCACCAGGACGTCGGAGTTCACGGGACCGGCGTCGACCGTGATTCCGGCGACATCCACCCCCGGCACATCGTCGATCACGAGCGGGGTCGATCCGTTCTCCGCGGTCAGCGTTGCGAGGCCCAGCCCGAGCACGACCGTGCCGGCCCGCTTGACCTGGATCGAGCGGTCGATCGAGTAGACCCCGGGCGTCAGCAGGAGGTTCTTGCCTCCGGCGAGCGCCGCGTTGATGCGGGCGATGGAGTCGCCCGGCTTCGCCACGAAGAAGCCGGACAGCGGGATGGTCCGCCCGGCCGTGCCTGTCGAGGACCAGCTCACGCCCGCGCTGTCGGTCGTCGCGGGAGGCACGACGACCGACAGGCCGTCCGCGCCCTGGACGAGGTACGGCTTCTCACGCGATGCCGGGGTGGTCGGCAGCGTCGTGTACGGCGGGGTCGGGAAGCTCTGCGCCGGAGCGCCCTGCACACCGGAGAAGACCTGGTTCCAGACCGCATTCGACCAGCCGCCGATGCTGCTGTTGCGCGTGTAGAACTGCTGCTGGCTGCCGTTCACGATGGTCGCCGAGACCTTGGAGTCGGCGAGGAATCCCCCGCTCGCGTACTGCGGGCCGGCCGTGCAGTAGTCCATGAGCGACATCCCGCCGCCCGTGATGTCCATCCGGCGCATCGGGGCGGCCTGCGACACCGCCCAGAACTCGGTGTTCGTCTGACACCCCGAACCGCCCGCGACAGCGATGTGGAGGTTCGAGATCGACCGCCAGAAGTTGTCCAGAGCGATGCAGCCGCTGCCGTCGGTGAAGCACCGGTTGTAGACGTCGACGGATCCGTTGATCGTCACGTCGTCGGGCGACGCGCCGAGCCCGGCGACTTCGGTGTAGTAGCCGACCTGGAAGCGCAACGGGTTCGCCGGCGTTCCGTAGGTGCCGGGCGCGAAGAGGAGCGCGTAGCGCGCAGTGCCCATCTCGCTGTCGACCTGCTGGGCGGCGATCGCGTCGACCTTCGACTGGATGGCGGACTGCGGCATGTGCGGCGTGAACACGATCACATTGGGGCCGAGATCGGTGCTCGATGAGGGCGGCGGGGCGGCGGCCGCCCCCTGGGCCGAGGCGAAGATGCTCAGCAGGACGGCCAGGGCGGCGGCAGCCGCTCCGAACTGACGACGGGACGCACGCGTCCGGCGTGGATGTGGTGACGACAGTGACACCGATGGACCTTCTTCCGCGTTGAAGAACGAACGCGGCGCCCGGGGGCCGATGTCGATCGCGGTCGCGACGGGCGCCGGTTACTGTCTGGTAAGTAACGTCTGAACCATAGGGCGCGGGGCGGCGCTCTGTACAGATGCGGCGGCCTCGCCTGCGGCACGAAGGCGCGGAAACCGAACGCGCTTGTCCACGAAGGACGGGTTTGGCCCGGGACGGATCAGCAGGTAGTCTGGGCCGCAGCCTCACATCCCAGTGATTCACTGGGATTCCGGGCCGCGCGAGTGTAGTTCAATGGTAGAACCTCAGCTTCCCAAGCTGATAGCGCGGGTTCGATTCCCGTCACTCGCTCCAGTCATGCTCGCCGAGACCAGCACCTCGGCAGAACCGCCTCCCCACAGATAGGCTCGTCGCCGACAGCTTCGCCACCGCCTGCTCGGGGAAGGACCACTGCCATGCTGGACGGCGCCGCACACCTCCGTGTCCGCCCGCGGGTGTGGATCGGATTGGCGATCTGGCTCGGCTACCTCATCCTGGTCGTCCTCGTGCAGCTCGCGTCCGGCATCCCCTACACCGCGTGGGGGGACAGCGCAGGCAACCTCTTCTTCGGCGCCGGACTGTCGCTGATCGTGGCATCCGTCGCCCTCGCGATCACGACGAGCCTGCTCGGCTGGTGGCGGCCGGCGCTGTTCGAGGCAGAGAGGAGCCGCCACCGGTGGCCGATCCTCGTCCCGATCCTCATGGCGCTGCTCGCGGTCGTGAGCCTTCTGCTGACGGACTGGTCGGCGGTCGACCTGCCCTTCTTCGCCGCCGCCGTGGTGCTGCTGCTGGTCGGCTTCACGGAGGAGCTGACCGCGCGCGGGCTCCTGCTCGTCGGACTCCGCAGCCGCCTCGGCGAGGGCTGGGTGTGGTTCCTCACGTCCCTGCTGTTCGGCCTGATGCACGGGGTAAACATCCTGCTCGGCCAGGACGTGTTCGCGACCGTCATCCAGATCGTCTTCGCGTTCACGGCCGGCACGGTGTTCTACATCGTGCGCCGGGTGACGGGCACCCTGATCTGGGCGATGGTCCTCCACGCCGTCTGGGACTTCTCGCAATTCCTCGTAGGCTACGGCGACCCGTCCCCGTACGCGCCCATCGTGAACGTCTTCGTCCCCGTCATCGGCGTCCTCGCGCTCGTGGCGGTCCCGTTCGTTCTCCGGGGAGCCGATATCAAGCCGTCACACCCCGTGCCCGCCCGGGCCTAGACGCGCTGAGCTCGCGTGGGTTACCGTGCCCGCATCACGCGACCGGGGGAGGTCTCATGACGGAGCACGACGTGCCACTCGGGAACGCGCCGAAGATCGGGACGGAGATCCACCTGGTCCGGTGGAACCGCTGGCTGCTCTTCCAACCCTGACCGGAGGTCACCGGTGACACTGGACCCGGGAACGCCCGTCGCACTGCAGGCGCACGCATCCGTCACCCTCGCCGACTTCGTGAACGTCGACGGCGACGGGAAGACGAACGTCATCGGCGGTGGCCTGCGCGCGCTCCCGCTCGACAGCCGTGGGTACTCCGCACCGTTCGGGGTGCTGGCATCGATCGCCCTGCCGGAGGAGCCGGACCATTCCGTGATCGTCGAGCTCGTGCTCACCGGCCCGCACGGTGAGACCGTCCGGCTCGCGGACGAGACGGGACGCAGCACCGAGATCCGAGTCACGCAGCAGGCCACGTTCACGTCGTCGCCGCACCACGTCGTCCTCCGCGCGCACGCGTTCCCTGCCACGCACGTGATCGCCGTCAGCTTCCCCGGTGGTCTCCGGTTCCTGCCGGGCTGCGACTACCGGTGGCAGGTGGAGCTGGACGGGCTCCCGATCCTCGGTTACGCGTTCTGCAGCCTGGCCTGAATCAGCGCGGGAGGGCGGTTCCTCCGTGGTGCACCCCGTGGTCAGTGCCGACGGCGGGTCCGCGTGACGACGCGCGCCATGACGCCCAGCCCCAGCAGCAGGGCGGCGAGGACGGCGAAGGGCCACGCGTCCGATCCGGTGTCGGAGAGGACGGCCGCCTCCGGGTCGAACGTGTTCGTCACCGCGATGTCGACGGCGATACCGTCTCCGACGGTGACGGTCCCGACAGCATCGTCCCCGCTGTTGGGCGTGATGGTGGTCGACGACGCCCCGCCGGTCCCGGTCTCGGTAAGGCGGCACTCCGCCCCCGTCGGGAGGTCGTCGTAGGTCGCCGTCAAGGCGGGACGCGCGAGCGTGCGCTCGGGGCCGCCCGGGATGGAGACGGCCGCCGGCATCCCGTCGACGTCGGCGGTGCAGCTGAGACTCACGACGAACGGGCCGGATGCGTCGGCAGCCCCTGCGCCGGCGAGCGACTTCGTGACCGCGATCGAACCGACGTCGAACGTGTTCACGGCGGTGAGCGTCGCCGTCTGCCCGGCCACGATGGTCACCTCCTCCGCGGGCGCACCATTCTCGTCGAGGATCGCTGCCTCGGTCGCTCCCGCCGTCGCGGTCTCCCGGAGGACGCAGGTGGCTCCCGCCGGAAGCGGCGCGTAGTCCGCCGCGTAGCCACCGGCGGCGTCCAAGGTTCGCGTCGCACCGCCGGGGATGCCGACGGGAGCGGGGATGCCGTCGACGAGACGCAGACAGGTCAGCGTCACGGTGAAGGGACCGGCCCCGTAGAGGTCGGCGCCCGGTCCCTGCCGGAGCTTGTCGACGTGGATCCCGCCCGCGAGGAACGTGTTGGTCGCGGTGACGGTGACCGTGGTTCCGCTTCCGATCGTGACCTCCCCCGGGTCGACGGCGGACGAGTCGGCCCCGCCCGTCCCGGGCTCGGTCACGTCGCAGACGGATCCGGCGGCGATGTCGTCGATGGTGGTCTCCAGCGGCCGGTCGCCGCCGAGGATCACGGTGCCGTCCCAGCTCGTGCGGCTGCCGGACGCGTCGTCGAGCGTGCAGGTCACCTGGAGGAGGAACGGCCCGGCACCGAAGTCGGCCGCGCCGGCGCCGTCCAGCGACTTGATCAGGTGCAGCGAACCGACGCCGAAGCTGTTCGCGAGTGCGACGCTGTTGGTCGGGTCGCCTCCGGCGTCGGGCGTCAGAACGACGGTGGTCGCCGTGCCGGCGGTCGGCCCCGCGGTGCCGTCCGCCGTCGTGGTGGTGACCGTGGTGCTCTCGGCGCCCTTGTCGTCGGTCTCGGTCACGAGGCACGAAGCGCCGGCCGGGAGGCCGGTCAGCACCAGCGAGCCGCCGTCGGGGAGGTCCGCGGTCATCGGAGTGCCCGGGCCGTATCCGGTCGCGTAGACCGGATCGCCGAGGAAGGTGCAGTCGACCGTGACGGTGAACGGGCCGTAGGCGATCGGGGTGCCGTCCTGATCCTGTGCCGCCGAGTCGACGGTCTTGGTCACGACGAGCCCGGCCAGGTCGTACCGGTTGGTGACGCTGATCACCGGGACCGGGTCGGTCCCGGTCCCGACGGTGACCGTCGTCGACGAGGTCGAGGTCTGACCCGCGTCGTCCTCGACGAAGGTGCACTCGGCTCCCCAGGGCAGCCCGTCGACCGTCACCGGCGTACCGGGCGTGAGGGTCACCGGGATCGGATCCAACGGGACACCGGCCGAGACGCACTGGAGGGTGCCGGTGAACGTGGCCGGCGCATACGCCGCGCCGTCGCCGGTCACGTCCTTCTCGATGCTGACCGGGCCGGTCGCGAGCTCGACGCCGACCTTGTTGCCTTCGGTCTGGGCGGTGACAGTGGGCGTTCCGGCGATCTCCACCCGGCCGGCGACGCCGACGGTGTTCCAGGCGATCGGGTCGTCGCTGTTCGCCGGCGGCACAGCGGGCGAGCGCGTCGTGACGTCGATCGCGATCGACCCGCCCGGGGCGAGGGTGGGCGCGAACGCGACGACGAACTTGAGCCCGGTCACGGTGGTCGGGTCCGCTGTGCCGTCCCAGACGGTCCAAGCCCCGGGCGGACAGGCGACGCCCGTCGTGGCGAGGTCGTCGACACAGGGTGCGGCGTCGGTGGTGAAGTACTGGGTCAGAGTCGCCCCGGCCGGAGCGGACGCGAGGGAGGCGTCACCCGTCCAGGTCGGCCGGAACTCGGAACCGCGCGGAAGCGGGGTCAGCACGCCGGTGTCGCCCGGAGTCGGCAGCTTGTCGATCGCGACCATGCGGTCCATCGGCAGGGTGCCGGTGTTGATGAGGTTGAGCCGCCAGATCTCGGTGCCGCCGGGCTTGGTGATGGGGACGCACGGCCCGGCGTAGAAGCCGTCGGCGTCGGCCACGCACGTGGGTACGGCGGGATTCGTCGCGTCCACGCCGAGCTCGGTGTCGGTCGCGCGGACCGTCTTGATGCCGCGCAGGGCGCCCGCGGTCTGCACGGTCACGGTGGTGTCCGTCGAACAGGCGCCGGTCGCCGGGTCGAGCGTCCCTCCGCACGCGTCGAACGGCCGGTCGCCGGTCACGTCGAGGGTGTTGGTCACCGCCGTCCCGGCCGGAAGCCCGGTGCGGAACATGAGCGCGACGGTGATGGTGTAGGTCTGCCCGACTTCGAGCACGGTCCCCGGGGGGAACGTGAACTGGATCTGCCCGCCCGCCTGGGTCACGGTCGCGGTCACCTGGTCCGGGTCGGTCGGCATCGCCGGGCCGCTGGCCGGGGACGGGGCCGCTCCGTCGAGAGCGTAGCCGTACGGAGACGAGCCGGGAGCGGCGAACGGGTCGAACACGAGCAGCGGGCCGTCGGCGTCGCTCGGGATGACGTCGGTGATGACCGGGTCGGTCACGGCGATGGCTCCGGTGTTCGTCACGGTGAGCGTGTACGGGATGATCGTGCCCGGCTGCTGCACGCCGCTGGGGGACTTCGTCACATCGACCGAGCTGACGGCGTGCAGGTACTGCACCGTGGCGGTGGTGGAATCGGTGGCCGTGAACGGCGCGCCACCGGCATCGAACGTGCCCTCCGCGAGCGCGTCCACGGTGTCCGTGAACGTCCCGGCCGCGGTCTCACCCGGCGCCGGAGCGTTCCCGGAGAGGTCGCTGGGCACGGCGCCGCCCGAGCGCAGGTCGGCGCGCCGTTGCGCGCTGAGTTCGACGACCTGAAGCGGGGCGGGCTGGAACAGCGCCCCGTCGACCTCGGTGAAGGTGTACCGGATGCCCTCGACCTGGTCCGCCGTCACCCCGGCGGGCAGCGGCGCGGCGTTGGCGTCGGCCTCGGTCTGCCGCACACCGAGGATCCAGGTGCCTCCGTCGGCTTCGCATCCCGCCGTGGGATCGGCGAAGGTGCGGCCGGTGCAGACGTCGATCTGGACCCGGTCGATCGGCGCGGTCAGCACGAGCGGGGAGGCGAAGCCCCGATAGTCGAAGGCGTTCCAGAAGGTGCCGGATTCGTCGGTCAGGGTGAGACGCCGCGCGCGGATCGTGCCGCCCGGCTCACCGGAGAGAGTGACGGTGACCGGGCTGTCGTCCGGCTCGGTCTGCTGGGCGGGAGTGATGGTCTTGCCCGAGTCGACCGTCAGGGTCCCGTCCGCCAGCTCCATCGACGCCGCCGCGTCGGTCGTCGGGGTCCCGCCGGGCGCGCCGCCCTCATCGCTCACCGACGCCTGGGCGACATTCGGGACGGGCGAATCCGCGGCTGCCGTCACGGGGTCCCCTGTCGAGCGCAGGGTTGCGCGGAGCCGGGTGACGAACACGACCGTCGAGCCCTCCCCCGCCTCGATGCGCCCGGTGTGGACGACACGGATCGACACCACGTCCGCCAGCTGTGCGGCGGTGAGCGCGAGAGCCTCGGCGATCGTGTAGCCGGTCGTCACTCCACCCGACGTGGTCAGTTGAACGGTCGACGATGTCGCGCCGGTGGGCACGCTGATCCCGTCGATCCGGACCAGGTCGAAGGCGTCGAAGGGCGTGCTCGCCGAGCCCGGTGCCGGGTCGCTGATGGTCACGTTGTCCACGCTCGCAGCCGTCGTGTTGGTCCCGACGAGGGTCACTCTGCCCGACGGGTACAGCGTGGGATCGACGCCCTGCTGCGGTACGCCGAGCGGTCCGCCCTCCCACGCCTTCGTCAGCGTGACATTCAGAGGCACGTCCAGCAGTCGCACGATGTCGGACGCGGTGTCGGTGACGGTCGAGCCGTCGATCGAGGACGTCCCGGTCGCGCGGGAGGTGTTCTCGATCTCCCCCGCCGTGCCCGTGTTGTAGAGCCGCGTCCCGATGACCGGGTCGGGTGTCGTGACGGGAGAGCGGACGTCGTCGCGCAGCTGGAAGGTGAGGGTGATCGCCCGGTCGTTGCCGCTGGAGCGTGCGACGCCGGACCCGACCGGAGGCGCGGTCGGGTCTCCGGCGGAGGCCGCTGCCCGGTCGGGGCTCTCGGCGAACGTCAGCCGCACCCCCACCGTGGAGGCACGCTCGGCCGCCGTCAGGGTGAGTCCGGGGAACGCGCCGATGCACGCCGCCGGGCACGGGTCGTTCGTCGCGTCGACCCAGCCGGTTCCGTCGTAGAGCTGCACGGAGGTGATCTGGTCGTACTTCAGGTGCGGATCCTGCGCGGCGGAGATCGCCGGGATGCCGACGAGGTCGAACGCGTTGAACACCGAATGGGACAGAGCCGTCGTCTCCGGGTCGGCGGGGTCGGAGATCACCATCGAGGAGAAGTTGGCGCGGCCGCCGGTCGACCAGTTCAGCGTCGCCGTCGTCTGCGCCTCGCTGCGCGCGGTCAGCACCTTGGGCGCAGCCCAGGACTTGTCGATGAAGTCGTCGCCGCCGGGCAGGCCGCCGGCGACCAGGTCGACCGTCGGGCAGGGCGACGGGATCGTCGAACTCGCCGACTCGCCGCCCGTGCCGGTCGCGGAGGACGCGGCGCAGTTCTCGATGGTCTCGTCCGTGCCTGCGGCCGGGCCGGTGCCGTCGCGGAGCTGGTCGCGCAGCGACATCGTCACGTTCGGCTGCACCGTGGTGCCCGGTGGGGCACCGTCCGGGAAGGTGTAGGTGAAACGGAGTCCCTGCACGTCGAGTCCCGCCGGGATATCGGCCGAGAAGACGGTCGGTCCGGCGATGTCGACGGCCCCGGGGAGGTCGACCCATTCGGCGCCGTCCCAGTACTGCACCGTCATCGTGGCTCCGGCGGGCACGGCCGTCTGTGTGATCGCGGTCGCGTCGAAGTGGTTCCACCAGTCGGTCAGCGCCGGCGGGTCACCGGGCGGGTCCTGCACGACGATGGTGTTCGCGTCCACCGTCGACTGCGGGAACGGCGCCGTGGTGGCGGGCAGCTGCATGGTCACGAACTCCCCGGGCGACGAGGCGATCTCGTTCGGGCTGATCACCTTGCCGATCGTGGTGTCCAGCCGGGTGGTGTAGATCGTCAGGTCGGCGGAGGCGTCGTCGGAGCCGGTCGTTCCCTGCGCGGAGGTGCCGGTGACGGTCTGCGTGTTGGTCAGGGTGAGCTGGTCGGCGGTGATCGACTCCTCCGTGCCGAGGATGAAGGGGATGCTCGCGCTCGCCCCGGGCGGCATCGATCCGGTGAACGTCACCTCGAAGCGCGCCACGTCCTTGGTCGGGTCCGGATCGGGGATGGACGCAGGGTCACCGGAGGTGAGGACCTCGTCCGTGCCGTCCGCGTAGAAGTAGTGGACGCTGACTCCGGTGGCGCCGTCCGGCGGCGTGATGTCGCCCCATCCGCTGAACGAGGTCCCCGCCGGGAAGGCACCCGTGCCCGACGGTTCGCTGAAGGTCAGCTCGGTCAACGGCACGGCGCTCTGGTTCGTGCCGCCGAGCGTCACGGTGGTGGAGTCGCCCGCCACGATCGGGCTCGGGCTGAACGATTTGGTCGCACCGACCGTGACGACGCTCGACTGGATGGTGTAGTCCGCGCTGCCGCCGCCGGTGGCGGTATCCGTGCCATGGGTCACTTCGCTCTGCACGGTGTT
Source organism: Leifsonia sp. NPDC077715 (assembly GCF_040686855.1). Classification (NCBI taxonomy): domain Bacteria; kingdom Bacillati; phylum Actinomycetota; class Actinomycetes; order Micrococcales; family Microbacteriaceae; genus Leifsonia; species Leifsonia sp. NPDC077715. The sequence continues at coordinate 1,201,648 of NZ_JBFBOG010000001.1, forward strand.
GGCGACCACCTCCGCGCTAGTCAGCTCGGTGACGTTCTGCCGCTGCGCGAGATTCACCTGCACCGACCCGCTCGCCCCGGCGGGAATCGGCTCCCCGGCCGAGCTGGTGAACGTGAAGCGCAGGCCGAAGACCTCGTCGGCCGGCGGGGGTGAGGGCAGCTCGGCGGTCGGTCCCGGCGAGCCGAGCACCCACTGCGTGCCGTCCCAGACGTCCACCTGCACCTGGTCGGCGGGCGCCGGGAAGGTGACGGCGCCCAGGGAGGTCACCTGGAGATGGTCGAACGGGTTCGGCGACGCGGTCGGATCGGCGGGGTCCGTCAGGACGAGACTGTCGACGCCCGCGTTGGAGGTGTTCGTTCCCGTGAGGGTCAGCGTCGTGGGCGTCCCCGGGTCCGCCGGCGCCCCGGTCGGATCGAACGACTTGGTGGCCGTCGTCGCGAGGTCGAGCGGGACCTGCGGAGTGACGCTCGCGGTCGAGTCGGCCGGGGCGATCTGGTTCGAGGCGGTCAGCTCTCCGGTGTTCGGCACGGGGACGCCGCTCGCCTCGAAGGGCAGGTCGTCGCGAGCACGGACCGTGATCGTGACCACTCCCGTCGCGGACGCCGGAAGTCCGATCGCGCCCGGTGGATCGTCGAGCGGCGAGTCGAACACGACCGTGACATCCGGGCCCGAGACCACGGGAGTCTGAGCGGACAGGCCCGGGCCGACCGTGACATCGACCACCTCGAACTCGGCGGGGATGGAATCCGTGAGCGTCGCGTTGGTGCATCCGGTGCCGACGTCGACCGCCGAACATCCCACCTCGAGCGTGTACGTGAAGGTCTCTCCAGGCCCCACGGTACTGACCGAGGCGGTCTTCGTCAGCGAGAGCTGGCTCGGCCCCTCCGCGGCGGCGGAGGTCGCGGCCAGTGGAACCATCGCAACCACCAGGAGCCCCGCGAGCGCAGCGGAGGCCCAGCGGGAAACCCCCGATCGTCGTCCCCGACTCGTCACCATGCGTCTGACCCCCCGCCCTCGACCCCGTCGAAGCAGCCGATGCCCGGGAGTCAAGCAAGAGGGCGCTGCGGCGTATAGCCCCTATTTCGTCATTCGGGCTGCGTTCGGCGAGACGCCTTCTCGGCGGTCAGCTGAAGATGGACCACTCGGCCCGGTCGAGGATCATCGGCCGGCCTTGGGCGATCACCTGCCAGGTCTTGTCGTCGCGCCCGCTGTACTGGGCGACGATGGTCGTGTACTTCCAATCGCCGGCCACGCGGTTCCAGCGGACCAGCGAGATGATCTGCCCATTGCGCAGATAAGGGACGGGCCACACGTCATCCGGGTGCGGTTCGTGCTCTGCAGCTGCATGTCTGCTCACGACATTCCCTCCCTAGGTCTCATCGGAGTGAGCGAGTTGCTCGGGCTCGCCGGTCGCCGCGAGGATCGCTTCCTCCGTGCGGCGCTCACGACGGTCGGGCCGGTCGACCGCGTACAGATAGATCGCGTCGAGCGCGCCCAGGGTGTTGGAGAGCAGGAGGGTCACGAACCACGGCTTGCTCCCGTTGCACGCGGCGCGCCAGAGCGATGCCCCCTTCCAGGCGAGGCTCCAGATGACGGCTGCGCCGATCATCGCCCGGCCACCAGGTGGGAGTTCGCGGAATGACGTCAGCCCCTGAGTCTGCTTCTTCGATGCCATGAAGCCAGCGAAGCGGTTTCCGAGGGCCGAGCGAAGGGTCGAAGGTCCTCCTACGTCACCTTCCCCGTGCTCGCGCTGCCGGGGGGCGTTGCCGCCTGGCGCCCGCGACGGTCCAGTTGCAGGACGGCGGCCTGGGTACGGCGTTCGAGCCCGAGCTTGGCGAGGAGCGAGCTGACGTAGTTCTTCACGGTCTTCTCCGCGAGCCCCAGCCGGTCGCCGATCTGTCGGTTGGTGAGGCCGTCGGCGATGAGTGCGAGCACCTGGCGTTCACGAAGGCCGAGCGAGGCGAATCGCGGATCGTCCGCAGGCTCCCGGAGCCGCGACGAGACCTGCGCGGCGAGACGTGGATCGATGAGTTTCTTTCCGCGAGCGGCGGCACGGATGTCGTCGAGCAACGAGCTGCCGCGGATGTCCTTGACGACGTACCCGTCCGCTCCCGCGATCACCGCGGCACGCAAGGCGTCCTCGTCGTCGTACGCGGTCAGCATCAGACAACGGATCCCGGGTTCGTCCTGTTTGATCCGCCGGCAGACGTCGATGCCACTGCCGTCGGGCAGCCGCACATCGAGCACGGCCACGTCGGGCCGGACCGCCAGGATGCGCGCCCGTGCCTGCGCCGCCGTCGCCGCTTCACCGACGACCTCCAGGTCGCCCTGACCGTCGATCAACGCCACGAGGCCTCGGCGGACGATCTCGTGGTCGTCGGCCAGGAACACGCGGACCGGCACCGCCGTCATGCAGCGCCGCCCGTCGCCAGGGCAGGGACACGCAGCGACAACCGCGTCCCATCGGAGCCCGAGTCCACCGTCAGCACGCCGCCCCTGCGCCTCGCCCGGGCCTCGAGGTTGCCGAGCCCGCTGCGGCGGTCCGTGTCCCCGATGCCATGGCCGTCGTCCGTGATCGTGGCGCAGATCTCGTCGGCCGACGCCGCCACCGACACAGAGGCCGATGTCGCTCCTGCGTGACGAACAACGTTGGTCAGACCTTCGCGAACGAAGGCGGCGATGTCGTCGGCGAGCCCGGGCTCGGAGACGACGTCGACAGGGCCGGAGAACGACACCGTCACCGCCGCGGGCAGAGCCGCTCCCACCTCGCGGGAGATGTCGAGTACGCGGTGGCGCAGGCTGTCGTCGTCCTCCGGGTGAGAGAGGGCGAATACAGCCGTGCGGATCTCGGCGATCGCCTGGTCGATGGCCGCGACCGCGCCGGCCACCCGCTCGGCGAGCGAATCGGGGCCGAGCATGGATTCCACACTCTGCAACTCCAGACCGGCGCCGAACAGCTGCTGGATCACGTGGTCGTGGAGGTCTCGCGCGATGCGCGCCCGCTCTTCCAGCAGGGCGGCGCGCTGCCGATCGGCGCGTGCGGCGGCGAGTTCCAGGGCCAGCGACGCCTGCCGGGCGAGCCCGGTCGCGCGCTCCAACTCGAAGGCGGTGAAGCCGGGAGAACGCGCCTCGCGCACTGCCATCAGCGCCGCGGGCCGGTCGCCGGGCAACGAGAAGGGGGCCAGAAGACCGGGCCCGGGCGCCCAGTCGGCCGGCTCCGCCGGCGGCGGAAGAGCGTCGAGCCGCACCGGCTGTGATCCTTCGAGCGCACTCCGCACCTGGTCCAGCGCGATCGCGGCCTCGGCCACGGCGTGGTCGCCCTCCGCCTGCGACATCACGCGAGCAGCGGGCTCCTCTGGAGTGAGCTCCATCACGAACGCGGTGCGCGCTCTCAGGAGATCCGCGACGCGGACGATGAGCTCCTGAAGGGCGTCCGTCGACTCCCCGCCGAGCACCGATGCGGTCATGTCGGCCGCGGCCGCCGTCCACGCCTGCCGTGCGGAGGACTCCGCGTAGAGCCGGGCGTTGTCGATCGCGAAGCCGGCCGTCGCGGCGAGCGCCTTCACGAGTTGCTCGTCGTCCACGCTGAAGCCGCCGGACTCCGGGTCCGTGAGGTACAGGTTCCCGTAGACGGTGTCCCGGACGGTGATCGGCACCCCGAGAAACGCTGTCATCTGCGGGTGACCGGCGGGGAATCCAACAGACCGCGGGTCCCCGGCGATGGAGTCGATGCGGATGGGCCGCGGATCGTCGATCAGAGCGCCGAGGAGACCGTGCCCTTCCGGCAGATGGCCGATGCGGTCCACGTCGGTCTGCGGCATGCCGACGTGGATGAACTGTTCGAGCCCTCCCGCTTCGGCGATCACGCCGAGGGCCCCGTAGTGCGCACCCACCAGGTCGACAGCGGCCTCGACGATCGTGCGCAGCACCGTCGGCAGGTCGAGGTGCGAGACCACCGCCCGGTTGGCGCGGACCAGGGTTCGCAGGCGGCCCTGGGTCTGCAGCACCCGGTTGGCCTGCTCCACCAGCTGTGCGAGGGCGTCGTCCAACTCCGCCCGCGGTGCATCCGGGAACGTGATCGGCTCATCGCCCGGCATCCGCATCCACCCCCTCTCGGGCCCGGATTCTAGCGCCGGAGGCCCCCCACGGGACCTAGGACCCTTCGCTGCTCACGTCCCGCCGGTGAGACTGCGGACGGAGGTGCTGATGAACATCCGGGAGTACGTGGTCGGCGTCGACGGATCGGTGCCTGCGCGAGCAGCGATCCGCTGGGCGATCTCGAACGCGCGCGAGCGAGGCGCCACCGTGACGCTCGTCCACGTCGCAGACGACGAGTGGGGAGCCGTCGGCACCCGCCTGATCGGCGAAGCGGATGCGGGCGGACGTGAACTGCTCGACCGTGAGCTCGGCGGCGCTCTCCCGACCGCCGCCGGCGACGTGCCCATCGTGGCGGAGCTCCGCACCGGCAGCCCGATGGTGCTCCTGGCGTCGTACAGCAGGCCGGACAGCATGCTCGTGGTGGGGACGCACAAGACCGGCTTCCACTACGGTCGCGCGTTCGGGTCGCGCAGCCTCCAGCTCGTCAACCTCGCCACGGGGCCGGTGGCGATCATCCCGGAGACCGAGTCCCGGCTGCGCCACGGCGTCGTGGTCGGCGTCGACGACACGCCCGCAGGTGGCGCCGCGGTCGATCTCGCCGCCGACCTCGCGTGCGACCATCACTGCGAACTGGTCGCCGTCCGTTCCTCCACGGCGACCCACCGCTTCGACCCGGACCGGGACGACGAGCTGCGCGACTGGCAGGTGAGACGCGACGACGACGCCCGCCGGCTCCTCGTCGAAGCGGTCGCCCGGGCGCGAGCGCGTCAGCCGGGCATCACCATCCGAAGCAGGGTCATCCGCCGGCCGCCGGGAACCGCGCTCAACGAGGTCGCGCGCGCCGCGGAGCTGCTGATCATCGGAGACTCGCGCCGAGACAAGCCCCAGCAAGGTGGTCTGGGCTCGGTGGCCTACGACGTCCTGCTCAACGTCTCCTCACCGACCATCGTCGTCCATGCGCCGGAGACGGAGCCGTCGTCGCGCGAGGCCTCCGCAGCGCACGAAACCCAGGGAGAGAGCCATGTCGCCCGATGAGCCAGTACAGGAGTTGAGTCGCGACGAGTGCCGGGAACTGCTGAAACGCGGAGAGCTGGGTCGCCTCGCTACCGCAGCCGGAGGGGAATCGGACATCTTCCCTGTCAACTACTACTCCGACGGCGACCGCATCCTCATCCGCACCGCCCCGGGAACCAAGCTCCTGGAACTGACCGTGCACAGCGCCGTCGCCTTCGAGACCGACGGCTACACCGACGACGAGGCGTGGAGCGTCGTCGTCCACGGCCGGGCTCGCCAGCTCGACAGCCAGGCGGAGGTCGACGAAGCGGACCAGGCGCCCCTCCGGCCGTGGATCCCCACGCTGAAGTACCGCTACGTCCACATCGACATCGACGCGCTCAGCGGCCGGCGCTTCCTGCGGCTCCCCGAGCCGGAGCGGTGATTCAGCGCAGCACCGGCATGCGGAGTTCGGTCGCGATGGTGCGCCCCCAGGCGGTCGCGCGCTCCAGTTCGCCCGAGACGAGGGCGCTCTCCTTGTCGACCAGAAAGCTCTGCTTCTGCAGGAACCGGCGGGAACCCAGCCCGCGCATCCGCTTCTCGATCCGCGACGCCGCCGAGCCCGTGAACAGCTCGGTCATATCCGCCCTCGTATCGAACGCGGCGAAGCGCGGCGCGACCCGGCCGCAGGTCTCCAGCCACTCCCGCACCCCGATGCCCTCGGCATCCGGCTCCAGCGTCAGATGACGGGCGGGATCGTCCGCCCATTTCCCCGCCTCGGCCCGGGTCGACGGGCGAGGGAGACCGTGGACATGCGTCGGCGCTCCGATGATGAGGAGGTCCGCGTCGACGATCGACTCCGGGGCGTCCTTGACGGGGAGGATCGTCACGGACGCAGTCGGTCTCAGCCCGTCGGCGATCGCCTCGGCGATCCGCCGCGTGCTGCCGAACATGGACTCGTAGATGATGGTCGCTTTCGCGACTGGCGCCGTCTCGTTCATGCGACGACTCTCGTGCTGACACTCGCCGAGGCACAGGGCCGAAGGTCACAGCATGCGGGCGGGACCTTCGGCACTACGGCGCCCCTGCCGCGCACGAGACGCTGAGCGAATCGGAACTGAGGACGGAGCACGCCATGAACTACAGCATCATGGTCGCCGTGGACGGCGAGCCGGAACACCGCGCGGCCCTGGACTGGGCGGCGGCCCGTGCGGCGCGCGACGGCGCGCGCCTCGAGCTGGTGCACGTGATCGACCGCTCCTGGAACGAGAGCGGGGAACAACCGGGGCGGCTCCTCGAACTCGCCGCGAAGTCGCTGCTCGCCGCCGAAGTCCGCATCGCCGCGCATCATGCCCGGACGGTCGCGGACCGCGCGGCATCGGCCGCCGGTCGATCGGGCGTCCAGACCGTCGTGCCGGACATCGACATCGGCACCCGCGTCCTGTTCGGCCACGTCGGTCACGAACTGGCGTCCGCCTCGGACGACGCCGATCTGCTCGTCATGGGCACGCCCTCGCAGGCGGAACGCGGGCACGCGTTCGCGAGCTCCATCGCGGTTCGCGTCGCGGCCGTCGCGGAATGCACGGTGGTCGCGGTGCCTCACGACTGGGAGGGCGAGGGCCGCGGCGTGGTGGTCGGTGCGGACGGCGAGCGCACGACCGAGGCGGCCGTCGCCTTCGCGGCGGATGAAGCCGCGCTCCTCGGGGAGCCTCTGACCGTCGTCTGCGCCGGATACCTCGCCAACCCGCTGCTCGCCGGGTTCGTGCCCGAGATGTCGCTGGGCGACCGGCGGGAGCGGGTCGCCGAGGACGCGGCGCAGGCGGCCAGGGCGCTGCATCCGGAGCTGACCGTGTCCGCGGACACGGTGGAGACGTCGCCTGCCCGGGGGATCGTCGCGGAGGCGGACGGTTCCCGGTTGCTGGTCATCGGCACGCACGACCGCCGGGGTGTGCAGCGCATGATGCTCGGCTCGGTCGGCCACGATGTCCTGCTGAACGCGCTCACCCCCGTGGCGGTGGTGCGCAACCGCGTGCCCGTGGCTGCCCGCCCGGCCGAACGGTGACGCGAGGCGCCATGTCGCCGCTCATCCGCCGAGGAACACCGCTCTACGCGTAGGCGGGCCTGCCCACGGCGATCGTCTCGCCGTACTCCGGGACGCGTGCGGACCAGCCGAGCGCACGCTCCACCCGCAACCGCAGCTGGTCCGCGGCCGCGGGCTCGCCATGCGTCAGATACACCGACCGCGGTGCGGAGCGCGCCGTCCGCATCCAGTCCAGGAGCTGACCCGCGTCGGCGTGAGCCGAAAGCATGTCGAGGGTGTGGACCTGCGCCCGGATCGGCACGTCCTTCCCGTGGATGCGCAGCACCCTCTCTCCGCGCTGCAGCGCAGCGCCCCGCGTGCCGCCCGCCTGGAAGCCGGTCAGCACGATCGCATTTCTCGGGTCGCCGCCGTAGGCGTCGATGTGGTGGAGGATGCGTCCGCCCTCGAGCATCCCGCTGGCCGAGATTATCACCGCCGGGCCGCCGCGCAGGTTCAGGAGCTTCGACTCGTCGACGGTGCGGACGAGTGTCGCCAGACGATACATCTCCGCGAACTCGTCCGGCCCGATCCTGTGCTCCTCCGGGTGCCGGGCGTAGATCACGGACGCGTCGACCGCCATCGGACTGTTGAGGAAGACGGGGACGTCCGGGATCCTTCCGCGGCGCCGGAGCCGGCTGAGGTGCAGGAGGAGCGTTTCGGCGCGCCCGACGGCGAACGCCGGCAGCAGCACGACACCGCCTCTGCGGCACACGTCGGTGACGATCCGGCCCAGCAGCTCCTCCGCATCCACGTGGGGATGTTCACGATCGCCGTACGTCGACTCGGAGACGAGGACATCCGTGTCCTCCAAGGGCGCGGGCGGCCGCATGAGGGGATCGTCGACGCGCCCGAGATCGCCGGTGAAGTGGATGCGGCCGTCGCGCGTGCGGACCAGCACCTGGGCGGCTCCCAGGATGTGACCGGCCGGCGCGAACCGCACAGTCACGTCCCCCACCGTCACATCGTGCCCGAAAGGATGCGAGTCGAATCGCTCCAGCGCCGCCCGCGCATCCTCCTCCCTATAGAGGGGAAGGGGCGGCGAATGGCGGGAGGTGTGGTGGCGATCCCGGAACGCCGCCTGCTCCTCCAGCAGCCGTCCGCTGTCGGGCAGGATCAGCCCACTGAGCTCCGTGGTCCCCGTCGTCGCGTGAATCCGACCGTCGAACCCGTCCCGGACCAGGGCGGGGAGGTAACCGGTGTGGTCCAGATGCGCATGGCTCACGACCACGGCGTCCACCGAGGAGGGTTCGACCGGGAACGGCCGCCAGTTGCGCTCGCGGAGCTGTTTGTACCCCTGGAACAGGCCGCAGTCGATGAGGATCCGCGCGGAATCGGTCTCGAGCAGGTAGCGCGACCCCGTCACCGTGTCGGTCGCGCCGAGGAAGCGGAGCGACGTGGTCACGACGCGGCGACCGCCCGGCGACGGAACAGGCCGAGCGCGAGCAGCACCAGGCCCACCTCGGCGAGTCCCACCAAGAAGTAGGCCGCCTGGAGCGGGCTGAACGGGATGAACATCATCTGCACGAAGATCCAGATCAGCAGCCCGAACGCCGCGACAGCAGCGGCGAACGGAGCCGCCGCAGCCTCCCGACCGGTGAGGATCGAGGCCAGGATGTGCGTTCCGCCGACGACGACGGCCAGGATGATGCCCGGGACGATGTACGACGTGAACGGGCTCCCGCCGAGGTAGGAGCGATCCGGTGCGACTCCACCGGCGTCCGAGGCGGTGACGGCCGCGACGATGAGCGCGAGGCCGCCCGCGACGGCGGTCACGCCGACGGCTCCGGTGACCACGGTGAGCGTGATGCGTGTCCAGCGTTTCATGGCTCCTCCGAACTCCTGGCCCCAGGATGCCGGGCTGATTCGATCGCCCGCAGGGCCGAAAGGCCCGCGGGCGTCGGTGCGCCGACGCTGCGGGACCTTCGGCCCGACAGCGGCGGCGAAGCGCGACCGAGACTGGCGGCAGACCGAAAGGAGCCCGTCCATGCGTGCAGCCGTCGTGAGCCGGTACCGTCAGTCGCTCACCCTCGAGAACCGTCCCATCCCGTCGCCCGGGCCCGGCCAGGTCCTGGTGCGCTTGGAGGCGTGCGGCCTCTGCCACACCGACATCCACGCGATCGACGGCGACTGGCCCGTCAAGCCCGGCCTGCCGTTCGTTCCCGGCCACGAGGGCGTCGGGATCGTCGAACGCCTGGGCGACGGGGTGACGACCCGCGAGGTCGGCCAGCGGGTCGCCCTGCCCTGGCTGGGCTACGCCTGCGGCGAGTGCCGCTACTGCATCGACGGGCGCGAGAACCTCTGCGAGCGGCAGCACAACACGGGGTACTCCGTGGACGGCGGATACGCCGAGTACGCGCTCGCGGACGCCCGCTTCGCGTCCCCGGTGCCGGACGGCGTGAGCCCGGTCGAGGCGGCGCCGCTCACCTGCGCCGGAGTCACCACCTACGCGGCGGTGAAGAACGCCCACGTCGTCCCGGGTGAACGCGTGGCGGTGTTCGGCATCGGCGGACTCGGTCACCTCGCCGTGCAGTATGCACGGCTGGTCGGCGCGCAGGTCGTCGCCGTCGACATCACGGAGGAGAAGCTCGACCTGGCCGTGGAGCTCGGAGCCGACCACGCCGTCAACGCCGCCGAGGTGGATCCGGCGGAGGCGATCCAGCATCTCGGCGGCGCCGACGTCGCCATCGTCCTGGCGGTCGCCCCCACGGTCTTCGACCAGGCGTTCCGGTCCCTGAATAGAGGCGGACGACTCGTGCTCGTCTCGCTGCCCGCCGACGGAACCCTGACCGTCCCGGTCTTCGACACGGTGCTCAAGGGCATCTCGGTCATCGGCTCCATCGTGGGCACGCGCCAGGATCTTGCCGAGGTGTTCGCCCTCCATGCCGCCGGGCGGACGCGCGTGGTCGCGGCGAGTCGTGATCTCGCCGACGTCAACGACGCCGTTGCCGAGGTGCTGGCCGGGGAGGTACCCGCCCGGCTGGTGTTCACATACGATGCCGCGCTGCCCAGCGAGCGGCCCTCGGAGACGGCGGCGGAGTCGTCCGCGGGATGACGGCTCCAGGGCGAAACGACTCGCCTTCGCGTGCCGCGCACCTGCTCACCCGTTACTGGCTGGTGGCGCTGACGCTCGCTGTCAGCGTGCTCTCGGCGTCGCTGGCGTCGGCCGGCGCTTCGACCGCGGCTGCGTGGTCGGCGGGCGCGTTCACCCTTCTCGTCGCCGCCGGTTATACCGTCCGCATGGTCCGGACGCTCAGGGCCGGCGGTCTCGGCGTGGACCTGCTGGCGGTCGTGGCGATCGTCGCCACCGTGCTCGTCGGCGAATTCGCCGCTGCGCTCATCGTGGTGCTGATGCTGGCCGGCGGCGAGGCGCTGGAGGACTACGCCAACCGTCGGGCCCGCCGCGAACTGGACTCCCTGCTCCGACGCGACCCGCGATCCGCCCATCGCTACGGTGAGGACGGTTCTGCCGTGGAGGATGTGCCCATCGACGCGGTCCGGGTCGGCGACGTCCTTCTCGTGCGGCCCGCCGAGGTCGTCCCGGTCGACGCCGTGCTCCTCGATGCGCGCGCCGCCTTCGACATGTCCTCGATCACGGGCGAGAGCCTTCCCGCCGACAAGGAGAAGGGTGACGACGTCCCGAGCGGAAGCGTCAACGGCACGGCAGCAGTACGCGTCCGCGCGGCGCGAGTCGCCGCCGACAGCCAGTACCAGCAGATCGTCGCGCTCGTCGCTCAGGCGTCCCGCACGAAGGCCCGCGTCGTCCGGATCGCCGACCGCTTCGCTGTGCCGTTCACGCTGTCCTCGCTCCTGCTGGGCGGCGTCGCCTGGTTCGTCAGCGGCGATCCGGTGCGCTTCGCGGAGGTGCTGGTGCTCGCGTCCCCCTGCCCGCTCATCATCGCCGCGCCCGTCGCGTTCATCGGCGGCATGAGCCGCGCGGCGAAAGCGGGGATCATCGTCCGCGACGGCGGCGTCCTCGAAAGGCTCGCCGACGCCAAGACCGTCGTGTTCGACAAGACCGGTACCTTGACGACCGGGCGCCCCGTCCTTCGGGAGATCCGGCCGGCCGAGGGGTTCGCGGCCGATGACCTGCTCGCCCTCGCGGCGAGCGCCGAGCAGTACTCGTCTCACGTCCTCGCCGCATCCATCGTCGCCGCCGCCACGGATCGCTCGCTCCGGCTGAGCCGAGCCGCGTCCGCCGACGAGCGCGCGACCGACGGCGTCGTCGCACGCATCGGCGCGCACACCGTCGCCGTGGGGAAGTTCTCCTTCATCCGAGCGCTCGCGCCGGACACACGTCGCGAGCGCATCTCGCCGGGCGAGCTCGCCGTGTACGTCTCGGTCGACGGCGCCTACGCGGGCGCGCTGATCGAGCGCGACCCTCCCCGCGAGAACGCCACCGAGATGCTGCGTGATCTGGCTGCACTCGGCACCACGAACGTCGAGCTGCTGACCGGCGACGCGCAGGAGACCGCCGCCGGAATCGCCGACGAACTCGGCATCGCCCGCTACCGGGCCGAGTGCCTTCCGGCGGACAAAGTCGCGCGCGTGGCGTCGATCACCGAGCGACCGGTGGCGATGGTGGGCGACGGCGTCAACGACGCCCCCGTGCTCGCCAGCGCGGACGTCGGGATCGCGATGGGCGCGAAAGGCGCCACCGCGGCGAGCGAGTCCGCGGACGTCGTGATCCTGGTGGACGACATCGGCAAGGTCGTCGAGGCCATCTCCATCGCCCGGCGCACGGTCGCCGTGGCGCTTCAGAGCATCTGGCTCGGCATCGCGGCGTCGATCCTCCTCATGTGCATCGCGGCCTTCGGTGTCATCCCGGCGGTCGTCGGAGCCCTGCTTCAAGAGGTCGTCGACCTCGCGACGATCCTCGCCGCACTTCGCGCCGCCGCTACGCCGCGAAGCGACCAAAGACCCTATGGACGCCCCGAGCTCTCCGGGATGGTGGAAACGCGAGAACCCTGACCTCATGCGGCGCACTCGCGCTGCTCACCCGGCCGGTCAGGGGAGCCGTCGCGTTCCGGGCGACGGCAGGCCCGCGCCGATCTCGGGGGAGGCGGCGCGGGCCGGCTCTCTTGTCCTGCGCTCCTCCGGCAGGCACCTCCGCCGTGGTGGTATTCGGCCGGAACCTGTACGGGTTCGCATCCCCTCCCGGGAATGCCCACGCTCGCCCACGGTTGTCGCGAGGGTGACGACCAGACTGATGATCATCGTTGGAAGCGTCCGCGAGGGACGTGTCGGCCTTCCGATCGCCGAGTGGGTGCGGCAGGAGGCGGAGAAGACGGGATGGTTCGAGATCGACTTCGTCGACCTCCGGGAGCTGGCCCTGCCGTTCATGGACGAGCCGAACCATCCGCGGCTGAAGCAGTACACCAAGCCGCACACGATCGCCTGGAGCAAACGCGTGGAGGCGGCGGAGGCGTTCATCTTCGTGACGCCGGAGTACAACTACAGCTATTCGCCCGCGCTCAAGAACGCGCTCGACTACCTGAGCGGCGAATGGTGGCGCAAGCCGGTCGGCTTCGTCAGCTACGGCGGCGTGTCGAGCGGCACCCGCGGCGTGGTCGGGCTGCTCGCGACGACCACGGGGCTCGGCCTGGTGCGGGTCGGCGCGAACGTGGAGCTGACGTTCGGCGGCAAGCTGGTCGTTGACGGTGTGTTCCACCCGGAGGCGAAGGAGCAGGCCATCCTCGCGCACGAGCTGGAGGAGCTGGACACGCTCGCCCACGCCCTCGCGCCCGTCCGGGCCGGCGCCGACACCTGACTCAAGATTCGCATCGCACCGTCGCGCGGCGGGACACTACCCTGCTGCCATGAGCACAGCCCGCCCGCTCAACCGCTTTCGGCTGCGGAGGGCCGTCGGCCGCGATCCGAGCGAGTCGCGGAGTGCGAGCCCTCTGGAACTGCTGTACGACCTCACCCTGGTCGTCGCCTTCTCCCAGGCCGCCGACCAGCTGACGAAGTACCTGGCCGCTGGACATTTCGGGACCGCGCTCGGTGGCTTCTCCTTCATCATCATCAGCATCTGCTGGGCGTGGACCAGCTATTCGTGGTTCGCCTCGGCGTTCGACACCGACGACTGGCTCCACCGGGTGCTGACGATGGTGCAGATGGTCGGCGTGCTGATCCTCGCGCTCCGGGATCCCGGAAGTGTTCTCCTCGATCGACGCCGGCCAGGGGGTGGACTTCCGCATCGTCGCCGTCGGCTACGTGATCATGCGGGTGGCGATGATCTTCATGTGGCTGCGGGTGGCGCGGGTCGACCCCGTGAACCGTCGCACGGCGCTGCTCTATGTCGTCTTCACCGCAGGCGCCCAGGTGGGATGGGTGATCCTCGCGTGGGTGGAGCCCGCCGACATGGTGCTCCTCAGCGCACTGATCGTCCTCCTCTGGGCGATAGAGCTGTGCGGTCCCATCGTCTCCACCTGGGATTCGTCCGCCAGCGCCGATACCTGGCACGGCACCCCGTGGAACGCCGAGCACATCGCCGATCGCTACGGCCTGCTCGTCATCATCACGCTCGGCGAGGCGCTGCTGGGAACCATCGCAGCGGTGGCCGCGGTCGTCGCGAAGGTCGGCTGGTCCGGAGAGGCGGTGCTGATCGTCATCGCCGGGGTCGGACTGACATTCGGGCTCTGGTGGACGTACTTCATCTTCCCGTCGGCCACCGTGCTCGCGCGGCACCGCAACCGGAAGTGGGCGTGGTCGTACGGGCACATCGCGCTGTTCGGCGCGATCGTCGCTGTGGGAGCCGGCCTCCATCTCGCCGCCTACGCGGCCGAAGGCGAGTCCTCGCTCGGCACGGTGGGGATCGTGCTCGCGGTGGCGATCCCGGTCCTGGTGTTCTGCCTCGTGTACTTCGCCCTCTGGTCGGTGCTCTTCCGCGCCGTCGACCCGTTCCACGTGATGCTCGCGCTCGGGATGGTGGCGTTCCTCGTGCTGGCGGTCCTCTGCGCCTGGGCGGGCCTCAGTCTCGGTTGGTGCCTGCTCATCGTCATGCTGTCCCCGGCCGTCGTCGCCGTCGGATACGAAACGGGAGGCTACCGGCACGTGGAGGCGGACGTCTCTCGCGAAGGCGAGGTGCAGCGCCAGACGGCGGACTGAAACCCGCCGAACGAACTCAGGCGAGGAACGCCGCCACCCGCTCCGGCCAGGTGTCGGCCTCCGCCGCGTTCTCGGCAACCACCAGCTGGGAGTCCGTCAGCAGCTCGTGAAGGCGCTCGGCGGTCGAGAGCGGGTGCCCGGGGTCGCCTGCCCAGGGCAGCAGCAGCACCGGCATCCGCAGGGCGGCGAGGGCAGCCGGCTCCGGCAGGTCCGAGAGGGCCGCGCCGCGCAGCACGGTCGCGGCGGTCTCCGGTCGCAGCTGGGTCTGCAGGCCGACGCCGCGCTCCTCCAGCACCGGCGGCAGCGGGATGGGCGACGACGCCATCCACTCGGTCAGCGCGTCCCAGCCCTTCTCGTCGATGAGGTCGGCCATCTGCCGGTACACGGCGGCCTGACCGGCGCGGGTCTCCCACGCGGTCGGCGGAAGCGCGAGCACGAGCCGGCGGAACCGCTCGGGATGCCGCACGGCGGCGGTCAGGATGGTGCCGGTGCCCATGCTGACGCCCACCGCATCCACGGGTTCGTCCGCTCCGACGGCGTCGAGCAGGGCGATCAGGTCGTCGGCCAGCACCGGCCAGCGGTAGCGCTCGGGGTCGTCCGACCCGGGGGATCCGCCGTGACCGGCCGCGTCGTAGCGGACCAGCCGGTGGCCGCGGGAGGCCAGGCCGCGCACGTCGAGGATCGACAGGTCGGCGTCCCGCCCGGCGGTCAGGCCGTGCGCCTGCACGACGATGGGCCCGGTCCCGTCGACCTCGTAGGCGAGGGTGGCGCCGGGGCGGGCGAGGGTCTGATCGGTCACGGCGTCCTCACGATGCTCACGGGGTGGGCCAGCGGCCGCGAGAGCGGCGCGGTCGCCATGCTAACCCCGCGGGCGCCAGTGTGCGCTGCCGCACCAGCCACACCGCGTCGCGACCGAAGGACTCGAGCAGCAGCGCCAGCGCCACCCCGACGGCTCCAGCGGCGACCGGCCCGGGCGCCCCGGACACCGCGAGGGCGAGGGCGATGCCCGCGACGGCGGTGACCACTTTGCGCCAGTAGCGATACGGCAGGCGCGCGCGGAACCACGGCAGCATCCACCCCACCGCGACGAAGGCGTAGCGCAGCAGGCCGATCGTGAGCACCCAGAGGCCCAGGTCGCGGGCGACGTAGGCGCTCAGCACGAGCAGCAGGAAGGCGTCGACCTCCATGTCGAACCGCGCCCCGAGTTCGCTGGTGGAGTGCGTGCGGCGAGCGACCCAGCCGTCGACCGCGTCGAGGGCGAGGGCGGGCACGGTCAGGCCGACGAGCAGAGGCACCGGGATCGGGGCGAGGAACGAGGCGACGACCAGGCCCGTGATCAGGCCGACCAGCGTCGAGCGCAACGAGGTGACCGCGTTGGCCAGGCCGAAGCGCACCGCGCCGCGGCGGCGGAGGCCGCGCATCAGCAGGAGGGTGGTGACGATGAGGTAGGCGGCGGCGATGAGCCAGGCCGTCAGCGGCACAGCGGACACCCCGCCGGCGGCGAGGGCGGCGAGGGGCAGGACCAGGATTCCCCACAGCGCCGCCCATCCGATCGCTTCGCGTTGAACCGTTCTCACATCCACCTCGTGTTCCTGGAGAGCACCTTCTCGCGTTAACACGCGACCGGTGCACCGAAGGTTCACGGGAGGTCCGCAGATGCACGAGGCGACGGCGTTCTGGGTCGAGCGGCCGGGTGCCGGCGCGCTCCGCCCGGTCGCGCTCGCCGCCCCGGGAGACGGCGACGTGCTCGTCCGCACCCTGCACACCGGCATCAGCCGCGGAACCGAGACGACGGTGTTCAACGGTCGTGTGCCCTCGAGCGAGTACGAGAGGATGCGCGCACCGTTCCAGGAGGGCGCGTTCCCCGGACCGGTGAAGTACGGCTACCTCAACGTCGGCGTGGTCGAGCAGGGGCCATCCGCCTTGGTCGGCCGCGTCGTCTTCACCCTCTACCCGCACCAGTCGGCGTTCGTCGTCGGCGCCGACGACGTCGTCCCCGTCCCGGAGGGTGTCCCGGCCCGCCGCGCCGTGCTCGCGGGCGCCGTCGAGACGGCGGTCAACGTGCTGTGGGATGCGGCTCCGCTGGTCGGAGACAGGATCACCGTCGTAGGGGCGGGGATGATCGGCTGCTGCATCGCGCGTCTCGCGTCGGGCATCCCCGGGGCGGAGGTCGTGCTCGTGGATGTGGATCCCGCCAAGGCCGCCGTGGCCGCCCGGCTCGGGGTCGCCTTCGCCACGCCGGGCGACGCCCCGCACGGACGTGACCTGGTGATCGACGCGAGCGCTTCGGAGGCCGGGTTGCAGCTCGCCCTCGAAACCGTCGTGACCGAGGGCGAGGTGATCGAGGCGGGATGGTTCGGCGACCGGCCGGCGACGCTGTCCCTGGGGGCCGATTTCCACTCCCGCCGCCTCAGCATCCGGTCGAGCCAGGTGGGCGCCGTCGCACCGCACCGCCGGGGGTCCCGCACCACTCGCGACCGGCTCGCGCTGGCGCTCGAGCTCTTACGCGACCCGGCGTTCGACGCCCTCCTCACCGGCTCGTCGTCCTGGCGGGAGCTGCCGGAGGTGATGGCGCGGCTCGCAGAGGGACCCAGCGGGGAGCTCTGCCACACGATCGATTGGAGCGACGCCTGATGCCGTACACCGTCACCGTCCGCGACCACCTGATGGTCGCCCACAGCTTCCGCGGCGAGGTCTTCGGCCCTGCGCAACGGCTGCACGGCGCGACGTTCGTGGTCGACGCCTCATTCGGCGCCGACGAGCTGGATGCGGACGGGGTCGTCGTCGACATCGGCCGCGCCTCCGCCGCGCTGGCCGACATCACCGGGGCGCTCACCTACCGCAATCTCGACGAGGATCCGGACTTCGCGGGCGTCAACACGACCACCGAGGTGCTCTGCAAGGCCATCGCCGACCGGTTGGCCGAACGCGCAGACGAACTCGGAGGCGCGCTCACCTCGATCACCGTCACTCTGCACGAGTCGCACATCGCGTGGGCGAGCTATTCGAGGTCGTTGTGAGCACCGTGTTCTTCGCCGTCCCCGACACCGTCGACGACCCGGAGCGGGTCAGCGGGGGGAACGTCTACGACCGTCGGCTGGTCGACGGGCTGGAGGCGTCCGGGTGGGAGGTGCGGATGCTGCCGGTGCCGGAGCGCACCGGCGCGCTCCGGCGGACGCTCGCCGGCATCCCGGACGATGCTGTCGCGCTGGTCGACGGCCTCCTCGTCGCCCGCGAGACGGGCACGGTCGCTGCCGAGGCCCGGCGCCTGCGGTGCGCGATCCTCACCCACATGATCGACGGGGAGTTCGGCGACGCCGAACACGCCGACTACCGCGCCGCCCGCCAGGTCATCGCCACGAGCGGGTGGACCCGTGGCGAACTGATCGCGCAGGATGCCGCGGAACCGAACGCGATCACAGTCGCGCATCCCGGCACCGACGAAGGCCTGCTGAGTGCGCCGTCGCCCTCGGGGGGCCGGCTGCTCTGCGTGGGCGCGGTCGCCCCGCACAAAGGCCAGGACCTGCTGGTGGAGGCCCTGAGCGCGTTCTCGGGCCGCCCCGACTGGACCTGCACCGTCGCGGGTTCGCTGACGACGGATCCCGGGTTCGTGGCCGCTCTGCGGGCGCGCATCGACGCGGCCGGCCTCGCCGACCGGGTCGTCCTCACCGGGGTGCTCGGCGGCGACGCCCTCGCGGAGGCGTACGCGCGCGCCGACCTGGTGGTCCAGCCCTCGCGTCTCGAGAGTTACGGGATGGCCGTGGCGGACGCGCTCGCGCACGGCATCCCGGTGCTGGCCACGGAGGTGGGCGGCCTACCGGAGGCGATCGGCGTGAACGATGCGGCCATGATCGTGCCGCCGGGCGACCCCTGGGCGATCCGGGTCGTGCTCCAGCGGTGGTGGGCGAGCGCCGAACTCCGCCGCGCCCTTCAGGAGGCAGCGCTCCGCGCCCGGGGAGCGCGCCACACCTGGCCGTCGGCGGTGGAGGCGGTTACGGCGGCGCTGCGACGCGCGGAGACCGCGGACTCCGATCCGGCCGGAGCGACGAGGGCGGCGGCCTGGTGAGCGACGTCATCCAGGTCAGCCCCGACTGGCTCGCCCTGCGCGAGGCGGAGGATGCCCGCGCTCGCTCGCTCGACCTTGCGCGCGCCCTGCCGGACATCCTGCCCGCCGGGCCGCTCACCGTGCATGACCTGGGGAGCGGGACCGGGTCGATGATGCGCTGGCTGGCGCCGCTGCTGCCCGGTCCCCAGACCTGGATGCTGCACGACTGGAACGCGACCCTGACGGCCCGGGCGTTCGAGGGGCCGCGTCCGCGCGACCTGCACGGCGCACCGGTCGCCATCCGCACCCGCGTCGACGAGCTCGACCGGCTCGATGCCGAAGCGCTGACGGGCGCGTCGCTGGTCACCGCCTCCGCGCTTCTGGATGTTCTGACGGCGGACGAGGCGCATGCGATCGTGGACGCCTGCGTCGCCGCGGGCGCGCCCGCGCTGCTCGCGCTGAGCGTCACCGGAGACGTCGACCTGCGCCCGTGGGACGCGAGGGACCGTCGCGTCGCGGAGGCGTTCAACGCGCACCAGCGGCGATCGGTGCAGGGCCGTGGCCTTCTCGGCCGATACGGCGCACCGATCGTCCACGGACTGTTCCGGCTCGCCGGATGGAACGTCCGCACGGCGCTGACCACCTGGCGGCTCTCGGACGCCGAACCGCAGTTGCTGAACGAGTGGTTCGACGGCTGGCTCGGCGCGGCGGAGGAGCAGTCGCCGGAGCTGGCGGCCCGGATCGCGGGCTACGGCGAGCTGCGCATGTCCCAAGCCCGACGCGGCGAGCTCTCGGCCGTCGTCTACCACCGGGATGTGCTGGCATGGCCGCGATGACCGCCGTCCGACGGCGTCCGATGCTGGGCCGGATTCTGCGCTCCCGTCGGGTCAGTGTCATCGCCCGCCTCCTTGTGGGCGGGGCGGTGCTGGTCGCGGTCGTCCTCCGCGTCGGCGGCGCCCCCTTCCTGCACGGCCTCGCCAGCGTCGACGCGACGACCGTCATCGTGGCGATTGTCCTCTGCGCGGTGGCGACGGCGGCAGCCGCGTGGCGGTGGCGGCTGATCGCCGTCCGGCTGGGGGCCGAACTGCGATGGGGCACCGCGGTCGGGATGTACTACCGGTCCCAGTTCGTGAACAGCGTCCTTCCGGGTGGGGTCGTCGGGGATGTCCAGCGCGCCGTGGACCACGGGCGCAGCACCGACCGTCTGGGCGCCGCGGCCCGCGCCGTTGCTGTGGAGCGCACCGCCGGCCAGGCGGTCCAGCTCGCGGTCACGCTCGTGGTGCTGGTGCTGGTCGGACCGCGGTTCGCCGGGTGGCTGCTTCCGGTGATCGGTATCGGCCTGACCGCAGCCGCGGTGGGGATCGCCGTCACCGCTCTGGCCAGCTCCCGGGTGCGGGGCGTGCTACGTCACGAGGCCGCGGAGCTGCGGGCCGGGCTGGGCTCGCCCGCCACCGCGATCCAGGTCGTGGCGGCCTCCCTCGTGGTCGTCGCGTGTCACGTCGCCACGTTCGCCGTCTCCGTTGTCGCGGTCGGCGCTGGCGCCCGGCCCGCACAGCTGCTCGTCCTCGCGCTCGTGGTGCTGCTCGCCACATCCTTCCCGCTCTCCGTCGGCGGCTGGGGGCCGCGCGAGGGCGTCGCCGGCTGGGCCTTCGCCGTCGCCGGGTTCGGCGCCGCCACCGGTGTGTCGGCAGCCACCGTCTTCGGGGTGCTGGCCGTCGTCTCCGTGCTGCCCGGCGTGCTCGTCTTCCGGGTCGCTCCGGCGGTCGCCTCCCTTCTCACCCGCTTCGTCGCGTCCCTCGGCTCCGGGAGGAACCATGATCGACACCCCCTACGTCACCCTCAGCTGCGCGGTCTCGCTCGACGGGTACCTCGACACCGCCGGGCCGCCGCGGCTGGCGCTCTCGAACCCGGCGGACTTCGACCGGGTGGATGAGGTCCGCTCCCGCAGCGACGTCATCCTGGTCGGGGCGCACACCGTCCGGCTGGACAACCCGCGCCTGCTGGTGCGGGACCGCGACCGGCAGCGCAGGCGCACGGAGGCGGGGCTCGGAGGCTCGCCCTGGAAGGCGACGGTCACCGCGAGCGGCGACCTCGACCCGCACGCCGCGTTCTTCACCGAGGGCGACACGGCGAAGCTGGTCTACTGCCCGCGTGACGAGGCCCCACGCATCCGCCGGCGACTGGGGCGGGCGGCCGAGGTCGTCCCGCTCGGCCGGACGGTGCGCATGCGCGACCTGCTCGCGGACCTCGGCGCGCGCGGTGCCGGAAGAGTGATGGTCGAGGGCGGCGGGAAGACGCTGACGCAGTTCCTCGCGGACGACCTCGTCGACGAGCTCCACCTCGCCGTCGCGCCGCTGTTCGTCGGCGACCGCCGGGCGCCGCGTTTCGTCGGAGACGCCGACTTCCCGTGGACGGCCGACAACCGCGCACGGCTGGTGGACGCCCATCCCATCGGGGATGTGGTGCTGCTGCGGTACGCCCTGTCGGCGCGGTTCGAGGCAATCGAGCTTCATCCCCTCGAATACGGCCGGGTGATGCGCTCGTGACCGCCTCCCGCGTCCGTCCCGTCCGTTCGGCGCTTGCGACCACGGCGGCCATCGTTGTGCTGTTCGCCGCAGCGACGGCACCGGGCGTGATCGCTTCCGGGTCTGTGCTGGCGCTGGTCCGTATCCCGCTCGTCAGCGTGCTCGCTCTGGCCGCGCTCGCGTTCGTCCCGTGGCGCTCGCTGCGGCGGATCCTCGCCGCCGTCGTCGCCCTCGTGCTGGTCGCGGCGACCGTCAGCGCCGCTCTGGACCGTGTCTTCACCGCGACGGTCGGGCGCCCCTTCGACCCGGTGTCGGGCTGGACCGAGCTGGTCGACGGCTACGGCGTGGTGCAGGACTCGGCCGGCACCGTCGGCGCGCTGCTCCTGCTCCTCCTCGTCGCCGTGCTCACAGTGGGCGCGGTCCTCGCCGTCACGGCCTCGCTGCTCCGGCTCGCGCAGCTACTCGCCCGCCGTCGCCGCGCCACGGCCCTCGGCGCAGCGGCAGTGACGGCGGGATGGCTCGTCGTCGCCCTGGTCGGAGCCCAGCTCGTACCGGGCCAGCCGGTCGCGGCGGCCGACCCGCTCCCGACCGCCGCGGCGCGCGTCGCCCAGGTGGAGGCCGCCGGCCGCGACCAGGCGATCTTCGCGCGGGAGGCCACCACCGATCCGTACGCGGGCCTCCCCGCTTCGCAGCTCCTCACCGGGCTCCGCGGCAAGGACGTCATCGTCGCCTTCGTCGAGAGCTACGGCCAGGTCGCGGTCCAGGGCACCTCGTTCTCCCCCGGGGTGGACACCGTGCTGCGGAACGGGAACGCGCAGCTCGCCGCGCGCGGCTACAGCGAGCGCAGCGCGTTCCTCGACTCCCCCACCTTCGGCGGCGTCAGCTGGCTCGCACACTCCACGCTCCAGACCGGCCTGTGGATCGACAGCCAGCAGAAGTACGACCAGATCACCTCGGGTGATCGCTTCACCCTGGCCACCGCCTTCCGGAAGGCCGGCTGGGACACCGTCAGCGACGTCCCGTCCGACACCAAGCCGTGGCCCGTCGGCACGGACTTCTACCGGTTCGGGAAACAGCTCAACGCGAAGAACGTCGGCTACCAGGGACCGACGTTCAGCTACGCCCGCGTCCCCGACCAGTACACCTTGGCGCACTTCGACCGGACCGTGCTCGAGGAGCCCCACGCACCGGTCATGGCGGAGATCGACCTCGTCTCGTCGCACACGCCCTGGACCCCGCTCCCGAAGCTCGTCCCGTGGAATGCGGTCGGCGACGGCTCCGTCTACGATCCGCAGCCGGCAGAAGGTCTCAGCCCCGGCGTCGTCTGGCAGGACCCCGCGCACGTGCAGCAGCTCTACGGCCAGTCGGTGCAGTACTCCCTCGGCTCGCTGTTCTCCTTCCTCACCG
Organism: Leifsonia sp. NPDC077715; assembly: GCF_040686855.1. Taxonomy (NCBI): domain Bacteria; kingdom Bacillati; phylum Actinomycetota; class Actinomycetes; order Micrococcales; family Microbacteriaceae; genus Leifsonia; species Leifsonia sp. NPDC077715. The sequence goes on from NZ_JBFBOG010000001.1 coordinate 1,223,903, forward strand.
AGACCCACGACCCGAACCTGGTCCTCGTCGTGCTCGGCGACCACCAGCCCGCCACAGTCGTCAGCGGCGAGGGCGCGAATCACGAGGTACCCGTCAGCGTCATCGCGAAGGACCCTGCGGTGATGGAGCGGATCGCCTCCTGGAAGTGGGAGCCGGGGATGCTGCCGTCGCCCTCCGCGCCCGTCTGGCGAATGGATGCGTTTCGCAACCGCTTCCTGGACGCCTTCGGCGGGTGACGGCGTTCACGGCTCGGACGGGAACGACCGCCGGGCCACCAGCACGATCACCAAGCCGACGAACACGAGCGCCGCACCTGCGTAGGGCAGCCACCCGGCGCCGGGGCCGGCGAGCACCGCTGCGCCGATCGCCGCGCCTCCGCCGATCCCGACGTTCGCCGTCGAGTTGACGAGCGCGCCGACCACCTCCGGGGTCGCGCCGCGGGTGCGGATGGCGGCGGTCTGGAACACGGACGCCATGCCCCCGAAGGCGGCGCCCCAGAACGCCGCCGCGGCGAGCGTCCCGCCGAGCGCGGGGAAGACGAGCCCCACCGCGACCAAGGCCAGGGTCAGGACGCTCAGCAGCACCAGCACCACGAACCGCGGCCGCCGGTCGAGCATTGAGCCGGCGAACCAGGTCCCGAGCAGCCCGACCGCGCCGAGCCCCAGCAGCACCGGGCCGATCCCGGCCTCCGGCAGCTCGGCGCCGAGCAGCAGCACCGAGACGAACGTGTAGACCGTGAACTGCCCCAGGTAGACGACGGCGTTCGCGGTGGACACGATCCCGAGCCGCACGCGACGCGCTCCGACGCCCGCGCCGGTGTGCTCCCTCCCACCGCCGGGGACCGCCGGAAGCAGCACGAGCACGAACACCACCGTGAGCGCGCACACGCCCGCCAGCACTCCGAATGCGGCGCGCCAGCCGACCGCGTTTCCCAGCGACGTCGAGAGCGGCACACCGAGCACGAATCCCGCCGCCGCACCCGCCGTGACGATGGCGAGCGCCCGCCCGGTGAACGCCGGCCGGACCAGCCGCGAGGCGTAGCCGATGCTGACCGAGAAGAACAGGGCGTGGGCGACCCCGCCGAAGGCGCGCCCGGCCGCCAGCACGCCGAAGTTCGGCGCAACGGCGACGAGCGCGTTGCTGATGGTGTAGCCCACGATCGTGGACGTCAGCAGTCCCTTGCGCGACACCCGGGCGGTGGACAGGGTCAACGGCACCGCGAGGACGGCCACCATGAACGCGTACACCGTCACCAGCAGCCCGGTCACCGAGTCGGTGACCCCGATATCGCGCCCGACCGCGGGAAGCACTCCGACGGGCAGCATCTCGGTGGTGACCGCGAGGAACGTGGCGACGGTCAGCGCGACGAGTCCGCCGGCGGCCTGGCGGAGGGTCCCGGGATCCCAGGCAGCGGCGGGCATGAGCCGATGCTAGCGGCCGGTGAACCTTTCCCGCTGCCGCATCGTGTTCCCCATGACGCCTTCGCCGGGTGGAGGCGCGAAGTGGAAGCGGGTAGAGAAATGAGCGACAGCCGTCAGGGCACCCTCGGCCTCCCCTGGGTCATGCGCATCCTGAGCGCGATCCTCCTCGCGGCGGCGGGCGGGATCCACCTGTTCCTGGTCTTCGACGGGGTCGGCGGGATCCTCGGGGTGTTCTTCATCCTCAACGCGATCGCAGGCATCGTGCTCGCCATCGGGATGCTGGTCACACGCGGCCGGCTCCTGCAGGCGGTCACCCTGCTCGGCCTGCTGTTCCTGATCGCGAGCCTCGCCGCCCTGCTGCTCGCCCTGACGGTCGGGCTCTTCGGCATCACCGAGTCGTGGTCGTACACGCTCGTGCCCGAGACGGTGATCGTGGAGTCCATCGGCATCGTGGTGCTGGCGATCGCGTCGGCGATGGTGCTGCGGACGCGGGCGGTGCGGACGGTTTCGTAAGGCTGCTGCGGCGCGCGGGCCATCGCGCAGAGTCGGAGGCGAGCGTAGGGTGCCCGGGTGAGCATTCCTCGGCACCGTCCGCGATGTCCATCACCAGCCACGACGTCCTCCCTCGTCGGACCGGCGGTTGAGGTAGATGACGGCCGCCCATGCACAGACCGCGAGAAACAGGAACCCGAAGGCGAGGAGACCGGAGAACCAGTTCGAGCGGGTCAGCCACGTAACAGCGTCAACGACGAACAAGAGCGTGTACACGACGGCGAGAACCAGCGCCCAGCCACGATTACCGCCAGTGGGTCTCACCCACCATGGGTACTTCATGACCCGCCGACGGGAGCAGACCCCGCCGACCTGGGATCATCGGCGAGCTGCCGCTGTAACTGCTCGATGCTCCGCAACTGCCGGCGCGAGTTGATCGGGTACCAGATCGCCAGCGCCAGGAAGAGTACGAGCGCGGCGTCCCAGAAGATGACGCGCGAGCCGTCGGTGACGATGAGGTAGACCGCCAAGAGCGAGAACAGGCCGAACTCCAGCGGGCCCAACCAACGCAGCAGTCTCGCCTGCCGACGTCGTCTCTCCAGCAACGGCATCCACTCATCGGCAGAAGCGCCGTGAGGAAGCTCGCCCTTCTTGACGGCGTTCGTCACGGTCTGCGCCATCGACGTTCCGTCGGACTGCCGTCGCTGCCGAGCGACGAACAGCGCCATGACAGCACCGAACAGAAGACCGCCGACCACAGCGGCGATGACACTTGTCCAACCAAGCCGCTGGATCCCGATGCTGACGTTTACGACGAACGTCCCGACACCGAAGAACAGACCCATCAGAACACCGACGACCCACACCGGCTGCCGATTCAACCACTCTCGCAACGCGCACCCCGCTCACACGCCCAGGGGCACCTGCTTCGTCGAGGCGCCAAGGAGCAGACAACACCGGTACTGAGCAAACGTCAACTATCTCGTGGCTCTCGCGGCGTCTGCGGTCTCACACGCCAGGTGAGGATCGGGTCTGCTACGTTTCGACCCCGGGGGGTAGGTCGATGCGACGGCTGACATTCGGGATGGTGCTTGCGGCTGTCGCCGTCAGCGTGTCGGGATGCGTCGGGTCGGCGACGCCGTTCGATCAGGCGCGCACCTCCGACGACGCGGTGCCACCGGTCGCGGTGAAGTACATCGAGAACGCCGACGTGGACTCCTCCCGGTACCAGGGCGACGCCGACGGTCACGCGCTGTACCTGCTCCGGGGTACCGGAGAGATGAAGATCTGCCTTGTCTACACCGACGGAACGGCCGACGGGTCGTCGGCCACCTGCAGCGGAGGCGGCTGGGTGAAGTTCTCCCCCGCCGACGGCGCGGAGTTCGTAGTGCAGCTGTCCGGATTCGGCGACGAGCCCGGCCCGGGTGAAGTCCAGGTCTCCCCGTGGGTGCGGCAGACCCGGCACGGGCGGGACGAGTAAAGCGTCCACCTGAAGGCCTCCTGCACACCCACTTCCAAGCGTCTCAGAACCGCTTGTTCCCTTCGCGCCGCGCGTCTACCGTCCTCGTCCGAGCTCGCGTCCCCCCGCGGGCTGCGATGGAAGAGGTACCGATGTCGTTACTGAAGAAGCTGATCGTCACCGCTGCGGCGGCGACCCTCGGGGCGTTCGCGCTCGCCGTTCCCGCGCAGGCGGACACCGTCTCCGTATCGCCTCCCGGCGCGAACGACTGGTCGTGCGTGCCGTCCGCGGCGCACCCGTACCCGGTCATCCTGGTGCCCGGCACGTTCGAGAGCATGGCCAAGAACTGGGCGACTATGTCGCCGACCCTCAAGCAGGCGGGCTACTGCGTCTACGCGTTGGACTACGGCGAGTACAACGGCGTCGCCGCCTCCGGCCCGATCGCCCAGTCCGCACAGCAGCTGGCGCCCTTCGTGGACGCGGTGCTCGCCTCCACGAAGGCCTCGCAGGTCGACATCGTCGGGCACAGCCAGGGCGGGATGATGCCGCGCTACTACCTGGGCTTCCTCGGCGGCGCCAAGAAGGTGCACCAGCTGATCGGCATCGCGCCCTCCAACCACGGCACCCGCGGCGTCATCGTCCCGGGTCCGGACGGCCTCCCCGCGCTGACGAGCGCCGACCCGAACGCGTGCCCGGCGTGCGCCGACCAGACGGCCGGCTCCCCCTTCCTCCAGAAGCTGAACTCGATCGGCGACACCGTGAAGGGCCCGAGCTACACCGTCATCTCGACCACGCACGACGAGGTGGTCACGCCCTACCAAAGCCAGGCGCTGGCCGGCTCGGCGTCGCAGGTGACGAACCTCGTCATCCAGGACAAATGCCCCGCCGACCCGATCGAGCACGACCAGACCCCGAACGATCCGGTGGTGCAGCAGCTCGTGCTCCAGGCGCTGAGCGTGCCGAACGGTCCCGCCAACCCGGCGTACCAGCCGAGCTGCGTCTAGCGGCGGGAGCGGCCTCGAGCGCGGAATCGGTTCCGGCGCTTTCAAAAACCTTCGGAATCCTTGGTCGGCACGCCTGAATACAAAGCTTTTCGTCGTGCGGCGGATCGTCTACGATTTGCTCACCGACGAAGGAGCCCCGAGTGCCCGAACTGCCCGCTATCCGGTTGACGCAGCTGACCAAGCTCTTCGGCTCGGTCTCGGCCGTGGACCACCTGGATCTGGAGATCGCCGCGGGCGAGTTCTTCTCGATGCTGGGCCCGTCCGGGTCCGGCAAGACGACGGTGCTCCGCTGCATCGCAGGATTCGAGCAGCCGACCTCGGGCACGATCGAGCTGTTCGGGCAGGATGTGACGGACAAGCCCGCCGCCTCCCGCCCGGTGAACACCGTCTTCCAGGACTACGCGCTGTTCCCGCACATGAACGTCCTCGACAACGTCGCCTACGGGCTGCGCGTGCGGGGCGTCGCCCGGGCCGAGCGGCGGCGGCGCGCGATGGATGCGCTCGCCTCCGTCCGCCTCGAGGGCTTCGCCACCCGCAAGCCCTCCCAGCTCTCGGGCGGCCAGCGGCAGCGGGTGGCCCTCGCGCGGGCGACGGTGGTGCAGCCCAAGGCGCTGCTGCTCGACGAGCCGCTCGGCGCCCTCGACCTCAAGCTGCGGCAGCAGATGCAGGTCGAGCTCAAGCAGCTGCAGCACGAGCTCGGCATCGCGTTCGTCTTCGTCACTCACGATCAGGATGAGGCGCTGACCCTGTCCGACCGCATCGCCGTGTTCAACAACGGACGGATCGAGCAGCTGGGAACACCGCGTGAGCTCTACGAGCACCCGGTCTCCCGCTTCGTCGCGGACTTCGTCGGCACCTCGAACCTGTTCGACCGGGAGCACGCGCAGTCGGTGCTGCGCCGGGACGGGGAGTTCTCGATCCGGCCCGAGAAGCTGACGCTGAGCACTGTCCCCGACTCCTCGGGCTCCCCCACGGCCAGCGGCACGCTCGTCGAGTCGGTCTACGCGGGCAACAGCATCCGCCGCGTCGTCGATCTGGATGCCGGACCGCGCATCTCGGTGCTGGAGCACAACGACCGCACGCACCGCGATGAGCTCGACCGCGGCACCCGGGTGCACGTGTCGTGGAACGACGACGACCTCCGGGAGCTGGCCGGCGCCGAACCCGGCACCGCACACGTACCTCGCAGCAGAGGTGAAAAAGAGAGGCAGGAATCATGATCCGTGCAACACAGCGCGTCCTGCGCCCGGCTGCCGCGCTGGCGGCCGCATCCGCGGCCCTCCTGGTGCTGGCCGCGTGCTCCAGCGGCGGCTCGAGTGGAGGCGGTACCGCGTCCGTACCGAACGTCCCGATGGCGAAGAAGCTCGGCGCCAACGAGGGACAGCTGAACATCATCGTCTGGGCGGGTTACGCCGAGGATGGCAGCAACGACCCGAGCGTCGACTGGGTCACGCCGTTCGAGAAGCAGACGGGCTGCCAGGTCAACGCCAAGGTCGCCGGCACCTCCGACGAGATGGTGCAGCTGATGCGCACCGGCGGCTACGACGGCGTCTCGGCCTCCGGCGACGCCACGCTCCGCCTCGTCTACGGCGGCCAGGTCGCCCCGGTGAACACCAAGCTGGTGCCGAACTACGCGACGATCTCGGACTTCCTCAAGAAGAAGGCCTGGAACTCGGTCGACGGGCAGATGTACGGCATCCCGCACGGCTGGGGAGCGAACGTGCTGATGTACAACAAGGCCACCGTCACCCCCGCGCCGGACTCGTGGTCGGCCGTGTTCGATGACGCGTCGAAGTACGCCGGCAAGGTCACCGCGTACGACTCCCCGATCTACATCGCCGACGCCGCCCTCTACCTGATGGAGCACGACAAGTCGCTTGGGATCAAGGACCCGTACTCGCTCACCGAGAAGCAGCTGGATGCCGCCGTCGACCTGCTGAAGAAGCAGAAGGCGAACATCGGGGAGTACTGGTCCGACTACACCAAGTCCGTACAGTCGTTCGAGTCGGGTAGCAGCGAGGTCGGCACGTCGTGGCAGGTCATCGCCAACCTCATCCAGAGCGACGGCAAGGTGCAGGTCGGCACCACCGTGCCCAAGGAGGGGTCGACCGGGTGGTCGGACACGTGGATGATCTCGTCCAAGGCGAAGCACCCGAACTGCATGTACCAGTGGATGAACTGGATCACGTCCCCGAAGACGAACGCGCAGGTCGCCGAGTGGTTCGGCGAGGCTCCCGCCCAGACCAAGGCCTGCGAGGAGACCACCGACCCGAACTTCTGCACCACCTACCACGCGACCGACGCCGACTACGCGTCCAAGATCCACTACTGGACCACGCCGCAGAAGAAGTGCGTGGACGGCAGCGGGACGAACTGCACCGCCTACAGCGAGTGGGTCAACAAGTGGCAGGAGATCAAGGGATGAGGGCTCGCCTGGGCCTCGTGCTCGGGCCGCCGCTCCTCTGGCTCGTCGTCATCTACCTCGGCTCGATCGCCGTCCTGCTGGTCTCCTCCTTCTGGACGGTGGACGGGTTCACGGGTGCCGTGGTCCCGGCGTTCACGCTGGAGAACTACGCGACGCTCTTCACGGATCCCCTCTACGGCACCGTCGCGCTTCGGACGCTCCTGGTGTCGCTCGGGGTGACGCTGATCGACGCCGTGGTCGCCTTCCCGATCGCGCTGTACATCGCGAAGGTGGCCAAGCCGAGCCGGCGGGCGCTCTACCTGGTGGCGGTCACGACTCCCCTGTGGGCGAGCTACCTCGTGAAGGCCTACGCCTGGCGCATCCTCGTGGAGCCCGGCGGGCCCATCGCGGTGGCGACCGGCGGGTACACCCCGGGCTTCGGGCTTCCGGCGACGATCATGACGCTGGCCTACCTGTGGCTGCCGTACATGATCATCCCCGTCTACGCCGGTTTCGACCGGGTGCCGGACTCGCTGTTCGAGGCGAGCTACGACCTGGGCGCGTCCACCTGGCGGACGATCCGGACGGTCGCGTTCCCGCTGGTGTTCCCGGCGATCGTGGCCGGCTCGATCTTCACCTTCGCGCTGAGCTTCGGCGACTACATCGCGGTGGGGATCGTGGGCGGTAAGACGCAGCTGCTCGCCAACCTGATCTACGGGCAGCTCGTCACCGCGAACAACCAGCCGCTGGCCGCGGCGCTGTCCGTCATCCCGCTCGTCGCGGTCGTGCTGTACCTGCTCGCGGTCCGCCGCACCGGCGCATTGGAGAACGTGTGAAGCTCTTGTCGACGCCGGCCCGGATCATCACCGGGGTCTGCATGCTGCTCGGCCTCGTGATCCTGTACGTGCCGCTGCTGCTGATCGTGCTCAACTCGTTCAACAGCTCCCGGACGTTCTCGTTCCCCCCTCCCGGCTTCACGCTGCAGTGGTGGGAGGACGCGTTCCACTCGCGCGGCGCGGCGGATGCGCTGGCCACGTCGGTGCTCTGCGGCCTGTGCGCGGCGGGCATCGCCCTGGTGCTCGGGACGATGGCCGCGTTCGCGGTGCAGCGCTTCCGGTTCTTCGGGCGGCAGAGCATCAACTTTCTGGTGGTCCTGCCCATCACGCTGCCCGGCATCGTGACGGGAATCGCGCTCGCGTCGACGTTCACCACGGTCCTCGGGCCGCTCGGCGTGACCCTGGGGATCGCCACGGTCATCATCGGCCACGCCACCTTCTGCATCGTGATCGTCTACAACAACGTGCAGGCGCGGCTGCGTCGGATGGGCAGCTCGCTCGAGGAGGCGTCCGCCGACCTCGGGGCGCGCGGCTGGCAGACGTTCCTCTGGGTGACGCTGCCACAGGTGCGCGGCGCCCTCGCGGCCGGCGTACTGCTCGCCTTCGCACTGAGCTTCGACGAGATCGTGGTGACGACCTTCACGGCGGGACCTGCGGTTCAGACGCTCCCGATCTGGATCTTCCAGAACCTCTTCCGGCCGAATCAGGCGCCCGTGGTGAATGTGGTCGCGGCCGTGCTGACGATCCTCGCGATCATCCCGGTGTGGCTGTCGCAGCGGCTGGCGGGGGACTCGGTCACGAGCCGGGTGTGATCGGCGCGGGACGCGCGAACAGGTTCACCACGTTGCCGTCCGGGTCGCGCACGAGCGCGGAGCGGTTGCCCCAGGGCATCGTGGTCGGCGGCAGCACGACGTCCGACTCGTCGACGCCCAGCCGCTCGAACTCGGCGTCGACGTCGCCGACCTCGAACTCGATAATGACCGAACGGTTCGTCGAGGGGCCGACGGCGTCGCCAAGCATGGCGACGGTCGCGGTGCTCGCGATGGCGAGGGTCGCACCCTCACCCGCGAACTGGGCGAACACCGGCGCCGGCCTCTCTGCGGCCCGACCGGTGACGCGCTCGTAGAACGCGGCGAGGCGGTCGACGTCTTGGGTGACGATGCGGATGGATGCGAACGACATGACGATCTCCTGACTGAGGGTGCGCCGACGTTCGGCGACCTCAGCAGCCTGCCGGGGTAACGCGACACCGTCCTGTCGGTGTTTCGGCGGATCGTCAGCGCAGCTCGTCGACGACCGGGCGCAGGGTGCCGAACGGGATATCCAGGTCCTCGCGGCGGAGCACGCGTCGCGGCGGCCGCTCGTCCGTCAGTTCGAGGGAGACGATGCGGTCGCCGCGGAACGCGCGGACGCCGTCGCGCAGGCGGCACCAGCCGATGAGGTACCAGGTGTCGCCCTTCACGATCGAGCCGAGCGGTTCGACGTCGCGTGTGCTCGCGTCGCCTGCGCGGTCGCGGTAGGCGAGCCGGATGACGCGGTCCGAGCGGAGGGACGCGGCCAGCCCCGGGACGACCGGCGGCCGCTCCTCGTCGGGCTCGAGCAGGTGGACGCGGGAGGCCGCGACGGTCGCGCGCCGCGCCTCCTCGTCGGGCATGACGGCCAGGATCTTCCGCATGGCGGTCGTCGCGGCCGACTCGAACGGGCCGCGCCGCAGGCGCCCCAGGCCGATCAGCAGCGCCAGGGCCTCGTCGGCGGTGAAGCTCGCGGGAGGCAGCGTGGCCGAGGCGTCGAGGGTGTACCCGCCGGTGCGGCCGTTCTCCGCCCAGATCGGCACGCCCGCCTCCTGCAGGGCCGTGAGGTCGCGCTCGATGGTCCGGGTGGACACGGCGAACCGTTCGGCGAGCCAGCGCGCGCTGCGGGGCCGGGGCGCGACGCCGCGCAGCTCCTCGACGAGGGCGTACAGGCGATCCGTCCGGTTCACGTCTCCATCATGTCCACGACCGCCGACGCCGTCACGCCGCCGACCGCTCCGGAATCGCGCGGCGGCGCAGTGCCGCATCCACGATCGGGGGCGTGTTGTACTCCTGGTCCATCCGGCCGACGCCGGTTCCGGGCGGGACGATCTCGTCGATGCGGTCGAGGAGGTCGTCGGTGAGCTCGACGTCGGCGGCGGCGAGGAGGTCGTCCAGCTGCTCCGGGGTGCGCGGGCCGATCAGTGCGGCGGTCACGCCGGGGTGCGCGATCACGAAGGCGAGCGCGAGGTGCGTGAGCGGGATGCCGGCCTCCTCGGCGAGCGGGATGAACCGCTCCACAGCGTCGATGCGGCGCTCGTCGCGCAGGGCGGCGAACAGCTGCGTGCGGCGGAGGTCGCTCTCCTGGCCGCGGCGGACACGGCCCGTCAGCATCCCGCTCGCCAGCGGGCTCCAGATCACGGTGCCCATGCCGTACTTCTGCGCCATCGGCAGCACCTCGCGCTCGATGCCGCGGTCGAGGAGCGAGTAGTGCGGCTGCTCGACGCGGAACCGCTCCAATCCGCGACGCTCGGCGACCCACTGCGCCTCCACGATCTCCGAGGCGGGCATGTCGGACGACCCGATCGCGCGGACCTTCCCGCTGCGCACGAGGTCCGTCAGGGCCGACAGAGTCTCCTCGATGTCGGTCGCGGGGTCGGGGCGGTGCATCTGGTACAGGTCGAGGTGGTCGGTCTGCAGGCGGCGCAGCGAGTTCTCGACGGCGGTCATGATCCAGCGGCGCGACCCGCCGCGGTGGTTCGGGTCCTCTCCGATGGGACGCGCGAACTTCGACGCCAGGACGACGTCGTCGCGCCGTCCCTTGAGGGCGCGGCCCACCATCTCCTCGGAGTCGCCGTAGGCGTCGGCGGTGTCGACCAGGTTGATGCCGGCGTCGAGGGCGCGGCCCATCATCCTGTCGACCTCGTCCTGGTCGCTGTTGCCGAACGAGCTGAACATCATCGCGCCGAGCGCGAAGGGCGAGACGTGGATGCCGGTGCGGCCGAGCGGGCGGTACTTCATGTCGTTCTCCATTCGGTGCTCACGCTTCGGACACGGTAGGCTCGACTAAGCGGAACACTCGTCCGCAACTATACGGAACATTGTTCCGTTTGTCACGGACTTCGCTGTGGGAGGAAAGACATGAGCGCCGAACAGGCCACCTCCGCCCCCCGGCGCAAGCGGGCGGACGCCCAGCGCAACACCGAAGCAGTCCTCGAGGCCGCGAAATCGGCGTTCGCCGAGCTCGGCGTCGACGCCCCCATGCGCGAGATCGGCGCCCGCGCCGGCGTGGGGGTCGGAACGATCTACCGTAACTACCCCCAGCGTTCGGACCTCATCATCGCGGTCTTCCGCCGAGAGCTGGATGCCACGGCCGCCGAGGCGGAACGACTCGGCACCGAGTACCCGCCGGCGGAGGCGCTGCGCCGTTGGGCCGAGAGCCTGGGACGCTTCGTGGCGACCAAGCGCGGCTTCGCCAGCGCGCTGCACTCCGGCGACCCGGCCTACGCGCCGTTGCCCGGGCAGTTCCTCGGCGTGCTCGCCCCGAAAGTGCAGCGGATCCTCGACGCAGGCGCCGCGGACGGCTCCATCCGTCCCGACGTCAAGGCCGAAGACCTCATCCACGCCTTGAGCCGCCTCGCCGACGACCACGCCGGCGAGGCCGACGGCCGGGCAGGCCGGATGATCGGGATCCTGCTGGACGGGCTGATCACGCCGTCCGCTCGCTGAGCCCGTCCCTCACGGCGCCGACGACGCCCGCCACGAGGATCAGCACCCCGACACCGACCACCGTGAAGCCCATCCACAGACCCGAGTAGTCCGCCACGATCGCGTGCTGCGTGTACTGCGCATACACGTGGACCGGCAGGGTTGGCATGGGCTGCGGGCGTTGGGCGTACTGCTCGGCCGCGGTATTCGCAGCCTGGATCCACGCGACGCCCGCGATGACCGCCAGCGAGCCGAGCACGACCAGCCACGCAAGGTACGGTCGTCGACGTCGGTCCGCATCCCCAGGCTCACGCATGGGGAGACCCTAGCGGGCGCGGTCCTCTCGCCGCCAGAGTCCCGCGTCGACGTGCTCACGGCCCAGGCCCAGGCCGATGAACCGCGCGGCGAGCGGCCGGATGAGCGGCGACAGCACCCGCAGCATCCGCAGCGCCCAGCGCGGAGCGATCCGGTGCCCTCGCCGCTGCTTCGCGATCGCGTTCTGGCCGATCCGTTGCAGCCGCTGCATCGTCGCGACGGGCTTCTCGCGCCGCTTCTGCACCGCGGCCAGCGTCTCGGACGGCGCGAAGCCGAAGCGCAGGTCGCCGCTGACCGCGTTGGCGAGGGCGACGGCATCCTGGATCGCGTAGTTCACGCCGACGCCGAACATCGGCGACATGGCGTGCGCCGCATCCCCGATCGCGATGAAGCCCGGACGCCACCAGCGCGGGAGGCGGTTGATGTGCACCGACAGCAGCTTGACCTGGTCCCAGTCGGTGAGAGTGCCCACGACCGGCCGCAGGAGCGGCGCGGCGCCGACGATCCGCGCGCGCAGGTCGGCGAGCCCTGCCGAGCGCAGTTCGTCGTACCCGCCCTTCCGGATCACCATGCCCGACTGGTAGTTCGTCCCGCGGTCGATGGTCAGCACCATGCCCTCGGACGAGAGGTAGGCCAGGGTCGGCGGGGGCGGGTCGGCCGGCGTCGGCAGGTCGAACCAGAGCACGTCGATCGGCGACCCGGATTCGTCCGGCACGAAGCCCGCGGCATCCCGCAGCACCGAGCTGCGTCCGTCGGCGGCGACGGTCAGCGTCGCCCGGAACGCGAGCTCGCCCTCGGGCCCGGTCGCCCGCAGGCCGCGGACCGCACCTCCTTCGACGATCAGGCCGATCGCCTCGGTGCTCATGCGCAGGTCGAAACCCGGGAACGCCGCGGCCTCGTCGGCGAGGAAGTTCAAGAAGTCCCACTGGGGCGCGAGAACGAGGAAGTCGTTCGGCTTCGGCAGCGTGCGGAAATCCACCAGGGTCAGGCGCTGCCCGTCGACGACCGCATCCAGGCTCGGGATGCGGTTGACCGGCAGCCGTAGGAAGCGCTCACGCAGCCCCAGTTCGCCGAGAAGGCCGATGGTGGCCGGATGGATGGTGTCGCCACGGAAGTCGCGGAAGAAGTCGGCATGCTTCTCGAGCACGGTCACGCGCAGACCGGTGCGGGCCAGCAGGTATCCCAGCACCATCCCCGCCGGGCCGCCACCCGCGATGACGCAGTCGCGTTCGATCGTCGTGGTCACATCCACCTCCGCAGGCCTTATGACCAGAATGGTGCCATGACGAGCGCGCGTGTGACCGGGGTCAGCCGAGACGGGGAGCACCGGTTCTCCAAGAGCGCGGAGGACGAGATCACGCTCGTCGCCGGGCTCGGGGTGGAGGGGGACGCGCATTTCGGCGAGACCGTCCAGCACCTGTCCCGCGTTCGGCGGGACCCGACGCAGCCGAACCTGCGGCAGGTCCACCTCATCCACTCGGAGCTGTTCGACGAGGTGACGGCCGATGTGCAGCCGGGGCAGCTCGGCGAGAACGTCACCACCGCGGGTCTCGCCCTCCTCGACCTGCCGCGCGGCACGCGGTTGCGTCTCGGCGCGGACGCGGTCATCGAGCTGACCGGACTGCGGAATCCGTGCGTGCAGATCGACCGCTTCCGGCCGGGGCTGCTGAAGGAGGTCGTCGGCACCGACGCCGCCGGGGAGGTCGTCCGGAAGGCCGGGGTCATGGCCGTGGTTCTGGCCGGCGGGGTCGTGAAGCCGGGCGATGCGATCGAGGTGACGCTCCCGGAGGAGCCGTTCGAGGCACTGGCGCCGGTCTGACCTCCTGGGCTCGGGTCAGGCGACGGGCCCCTGGGCGAGCGTGACGTCGGCCGTGTGCGCGGATCCTTCGGCGTCCGTCCACGAGACGCTGACCGTCTGGCCTGGCTTCAGCGCACCGAGGGCGCTGGTGAGGTCCTGTGCGGAGCCGATCGTCGTTCCGCCGAGGGCGGTGATCGTGTCGCCCGCCGTCAGACCGGCCGCGGCCGCCGGGCGGCCGTCGATGACGCCGGAGACGGCCGCACCCGCGGTGGCCGTGCCCGTCGCGCCGTACGCGTAACCGTATCCCGCAGCGGACTCGTCGGCCGCGGACGCGACCTCGATCCCGAGGAACGCCGGGTACCCGATGGTCACCGTCGCCGACGCCTGGCCGGACTCGATCTGCGCGGCGATGGCGAGCGCATCCTCGATGGGGATGGCGTAGCCCGCGGTCGTCGCGCCGCCCGATGCGGCGGCAGTGTCGATGCCGATCACCTCGTCCTGGGCATCGAAGAGCGGGCCGCCGGAGTCGCCGGCCTGGATGTCGGCGTCGGTCTGGATGAGTCCGTGCAGCGTCTCGGACGCCGCCGTCTGCTCGGCCTGCGTAGTGATGGTCTGCTCCAGTGCCGTCACCGTCCCCGGCGAGGCCGAGGGCGTGCCGCCGGTTCCGCCCGCGTTGCCGACGCCGGTCACCGCCTCGCCGACCGCGGTGTCGCCCGCGGTGTCGAGGTGCGCGGTCTGGAGGCCGGACGCACCGGTCAGCTGCAGGACCGCGACGTCGTCCGTCGCGTCGGTGCCGACGACGCTCGCCGTGTAGACCGCGCCGGTGGAGACGACGGTGACGCTGATGCTGGTCGCACCCTCCACGACGTGGTTGTTCGTCAGGATCTCGCCGCTGGACGTGAGCACGATGCCGGTGCCCGCGCTCTCCGCCTGGTCGTAGGTCAGCTGGGAGGTGATGTCCACGACGCCGATCTCCTGCGCGGCGGTGGCGGAGCCGAGGGTGCTCGTCGCGGTGGAGCCGGAGGACGACCCGCCGGACCCGTAGCCGGACCCGTATCCTCCACGGCCCAACGCGGTGTGGATGTCAGGAGACGCGCTCGCCGACGCGACGGCCGAGGTGCCGGCGGCGGAGGCGGACACCGCCACCCCGAAGGCCGACCCGGCGACGACCGTCGCCGCGACGGCTGCGGACAGGCCGATGCGGAGGCGGCGGCGGTTCGTGGTGGCGTTCATGGTGGTCCTCTCGCTGGGGTGGATGAGGACAGCACACCGCGGGCGGGTCGGAGGCAGGCAGGCAGGGCTTATGCCTCAGCCGTGAGAAGGCCAGAGATTCCTATGAGGATTCCGAGCGATTGCTTGGAGCGGTTCGCTCACACGACGTTGCCTCGGCGCAGCGGCACCGGGTCGAGCCGCACCCACACCACGCTGACCAGGCCCCCGACCAGGTCGACGGCGATGGACGCGGTGCGGCGGCCGTCGCGGGAGAGGAGCAGGCCGGGGCTGCCGTTCACCGGCCGCTCGGCCACCTCGAGGCCCTGCTGCGCGCCGAGACCGTGCGCGAGGAGGAGGGATGCGTCCTCCACTCCGCGCACCACGCGCACCTTCGCGTGCTCGGGCTCGCCGGAGTCGACGACCACCGAGACGTCCGGGGCGAGCAGCGCGCGCACTCGGCGCAGGTCGCGGGCCGACGCGGCGGTGCGCAGCGCGGCGACGGCGCGGCGCCCGGACCGCAGCTGCGGCAGCCAGCGGGTGTCGGACATCAGTGCGTGACCGCCGCCTGGGCGTCCAGCCACTGCTCGAATGTGGTCGGGAACACCTCCGCGTCCGGCCCCGGCAGCAGCTCGCGGTCGGTCAGGTGTGCGCCGAAGTAGCGCGCGTCGTGGTCTGCGACGACCCGGCGCTCGTCACCCCGCTCTGCGAGGCCGCGCTCGATGAGCTCGGTGAGCAGGAACTCCTCCGGTCCGCTCACCTCGAGCACGCCGTCCAGCGGGTCGTGCGCGGCCGTGCGCGCGACGGCGGTCGCGACGTCCTCCGCGGCGATCGGCTTGATGGACACGGGCGCGAGCCGCACGATGTCGCCGTCGGTCCCGGCATCGGCGATGGACTTCACGAACTCGAAGAACTGGGTCGCGTGCACCAGCGAGAACGGGATGCCGGACTCCCGGATCAGCTGCTCCTGCGCGACCTTCGCCCTCATGTAGCCGCTGTCCGTCATCCGCTCGGTGCCGACCACCGAGAGGGCGACGTGGTGACGAATGCCCGCCTTCCGCTCGGCGGTGAGCAGCGTGTTGGTGGAGGTGACGAAGAAGTCCATCACGGCCTTCTCCTCGAAAGACGGGGAGTTGGACACGTCGACGACGACGTCCGCGCCGGCGAGCGCCGCATCCACTCCCTCCCCCGTGAGCGTGTTCACGCCCGAGTTCGGCGAGGCGGCGAGCGCCTCGTGTCCGTGGGCGGTCAGCTTCGCGACCACCTTGGATCCGATCAGTCCGGTTCCGCCGATGACGACGATCTTCATGTCCCTGTCTCCTTGGCTCTGGTGAGGTCGGCCCGATCGGCCGTCCACGAGCTAGGACAGGGCACGGCCCGCGGATGTGACACCCGTGTCACAGACCGCGCCGCCGTCCGGTCTGAGTCTGCGCCGGGACACCCCGGCCTCGTAACCCCCACCGAGAGGCAACCCATGGCTCGCTGGATCACCGCGCCTCAGCGCACGGTCTTGGCGGTGGCAGTGCTCGCCACCTTCATCGCCTTCCTCGACGGCAGCGTCGTCAACGTCGCGCTGCCGGCGATCGGCCGAGACCTCGGCGGCGGACTGGCCGCACAGCAGTGGGTGGTGGATGCGTACCTGCTCACCCTGGGTTCGGTGATCCTGCTCGCCGGGTCGCTGTCCGACCTGTTCGGGCGCCGCCGGGTGCTGTTCTGGGGGCTGGTCGGGTTCGCCGTCGCGTCCGCGCTCTGTGCGCTGGCGCCGACCGCGGGTGTGCTGATCGTCGCGCGCGGGGCGCAGGGCGTCGCCGGGGCGCTGCTCGTGCCGAGCTCGCTCGCGCTCATCCTGAGCGGCTTCACGGGCTCGGCGCAGAGCCGGGCCATCGGCACCTGGACCGCGATCACGTCGCTCGCGAGCATCGCCGGCCCGGTAGTCGGGGGTGTGCTGGTCGACACGCTCTCCTGGCGGTGGGTGTTCGGCATCAACCTGCTGCCCATCGCGGTCGCGCTGCTGCTGCTCCGCGGGCTGCCCGCCGACCCCGTGCGTGCGGCCGGGGCACGCATCGACTGGTTCGGTGCCGCGCTCGGTGTCGTCGGGCTGGGGCTGCCGGTCTTCGCCCTGATCGAGCATCCGCGGTTCGGATGGGATTCTCCCGTCATCGTCGGAGCGCTCGCCGTCGGCGGGCTCGCCCTGGCTGCCTTCGTCGTCTGGGAGCGGCGGACCGCGCAGCCGATGCTGCCGCTCGGCATCTTCCGCGCACGCGACTTCTCGGTCGGCAACGTCGCCACCGCGTTCATCTACGGCGGCGTGGCCGTCGGTACCTTCGCGCTCGCGCTGTTCCTCCAGCAGGGCGCCGGCTATTCGGCGACGCTCGCCGGGTTCGCGATGGTGCCGTCGAGCGTCCTGCTGATCGCGCTCTCCGCGTTCTTCGGGCGGCTCGGCGGGAGGGTCGGGCCCCGACTTCTCATGACGGTGGGTCCGCTCGTCGCGGCGGCCGGGTTCCTGCTCATGCTGCGGATCGGCGACCAGGCCGACTACGTCACCGAGGTGCTGCCCGCGGTCGCCGTGTTCGGCCTCGGGATGTCGATCACGGTGGCGCCGCTCACCGCCACGATCCTGGGCGCCGTCGACTCCGCGCGAGCCGGGATCGCGTCGGCGGTCAACAACGCCGTGTCGCGGGTCGCGGGGCTCGTCGCCGTCGCGCTGGCCGGATCGGCCGGCGGCGCGATGTCGGCGGCGACCGGGTTCCACGAGCTCGCCGGGGCGGCCGCGGTCGCGCTGATCGCGGGAGGGATCGTGTCCGGGATCGGCATCCGGAACCCCGAGGCAGGCGACACTACGACGACGTTGTCACAAAGCCACACGCTGTCCGGTCATAGCGGGTGAGCCCGCGGAGGGACCGCGGGCCGGAACGGAGAACCTGATGAGGATCGTCGTCGTCGGAGGCACCGGCCTGGTCGGCCGCCGCGTCGTGGAACTGCTGCGCGAGCGGGGGCACGACGCTGTCGCCGCCTCCCCCTCCACCGGCGTGGACACGGTCACCGGCGCCGGCCTCGCGGAGGCGCTGCACGGCGCCGACGTAGTGGTGGACACCCCGAACGCGCCGTCGTTCGAGGACGGACCCGTGCTGGAGTTCTTCGAGCGCTCGACCGGAAACCTGGTCGCAGCCGAGAAGGCCGCGGGCGTGCGCCACCATGTCGTCCTCTCGATCGTCGGCGCCGACCGGCTGCCCGACATCGGGTACATGCGGGCGAAGGTCGCGCAGGAGCGGATCGTGCGTGAGAGCGGCATCCCGTTCACCATCGTGCGCGCCACGCAGTTCTTCGAGTTCATCGGGGCACTGGCCGACGGCGCCACGCAGGGCGACACGGCCGTGCTGTCGGACGCGCTGATGCAGCCGATCGCCGCGGCGGACGTCTCGACCGCGCTGGCCGAGGCCGCCCTCGCCGAACCCGTCGATAGCGTCATCGAGCTGGCCGGACCGGAGCAGCTTCGCCTCGACGACCTCGCCCGCCGCCTGCTCGCCGCCCACGGCGATCACCGCACGGTCGTCACCGACCCCGCAGCCGGATACTTCGGCGGCACTGTCGACGACCGCTCCCTCGTGCCCGGCAACGACCCCCGCGTGACCGACCAGCGCTTCGGGAGCACGACGTACTCCCGCTGGCTGGAGGGTGCTCGCTAGCATTCGGCCATGCCCGGGGAGACAGCGCAGACAGACGACCTGACCGCCGCAGCGGAGACGTTCGCGGCGGTCCGGTCGCGCCTGTTCGGAATCGCCTACCGGATGCTCGGCACCGTGGCCGACGCCGAGGACATCGTCCAGGACACCTGGGAGCGCTGGCAGGGCACCGACCGGTCGGCCGTTCGCGAGCCCGCCGCCTTCCTGGCGACCACGGCCACGCGGCTCGCGATCAACCAGGCGCAGTCGGCGCGCGTACGCCGCGAGACCTACATCGGCCCGTGGCTGCCGGAGCCGGTCGATACGAGCGCCGATCCGCTGCTGGGCGCCGAGCGGGGCGAGGCACTGGAGTTCGCGGTGCTCGTCCTGCTCGAGTCGCTGTCGCCGACCGAGCGCGCGGCGTACGTGCTGAGGGAGGCGTTCGACTACCCGTACGCGCAGATCGCGGACATCATCCAGGGCTCCGAAGCGTCAGCGCGGCAACTCGTCAGCCGGGCCCGCAAGCACCTCGCCGAGCAGCGGCACGTCCGCGAAGCTGGTCTGCAGGAGCAGCGCCGAATGCTGGAGGCGTTCCTCGAGGCGGCGCAATCCGGCGACATCGCGGAGCTGGAGCGCATCTTCACCGCCGACATCGTCAGCTACTCCGATGGCGGCGGGCTGGCACGCGCGTCCCGCATCCCCGTCTTCACCCGCGAGACGGTCGCCAAGTACGTGCACGCCTTCCACACCCGGTTCTGGGACGGGACCGTCCACCTCGTCGAAGCGAACGGCGGACCTGCGGCGGTGCTGGTGCGCGACGGCGCCGTGGTCGCCTTCATCACGCTCGACGTGACGACCGACGGCATCCGCCGGCTGCAGTGGGTGCTCAACCCCGAGAAGCTCGAGCGCCTGCCCGTCCCCGCGTGACCTGTCACAGATCGGGACGCTGTCTTGTCTTAGCTCATGAAGGAATCGAGCTGAGACAGGGAGGCTGTGATGCGCCGGATCCTGGTGGTCGGCGGCGGATACGCCGGTTTCTACACCGCATGGAAGCTGGAGAAGAAGCTCCGGCGTGACGAGGCCGAGATCGTGGTGATCGACCCTCGGCCGTACATGACGTACCAGCCGTTCCTGCCGGAGGTCGCGGCCGGGTCGATCGAGGCGCGGCATGCGGCCATCCCGCTGCGCAGCCACCTCAAGCGCGCGCGACTCATCCACGCCGCGGTCACGCGCATCGCCCACGCATCCAGGACGGTGTCGGTGCAGCCGGTCGACGGCGAGCCGTTCGAGCTGGGCTACGACATCCTCGTGGTCACGGCCGGCGCGGTGACCCGCACCTTCCCCATCCCGGGCGTCGTCGAGAACGCGATCGGGATGAAGCACGTGGAGGAGGCGGTCGCCATCCGGGACCGGCTGCTCGATGCGTTCGACCGGGCGGCCGTACTGCCTCCGGGACCCGAGCGGTCGCGGCTGCTCACCGTCGCGTTCGTCGGCGGCGGCTTCTCGGGCGTCGAGGGCTTCGGCGAGACGCTGTCGCTCGCGACCGAATTGCTGAAGTCGTATCCCGAGCTGCGGTTCTCCGACTTGTCGTTCCACCTGGTCGAGGCGCGCGACCGCATCCTGCCCGAGGTGACCGACGGGCCGGGACGCTGGGTGGTTCGGTCGCTGGAACAGCGCGGGGCGCGCATCCACCTCGGTGCGCAGCTGGTGTCGGCCGATGGCGGCCATCTGGTGCTGTCGACCGGCGAGGAGTTCGACGCGCACACGATCGTCTGGACGGCCGGCAACGGCGCGAACCCGGTGGTCGCGAACAACACCGACCTGCCGGTGACGGCACGGGGCTCGGTCACTGTGCGCGCCGACCTGCGCGTCGCGACGCCCGACGGGGTCGTCCCGGACGCGTGGGCCGCGGGCGACGACGCCGCCGTGCCGGACCTCGCCTCGCCCATCGAGGGCGCGATCACGGTCCCCAACGCACAGCACGCGGTGCGGCAGGCGAAGCGCCTCGCGAAGAACATCGTCGCGACGCTGCGCGGCGAGCAGCCGAAGGACTACGTGCACCACAGCCTCGGGGTCGTCGCGACGCTGGGCCTCGGCACGGGGATCTTCCAGTGGCGCGGCATCGTCATCACCGGATTCCTCGCGTGGGTGATGCACCGCGGCTACCACGTGCTCGCCATCCCGACCTGGGAGCGCAAGGTGCGCGTGCTGCTGGTCTGGGCGAGCGCCGTGGTGTTCGGCCGCGACATCGTCTCCCTGCTGTCGGTGCAGCATCCACGCCGCGCGTTCGCCGGCGGAGACCCGACCGACCGCGAGCTCGCGGGGAGCCTCTGATGCCCGTCGATCGCAGGGTCCGACCATCCGTCACCGCGCACCTGTCCCGGCTCGTGTCGCGAACCTCGGCCGGCCGCCGCACCGCCGCGCTCCGCGACGAGCTCAGGATGCGGCGAGCGCCGCTCCACTGGACCAACCTCTTCGGCGTGGTCGCCATCGCCTGCGTGGTGGTGCTGTTCGTGACCGGGTTCATCCTGATGTTCGCGTACGCGCCGTCGAGCGAGCGGGTGACCTACGACGGGCCGTACCTGCCCCTGGCGGGCGCGGAGATGTCGAAGGCGCTGCGGTCGACGCTCGCGATCTCGTTCGAGCTGCCGGGCGGCCTGCTGGTACGGCAGGCGCACCACTGGGCGGCGCTGCTGCTTCCGGCCGCCCTCATCCTGCAGCTCGCCGTGACGTTCTTCACCGGTGCGTTCCGGCGGCCGCGGCGGGTCTCCTGGCTGCTGCTGTTCGGGCTGCTGATCACGGCGCTCGCGGGCGGCTGGAGCGGCTATGCCCTGCCCGACGACATGCTGTCCGGCACCGGCCTGCGGATCGTCGAGGGGATCGTGCTCGGCATCCCCGTCGTCGGCACCTGGCTGTCGGCGCTGCTGTTCGGCGGCGAGTTCCCGGGGCGGATCATCGAGAACCTGTACCCGATCCACGTGGCCGTCGTCCCGGCGCTGCTTGTGGTGCTGATCGCCGCGCGGGCGCGCAGCGCGTACGTGAGCGGGCCGGTGCAGTTCGCCGGGCCGGGCCGCACGGAGGATCGCGTGGTCGGGCTGCCGGTGTGGCCGAACGTGGCCGTGCGGGTGGGCGGCTTGTTCGCCATCGTCATCGGCGGTCTGCTGCTGGTCGCCGCGACCGTGACCATCAGCCCGGTCTGGCTGTACGGGCCGTCGTCGCCCGGTGACGCCTCCGCGGGCAGCCAGCCGGACTGGTACACGGGGTTCCTCGACGGGGCCCTGCGCCTCGTCCCGCCCGGTTGGGAGGTGGAGTGGCTGGGGCGCACCTGGACGCTCGCCGTCCTGGTCCCGCTCGCCGTCGTCGGGCTGTTCCTCCTCGCGGTGGCCATCTACCCGTTCGTCGAGGAGTGGGTGACCGGCGACCACCGCGAGCACCGCATCCTGGACCGGCCGCGCAACGAGCCGACCCGCACCGGCCTTGGTGTCGGCGCGCTCGTCTTCTACGGTGCCCTGTGGGGAGCCGGGAGCGCGGACGTGGTGGCCACGCACTTCCACGTCACGGTCGAGTCGGTCGTCGCCCTGTACCAGGGGATCGTGGTCGCGGGCCCGATCATCGCCTTCTTGCTGACCCGGCGCATCTGCCTGGCGCTGCAGAAGCGCGACCGCGACATCCTGCTGCACGGCTACGAGACCGGGCGGATCGTCCGGCTGCCCGGCGGCGAGTACGTCGAGGTGCACGCCCGGGTGGATGCAGCGGAGCGTTACCGCCTGGCAGGCCCGGCCGCCATTCGGGCGGAACCGGCGCATCCGGCTGAGGACGGGCGGCTCCGGCTCGGTGATCGGGTGCGCGCGGCCCTCGCGCGGGCCTTCTTCGAGGACAGGCTGCAACCCGTGGACGACGGCGACCCCGGTGGAGGACGAACGGATGAGGCGATCGAGCGCGGCGAGCCGTCGCGGCAGGCGGGCGCGGCGTGACGCGGGGGCGGAGCGGGCGGTCGCCGTCAGCGACGCCTACAAAGCGGACGACCCGATCGCGCTCGCGAGGCTGCTCGCCTCGGACGTGTGCGTCGTCGTCGACACCGGCGGGGTAGCCGGTGCCGCTCAGGGCCCGGCGATCGGCACGACGGCCGCGCTGACGCTGCTCCGCGTCGCGCTGGGTGCCCCGCGTGGCCTGCGCTTCGACGTCCGCTCGGTCAATGGACGCCCGGGGTTGCTCGCCACCCGGGGCGGGCGGCCCGTGGCCGTCCTCGCGTTCGACGGCGCCATCGACGGGATCGAGCACATCTGGGTCGTCACGAACCCGACGAAGCTCGAGCACTGGTCCTAGCCGGGATCGGACCACGACGGCAAGCCTTGTCACGAATCACCCCGCTGTGCGGTCATCGCTGTAGCGCCAGGTCGGCGCCCCACGATCCGAAGGGACACCACCATGACCGATCAGAAGCCCACCGTCGTGCTCGTGCACGGCGCGTTCGCCGACTCCAGCAGCTGGAACGGCGTCATCGAGCGCCTGCGGGCGCAGTCCGCCTCCGTCGTCGCCGCCGCGAACCCGCTCCGGAGCCTGTCCGGCGACGCCGCCTACGTGCGCGACGTCGTCGCGAGCGTCGGCGGGCCGGTCCTTCTCGTCGGCCATTCCTACGGCGGGATGGTCATCACCGAGGCGGGCGCGAAGAACGACGCCGTGGTCGGCCTCGTCTATGTCGACGCGTTCGTGCCCGACCACGGCCAGAGCGCGCTGGATCTGTCCGGCGAGTTCCCCGGCAGCACCCTCGGCGACGCGCTCGCCTCCTACCCCCTCGCCGACGGCGGCGTGGACCTGGCGATCCGGCCCGATGCCTTCCACCACCAGTTCGCCGCCGACGTCGACGACCGCACGGCGGCCCTCATGGCCGTGACGCAGCGCCCGGTCGCGCAGGCGGCACTCGCGGCGGGCCTCCCGACGGACACGCCGGCGTGGAAGACCGTGCCCAGCTGGTGCGTATTCAGCGACGCCGACCTCAACATCCCGGTGGCCGAACACCGCGCCGGCGCCGAGCGGGCCGGCGCCCGCGGCGTGCGCGAGGTGCGCGGCGGATCCCACGCGCTGAGCGTGTCACAGCCGGGTCCGGTCGCCGACACCATCCTGGAGGCGCTCACGGCTCTCGGGTGAACTGAGCGCACCGCGCGCACTGACGCCGGCCCGGCGGATTCCCAGCCGAGCCCGCCGCGCGGCCGGTAGGGTGGAGGCATCAAGGGGAGTACTCCCGCCTAGCAGTGAGTCCGTCATTACGGATGCGCCATCGCATCCCGGGCCGCTGGTCCCGCAGCCGAGTCGATCGGCCGGGGCGGAGGAGACCTTGGCGAGTCGCTACGCCTATCCCCTTGGAGTCCCGGTGCAGGTCACCCCGCTCATCTGGATCATCACGATCGCCGTCACGATCGCGTTCTTCGTCTACGAGTTCTTCGCGCACGTCCGCAAGCCGCACGAGCCGACCATCGGCGAGTCGGCGCGCTGGTCCGCGTTCTACATCGGCCTCGCGCTGCTGTTCGGCGTGGGCGTCGGCCTGGTCTCGGGCTGGAACTACGGCGGCGAGTACTTCGCCGGCTACCTCACCGAGAAGGTGCTGTCGGTCGACAACCTGTTCGTCTTCTTGCTGCTGATGTCCGCCTTCGCGGTGCCGAAGGCGTATCAGCAGAAGGTGCTGATGATCGGCATCATCATCGCCCTCGTGCTGCGCGGCATCTTCATCGCGGTCGGTGCGACGCTGATCGAGAACTACTCGTGGATCTTCTACCTCTTCGGCGCGCTGCTGCTGTTCCTGGCCTGGCGCCAGGCGTTCGCGAGCCACGACTCGGACCCGTCCGACAACCGCGCCATGCGCTTCCTCCGCCGGCACCTCCCGATGACCGACGAGTACCACCGCGACCGGCTCACCGTGAAGAAGGACGGCCGCCGCTTCGTCACCCCGATGCTGCTCACGATCGTCGCGATCAGCCTGATCGACGTCGTCTTCGCGGTGGACTCCATCCCGGCCATCTACGGCCTGACCAGCGAGGCGTACATCGTGTTCACCGCGAACGCGTTCGCGCTGATGGGTCTCCGCCAGCTGTTCTTCCTCATCGGCGGGCTGCTCGAGCGGCTGGTCTACCTGTCGCAGGGCCTCGCGGTCATCCTCGCCTTCATCGGCGTGAAGCTCGTCTTCCACGCGCTGCACGTCAACGAGCTGCCGTTCATCAACGGTGGCGAGCCGGTGAAGTGGATCCCGGAGATCCCGATCTGGTTCTCGCTGACGTTCATCGGCCTGGTGATCGCCGTCGCCGCGGTGCTCAGCCTGCGGAAGACGCGGAAGGCGACGGAGGTACGCGACGCACCGGACGGACGCGACGACCGGGAGACCGGCTCACTGACCGACGCCCGCACCACCGACTGACCCACCACCGTCCCGCCGGGCCAGCTGCTCCCGCACGCGCGGGAGCAGCATCGCCACGGCCTCGTCGATGACCGCGTCCACGCGCTCCGGCGCCAGCCGGCCCGCGACCACGAGCGCGCCGATCCCTTCGAGCGTCCCCGCCAGGACGTACGGCATGGCTCCGACCGGCTCACCCGGCGCCTCGCCGAGCAGCTCGGCGCCCAGAGCGTAGAAGCGGGCGGCGGCCTCCGCGTCGGGATCGCCGGGGAGCGGCTTGCGGGCGAACATCAGCGCCACGAGCGGACCGTTCTCGATCGCGAAGCGGACGTGGGCACGGGCGTACACGGTCAGCCGCTCCTCGAGGCCTTCGTCACCGGCTGCGCGGCGCAGGTCGGCGGTCAGCTCGTCGAACCCTTCCGCGGCGAGCGCCGCCAGCAGCGCGTCGCGGTCGGCGAAGTGCCGGCTCGGTGCGGCGTGGCTGACCCCGGTGCGGCGGGCGAGCTCACGGAGCGTCACTGCGTCCGGCCCATCCTCCACCAGCAGGCGGCGGCCCTCGGCCAGCAGCGCCTCGCGCAGCGAGCCGTGATGGTAGGTCGAATCCACCCGTCGATCCTACCGGGATGTAGTCATTGACAACAATGTAGTCGTTGTCTACATTGGCCCTCATGGCCGATTACAGCGCATCCTCCGTCCCTGACCTCACGGACCAGACCGCCATCGTCACGGGCGCCTCGAGCGGAATCGGACGCGCGACCGCGCGCGCTCTCGCCGCCGCGGGCGCGCGCGTGGTGCTCGCCGTCCGCGACGAGGCCAAGGGCCGAGCCGTTGCGGACGGCATCCCGGGTTCGACGGAGGTGCGGCCGCTCGATCTCGGCGACCTGTCATCGGTCCACCGGTTCGCTGCGGACTGGAGCGGACCCATCCACCTGTTGATCAACAACGCCGGGGTCTACGCCCGCGCGCTCACCCGGACGGCCGACGGGTTCGAGCTGGACCTCGGGACCAATCACCTCGGGCACTTCGCACTGACCACGCTGCTCCTCCCGCAGGTCACCGGCTGCGTCGTCACGCTCGCCTCCCAGGCGGAGCGCATGGGGCGTCTGGATATCGACGACCTGAACTGGGAGCGGCGGCCCTACGATCCGGCACGTGCGTACAACGACTCCAAGCTGGCCAACCTGCTGTTCACCGCCGAACTGGAGCGCCGCCTCCGCGGAGGCGGGTCGGCCGTCCGGGCCGTGGCGGCGCATCCCGGCCTGGTGACGACCGCGATCTACGACGCTCCGGCCGGGAGCCGCCGCAACCTGTTCGACCGCCTGCTCCCGCACCTGGGACAGAATGCGGAGCACGGCGCGTTGCCGGTCCTGTACGCGGCGACCGAAGAGGTACCGGGCGGCGCGTTCGTCGGGCCGCAGCACCTCCTGCACATGCGCGGCGGCGCTCAGCCGATCTCGCGTTCGGCCCGCGCGTCCGATCCCGGCGTGGCCGCCCGCCTCTGGCAGGCGTCGGAGGTCATGACGGGCGTGGCTCTGCGGAGCTGACCGGCCGCCCGGACGGGTCGTTGCGCCACGCCCGCAACGTGTGGTGGTAGCCCACCAGCTCGTGGCCGACGACCTCGACCACGGCGCCGAGGGCCACGAGCCCGATGACGACGCTGAGCGCGGTCAACTCGCCCGGCCGGTCCAGGTCGATCCCCTCGCCGGGATGGGACAGCGCGCCCACGACGACGGCCGCGGCGAGCGGCGCCAGGGTCACCAGCAGCAGCGGCAGATGCGTCAGGTCGAAGGAATGGAGCAGCACGCTCCACGTCAAGAAGATCAGCACGATGGTCAGTGCCAGCGGCACCGCCAGGGCGAGCGCCACACCGAGCAGGGAGACGCTGCCGCTCTCCATCGCGATCGTGGTCAGGTGCAAACCCGCCCCGATCGCCGCGATGGAGCCGAACAGCGCGACGTGCGCATACCGCCAGCCGAACGCCCGCTCCGGCCGTCGCTCCAGCACCAGCCGCGACGGGACGAGGAAGTACGTCCACCAGACGGCCGCCGCCATCACCAGACCCGAGGAGGCGATCAGCACCGCCTCCGGCGACCACCCGGCCGTCGCGATGAGCGTTCCCACGGCGGAGGTCGTCCCGGCGATCACCTCGCCGATGGTGATGATGGTGAGCAGCGCGAACCGCTCGGCTAGGTGTCCCGCATTCCAGGGCGAGAAGCCGTAGAGCCGGGTCGCGGCGACGGGCGCGATCATCTCGAACAGCGCCAGCACGACCAGGGCCGTGACAATGACGGCGGTCGGCAGCGGGATGATCGCGGTCAGGAACCAGCCCACCTGGGCGATCGAGATGATCACCACGTACGAGATCGCGTTGCGCCGATGCTCCGGGTCCTCACGGGAGGCGCGCAGCCAGAGCAGGATCTGCGGCACCCGCATGATGATGTAGCCGAACACCATGAGCAGGTTGTTCGGGCTCTCGCCGTGAGCCGCCCGCTCGAAACTCACCGGAAGCCCGTAGGTGAGCACGATGACGCCGATCATCTGCACGATGGTCGCCAGCCGGAACAGCACGTCGTCGTTGCCGTAGGCCGACGCGAACCAGGTGAAGTTGAGCCAGGCCCAGCTGACCGCCCACACCGCGAACGCGTACGCGCCGAGCGCCGGCCAGACGTCGCCATGTGCCAGTTGCTCGGCCAGCTGGTCGGAGGCGGCCGCGAAGGCGACGACGTACGTCAGGTCGTAGAGGAGTTCCAGCGGCGTGGTGGTGCGACCGCGCTCGTGCGGGTCACGCCCACGCATCGGTCGCATCCGATGCCGGAGCTCGAGCTGGAGTTGGTCGTCGAAATCCGCCATGCGCGTTCCCTCCCCGTCCGCGCCGAGTCTCGCGCATCCGGGAGGCGTGCGGTAGGGCTGCGGGTCACGCGCTCGCGATGCGCTCCCCGAGGAGGGCGAGCAGGGCCTCGGCCGCGCGGCCGGGACGCTGCCGGGCGATGGCGCTCAACCGCCAGTCGACCGGCTCCCGCAGCGGCCGCACGACGGCGCCGGCCGCCGGAATGATCGTCAGCTCGGGCAGTGCGGCGACGCCGAGCCCGGCGGCCACGAACCGCGGGATCTCGCCCAGGTCGGCCAACTCGGTCGGGACGCGGCGGGTCAGCCCGAGAGCGGCGAACGCGCGGTCGAGCGACACCCGGTTGCCGAAGCCGGCACGCGCATCCACCCACGGCTCGTCGGCGAGGTCGGCCAGCGACACCGCGCGCGTGCGGGCGAGGGGATGCGCCTCCGGCAGCACCGCGCGGAACGGCGAGTCGGCGAGCGGCCGCGTCAGCAGGTCGGGCACCGCGTCGGGCAGGCCATGGAACGCGATGTCGAGCCTGCCCTGGCGCACGTCCTCGATGAGACCGGTCGACCCGCTCGGCGACGGCCCGAGCCGGAGGTCGACCCCGGGATGGCGGCGGTGGAACTCGCCCATGATCCCCGGCAGGTCGACGGTGGTCAGGTTCGTGAAGATGCCGACGCGGACCGTCCCGCGCAGCGGACCGTCGCGGTCGGCGAGCTCCCGCATCCGGTCGACACTGCGGAGCGCCGCGCGCGCCTCAGCGAGCACGGATTCCCCCGCGTCGGTGAGGCGGACGCCGTGCGCATCCCGCTCGAACAGCGGGGCGCCGAGTTCGCGTTCGAGACTCTGGATGCCGGCCGAGACGGTCGACTGGGCGGCGAATACGCGCTCGGCGGCGCGCGTGAAGCTCTGCTCGTCCGCGACGGCGACCAGGTATTCGAGCTGGCGCGTGTCCATGGCCTCATCGTATTCGTCGATACTCACCATCGTCTATTTCCGTTGGACTCGATGGCTGAGGCGGAGCATCATCAGAGCATGACCGCCGCACTCGACACCCGCCCAACCGACCGCCGACCGTTCCGCCTCCGCCACGGAACCGGATTCTGGATCATCGCCGCGGCGTTCCTCGCGGTGATGGCGTTCTCCACCATCCCGACCCCGCTGTACGCGCTGTACCAAGCGCGCGACGGGTTCCCGACCTGGGTGGTAACGGTCATCTTCGCCGCCTACGCGGTGGGCGTCATCGCGAGCCTCTTCCTCATCGGTCACCTGAGCGACTGGGCGGGACGCCGCCGGATGGTGCTGATCGCCGTGCTGGTCGAGATCGTCGCCGCCGCACTGTTCCTGGTCTGGAACGACGTGGCCGGGCTCATCGTCGCGCGCACCCTGTCCGGGATCGGCGTCGGCGCACTCACCGCGAGCGCCACCGCGCACCTCAGCGAACTGCGGGCGGTGGCCAAGCCGGAGGAGGGTCCGCGGCTCGCGGGAACGGTGTCGACGGTCGTGAATACGGGCGGCCTCGCGCTCGGCCCGCTGATCGGCGGGGCGTTCGCGCAGTTCCTGCCGGCGCCGCTGCTCCTCCCGTACGCGGTCTTCCTCGTCCTGCTCGCGGTCGCCGCGGTCGCCGTCGCCCTCGTGCCGGAAACGGTGGAGCGGGCCGAGGAGCGCCCGGCCTACCGCCCTCAGCGCATCTCACTTCCGGCAGAGGCCCGCGGCGCCTTCTCCGCCGCCGCGGTCGCGGCGTTCGCCGGGTTCGCGGTCTTCGGACTGTTCACCTCCCTCGCGCCGAGCGTGCTCGCCGGGACGCTGCACCAGACCTCGCACCTGCTCGCCGGCGCCGTCCCGTTCGCCGTCTTCGCCGCCTCCGCCGTGTCGCAGATCGTGTTCGCCCGGCTCTCCGGACGGGCGCAGCTCGTACTCGCGCTCGTGCTGATGCTGCTCGGACTGGGCGGCCTGGCGGCCGGTGTGCTGCTCGCGTCGCTCACGGTGTTCGTCGTCAGCGGCGTGCTCGCCGGAGCGGGCGTCGGCCTGCAGTTCCGCTCCGCGATCGCGGCGGCCGCCTCGCTCGCGGCGCCGGAGCGCCGTGGCGAGGTGCTGGCGGCGATCTTCCTGATCGCCTACATCGGCCTGGCGCTGCCGGTGCTGCTGGTGGGCGTCGCACTCATCCTGTGGCCGCTGGTCCCGGTGCTCGTCGTCTTCGTGACCGCGATCGCGGTGTTGTCGGTCCCTGCCGGGTTGCGCATGCTGCGCCGGGCGTGAGTCCCGTCGCGGCCGATCAGGCCAGGGTCATCCCCGGCACGCGGGCGCGGATGGCCTCCATCGTCGCCTCGTCCGAGACGCCCTGGAAGTCGTAGCGCGGCGTATAGGGCGCGAGCAGCGAGCGCACCTCGTCGTCGGTGAGCTCGACGTCGAGGGACGCGACCGCCTCGTCGATCTGGGCGATCGAGTTCGCGCCCACCAGCGGGGCGGTCACCACCGGCTGCCGGTGCAGCCAGGCCAGGGCGATGGTCGCCCGGCTCACACCGCGCGCCGCGGCGACCGCGCCCACCGCGTCGATGATCGCGCGGTTCGACCGCTCCTGGTCGGGCGTGTAGAGCAGGTCGGCGTAGTCTCCGTCGCTCTGGGATCGCGCCGTCGAGCGGGCGTCGTCCCCGGCGCGCGCCAGGCGGCCGCGCGCCAGTGGGCTCCAGATGATCGTGCCGACGCCCTCGTCGAGGCAGAGCGGGATCATCTCCCGCTCCTCCTCGCGGGCCAGGAGGTTGTAGTGGTCCTGCATGGTGACGAACCGCGCCCACCCGTGCTGCTTCTGCAGGTTGAGCGCCTTGGCGAACTCCCAGGCGAACATCGACGAAGCGCCGAGATAGCGGACCTTTCCCGCCTTGACCACGTCATGCAGCGCCTCCAGCGTCTCCTCCAGCGGAGTCGAATGGTCGTTGCGGTGGATCTGGTAGAGGTCGATGTAGTCGGTGCCGAGCCGCTGCAGCGAGTGATCGACCTCGGTCAGGATCGCCTTGCGCGAGAGGCCCTTGCCGTTCGGCCCGGGCCGCATCGGGTGACGGAGCTTGGTGGCGATCACGACGTCGTCGCGGTCGGCGAAGTCGTGCAGCGCCCGGCCGAGGATCTCCTCGCTGGAGCCGTTCGAGTACATGTTGGCGGTGTCGAAGAAGTTGATGCCGGCCTCGAGCGCGTGCTGGATCAGCGGACGCGCCTCCTCCTCGCCTTTGGACCAGACGGGGTGGCCGCGGTCGGGTTCGCCGTACGTCATCGCGCCGATCGCGACGGGCGAGACGTCGAGGCCGGTGGTGCCGAGCTTGCGGTATCGCATGGGATCTCCTTGAATGGGTATCTGCGGAGAACTCTCCGCTTCGATTCGCGACTGTAGCGGAGACCTCTCCGTTTAGCAAGGAGCCGCATGCCTGAGCCGACGACGCGCGCCGACGCGCAGCGCAATCGCGCGCGCATCCTCGAGGTCGCCGCCCAGGCGTTCCGCGAGGACGCGGACGCCTCGCTCAACCAGATCGCCAAGCGGGCCGGCGTCGGCGCCGGCACCCTCTACCGGCACTTCCCCACCCGCGAAGCGCTGCTGCTCGGGGTCTACAAGGAGGAGATCGACGCGCTCGACGGTTCGGTCGGCCCCCTCCTCACGGAGCAGGAGCCGCTGGAGGCTTTCCGCACGTGGGCGCGTGACCTGGCCGAGCTGGTACGGATCAAGCACGGCCTGGGAGACGCCCTGGCCACCCCCGCAGCTCAGGCCGTGATCGACGCCACGTACGCGCCGGTGACGGCCGCGATCCAGCACTTGCTCGACGCGGCGGTGGCACACGGCGACATCGGGCCGGGCGCGGACGCCGGCGACGTCCTCCTCCTGCTCAGCGCACTCTGGCGGGTCCCGGCTGGCGAGGCCGGCCTCACGCAGGCGGACCGCATCCTCGAGATGGTGGTCGGCTCGCTGCCCGCACCCGCGTAGGGTCGGAGCATGCCGAGCACCGACCCCGACCGTCCCATCGCCCTCGTCACCGGAGCCTCACGCGGCATCGGCCGCGCCATCGCCGTCGAGCTGGGGCGCACGCATCACATCCTGGTGGGCGGACGGGATGCGGACGCGGTGGCCGCGGTCGTGGCCGACCTGCCGTCGGCCGAGCCGTACGTGGCCGATCTCGTGGCCGACCTGAGCGGTGCGTCGCTTCCCGCGCTCCCCGACCGGCTGGACGTGCTGGTCCACTCCGCGGGCGTCGAGGACGGCGGAACGGTCGAGGCGACGGATGCGGAGACCTGGCAGCACGTCTTCGAGGTCAACGTGTTCGCCGTGGCCGCGCTGACGCGCCGCGCGCTCCCGGCCCTCCGCGCAGCGCACGGTCTGGTCGTGTCGATCAACAGCGGCTCGGGCCTCACGAGCGGCCCGGGCGGCGGGGTCTACGCCGGGTCGAAGTTCGCGCTCCGGGCCCTCACCGACGCACTGCGGGAGGAGGAGCGGCCGCACGGCGTGCGCGTGACGAGCATCCATCCCGGACGCGTGGACACGGACATGCAGCGGGCGCTCCAGGCGCGGGAGGGCCACGAGTACGACGCGACCTACACGATCACGCCGGAGATGGTGGCCGCGACCGTGCGCGTCGCCGTCGACCTCCCGCCGACCGGAACCGTCGAGTCCCTGAGCGTGCGCCCCTTCAACCGCCGCTGACGGGGTCAGGCGCCCTTGTGCTCGTCGGGGCCGCCACCCGAAGTCGTGTCCTCGCCGGGCTCGGACTGGCTGCCGTCGGAGTTGGAGCCGTCGGGCAGCTCGTCGGCGTCGGGGCGCTGGTTCTCGTCGCTCATCGCGTTCCTTCCGTTGATGTCCTGACCGCGCGACCGTACCCCGGTCTCGCTGCGGGCGTTAGGGGAGCCGCGAACCCGCGCCGCTACACGTTCGTCACGGAGCTCCCCTACACTGCCACCGTGACGATGGAGGGACCGGAGAGATGACCGACAGGGGGATCGACAGGGCCGTGCCGCCGAGCGGACCCGGCTGCGTCGAATGCACGCAGACCGGCGACTGGTGGGTGCATCTGCGGCGGTGCGCTGAGTGCGGGCACGTCGGCTGCTGCGACGACTCGCTCAACACGCACGCGAGCAAGCACGCGGCGAGCACCGGGCATCCGATCATCCAGAGCTACGAGCCCGGGGAGGACTGGTTCTGGGACTACCGCCGCCAGACGTTCCTGAGCGGACCCGAGCTCGCACCGCCGGTCAGCCACCCGGAGAACCAGACGGTGCCGGGGCCCGCGGACCGCGTCCCGCGTGATTGGCAGAAGCTGCTGCAGGACCGCGGGTAGGACCGCCCGGTCGCGTCAGTGCCGGTAGCTGGCGCCCGGATGCCGCTCGGGCAGGCGACGGTTGCCCGCGCCGAACAGGCGCTCGCGCAACGTGACGGGTGCGTCGCCCTCGGCCGGCATACGGCCGCGGCGCCTCAGCTCCGGGACGACCAGCTCCGCGAAGTCGCGCGCGGTGTCGAACGAGTGGTACTGGCGCAGGTTGATGCCGTCCAGGCCGTCCTCGTCGAGCCAGCGTTCGATCTCGTCCGCGACGGTCTTCGCGTCCCCGACGACGAGGAAGCGATCGTCGCGGCCGTACTTCACGAAGTCGAGCGCCTGCCCGACCGTGCGGTCGAGTGGGAGGAACGGGACACGCTCGGCGGGGAACTCCGCGCGCTCCAGCGCCTCGCGCACCGTGATCTCGCGCGGGAACGCCGTCAGGTCGATCGGAAGGCTGCTGTGCGCGAGCATCCCATCGAGGCTGACGTTCTCGCGATACAGGCGCCACTTGTCCTCCGCCTCCTCCTGCGTGCGGCCGACGATGACGCCGGCCATCGCGATGAAGCGGAGGTCGTCGCGATCGCGGCCCTGCTGCTCGGCCGCGTCCCGCATCCCCTCGGTGTTGCGGCGGAACTCCTCGCTCGTGCGGCCACCGGTGAAGACCACCTCGGCGTGGCGTCCCGCGAACGCGATCCCCGCCGGCGACCCGGTCGCCTGGAACAGCAGGGGCGTGCGCTGCGGCGAGGGATGCACGAGGTGCGGCCCGGCGACCCGGTGGCGCTCGCCTGCATGATCGATGTAGCGGACCTTCGACGGATCGGTGTAGACGCCCGCCTCGCGGTCGGCGACCACCGCATCCTCATCCCACGATCCCTCCCACAGCTTGTACAGCACCTCCAGGTACTCCTCGGCGTAGCGGTAGCGGAGGTCATGCGGGATCTCGGCGTCGAGGCCGAAGTTGCGGGCCGCGTTCGGCAGGTACGAGGTGACGATGTTCCAGCCGATGCGGCCCTTCGTCAGGTGGTCGAGCGTCGACATGCGGCGCGCGAACGCGAACGGCGGCTCGTAGGTCGTCGAGAAGGTGACACCGAAGCCGAGCCGGTCGGTGACCGCGGCCATCGCCGCGACCAGCAGGAGCGGGTCGAGGTTGGGGATCTGCAGGCCCTCCCGCAGGGCGGTCTCCGGCCCGTCGCGGAACACGTCGTACGCGCCGACGACGTCGGCCAGGAAGAGCCCGTCGAACCCGCCGTGCTCGAGCAGCTGCGCCAGCTCCAGCCAGTAGTCGAGGTCGGCGAACCGCTCGCGGTTGTTGCCGGGAAGCGGCCAGAGCCCGTGCGTGATGTGGCTCGGCGTCGCCATCTCGAACAGGTTGACGAACAGCTGCTTCGGCTCGGTCACGCAGGGCTCTCTTTCGCGAGGGGAGGGTTCAGGCCGAGTGTACGCAGCCGTCGGCCCGCCCTCCCCACCGTGCACCGGCTCAGTCCGCGTCCGGGACGACGACGACCTTGCCGCGGAGCTCACCGGACGCCGCCTCGGCGTGCAGCGCGGCGACCTCGCTGAGCGGGATGCGCCGATCCACCTGCACCCGCAGCTCCCCACGGTCCACGCGAGCGACCAGCTCCGTCAGCTGGGCGACGTCGCTGCGGACGAAGACGTCGACGGCGCGGACACCGCGGTCCTCGTCGCCGGGAGCGGGCATCCACGCGGTGCTGCTGACGACGACCCCGCCGTCGCGGACACGGCCCACCAGGGCGCGGAACTCGTCGGGCGAGATCGGAGCCAGGTTGAGCAGCACATCCACCGGGTCCTGGATCGCGCCGACGACGTCGGTGCTGGTGTGGTCGATCACCGCGTCGGCGCCGGCCGCGATCACCGCGTCGCGGCTGCGCGGGCTGGCGGTCGCGAGGACGTAGGCGCCCGCCTGCTTCGCGAGCTGCACGGCATAGCCGCCGACCGCACCGCCCGCGCCGCTGATCAGCACGCGCTGGCTCGCCTCGAGTGCGGCGTCGTCGAACAGGGCCTGCCAGGCCGTCAGGCCGACCGACGGCAGGGCCGCCGCGTCGACGAGCGGGATGCTGGTGGGCGCGGCGGCGAGCGCGCCGGCCGGGGCGATGACGTACTCGGCGTCCGCTCCGTCGGCGACCATCGGGAGGAACCCGATCACCGCGTCGCCCACGGCGAGGCCGTCGACGCCGGCGCCGACCGCGTCGACCGTCCCCGATACGTCGTAACCGGGGGTGTGCGGGAGCGTCACCGGGATCGCCTCGCGCAGGTTACCGCTCCGGATGCCGTTGTCCGCCGGGTTGAACGCCGCGCCGGCGACGCGGATGCGGACCTCTCCGGCGCCGGGCTCGGGAACCTCGACGTCTTCGTAGCGCAGCTCGTCGGGGCCGCCGTACTGGTGGAAGCGCACTGCCTTCATAGCCTTCTTCTTTCGTCTTCGTCGTTTTGCTTCGAATTCGAAGCACATGAGCGACTGTAACACTGCTTCGAATTCGAAGCAACATATACTTCTCGTATGTCCGACGCGTCCCCCACCCTCGACCCGCGCCAGCTCGGCGCGTACTTCGCGCTCATCGAGACCGCGAGCCTGCTGCGCCACGCGGTCGAGCAGCAGCTGCGCGAGGCGGGCGACCTCAGCTACGTGCAGTTCCAGCTCCTGGCCCGGCTCGGCGACGCGCCGGACGGCAGCTGCGGGATGACGGAGCTCGCCGACGGCGTCGTCTACAGCCGCAGCGGCCTCACCTACCAGGCGAGCCTGCTGGAGAAGGCCGGGCTCGTCACGCGCGGACCCTCCGCCGAGGACGAGCGCGCCACCACGGTCACCATCACCGACGCAGGCCGGGCGCGACTGGCCGCCGTCTTCCCCGGCCACATCGAGATCCTCAACCGGATGCTGTTCGACTCCCTCTCGCCCGACGGCACGGCCGAGCTGCAGCAGCTGCTCGATCCCGTGGTCCGTCACATGCGCTCGCTGCCGCCGCGTTCGGCGTCGGCGCGGCGCGGCCGTCGCGGCTGAGCCGCGCCCAGGCCTGGCCGCCTGCGCGCTCCCCGGTTACCGTGGGCGCCATGAGCCCTTCGTCGAAGTCGGAGACCTTCCTGGATGTGGACGGCGAGGAGGTCCGCATCTCCAGCCCCGAGAAGGTCGTCTTCCCGGAGCCCGGGCTGACCAAGCTCGATCTCGCGCGCTATTACGTCGCCGTCGCGGAGGGCGCACTCCGGGGAGCGGGCGGCCGGCCCATGGTGCTGAAACGTTTCGTGAAGGGCCTGTCGCAGGAGCCGTTCTTCCAGAAGCGCGTGCCGGAGGGCCATCCGCCGTACATCGACACCGCGACCCTCCACTACGCACGCGGGACCTCCGCAGAGGAGGCGGTGGTGCGCAATGCGGCCGGCCTGGCGTGGGTCTCCAACCTCGGCTGCCTGGACCTCAACCCGCACCCCGTCCGCGCCGAGGATCTGGACCATCCCGACGAGCTGCGGGTGGACCTGGACCCCATGCCGGGCGTCGACTGGTCGCAGATCGTGGATGTGGCGTTCATCGCGCAGGACGTCCTCACCGATCACGGCCTCGTCGGCTGGCCGAAGACGAGCGGGTCCCGCGGGCTGCACATCCTGGTCCGCATCGCGCCCCAGTGGACGTTCGCCGACGTGCGTCTCGCGGCCGAGACGCTGGCCCGCGAGGTGGAGAACCGCGCGCCGGGACTGGCGACGGCGCGCTGGTGGAAGGAGGAGCGCGGCGAGAGCGTCTTCGTCGACTTCAACCAGAACGCGAAGGATCGGACGGTCGCGTCGGCGTACTCCATCCGCCCGCTGCCGGACGCTCGCGTGTCCACTCCGCTCGACTGGGACGAGGTGCGTTCGCGGCGCCCCGAGGAGTTCACGGTGCGGACCGTCCTGGAGCGTTTCGCCGAGCGCGGCGACCCGCACGCCGGCATCGACGAGGCCGTCGGCTCCCTGGACGGGCTGCTCGCGCTCGCACGCGAACTCGGTCCGGCCGAAAAACCGCCGCGCTCGGGCGACGGCGAGGGCCGCCGGGTCTCCCAGATGCCGCTGATCGAGGTCGCACGCACCAAGACCAAGCCGGAGGCGCAGGAGGCGCTGGAGCGCTGGAAGGCGGAGCATCGGGACGCCGCCGGCAAGCTCCATCCCGCGGACGAACTGGTCGACGGCATGCGCGGCTCGAGCTCGCTCTGGTACCGCGTGAGGATCAACCTGCAGCACGTGCCGGAGGCCGAGCGCCCGCAGCAGGGAGCGTTGCTGGCGGACTACGACCCGTGGGCAGGGCGTGGCCCGGCCGGCGGCGGCCCGCGGACATGACCACCTCCGACAATCTTCGGCGCTATGCGATCGACGCCCCGACCCTGCTCCTCCTCGTCACCGACGACGTGTCCGTGCGCGACGACGTCCGCCTCGTCGCGCCCCATTCGATCCGCTCGGACGCGCTCAGCGCGTTGTTGCAACGCGCGCAGGCCGACGGCATCGCCGACGCGGAGGTGCGTCGGCTCCACACGCGGATGACCGAGCTGCCGATCCGCGTGCTCGGCGACCGGGTCAGTCGCTGGACCGCCTACGAGCTCGCGCGCGAGCACGGCTGGAGCAGCATCGCCGCGGCCGAATACCTCGCCGTCGCGAAGCTGCAAGCGGAGGCGCTGGTCACCGTGGATGCGGCGATGGCACAGTGCGCGGACGGGATCGTGCCGGTCGCGTCGCTGGACGCGCTGAGGCCCCGGGCCTGACACCCGCCGCCGGAGGCCCTACCCGCCCGCCTCTATCGGCCGGGAGTCGGGCCGGCGGCCGAGTGTCACGCTCGGCGATTCCCCGTAGGCGTCCGCGTACCAGCTC
This sequence comes from Leifsonia sp. NPDC077715, assembly GCF_040686855.1. Lineage (NCBI taxonomy): Bacteria > Bacillati > Actinomycetota > Actinomycetes > Micrococcales > Microbacteriaceae > Leifsonia > Leifsonia sp. NPDC077715. Next base: position 1,261,573 of record NZ_JBFBOG010000001.1, read on the forward strand.
GCGAAACGGCCGACGTGCGCGAAACCCCAGCGGACGGCGACATCGCTCACCCGGACTCGCACCCCGTTGTTGCGGGCGGCGATCAGCTCCTTCCGAGCGCCTTCCAGCCGCAGGTTGCGGAGGTACTGCGCGGGTGTGATGTGCAGCCACTTCTGGAACTGGTCCTGCAGCCCGCGCACCGAGAGCCGCGCGGCCTCGGCGGCATCGGCGACCGAGACGGGATCGGCGACATGGTCGCGGAGGTAGTCCTCGGCGCGCTGCAGCGCGGCGGGAACCTCTCGTCGCTGCGGCGGCGTGGCCTCGGGAAGGAGGTGATGTGCGGTCATGCTCAGGATCAGGTCGAGCAGGTTCGACCGCACCAGCGGGCTCTCGAAGGTCTCGGTCGGCATCAGCTCGGCGTAGAAGCGCAGCGCTGCCCGGATGGCATCCGACCCGGCGGCCGCGCGATACAGGAGCTTCGGCGAGGGCGGGAGGCCCCCGTAGCGGGCCATCCACCGGGTCACGGTCGCGGCGTCGACCGTGAGCGTCATCGAACGTACGGTGTCGAACTCCACGGCGAGCTCGTGGTTCGACGGGAGGATCAGGGACCGGTCCTGATCTCCCTGCACCCCCCGACTCCGCCAGGCGTACGCGCCGGAGAAGATGTCGACGAACACCACCTCGCGAGAGCCGTCCATGACAGCGGTGGCACGCCCGTCGAACCTCATCGTCGAGACGGTGGCGATCCCATCGGTCGCGACCTGCTGTTCCATCCCGAACGGTTTGCCCGGCGACGCGTCCACCTTCAGGCCATCGGCGTACGCCGCGGCGAACATCGCCCGGACCTGCTCCAGATCCGTCGTGGCCACCTCGCTGCGAACCAATCCCACCCCACCAGGGTGCGCCTGACGGGGGAGTCGCGCAACCTCAAGCCACGGTCGACGCCGCGGCACGTGGTCCAGCGGGGTCAGAGCGAGACGGTATCGGTGAACCGCGTCAGTACTGGTGGTCCAGCGAGGTAGGCCCCGAGACCCGAAGCGCCCGGTCCAGCGCGCCAGGCGCGGTAGGCCTCATCGTGGTCCAGAGATTCCCAATGCTCGACCGCGACCACGTGAGCGGGATCTGCGACATCGGTGACGACCTGCACGCCGAGGCAGCCCTCGAAAGCGCGGGTGTCCGCAAGGATTTCGAGCAGCGCGCGCGGCCCGTCCTCCAGGTGGTCGGCGGCGAAGCGCAGGTCGAGAAGCGAGGTGACGGTCACCCGGGCGACGCTAGCACGCCGACGGGGTGGATGGTCCGACGGCCGAACCGGCTCTTCGTCGCCTCAGCCGTAGCAGGCGCTGTTGCACCCGACGTCGCCCGAGTTCATCCGGTCGACGCTCAGCGTCCTGGTCACCGTGTCAGCCCCCGGGACCGTCGAGTTCCGGGGGCATCAGGATTCGGCGATGTCGACGATGAGCCCTGACTGACTCCAGCTGTGGCTCTTCCCGTCCCCCATGTCGGCTCGGTCGTTCGCGCTGTAAGGCACGATCGACAGTTGGAGATAGTGCCCGTCGACGGTTGTGGATGCCGCTTGGCCGCCGGAACCGTCCCACCCGCTCCCGACCGCGGTGTTCACGATCGTCTGCGCCGCGCTCGCGTCGTCGGTGGCGATGAAGAATTCAACGCTGGGACCGTTTCCGGACACCCTGTGCCTTTGGCCGTAATGGTTCACGTACCCCACTGTGCCGACATGCGAAATCTGCAGTTGCTTCGCGGCAGCATCCACGAGGTCATAATCGTGCGGGCCCGGGCTGCCGACGCAGCCCGTGAGCGCTAGCGCAAGCGCCACCGCGCCCGCAGGAAGAAGCGAGACTCGCCCTTGGCGTGCCGGTCCCCATGACATGGTCGAACCCTACTGGGTCCCCGAACCTCAGAACGAAAAACGGGAGAACCTGAGATAGGCCTTACGGCCACGGCGGAGACGGAGGGATTTGAACCCTCGGTCCCCTTACGGGGACTCCACCTTAGCAGGGTGGTGCACTAGGCCTGACTATGCGACGTCTCCAGCGCGACCGCGAGCGGACGCACGACAGCCATCATAACGGACGCGGCGGGGGCGTCCGGACATCGGGCTCTCAGGCTCCGTACGGCACCTGGTGGGAGACGGTGCCCAGGATCTGCGACACGAGCACGATCGTCCACACCATGGCGACCGCGAACGCCACGACCTGCACCGCGATCGCCGCCCACAGCGGGGCGAGACCGCGGCCGCCGGCGACGCCGCGCACGATCACGCTGCGGCCGATCGGGTAGACGATTCCCAGGAACGACCATGCCCAGTGGAACGGGCGCTCGACGCCGCGGCGGACGAGCTCCCGGTAGTCCAGCCACGAGAAGACGATCACGGCCGCCGTCACCAGCCACCCGAGACCCGCCACCAGGAAGTAGACCGGGCCGCCGATCAGGGCGAATGGATCCACGGCCAGCGTCGACCGGCCGCCGACGGAGACCTCGTGGAACATCACCTGCGGCTGCACCAGGAACAGCAGCAGGACCGGGATGATCGGCAGCGCCACGACCAGCCAGATCCACACCGTGTACACGGGCGTCCCCTCCGGGAGCGGACGGCGACGCGCGGGCGTGTACGGCGACGCCGCGGTCGAGACGTGGTCGGTCCAGTGGACGCCGTCCCACCAGCGGAGCCCGCCGACGCCGGTCGGGTCCGGGTACCAGCCGGGTGCCGGAGCCCCCGGAACCGGCGTGTCAGACGTGCTCACGAATCGCGACCGACCGCGGGCTCGCCCACGAACTGGTGCGACTCGGAGGCCAGCTCCGGCCAGTCCTCGGCGTCGGCGATGCGCACCCAGGCGCCCTTCGGCTCGCTGCGGCCGGCCGGGACGGATTCGGCCACCTCTCGCGAGACCAGGTCCTCCGCTCGATCGACGGGGAGGTCGAGCGCGAGCTCCGGTCCGTCGAGGTACGCGAACAGCCTCCCGTGCACGTGCAGCCCGGTGGCGGTGACCGAGACGTCGAGGTCCGGGTCCTCCAGCAGCTGCGCGGCGAGCAGTTCGAACGAGGGTACGGGGCTGTCGGTCATGCGGATCCTCTCGATCAACGGTCGGGACGGCGGCAAGCGCTCGATTCAGACCCTACCCGCGTTGCGATCCGGGCGGACTGGGCAGCCCGCAGGGCTGCCGGAGTCCAGGCGAGCGGAGCAGGCTACCGGCATGACGGACCGTGACGACTTCCTCACCTGGTTCCGGGGGCCGCTCTTCGAAGCCGAACTGGCGCTGCACAACGGCGACGCCGGCCCGCGGCGGGCGCTGTGGTCGCGGAACGACCCCGTCAGCGTGTTCGGTGCATGGAAGGACGCGATGGGTCAAGACGAGATCGACGCGCTCTTCGCAGACATCGCCGCCAGCTTCTCCGACTGCACATCCTCCACGATGGAGCTGATCGCCTTCGACGTCATCGGCGACATGGCCTACACCGCCGCGCTGGAGCACACCTCGGTCTCCGTCTACGGGAAACCGCGCACCTACACGCTACGGGCGACACAGGTCTACCGCCGCGAGGACGGGCGATGGATGGTCGCCCACCGTCACGGGGACACCGTGGTCGACGACTCGGGATGATCGGCCCCCCGCGCACGAGCCCCTGCACCGCGCAGGGCCCGCTCCTCACCGCCGCAGCGTCTGGCTCGGGTACTCGCCGTACTCCTCCCGGTGCCGGGCCGCGAAGCGCGGCAGGTGCACGAACCCCCAGCGGCTCGCGATCTCCTGAACCGACACGTCCGATGCATCCCCGCTTTCGAGTTCCTGGCGGGCGCCGTCCAAGCGCACCCGCTGCAGGTACCCGGTCGGGGTGACGCCGAGCGAACGGCGGAAGAGGTCCTGCACCCCGCGCCTGCTCAGCCGGGCTGCCGCAGCGATCTCGTCGACACCGATCGGCCGCGCCGCGTTGTCCTCGACGAACCGCATGGCCCGGCGCAGTGTCGCCGGATGGGCCCCGTGCCCCGCACCGGCCGCATCCACCTCGATGGCGAAGCAGGCGAGCGCGTTGGTGAGGAGCAGGTCGGTCACCGACCGGCGGATCAGGTCGTTCCCCAGCAGTTGCGGATCTCCCAGCGTCTCCATCGCGAACCGCTGCGCGCGCGTCCACTGCTGGCGGAGCGTCGGGGTCATGGGGGATGCCGAACCCACCCGCACCGAGGAGCCCTCACGGCCCTCCGCCATGCCGGCAAGGGCGTCGGCGGCGAGGTAGACCATGACGAGGTCCAGGTCGGCGAACGATGAAGCCGCCGCGCCGGGTCCGAGCAGGAACGCGCCGTCCGGGTCGACGTCCTGCCCGTTGGACGACACCCGGTAGGTGCCTGCGAGCCGGGAGCCGACGCCCAGCACGCCCTCGATGTCCATGGACACCTCCGCGCGGCCTTCCACGCGGTAGCGCGCGATGCTCACCCGCTCATCGCCACGGATCGACTGCTGGAACACGAACGGGTGCTCGGACTCCCTGAGCCGTGCACGACGGTACACCTGGGCGAACAGCTTCTCCGCCTCGCCCACATCCGTCGTCCGGATGTCCTGGTCGATCACCATCCCGGCCCCCTCGCCGGCTTCCCCCCGGAATGCCGTCAGCCTCATCTTCGACGCGTTATCCGGCCAGTGGCACCGGAGAACCGGCACACTGGCCGGGTGACGACCAGAACAGACAGCCGCGCGCTCGTCCCCCTGTACCTTGCGGGCTTCACGACGGCCTTCGGCGCCCACGGCGTCGCGACGGGCCTGGGCGTCGAGGCGGGTGGGCTGGGCTTGTCGCTGCTGACCTTCGGCGTCATCCTCGCCCTGTACGACCTCGCGGAGGTCATCCTGAAGCCGATCTTCGGCGCCCTCAGCGACCGCATCGGCGTCAAGCCCGTCATCGTGGGCGGCCTGGTGGTGTTCGCGCTCGCCTCCGCCGCCGCGATCCTCGCCCCCACGCCGCTGGTGATCGCGCTCGCGCGGCTGGGACAGGGCGCCGGCGCGTCCGCCTTCTCGCCGGCATCCTCCAGCGCCGTCGCGCGCCTGGCCGGCTCGGAGCGGCTGGGGCGCTACTTCGGCCGCTACGGAGCATGGAAGAGCATCGGCTACGCGGCCGGCCCGCTGCTCGGCGCCGCCCTCATCACGGCGTTCGGGATCGGCGCCCTCTATGCGGTCCTCGCCCTGCTCGCCGCGGGGACGGCCGTCTGGGTCGCTCTCGCCGTCCCGTCCCTCCCCGTGCGGCCGCGTCCCCGGTACACGCTCGCCGACCTGATCCGGCAGTCGACCGACCGCGGCTTCCTCATCCCGACCCTGGCCCTCGCCGCGACGACCGGCCTGCTCGGCGTGGCGGTCGGCTACCTCCCGCTACTGCTCACCCGGAGCGGCGCGGGCCCGATCGCCAGCGCCGCCTCCGTCGCAGCCATCGCGGTCATCTCCGCGGTGGCCCAACCGCTGACGGGACGGCTGCGGGATCGCGGGCGCGTCAGCGTGCGCGCGGGGGTCAGCGCAGCCCTGACGACCGGGGCCCTCGCGGCCGTGCTGATGCTCTGGCAGCAGCCCGTCGCCCTCTATGCGTCGGCCGTCCTCATCGGCATCGCGGTCGGGGTCGCGACACCTCTCGCCTACGCGCACCTGGCGGCGAACACGCCCGAGGAGCGGCTGGGCCGGACGATGGGCAATGCGGAGCTGGGCCGCGAGCTCGGCGACGCCGGAGGTCCGCTCCTCGTCGGGGCGCTCGGCACGGCGATCGGCCTCTCGGCCGGGATCGGGGCGCTCGCCCTCCTCGTCGGCGCTGCGGCGGCGACGACCGCGATCACGTTCCGTCCGCCCGGCGGCGGGGACGCTCAGGGCGTCCAGTCGCGCGAGACCTGATCCTCCAGCTGCTTGAGGTGGTCGCCGAGCGTCCCGTCGACCGCCGGATAGGAGGTGACGGGGTCGGGGACGCTGCGATCGGCCGTCGACAGGGTGACTGCGGCCAGGATGATCGCGATGACGGCGACGACCGCGTCCACCGCCAGCGCGATGTCGAGGATGCGACGACGGCTGGGACGCCGGGCGGATCGTTCGACTGCCGGTGCCGCTGCGGGGCGCTCGGTGAGCGGGACGGTGGCCGATGCGTCGTCCCGATCGGAGGTGGGCAGCACTTGGGTCGGGGCGGCGGCTGATACTTCCTCCCGATCGGAGGACGAGAGCACCTGCGTCGGCCCGGTGGCCGGGACATCCTCCCGCTCGGAGGTCGGCAACAGCAGCGTCGGGCCGGTTCCGGCGCTCACCGGGTGCGTCGGCGTGTCCATCCGAGCCGTCGGGAGGTCCGAGGGGTCAGGGATGTCACCGACCCACGCATCCTGATCGAGCAGCGCCCGCAGCTGCGTCGCGACGGCCTCCGGCGCGGGCCGCTGTTCGGGCTCCCGTGCCGTCATCGCGGCGAGGAGCGCGCTCCACCGCGGGTCCAGCGTGGCGGGAACGGCGGGGTCGCGGGTGAGCCGCGCCGCGGCGGACTCCGCAACAGTGCCGGGGAACTCGCGGCGGCCGGTCAGGCACTCCAGCAGGACGAGCCCCAGCGAGTAGACGTCGCTGCGGCCGGTCAGGGGACGCCCCAGTGCCTGCTCCGGACTCATGTAGCTCGCGGTGCCCATCACCGAACCGGTCGCGGTGATCTTGGTGTCGTCGACCAGCCGGGCGATGCCCAGGTCGGTGAGCTTGGCGGCGACGCCGGTGGACAGCGACTCCGGCAGGAGGATGTTCGCCGGCGAGATGTCGCGGTGCACCACCCCCTGGCTGTGGATGTAGGCGAGCGCGTTCGCGATGTCCAGGCCGATCGCCGCGACGACCGGGCCGGGAAGGGGCCCGTCCTTGAGGCGGTCGCGCGCGTCGCTGCCCTTGACGTACTCGAGGACGAGCACGCCGCGCCCGTCGCCGTCCGAGGTGGCGTCGAACAGCGTGACCAACGAGGGATGCGAGAGGCCGGCGAGCAGGCGCACCTCGACCTCCTGACGGCGCAGATCCTCCGCGGAGGCGAGCTCGCGGCGGAAGATCTTCAGCGCTACGTCGCGGCCGAGGGACTGGTCCTGCGCACGGAACACTTCGGCCATGCCGCCGTGACCGACGCGCTCGAGGAGGCGGTACCGGTCGGCGATGACCCGGCCGGAGTCATCGACGGGCGGCGTGGGGAGCTCATCCGTGGTCGACACGGTCAGTCACCCCCGTCCTTCTTGCCTTTTCCGCCCTTGTCGTCCTTCTTGTCGGGACCCTTCGGCTGCTCCTGCTGCTGCTGCTGTTGTTGTTGCTGCTGCTGCTGGAGCTGCTGGATCTGCTGCTGCAGCTGCGCCTTCTCCGCCGCATCCTGCAATCGGCCGAGATCGGCACGGATCGCGGCGATGGAGCGGGCGATCGCATCGTGACGGGCCGCGCTGATGGAGCCCTTCTTCACCGCCGCGTCGTTCAGCTGCTCCAGTGCGGTCAGCTTCGCCAGCGCCCCGGCGTAGTCGTTGCCTGCGGAGGTGGTGGCGACATCGAGCACCGCGTGCTGGAGCTGGGATGCGGTCTGCGTGGAGTACGACTCGCCGCCGGTGCAGCCGGTGAGGCCCAGAGCGAGCACGATCGCAGCCGCGACGACGGGAACGCGTCTGGTCATCTCAGCACTCCACTTCGTCTCGGGCACGCCGAATAGCGGCGGTCCAGGGTCGGCTGTCACGGTAACCTCGCCGCACGGCCTTGTCGACCCGGTCGGCTCGGGGTGAAGCGGAGGGCGTGGGATTCGAACCCACGAGACATTTCTGCCCACCAGTTTTCAAGACTGGCTCCATCGGCCGCTCGGACAGCCCTCCTGAACCCGGCCGCAACCGGGCGCCTCGAGTCTAACGTCAGTCCTGGAACGGCTTCGAGCAGGTGTACTGCGCCGCGGTCTGGCCGTGGACGTCGGACGGCAGCTGGACGCCGGAGCCGTCGCCCGCGGCCTGCGTGGAACCGTCGGCCGGCGCCTGCGTCGCGGGTGCCTGCGTCGCCGGGGTCTGGGTCGCAGGTGCCTGCGTCGCCGGGGTCTGTGCGCCCGGAGCATTCGGGTCGGCCTCCGAGCCGACCCCGGTGTCGCCGGTCAGCGTGACGGGCTGGTCGTTCGCCAGCGCACCCATGAGCTGGGCCGCGGCGTCCTTCGTCGGGGAGACGCCGTCGCCGTCGTAGTGGTTCGGGTACTGCACGAACACGACCTTGTTGATGTCGATGTTCTTCAGCGCCATGGCCATCGAGACGATGGTGGTCGGGTTGTTGAGGCTGTCGGAGAGCGTGATGTTGCTCGTCGCCGCCTTGGCGATGCCGTACAGCTTCACCGGGTTGTTGAGCACGTCCGCGCTCTTGATCGTGCGCACCAGCGACGACAGGAACACCTGCTGGTTGCTGATGCGCCCGAGGTCCGAGCCGTCGCCGACGCCGTGGCGGGTGCGGAGGAAGGCGAGCGCCTGCTGGCCCTGGAGGGTGTTCTGGCCGGCCTTCACATCCAGGCCGGTGTACGGGTCGTTGATGTCGCCCGCGACGCAGACGGGCACGCCGCCGACCGCGTTCGACATCTCGATCACGCCGTCGAACTGGATGACGCCCGCGTACGGGATGTCGAGCCCGGTCAGCTTCTCGACCGTCAGCACGGTGCATGCGAGGCCGCCGTAGCTGAGGGAGTTGTTGATCTTCTGCCGGCTCATCGCGTCGAAGCTGCCGCCCTTGGGGTCGGGGCAGGACGGGATGGAGACGTACATGTCGCGAGGGAAGCTGACGACCGTCGCGTTCTTGTGGTCGGCGGAGACGTGCAGCAGCATCGTGACGTCGTTCAGGTTCTCTTGGCGGTCGCCGTAGGCCGCGTTGCCGCCGCCCGAGTCGCTGCCCGCGAGCAGGACGTTGAACGCACCGTTCATCGCGCCGACGCTCGGCGTGACCTCGTTGCCCTTGGCGTCGACGAGCTTGACCGACTTCTTGACGCTGGCCACCACATCCACCGCCGCGTAGGCCGCGAGGGAGACGCCGGTGACGCCGAACACGGCGACGACCGCGACGAAGATCTTGAGGAGGGCCGTGAGCGGACGATGCTGCTTCAGTCGACCGTGGCGGACCGCTGGTCCGGCCGTCTTCTCCTGCGCTCGCGCTTGCGCGCGGGTGGGCATCTCGCTCATTCACTTCCTTCCGGTGCGGGGCCATACAGACTCCAGCGCACGCCCACGGAAGGCGCACGCCGGGTTAAAGGGTCCCACAGGGTGGCTGGAAATGCTCTCAGAGGGCGTCGAGCACCTGGGCGAGTCCGTCCTCGACGACGGGACCGGTCGAGCGCGTGGCCGCCGCCTTCACCTCGTCGGGCGCCTGTCCCATCGCCACGCTCAGCCCCTCGGCGCCCGCCCAGGTGAGCAGTTCGAGGTCGTTGCGGCCGTCGCCCACGGCGACCACACGCGACCGCGGGATGTCGAGCGCGTGCCGCACACGCTCCATCGCCGTTGCCTTGTTGACACCGTCGGGCGAGATGTCGAGCCATGCCGTCCAGCCGATCGAGTAGCTGACCCGCTGCAGGCCCATCCGGTCGACGATCGACAGGAACTCCTCGGTGTCGTGCTCGGGCGAGACCACGACGACGCGGGTGGCGGGATGCTGCAGCAGCTCCTCGAACGGCACCTGCTCCGCGTTCACGAGCTCCCAGTCCGTCATGCCCTCGGTGTAGCGGCGGAACCCGGTCGGCCCCTCCACCATGAAGCTGCCGCTCGGGAGGTGCGGGCGCATGGTCAGCAGCACGTCCGTCGGGTCGAAGACCTCGATGAACTCGCGCCGATAGCCGCCATCCAGCGTCGCGTCGCGCTTCATCGTGAGCGCACCGTTGGCGCACACGACGAACTCGCTGTCGAGCCCGAACGCCTCGTGGATGGGGCGCGCGGTCTCCCAGCTGCGGCCGGTGGCGAGCATGACCTCGTGGCCGGCGTCGCGCACGCGGGCGACCGCGGCGCGGACGGCGTCGCCGATCGTCTCGTCCTCGTGGATCAGCGTGCCGTCGACGTCGAGCGCGATCAGCAGGCGTTCGTCGGAGCTCACCGTGCGATCGGCTCCAGCAGCTCCAGGCCGCCCAGCCAGGAACGCAGCGCCTCCGGGACGCGCACCGAGCCGTCCTCCTGCTGGTGCGTCTCGAGGATGGCGACGAGCCAGCGCGTCGTCGCGAGCGTCCCGTTGAGGGTCGCGACGGGCGCCGTCTTGCCGCTCTCGGTGCGGTAGCGGATGTCGAGGCGGCGCGCCTGGAACGTCGTGCAGTTCGAGGTGGAGGTGAGCTCGCGGTAGCGGCCTTGGGTCGGGATCCAGGCCTCCACGTCGTACTTGCGGGCCGCACTCGATCCGAGGTCGCCGGCGGCGGTGTCGATGACGCGGTAGCTGAGGCCCAGCGCCTGCATCATCTCCTCCTGCCAGCCGAGCAGCCGCTCGTGCTCGGCCTCCGCCTCCTCCGGGCGGGTGTAGACGAACATCTCGAGCTTGTCGAACTGGTGCACCCGGATGATGCCACGGGTGTCCTTGCCCGCCGAGCCGGCCTCGCGGCGGTAGCAGGTCGACCATCCGGCGTAGCGGAGCGGCGCGTCCACCTCGATGATCTCGTCGGCGTGGTAGCCGGCGAGCGCGACCTCGCTCGTTCCGGTCAGGTAGAGGTCGTCGTTCTCGAGGTGGTAGACCTCGTCGGCGTGCGCGCCCAGGAAGCCGGTGCCCTGCATGATCTCGGGCTTGACCAGCGTCGGGGTGATCATCGGGATGAAGCCGTTCTGCACGGCCTTGTCGAGCGCCATGTTCATGAGCGCGAGCTCCAGGCGGGCGCCGATGCCGCGGAGGTAGGAGAAGCGGGCGCCGGCGACCTTGGCGCCGCGGGCCATGTCGATCGCCCCGAGGAGTTCGCCGAGCTCGAGGTGGTCGCGCGCCTCGAAGGGGAACTCGGGGATGTCGCCGACGGTCTTGAGCACGACGAAGTCGTCCTCGCCGCCCGCGGGGACGCCGTCGATGATCGGGTTGCCGATGCTGCGGATCAGCTTCTCGAAGCGGGCATCCGCGTCGTTGGCGGCCTGCTGGGCCTCTTTGACGCGCCCCGCCAGCTGCTGGGCCTGCGCGACCAGCTCCTTCTTCTCCTCCTTCGGCGCCTTCGCGACGGTCTTGCCGAATGCGTTCTGCTCGGCGCGGAGTTCTTCGAAGGCCGTGATGGACGCGCGACGCTCGATGTCCGCTTGGATGGCCTCATCGACGAGTTGCACGGAGTCGCCGCGCGCCTCCTGCGAGCGGCGGACGACATCGGGGTTCTCGCGGAGGAGCACGGGATCGATCACCTGACCAGCTTATCGAGCGATGCCGAACAGGTAGCGTGAGCACCGTGAACGCTCGGGGTGGGGACGCGGGGATGGTCGTCGCCGTCGTCTACAACCCGGTGCGCGTGGACGTCCCCCGCGTGCGCGCGGCGGTCGAGGCCGCGGCCGCGGATACCCCCGGCATCGAACTGCTCTGGCTGCCGACGACGGTCGAGGAGGGCGGCCAGGCGCAGGCCCGCGAGGCGCTCGACCGCGGTGCGACGCTGGTGCTGGCGGCGGGCGGCGACGGGACGGTGCGCGCCGTCGCCGAAGCGCTGCGCGGGCGGGACGCGACCCTCGCTGTCATCCCGGGTGGCACCGGCAACCTCCTCGCCCGGAATCTCGGCATCCCGTTCGGCAGCGTGGAGGCCGCGTGCGCCGTTGCGTTCGGCGGCGAGACGCGCCGGATCGACGCCGGGATCGCCGCCGCGCGGTACGCGGACGGGTCGCAGTCCGAGCACGTGTTCCTGGTGATGGCAGGGATCGGGATCGACGCGGCGATGATCGCGGGCGCAAAGCCCGAACTCAAGCGGCGGTTCGGCTGGCTGGCGTACGTGGACGCGGCGTTCCGGGCCTGGCCGTCGGCGAAGAAGGTGCGGGTGCGCTTCCGGCTGGACCGCGGACACGAGCGGTCGGCGCACGTCAGCACCATCCTGATCGCCAACTGCGGAGCCCTGCCGGGCAACATCGAGCTGATCCCGGACGGCTCGATCGACGACGGCCTGCTCGACGTGGCCATCCTGCAGCCCGCGACCGTCTTCGGCTGGCTGGCGATCTGGCGGAAGGTGACGTGGGAGAACCGGGTGCTGCGCAAGTCCGCGGTCGGGCGCCGCATCATCCGCTTCACCGACCGGGCCGTCCGCACCCGGCTCAGCTACCTGCGTGGAGCGTCGGTGCAGCTGGAGGTGGATGCCCCCGAGCCGTTCGAGCTCGACGGCGACGCGTTCGGCGACGTGGTCGGCCTGGACCTGGGCGTTGACGAGCTCAGCCTGCGGGTGCGGGTGCCGGCTCTTTAGAGCTCGTCGTCCTGCGGCGTCTCGACCGGCGCACGGCGGCCGGCGATGGCGTTCAGGAACAGCAGCCCCACGAGCGTGGCCAAGCCGACGGTGATCAGCGGGCCGGCGAGCATCCATCCGAGCTGGGCGAACACGAGCGAGCCGACGTCGCTGCTCGGCGTCGGGCCGCTGTACGACGATGTGACGGAGATGCAGTAGAGCACGATGCCGAGCAGGACGAAGCCGCCGCCGACGATCCACAACGCCAGGATGAGGGGGTTGCGCCGGGGACTGACGTCGAGCCGGGCGAGGGCTCCCGAGCCGACGACGTAGGCCGGGGCGGCCGACGCGGGTTCGAGGGCGGCCTCGGGCTCGCGCACCAGCGCGGCGCGCACGTCCATCGGCGGGAGGTCGTCGTCGGCCTCGGTCTCCGCGGGGCGCTGCAGCAGCGACGACGGCAGGCGGTAGGCGGAGTCGGGCGCGTCGGCGCGGACGCGGGTCTGCGCCCGCTCCCCCGGCTGCGGCTGGTAGCCGCGCTGGAACGAGGGGTCGTAGCGCGGGTCGAAGGCGCCGCCCCGACCGCTGCCGTCCTGCTCCTCGCCGACCATGCCGACCTCCTCGCTGTGCTGCGTGTTCGCAGCCTACGCCGGGGCGGGCCCGTCGTGACCCGTCTCGTCGGTCAGCGAGGCCAGCCAGGCGCGTGCGTCGGTGAAGACGTCGTCCCGGTACCGCTGGTCGAACTCGACCGGCACCCGGTCGGCCCGCGGGTACGAGCCCAGGAACATGACCGACGGGCTGAACCGGCGGAGGCCGAGCAGCGCATCCGCGACCCGCTCGTCGCGGATGTGGCCGTCGGCGTCGATCACGAACCGGTACCGGCCGAGCGCGTCGCCGATCGGGCGCGACTCGATGAGACTCAGGTTGACCCCGCGGGTCGAGAACTGCTCCAGGAGGTCGAGGAGGCTACCCGGGCGGTCGTCGGGCAGCTCGGCGATGAGGCTGGTCTTGTCGGCCCCGGTCGGCTCGGGAACCGTGCGGGACGTGCTCACCAGCACGAACCGGGTGACGGCGTTCGCGTTGTCCCCGATGTTCTCGGCGAGCACGACGACGTCGTGGTGGTCGACGATGCCCGGCGGGGCGATGGCCGCGTCCGCCGTGCTCCCCTCGAACAGCGACGCGGCCGCCGCGACGTTGCTGGACGCGGGCAGGTGGCCGTGATCGGGAAGGTTGCGGTCGAGCCACTGGTGGCACTGCGCGTAGGCGACAGGATGCGCGTTGATCGTCTTCACGTCGGCGAGCGTCGTGCCGGGTCGCGCCACCAGGACGAAGGTGACCGGGACCAGGTACTCCCCCACGATCCGCAGCCCAGGGATGGTGGCCAGCGCATCCTGGGCCACCGAGACGCCGCCCTCGATCGAATTCTCGATCGCGATCATCGCGGCCACGCTGCGGCCCTCGACGACGTCGGCCAGCGCCTCCCCCAGGTTGTTGACCGCACGCCACTGCTTGCCGCGCGCCTCCGGCACCTGCTTGAGCGCGGCCTCGGTGAACGTGCCCGACGGCCCGAGGAAGCTGTAGACGTCGTCCACGGAGGCGGGCAGCTCGGCGGGCACGGCGGCGGCGTCGCCGGGGACGTCGGCGGGGTCGGAGGACATGGCGCTCAGCTTACCGAGACGGTTGGCGTGACCCGGCCGTTAACGTGATCGCCCCGGAGCGCCGACGCATTGCTGCGCCTCGTCCGGGGCATACATCTGACATGCTAGCAGAAGAACCACATAGGCGCGCGTCCCGCGCAGCACCACCGGAGGACACGTGCACCATCCTGACCCCGCCGTTCACACCGATCTCGCGCGCATCGTTGGGATCGAGCGTTTCGCTTCGTACCTTGCCGCTCAGAACGGGTCGATGCCGCACGCCCTTCGCCTGTACACGTGGAACATCGAGGCGTCCGCCGCCCTCCTCGGTACCGCTTCAGCCATGGAGGTTGGAGTCCGGAACGCCATGCATCACCGGCTGACGGAGATGTTCGGCCGCGTCGATTGGTGGGCGGCCGCACCGCTCCGATTCGGAGAGCTGGATCAAGTGCGTAACGCTGCGATGTACCTCGACAGACGCAAGGGTCCAGGTGCGTGGACGACCGGTCACGTGATCGCGGAGCTCCGGGCATCCTTCTGGGAGGGTCTGCTGGTCAATCGGTACCACGCATCATTGTGGGAGCGCGGCCTGAGCACCGCGTTCCCACATTTCACCGGAAGACGGTCCAATCTGCGTACGCGGATGGAGCGACTCCGACTCCTCCGCAACCGCGCCGCCCACCACGAACCGATCTTCGCCCGCGACCTGCAAGTGGATTACGCCTACCTCTGCGATGTGGCCGGATACGTGAGCCCGCACCTGCACGCATGGATCGCATCCCACTCACGGCTGCCCGAGATCATCGCCGAGCGACCCGCGACGATCGCGGGACGCCGGACCGCGCGGTTCTGATCCCGGCTGACAGCAACCACCTCCCGCCGACCCGCCCGCCGTGGAAGAGTAGGGGCATGGACGAACGAGCCGGAACCCCCGCCCAGCCCTCCGACCTGATCGACGTCGATGCCCTGCGGCGCGCGTACTACGAGCTGAAGCCGGATGTGAGCATCCCGGAGCAGCGCGTGGTGTTCGGCACGTCCGGGCACCGTGGATCGGCGCTCGACACGGCGTTCAACGAGGACCACATCGCCGCGACCACGCAGGCCATCGTCGAGTACCGCAACAGCCAGGGCATCACCGGCCCCCTGTTCATCGGCGCGGACACCCACCTGCTCAGCGAGTTCGCCACGACGACCGCGCTCGCTGTGCTCGTCGGCAACGAGGTGCGCGTGCTCGTGGACGAGTACGACGACTGGGTGCCGACTCCGGCCGTCTCGCACGCGATCATCCGGTACAACCGGCAGGGCCATGACGACCAGGCCGACGGCATCGTCGTCACCCCGAGCCACAACCCGCCGCGGGACGGCGGCTTCAAGTACAACCCGCCGCACGGCGGTCCCGCCGACACGGATGCGACCAGCTGGATCGCCAAGCGCGCCAACGAGATCATCGCGAACGGGATGACCGAGGTGCGGATGGCCGAGCCGTCGGGCGTCGAGACCTACGACTTCCGCGGGCACTACGTCGACGACCTCGAGAACATCATCGACGTCAAGGCGATCAAGGACTCCGGTATCAAGATCGGAGCCGACCCGCTCGGCGGGGCGAGCGTCCACTACTGGGAGGCGATCGCGGAGCGGTACGGCCTCGACCTGACCGTCGTCAACCCGGACGTCGACCCGACCTGGTCGTTCATGACGCTGGACTGGGACGGCAAGATCCGGATGGACCCGTCCAGCCCCTCCGCGATGGCCTCGGTGGTCGCGCGCAGCGGGGACTTCGACATCCTCACCGGCAACGACGCCGACGCCGACCGGCACGGCATCGTCACGCCGGACGGCGGCCTGATGAACCCCAACCACTACCTCGCGGTCGCGATCGACTACCTGTTCCGCACCCGGACCGACTGGAAGAAGGACGCCGCGGTGGGCAAGACGCTCGTCTCGTCGTCGATCATCGACCGCGTCGCCGAGTCCCTGGGCCGGCGGCTGTGGGAGGTGCCGGTCGGCTTCAAGTGGTTCGTCCCGGGACTCATCGACGGGACCGTCGGCTTCGGCG
The DNA here is from genome assembly GCF_040686855.1 of Leifsonia sp. NPDC077715. Taxonomy (NCBI): domain Bacteria; kingdom Bacillati; phylum Actinomycetota; class Actinomycetes; order Micrococcales; family Microbacteriaceae; genus Leifsonia; species Leifsonia sp. NPDC077715. The sequence continues at coordinate 1,277,575 of NZ_JBFBOG010000001.1, forward strand.
GCGAGGAGAGCGCCGGCGCGTCGTTCCTCCGGTTCGACGGGACCGCGTGGACCACCGACAAGGACGGCATCCTGCTCGCCCTGCTCGCCAGCGAGATCCGCGCCGTGACCGGCAAGTCACCGTCCGAGCTGTACCGCGAGCTGACCGAGCGCTTCGGCGACCCGATGTACCAGCGGGTGGACGCACCGGCCTCGCCCGAGCAGAAGGCCGCGCTGTCGAAGCTCGACGGGGACGCGATCAGCGCCACCGAGCTGGCCGGGGAGCCGATCACGGCGAAGCTGAGCCGCGCACCGGGCAACGACGCACCGCTCGGCGGCGTGAAGGTCCAGACGGAGACCGCGTGGTTCGCCGCGCGTCCCTCGGGCACCGAGAACGTCTACAAGATCTACGCCGAGTCGTTCGTCGGCGAGGACGACCTGCGCGAGGTGCAGGAGGAGGCCAAGCGGATCGTCGGCGACGCGCTCGGCGGCTAGACGGCGGAGGACAGTGTCCAGCGGTTGCCGTGCGGCAGCGGCTGGTGGGTGAACTCGTCCACGAGGAGCGAGATGAGCGCCAGGCCGCGGCCCGACTCGCCGAAGTCCTCGGGGTCGGGCATGGCCGTGGCCGAGAGGTCGATGTCGGCGGGCTCGGCGTCATCCGTCACCACGGCGCGCAGTCCGTCCGGGCTGTGCCCGAGCTCCAGCTCCACGCGCGTGCGGGTGCCCTCCACGCCGTGCTGCACGACGTTGGTCACCACCTCCACCACCGCCAGCTCGAAAGCACCGCGACGCTCGTCCGGGAGGTCCGGGCGCTTCACCGCCAGTTCCTCGAAGAGGGCGTGCACCCGCTCGATGGCTTCGGCGTCGGCAGGGGCGAGGAATTCCTCGCGGAACGCCTCAGTCACGGTAGGCGTCGTCGGGGCCGGGGTAGACGCGGAGGATGCGGTCCAGGTTCGTCAGGCGCAGGACGCCGGCCACCTGCTCGGTCGCGGCGACCAGGCGAAGGTCTCCGCCCGCGCTCCGCGCCGTCTTCAGGCCGCTGACCAGGGCGCCGAGACCCGAGGAGTCGATGAAGTCGACGCCGCTGAGGTCGAGCGCGAGGCGCGCGTGGCCCTCATCCACGACACGCTGCACCTCGCGGCGGACGGTCGTGGCCGTCACCAGGTTGATGCGACCGTTCGCCGCGAGGACGGCGACGCCGTCCGGGCGGATGGTGGTGTCGATGTTCATTGAAACGGGGATTCCTTCCTGACCGCATGTGCGGCCGGTCCGCGGTAGAGCGCCGCCCGCGGGATGATGCTGAGCACGACCAGGTCGTAGATCACCCAGACCGTGTTGACCAGCGTGCCCACACCATCCGCGGTTCCGGCGACGACACGCAGGACGCCCACGATCGCCGCGATCACGAGCACGACGATGGCGGTGAGCTGCGGCCAGATCTGCCGCCACGGGATGGGCGCCCGGCCCGCTCGCTCCTTCGGCGTGACGACGAACCCGAGCGACCGGCCGAACCAGACGTTCGCGGCCGCAGTCCAGCACGCCCGGATCCAGAGCGGGAAGAGCGCGAGCGAGTACTGCTGGCCGCGCCACGTCCTCAGACCGCGCGCGGCGACGAGGAACATCAGCTGGCTCAGCACGAAGTAGGGGATGAAGCGGGCGAAGAAGTCCACGCTCCACGCGGTAACGGGCATGACGCCGGTGAGGAGGTAGACGACGGGCGCGGCGAGGTAGACGACCGACGCGAAGCCCGAGAGGTAGCACCACATCGTCGCGAAGTACATGATGCGCTGTCCGCCGGAGAGGCCCCGCTTGACGAGCGGGTTGTCCCGCAGCATCACCTGCAGCGTGCCCTGCGCCCAGCGCAGTCGCTGGCCCAGCATCGTGCCCAGGTCCTCCGGCGCGAGGCCGTTCGCAAGCAACTCGTGGTGGTAGACGCTCCGCCAGCCGCCGGCGTGCAGCTGCATGGCGGTGGCCATGTCCTCCGTCACCGAGATGGTCGCCATCGGCATGACGGGCTGGGCCTGCCCCGGCCGGTCGACCGCGAGCGTGTCGGCGATGCGCTGCACCGACTCGATGGCGGCGAGGGGCGAGAGGTCGGTCTCGGCGAGACGGTCCAAAGCCACCTCGTCCACCACGAAGGCGCCGAGCTCGGAGTCGGCCTGGACGGGGAGGGCGGCGATGGCCCGCAGGTCCTCCTCCATCGCGGCGATGTCCCCGCGGACGACGGAGCGCGACACCCCGTCCACGCTCTGCTGCAGCCGGTAGGTCACCTCGCCCACGCTGTCGCCGGCTCGGAGACGGGCGGACGCCTCCTCGACGTGCGACCGGACCTCGGCGATGAGGTGGGACGTCTCGGGATCGGAGCGGGACGAGCGCTCCGCCTTGACGAGCATCCGCTCGGACGCCCGCAGCGAGACCCGGACGGTGCGCTCCACGTCGCGGACGTAGCCGACGATACCGAGCTCCATCAACGCGTCGCGCCGCAGCACGGCGTTCGATCCGCAGAAGAAGGCGGCGTTCCAGCCGTCCTTGCCCTGCTGGATCGGGCCGTAGAAGAGCGGCGCCTGGTTGCCGAGCGGATCGGCGTCGTCGACGTTCGAGAAGAACTGCGGGGTCTGCACGAGCGCGACCCGGGAGTCGGCGAAGTAGCCGAGGGTGTTGTCCAGGATCTGCGGCTCGGGGATCTGGTCGGCGTCGAGGATGAGCAGGAACTCGCCGTCCGTCTGGAACAGCGCGTTGTTGAGGTTGCCCGCCTTGGCGTGGCGAGGCTTGTCGACCCAGTCCTCGCTGCGGGTGACGTATCCCAGCCCCTCCCGCTCCGCAGCGGCCCGCATCTCGGCGCGATCGCCGTCGTCGAGGATCCACGTGCTGTGCGGGTACCTGATCGCCTTTGCAGCGCGGGCGGTGGTCAGCACCAGGTCGATCGGCTCGTCGTACGTGGTGATGAAGACGTCGACCGTGCCCTGCGCGGGCGCCTCCGGGCCGGAGCGGATCTTCACCCGCCACATCGTCAGGGCGAAGAAGAACGTGTCGATGACGCTGTACGTCTCGGCGATCACGAGGGGGACGGCGATCCACCAGGCGGACCAGTTGACGGAGTCGAGCCAGCGCCAGACCACGTAGTTCACACCCGCGAGAACGGCGAGCAGGCACACCACCCGCAGCAGCAGGCGGTTCACCGGTCGCTCCGGCGAACGACCACAGCGGTGACATCGTCGATCGGGATCCCCGCGCGGGCGACGCTCAGGATGCGCGAGACCGCGCCGCCCGGGGTCGCGTTCCCGCGGACGATCGCCTCGACGATCGGGAACGCCCGTTCGCCGCCGATCGCATCGAGGACGCCGTCGCTGATGCAGACCAGGGAGTCGCCCGGGCCAAGCTCGACGCGCTGCGGAACCCGCGGCTCGGTCGTCGGAAGCCCGAGCGGCAGGGCGCTGCTCGGCAGCCGCTCGACGCCCCCCCTGTCCCGGACGACGAACGCCAGGCCGTGGCCGGCATCCACGTAGTCGACCCCGCCGTCGGGATGCAGTCGCGCGTGGAACAGGGTGACGAAGGTGGCGAGCTGGTCCAGATCCTCCTCGACCAGGCGGGAGGCCGCGTCCACCGACTCCTCGAGGTCGGCGAAGTCCATGGCGCTGCGCAGCGCGGTGCGCACCGACGCGCCGACGATGGCCGCCGCCATCCCCTTGCCCATCACATCGCCGACGGTGACGCAGAAGTCGTCGCCCACGTCGTACCAGTCGTAGAAGTCGCCGGAGACGCCGCGCGACGGCTCGCAGGCCGCCGCCACGTCGAAACCGGGGGCGCGGGGTTTGCGGTGCGGGAGCAGTCCCTTCTGGGCGACGGCCGCACGGTCGAGCTCGTCGTCGCGGTGGAGCTCGTCCTGCACCCAGTCGGCGAGGTCGCGCAGCACGCGCTCCTGCTCGGCGCTCAGGGTGTGCGGGACGGTGTCGAGCACGCACAGCGTCCCGACCGCCTCACCGCCCGGTGCATGCAGCGGCTCGCCGGCGTAGAAGCGGAGGTGGGGGTCGCCGACGACGAACGGGTTGTCGGCGAACCGGTCGTCGCCGGACGCGTCGCCCACGATCAGGGCGGCGTCCTGCCGAACGGTGACGTCGCAGAACGCCTTCTCGCGCGGCGCCTCCTGGGTCAACCCGATCTGCGACTTGCGCCACTGCCGGTCGCGATCGAGGAGCGTGATGCTGACCATCGGCACGTCGAAGAGCTGCTGGGCGAGGCGCGTGATGCGGTCGAACCGCGCCTCCGGCCCCGAATCGAGGACCCCGAGTCCGGCCAGCGCGCGTTGGCGAGCGACCTCCGTCTGCTGAACCGCCTGCGCGTCGACGACCATGCTCCCACTGTACTGGCTGGTCTACGTCCGTCCAGGGTCAGCGGTACTGTTCGCCCCCGTCGCAGCCGAAGAACTCCTCCAGGGTGCTCACCCCGGTGGTGTGCAGCTCCGTTGCGAGCGGAACGCCGATGAACCGGAAGTGCCACGGCTCATAGGTGAAGCCCGTCACCGCGACCTTGTCCGCCGGGTAGCGCAGCAGGAACCCGAAACGCCAGGCGTTCGCCGCGAGCCAGCGGCCCTGCGGGGTCTGGCCGAAGCAGGCGTCGAGCGAGCACCGCGCCGGCAGGGCGCTGATGTCGACGGCCAGTCCGGTCTGGTGCTCGCTGTGACCGGGGCGCGCGGTATCGGTGTCCGCATAGGCCTGGCCGTTCCGGGCGACGTCGTCGTCGTACACGCGCGTCTGCGAGTCGTAGGAGCGGTAGGCGCTCTGGACCGAGAACTCCAGACCCGCCTCCCGCTTGCCCGCCTGGAACATCGCGACCAAAGCGGCTGCGGTCTGCTGCCGCATCGGCTGGCGGTTCACGTAGGCGACGTCGGGATAGACGAGGTCGTCGGGCGCGTACGTCATGGGATGAAGCCCGCGCGGCTTGTTGACGACCACCCACGGGCTCGCCGGGTCGTCGTGCGACAGCGCGGCCTTATCGAAGCCCACGACGGTCGGTGTCGGCGGGATGGACGGGGTCGGCGTGGGGCGCGGAGGCCGCGGCGAGGGCGCGGTGCGATGAGGCGTCGGCCGGTGGCTCGTCGGAGCGGCCGAAACGGCGCCGGTGGCGCACCCGGCCAGCAGCAGCACGACCGCCAGGACGCCGCCGATGCGGGCAGCACGCGACCCCTGAACCCGCCTCCTGCGGGCACCCCCCAGACTCACGGGGCCGAGCATAGCTCACGCCCGTGACGCCTTCGTGAAGGGTGACCGGAATCGCGATTACTTGGACAGGCTCCAGAAGTGGCCGATGCCGCCGGGGTGGTCGACGGTGATCGCCTCGTCGAGGTCGCGGTAGTCGCTGTCCTCGTTGTGGCCGACCATCTTGATCTTGATCTGGCCGTTCACGTTCTGCACGGCGGAGACGATCTGCACGTGGTCGAGCGAGTTGTTGTCGTTCCAGTCGAACATCACGATGTCGCCGACCTTGATCTTGTCGCGCTGGTCGAACGAGTACTCGGTCAGCCCGAGCTTCGCGGCGTTCTCGCGGAAGTAGTTGTCCATCGCCGGCACGTAGCCCCACGCCGGGCTCCAGTCAGCGGCGGCGTCGTGGTTGTACCAGTCGCCGTTCATCTGCCAGCCGCGCGCGATGAGGGTCTGGCTGACGAAGTTGGCGCAGTCCCCGCCGACGGGGTTGAGGTCACCGTACTGCGCCGTGTTGTAGTTCTTCCAGTACGTCAGCGCGTAGGCGAGCTGCTTGTCCACCGGCGTCTGAACCTGGTAGTCGTAGGTGCTCGTCGAGGTGGTGACCGGCTTGCCGCTCTTGTCGGTGACCGAGACCGGGACGCTCCCCGCCTGGAAGTTGGCCGCGGCCGGGACGTTCACCACGACCTTGTCGGAGGTGGCCTGCGCGACCGTGGCGGGCTGGCCGCCGATCTGGACGGCGCCCACCTTCTGCAGGTTGGTGCCCTCGAGGGTGATGGTGCCTCCCGAGACGCTGCCGGCGGCCGGCTGGATGGACGACACGACCGACGAAGTGGGCGTGGGCGACGGCGCGGCGGCCTGTGCGACGGCCTTGGTGACCGGCGACGGCTCGCCGGCGCACGCCGTGAAGACGAGTGCGGCCGAGGCGGCGACGGCCGTGAGGGCGAGCGTGCGCTGCAGACGACGGGAGCGGGCGGAGGAAGTCATCGCCTCGCACCATACGCCCAGAACTTCTGCGTCACCTGAAGAGGGGCCAGCGGCGTTCGCTGAGCGACCGTACACCTTTCGCTGGGAGCGAACCTCCTGCGTTGTCAGGGACATGGCACGGGGTGTAACTTTGCAGTCTCCGCAAAATTCTTTTTCCTCACGCACTTTTGCACCGAACTCTCGACCCGGAGACAGATGTCCAGTCAAACCACCGCGGCAGGCGCCGCACCCAAACCGATCATGTCGCATCGCGAGATCCTCTTCGTGATCTTCGGCCTGATGGCCGGCATGTTCCTGTCGGCGCTCGACCAGACGGTCGTCGGCACGGCGATCCGCACGATCGGCGACGACCTCCACGGCCTCAGCGAGCAGGCCTGGGTCACCACCGGCTACCTCATCCTCTCGACGATCTCGACGCCGATCTACGGCAAGCTGTCCGACATCTTCGGCCGTCGCCCGCTGTTCATCATCGCGATCCTCATCTTCATCGCCGGATCGATCCTGGCGACCTTCTCGACCTCCATGCTGGAGCTCGCAGCCTTCCGCGCCATCCAGGGCCTCGGCGCCGGCGGTCTGATGTCGATGCCGCTCGCGATCATGGGCGACATGCTCGCCCCGCGCGAGCGCGCCAAGTACCAGGGCTACTTCCTCGCCGTCTTCGGCATCTCGAGCCTCGTCGGCCCGCTGGTCGGCGGCCTGTTCGCCGGCGCGGACCAGATCCTCTGGATCGACGGCTGGCGCTGGGTGTTCCTCATCAACGTCCCGATCGGCCTCATCGCCCTCGCGATGGTGCTGCGGTTCCTGCACCTGCCCAAGCGGTCGCGCGGCTCGGCACGCATCGACTGGTGGGGTGCTGCCGGCGTGATCGTCGCGCTCGTCCCGCTGCTGCTGGTGGCCGAGCAGGGCCGCGACTGGGGCTGGGGGAGCGCCCCTGCGATCGCCTGCTACGTGATCGGCGGCGTCGGCATCATCGCGTTCATCTTCATCGAGATCGCGATGAAGGACGACGCGCTCATCCCGATCAAGCTGTTCCGCTCCAGCACCTTCTCGATGGCAACCGTCATCGGCGTGCTCGTCGGCTTCGGGATGTTCGGCGCCATGCTGACCCTCCCGCTCTACCTGCAGATCGTCCTCGGCTCCACGCCGACGGAGTCCGGCCTGCAGCTGCTGCCGATGATCCTCGGCCTGATGGTGTCCTCGATCGTCTCGGGCCAGATCATCGCGCGCACCGGGCACTACCGGCAGTTCCCGATCATCGGAACGGCCATGCTCGCGGGCGGCTTCTTCTACCTGACGTTCGTCAAGTACGACGACTCGTACTGGTTCATCGCCGGCGCCATGCTGCTCATCGGACTCGGCCTCGGCCAGCTGATGCAGACGCTGACCATCGCCAGCCAGAACTCGGTCGGCCTCCGCGACATGGGTGTGGCGACCAGCGCGTCCACGTTCTTCCGCCAGATCGGTGGAACGCTGGGCACCGCGGTGCTCCTCTCGCTGCTGTTCACGGTGTTCCCGACGAACATCAAGACGTCGCTGACCGACACCCCGACGCTGACCTCCGCCCTGGATGCGGCGCTCACCCCCGCGGTGGCGAACGCACCCGAGAACAAGGCGATCATGAACCAGATCTACGACCCGATCGTCGGCAAGCTGGTCCCCCAGGTGCAGGCGCAGGCCCACCAGGCGGGCGTCGAAGCGCTCGTCGCGAAGGGCATCCCGCAGGATGTGGCGGAGCAGCAGGTCCCGGCCGAGCCGATCGACTTCTCGAACGCCGACCAGCGCGAACAGGTCGTCTCGAAGGCGGTCCCCGCCCTCCAGACGCAGCTCGAGAAGTCGAACTCCGGCACCAGCAGTTCGGACATCAACGACACGTCGTTCCTCAACTCGGCCGACCCGCGGCTCTCGAAGCCGTTCCTCGTGGCGTTCAACGCCTCGGCGGTGCAGGTCTACTGGGTGGCGATGATCGTCGTGCTGGTCGCGTTCGTCCTCTCGCTGTTCTTCAAGACCCCGCCGCTGCGGGCGAAGTCGGCGCTGCAGGAGGCGGCGGACAACGCCGCGGCCGCGGACGCCGCGAAGAGCTCCGAACGCGAGCCGGTCGGCGCCTACGCGTCGCTCTCGGAGGACGACGACGAGGAGTACGACACCGGCATCATCGCCACGCGCGCTGCGAACGAGTTCGGCGCGCTGGTCGAGCCGGGCGTCGACACGGCGTCCACCCGCGCCCAGCGACCGCGTCCCGCGACCGACTGAGCGCGCGTCACTCGCGACGGCCGTCACTCCTCGGGGAGTGGCGGCCGTTTCGCTTGTGTCCCGGAAAGACGCCGATGAGAGCGCGACCACGAAAGACTTGACAACCGCGTCCGGACCGAATTACAGTCTCTCCAAACGCGTGAGAGCGCTCTCACGCTTCAGCCATGAGAGCGCTCTCAACGCGCACCAGGCGCACACCAGACACACGCACAAAGGAGTGACCCGTGAAGCTTTCACGACGCACCAGGATCGCTGCGGCCGTCGCCGGCGCAGCATCCTTCGCCCTCATCGCAGCCGGATGCTCATCGAGCGGAGGCAGCGGTTCCAGCTCGGACCCGATCACGCTGACCGTCACCACGTTCGGCACGATGGGCTTCGACAAGCTCTACTCGCAGTACGAGAAGGAGCACCCCAACATCAAGATCAAGGCCACCAACATCGACACCGGTGACAACGCGCTCACCGACTGGCAGACGAAGCAGGCGGCCGGCAGCGGCCTCCCCGACGTCCAGGCGGTCGAAGAAGGCTGGCTCAGCAAGGTCATGCAGGTCTCCGACCAGTTCAACGACCTGAAGGACTACGGCGCGAACGACATCAAGAGCCGCTGGGTCGACTGGAAGCTGAAGCAGGCCACCGACAAGAGCGGCCGCATCATCGGCTACGGCACCGACATCGGCCCGGAGGGCCTGTGCTACAACGGCAAGCTCTTCGCCGCCGCGGGCCTCCCGAGCGACCGCGAGTCCGTCGCGAAGCTGTTCGGCGGCGACAACGCGACCTGGGACGACTTCTTCAAGGTCGGCGAGGAGTACCACGCCAAGACCGGCAAGGCCTGGTACGACCAGTCCGGCTTCATCTGGAACGCCATGGTGAACCAGCAGCCCGAGGGCTACTACACCAAGGACGGCAAGCTGAACATCAAGGACAACAGCGACCTCCAGGCGCTGTGGTCGAAGCTGGCGGCGGGCGCCGCGGCGGGGCTGTCCTCCAACCAGACCCAGTGGGACTGGGGCAAGGGCAAGGCGTTCACCGACGGATCCTTCGCCACGTTCGTCTGCCCGGGCTGGATGCTCGGCGTCGTTCAGGGCCAGGTCAAGGCGGGCGGCGGCGACGCCACCACCGGCTGGGACTTCGCCAACGTGTTCCCGGGCGGCGCGGCCAACTGGGGCGGATCGTTCCTGACGGTCCCGAAGCAGTCGAAGCACCCGAAGGAGGCCGCGGCCCTCGCGGCGTGGCTCACCACCGCGAAGTCGCAGGTCCAGACCTTCCAGGCGGCGGGCACCTTCCCGTCGGTGACCGAGGCGCAGACCGACTCCGGCGTGACCGGTGAGAGCGACCTCACGAAGTTCTTCAACAACGCCCCCGTCGGCCAGATCCTCGGCGAGCGCGCGAAGGGCGTGGTCGCCCAGTACAAGGGCCCGGACGACTCGGTCATCCAGTCCCAGGTGTTCGGCCCGTCGGTGCAGCAGCTCGACTCGGGCAAGGCCAACGGTCAGCAGGCATGGGACAACGCCATGAAGCTGCTCGACCAGCTGGTCGTCAACAAGTAACCCGAATCCGCAACCGGGCCCCCGCTGCAACCCGAGCGGCGGGGGCCCGACCCACGGGAGAACCGTCATGACCACCACCGCCACCAGGGAATCCGCGCCATCGGCTCCCGCTTCGTCCCGCAAGCGCGACGACCGCGGAGGCCTCACCTTCAAGCAGCGGCTCAGCCGCTTCGACGTCAAGGCGTCGCCCTACTTCTACGTGGCGCCGTTCTTCATCCTCTTCGGGCTCGTCGGGCTGTTCCCGCTCGTCTACACGTTCGTCGTCTCGCTCAACAACTGGAACCTGCTGACCGGTCCGGGCGAGTGGGTCGGCTTCAAGAACTACGCGGCCGAGCTGAGCGATCCGTTCTTCTGGAACTCGCTGTTCAACACGATCAGCATCTTCCTGCTCTCCGCCATCCCGCAGCTGATCGCCGCCGTCTTCATCGCCGCCATCCTCGACCAGAACCTCCGGGCCAAGACGTTCTGGCGGATGAGCGTCCTGCTCCCCTACGTCGTCACCCCGGTCGCCGTCACCCTGATCTTCTCGAGCGCGTTCGACGAGAAGTACGGCCTCATCAACAACATCATCCAGGCGTTCGGCCTCGACCCGGTGATGTGGAAGACCGAGACGTTCCCGTCCCATGTCGCGATCGCGACGATGGTCAACTGGCGCTGGACGGGCTACAACGCGCTCATCCTGCTGGCCGCCATGCAGGCGGTGCCGCGCGACATCCACGAGTCCGCCGCCCTGGACGGCGCCGGGTCGTTCCGCCGCTTCTTCTCGATCACGCTGCCGAGCATCCGCCCAACCATGATCTTCGTGATCATCACGGCCACGATCGGCGGCCTGCAGATCTTCACCGAGCCGAAGCTGTTCAACCCGTCGAGCGCGGTGCCCGGCGGCCCGCAGCGGCAGTACCAGACCACCGTGCTCTACCTGTGGGACATGGCCTTCAACCGGCAGAACTTCGGCAAGGCCTCGGCCATCGCCTGGCTGCTGTTCCTGCTCATCGTGATCTTCGGCGTGCTCAACTTCCTGATCTCGCGCCGGATCGCCTCCACCGAGACCCGCCTGCACCGCAAGCGCACGGCGAGGCGCCTGCAGGCGTCGCGCATCCTGGCCGCCGCGAGCGAGGAGAAGAACCTGTGACCGCCACCGCCTCCCGCCGTGCCCGCGACGCCCGCACTGCGGCGCCTCGCGCCCCCAAGCGCAAGGCGCTCGGGATCGACCGCCGGCCCGGCTTCCTGACCTACGGGATCCTGCTGGCCATCTTCCTCGGCGGCGCCTACCCGCTGTGGTGGTCGTTCGTCGCCGGCTCCAGCGACAGCACCGTGCTGACGTCGACCTGGCCGCCGTTCCTGCCGGGCGGACAGTTCTGGACGAACGTCGGCCAGGTGCTCGACACCGTCCCGTTCTGGCTGGCGCTCGGCAACTCGATCATCGTCGCGTCGGTCATCACGCTGTCCGTCGTCGCGTTCTCGACGCTCGCCGGGTACGCCTTCGCCAAGCTCCGCTTCCGCGGCCGGGAGGGGCTGATGGTGTTCGTCGTGGCGACGCTTGCCGTCCCGACGCAGCTCGGCATCATCCCGCTGTTCATGGTGATGAAGCAGTTCGGCTGGACCGGGACGCTCGGCGCGGTCATCGTCCCGACGCTGGTGACGGCGTTCGGCGTGTTCTTCATGCGCCAGTACCTGGTGGATGTGATCCCCGAGGAGCTGATCGAGGCCGCCCGGGTGGACGGCGCGAACATGATCCGAACGTTCTGGCACGTCGGCGTCCCCGCCGCGCGTCCGGCCATGGCGATCCTCGGCTTGTTCACCTTCATGACCGCGTGGACGGACTACCTCTGGCCGCTGCTCGTCGCCCCGCAGAATCCGACCCTGCAGGTCGCACTGAGCCAGCTGCAGTCGGCGAAGTACGTCGACTACTCGATCGTGCTCGCCGGCGCCGTGCTCGCCACCATCCCCCTGCTGATCCTCTTCGTGCTCGCCGGCCGGCAGCTGGTCTCCGGCATCATGGCCGGCGCGGTGAAAGGCTGAGAATGAACCGCACCTGGCCCGCCGGCTTCCTCTGGGGCTCGGCCACCGCCGCCGCGCAGATCGAGGGCGCCGCCCACGAGGACCGCAAGGAGGACTCCATCTGGGACGCGTTCGCGCGCGTCCCCGGCGCGATCGCAGGCGGGGACACCCCCGAGGTCGCTGTCGACCACTACCACCGGATGCCGCAGGACGTCGCCCTGATGGCGTCCCTCGGACTGCAGTCGTACCGCTTCTCCACCTCGTGGGCCCGCGTGAAGCCGGGCGACCGCTTCGTGAACGCGGAGGGGCTGGCGTTCTACGACCGGCTGGTGGACGAACTCCTCGGCGCCGGCATCCTGCCCTGGCTGACGCTGTATCACTGGGATCTTCCGCAGGCGCTCGAGGAGAAGGGCGGGTGGGCGAACCGCGACACCGCGTACCGGTTCCGCGACTACGCGGTCGCCGTCTACGACGCGCTGGGCGACCGGGTCGACCACTGGACGACGTTCAACGAGCCGCTGTGCTCCTCTCTGATCGGCTACGCGGGCGGTGAGCACGCGCCCGGCCGGCGGGAGCCGCGCGCCGGCCTCGCGGCCCTGCACCACCAGCACCTGGCGCACGGTCTGGCGGTCTCCGAGCTGCGCTCGATGGCCGCGGCGACGGGCCGCGCGGAGTCGCTGCGCGTCGGCATCACCCTCAACCTGACCACGGCCGTCCCGAACGACGCCGCCGATCCCGTGGATCGGGAGGCCGCCCGCCGCATCGACGGGCTCTGGAACCGGATGTACCTTGAGCCCCTGCTGCTCGGCGCCTATCCGGCGGACGTGCTGGAGGATGTGCGGGAGCACCGGTTCGACGAGCTGGTGCGGGACGGCGACCTCACGACCATCGCACAGCCCATCGACTTCCTCGGCGTGAACCATTACCACGACGACAACGTGAGCGGGCATCCGGCGCCGGCGGACGACCCGGCGCCCGTCGTCCCCACCGCTCGTCCGACCTCGTCGCCCTTCGTGGGCAGCGAGTACGTGACCTTCCCGTCGCGGCACCTGCCGACCACGGCGATGGGCTGGGAGGTGAACCCGGACGGGCTCCGCGCCCTGCTGGTGCGGCTGAGCCGCGACTATCCGACCCTGCCGCCGCTGTACATCACGGAGAACGGCGCCGCCTACGACGACGTCGTGGCGGAGGACGGCGCGGTGCACGACGCCGACCGGACCGCGTACATCCTGGCCCACATCGACGCGGTCGGCCGGGCGATCGACGAGGGCGCGGATGTGCGCGGCTACTTCGTGTGGTCGCTGCTCGACAACTTCGAGTGGGCGTGGGGCTACGCGAAGCGGTTCGGGATCGTCCGCGTGGACTATGAGACGCAGCAGCGCACCGTCAAGGATTCCGGCCTGGCGTTCGCTCAGGTGATCGCGACGGCGCGCGAGGGCGAGGTCGTGGAGGAGGCCGCCCCGTCCCGCGTCTAGCATGGACGCGAGCGACGAGGAGACCCGATGACGACCGAGCAGATCGCAGGGCGGGCGGTTCCCACCCTGGAGGCCGTCGCCGCGCGCGCGGGCGTCTCCCGCGCCACGGTGTCGCGGGTCGTCAACGGGTCGCCGAAGGTGACCGCCGAGGTGGTCGCCGCGGTGGAGCGCGCCATCGCGGACCTCAACTACGTCCCGAACCGCGCCGCCCGGTCCCTCGCCTCACGGCGGACGCAGGTGATCGCGTTGGTGGTGCCGGAGTCGACGGCCAAGGTCTTCGCCGACCCGTTCTTCGCATCCATCGTCCAGGGCGTCGCGCTGAGCCTCGCCGACACGGAGTTCACGCTCAACATGGTGATCTCGTCCGAGACGAACCCGGACAAGACGCGGCGGTACCTGATGGGCGGCAACGTCGACGGCGCCCTGGTGGTGTCGCACCACTCGGGCGACCACTCCTACGCGCAGCTGGGCGCCTCCCTCCCGCTGGTGTTCGGCGGGCGCCCGGTCAGCGAGAGCGAGCACGAGTCCTACTACGTGGATGTGGACAACGAGGCGGGCGCGCAGGTCGCCACGCAGCACCTCATCGACCGCGGCCGCCGCGACATCGCCCTGATCACCGGGCCGCAGGACATGCCCGCCGGGCTCGACCGCTACACGGGCTGGCGCCGGGCGATGGATTCGGCCGGGCTGGACGCATCCATGGTCGCGTACGGCGACTTCTCGCCCGCGTCGGGGCTGGAGGCGATGCGCCGGCTGCTCGCGGACGGACGCACGATCGACGGCCTGTTCGCCGCCAACGACCAGATGGCGGCGGGGGCGTATTCGGCGATCCACGAGGCCGGGCTGAGCATCCCGGGCGACATCGCGGTGGTCGGGTACGACGACGACAGCTTCGGGCTCATGTCGACGCCGCCGCTGACGACGGTGCACCAGCCCTCGATCGGCCTCGGCGAGGCGATGGCCCGGGTGCTGGTGCGCCGTCTCGCGGGCGAGACGGTCGACCGCGTCACCCTCCTCCCCACCGAGCTCGTCGTCCGCCAGTCCAGCTGACCCGTTCCCCCTGCCCGCGGCCCCCGCCCCGCCATCGGGCCATCGAGTGGTGAGTCGTGGTCGTCATTCTGCCCGGATGGCAGCATCTGCTCGCTACTCGATGTCGCGGGTGGCGCGGCGGCGGTTGCGCTCACCGAGGGCGGGCGTACCGTCGCGGCATGCCCACGTATACCGCACACCGGCCGCTCGATGGCGACGCCGACGAGTACTTCGACTACGTCTCCGACCCGGAGAACCTTCCCGCCTACTTCCCGCGCGTGACCGAGGCGCACGAGCTGCCCGACGGCAAGGTCGAGACGACGGCGCACGTCGACGCCGACCAGGACGGGAGCGACGAGACCGTCACGTCCGAGGCCGCCTTCGACGTCGACCGCGCCGCGCGCGAGATCACCTGGTCGGCGCCGGGCCCTCACGACTATCACGGCTCGCTGCGGATCACCGACGACGGCGTCGAGCTCACCATCCACACCACGCAGGAGTTCGACGGGATGCAGCAGGCGCTCGACGGGTCCCTCGCGAAGATCGCGGAGAACCTGCGCGCGAAGGCCTGAGTCCGGGCGGTGTTCGACGGCTTCGGGACCACCGACGTCGACGCCGGGGACGCGCGCATCCACGTCCGCCACGGTGGCGAGGGACCGCCGCTCGTGCTGCTTCACGGCCACCCGCGGACCGGCGCGACCTGGCACCGCGTTGCGCCGCTGCTCGTCGCGCGCGGCTTCACCGTCGTGGTGCCCGACCTGCGGGGCTACGGCCGGTCGATGGCGCCGGCGCCGCGGCCGGACCACGCGCAGGCGTCCAAGCGCGCCCTGGCGGAGGACGTGCTCGCCGTGATGCGTTCGCTGGGGCACGACCGTTTCGACCTCGTCGGGCATGACCGGGGCAGCTACGTCGCGTTCCGGCTGGCGATGGACCACCCGGAGGCGGTGCGCCGTGTCGCCCTTCTCGACTGCATCCCGATCGTCGAACACCTCGAACGGATGACGCCCGAGTTCGCCACCGCCTGGTACCACTGGTTCTTCTTCGCCCAGCCGGAGGTCCCGGAGCGGGTCATCACCGCCGACCCGGACGCCTGGTACCGCGGCGACCCGGACGCGATGGGCGCGGAGAACTTCGCCGAGCGGCGGGACGCGGTGCACCGTCCCGAGGTCGTGCGGGCGATGCTCGAGGACTACCGCGCCGGGCTGACGGTCGACCGCGCGGACGAGGAGGCCGACCGCGCCGCCGGCCGGCGCCTCACGATGCCGGTGCTCGTGCTCTGGTCGGAGCGGGACGATCTGGAACAGCTCTTCGGCGACCCGCTCGCCATCTGGCGCGGCTGGGCGAACGACCTCCGGGGACACGGCATCGACTGCGGCCACCACGTCGCCGAGGAGGCGCCGGAGGAACTGGCCACCGCGCTGGGCGACTTCTTCAGGCGGTGACGCCGGCGTCGCGCGGCAGCGTCGCGGCGACGAGGAAGCCGTCCGCCGTGCGCTCGGCCCGCACCGTGCCGCCGTGCGCCTCCATGATGGCGCGCACGATGGCGAGTCCGAGGCCGGCGCGCGACGATCCCGCCCGGCCGGGCGTACGGGCCGGGTCGGCGAGCCATCCCGCCTCGAACATCCGCTCGAGGTCGTCGCCGGGCACGCCGGGCCCGGTGTCGAGGACACCGATGACGACGTCGCCTGCGGACGGCATCGCGGAGACTTCGACCACGCTCCCGCTCGGCGCGTGGCGGACGGCGTTGCCCAGGAGGTTGGTCAGCACCCTGCCGAGCAGGTAGGGATCGGCCTGAACCGGCACGCCGTCGACCCGCCCATGAGCCACCTTCACGGACCGGGCCTCCGCCAGCACGCGCACATCCGAGACCGCATCGGACACCGCGTCGAGCAGCACGACCTCCTCCCGCTGCGGCCGCAACGTGCCGCTCTGCAGGCGCGACAGCTCGAACAGGTCGTCCACCATCCGGCTCATCGCGTCGGCCTGCTGCCGGATGCGGCGCCCCGCGTCGGCAGGATCGGCCGCCATTCCGTCCTCGAGCGACTCGGCGAGCGCCCGGACCCCGGTCAGCGGCGTGCGGAGGTCGTGCGAGATCCACGCGAAGAACGCGCTGCGGGCGGCGTCCAGCCGCTCCAGCTCCGCCCGTGCGTCGGCGAGGCGCACGGACGTCGCGGCGAGTTCCGCGGACATGGCCGCGATCTCGCGCGACGCGGCGGCCCTCTGCACGATCTCGCCGTCTCCGAGGCGGCGGGCGGCCGCGGTGACCGCCGCGAGCGAGCGACGCAGCCCCCGGGCGACCAGCCAGGCGCCGGTCATGCTGAACGCCGCCGACACCGCCAGGATCCACAACAGCACCGTCAGATCGTGCGGCGTGAAGTACATGCCCACCGCGATCGCCAGGGTGGAGCAGGCGATCGAGGCGATGGCGGACG
Source organism: Leifsonia sp. NPDC077715 (assembly GCF_040686855.1). Lineage (NCBI taxonomy): Bacteria > Bacillati > Actinomycetota > Actinomycetes > Micrococcales > Microbacteriaceae > Leifsonia > Leifsonia sp. NPDC077715. The sequence continues at coordinate 1,294,472 of NZ_JBFBOG010000001.1, forward strand.
CGACGACGATCGCGATCCGCCAGACGAAGGACGCGCGCCGCGACAGCCGCAGCACCACCGCCGCGATGAGGAAGACGCCGGTGGTGCATCCCAGCGTCACGACGACGATGAACCAGAGGTCGGAGCCGTTCACGACTCGTCCCCCGACGCGACGAACCGGTAGCCCTCGCCCCAGACGGTGAGCAGGTAGCGGGGCTCGTGCGGCACCGGCTCGATCTTCTCGCGCAGTCGGCGGATGTGGACGGTCACGGTCGACGGGTCGCCGAAGCTCCATCCCCACACGTCGCGCAGCACGTCCTCACGGCTGACGACGCGGCCGGGGTTGGTCAGGAAGTAGTGGAACAGCTCGAACTCCCGGGCGGTCAGCAGCAGCTCGCGCCCGGCCGTCCACACGGCGCGCCGCAGCGGGTCGAGCCGGAACGGGCCGACCTCGAAGGCGGCCGTGGGACGCGGCGCCCGCGCCCTGCGCAGCATCGCGTTGACCCGGAGCAGCAGCTCGCGAAGCGAGAACGGCTTCGCGAGGTAGTCGTCGGCGCCGTGCTCGAGACCCTGGATGCGGTCGTCGACGCGGTCGAGCGCCGTGAGCATCAGGATCGGGAGGCGGTCGTCACGGTCGCGCGCGATGCGGCAGAGCTCATCGCCGCTGATCCCGGGCAGCATCCGGTCCAGGATGAGCACGTCCGGCAGGCGCTCGGCCAGGGCACGCCGTCCGCTGGCACCGTCGGCGAAGGCCGTCACCCGATAGCCGGCGGAGGCGAGATAGTCGCTCACGACGCCGAGGACGGTGGGGTCGTCCTCGACGAGCATCGCCGTGAGCTGCGGGGCCGCGATCATGACCCCATCCTCGCCTGCGCGCGCCCGGCGAAGCTGAGTTCTTACGGGGATGAAATGTCTGATTCTCAGAGGCTTGCGCGTTGTTAGCGTCGTCACGCCTCGGCACCCCGCCGGGGAAGCACAAGGAGATACACAGATGCGCAAGACCCTCGCCCTCGCCGCGGCAGCCGTCGCCCTCGCCGCCGGACTGACCGCCTGCAGCGCAGGCTCCGACGCTGCGACCTCGACGCCGTCGGCCACCTCGTCCTCGTCTTCGTCGTCGACGGCGACCTCCACGCGAACCGGTACGTTCGCGGGCCTCAACGACAAGAAGGTCGCCGGTACCGTCACCATCAGCGGCGACACGATCACGCTCTCGGGCTTCTCGTCCGACGAGGGCCCCGACCTGCACCTCTACCTCGCCAACGGCACCGATGAGGCCGCGGTCGCCGCCGGCAAGGAGATCAAGGGAGTCGCCTACGACCAGGCGAACCAGACCTTCGAGCTGAACGGCGTTGACGCGTCCGCATTCACGGACGTGGTCGTGCACTGCGACAAGGCCAAGGCGGTCTTCGGGGCGGCATCCCTCTCGTGATGACCCGTCCAATCACCGCGACCCTCGCCGCTCCCGCCTTCCTCGTGGGCGCGGCGAGGGTCGCCCTCGGCGTCCTCTGGCTGCTGGAGGGCGTGCTCAAGTACCGCGCCGGTTTCGGTGCCGCCGACATCGGCTTCGTGGTCGACGGGGCCGCGACGAACTCGCGCGTTCCCGGCTACTTCGCTGCCTTCGCGGATGCGGTGATGCGCCCGGCACCCGCTCTGTTCGGCGTCGCCATGCCCCTCCTGGAGACGGCGCTCGGCATCGCGCTCATCCTCGGTCTGCTCACCCGGGCGGCTGCGCTGATGTCGGTGCTGACGCTGCTGCTCTACTGGTCAGCCGATCAGCTGATCTGGCAGTACCCGGCGATGCTCGCGCTCAGCGTCGTCGTCATCGCCTGGCCCACGGCCGCGCGTGCGCTGTCCGTCTCCGCGCTGGTCGAGCGGCGCGTCGCGCGTCTGCGGTCGGCCCCTGGGCAGTTGAGGGTGTGGCTCTGAACGACCGGTCGAGTCGTCAGGCCAGGCGCCGGTACAGCCGGTTGCCGGTCGCCGCGATCACGAACCCGGTCGCGACGATCGCGGCGACCCCGCCCGCGTAGGCGATGAACAGGTGCTGGGTTCCGGACTGCGCCGAGAAATAGGTCACCGCCAACGCGATGACCGAGCCCAGTCCGCAGAGGCCGCCGACCCAGACGAGCGGCCACAGCTTGCTGCGCACGGGCGGCTCGACGCCAGGCAGGCGCAGGCCGGACAGCACGAGGCCCGCGACGCTGCCCCAGAACGCGACCACCAGCATTCCGGCGACGACGTCGCTCGGCCGGTGCCACTGCTCCACCAGCGTGGACGCGCCCGCCGCGACCGTGAACAGCGACCCGATCACCGCGGCGAGCGGGCGGAACCGCGGCGAGGACAACAGGAACACGACCAGCGCGGCGGAGGCGGCGACCGCCGTGTGACCGGACGGGAGGGAGTTCGAGAGCCCCACATCCACGCCCTTCTCGGGCCGGGAGAGGACGGTGTACTTCAGCACCTGCGTGCTCACGTTCGCGGCGATCGCGGCGCCGACCGCGACGGCGAACACCAGCCAGTTGCGCCGCACCAGCACGATGACGATCGCCACGACCGCGCCGATGACGACGGATGCGACCGGCAGCGCGTCGAGGAAGGCGTGCGCGAAGTCGATCACGTCGCCCTTCCACGCGTCCGCCCCGGCGAAGGCCCGCTCGTCGATCACCTGGCCGATGTAGCTCTGGACGAAGACCAGGTACACGGCGACGAACAGCACCGCGGACACGAGCGCACCCCAGAGGAAGGGCAGGGCGCGGAGGCTCGATCGCATAGTGCCTTCAACCCTTCCACAACCGACCCTGAGATTCCCGGACGAACGCTCAACAGGGGCAGAACTACGCTCGTGCGACGCCTGTGGACACGAGTAGACCAGCCGCATGACACGCATCGAGAACACCATCCAGATCGACGCGTCGCCGCACGAGGTGTACCTGGCGATCCGCGCGCTCGACTCGTACCCGGGGTGGCTGCGGCGCTCGATCGTGTACCGCGGCACGCGCACCGGCGGCCACGACGGGTACGTGGACACGACGACGATCGGCCGGATGAGCGGACGGCTGCTGGAGGACGAGCCCGACCGGATGCTGCACTTCCACCAGGCGGTGCGCTCCGGCCGGGTGGATGCGGACATCCGGTACGCGGTCGACGGCACGGCGGCCTCCACCCGCGTCGTCCGGGTCGGCGAACTGATCACGCACGGCGTCTACCGCGCCATGCAGCCCGTGCTCGTGCGGATGGCCGCCGCCGAGAGCAAGCGGACGATGCGCGCGCTCAAGACGCATGTCGAGCATCCGGGATGAGACCCGTCAGACGAAGCGCACGCCGTCGCCGCCGAGCCGCGCCCGCATGACGTCGACCGCCGCCGGATTGCTGTCCACCAGCAGGAACCGCCGCCCGAGCCCCGCGGCCACCGCCCCGGTCGTGCCGCTCCCCGCGAAGAAGTCGAGCACCCAGTCCCCCTCGCGGCTCGACGCCTGCACGATCCGCCGCAGCACGCCCTCCGGCTTCTGCGTCGGGTACCCGGTCTTCTCGCGCCCGGTGGGCGACACGATGGTGTGCCACCAGACGTCGGTCGGCAGCTTGCCGAGCTGCGCCTTCTCGGGCGTGACCAACCCGGGCGCCATGTACGGCTCGCGCTCGACCGCCGCCGAGTCGAAGTGGTAGGCGGACGGATCCTTCACGTAGACGAGGATCGTGTCGTGCTTCGCCGGCCAGCGGTTCTTCGGCTTCGCGCCGTAGTCGTAGGCCCAGATGATCTCGTTGAGGAACGACTCGCGCCCGAACAGCGCATCCAGCAGCACCTTGGCGTAGTGCGACTCGCGGTAGTCGAGATGGAGGTACAGCGTCCCGTCGTCCGCCAGCACGCGCCAGGCCTCGATGAGCCGCGGCTCCAGGAAGCTCCAGTAGTCCTCGAACCGGTCGTCGTAGCTGAGCAGGTCGCCCTTGATCCGCTCGTAGCTGCGGCCCTTGAAGCCGATGACGCTGCCCGCGCCGCCCTCCGACCGCACCGAGGTGAGGGTCTGCCGCGCCTGCGGCCGGCCCGTGTTGAACGGCGGGTCGAGGTAGATGAGCCGGAACGCGCCGTCGGGCAACTCCGCCAGCACCGCGAGGTTGTCGCCCTCGACCACGGTGCTCGGCGCCTCCGGATGCCACAGCGGGGAGGCTGCGGGTTCGGGCTGCGACATGGGTCCATTGTCGCAGCGAGAGAATGGAGTGTGCACAATCTCGGCCTCCTCTTCGACGTCGACGGTCCGCTCGCGAGCCCCGTCACCCGCACCATCGCCATCCGCAGCATCGTCACCGACCTGGTGTCGATGGCGGCGGCGGGCGTCCCGATCGCGTTCATCACCGGGCGGTCGGGCGACTTCATCCGGAACCAGGTGGTCGCCCCGCTGTGCGACGCCGGGCTCGGCGAGGCGCTGGACCAGCACGGCGCGCGCATGTTCGGCGTCTTCGAGAAGGGCGGCGCGTGGGCGCCGATCACCGGCGACGGGATGGGCGAGGTCACCGTCGACGAGTCGGTCGCGTTGACGCCCGAGGCGGTGGATGCGGTGCGCCGGCTGGTGCGCGAGCGCTTCGCCGACACCATGTTCTTCGACGAGACGAAGCGCGCGATGATCTCCGTGGAGCAGCGCACCGACGTGGACGCGGACACCTACGCCGAGGCGCAGGGACGGTTCGAGGATGCGGCGTTCGACGCGCTCACCGGGCTCGGCGTCGGGCTCCGGTACCGGGACCGCGTGTCGCCGGACGCGTCCGGCGCCGTGCCGTTCCGCATCGACCCGACCATCATCTCCACCGACATCGAATCGGTGCTTCTCGACAAGGACCGCGGCGCCCAGCGCGCGTTCGACTACTTCGCCGCGCGCGGCCCCCTGCCCCGCCGCTGGCGATCCGTCGGCGACTCCCGCAGCGACTACAAGATGGCCGACTTCGTGCACGACGCCGGGTACGAGGTCGCCCACGTGGATGTTCGCCCCGCCGACGGCGTGCTCGACCGGCCGTACGAGGTCATCACGATCGGCGACGCCATCCACGACGACGCGGGCGCGGAGTTCCTGGCGCACTGGCGGCGCGAGCTCGGGCTGGAGCCGACCGGCTGACTCAGCCCAGCTCCCGCCCGCGGTTGCGGCGGCGAACCTCCCGCGGCGCACGGCCGCCCAGGAACGAACGCGCCGGATCCACCACGAACCCCTGACGCAGTGCCTCGCGGCCCACCAGCATCCGGAACCCCATCTGGTCGCGGTTCGTCAGCGTCGTCTCGGCGCGCACGGTCCGGCCGCCGAGCACCAGGTCGAGCAGCACGACGATCCGCTCCTCGGTGTGCCCGGACGAGCTGCGGACCACGCGGCGGTCATGCACCGCGCACTCGGCGGTCACCGCATCCCGGTCGGAGTCCTGCCACGGATGCACCTGGAAGCGCACGCGGTCGCCCGGCAGCTCTTCGATCTCGAACGCGTGGAGGGACGAGCTGCGCGCTCCCGTGTCGACCTTCACCTTTATCCACTCGACCGGGATGCCCGGGAGGCTCACCCATTCCCGCCAGCCGACCGTGCGCGTGCCGGCGTCGTCGGTGTTTAGATGGGTGTCGGCCATTCCCCCATCTTCGCAGGAGCTCCCCCGTGAAACTCGCCATCCTGTCGCGCGCCCCGCACGCGTACTCCACCCAGCGCCTGCGCTCGGCGGCCGAGAGCCGCGGCCACAACGTGAAGGTGCTCAACACCCTGCGGTTCGCGATCGACCTCTCCGGGGACGAGCCCGACCTGCAGTACCGGGGCCGTCTGCTGTCCGACTACGACGCGATCCTGCCGCGCATCGGCAACTCGATCACGTACTACGGTACGGCCGTCGTGCGGCAGTTCGAGCAGATGGATGTGTACACGCCGAACACCGCGAACGGCATCACGAACTCGCGCGACAAGCTGCGGGCGACGCAGATCCTCTCCCGCCACAACATCGGGATGCCGCGCACGGCCTTCGTCAACAGCCGCGCCGACGTGCGGATGGCGATCGAGCGCGTCGGCGGGGCGCCGGTCGTCATCAAGCTGCTGGAGGGTACGCAGGGCATCGGCGTCATCCTCGCGCCGGAGGCCAAGATCGCGGAGTCGATCATCGAGACGCTGCACTCGACGAAGCAGAACGTGCTCATCCAGAGCTTCATCGCGGAGAGCCGCGGGCGCGACATCCGGGCGCTCGTCGTCGGAGACCGGGTCGTCGCGGCGATGCGGCGCGTGGCGAGCGGCGACGAGTTCCGCTCGAACGTGCACCGCGGCGGCACCGTCGAGAAGGTCGCGCTGACGCCGGAGTTCGAGGAGGCGGCAGTCCGGTCGGCGCAGATCATGGGCCTGCGCGTCGCCGGCGTCGACATGCTCGAGGGCAAGGACGGCCCGCTGGTGATGGAGGTCAACTCCTCGCCCGGGCTTGAGGGCATCGAACGCGCGACCGGCCTGGATGTGGCCGGCGCGATCATCGACTTCATCGACAACCAGGTGGCGTTCCCCGAGATCGACGTCCGCCAGCGCCTCAGTGTCTCCACCGGCTACGGCGTCGCGGAACTGCTTGTGCACACCAACGCCGACCTCGTCGGCAAGATGCTCCGCGACTCCGGTCTCGCCGACCGCGACATCTCCGTGCTGACCCTGCACCGCGGCACTTCCGTCATCCCGAACCCGCGCAGCGGCGTGGTTCTGGAGGCCGGCGACCGGCTGCTGTGCTTCGGCCGGCTGGAGGAGATGCGCTCCATGATCCCGGACCGCCGCAAGCGGCGCACGAAGGTGCGGAAGCTGCCGAAGGAGGCGCAGGAGGCGCTGACGGACACGGAGACGGCAGGCTGAACGTCGGTTAGAGCGAGGGGACAGGAGCGGCGGCACGCGCACGCTCGGCCCGCCGGTAGTGGCGCAGGATCAGCCACAGCGTGAGCAGGCCACCCGCGGCGACCACGACCAGCACCACGATGTACAGAATCCCGGCGAGGGCGGTCACGGCATTCGCCGTCTCCGCTGTGAGACCGCCGGCGGTCGTCAGCTCCTCGAGCGCGCGGCCGTTGGCGATCAGCGCGATGACGGCGGCGAGGTCGCCCGCCGAGTCCCACAGCCCGTGCAGCACCGAGACGCCGAGATACGTCACGACGATCCAGATCGAGAAGCGGAAGCGCGTGCGCCCGCGCGCCGCGCCGAACAACACGGCGCCGAGTACGGCCGTCCACAGCACGTGACCCACCGGGGCCAGGATGGCGCGCAGCACCTCCGTCTGCAGCAGCGCGATGAGGTCGATCCCGCGGGACGTGATGGCCGCGTTGAACGCGTACCCCGCTGACTCGAAGGCGGCGAAGCCGGCGCCGACCGTCGCACCGAGCAGCGCGCCCTGGGTCGCGGTCTTCGGCACGACGCGCCAGCCGATGATGATCAGCAGCACCGCCTTCACGAACTCCTCGATCAGGCCGACGAGAAGGTAGAGGCCCCAGCTCTGGTGCAGGTTCACCTCGAGCAGGGAGGCGCCGAGCACGCCGAAGATGCCGCCGATGAAAAAGGCGAGCACGAGCTGGAGGGAGCTGATGCTGCCGGTGACCCGCTCGATCGCGAACAGGACGACACAGAACGGCACCAGGAAGCTGCCGAGCAGGATCAGCGTCGGGATCAGGTTCGTGTTGCCGGTCACCGCCGTGACCACGATCGTCAGAATCCACAGGGCGAGCCCGGTGAGCAGAGTCTTCCACCACCAGCCGTGATGGTGGTGCGGGTGCGAGGCGGGGGCGCTGTACGCCAGGCCGGATGCGGCGGCCGTCTGGGGCTCATCCATGGGGGTTATCATCCCACCGGGAAGGGGCGCGGCAAGCCCTGGAGCACTCGGGCTTTCTTTGTGCTGGAACGCTCACGCGAGCGCGCGGAACGCGGCCACCCGCTCCCACACCAGCAGGCGCAGATCCAGCGCCTCGGACGCCGTCACCCACCGCTCGAAGGCGAGACGGAACGCGGCCATCGCGGCCTCGGCGGCGACGGACGCGTCGACGACCGGCACCCCGCGGCTCTCCAGCGCACGCGCCGACTCGGTCGTCACCGTCGCCAGCTTCAGCAGCTCGCGTTCCTGAAGACTCCGGTTGGCCGCGATCGCCGCGGCACGGCGTCGGGGGAACTCGTGGTCGGGTCGGCTCTGCAGCAGCGTTGCCGCCGCCTCCATGCCGGCCGCCGCCACCTCGAGCGGCGACAACTCGGCCGGGGCGGCCTCGATCGCGGCGAGCACAGCGGCCTGGAACTCGTCGGATCCGGCGAACAGCACCTCGCGCTTGTCGGCGAAGTGGCGGAAGAACGTGCGCTCCGTCACACCCGCGCGAGACGCGATGTCGGCGACGGTCGTCTGCTCGAATCCGGGCTCGGCGAAGAGGTCGAGCGCCGCCTCCACGAGGCGTTCGCGTGCTCCCGGCTCCCAGCGTCCCACGTCTCCAGTGTAGTGATGACAGCGTCTGACATCGGTGCTATCGTGATGTCAGTCGCTGACGTCAGTCTCTGACATGACTACGAGAGGAGCGCATCATGCGCGTATTCGTCACAGGAGCATCCGGATGGATCGGCTCCGCCACCCTCCCCGAGCTCGTCGCCGCGGGGCACGAGGTGGCCGGGATGGCCCGGTCGGAGCACTCGGCCGCGAAGGTCCGCGCCGCGGGCGCGACGCCGGTGCTCGGAGATCTGGACGCGCTGGACACGATCCGCGAGCAGGCTGCTGCGGCGGACGCGGTCATCCACCTCGGGTTCAAGCACGACTTCTCGGACATGGCCGGTGCCGCGAGGACCGAGCGCGCGGTGATGGAGACGTTCGTCGACGCCTTGGAGGGTACGGGCAAGCCGCTGCTCTTCGCCTCGGGCGTGGCGATGCTCACGCCGGGACGCCTGGCCACCGAGGAGGACCCCGCGCCCTTCAGCGGTCCGGAGGCTCCGCGCGGCGGAGCCGAAGCACTCGCCTTCGCGGCGGCCGACCGCGGCATCCGCCCCGTCGCGCTGCGCTTCGCGCCGACCGTGCACGGGCACGGCGACCACGGGTTCACGGCGACGCTGACCGCGATCGCGCGCGAGAAGGGCGTGGCCGGCTACGTCGGCGACGGCTCCAACCGCTGGCCCGCGGTGCACCGCAGCGACGTCGCCCGCCTCATCGGCCTCGCGCTGGAGGACCCGGATGCGGCGCGCGTGGTGCACGCGGTCGCCGAGGAGGGCGTGGAGGCTCGGGCGATCGCGGAGGGCATCGGAGCGGCGGCGGGCGTTCCCGTCGCCTCCATCGACCCCGTCGACGTGCAATCGCACTTCGGCTGGATCGGGATGTTCTTCGGGGCCGACATCCCGGCCTCGAGCGCCCTCACCCGCGCCCGTCTCGGCTGGGAGCCGGTCGGGCCGACCCTGCTGGAGGACCTGGCGGACGGCGCGTACTCCGCCCCCGCGGCCGCCTGAGACGGTCGCGGATCAGCCCGGGCGGCCGACCCCGCCCGGGCCTCCGGCCGCTCAGTGGGTGAAGGTGTGCGTCTGACCCTCTGTGGGCATGGGCGCCTGAAGGGAGTCGAGGTAGTCGGCCGCCTCACGGATGTCGATCACCAGAGCCTCGGCGAGGTTCCTGCTGAGGCCGTTGCGCACGACGATGCGCTGCACCGTGAGGTCGCTCAGGTCGTCCGGCATCGGGTAGGCCGGGATGAGCCACCCCTTCAGCCGCAGGCGCTCGGACAGGTGATAGAGGTTCCACTTGTCGGTGTGCCCCTTCTTCAGCTGCCAGGCGAAGACCGGGATGTCGGAGCCGTCGTTCCACAACTCGAAGGCGGGCATCTTGGCGATCTCGCTTGAGAGGTAGAGGGCCACATCCTGCGACACCTTCTGGATGCGGTAGTACCCGTCGAAGCCGAGGCGGAGGAACAGGTAGTACTGCAGGAGCACCTGCGCGCCGGGGCGGGAGAAGTTGAGTGCGAAGGTCGGCATGTGACCGCCGAGGTACGTCACATCGAAGACCAGGTCGGACGGCAGGTCGTCGACCGTCTTCCAGACCACCCAGCCGAGGCCGGGATACACCAAGCCGTACTTGTGAGCGGAGGTGCTGATCGACACGACGCGGTCGACCCGGAAGTCCCACACCAGGTTCGGCTGCAGGAACGGCGCGATCATGCCACCGGAGGCGCCGTCCACATGGATCTTGATGTCGAGCCCGGTGTCCTCCTGGATGCCGTCGAGCGCCTTCGCGATCTGGTCGACCGGCTCGTACATCCCGGTGTAGGTGACGCCCATGATGGCGACGACCCCGATGGTGTTCTCGTCGACGTACTTCTCGAGGTCGTGGCCGTCGAGCACCTTGTGGTCGTCGCTGATGGGCACGTAGCGCGGTTCGACGTCCCAGTAGTTGCAGAACTTCTCCCAGCAGACCTGCACCGCGCTCGACATGATGAGGTTGGGCTTGTCGTACGGCTTGCCGGCCGCCTTGCGGGCGAGCTGCCAGCGGCGCTTCAGGGCGAGCCCGCCGAGCATGCACGCCTCCGACGAACCGATGGTGGACGTGCCGATCGACTTCTCCGGGTCGGGTGAGTTCCACAGTCCCGCGACGATCTTCCAGCAGCGGGTCTCGATCGCCGCCGTCTGGGGGTACTCGTCCTTGTCGATCATGTTCTTGTCGGCGGACTCGGAGTACAGCCGGGCGGCGTACTCGTCCATCCAGGTGCCGACAAAGGTGGCCAGGTTGAGCCGGGCGTTCCCGTCGAGCATCGACTCGTCGTGGACGACCCAGTACGCGGTCTCCGGCAGCGACTCGGTGGCCGGGATGCGATCCACCGGCAGCTCCGTCGCCTCTCCCGGGCGGGCGAAGATCGGGTTGAGCTGCGTGCGGTCGTTGAACCCGGTGTAAGCGGTGGTGGGCGGTTGCGTGGCCGCCTTCTTGTCCTCGGCGATGGTCATTGCTCAACTCCTCGACGGCTGGTGGTCCGCCTCCCGGTCGGGCATGGCCGGGCGCGGCAGGCCACACGCTAACCACGCGGTCGTCGCTGTGGCTAGACATCGATTCGGCTCAGGAACCCGACCTCTTCAGGGTGCCGATCGTGCTTCCGCCGTCGTCGAGGACGCTCATCGTGTCGCCGCTGACGTTCCCCGTCGCGGCCTTGCTCAGCCAGGTGTCGACGCCCTCGCACGCCATCATCGTGGAGGCGATGGAGCCGAACGTGATCTCGTCGCCGTCGATCTGGCCCTGCCCGCTCAGCCGGTTGCAGCCGTCGCTGCCCGAGAACGTGCCGTCGTTCTGGATGTCGAGGTTGGGCTGGCCGGACGAGGTCGAGCCCCAGCGGCCGACGACGGCGGCGCCGCTCGGGGTCCCGGCGCAGCCGGCGAGCGCGAGCACCGCCGCGAGGACGACCGCGGCTGCGGCGGCTCTCCTGTTGCGGTGGATGCGGACGTGCATGATTCCTCCCCCGGTGGCCGTTCTGACCGGCAGGGTAGCGCCCGCGGCGTGCGGTGCGACAGAGGTCAGTCGGCGGTGGCCAGCACCTCGTCGACGACGGCCAGCAGCTCCGGCCGGGCGAGGATGCGGAAGTGGCCGCCGACATCCAGTTCGATGTTCCGGGCACCCTCCAGCCTGCTGCCGCCCGGGACGTGTGGGTCGAACCACCCCCAGACCGACACGATCTGCGCGTTCACCGCCCGACTGAGGGCAAGGCGCAGAAGGCCTGGAGTGTTCGGCATGAGTGCGCGGACGCTGGGGAGCGGGATGAAGCGCGCGAGCGACGAGCCGGCGAACGGCGTCGCGACCGTGACGGCCGTGCGGATGCGCGGGCCGGAGTCGGGCATCCCCATGAGGTACTTGGCGACGAGACCGCCCTTGCTGTGGGCGACGATCACTACATCGTGGAGGTCGTGCTGCTCGAGATGGCGGGTGACCAGCGCCGCGCCCTCGGGCACCGACATCCGGTTGTCGCCGAGGCCGGTCACGACGTGCACCGGGTGTCCGGCCGCGTGGATGTGCTGGCTCAGCGGCCGCAGGAACCGCCACGTCTCGAAGATGCCCGGCAGCAGGACGACCGGTGCGAGGTGGCCGTCGACGGCGACCAGCGCGTCCGGCGTGCTGCGGTCGAGGAGCGCGCGGAGCTGGTAGCGGCCGGCGTACAGGTAGTCGAGGGCCACCACGCCCGCTTTGCGGAGGAGCGTGCGCTTCACCTCGGCACCGTCGCTCCCTGCCGGATGAGGGCGGCGGTGCGCCAGGGCGCGCCGTGCATGACGAGGTGGGCGACGCGGGGGACGGACGCGCTCGTCCCTCCGCTGCTCGTCGCCAGCTGCTCCACCCACGGGTCGCGTGCGATCGGGTCGCGGCCGCCGCGGATGACCACGACGGGCACCCGGCACCGCTCCAGCTCGCGCTCGGTCTCGAACGCGAGCATCGCGGGGAGCGTCGCGAGATACCAGCGGATGCCGCAGTGCAGGTAGTCGCCGATCACGATCCGGTTGCCGCGCGCGTCCTCCCGGAAGATGTCGATACCGAGGAGGAGCCCCGCCTTGAGGGCGTTGCGGTCCTGCGGCGCCATCACCGGCCCGAGGAGGGCGAGGCCCTGGACGAGGTCCGGGCGGCGGTCGGCGAGCGCGACCGCCACCTGCGTCCCCATCGAATGGCCGACGATCACCGCATCCGCGATCCCGAGCCCATCGAGCGCGAACGCCACGGCGTCGGCGAACTCCTCGATCGAGAAGCCGCGCACGCGCCGCAGGTTCCGCGCCTTCCCGAAGCCGGGCAGGTCGACCGCGACGACGCGCCCCTCCTCGGCGAGCGCCGGGACCAGCCGCTCGAAGTACCGCGAGCTCACCCCGATGCCGTGCACGAGGACGAACGTCGGTCCGTCCGCGGCTCGCGGGCCGGAGGTGTCCATCGTGACCACGGCGGAGAGGGTCGGCGAGGGCTCACGATCGTCGGTCACCCCACCACGGTATCCCCACGTTCAGGACGACGGGTCGATGACGGTCTTCAGCCACCCCTCCTCCCGCCGGTCGAAGCTCTCGTACGCCTCCAGCGCGTCCACCACGCCGACCTCCTGCGTGATGAACGACGTCGGGTCGAACAGCCCGGCCGCGACCAGGTCGATCAGCGGCGGTGTAACCGCCCGGTGATTGCAGTTGCCCATGCGCACCGTGAGGTTCTTGTTCATGGCCGCGCCGATCGGATAGTGGGTGAGCTGCGGGGAGTAGACGCCGATGATGCCGATGCGGCCGGCCTTGGCGACCGACTCGACCGCCCACTGCGACACGAGCGTCGGCGCGTCGCCGGGCACCCACTGGTCGCCGCGCGGGTTGGTCTCGGGGGCGACCTCCTGCTGCGCCTCCTCGAACTGCGGGATCTCCTCGGCGGTCGCCTCCGCGGCCGGGCCGCTCTTCGGCCGTTGCGCGTCCACGCCGACCGCGTCGATCACGGCGTCCACGCCCGCGCCGCGGGTCAGCTCCAGGATGGCGTCGACCGGCGCCTCGCGGTTGAAGTCGACGATCTCCGCGTTCTGCGCGAGCGCCTGGGCCAGCCGCGTCTCGATGCCGTCGACCGCGAACACACGCCCGGCGCCCTGCCGATAGGCCGACGCGATCGCCAGCTGCCCGACGATCCCTGCACCGAACACGGCGACGGTGTCGCCCTTCTTCACTCCCGCGAGCTCGGCCCCGAACCACGCGGTCGGGAAGATGTCCGACAGCAGGATCGCCTGCTCGTCGCTCACCGCCTCCGGAAGCGGGATCAGCGTGTGCTGTGCCCACGGCACGCGGGCGTACTGCGCCTGCAGCCCGTTCACCGGGCCCGTGGTCTCCGGGCCGCCGAAGAACGACGTGCCGGCCGCCGGGCCGTTCGGGTTGGCCACGTCGCACTGGGCGGTGTTGCCCGCGCGGCACTGCGGGCAGACGCCGCACGAGATGGTCGAGCACACGATGACCCTGTCACCGGGCGAGAAGCCGCGGACGGCATCCCCCACCTCTTCCACCACGCCGACGGCCTCGTGGCCGAGCACGGTCCCCTCCTTCATGCCCGCCATCGTGCCGCGGATCATGTGCAGATCCGTTCCGCAGATCGCGCTCGTCATGATGCGCACGATCGCGTCCGTCGGCTCCTGGATGGTGGGGTCGGGTACGTCGTCGAGTCGGATGTCTCCGACGCCGTGCCACACGATGGCCTTCATGATGTCTCCTCCCGGTTGCAACAAGACTGCGGGCGAACGTACGCGCCCGATCCCGGATGGCCGTAACCCGTTGAAAACTCGCCCGACGGGGGTAGCTGTGGAGAAGTACTAGCCCCACCGGCAGCGGAAGGAGTACCACGGGATCATGCCCGCATCAGAGGAGCTTCCCTCCACCCTCGAGCGCTCCGAGAAGCACGCGCAGGCGCTCTGGTCGAAGGCGCACGACTCCGCGGTGAAGGAGTACGGCGAGGGCGAACGCGCCCACCGCACCGCCTTCTCGGCGCTGAAGCACGAGTACGAGAAGGTGGGCGACCACTGGGAGCGCAAGGCTCACAACGGACCCTCGGACCGCAAGGCCGCCGGGGGCCGCGACACGAAGGCGAGCACGCAGGAGGGCGTCGACGCGAACGCGTCCAAGAGCCACCTGCTCGACGTCGCGAAGCGCCTCGACATCTCCGGCCGCACCCGGATGACGAAGGACGAGCTGGTCGACGAGATCAAGAAGGCCAACCGCCGCGAGAGCGCGGCCGCGCGAAAGAAGAAGTGACCTATGGGCGACGTGATCGCGTTCATCCTGTGCTTCCTGCTGTTCCTGGTGGGGATCTTCCTGCTCGGGCTCGCGGACACGCTGCCCGCGTTCCAGGGGCTGGTGTTCTTCGCCGGCATCCTGTGCATCGCACTGTCGTTCGGCATCCCGGTCCACGTGCTCGGTCGCGCGGACTGACACATCCCCTGGTCACTGTCAGGGGCGCGGGATAACGTTGGCGAATGGCTGATATCACGCGCCTGCACAGCCACACCTCCGACCCGGAGGAGGCGGATGCAGCGATGGCGGCTGCCGGCGGGCGGTTCGCGTTCGCGCAACTCCCGCAGAACGACTTCGCGTTCGAGGTCGATCAGGTGGTCGATCCGGCCTTCTCCGTCGCCCGCTATGCGATCGGGGGCGAGTGGGAGACGTCCGGCGACTTCGACGACGTCGTCATCGTCAACGTCAAGAGCGACATCTACCGCTGGGAGATCGACGGCGAGCGCGGGTTCGGCTCGCGCGCGCCCTTCCTCATCCGGCCGGGACACGACTTCACCTGCTACGCCCGCGACAGCGATGTGGTGAACATCTTCCTGTCGCCTGACGTGCTGCGGGATGTGGCCTCTACCGCGTTCGGTCACGAGGGTCCGGTGGTCTTCGGCTCGGCCGAGACGATCGACCCGCGGCGTGCCGAGTACATGATGACCGCCGCGACGGTGGCGTCCGAATACATGGAGTCGGGCACCTTCCGCCACCCGCTGGTGCGGGCGAGTCTCTTCCACACGCTCGCCATGGCCGCACTGCAGTGCTTCCCGCTCAGCGCCGACCCGGCCGAACGGCCGCTCTCCGCCGCCGCGCTGCAGGAGACTCACCGCCTCGCCGTGCGCTTCATCGAAGACCATGCGTCGCTGCCGATCACGGTCGGCGACATCGCGAACGCGGCCGGCACAACGATCACCCAGCTGAACGCGGCGTTCCGCGCCCACCACGGCACGACCGCGCGCAGCTACCTCTGGACCGTGCGGCTGTCCGCCGCTCGCACCGATCTCATGGTCTCCGATCCCACGTCCACCGATCTCGCCGAGCTGGCAGGCCGGTGGGGCTTCGCCGACGTCGACCGCTTCACCCGCCGCTATCGCGCCCAGTACGGCGAGAGCCCGGAGACGACGCTGGGTCGCTGAGCCGGAGGGCCTGGCCGACGCGGCGCAGGCGGGGTATCGCTGGGTGTATGAACCACGACGAAGCCCCCGTCCTCGACGCTCTCGCCGAGTATCACCGCGTGGACCGGCTCGGGTTCACCCCGCCCGCGCATCGGCAGGGACGCGGGCACGGTGTCGATCCGCGCGTCGCGGATGTGCTCGGCGGGGCGCTCCGGATGGATGTCCTCTCCACCGCGGGCCTGGACGACCGGAAGTCTTCGAACGGCTACCTCGCGAAGGCCGAAGAGCTCATGGCCGACGCCGTCGGCGCCGATCGAGCGTTCTTCTCCACCTGCGGCAGCTCGCTGTCGGTGAAGGCGTGCATCCTGGCCGTCACCCGAGGCGAAGGAGAGCTGATCATCGGCCGCGACGCGCACAAGTCGACTGTGGCGGGCCTCGTGCTCTCCGGCCTCGTGCCGCGGTGGGTGCCGCCCCGGTACGACGAGGAGCAGCACATCGCCCACCCGCCGGGGCCCGAGGAGTACGAGCGGATGTGGCAGCGCTATCCCGACGCGTCCGCCGCGATCGTGACGAGCCCCACGCCCTACGGAACGTGTGCCGATCTGAAGGCCATCGTGGAGGTGTGCCATTCGCACGGCAAGCCGGTGATCGTCGACGAGGCGTGGGGCGCGCATCTCCCCTTCCACGACGACCTGCCGACCTGGGCGATGGACGCGGGAGCCGACCTGTGCGTGATCAGCGTGCACAAGATGGGCATCGGCTTCGAGCAGGGCTCGGTCTACCACCTGCAGGGGTCGCTGGTGGATCCCGTGCGCCTGGCCCAGTGTGCCGACGTGCTCGCGACGACGAGCTCGAATGTGATGCTGTATGCGGCGGCAGATGGTGCAGCACGGCACGCAGCTGATCGGGGACGCGCTGGCTCTGACCGAGCGCACCCGGCAGGCGATCGAGCGCATCCCCGGCCTGCACGTGCTGCGGGACGAACTGCTCGCCGAGGAGGCGTCGCACGACTACGACCCGATGCACGTGCTGATCGACGTGCAGGAGCTCGGCGTCTCCGGGTACCAGGTCGCCGACTGGCTCCGGTCGGAGCACCGGCTGGATGTGGGGATCAACGACCATCGCCGCGTCGAGGCGACCCTGTCGATCGCCGACGACGAGCAGACGACCGCGCGACTCCTCGAGGCGTTGCAGCAGCTCCCCGCGGCGGCCCGGACGATGCCCGAGCCGCCCGAGGTCGCATTGCCCAGCGCCGCGGAGCTGGAGCCGGTCATCGCCGCCCTCCCGCGTGACGCGTTCTTCGGACCGGTCGAGACCGTGCCGGTGGCCGAGACGGCCGGCCGGGTCGCCGCCGAGCAGGTCACGCCCTACCCGCCGGGGATTCCGGCACTCCTTCCCGGCGAGGTGATCAACCAGGCTGTCGTCGACTACCTGCGCACGGGACTCGCCGCGGGGATGGTCATCCCCGACGCGGCCGACCCGACGCTCGACACGGTCCGCGTGGTGCGGAGCGTGCCGACCGAGGAGTGACGATCAGCCGTAATACCCGGCACTCGCGGCCGCGGCCAGGGCGACGACGACGAAGAAGCCGCAGATGGCCGACAGCCCGAGGGAGCAGTAGCCGATGATCACAGCGGCCAGGGCGAGTCCACGGCCGCCTTCGCCGGTTCGCTTGATCTGCGACAGGGCGATGTGGCCGCAGATGATGCCGGCGAGGGCGACGACGAAGGAGCAGACGAACGCGACGATCGCGAGCGTGTTCGTCGAGAGGTTCGCCTGCGGGGGCGCGGCCGGGTAGGCGGGAGCACCGTATCCCGGCGCCGGCGGGACGGTCGACTGCTCGGGTGCGGGGGGAACGGACGTCAAGATGCCTCCAAGTCGTGGATGGGAAACGCTCACTTCCTCAGACGTCGTTCCGGCGGCATCGTGACGCCCGTCCGCGATCCGCTTCAGCTACAGGTCGCAACACGCCGTTATGGACGGTGTCGTAACGGCGTGTTGCGACCACCAGATGGTTGCTCGAGCGTCAGGCGGCGGCCGGGCGCGGGCGAAGGCCGGGCGCGAGCGGCAGCAGCGCGGCGACCACGGAGGCGGTCGTCGCCGCGACGAACGGTCCGGCGGGGCCGAGCACGTCGCCGAGGACGCCGGCGACGGCCGTTCCGGTCGCGGCGCCGATCAGGCCGGCGGTGTTCAGCCAGCCGAACGCCTCCGGCGTCGACGACTCCGGCAGCGCGGCGGACACCATCGCGTAGAGCGCGGCGAGCGACGGCGCGAAGCCCAGCCCCGAGAGGAACAGCACCGCGTAGAGCAGCGGGATGCCCGGCACCAGCCCGGCCGCGGCCGTCGCCACCGCGACCCCGCCCAGGATCGCGGCCAGCGTGCGGGGGCCGATGCGCCGGTGCCCGAAGGCGACCCCGCCGACGAGCGAGCCGAGGCTCGAGACCGCGATCGCGACCCCCGCGAGAACGCTGTCGCCGTCGAACCGCGCGATCAGCGCCAGCTCCAACGCCCCGAACGACGCGATGAGCGCGAAGCTCGCGGCGGCCGCCAGCCGGACCGCGCGAGTGAGCAGCACCGCGCCGGGACGGGACGCGCTCCGCGGCAGCCGCACACCGGCGATATGGGGCGCGAGCACGAACCACACCGTCCCGACCAACGTCACGGCCGCGGCCAGCACGAGCGGCGCCTTCGTCGAGACCGCGCCGCTCAGCAGCGTCGCGGCGACCGGCCCGGTGATCCAGATCAGCTCCTGCGCCGAGGTGTCGAGCGCGAACAGCGCCGGGACCGCCCGCCGCGGCACCAGCCGCGGGTACAGCGCGCGCACCACCGGCATGAGTGGAGGGACGGACGCCCCGATCACGCCGCCGAGCACCAGCATCAGGGCCGGCGCCGGGGGCCCGAACGCGAGGACGAGCATCCCCGTGCCGTTCAGCAGCGCTGCGGCCAGCACAGGCCCGCGGATGCCCAGCACGCCGACCGACCGGCTCACCAGCGGCATCGCGATGGCCTCGCCCACGCTCACACAGGCGACGACCAGGCCGGCCAGCGCATACGATCCGGTCGCGTGCCGCACGTGCAGCAGCACGGCGAGCGACAGCATCCCGAGCGGGAACCGCGCCACCAGCTGCGAGACGGTGACCCGGAGGACGCCGGGGACGCGGACGAGCTCCAGGTACGTCCGCACCTCGCTACTTGCCCACGCCGCCCGCGAGACCGCGGACGAAGTAGCGCTGGCAGACGAAGAACAGGATCACCATCGGCAGCGCGGCCATCACCATCCCGGCGAAGACCACCGGATACTGGGTGCCGTTCTTCGACATCATGTCGGCCAGGCCCACCGGCAGCGTCTGGACGCCCGTGCCGCTGGTGAAGATCATCGCGAACAGGTACTCGTTCCAGTTCTGCAGCACGTTCAGCACGATGGTGGTCGCGATGATCGGCATGCTCATCGGGAGGATGATGCGCCAGAACGTCGCGGCGCGTGAGGCGCCGTCGATCGAGGCCGCCTCATCCACCTCGCGCGGCAGGTCGAGCATGTACGCCCGGATCAGGAAGACCGTGAAGGGGATGCGGAACGCGGTGTAGAGGATCAGCAGGCCGAGGAATGTGTCGTAGAGTCCCCACGCCTGGAACAGCTTGACCAGCGGGATGAGCGCGACGGTCGGCGCGAGCATGAGGCCGGCGAGCACGATGACGGTGAAGGTGCGGTTGAGCGGGATGTTCACGCGGGTCAGCCCGTACGCCGCCCACGCGCTGATCAGCTCCGTGATGAGCGTCGCCAGCACCGTCAGGGACACGCTCGTGAAGACGAAGTCGCCGACACCCTGGTTCCACGCCTTGCCGAAGTTCTGCCACAGCCACTCGGTCGGGAGCGCGAAGGGGTTGCCGAACAGCTCGGCGTTCGTCTTGAGGGCGTTGGTCACCATCCACAGCAGCGGATAGAGGACGAGGACGGCCAGCGCGATGAGCAGCGCCCACATGAGGGCGGTGCGGACACCGCGGCCGAGACGGGCGAGGGCTACCATTCCACTCTCCTCTTGCGCGAGTAGGCGAGCTGCGCCGCGGCCAGCAGCAGCGTGATGACGAAGATGGCGACGCCGATCGCGGCGGCCGAACCGAAGTCGTTGGTGACGAAGCCGGCGTGGTACAGCCACGTGCCGAGCACCTGGCTGGAGTTGTTCGGGCCGCCGCTGGTCATCACCATGACCTCGTTGAAGACCTGGAAAGCGCCCGAGATCGTGACGATCATCATGAGGCCGGTCATCTCGCGCACGAGCGGCAGCGAGACCTGGAAGAACCGGCGTACCGGGCCGACGCCGTCGAGGTTCGCGGCCTCGTACAGCTCCTGCGGGATGCGCTGCAGCGCCACCGAGAACAGCAGCACGCTGTAGCCGAACCCCTGCCACTGGCTCATCGCGATGATCGCGAAGATCGCCGTGCCCTCGTGGCCGAGCCACGCCTGGGAGAACTGACCGAGGCCGAGGTTGTCGAGGAAGACGTTCAGGAGGCCGGTCTGCGGCTGGTAGATGAAGTAGAACAGCAGGCCCGCGACGGTGAGCGAGATCGCCGATGGGATGAAGTAGATCGCGCGGAAGGCCTTGCGCCAGCGCTCGCTGCGCACGCTTTCCACGATGGCGGCGAGCACGAGGGCGCCGAAGACCTGGAACACGATCGAGATCGCGGCGTACCAGACGTTGTTGCCGAGGGCCTTCCAGAAGATCGGGTCCTGCGCCAGCTCGGTGTAGTTGTCCACGCCGACGAAGGTCTGGTCGCCGCTGTAGATGTTCCACTTCAGGAAGCTGAAGACGATGTTCTGGAGGAGCGGCCAGTAGACGAAGATCGCCAGCACGGCCAGCGCCGGGACCAGCCAGATCAGGCCGCGCCAGCGGGCGGGGCCCCGCTTCGCCGCCTTCGGGGCGACGCGGCCTGGGGCCGGGGCCGTCCGGCCGCGGTCGAGCCGCGGCCGGACGGGAGCCTGTGGGGCCTGGGTGGTGGTCATTTCGCCTTCTCGGACGCCTGTCGCACGGCCTTCAGCGCGGCCTCGGGGGTGAGGCTGCCGGAGACGAGACCTTCGGAGACGGAGACCCACGCGTCGCCGACGGACGGCACGTTGGCCATGTCCAGCCAGACGACGGTCGACTTCGCATCGTTCACGAGCTTGGTGCCCTCGGCGACGGCCGGGCTCGACGTCTGGTCGGTCACGACATCCTTCACCGCGCTCGGCTGGCCGTAGGGCGGGGAGGAGAGCGTGGTCGCGTTCTTCGTGTTCATGACGAACTTCATGAAGTCGAGGGCGAGCGCGGCGTTCTTGCTCTTCTTGTTGATCATGTAGCCCTCCGGGGCGGCCTCGAGCGTCGAGGTGTCGCCCTTGGCGCCCTCGGCGGCGGGCAGCTGGAAGATGCCGAAGCCGTCCTTCTTGAGCTGGCTGTCGTCGGTGTTCACCGAGTCGAACTCGATGAGCTCCTGGTAGTACATCGCCGCCTTGCCGGTCGACTGCTGCTGCTGAGCGGTGGTGTACGTGACGCCGTTGGAGTTGCCCGCGTCGCCGGTGCACTGGGTCACCAGCTCCTGGAACTGCTTCATGCCCTCCAGGTAGCCGTCGTCGGTGTACGTCGCGGTCTTCGGCAGCAGGTCGGCCTCGAGGGTCTTCTGCGGGACGTCGTACGCGAAGAGCTGGCCGAGGTAGTGGAGGCCTGGCCAGCCGTCCTTGTTGCCGAACGCGATCGGCGTGATGCCGGCGGCCTTGATGGTCGAGCAGTCCGAGATGAGCTCTTCGAGCGTCTTCGGCACGTCGAGACCGAGGTCGGAGAAGATCTTCTTGTTGTAGCCCATGAACTTGCCGTCGACGTACTGCGGGATGCCGTAGTACTTGCCGTCGTACTTGAAGGCGTTGAGCGATCCTTCGCCGAAGGTGTCGCCCCAGGCCGTGCCCGGAGCGATGACCGAGGTGAGGTCGACCGCCAGGCCGTTGGCTGCGAAGTTCTCGCCCCAGTTGCCCGCGTAGCTGAAGTAGATGTCGGGCAGCGACTGCGAGCCGATCAGGACCTTCTCCTTGTCCTTGATCGCGTTGTCGTCGGTCTCCTGCGCCAGCGTGATCTTCACGTCGGGGTGGAGCTTCTTGTAGTCCTTCACCAGATCCTCGAAGTACGAGCCGAGCGGGTCGCCCGCGGCGGCGGTGAGGATGCTGATGCTGCCAGAGTAGTCCGGCTTGGCCGTGATGTCGGCGCTGGCGCCGCCGCCCGAGGAGCAGGCGGTGAGCGCGAGCGCCATGACGCCCGCTGCCGCTGCCGTGATGGTCCTGGTCTTCTTCACGCTCATCTCCCGTCGTGCGGGTCGTGCGGTGGGGTTCGTCCGCTGACCCGTCTTTGGATCGTGGGTCGCGTTCGCGCGACCGATTGCGATGACTATACGGGATTTTGGTACCGGTATCAACATCGTCCAAGAATGCGCAAAGTGCAGCTTGTTGCACACCTGCACGGCGTGTCGACCGCAACTAGCTGCCCTTCGGCGGCTGGTGGGTTGGGAGGGGGCTAGCGCGCGGGGCGGGCTAGCGGGCGGGGGGCGGGGCGACGGAGTCGCGCTCGATGAAGTCGGCCTCGAGGACGTGGGTGGCCACGGGCGCCTCGCTGCCGGCGACGCGAGCGAGCAGGCACTCGGCGGTCAGCTCGCCGAGCTGGTGCATCGGCTGGGCGACGACGGACATCGGCGGCGTCATCACGCTCGCCCACGAGCTGTCGTCGAAGCCGATGAGCGACACGTCCTCCGGGCAGCGCAGCCCGCGCTGCCGCATGGCGCGCAGGGAGCCGGTGAGCGCATCCGTCTCGGTCGCGAAGATGGCGGTCGGCGGGTCCGAGAGCGCCAGCATCCCGAGCACCGCCCGGGTCGCCTGCGACTCGTTCTTCAGCACGTGCGTGACGAGCGACGTGTCGAACGGGATGCCCGCGTGCTCCAGCGCCTCCAGGTACCCGAGCAGGCGCTCGCCGTCCGACCACAGGGCGTGGTCCAGGATGCGGCGCAGGTCGTCCGCGTCGGCCGCCGGCTCGTTCGTGACCGGGCCCCAGACGAAGCCGATCCGACGGTGCCCCTTCTCGATCAGGGACAGCACGGCCTGGCGCGACGCCTCGCGGTTGTTGATGACGACCGCGTCCGCATCCACCGTGTCCACGAGACGGTCGAGCAGCACCAGCGGGATCTCGCGCTTGGCGACGATCTCCAGGTGCGGGAGGGACGCGGAGCGCCCGGCCGCCGGCGCGAGCGCGATCCCGTCGACCTGCTTGTCGACGAGCACGTCGATCGCCGCCGCCTCCTGCTGCAGGCTCTCGTCCGTGCTCAGCACGATCACGTCGTAGTCGGCCTTGCGCGCGGCGTCGCTGATGCCGCGCAGCACGCCCGCGAAGAACGGGTTGCCGACGTCGGCGAGCACCACGCCCAGCGTGCGCGTCTCGCCCGTCGTCATGCTGCGAGCGATCGAGTTCGGCCGGTAGCCGAGCTCCTTGGCGACGGCGAGGATGCGGTCCCGCGTCTTCGGGCTCACCGACCCGTAGCCGCCGAGGGTCCGGGCGACGGTCGCGCGGCCGACGCCGGCCGCGGCCGCCACCTCGGAGATCGTCGGCGAGGGAGTGCGGTGGTCCCGCTCCGTGGACATCGCCACCCCTTCCTGATCCGGGGCGGCCTTCGCCCTAGCCCGCGTCGCCCGCCGTCACCGGCGGCAGCGAGCCGACCCGCGCGGCCAGGTCGACCGCGCGCCCGTGACCGAACGCGCCCTCGACCGTGCACTGCCGCGCGGCGTACTGCGCCGCCCGCCGCATCGACCGATGAAGAGCGGCGCCGCCGGCCCTCGCGTTCCTGCGCCAGCCGGATCGGAGCAATTCAACCACGAACGCGCTCACGTACGCGTCGCCGCATCCCATCGTGTCCACGAACGGACCGGGCACCGGCGCCGCATCGGAGTAGTAGTACGCGTCGCCGTCGAACAGCACCGCACCGTCGTCCCCCTGGGTCCCCAGCACGAGCGACGGCCCGTGCGATGCGATGCGGCGCAGTTCTGCCCAGGTGTCCGTCCGGGACAGCCCGCCGAGCGAGACGAGGGCGAGGTCGATCCACGGGCCGACCGCGTCCAGGTACTCCGTCGTGCGGTACTCGGGCTCGGACGAGAAGTCGTACGAGCGCAGCACCCGCGTGGATGCCAGCTTCGGCAGCTCCGGGATGATGCCCGAGTAGGCGCTCGAGTGCACCAGCGAGAAGCCGGAGATGTAGCGCAGATCCTCCTCGCCGAGGCGGACAGGATCGCTGATCGTGACGCCGCCCTGGTTCCAGCCCAGGAAGCGGCGCTCGCCGTCCACCGTCTCGATCTCGGTGATCCCGTTCGGTCCCGGCCGCACCGAGGACCGCGAGGTGTCGACCCCGCAGTCCTCGATGGCCGCACGCACGAAGCGCCCCTGCTCATCGTCGCCGAAGACCCCCAGGTACGCCGCCTCAGCGCCGAGCTGCCGGGCGAAGACCGCGACGTTCACCGCGTTCCCGCCCGGATACTCGACGCCGCGGTCGACGAACCGGTCGACGATGTTGTCCCCGAGACCGAGGACGCGCACCGTGCTCATCGGCGCCTGCTCAGTACGCCACGACGCGGTAGTAGCGGCGCAGGTCGAGCGAGTGGTCGCGCACCTGGGCGAGGTGCTTGCTGAAGCGGTCGACGACAGCGTCCACGACGATCGGCGCCAGCAGGCCGCGGAACTCGTCGCTCACGCCCGGGAGCGCGTAGTCCTTGGTGTCGATGACGGTGACGTCGTCGCTGTACTCCTTCGAGAAGGAGATGACGCGGTCGGTGAGCGGCCGGGTCTCGTCCTCACCCGCGAACACGATGATGCTCGTGTCCTTCTCGATGAGCTCCAGCGAGCCGTGGAAGAACTCGGCGGCGTGGACGCGCGTGGTGGTCAGCCACTGCATCTCCTCGAGGATGCACATCGAGTAGAGGTAGGTGAAGCCCCACAGCTGTCCGGCGCCGGTCAGGAAGTGGTAGTCGTTCTCGGCGTGCTTCTCGGCGAAGGCCTGGCCGATCGGGTCCGCCTGCTCGGTCACGGCGATCAGGGCCTCGGGCAGCGCCTCGAGGTCCGCGACCAGGCGGTCGTAGCCGTCGAACTCGCCGCGGAGCGACAGGAACTTGGCCGCGAAGGTGAGGAACTGGACGTCGAACGGCCACGCCTTCGGCGCCGACAGCAGCACCTCGTCGACGGCGGACGCGATGGGGCTCTCCGGGTAGCCGGTGAAGCCGATGGTGAGCGCGCCCTTCTCGCGGGCGAACTCGACGCACTCGAGGATGTCCTCGGTGGTTCCGGACACGGAGGCGAAGATCGCGACCGTGTCGGGGCCGAACTGCGGGTCCGGCGCGAGCACGAACTCCTTGCCGATGACGGCGCGCACCGGGAAGGACGAGTGCGTCTGGAAGAAGCGCTCGTAGGGGAGCGCGGCGGCGTAGGTGCCGCCGGCGCCGATGAAGTAGATGTTCTTCCAGCGTCCGGCGCTGACGCGCTCGGCCAGCTCCTCGATCTGCGGCCGCAGCGCAACGGTGCTGCGGACCTGCTCCAGGTATTCCTCTTCGTTGAAGCCCAGCATGTGTCTCCCTCCACCGATCCAGTTTTTGGTACCGGTATCAATTCGTCTCAATGCTGGCACATGGAAACGGGATGCGCAACAGCGCCTACCCCTCGCGTCCACGTGTCGCCAGCCCGGGACGGGGAGCCGCGTGCGTGCTTGCGTAGGGGCATGCCAGAGAACCAGTTCACCTTCGACAACCCCGTGGACCGCTACCCGGTCATCCATCCGGACCCGACGCAGGTGCCCGAGCCGGGCCTCGAGAGCGACCTGCAGCCGCGGGCCGATCACGGCGAGCACAGCTACGTCGGCTCGGGCCGCCTGAACGGCCGCAAGGCGATCGTGACCGGAGGCGACTCCGGGATCGGCGGCGCCACCGCGATCGCGTTCGCACGCGAGGGTGCCGACGTCGCGATCGTCTACCTTCCGGAAGAGGAGGAGGACGCGCAGCGCATCGCGGGACTGATCCGGGATGCGGGACGCACCGCCGTCACCATCCCCGGCGACCTCAAGGAGCGCGCGTTCAGCGACGAGGTCGTGAAGCGGGCCCTCGACGAGCTCGGCGGGATCGACATCCTCGTCAACAACGCCGGCAAGCAGATCGCGACCGAGAGCCTGACCGACGTGAACGACGAGCAGTTCGATCACACGATGAAGACCAACATCTACGCGATGTTCTGGCTGACGCGGGCGGCGCTGCCGCACCTGCCGGCCGGCGCGACGATCATCAACACGACGTCCATCCAGGCGTACTCGCCGAGCGAAACCCTGGTCGAGTACGCGACGACGAAGGCCGCCATCAACGCGTTCACGAAGGCGCTCGCCCAGCAGCTCGCGCCCAAGGGCATCCGCGTGAACGCGGTCGCGCCGGGACCGATCTGGACGCCGCTGCAGGTCAGCAAGGGACAGCCGCCCGAGGCGATCCCCGAGTTCGGGCAGCAGACGCCTCTCGGACGCCCGGGCCAGCCGGCGGAGCTCGCGCCCGCGTACGTCTTCCTTGCGTCGCCCGAGTCGAGCTACGTCATCGGCGAGACCCTGGCGGTGACCGGAGGTATGCCGACGCCGTAGATCGGGTGGGTGAGCCCCCTGGTCTCCTCCGTTTCGTGCGTGTGAGGGCGCATGGAGTCGGGACTCCTCCGTTTCACGCCGGTAGGGCGCCCGGACGGCGGCGATCCGCCGGGGGCGAAAGGGAGGAGAACTGCGGCTGGAGTGCCCTGATTGACCATGGTGGGAGGAGATTCGGGCTGGCTGGACGCGGATGTCCTCCTTTTCGCGCGGGGTGGCGATGGGGCGGCGGGTGTGGATGCAGCGCGGGGGTGGCGATGGGGCCGCGGGGGTGGGTACAGCGGTTGCGGCGGGGACCGTCAGGTGCAGGCCCAGGGGAGGCGCACGAGTTCGCCGCGGGAGCCGCGGACCAGGGCGAGGTGCGTCGCGGCGGCGATGCCGCGCAGCATCCCGGACCGCTGGTGCGGCACCGGGGTGAGGACACCGTCGGCGAGCACGCAGGCGACCGCCCGCCCGCGGCCGTCGGCCGGCGCGATGCCGGCCAGGGCGGTCTGCAGCGGGGCGGTGCAGGGGGTCGTCGCGGGGACGTCCCGTCCCATCCGCGCCTGCAGCAACGGCCAGCCGAGGATGAGCAGGGCGATCACCGCGGCGAGCGGGTTGCCGGGCAGCGACAGCACGTGCCGCCCGTCGGGGAGGCGGGCGAGGAGCACCGATCCGCCGGGGCGCAGGTCGACGCCGTCGATCAGGATGCGCGCGTCCAGTCGATCGAGCGCCGCCCGCAGCGGGTCCGCTGGACCGTGGGCGGTGCCGCCCGAGGTGACGATCGTCTCGGTTCGGGCGCGGCCGATGGCGGTCGCGACATCGGCGGGACAATCGAGGGCACGCGCGGTCGTGGCGCAGCGCGCGCCCAGGGCCCCCAGCAGCGACGGCATCATCGGCGTCAGGCTGTCGGTCACGTGGCCGGGGTCCAGTTCCGGGGCGCCGAGCTCGTCGCCGATCGCGACGAAGGTCACCAGGGGAGGCGCCGAAACATCCACCTCGGTCACGCCGGCAGCGGCGAGCAGGCTGACACCGGGCGGCGAGAGGACGGCACCGGCCGGCAGCAGCGTCTCCCCCGGCACCGCCTCCTCGCCCGCGCGACGGATGTCGCATCCCGGGTCGGGAGTCGCCAGCGCGTCGATCACGTTGCCGTCAGCCTCCGGCTCGCTGATCGCATCCTCGCTCCGGAGCACCGTCAGCGTGCCGGGAGGGACGGGGGCGCCGGTCGCGATCGGCCGGGCCTGTCCGGGCTGGAGCGGGATGGAGGGCGGGATGCTGCCCGCGAGCACCGGCTCCCCGACCTGCCAAGGGCCGTCGCCTGCGACCGCCCAGCCGTCCATCGCCGAGTTGTCGAACCGGGGAAGCGGACGTTCGCAGCGGACATCGCCGGCGAGCACGAGGCCGGCGGCGCGGGCGAGCGGAACGGTCAGGACGCGCGTCGGCGCGTCGCGGCCGAGGGCGGCGGCGATGTCGCGGGCCTCGCGCCAGGTGGTCACGAAGGCCGGCCGTCCGTAGCCGGGTCGGACGGGCCAGCGTCGGACGGGGCGCCGTCGGGCTCGCTCCGCCGGCCGATCGCGTCCACCAGCGCTGCGATCGCCTCGGCGGTCGGCTGTCCGCGACCGACCGCCATGCCCGCGATGAAGGTGGTGAGGGGTGCGGCGGGTCGGGCGACGCCGTGGGCCGCGTCCCGTGCCAGGTCGAGGACTGCGGCGATGTCGGCGGGCTGGAGGGTCACGCCGACCGCGGCCGCGGCCTCGGCGGCCCAGTCGTCGAGCTCAGACGGTTCCATGAAGCAGCTCCTTCGAAGGGTCGGCCGCCTGCGGCAGGTCGGACGGGGTGTCGATGTCTGCACAGACCCGCGCGTCGACCGTGTGCCGGGATTCGATCACGCCGACGAGGGCGGCGGCCGACGCACCCGTGAGCGTCGGCCGGTCGGCGCGGAGTGCGGAGACGCGCCCGCGCAGGGCACCCAGCGGCGCCCTGGCGAGCAGCCACTGGGGGCGCCCATCGGGATCCATCAGCACGCCGCCGTCGATCCCGAGCAGCGCGGACACCGCGGCGCCGGGATCGGCCAGGTCGGCGGACACGATCAGCACGTCCCCATGGAGGCAGGGCACCGCATCCACCCCCGCCGCGATCGCCGCGCACGGGCCGCCCCACCGCGGCCACTCGGAGACCGCGACGGTCACCCCGGGCGGCGCGTCGACCGCACCGACCAGGACGACCGGCGCGCAGGCGCGGGCCGCATCCACGGTCCGTTCGAGCAGAGTCCGCCCGCCGATGCAGTGCTGCAGCTTGTCCGTGCCGAAGCGGCTCGACCGTCCGCCCGCGACGACGATCACCGCCGTTGCCCTGCCCATCACTTCGCCGCGATCAGCGCCTGCGGCGCGGCCTGCTTGATGCGGGTGATCAGCCAGCGCAGCTGCACGGAGGTCTCCTTCTCGCAGCTCTCGACGATGTCGAGGAGGTGGTGGTCGACGAGGGCCTGCGCCGCCTGCTTCACCACCGTCCACGTGACGTCGGTCAGGCTCGCCAGCAGGTAGAGGTCCTGCAGGTCGCGCAGCACGCCGAGCGGGCCGGAACGCGCCTCCTCGATCGCGTCGGCGTGCAGGCGCTCGGGCCCGTCGTCCGCGGACGCGCGGCCGATCCGCTCGATCACCTCGTCGAGCTTCTGCCGGTGGTTCTCGCACTGCTTCGCGAGCGTCAGGCAGAGGTAGTGGATGTCGGGCTCATCACCGTGGGCGTCGGCGACCTGCCGGTACGACCGGGCGAGGGTCGACTCCGACTCGGCGAGCAGCGTCACGTAGACCGGGAGCTTCACGACTGCGCCCCTTCCTCGAGGCGCCGCACCTGCACGGCGCCGGACTTGAACATCGGCTGCTTGGAGACAGGGTCCCATTCGGTGATCGTCAGCTCGTTCGCCGCCGTCGGTCGCCGCTCCTGGGCACCGGGAGGCGCATCCCAGTACCCGTAGTGGAACGGCGCGAAGACGGCGCCCGGCCGGATGCCGGTCACGCGCACCGGGGCGACGATGCGGCCGCGGCGCGAGACCACCTCGACGACGTCGCCCTCGGCGATGCCGCGCGACTCCGCGTCCTCGGCCGCCAGCTCCAGCCACACCTCCGGCGCCGCCTCGACCAGCTCGGTCGTGCGACCCGTCTTGGTGCGGGTGTGGAAGTGGTAGACGCTCCGGCCGGTGGTCAGGCGCAGCGGGTACTCGTCGTCCGGCGGCTCGTGCGGCTCGCTGTACGGCGCCGACTTGAGCATCGCGCGTCCATCCGGGCGGAGCGCCTTGTACGACACCTGGCCCACGCTGCCCCCGGTGAGCAGGTCGTGCCCGTAGCTCTCGCAGTACTCGGGGTGCGACGGGAAGTCGGCGTCGGCGTAAAGCCGCTGCACGCTCTCCGTCTCGCCCTGCCGACGAGGCCAGCGGATGCCGGACTCGCGCCGCAGGTCGTCGTAGGAGATGCCGGTGTAGTCGCAGGGCCGGCCGCGGGAGGCGTCCTGCCACGCGCGGTACGCGTCCTCCGGCCCCTCCCAGGGAAGCAGCGGACTGCCGTCGTTGCGCCGGAAGTCCATCCGCTTCGCATAGTCGAGGAAGATGTCGAGGTCGGCTCGCGCCTCCCCCGGCGGCTCGACCGCCTTCTCGGAGAGGTGGACGGTGCGCGTCGCGTTCGTGAACGTCCCCGTCTTCTCGCCCCAGCCGGCGGCCGGGAGCACCACGTCGGCGAGCTCCGCGGTCTCGGTCAGATAGAGGTCCTGGACGACGACGAACAGGTCCTCCTTCGCCAGGAGCTCCCGGATGCGCGGGAGCTGCGGCAGCGACACCGCCGGGTTGGTGGCCGAGATCCACAGGAGCGAGATCGAGCCCTGCTCGGCGTACCGGAACAGCTGCATCGCGTGCGTCGGTGGAGCCCAGTGCGGGATCTTCAGCGAGTCGACACCCCACAGATCGGCCAGTTGCTGCACGTGGTCGGGGTTCTCCCAGTTGCGGAAGCCGGGGAGGTCGCCGTCGGCGCCGCACTCGCGGTTGTTCTGCGCGGTCGGCTGCCCGTTCATCTGCAGAATGCCGCCGCCGGGCTTGCCGATCATCCCGCGCAGGAGGTGGAGGTTGTTGACCTGGCACGCGGACGCCGTCGCCTGCGGCGCCTGGTAGAACCCCTGAAGCACTGTCGACAGCACCCGGGGCGACTCGGCGAAGATGCGGGCTGCGCGCCGGATGTCCGCCGGGTCCAGCCCGCACACCTCGGCGGCGTGCTCCGGCGTCCACTCCTCGACCTGGCCCTGCAACTCCTCCAGGCCGACGGTGTGGGCGTCCACGAAGTCCTGATCGACCCAGCCGTTGACCATGAGCTCGCGCTCGAGGCACAGGAGGAGGGCCAAGTTGGTGCCGGGCTTGAGCGCTAGGTGCACCTCGGCCTTCTGAGCCGTGGCGGTCGTGCGCGGGTCGATGACGACGAGCCGCGGCGGGTTGGGACCGGCGAGCCGGTCGAGCACGCGCGACCAGGTGACGGTCTGCGTCGCCGCCAGGTTGTGTCCCCAGAGGAACATCGCGTCGCACTCGTCGATGTCCTCGTAGCAGCCGGGCTGACCGTCCGCCCCGAACGTCTCCTTGAGCGCGGTGGCCGCGGTCGCGGTGCAGAGGCGGGTGTTGCCGTCCATGTGCGGGGTGCCGACCCCGGCTTTCCCGAGGACGGCCAGCGCGTAGTACTCCTCGATGAACAGCTGACCGGAGGTGTAGAACCCGTGGCTGAGCGGGCCGACCTCATCGAGGAGCTGCCTGCTGCGCTGGACGATCGCCTCCATCGCCTCGTCCCAGGTGGCTTGCACCAGCTCGCCGTCGCGGCGGATCAGCGGATGCTCCAGCCGGTCGCGGCCGCGCATCCCCTGCCAGCTGGCGTACAGCCCCTTCGGCCCGAGCCTGCCGTGATTGATGTGGTCGTCGGTGCGGCCGCGGATGCCGACCATCCGCCCGTCCTTCACCGCGATGTCGCAGCCGCAGCCGTTGCTGCACAGCACGCAGGCGCTCCGCACCCAGCGGTCGACGTCGGCCTCGGTCAGCCCGGCCTCCAGCGCCTGGTCGGCGCGCTCGGGCCAGTGGTCACCGCGCGCGTATGGGGTGCGCGCTCCCCAGACGTCCTCGATCCGGGACGAATCCCCGGCGGACGTCGTCGTTCGCTGATCCATGATGCGAGGGTGCGCCCGGCGTCCGGCGCGGACAACCCCTTGCGCGGACGCAAACGAGGGTGTGCGAGGGGTGGCCGTGCGGTGGGCGAATGCCGTCTGTCACGCCGGCGCACCGCAGCATTACACTTCCCGCGCCGGGCCCAGGGCGCCCGGCCCTGGCGGCGGAGAACCGCCTCGTCCACGCTCGGATTGGTGAAACGATGAGCGAGCAAGGTGCGGTGCGAACGGACATACGGAGCCGCGTGGAGCGGTGGTACGAAACCGAGGTGGTCAAGCCGCTGGCCGACTTCCAGAACCCGCGCCAGGAGTGGCGGCGCCTGGTCTCGGAGGTGTTCGGCACCTTCCTGCTGGTGATCGTCGCGGCGGGCGGCGGGATGGTCGGGCACGCCTACCCCGGCAGCATCAGCCGGACGGCGGCGGTCGTCGCACCCGGGCTCATGGTCCTGGGCATCATCCTCTTCATGGGCAAGGTGTCCGGAGCGCACCTCAACCCGGCGGTATCGCTCGCCTTCGCGCTCCGCGGCGACTTCCCGTGGTGGCGCGTGCCCGGCTACATCATCGCCCAGCTCGGCGGAGCCGCGCTCGCCGCGTGGTTCCTCCAGGCGGCGCTGAACGTCTCCGCGAAGTACGGATCGAACTACCCGGCGAGCCAGGCGACGGATTGGCAGGCGTTCCTGTTCGAGGCGCTGCTCACCCTCGGGCTCGTGAGCGTCATCCTGGGCACCGCCTCCGGCGCGCAGAACGTGGGCGTCGTCGGCGCTATCGGCGTGGGGAGCTACATCGCGCTGGCCGGGCTGTGGAGCAGCCCGGTGTCGGGCACATCCATGAACCCGGCCCGCACCTTCGGGCCCGACCTGCTCGCGCTCGACTTCTCGTCGTACTGGGTCTACATCGCCGGACCGCTGGCGGGCGCCGTGGTCGCCGTGGGGCTGGCGTTCGTCCTCCGCGGGTACGGCGGCGGGCGCAGCGGCTCGGAAGCCGCGCAGGGCGTGCTCGAGACGGAGACGTTCCGCCCCGACAAGGCCTGAGCGGGTCAGCGGCCCTGGATGTGGCGGTTGTGCTGACTCCGGACCACGAGCGGCAGCACCACCCAGATGACGATCAGCACCACGAAGACGCAGCCCGCCGCGATGATGCCGGCCGGCGGAGCCAGCAGGAAATCGACGATGAACAGCACGATTCCGGTGAACAGGAGGGATGCGGCCGCCAGGCAGATGATGAGCAGCTTGCTGCCCAGACCCACCAGCTCGGCTTTCGCCTTCTGCCGGAACAGCAGCCGGTGCAGGGCGACCGGCGCCAGCGCGAGCAGAGTGACCGTCACCGCTAGGAACACCAGGACGAGATAGACGACCACGTCGAACGGGTGGAGTTCCGTGAAGCGCTGCTGGAACGGCAGCGTCAGGAGGAACGCGGCGAGGATCTGCGTGCCGGTCTGGAAGACGCGGAACTCCTGCAGCAGCTCGTTCCAGTTGCGGTCCGCCCGCTGGGTCGCCGTCTCGTTGCGGCCGTCGCCCGGGTCGGCGTCGACACCCTCCGCCCCGCTCATCCGCGGACCTCCTCGAGATCGCGCGCGAGGGCGTTCAGGGCGGCGTCCACCGTCGCGTGCACGACCTCCTCGGGGTCGCCGTCGAAGTGCAGCTCGTCCACCCGCAGTGCGTCCGGCCGCCCGTGCGCCAGGAAGATGGTGCCGGCCTCGCGGCCTTCCTGGGTACCGGGGCCTCCGGCGCCGGTGACCGCGGCGACGAATCCGGCGCTCAGCAGCCTCCCGACGCCCGCGGCCATCTGCTCGGCAGAGGATGCCGTGATCACCGGACCGGGCGTCACCCCGAGCACGTCGAACTTGACGTGCTCGGAGTAGGCGACGACGCCGCCGGCGAACCAGTCGCCCGCCTGCGGCGAGGCGCCGAGCGCCGACGCGATCGCGCCGCTGGTCAGCGACTCGGCGACCGCGATGGTGGTGCCGGCGGAGGAGGCCAGATCGGCGATCCGCTCGCCGAGGTCGGTGGTTTCTTCCGTCGTCATGCAGGAACCTTAGCCGTTGTCGGAGTCGCCCTCGTCGCCCTCGGCCTGCGAGGGCTTGTCGACGATCTGCTGCTCCGCCTGGGTGTCCTCGTCGTGGCGGTCGCCTTCGGTGTTCTGGGGGTCGGACATGGTGTTCCCTCTCTTCTCGGTCAGGTGTCCGTGCGGAAGTGCACGGCCTTGTGGCTGCCGTCGCAGAACGGCTTGATGGTCGAGACGCCGCAGCGGCACAGCGCCACCGTGCGGCGATGCTGCTCGATGGGCGTCCCGTCCGGTGTCGTCAGGTCGATGTGCCCGCGGACCAGGAGCGGTCCGTCCGGGCAGGCGACGATGACCGGCTCCTCCTCGTGCGCGGTCATGCGAGCACCGCCTGCGGCCGGCGCAGCGAGCTGTGGCCGGCCTCGAAGCTCTCCAGCAGGTGCTGCCCGGCGAGCCCGTCGACGTAGAGGCACGCGGCCGCGCCGAAGACGATGTCCGGCAGCAGTTCGGGATGCTGCTCGGCGAGACCGCCCGCGAGGTCGCGCCCGGCGATCTGCTCGTGCACCGCATCCGCTTCGACGTGCTCGTCGTAGTACCAGGTGACGTCCTCGTCGTGGCCGAGGCGGCGGAAGCCGTTGCCGTAGAAGCGGTTCGGGATGGACGAGGTCATCTCGAACGCGGCCAGGTGGCCGGTGATCGCGCCGCGCAGACTCCGGTTGAGGCCGAACATCGACATCATCGTGAACGACGCCAGAGTGATCGCCGGCACGCTGTCGATGTAGGCGCCGTAGGAGTCGTCCAGGCCCAGGTTGCGCATGGTGCGGCCGAAGATCTCGCCGTGGATCCGCTCCGGGCGTCCGGCCCCGTACTCGTCGGACTGCACCTCGACCAGCGCGGCCTTCGCGCGGCCGGTGAGGCGCGGGATCGCCCACGAGTGCGGGTCCGCCTCCTTGCGCGTGTAGATGGAGCGATGGATGACGAACTCCTGCGCCTGCTCCTCCGTGGCCTTCTTGGCGAGGAAGCGGGACAGGCTGGGCCCGCCGTCCTCGGCGGTCAGGTCGAACAGGTACGCGGCGACGGCGTCGGCGTCCGGCTCCGGGAGGTCGCCGACGGGGACGCGCTCCCGCAGCTGCCGCTCGAACTCGCGCTCGATGGTGCGACGCGTCCGCAGCAGCTCCGGGTTCCACTCCCACTCGTCGTCGGCGTCGACGGTGTCGCCGTAGTGGAGGCCGTACAGGATGAACAGGCTCAGTTGAAGGTCCTCGTCGGTGAGGAGGTCGGGGTGGGCCTCGAGAGCCCGGGCGGTGCGGTCGGCGACGACGGCGACCTGGTCGGAGGCGGTGGACGGATCGGTCTGCAGCGCCTCCAGCAGCGCCTCGCTCACCGGCCCCCTCGGGGTGATGCGTGGTGTCATATCCCGAGGCAACCTGGGCCTGAGAGGTCTTTCAAGTGGTTGCCAGAGGGCCTGTTCAGTGCTTGGGCTCACGGGGACGCCGATGACGCCGGCGGAGCTCGCGCAGCGGTGTGGCGGCGCGCAGCAGCCGCCCGTCGGAGTAACGGACGCCGCCGCGCAGCCGGGCGCCGACTGCCAGCCACACGCAGACGGCGCGCTCGGCCAGCCATGCGGGCGCCCACAACGCGGCCGTCGCGGGGTACAGACGGCGGCCTCCCGCCCGGCGTCGGCCCACCTCGGCGAGCGCCACGACCGCCGCGGCTCCGGCGAGGATGCGGCGCGGACGCCGGAGGGACAGCAGCACCAGCGGCAGGAGCGCCAGCTCGGCGATCAGCCGCAGGGGCTGCGCGAAGTCGTCGTACGCCTGGCGCACACGCTGGCGGACGAAGTGGCGCAGCGCGGGAGGACGCCGGGCGACCCCGATCCAGTCGGCGGTCGCGACTGTCCCGCCTGCGGCCAGAACCGTCCGGATGAGCTCCAGGTTCTCGAACAGCACGTCGCCGTCGTACCCGCCAGCGCCCACGAGCACCCGCCGCCGCACGGCGAGGGTGCCCGGGTAGTCGTGCCCGAGCGCTCGGTTCAGGAGGCTGCGGCCGGTGTCCCAGCGCGCGTGCCAGGGGGCCGGCACGAACACGTTCTGCGGGCGGACGAGCTCGGCCGCGTCCAGCATCCCGGTCACCGCCCGCAGCGCTCCCTCGTCGTACCGCACGTCGTCGTCGGCGATCACGACCCGGTCGTGTCGTGCGGCATGGACGCCCGTCATCACGCCCGCGACCTTGCCGTTGCGGCCTGGGCGCGGGTCCACGGGGAGGTGGCGCACCCCGACGGGGAAGGACCGGGCGTGCGCGGCGAACAGGTCGGGCGCCGACCCGTCGACGACCGTGACATCGACCAGCTCGCGGAGGCCGTCGAGGTACGCGACGAGTCCGGCGAGGCCGTCGTCGGAGTCCCACCGCAGCGGCAGCACGTACTCCGCGTCGATCCTCACGCCACCGCCCGCTCGGCGACATGCCGTCCGGTCGTCCGCAGTCCGGTCACGATGAAGCCGCTCCGCGGGCGCGCAGGGAAGGTGCGCAGGCTGATCCGCAGGTCCTGCTCCGGGACGTCGTACACGAGCTCGCGCGTGAGCATCCGGGTGCCGACCTCGAGCAGGTCGATCGTCACCGGCTCGCCGGGGCAGCGGTGCCCGTCGCTGTAGTCCCCGCCGCCCTGCGGGATGAGGGCGTTGCGGTCGACGGTCGCTCCGTCGAAGCGCTGCGGGAGGAACCGGTTCGGCTGGTCCCAGAGCGCCGGGTCGTGGGTCGTCGCGTACAGGTCGAGGAGCACCCAGTCGCCGGCCTCGACCGGTTCGCCCTGCCAGGTGAGGCGCTGCGTCGCTCGCCCTCCGATCACCGGGAAGAACGGGTAGAAGCGCCGCACCTCCTGGGCGAACCAGTGGACTCCCGCCTCGTCGCCCCCCGCGAGGTCGTCACGCCAGCCGCGATGCCGGTGCAGCGCCAGCGCGGCGAAGGTCAGGTAGCGTCCGACCGCGACCGTCGGCCGCAGCAGGTTCAGGAGCTCGACCGCTGCCACCTCGGGAGGGAGCGGTCCGCCGGCCTCGACGTAGGAGGCGACGACCGCGAGCGGCGACCCCGGCGGCGCGGTGCCGTGCGCGCGCTCACGGTCGACCGCGTCGGCGATCAGCCGCTCGGCACGCGCCCGCCGAGCGCGGGCCGCCCAGTTCACGGGCCCGACCGTGCCCGCCGCGTCCACCATCTGCGCGAGGACGCCGGTGCGGCGCAGGTCGTCGGCCACGTCTTCGGGAACTCCCGCCCAGGTGGTCACGGTGCGCGTCAGCACGTCGTGGAACACGTCCAGCAGCACCACCCGGTCCCCCGCGACCGCCGCGCGGCGGCGCAACTCCTGACCGAACCTCGCGGCGAGCGCATCCCCCGACGCCCCGGTCAGCAGCCCGAGGAACAGCTCCTTCCTGCACCGGTGCGCACGACCTTCGAGCGACTGGAGGCTGCCCTCGTCCTGCAGCAGCGTCAGCACCGACCGCGGCATGGCGCCCTCACGCCGGAAGCGACCGCCCTCGTAGAAGAAGCGCGCCGCCTCCGCCCCGCGCATGACGAGCACGGGACGCCCG
The DNA here is from genome assembly GCF_040686855.1 of Leifsonia sp. NPDC077715. NCBI lineage: Bacteria > Bacillati > Actinomycetota > Actinomycetes > Micrococcales > Microbacteriaceae > Leifsonia > Leifsonia sp. NPDC077715. The sequence continues at coordinate 1,331,684 of NZ_JBFBOG010000001.1, forward strand.
AGCAAGCGCGTGCGGAAGGAGTCGGCCCCCGCGGCCCGGAAACCGCGGGTGCCGAACAGATAGCCGTCGCGCACGAAGCGCAGAGTGTTGTCCCCCATCGGCCGCGTCAGACGCGGGTCGCGGGGCGGTCGACGCCGGCGCCGCGCGGGCTCAGGAAGATGCCGAGCGCGATCATCCCGACGGCGAGGATCAGGTGCAGCCAGTTGTCCGCGCTGTTGACCGGCACGAAGTTGGCCGGGTGGTCGCCGCTGAAGAACAGGCCGTACAGCCAGATCAGGGCGTACACGACGCCGCCGATGACCAGGTAGTTGCGCGACCCGATGCGCGACCTCGCGAAGGCGATCCCGGCGACGCCGTACAGGAGGTGCACCAGGTTGTGGAGCACCGAGACCTGGAACACGCCCAGCAGCAAGGCCATGGAGTCGTGCCCGGCGAACGACAACTGGTCGTAGTTGGTGGTCAGGCCCGGGATGAACCCGGCGAGCCCGACGACGAGGAAGACGATTCCGGCGATGAGAGCGGCCTTCTGGACAGCCGTCCCCGCGTAGCGGCGGTCGTCACGGTCGGCGAACCTCCGGTCGGAGTGATCTGCGGTGGTCATGGTGACTCCTTTCCGTCCCCGTGAACGGAACACGCACACGAGAGGCGGCTGCAGCCCTTGACAACGTGCGCGGTCAGACCTCGGAGTCGTCGAACCGCGGCGAGTACAGGGTCGCGTCCGGACGGAGGCGGATGATGTCGTCGGTGAAGGACGCGAGGTCCGTCCACAGCACGAGGACCGACCCGCGGGCTCGCCAGCGGAGGAAGCGCGCGATCAGCGCGGGCGCATCCACCCCGGTGCGCTCGTAGCCGGCGAACGAGCCGCGGGAGTGCGGGCTCACCACGAGGCCGTGCAGGCGGGCGGCGGCCAGCATCCCGTCGGGCGGTCCATCGAGCACGAAGCGGGCGTCGACGACCTCGCCGATGTTCTCGCCGTCCGCGGTCAGCACCGGGCTGCCGAGCAGGTCACTCAGGATCATGATCGCCTCCCGGAATGCGGCCGATCACGTGCTCGCTCATCCACCGTTCGGTCCAGCTGGCGTCGAGCGAGTCGGCGGGGACGCCGACGCTGACGACGATCCCGCAGTCCGAGACGACCCGCCACGGGATGCGGATGAAGCGCGAGTCGGGCAGGCGGCCGCCGAAGACGCGTGTCAGCAGGATCGGCCCGGTGAGCAGCGCCTCGATGACCGGCGGGCGCTCGGGGTCGAGGTGCGCGAGGTCGTTCGGCGTCGTGATCTCCACGTCGTCGACCGTGGTGACCGGGACGTGCTCCGGGTCGAGGATCTGGCGGTCGAGGAGGTCCAGCCCGGCGTCGAGGATCTGACCCGCCACCCGCGGGGGCCTCGGCAGGTCGCGGCGCTCGCTCATGCTCCTGCTCCCGTCACGATCATCAGGGGGATCGCAGCGAGGGAGGCGATCAGGATGATGCCCAGGTAGATCAGGCCGAAGAAGTTGGTGGCCTTGCCGTTGACGTGGTCGCCCATGTACTTCGGATCGTTCGCGACGATGAGGATCGGCAGGTAGGTCAGAGGCAGGGCTATCGCCGAGAAGACGACGGAGAACTCGGTGACCTGGATCGGGTCCACCCCGGTGAAGAGGACGGCGAGGCCGACCACCAAGGACAGGATCATCGCCGCGTGGAAGCGCGACGCCGACGCGGGACGCCGGAACTTCCCCCACGGCCACCCGAAGAACTGGGCGAGCGTGTAGCCGCTCGACAGCGTCACCTCGAGGGACGCGCCGAACGTGGCGGCGACGAATCCGAGGATGGCGACGATCAAGCCGATCTTGCCGAACGCCTGCGCCACCGGCAGAGCCGTCTGGTACAGCGACTCCACGGCGATCCCCTTGGGGAGCAGCACGACGGCGGCGCACGCGGCGATGGACAGCGAGAGCAGCGCCCCGAGCGGGAACCCGACGAGGACGTTGACCCGCGACTGCGCGAGATCCTTCGGCTTCCACTTCTCCTCGATCGCGCCGGACGAGAAGAAGAACACCTCGTACGGCGTCATCGCGGCGCCGAACAGCGCGACCGCGTAGTACCAGTACGTCGCGGGGGACTCGTCGGTGTCGGGGGACGGCTGCAGCAGCGCCTGCGACGCGAGCGACGGCCAGTCGGGGTGCAGCGCGAACAACGCCACCGCGAAGACCACCAGCGCGAGACCCAGGAGCCCCGTCACGTTCTCGAGGATCGAGAACTTCACCCGCCACACGACGATCCAGACCGCGATCGCGGCGACCGGGAACCACAGCGTCGGCGCGATGCTGGAGGCGAGCTGCATCGCCAGAGCGATGCCGCCGATCTCCGCCGCGAGCGTCAGCAGGTTGATGAGGAACGAGGCGGAGAGGTTGGCGAGGGCCATCCGCGCTCCTAGCCGCTCCCGGATGATCTCGAAGGTGGCGCGACCGCTGACCGCCGCCACGCGACCGGACATCTGCGCGAACAGGCAGATGCCGATCGTGCCGACGACCAGCACCCAGGCGAGCGTCAGACCGAACCGCGAGCCGACCACGCTGCTGGTCACCAGGTCCCCGATGTCGACGAAGCCGCCGATCGCGGTGAGGACGCCCAGAGCGACGGCGAAGAGCGCCTTCACCCGCGCTCCAACCGCTTCGAAGCCGCGTCGAGCTGCTGCGCCAGGCGGTCGAGCTCGCGGCGATGCGCCCGGAGGGCGTCACCGGAGTCACGGTTCGCGGCGACTGCTCGCTGGGCAGAAGCCACCTCGTCCTGGGCCGCCCGGATGTCGTGGAGCACGCGGTCGCGGCTGGCGCCGATCCCGCCGATCGCGGTCATCGTGGCGACCACCCGCGCCTCCGCGGCGAGCTTGTCGGCGGCGTCGGACAGGCCGGTGTCGAGGACCGTCCCCAGTACGCGGTCCTCCTGGTCGAGACCGAGCACGAGGCCCGCGGATCGGGCACTGGCGGCGGCGGTGCCGGCCGACTGCGACAGCGTGCCGCGGGCGGCGGCGTCCGTCGAGCATCCGGCGAGCGCGCAAGTCACGAGAGCGCCGGCGAGCGCGGCCGTGGCTGCCCGCGTCGGCAGGGAACGGTGGATCACGCCGGCGACTGTACGCGGGCTGTGAACTCGGTGACAGTGGTGGCCCCCGTCGCCGATTCTGAGAAAGGCTACATGTCCGGCGCAGTGCGGGCCGGCTCGTCGCGCCGGAAGCCCGCGGTCGCCTCCTCGTAGGTCGTGTGACGCCGGGCGGGGTGCGATTCGGCCGGCGGCGGGACGTCGGCCTTGCTCAGCGCGTGGAGGACCAATTGCTCCACGAGGGTGGCGGCCGTGGTCTCCCGCGAGCGGGCGATCCGCACCAGCGCGGCGTACTCCCGCTCTCCGAGACGGATCGTGAGGGGCATCCCGGCCGGCGCCCGGCCCGGTCCGTGTACGGACGCGGGCTCCGTCGCATCGGGTCCGTGAGATTCCTTCATGTCTGAAGCCTCTCATAGGAGAGCGCTCTCGTGGCCCATTTTCTTCGTTTCGCGCACAGTTCCGCAGGGCCGTCATTGCACCTGAACCGACGCAACCCGGATGATCGATGCGTCGCGTGTCCGGAGCAGCCCCGTCCCCCCGGTCCCTGGCTGATCCGCCGCGGCGCCTATTCGGCGGGATCCTGGTCTTCGGGTGACCAGGATCCCGCCGTCAACAGGTCCAGGCCGTCACGCAGCCGCTCCGTCACCTCGGAGACCGGCACCATGCCGTCCCCGAGCGCCAGCGCCATCGACGCGGAGGCGGCAGCGCCGACGATGCGGTGGATGCGCGGCTCCCGCGCCCGTTCACCCAGCCGCTCCTGCGCACGCTCGGCCGCCGCAGCGAGTCGTTCACCCACCAGCCGCCGGCCATCCGGCGTGACGGACGCGTCCGACAGCCGCGCGATCGCGTCGCGCAGGGCGGGCTCCAGCCCATCCCGCAGCGCCGCGTCGTCGTCCGTCACGGCTGCGCCCGCTGGGAGGCGGCACGTTCGGTGAGCGCCGCATCCAGTGTGGACAGCAGCGCGGCCGGTGTGAACGGCTTCGCCAGGAAGTGGGCCCCGTCGCGTTCCACCGCCGCGCGGGCGCCGGGACCGGGCAGCAGCCCGCTCATCAGCACGACGGCCGCCTGCGGCTGCTCGGCCGTCAGCCGGCGGGCGATGGCGTCGCCCGCGACACCCGGCATCATCACGTCCGTCAGGACCGCGTCGAACCGGCGGCCCTGGGTCAGCAGTTCGAGCGCTTCACGCCCCTGGGCCACCTCGGTCACGAACCCGCGCTGATCCAGGGTCGCCCGCACGAGCTCGCAGATCGCCGGCTCGTCGTCCACCACCAGCACCCGGCGTCCCCGGCCGGGGCCCGGCGCCGGCGTCTCCTCCCGCGGCGGCCACGCCTCCGCCTGCGCCACCGGCGGCAGTTCGAAGGCAATCGCGGTGCCGCGGCCGGGTGCCGTATCCACCTCGAGCTCGCCGCCGTGCGCCTTCACGATCGCGGCAGACGTCGGCAGCCCGAGGCCGGTCCCGCTCTCCTTGGTGGTGAAGAACGGCTCCAGGATGCGCCCCGCGGTGACCTCGTCCATCCCGGTCCCCGAGTCGCGCACCTCGATGCGCACCTTGCCGCCGTGCTCGCCGGCGCGGATGGCGAGGACCCCTCCCTCCGGCATCGCGTCGCGTGCGTTCGTGACGAGGTTGACCAGCACCTGGAACAGCTCCGTCTCGTCTCCCGACACCGCGGGCAGCCCGTCCGGCGACTCCACGCGAAGCTCGATCGACTTGGGCAGCGTCTCGCGGCAGAACCGCGCCAGCTCCCAGAGCAGCGGGCCGACCTCCACAGGAGCGCGATGCCCCTGCGACCCGCGGGCGAACGACAGCACCTGCCGGATCATCGACGCACCTCTCTGCGCGGCCGCATCCAGGGCGTCGAGCATGTCGCGGCGGCGGGGATCCTTCTCATCCTGCCGGAGCAGCTGCACCGACATGAGGATGGGCGTGAGCACGTTGTTGAGGTCGTGCGCGATGCCGCCCGCCAGCGTCCCCAGGCTCTCCAGCCGCTGAGCCCGGATGCGCTGCTCCTGCTCGCGGCGGTGCTCGGTGATGTCGGAGTTCACGGCGAACACCGTCACCTGACCGTCCTCCCCGCGCGAGAGCTGCCAGCGGCAGTCCACGACGATCAGGGTTCCGTCCGCCCGCCGTTGCCGGAGCTCGCCCACCCAGAAGCCGTCCCGCAGCAGGGCGGCGGCCGCCAGGTCGAACTCGCGCGGGTCGTCGTAGAGCAGGTCGCGCACGGACCGGCCCACCGCCTCCGCCGCGGGGATGCCGTAGATCGTCTCCGCGCCGTGGTTCCAGTACCGGATGACGCCGCCCAGGTCGCGCACGATGATCGCGTCGCGCGCCGCGTCCAGCAGCGCCGCCTGCGCCTCCACGCGCCGGGTGTACTCGTCCAGCTTCTCCCGGGCTCGCTGATCGTCGGTGACGTCGCGCACGATGATGGCGATGCCCTCCTCGGTGGGATGCGCGTCCACCTCGAACCAGCACCCCCAGTCCGGCACGAACGCACGAGCCGTCCCGACGACGCCGCGGTCCATCGCGTCCCGGTAGATCGCCTCGAACGGGCTGCCCTGCGTGGTGGGGAACATCTCCCACAGCGTGTGGTCGCGCAGACGGGCCTCATCGATCCCGGCGAGCTGCAGCGCCCACGAGTTGGCGAATGTGAACCGCCAGTCCCGGTCGACGAACCCGATCGCGTCGTGCACCTGGTCGAGGGAGCTGCGCAGCAGGCGCGCCATCGCCCGATGCTCCTCGCGGTGCCGGACGAGCGCGGTCACGTCGTGGAACGCGCCGTGGACGCGTGCGATCCGGCCGCTCTCGTCGCGCTCGGCCTCGCCGACGAGGTGCGCGTGGACCTTCCGCCCCGAGGCGTCCACGATGGTCGCCCGCAGGTCGAGCGGTTCCCCGTCGTGCATCGTCCGCGCGAACGCGTCCGCCACCGCCTCGCGGTCCGCCGGCTCGAAGAGGGCGAGCGAGTCCTCCTCGCCGGGGACGTGGCCCGCCTCCAGCCCGAGCAGACGGAAGAGCTCTTCGCTCCACTCGATGCGCCCCGTCTCGACGTCCACGGTCCAGCCGGCGAAGCCTGCGATCCGCGCAGCCATCCGCACCAGCGCCTCGTTGCCCGCGGCCGCCGCGGCCGCCCGCTCCACGTCGCCGATGTCGCGCGCGATGGCCAGGACCGCGGCCACCTCCGCCCCGTCGCCGCGCAGCGGGATCAGCGTCACGTCGAGGAGCCGCACCGTGCCGTCGGACGTGACGATGCGCGTGACGTACCGCCGGTTCTGCCCGGCGACGGCCTCCGTGAACCGCGCCATCGTCGACTCGACGTAGTCGGGATGCAGGAGGCGCGAGAAGGGCACCCCGAGCAGATCCGCGACCTGATAGCCGGTGAGGTCGGCGAGCGTGCTGTTCGACTCCACGAACACGCCGTCCTCGTCGACGACGCAGACGCCGTCCGGATGGCCGTGGAACAGCGCATCCAGACCGTTGAGCCGGAGGGCTTCGGCCGGGGTCGTCATGGCAGGGCTCTGGGCTGGCGGGGCATGGAGGGGATTGTAGGCGGATCGGGCGGCCTACACTGACCGCCATGAGCGAGTTGCAGCACGGGATGCGCGTCCTCGTCGTCGACGACGACCCGCTGATCCGCCTCACCGTCGAGGCCGCGCTGACCTCGCACGGGTACCGGGTCACGGCCACCGGCGACCCGCGGACCGCGCCCGGCGGGGCGGAGGCGGACGTCGTGCTGCTCGATGCGACCATCCCGGGCTGTTCGCTCAGCGAATGCCTGACCTCGCTCGGTCGCCGGGAGGACGGGAGCGCCCGCCCGATACTGGTCATGAGCGGTTCCCTGGCTCCGCCTGCGGAGCTCGCCGGAACCGGGATCGGCTATCTCGCGAAGCCGTTCCCTCTCACCGAGCTCCTCGGCGCCGTCGACGGGCTCGTGGCGTCCACCTCTGGGACGGTGACTTAAGGGGCAGGAGCCAGCAGATGACCGACACCTCCGCACGGACGCGGACACTGAGAGCCGTGGTGGCCGACGACGACGTCTTCACGGCGTCGATGGTTGCGTCCGCCCTGCGCTCCACCGGCATCGAAGCGTCCCAGACGACGTCGGCCGAGGATGCCTGGACGATGATCCTCGAGGTCGAGCCGAACGCCGTCGTGACGGATCTCGACTTCGGCGGCGGCGGATCGGGCGCCGAACTGCTGTGGCGCGTCCACCGCGAGCTGCCCTGGGTGGGACTGGTCGTGCTCACCTCGCACCTGTCGCCCGAGCTGGCGGTGGGCGACGACGCGCTGCCCCCCTCGGTCGTCTACCTGGTGAAGTCGCAGGTGAAGGATGTGGATGTCCTCGTCTCGGCGGTGGACGCGGCGATCGTCGGCGGCACGCACCGGCCGGCCGAGCCGACGGGGGACGTGCGCACCGTGACGCGCGCGCAGGCCGAGGTGCTGCGCCTGGTCGCATCCGGGGCGTCCACGCGACGCATCGCGAGCGAGCGGGGCACCAGCGTGCGGGCGGTCGAGACGATGCTCGCGCGTCTGTACACGGCGCTCGGCGTGGATGCGGACGAGCAGGCGAACCCGCGCGTCACCGCGGCGCGGATGTGGCAGCAGGGGCGGGTGCGGATCCGGTAGGGGAGGCTAGCCCCCCACGATCATCCGCAGGAACCGCCGCAGCGGCCCCTCCGCCCGCGAGCCGGCCGCTTCCGCCGCATCGTCCTCGGGATTGTCGGCATAGCCGGTGTAGCCGCACGACTCGCACACCAGCAGGTCGGCGTGCACGGCCAGGCCCGCGCCGTAGTAGGGATTCCGCACCAGGCGCGCAGCACCACGGCACTGCGGGCAGCAGGCCTCGCGCATGGCGCCCCTTCCGACACTCCATCATGCGCCCCACGCGGCCGGATCGCCGCGGCCCCTATTCGCGGCGCGAACGCGCTGGGCCGCGGTCTGTCCCCCTCTCGGGGGCGGGTCGATGACGGTCGGGTGAACACCGGGTGAAGGCCGATCCCGGGGCTGCGGAGCGCTCCTAGGATCGCTCACGCCGGACGTCGTCCGGACCACGAATCCCCCTCTGGAGGCATCCGCCGATGTCGACTCGCGCCCGGCTGACCGCGTTCTTCGCGGCACTCGCGGCGCTCGTCGTCGTGGCGTCGGTGCTCGCGATCGTGCTGCGGCCCGCGGCGAGCGGGGCGGCCGCGCCCGCGGCGTTCGAGATCAGCGCGGGGCTCGACGACTGCGGTGCGGGATGGGGACCGACCGACGGCGGAACGGCCGCCGTTCCGGGCGGGGACCAGACCTTCACCGTGACGAACACGACCGTCGGCGGCATCGAGGTGTACCTGCAGGCGGTCGACAGCAAGCGCGTCTACCTCGACCTCGAGAGCCTGGGGGCCGGGGCGCACGCGACCGTCCGGGCGTCGCTCGGCGCGGGCCGCTACCGGTTCGTCTGCCTGCCGGCCGATGCCGACCCGGCACGCGGCCCCACCGTCGTCGTCGGTGCGGCGCCACCGGGCTCCGCCCTGGCACCGGGCATCGTGCCGGTCACCCGCAACGACCTCATCCCGGTCGCCAAGGCGTACACCGCCTGGGTGGCCGGGCGCCTACCCGCTCTGCAGCGCGAGGTCGCCGCCGTGGCGGCCGACGCCGAGGAGGGCGACTTACCGGCCGCGAGACGCGATTGGCTGACCGCCCACACCGCCTATGAGACCCTCGGCGGCGCCTACGACGCCTTCGGCGACCTCGGCGACGAGTTGGATGGTCTGCCCCGGCACGGCCTGACCGGGTTCCACCTGGTCGAGTCCCAGCTCTGGCACGGGGCGCCCGCCGCCGACGTCGCCGCCTCCGCGCACACGCTGGCGACGCTCGTCGGAAGACTGCAGGCGCAGTTCGCCGACGCCCAGCTCGACCCGGGCGAGGTCGCGCTGCGGGCGCACGAGATCGTCGAGGACGCGATCCAGGACGGGCTCACCGGCGCGACCGACGCGGGCTCCGGCACCGAGCTCGCCGGCATCGACGCGAACCTCTCCGGCGCCGCGGCGGCACTCGCGCCGCTGCACGACGTGCTCGCCGACCGCTACGACGCGCTGGCCGGGACTCAGCAGGCGGTGGCCCAGGCCCAGGCGCTCGTCGACTCGTTCCGAGCGGCCGACGGCACGTGGACGCCGCTCTCCGCGCTGGACCGGACGGCCCGGGAGCGGGTGGATGCGGCCCTCAGCCGCGCCGCCGAGCTGCTGGCCCCCGTCGCCGCCATCTGCGACCCCAGGAGGGATTCATGACCCGCATCGACCGCCGCGGCTTCCTGCAGGCGTCCGCCGCGACCGCCGTCGCGGCCGGTGCGCGGATCGCCGCCGTGCCGGGCCGCCCGGCGGCAGTCGCACATCCCGCCGCGCTCGCGTTCCACGGCGCCCATCAGCAGGGCATCCTGACGCCCGCCCAGCGCGCCTCCGCCTTCGTCGCCCTGGACGTGACTGCCGGCTCCCGCGCCGAACTCGCCGACCTGCTCAAGACGATCACCGAGCGCGCCCGGTTCCTCACCACCGGAGGAACGCCTCCCGACCCCGGTCTCGCCGCCCCGCCCCGCGACTCCGGCGTGCTCGGGCCGACCGTCGTCCCGGACGGGCTCAGTGTCACCGTGTCGGTCGGCGCCTCCCTGTTCGACGGCCGGTTCGGGCTCTCGGCGGCGAAACCCGCCCGGCTGCGGACGATGGACGAGTTCCCCGACGACGCCCTGCGCCGCGACGTCTGCGACGGCGACCTCCTGCTGCAGGTCTGCGCCGCCGACCGGGATGCCGTCACGCACGCGGTCCGCGAGATCGCCCGGGCGATCCGCGGGGCGATGCAGGTGCGCTGGCGGCAGGACGGCTTCGTGTCGCCGCCGCGGCCCAGCGGCACACCGCGCAACCTGATGGGGTTCAAGGACGGGACGAGCAACCCCGACACGAGCGACGCCTCCCTCATGTCGCGGCTGGTCTGGGCGAAGGCCGGCGGCGGCGAACCGGCCTGGGGCGCCGGCGGCAGCTATCACGTCGTCCGGGTCATCCGGATGCTGGTCGAGTTCTGGGACCGGGTGAACCTGCACGAGCAGGAGAACATGATCGGCCGCCGCCGCGACACCGGCGCCCCGCTCACCGCGTCGGCCGAGTTCGACGATCCCCATTTCGAGAACGACCCGACCGGCGACGTCATCCAGTTGGACGCGCACATCCGCCTCGCGAACCCCCGCACGAGCGACACCGCCGACCAGCGGATGCTGCGCCGCGCCTACAACTACGACGGCGGCCTCGACGCCAACGGGAACCTCGACATGGGGCTGATCTTCGTCGCCTTCAACCAGGACCTCGACCGGCAGTTCGTCGCGGTCCAGAAGCGGCTGGCGGGCGAACCCCTGACCGACTACATCCAGCCGTTCGGCGGCGGGTACTACTTCGCGCTCCCCGGAGCCCGCGACTCCTCCGACTGGCTCGGGCGCACCATGCTCGCCTGACCACCGGAGGCCGCCCGTCACGACCGTGCCGGGACCACAGAACAAGAAGGAAGAAGGAATCGTGTTCAGACCCTCACGTCTGCGCCGCTCCCCCGTCGCCCTCGCCGGCGTCGCCCTCGCCGGCGCCGCCGCGCTCGCGGGCGCCGGAATCCTCGCGGGCGCCCCCGCTTCCGCCAATCCCGGCGGCCAGCACGGCGACCACTCCGATCAGACCCTCACGCCGATCAAGCACCTCGTCGTGATCTTCGACGAGAACATCTCGTTCGACCACTACTTCGGCACCTACCCGAACGCGGCGAACACCGACGGGACGCCGTTCACCGCGGCGAAGAACACCCCGAAGGCGAACACGCTCGTCAGCTCCGGGACCCTCACGAACAACCCGAACCTGTACCCGCCGAAGCGGCTGACCCCGGCGCAGGCCGTCACCTGCGACCAGAACCACAGCTACAAGGCCGAGCAGCAGGCGGTCGACGGCGGTGCGATGGACCAGTTCGTCCAGAAGACGTCCACCGACACGTGCACCGGCGCGTACGGCGCTCCGGGCCTGGTCATGGACTACTACGACGGCAACACCGTCACCGGCCTCTGGAACTACGCCCAGAACTACGCCATGAGCGACAACAGCTGGGACACCACGTTCGGCCCGTCCACACCCGGCGCGCTCAACCTCATCTCCGGCCAGACCCACGGCGGCACCGCGTACGACCCGAAGACGGGAGCGGTGCTCACGACCTCCACGGCCGTCCAGTCGCCGAACGCGCAGGGCGTCGGCACCGTGATCGGCGACCCCGACCCCGCCTACGACGACTGCTCCGACAACGACCACACCTCGACCTCCGCGGTCGTCGGGATGGCGGGCAAGAACGTCGGCGACCTGCTCAACCAGCGCGGAGTCAGCTGGGGCTGGTTCCAGGGCGGCTTCACGCCGACCACCGCCTGGAACGGTCAGGCCGGCTCCTACGCGAAGTGCGACGCCACGACCGCGAACATCGCGGGCGCGACGCCGAAGGACTACTCGCCGCACCACTCCCCGTTCCAGTACTACAAGTCCACCTCGAACCCGCACCACCTTCCGCCGACCTCGGTGAAGGCGATCGGGCACACGGACCAGGCCAACCACCAGTACGACCTGACCTCGTTCGACGCGGCGCTGAAGGGGAACAACCTTCCCGCCGTCTCGTTCCTGAAGGCCCCGGAGGCGCAGGACGGCCACGCCGCATACTCCGACCCGATCGACGAGCAGAAGTTCCTCGTCAACGAGATCAACGCCATCCAGAAGTCGGACAGCTGGTCGAGCACCGCGGTCGTCGTCGCCTACGACGACTCGGACGGCTGGTACGACCACGTCGCCCCGAAGGTGACCAACGGATCGAACGACGCGGCCGTCGACTCGACGGTGTGCACGAGCGTGAAGCACGTCGCCGGCGGCTATGCCGACCGCTGCGGCCCGAGCCAGCGCCTGCCGCTGCTTGTCGTCTCGCCATGGGCCGCGCAGAACCGCATCGACCACACGCAGACGAACCAGGCCAGCATCCTGCGCTTCATCGAGACGAACTGGCTGACCGGCCGGATCGGCGACGCGTCGTTCGACACGAGCGCCGGATCCCTGGGCGGACTGTTCGACTGGTTCCACCCGCAGCAGCGCGAGGTGCTGCTCGATCCGGCGACGGGCGCGGTGTCGTCCATCGTGCCGACGCGCCCGCACTGGCCGGCGCCTCCGCGCGGCGGCTGGACCACGCAGCCGTAACCGGCTGACCCGGGAGGCGGTCCGCGGTGCGCGGGCCGCCTCCTTCGTCGTCTGTCGTCGGCGTCAGGGCCGGGTGTCGCGCAGGAACTCGTCGAGCGAGAGCGGCCGCCGGCCGGTGACCCGCTCGACGTCGCCGGAGACGCCCGCGAGCTCGCCGTTGGCGATGGCCGTGTAGGTCGAAACCCAGGCGTCGACCTGCCAGTCCGGGGCGTTCCACTTGGCGCGGGACGCGTACGCCTCCGGCAGCGTCTCGTCGTGGAACGACACCGCCCGGCCGGTGTGCACCGACAGCTTCTCGGCGACCTCGGCGAGCGTCAGCTCCTCGGGACCGGTGAGGTCGTAGGTGACGTCGAGGTGGTCGGCGGGATGCTGCAGGGCTTCCGCGGCGACCCGCGCGACGTCCGCCCGGGCGACCATAGCGGCCCGCCCGTCGTCCGCCGGCCCCCGGATCACGCCGTCGTCGCCGACGAGGAACTGCGCGAAGTCGATGTAGAGGTTGTCGCGCAGGAAGGTGTGGCGCATCCGCGACTCCCGGATGCGCTGCTCGGTCGCGTAGTGGTCGCGGGCCAGGGTGAACGTCGCGTCGGGCGCCGCGCCGAAGAACGACGTGTAGACGACGTGCTGCACCCCCGCGTCCTCGGCCGCCTCGACGAAGGCCAGGTGCTCGCCCAGCCGCTCCTTGTTCTCGGCGGCGGACACCATGAACAGCATCTCGACGCCCTCGAGGGCGGCGAGCACCGCATCCCGGTCGCTGTAGGCCGCGCGGGCGACGGAACTGCCGGGGTAGCGCGGCGCCTTCTCCGGCGAGCGCGCGAGCATCCGGAAGGGCACTCCGGCGTCCGCCAGGATGTCCGCCGTCATCCTGCCGACGCCTCCGGTGACGCCGGTCACGGCCAGGGTGGGTACGGGATCGCTCATCTCAGCCCCAGCATAGGCAGAAGGGGTGCCCGGAGGGACCTGTGTATGACGTCAGCGGCCGAGGCGTTCGTCGAGCCAGTCGAACATCCGCTCCTCGGTGAGTGCGCGGGCGAGCGGCTGGACGTGGAAGTCGGCGCCCTCGGCCTCCGTGAAGCGCACCAGCGTCGAGACGGTCGGCGTGAGGGCGGCCAGGCGTTCCGACTGGCCGGGCCAGAACTGCTCGTGCTCGGGGTCCGTGATGAGCAGCGGGGTCGTGATCTGCGCGGCCACATCCTGGACGGTGTACTGCATCACGGTCCGCATCGTCTCGGCGTAGCCGGTCGTGCCGTACGGGCGGGCGCGGAAACGCCACGTGTAGGCGAGCTCGTGCGAGAACTTCGCGCCCATCTCCATGTCGCGGTCGAACTTCTCGTCCTCGCCGTCGGCGAGCAGCTTCTTCATGGTGCCGGGCAGGTGATCGGTCCAGGAGGTGGAGACGTCCACGACGCCCGGGTCGGCGATCGCGGCGGCGAAGCGGTGCTCGAAGGCGAGCGCGCGCGGCACCCAGTAGCCGGCCTGGCTGATGCCGTAGAGGGCGACACGGTCCGCGTCCACGCCGGGCTGCGCCCGCACGAAGTCGAGCACCGGCGTCAGCACGGCCTCCCAGTCGGGACGGAACGGCACACCGCGTTCGAAGAGCATCGACTGCTGGCCCGGGCCGTCGAAGACAAGGGCGTCGTATCCGCGACGGAGCGCTCCCGAGACGGCCGACGCCCACAGACTGGTGAGGGGGCCGTCGCTGCCGTTCGCGACCACGAGCAGCGGGTGAGGGGCGCCGGACGCGGCGGCGCGTGGCGCACGGAAGAGGTAACCGGGCAACGTGGTGTCCTGATACGGGATGGCGACGCGCTCGATCTCGAGGTCGACCGCATCCACCCAGGCGTCCCACGCGGCGCGGTGCTTGCGGAACGTCGGCAGCAGTTCATCCTCGGACGGGAGCGAGGCGACCGCGTTGACCGCGGTGCCGTAGTACGACGCCGCCCGCAGGTAGGCGCTCGCGGCGCTCACCGCGTGGCCCGCGGCCGCCGACGCCCCGGCCTGCGCGGCGATGCGGTCGGCAAGACCGAGCCATGCCCGGAACCAGCCCTCGTGATCCTTCTCGCCGACTCCGTGGACGGCGGCGATCACCTCCCCGATGTCGGCGGCGCCGCTGAACGCCTGGCCGATCGTGGTGCGGATCTCGAAGTCGAAGTCGGGGTTGCCGGAGAACGTGAACTCGTGCGTGCGCGCCATGCGCTCAGCCTGCCGGTCCCCGCTGGGCCGCCGCCAGCCCTCGTGCGGGGTGGATGCGTCCGAGGGTTCGTCAGTCGATCAGGCCCAGGTCCACGAGCCGGCGCAGCACCTCGGTGCCGGCGGGCGGACAGCGGTCCGCGTCAGCGCTGGTAGTCCAATGCACCGCGCCGACCTCGGCGGACGGCACCGGTTCGTCATCCGTCCAGCCGCGGAACACCCGCATGTGCACCATCCGGCCGTCGGGCTCGCCGTGCGCCTGGGTCCGCACCTCGAACAGCTCCTCGAGGTCGTCGGCGCGGAACGGGAGGGAGACCTCCTCGAACGCCTCCCGCGCGGCGGCCTCCGCCGCCGTCTCGCCGGGGTCCACCTTGCCGCCGGGCATGTAGTAGACGTCGCGCCCTCTGGCCGTGACCATCAGCACCCGGCGATCACGGACCACAGCGACGGCGGAGACGATGATCGGATCGGAGGTCACCTTCCCACGCTAGCGGCCTCCTCCGGTCACGGGGTCTCGGCGACCTGCTTGAGCTTGCGCAGCCCCTTCTCGAAGTCGCCGCCGATCAGCTTGTCCAGATTGACGAAGCGCGTGTAGAGCTTGCGGGGCGTCTCCATCCGCCAGATCACCCGGGTCGCGTCGCCCTCCGGCGTCAGCACGAACCGCAGTTCGTTCGACGAGCGGAACGGACGGGTGAACTCCAGGTGGATCCCGACGCCGTCCGGGTCCACCGCGGTGACCCGCATGGTCCCGGAGCCGGCCTTGCGGTTGCCGGACCAGGCATAGGTGGAGCCGACCGCGCCCGGCTCGCCGGTGTACTCGCGCTGCAGATCGGGGTCCAGGTCCTCCCACGGCGACCACTGCGTCCACTCGGGGAGGCGCGCGATGTGCGGCAGCAGCTGCTCGGGGCTGGCGCTGATGCGCTCGGTGCGTTCGACGACGACGGTTCCGGCCATGACGCGAACACTAGCGCCCGTGCGGTGTGCGCGGGGAGGTGTGCCGCACACCCGCCTCGCGTGGCAGGATCGACGCGTGACCGGCCGAACCATGCTGCTCGACAGCGCCTCCCTCTACTTCCGCGCGTTCTACGGCGTGCCCGATACGGTGAAGGCACCCGACGGCTCCCCGGTGAACGCGGTGCGCGGGTTCCTCGACATCATCGCCAAGCTGGTGACCGACTACCGCCCTGACTCCCTGGTCGCCTGCTGGGACGACGACTGGCGGCCGCGCTGGCGCGTCGACCTCATCCCGAGCTACAAGGCGCACCGCGTGGCGACGCTGGTGCCCGGTGGTGTGGATGTGGAGGAGGTGCCCGACGCGCTGGTCGCCCAGGTGCCGGTGATCCGCGAGGTGCTGGATGCGCTCGGTATCCCGATCGTCGGCGCGCCGCTCGCGGAGGCCGACGATGTGATCGGGACCCTGGCGACCCGCGCGGACGGACCCGTGGACGTGGTCACCGGAGACCGTGACCTCTTCCAGCTCGTCGACGACGATCGTGACGTCCGCATCGTGTATACCGCTCGCGGCATGAGCAACCTCGAAGTCGTGACGGACGCGGTCGTCCAGCAGAAGTACGGCGTGCGCGGCGACCAGTACGCCGACTTCGCGGCGATGCGCGGCGACAGCTCCGACGGCCTGCCCGGTGTCGCGGGGATCGGCGAGAAGACGGCTGCGGCACTGCTGGCCGAGTACGGCGACCTCGCCGGGATCGTTTCGGCGGCCGAGGATTCCGCGAGCGGCATGAAGCCGGCGGCCCGGGCGCGCTTCGCCGCCGCACGGGACTACCTCGCGGTCGCACCGAAGGTCGTCGAGGTCGTCCGCGACCTCCCCCTGCCCGAGGTGGATGCGCGGCTCACGCCACCGACCGACGAGCAGCGCGAGACGCTGAGCGCGCTGTCGGAGCGATACGGACTCGGCGGCTCCCTCGACCGCCTGCTGACCGCGGTGAACGGCTGAGGCCGCTCAGTCCTCCGGGGGCTCCCACCGCCACAGTTCACGCTGCGCGAGCAGGGCGAGTTCGCGCAGCACATCGAGGTCCGCCTCCCCCTCCGTCCGATCGCGCGGCGCGCGACCGAAGACGCAGAGAGCGCCGATCCGCGTCCCGTCCGGCGCCTCCACCGGGTACCCGGCGTAGTAATGCAGCCCGGCGGGGCCGGTGACGAGCGCGTTCGCGGCGAACCGGTCGTCCTCCTCCGCGTTCGGCACGACCATCCCGTCGTCGGTCTGGATGGTGTGGATGCACGCCGACTGCTCGATCGGGATGCTGTGCAGCACCGCACCCGTCGAGGAGAGCGGCCATTCGCTCCGGTCGTCCAGGACGGTGAACATCGCGATCTCCGTCCCGAGCGTGCGCTTCGCCGTGCTGACGATGCCGTCGAGTCGCGCGTCTCCGCCACGGCGGCTGAGCTTGAGGCGTTCGATCGCCTCGACGCGGTCGGCGCCGTCCGCCGCCCGGACGGCCCGCTGCGCGTCCCTCTCCTGCAGCGCGGGCGCGAGAGCGTCCACGATCTGCCGCGCCCAGAACAGGTAGTCCGCCGGCGTCCGCCGCCGTCGCGGCTCGGCATGATCCGGTGCCCGGAGGCCGACGTAGAGCGCGCCGGTCTCGTGGCAGACGTCACGCGCCACGGTGTTGAGCCGTCGGGCATGCTGGTCGCCGATCCGGCCGCCCGCGTTGTCGTAGGGCTGGATGGAGAGGATGGGCTGCGCGCCCAGCCACACCACCGTCCGGGGCCCGCACGAGCGGGCGTGCTCCAGGAGCTTCCGGAGTTCCACCGCCCATGCCGGCAACTCGGCCATCCGCAGGGCGTCCGCCACGGCACCGCTCAGCACCACGGCGTCGTAGCGCTCGAAGCCGGCCCGGTCGAGCAGCCGGCCCAGGCGCGCGACTCCCGCCGAGGGGTGGGGCACCACATCGACCACGGCGCCGCGACCGGTGGCGGCGGCGAGCGCCCGTGCCACCGCGCCGGGCAGGGCGAGGTCGTGGCTTCCGACGCCCCAGCCCATCACGGGACCCGAGCCGACGAGGAGAACGCGGATGGTCCTGCGTCCGGCGGCGTAGGCCTGCCGACCGTCCACCGGCCGCACCAGCCGCGAGCGCACGGCCGCCACGTGGGCGCGCCAGAGCCGCATCGCCACCCTGTGCGACAGCGGCACACGATCGTCGACCACCTACCGACCGTAACCGGTCGCGGCCCGGGCGGCTGACCGGGCGACGGCGTGGTGTTCGCTGAACCGACGCCCGGTCGGGGAGCGGTTACGGGAGGGTGTGCCCCGCGGCCGTGAAGAGGCGGTACCACTCGGGGCGGGTGAGCGGGATCTCCGACCCGGCCGCCGCGTCGCGCACGCGCTGCTCGTTGGTGGTGCCGAGGATCACCTGCATCCCGGCGGGGTGACGGGTGATCCAGGCCACGGCGATGGCAGTGGGCGTCACGTCGTACTTCTCGGCCAGCTCGTCGATCGCGTCGTTCAGCTCCGCGAAGTTCTCGCGGTCGCCGAGGAAGACGCCGTCGAAGAAGCCCTTCTGGAACGGCGACCAGGCCTGCAGCACGATGTCGTGCAGGCGGGCGTAGTCGAGGATGCCGTTGTCACGGTCGATCGACTGGTCGAGCGCGGCCATGTTGGCGGCGACTCCCTGGGCGATGATCGGCGCGTGCGTGATGCTCAGCTGCACCTGGTTCGCCACGAGCGGCTGCGAGAGCGAGCGCTGCAGCAGCTCGATCTGGCCCGGCGTCTGATTCGAGACGCCGAACGCGCGCACCTTCCCCGCGCTCTGAAGCTCATCGAAGGCGAGGGCGACCTCGTCCGGCTCGACCAGCGTGTCCGGACGGTGGAGCAGGAGGATGTCGAGGTAGTCGGTCTTCAGCGCCTCCAGCGACTCGTCCACCGAGCGCAGGATGTGCTCGCGCGAGAAGTCGAAGTACCCGTCGCGGATGCCGACCTTCGACTGGATGACGACCTGGTCGCGTTCCGAGGCGGGGATGGCGCCGGCGTCGCCGAAGCGGCGCTCGCAGCCGTGGCGCTCGCCTCCGTAGATGTCGGCGTGGTCGAACATCGTGATCCCGGAGTCGCGTGCGGTGCGGACCAGGGTGCGGATCTGCTCGTCGTCGAGCGACGAGATCCGCATGAGGCCGAGGACGATGTTCGAGGCCTCGATGTCGGTGCGGGGGAAGGTGAACGTTCTCATGCCTTCCATCTAACTCCCCGTCAACCCCCTGACGGCGCGGTTTTCCGCGCCTACATTGCGTGATGGCAGTAAAGGAGCCACCGATGACCATGACCCCCGAGTTCCACGTCGCTGTCGAAGACTTCGCGGAGGAGACGGGGCTCCGCCGCATCCCGCCGAAGACGTGCGGGTTCATCGTGAACGCTCTGGGCCGCGACTTCCGCGTGACCGACGAGATGGCGCGCATCTTCCTCAACCAGGTCGAGCGCGTGGCCGCGACGGACTCGTCCGCCCTCGTGGTGCTTCGCCACGACGCCGGCCTCGAACTGCTGCTGGTCACCGACGACAACTCCTTCTCCATCCGCACCCTCTCGTAGGCTCGTCCCGTGCAGGACGGGACGGACGAGGACGCGGATGCCATCGGGCGCATCCAGACGGCGATCCAGGACGCTGTGGCGGCGCTGTCAGCGGCAGGCGCCCGTCAGGAGGCGCTTGCGGAGTACGTCCCGACACGGCGCACCCTGGGCATCCGGCGCGAACCGGCACTGCGCCGGGTCGGAAGCGTGTGGCGGCTCGGCGTCTTCCTGCTCGACGACGCCGGAACGCTCTCCGCGACCGGCACGCTGGTGCGGGCCAACCCGCCCGGCCGCCCGCAATACCAGTCGCTGTCCGCGGAGCACCGGAGGGCCCTGCGCGCTGCCGCTGCGCGCGGGCACTTCCGCGACGGCGAGACCGTGAACTTCGACGCACGCCCGATCGCTCTCGACGCGGAGGCGCTGCGCACGTCCAGCGGCCCGCTGTTCCTCCGCGGCGGGCAGGCGCTGGTCCGTTGGAGCGCGGCGGCCGACGACGCGCACGCGCTCGCCTTCGACGGCTACCTCTCCGAGCGGGTGGACCTGCTGGCCCACCCGCCCGAGGGAGCGTAACGGGGACGGATCAGACGGCGGGCGAGGTGGACGCGCTGCCCTCGTCGCTGCTGCTGCCCTTGCCGGTGACCTGGTCGATCTTGGACGACGCCTTGTCGGCCACCTTGCTGACGGTCTCGCTGACCTTGCCCCCGACGTCCGATGCGGCGCGACCGGCGAAGTCCTTGACGTCACCCTTCACGCTCTGGATGGTGTCCGACTCCGTGAACCCGCGCCACTTGCTGCGCAGGTCCTCGTACGCACCCCGCCCGGCGCGCGACCCGATGATGAAGCCGACGGCGACTCCTGCGGCAAAAGTGATGATCTTCATGGCGTGCACCGTACGCGCGGAGGCCGGGGCGCGACAGTGCTCGGTGGGCGCGTGGAGCACAATGTCAGCGTGAGCGGGCGAGGAGAGCACGGCACCGCCATCCTGGTGGAGGGCGCGAGCGATCGTGCAGCGGTGCTGACGGCCGCCGTCCTCCTCGGGATCGACCTGGCCGCCTCGGACGTGGCGGTCGTGCCCATGGGCGGTGCCATGAGCATCCGCCGGTTCGTTGCCGAGCTGGGTCCTTCAGGCGACGGCCTGACCCTGCGCGGCCTGTGCGACGCGCGGGAGGCCGGGTACTACCAGCGGGCCGGCCTGCCGGACGCCGCCATCTTCGTCTGCCGGCCGGACCTCGAAGCGGAGCTGCTGCGCGCGCTGGGACCCGAGCGCACGTTCGTCGTGCTGGAGCGTGAGGGCGATCTGCGCCTGTTCCGGATGTTCACGCAGCAGCCCGCGCAGCGCCCCCGCACGCTCGACCAGCAGCTGCACCGCTTCCTCGGGACGACGTCCGGCCGCAAGGAGCACTACGGCGCGGTGCTCACGGCCGCCCTCGCCCCCGCCGAACTCCCCGCCCCGCTCCGCGGCATCCTGCACCCGCTCCCCTAGGGTGAGGGGATGCCCACGACCGACCCGGCGCTGCTCGCGCAGCTCGCCGACCTGTTCGCCGCCCGCGACCGCGCGAACATGCAGCCGACCATCGACGCCCTGCTCGAGGTGTTCGCCGAGCACCCCGACGACCCGAACGTGCTGTACGAGGTCGGCGGCGCGTACGACACGGCCGGCCAGGAGGAGACGGCGGCGGGCTACTACGAGCGCGCGCTGGAGGCGGGGCTGGACGGCGACACGCTCCGCCGCTGTCTCCTCCAATACGGCAGCACCCTCCGCAACCTCGACCGCTTCGACGACTCGCTCGCCGTGCTCGACCGCGCGCTGGCGCTGTTCCCGGAGTCGGAGTCGGTGCGCGTCTGGCACGCGCTGTCCCTGCACGCGGCCGGCCGCAGCGACGCGGCGGTCGCGGAGCTGATGGAGGTGGCGGCCGACGGCATCCGCACGCCCGACCTGCAGCGCTACGAGGCGGCCATCCGCGGGAATGCGGCGTACCTGCGCGAGGTGGATGCGGGGCGCTAGCGCCGCCGCGCCGGCCCCGGCCGCGCCACGCGCACCGCGAGCGCGATCAGCAGCAGCAGCGCCGCCGCCGCGAAGGCGGTGAGCGCGACCGGCGCCGACGGGAGCGCACCGGTCAGCCGGGAGACGCCGATCCACGCGAGGCCCCAGGCGGACGCGATGGCGGGCGCGAAGCGTCCGCGGTCCCAGATCGCCAGCGCGCCCCCGATGGCCGTGAAGACCGCGAGCAGGGCGATCGCCCACGCGTGCGGGCTCGCGCCGAAGCCGTCGAACGCGGTCTGCTGGAGCCACGAGGTGACGTTCGCGACCGTCGCGATCATCACCCAGCCGAGGTAGAGACCCATTACACCGTCGAGCAGGACCGCATCCGCCGTCGATCCGCCCGGGTGGCGGCGCAGGATGACGAACGTCACGATGAGGACGACCAGCAGAGCGACGATGGCGACGACCGAGAGGCCGAGTTGGCCGGCCTGGACGGACAGGATCCACGCCGCGTTCAGGAGCAGCGACGCGAGCACCCAGAAGCCGGCGCGGCGCTGGCGCTCCCGGGCTGCCTGCGACGGCATCGCCTGCCAGATGGCGTAGGCGACGAGGCCCGCGTAGATCACCGACCAGATCGCGAAGGCCGGACCGGCGGGGGCGAGGAGGGTCGCGTCCGCGCTCAGCGCTCCGCCCGCCACCTCGGGGATCGGCGTACCGCCGGCGGCGCCGGAGCCCACGACCGCCCCGATGATCGCCACGACGGTGCCGGCGATCACGAGGGACTGGCGGACGCGGTCGGCCGGCATGGGCCGCGCGGCGGCGAGCGTGCTCATGACGCGAACGGTAGTCCCGAAACCACCGGCGTTGAAGGGCGGCGCGTCAGCGCGCAGCGACGGCGACGACGATCGTCGAGCCGGTGTCGGCGTCCGCGTCGACCGTCGCGTCGAGGCCGGCCGCCGCGAACAACGCAGCGGAGGTCGAGGCCTGCGCGTCCCCGGCCTCGATGAGCAGCGTGCCGCCTGGGGCGAGCCAGTCGGCAGCCTCGGCAGCGATCCGGCGATGGAGGTCGAGGCCGTCGGGTCCCCCGTCGAGCGCGACGGGCGGCTCGTGGTCCCGGGCCTCCGGGGGCATGAGGGCGATCGCGTCGGTCGGTACATACGGCGCGTTCACGGCGAGCACGTCGACGCGGCCGCGCAGCGCGACCGGGAGGGCGGCGAACAGGTCGCCCTCGTAGACGAGGTCCGCCGGGAGGTTTCGCCGAGCGCACCGCACAGCGGCCGGGTCGATGTCCGCGGCGTGGACCTCGGCGGCGGGCGCCCCATCCCGGACCACCGCCCCGATCGCGCCGATCCCGCAGCAGAGGTCGACCACGACCGTGTCGCGGCCGGCGGCGATCCCGGCCGCGGTGAGCGCCGCCGCCCGTCGCGCCAGGCGGCTCGTCCGCTGCCGCGGGACGAAGACGCCCGGATCGACGTGCAGGCGCAGGCCGCAGAACTCCACCCAGCCGAGCAGCGGCTCCAGCGGCTCGCCGGCGACACGGCGGGCGACCAGGGCGTCCAGCTCCGCGGCGGAACTCGCGGCCTCGGTCAGCAGTGCGGCTTCGTCCTCGGCGAAGACGCACCCTGCGGCGCGCAGGCGCGCGACGATCGCGGGGTCGGGTGCGGGCACCCGGCCATGCTAGCCGGGCACCACCGGCGCCAGGGCTCGCTCAGGCCGCCCCGAACGGCTGCGAACGCAGCACCCGCGCGAGATGCGCCGCGTTGTGCGCGACCGTCGCGTTCTGGCTCGCCACCGCCTCCGGGGTCTCGTCGAGATCCTTGTAGTCCACGGTCTGCATCGCCTCGCCGTTCCAGTACGTCGACCCCTGCGACGGGATGCTGAAGCCCACGTCGTTGAGGCCCTGGAAGAGGTCCGCGATGATCCCGTGCGCGCCGTCCTCGTTGCCGACGACGCCGACGACCGCGACCTTGCCCTCCACGAGCGGACGCCCGTTGTCGTCGGTCTCCGAGAGCTCGGCATCCAGACGCTCCAGCGCACGCTGGGCGACGGACGAGAGGTGACCCATCCAGGTCGGGGTCACCACGACGAGGATGTCGGAGGCGAGGACCTGCTCCCGGATCTTCGGCCACTCGTCGCCGCTCCCCTCGTCCGCGGAGACGCCGGGCTTGATGTCGTAGTCGACCAGGCGGACGGCCGTCCCTGTCACGTCGTGGGTGGCCAGCTCGTCCAGCAGCTGCCGGGCCATGAGCTGGCTGCTCGACTCCCCGGGCGACGGCGTGAGCGTGCACACGAGGGCGAGGGCGGTCAACGGGCGGGTCTGATCGGTCATGCGGTGGAGTGAACGCGCGGGCCGCCAGGAGCGCAAGCGATTCGCAGCCAACCTTGACCTCCCGCACAAGGGATGTATTGATGGACTATGAAACGCATCCACTACGCGAGCGGGTCGCTGCTCACCGGCGACGACATCGCCGACGTCCTGGTGCGCTTCGGTGCGGCGCTGGCCCACCGCAACGACGCCGCCGAAGTTCACGCCCCGGCGGTCGTCGAGGGCGGAGACACGGGGGAGGTGCTCATCCTGCTCGGGCCGGCCAGCCAGATGCTGGCCGAACACGAGCCGTTCGACGGCGCCGAACTGCACGACGACGAGTTCGTGTCCCAGCTCGAGGGGAAGATCGCGGCCCTCGGGCCCACCCGCGCGACCTTCGTCGAACACGGGACGGACGACCTGCCCGATCTCGATTACGACCTGCTCTAAACTGCTCGATACACCGCTGCACTGGCGCTCTCGCGGGCACCGCGTACTATCGGGCGAGTAACAGACGACCGGGAGAGGTTAATGCAGGTGTTCCACGTCTACATCGACGACCTGAGGTTCACCTTCGTCGACCGCGCCCCGGTCGAGGAGCTGAAGAGCAGTGTCGTCGCGGCGAGCAGGAACGACGGCGACTTCGTCTCCATCACCCAGTCGAGCCGTCCGCCGAGCGAGATCTTCGTCACCAGCCAGACCAAGGTGCGAATCGAGACGGCGACCATCCCGCGCGATCCGGTCGCGACCGGTTCCGCCGCCGGAGAAGACGACGACGACGCCTTCTGGTTCGACTTCGACTCCCTCGCCTGACCGGCACGACCCGAAGACCGCGCGGAGTCAAGCACTACCGCCCGCACAGCGGGCAGGGGATGCTCGTGTCATGCCGACGACGTCCCTCTGGCTCCAGACCGCCCCGCCGATCGCAACCGACTCCTTCGAGTGGGATGGCCACTACGACACGATCGTGGTGGGCGCCGGCCTGACCGGTCTGGCGACAGCCCTCATGCTCGCCCGTTCCGGAATGCGCGTCTGCGTGCTCGAGGCGCGGACCGTCGGCGCGGTCACCACCGGCAACACGACCGGAAAGGTGAGCCTCCTGCAGGGGACGACGCTCTCGTCGATCCGCCGCCACTCCTCCGACGCGGTGCTGCGCGCCTACGTCGACGGGAACACGGCGGGCCAGGGATGGCTGCTCGACTTCTGCGAGGAGCAGCGGGTGCCGTACGAGGTCAGGGACGCCGTCACCTACGCGACGACGCTGGACGGCCTGGACAAGCTGGATGCGGAGCTCGCGGCCGCGCGCGGCGCCGGGCTCGATGCGGCGGAGGAGCGCACGACGGAGCTGCCGTTCCCTGTCGAGGGCGCGCTCACGCTCGGCGGTCAGGCGCAGGTGCACCCGCTCAGGGTGCTGGCCGCGCTCGCCGGCGAGCTGCGACGGCTCGGCGGACGGATCGTCGAGGGGGAGCGGGTGACCGACGTCTCGGCCGCGAAGCCCGCCGTCGTCACCAGCACCTCCGGCACCTCGCACGCGGACCAGGTGATCCTCGCGACCGGCACGCCCATCCTGGACCGCGGACTGTACTTCGCGAAGGTGGAGCCGACGCGGTCGTACGTCGCCGCGTTCCGGGTGCCCGGCAGCATCCCGCGCGGGATGCACCTCTCGGCCGACTCCCCTACGCGGTCGCTGCGCACGGCGTTCGCCGAGGACGGCAGCGAGCTGCTGCTGGTGGGCGGGAACGGGCACCCCGTCGGTCGTGCGGGCTCACCGGCCGAGAGGATCGCCGACCTCACCGCCTGGGCGGAGCGGATGTTCCCCGGCGCCGAACGCACGCACTGGTGGGCGGCGCAGGACTACCGTTCGGCGAACCGGGTGCCGTTCGTCGGCTGGCTGCCGCGCGGACGCGGCCGCGTCTACCTGGCGACGGGTTACGACAAGTGGGGGATGACGAACGCCATCGCCTCGGCGCTGAGCCTCACCGCGGACCTCACCGGCGAGACGATCGAGTGGGCGCGCGTGCTGCACCACCGCGTCACCCGCCCGGTCGACATCGCGTCCGGTGTCGCCATGAACGCGGGCGTGGGGAAGGCGGCGGTCACGGAGTGGGCCTCGGCGACGACCGGACCCGAGCTGCCGGATGCGCCCGTCGGCGAAGGCACCGGCACGGTGGGTCGCCGCGGCCGCACGCCTGTCGCCGTGTCGACGATCGACGGCGAGACCTGCGCGCTGTCGGCCGTGTGCACCCACCTCGGCGGGGTCGTGCGGTGGAACGACGCAGAGCTGTCGTGGGACTGCCCGCTGCACGGCTCGCGCTTCGCTCCCGACGGCTCGGTGCTGGAGGGCCCGGCGACCCAGCCGTTGGCTCCCGCGCCCGCCCCGCCGGAGCGCCCGTGAGGCGGCTCTAGTTCTGAGAGCACGCTGGGAGTAGGTTCATAACATGACGAATCCTGACGACGAGAGCACGCCGCGCCCCGCCGGACCCACCGGGGCAGGCGAGCCGACGACCCCGCCGCCCGCTTCCGACGTTCCGGCCTCGACCGGCGCACCGACCCCTCCCCCGGCCGCGCCCGAGCCGGGCTTCCCGGCCGCGCCGCTGGCCCCGCCCGCGTATCCCGCCGCCGCCGCAGGAGCGCCCTACGGCGCACCGGTGGCCGCGCCGACGGCACCGCCGCGCACCGTGAACATCGCGTTCTGGCTGTTCGTGGCCGGTGCGGTGCTCAGCGTGATCAGCGGGATCATCACCATCGCCACCATCGGGAACCAGCGCGCCGACTTCATCGACGCCATCCGGAACTCCAACAACTCCGGGTCGGCCAACCCCGAGAGCCTGGCGGACGCGGTCATCGCGGGCGCCACCGTCTGGGCTGTCGTGACCCTGATCTTCTGGGCCGTGGCGTTCATCCTGTTCGCGTTCTTCATGCGACGCGGCGCCAACTGGGCGCGCATCGTGCTCACGGTGCTCACCGTCCTGTCGCTGCTCAACATCATCAACGGCTTCGGCACCGGCGCACTGCAGGTCATCGCGACGATCGTCGGAACGATCCTCATCTGGCTGCGACCGTCCAGCGAGTACTTCGCGGCGGTCAAGGCCTCGAAGGCGCCGCGCGCCTGACGCCCGCCTCCCTGCGGCCCGTGGACCCCGGTCCACGGGCCGCAGTCGTCTCCGGCACGCGTACACTCGCGGCATGGACCTGCGGGATGTCGCCGGCGAGCTCTACGCCGCCGCGCCGGGCGACTTCATCGCGAAGCGGAACGCCGCCGCGGCGGGAGC
This sequence comes from Leifsonia sp. NPDC077715, assembly GCF_040686855.1. Lineage (NCBI taxonomy): Bacteria > Bacillati > Actinomycetota > Actinomycetes > Micrococcales > Microbacteriaceae > Leifsonia > Leifsonia sp. NPDC077715. The sequence goes on from NZ_JBFBOG010000001.1 coordinate 1,358,240, forward strand.
CGACCGCCCCACCGCGAAGCAGATCAAGGCGCTGCGTAAGCCGTCGGCGTCCGCCGCCGCGATCAACACGCTCGTGCGCGACCAGCCCGACCTCGTCGGCGACGTGCTGGACATCGGGGCGCGGATGCGCGACGCCTTCGCGTCCCGCGACCGGGCCGAGATCCGGTCGCTGACCCAGGAGCGGCAGCGGCTGCTGCAGCGCGCGACGGACGGCCTCGACCTCAGCCCCGCCGTGCAGCGCGAGGTCGAGGAGACGCTGCAGGCCGCCGTGATCGACCCGGCCGCGGCGGCGGCGGTCCGCAGCGGGATGCTGGTGCGCGCGCTGGAGTCGACGGGGCTGGAGCAGGTGGATGTGTCGGACGCCGTCGCGCTGCCCGTCGAGATCGAGGACTTCCCCGCGCCGCGGCCGGGGCGGAGGAAGTCGGCGCCCGCTGCAGAGTCCGAGGAAGAGGACGACGACGGCGCGGCAGCGACGGAGCCGGCGGAGCCCGTCGAGTCTCCCAGCGAACGCCGGGAGCGGCAGCGCCGGATCCGGGCCGCCGAGAAGGCGGTCGAGCGGGCGCGGGCCGACGCCGACGCGGTCGACGACGAGCTCGACGAGACCGTCGACCGCCGCGGCGATCTGGAGGCGGAGCGCGACCGCCTGCAGCGGAAGCTCCAACGGCTGATGGACGACCTCACCGAGACGCGCGCCTCTGAGAAGGAGCTGCGCTCCCGGCTCTCCGACGCCCAGCGCGCCGTCCGCGAGGCCGAGCGCGAGCTGCGCGACGCCCGCGCCGACTGAGCCCTGCCATCCGCCATGCGGCGCGCATAACGGAGGAAATCGCACCCTCCCGCCGCCTCCACTCCTCCGTTCTGCGCATCCGACCGGCGTGGCGGGACGGATCTCCTCCCTTTCTGCGGCCACACCCACCGACGTTGACGACGACGATTCGTCACGTATCGCGCGGTTTCGTGACGAGTGGCGCGCATTCGTGACGAATCGGGCGGGGTGGGGCCGCTGCTCAGCCGACCCAGCGGGCCAGCAGGTCGTCCCAGTCGGACTGGAACCGAGTGAGACCGAACCGCTCCAGCGCCCACTCCCGGGCGCGCGAGCCCGCCTCCATCCCGCGACCGGGGTCGTCCACGAACGCCCGGACTGCGTCGTGCAGCTCGGTCACGTCTGTCGAGATCGCGCCGACGCCCGGCACCACCGCCCGGCGCGCGTCCGTCGTATCCAGCGCCACCACCGGCACGCCTGCGGTCATGGATTCGAGCAGCGAGAGGCCGAGCGAGGTCCACCGGTTCGGGTGCACGTAGACGCGGCGCCGGCCGATCTCCGCGAACAGCCGGGGCGCCTCGATGTCACCCGCCGCCACCACGCGGTCGGGGCCGACACCGAGCGCCTGTGCAAGGCCGTCGACCTGCATGCCGAACACGTCGACCGGCGCCACCGCGCTGAAGCCGCCCAGCAGGTCGGACCCGGTCACCCGCCACCGGCGCACCGGCTCGTTGATGACCGCTGCCGCCCGGGGCAGCTCACCGGTGAAGAAGTTGCCGTAGTCGACGACGCCGTGCTCGATGATCCGGGTGCGCGTCGATCCGGTGTCCCAGAACAGCGCGTTGAAGTGCGTGACGTGGGCGATGAGCAGATCGTCGCGGTCGGCGAGGGGATGCCGGGAACGCGGCACGTCCTCCTGCGGTGTGTTGTGCTCCACGAAGACCACCGGCACGTCCACGCCCGGTTTGCGCCCGGTCAGCCGCTCGACCAGGTCGAACTCCTCGAGCCGCTGCAGCACGACGGCGTCGAAGGGAGTCTCCGCGAGGTCGGCCTGCGGCACGTCCACGACGTTCTCCGGCCAATCACGGCCGCCGACGCCGCCCTCTCCGGCAGAATCCACCGGCAGGAGGTACGTGTGCCGCCCGCGGACGAACGCGTCCATCCAGCCGCCGTGGACCTGCCAGACGAGCAGCCGAAGCGCGCGGCTCACAGCTGCGTCCCGGAACCGGGGTGACCCAGTTCCAGCGGACCGGTGAGCGGAGCCGGCTCGCGCTCCTGACCGGCGGCCACGCCCGCGTGCGTGTGGCCGGCGACACCGTGGGCGGCCGTGTGCGGTTCCTTCTGCGGGCACAGCTTTCCGCAGTACGAGCAGATGTAGCCGTCGCCGATCCGCGCCTCGCCGTTCAGCCGGTACGCGAGCATGCCGCCGCCGGCCTCGAGCACGAACTCGACGAACGCCGGGCGCTCCAGCGAGGGGATGGGCACGCGCATCGCCGCGAACGGCTCGCCCTCGTCGTCGAGCGGCACCCACAGCTTCTCGGGGTTGGGGCCGAAGATCGAGCCCGCCTTGTCCACGCGCGCCGGGCGGTGGTCGTCGCGGACGTGAAGGATGTGGCCGGCGCGGATCATGTCCCGCGGCATCGCCTGGTACAGCTCCGGCACCCCGTAGGCGATCGTGCCTCGGCGCAGGCGCGAGAACCCCTCCTCGGAGTCGTCGCCCATCACCACGAACGGCGGCGCCTCCGCGGTGCGCAGCACGATCGCTGTGCCGCCCGACGGGCTGTCCGAGATGAGCTGGAGCACCGTCGTCGCCTCGACGAGCGAAGCCCCGTCGGTCAGGGAGGCGTCAGGCATGCGCCACCGACACCAGTTCCGTCTCGCGACGCCCGAGCTCGGCGTCGAAGCGGGCGCCCCAGACACGGTCCGCCTGGTCGATCAGGCACTCGGCCAGGCGGCCGACCACCTCCACGTCGGCGAGCAGCACCTCGCCATCGGGCGCGTGCCCGACCTCCCGGCCACGCAGCAGCCACGCGAACCGCTCAGGTCGGGAGCCATCCTGCGGGGCGTGCCGGGGGGCCGGGAGGCGACTAATCTGTCGCGCGATCCACTCGATCCGGGGCAGCGTCCACCACTCCTCCGCGTCGAGAGGATGCGCGGGCAGGCCAGGCATCGACAGGCCGCTCTCCGCATCCATCGATCCGGATTCGAGATCGGCGGCGTATCCGGCCGAGAAGCGCACGTGAAGACCGGGGCCGTCGTCGAGCAGGTGCTCGATTTCAGAGAGCTGATAGAGCACGGGATCCTCCGGTCGGGACGGGCTCGTCGCGATCGGCGACGCGGTAGCGGCACTCCATACGGGTGCGGGAGACGAGCTCGTAGTCGTGCCAGGACGGCCGGTCGAGCGAGGGGATGGGGATGCGCACGCGTGCGGGAGCCTCCGCCTCATCGTTCAGCGGGACGAACACGGTCACGTCCGACGCGCCGAAGACCGACGCCGAGCAGGCGAAACGGCCCTGGGCGTAGCCGTCCGAGGTGACGACGACGGCCGGCTCCGACTCCACCGGGAAGTCGTCGCGCGGCAGCTCGCGGTAGGGCTCGGCGAGCCCGTGGACGCCGGGTCCGCGGCGCATCCGCACGAACAGGTCGCGGCCACCGAACACATCCAGCCGCAGCGAGGAGGGGACCGGCCCGTCGACCAGCACTGCGACCGGCGTGCGGGCGCGACGCGGCAGCATCATCAGCACCGCCGTCGCCGTCATATCGCCCATACAAGTAAAGCTATGGCGCGGGTGACCCTGAAAGCAGGGGATTGACGATTGCGCGCGCAGGTGCGGGTTAGGGGATGTGGTGCCCGATCTCGTCTTCGGGCATGATCACCATGCCGCCGGTGCGCTGCGACGTGTGCATCAGCGCCTCCAGCCACTGCGGATTGATCGCCGGGGGACGGCTGCCGCTGAACTGGAAGGCGAGCGGGACCTCACGGCTGATCCAGAGCGAGACGCGCCCCGAACCCTGCTCGACCGGGACGTCCCAGTTCAGCAGGAAGCTCTCGTGACGGCGGAGCTTGGCGACGATCGCGAGCTTCACGTGGCTGAGCACGCGGTCGTCGAGATCGTATTCCTGGCCCGGGCCGTAGACGAGTTTTCCCATAACCGACATAGTGCCTTATCGCTGCACCGAAATCCTCTCGTGTCAGGGGGATTGACTCCGGTATCAGACCGTGGTTAAACCGATTCGGCGCGCAGCCCGGTGTCCCGCAGACATTCGCGGAGGACGTCGCGAGGCAGGTCGTGTGCGGCGACCCCGAGCGAGGCGGCGAGTGCGGCCGCCGCTCCCGCGGCCTGACCCAGCATCATGTACTGCGGCTCCATCCGCACCGACGCGAACGCCACCGCGGACGCCGAGAGGCAGACCGGTACCAGGAGATTGGCGGCGTCCTCGCGCCGTGGCAGCAGAGCACCGTACGGGATGCCGTAGATCGGCACCGGCACCGACAGGTACCCTTCGGTGAACACCGTGCCGATGGGGTCCGGGTGCTCGTACACCCAGCGCCAGACCCGCTGAACCTCGCGCACGTCGATGTGGTATGAACCGAGCGCCACCGTGTCGGGCGGGACGGCGCCTGCGAGGAGGTCGTGCTCGGTGAGCACCTGCGTCCCCACCATGCGCCGCGCCTCGCGTACGTACAGCTGGTGCGGGAGGTGGCCGGTGTCGGCGAATTCGGTGCGCGGCAGGCCCCAGCGCGACAGCTCGCGCCGGATCGGGATCGGCACCGCGGGGTCGTGCGACAGGAAGTAGAGGAAGCCGCGCGTGTGCGTGAGGTGGTGCTGCCGCAGCTCCTCACGGCGCTGCGGCGACGCGTCCGGGTACTCCCACGCCGAGCCGTCGAGCACGCTGAGCGAGATCGGGCCGAGCGAGTTGCCGTCTGCCATCCCCCCCGGGAGGTTCGGTTCGAGGCCGAGCATCCGTCCGGCTGTCCGCTCCACGCCCTCGCGGCGGTCGCGGGCGAACAGCCGGCGGCCGAGCTCCCAGTACTCCTCGTCGTAGTCCGCGGGCCGGTCGAACGGGATGCGGTCCGCGGCGGTGGTCAGGCACACCCGGTAGCCGTACGACATCACCCCGCCGTCGCCCTCGCCGAGTTGTGCGAGCGGCCGGTCGTGCAGCTGCGGCAGGATCCGGCCCTCGGCGCGCCCGGTCGGGTCGCCGGCGAAAGGGGAGATCCACGGCGGCATGGCGTGCATGCCGGGCACGAGCTCCTGACGCCCGGCGAAGCGCTCGCCGTGGAGGGAGCGGTCCTCGCGGCCGATCCGATAGGGCACGCCGGCGGCCGCCAGGAGGTCGCCCTCGTAGCTCGTGTCCACGAAGACGGCCGCCTCGAACCGGTCGCCCGCGGTCGTGGTCATCGCCCGCAGCTCGCGACCGTCGCGGCCCTCGGTCGTCTCGACCGCGTCCACGCTCGCGTCGAACTCGACCGCGACGCCCGCCTGCTCCAGCCAGCGCCGGAAGATCGCCTCGGCGACGTGCGGCTCGGGGCCGGCGTAGCGGCCCGGTGCGGTGCCGTAGTGGTCGGCGATGTCCGAGCGCAGCCGGGCCGCGGCGCCGCCGAGCGCGCGTACGTCGCCCACATCGGTGTAGCCGAGACCGCCGGACGTCATCCCGCCGAGGTGCCGCCCGGGTTCGACGAGGACCACGTGCGCACCGCCCTCGGCCGCGGCGACCGCGGCGGGCACACCGGCGGACGTGGCGCCGTAGACGACCACGTCGGCGGACCGGCTCATGCGCGCGCGAACTGAGGCAGCAGCTCGCCGCCGGTCTCGAAGAGGCCGCGTTCGAGAGCGGTCACGAGATCCCATTGCTGCACCAGCGGATGCGCCAGCAGGGCCTTCCGGACCAGCCGGCGGTCGCCGGTCATGGCGGCGCGCGCGGCGATCCGCTCGTACGCGCTGACGTGCTGGATGAGACCGAGCAGTTCTGGTGCCACCGGTTCCTGAGGCAGCGGAGTCGCACCGGACGCATCCACCCGGCACAGCGTCTCGATCACGTCGTCGTCGGCCAGGCCCGCGATCAAGCCGTTGTTGCGCACGTTCACGACGTGGTTGTCGCCGGTGCCCGCGACGAGCGACGCGAGCAGCGCCGTCGCCGCCTCGCTGTAGAAGGCGCCGCCCCGCGCCTCCAGCTGCGGCGGCTTGGTGTCGACCCGCGGATCCGCGTACAGCTGCAGGAGCTCTCGCTCCACGTCGGCGACGACGGTCGCGCGCGGCGTGCCCGCGTTCATCTCGGCGACCGTGGCGTCGTGCGCGTAGTAGTACTTCAGGTAGTACGACGGCAGCACACCCAGGTCGCGGATCAGCTCGCCGGGCACGCCCCCGCGCCGGCCGAGCTCGTCGGAGCGCTCCGCGATCATGCCGGGCAGCACATCCACGCCGTCCACCCGGATGTGGCGCACCCACGACAGGTGGTTCAGGCCGACCGGGTCGACCTCGACACGGTGCGGCTCGACGCCGTGCTCGCGCGCGATCCAACGCTGCACGCCGATCGCGAAGTTGCACAGACCGATGGCGTTGTGGCCGTCGTCGAGCAGCGCGCGGGTGTTGATGCCGACCGGGTTGGTGAAGTCGACGACCCACGCGCCGGGGTTGGCGCGCTCCCGTGCCTCGCGCGCGATGTCGAGCACGATCGGGACCGTGCGGAGCGCCTTGGCGAGGCCTCCCGCGCCCGTGGTCTCCTGACCGACGCAGCCGCAGGCGAGCGGGAACAGCTCATCCTGCAGCCGCGCCCGCTGGCCGCCGACGCGGAGCTGGATGAGGACCGCGTCCGCGCCTGCGATGGCCGCCGTGCGGTCGGTGGTCAGGGTCACCGGGACGTCCGCGCCCTGGCGGGCGAGCATCCGGCGCACCATGCCGCCGACGATCTCGAGGCGCGGGCCGTCGATGTCCATGAGCCACAGCTCGTCGACCGTGAGGCGTTCGCGCTCGTTCCACAGGCCCGAGACGAGCTCGGGCGTGTAGGTGGAGCCGGCGCCGATGACCGTGATCTTCATCGCGGGTCCTTTCTGCGGGGGATGGGAGGTCAGCGGGATGCGGTGCGCGCGCGGAGCGCCCGCACGAGGCCGTCGACCGGGCGGAAGGCGAGCGGCGACGGGTCGAAGCCGCGTTCGCGCAGACCGTCGGAGACGGCGGCGAGGAAACCGGGGTCGGAGAACAGGCCGCCGGCGAGGACGGCCGGGGTCCCGGGCGGGACGGGCGCCTCCGGTCCGAAGGCGCCGCGCGTCACCACGCCGGCGAGCAGCAGCGCCTCACCGGCCGCGCGCGCCATGAGCTCGCCGGCGACGACGTCCCCGTCGGCGGCCGCCTGCGCGACCGTCCGCGCAAGCGCACCGACCGCGTCCATCGTCACGAGGCCGTCGCGGATGCCGCGTGCGAGCGCCACCGCATCCGACGCACCGGTCGCCGCGAGCAGCAGGGGCAGCAACTCCGTCGCCGGACCGCGCCCGTCCTCGGCGCGTGCGGCGGCGCGCACCGCCTCGCGGCCGAGAGCGTGCCCGCCGCCCCAGTCGCCACTCACCCAGCCCAGCGCGGGAACCGTCGCAAGCCCGCGCGGCCCGCGGGCGACGGCGTTGAGTCCCGCTCCGCAGACGATCGCGAGCGCGTCGCCCAAGCCGCCGCCCGCGTCCAGCACGGCGACGACGTCGCCCACCGCCTCGACCGCGGCGTTCGGGAAGGCCGCCGACAGCGCCTCGGCGTACACGACTTCGTCACCCGGGAAGTCGAGACCCGCCACGGCCGCCGTCACCTCGCCGACGAGCAGGCGGTCGACTCCGGCCTCGGCCAGCACCGTGGTGACGACGCTCGCAACCGCTTCGGGGCCGCCGCCGCTGCCGGGGCCGATCGCCCGCGTCCGCTCGGCGAAGCCGCCCGCGGCGCGGTCGAGCACCACGACTTCCGTCTTGGAGTTGCCGCCGTCGATCGCGACGGCGAACGGCGGTTCGGCTCGGTCTGGCATGGTGACATCCTGCCGCAGATATGGGATCGTTTCCACCCAGTCGCCTCAGGCAGTGGAGAACCGCCCGGGAGCCTGTTTCAGAGTGCGCGCGGGGCGGCCGTCGAGCCGCGCGGGAGCACCTGCGCCTCGAGCACCGTCGTCTGCGGCTCGGCAGCCGGATCCTTCAGCCGCTCCAGCAGGCGGTCGAGTGCGGTCTCCCCCAGGGACACCGCATCCTGCGCGACGGCCGTGATGCCGGGGCTGACCATGCTCATCCACTCGGAGTCGTCGAACGACACCACGCTGACGTCTTCCGGGATGCGCAGCCCGAGGTCGTTGGTGGCACGCCAGACGCCCTCCGCGAGCAGGTTGTTGGCGGCGAAGATCGCGGTCGGGTGGTCGCGGCGGGCGAGGATGTCGATGGCCGACTTGCGGGCGCCGTCCGCGTCCCAGCCCGTCGAGATGACGAGGGACGGGTCGGCCTCGATGCCGGAACCCTCCAGCGAGCTGCGGTAGCCCGCGGCGCGCTCGCCACCGGTGGTCCACGTCGTCTCGTCGATGAAGAGGGCGATGCGGCGGTGGCCGAGGTCGATGAGGTGGTCCGTCATCCGCTTGGCCACGCCCGCGTTGTCGATGATGACGGCGTCGCAGCGCCCGGCCGAGAACTGACGGTCGGCCTCGATGACGGGGATGTGCTGGCGCACGAGGTAGTCGGAGACATCGCCGGAGAGGGGAGTGACGATCACGCCGGCGACGCGGGTGGCGACGAAGGCGCGCGCCGCATCCATCTCGGCCTCGGTCGAGCCCTGATCGTCGACGAGCATCATCGTGTAGCCCTCGCGGCGGGCGCGGGCGGCGATGCCGGCGGCGAGATCCGCGTAGAAGGCGTTGCGCAGGTCGGAGACCAGGACGCCGATCGTGCGGCTGTCCTGCTTGCGGAGGCTACGGGCCATGGCGTGCGGCACGTAGCCGAGGGATTCCGCGGCGGCGAGCACGCGCTCCCTCACTCCTGCGGCGACGTATCCCTCACCGCTCAGGGCGCGTGACGTCGTCGACTGCGACACCCCCGCCGCCAGGGCGACGTCCTTCAGCGTCGCGCGGCGTGGAGCCCCCTCCGCATCGTTCCCGATCATCGCACCTCTCCCCCGGGCGCCGGAGCGCCGGACGCCCGGCGAAGTCCACCATAACGGTCGAGGCGTCGTCCCGGCGCGCCGGAGGCCCGGTGACGCTGCCCCCTTCCGGGTGTACCGTGCGCCGCAACAGGCAGAACCCCCGCCGGCACGCCCGCTGCCAGTGACCGGTCCGCATCGCGAGAGGCCGCCGCCCGGGAAAGCCCTGGGCGCGGTTGCACCGTCCGCTCACGAGGACTTATAGTCGCTGCTATGTGGTAACGATGCCACACCGCGCCGACGGTGGCGGGGGACGGATCGAAAGGGTGGCGATGAGGATCACCGAGCTCGATGACGCGACACGGGGAGGCCGCTGATGGCCGTCCTCACTGACGCGTCTGGCGGCAAGACCCGCACGGGTGGCCGCAAGCCGGAGAAGCGGGCCAAGAAGTACAACAAGCGCGAGGCGATCGCGGGCTACCTCTTCATCAGCCCGTGGATCATCGGGTTCCTGGTGTTCACGCTCGGCGCGATGCTGTACAGCCTCTTCATCTCGTTCAGCAACTACAACCTGGCGACGAACAGCGCGAGCCCCGCCGGCGTCGACAACTACGCCGAGCTGTTCAACGACCCGAAGGTCGCGCTCTCGCTGGGCAACACGCTCTTCTACGCGGTGATGGCCGTGCCGCTGGAGATCATCTTCGCGCTCCTCCTGGCCCTCCTGCTCAACTGGGTGGGGCGCGGGGCCGGTGTGTTCCGCACCCTGTACTACCTGCCGAAGATGACCCCGGCGGTCGCCACCGCCTCCATCTTCCTGCTGCTGCTGAACGGCAACACGGGCGCGATCAACCGCTTCCTCGCTTTGTTCGGCATCGAGGGCCCCCAGTGGCTCATCGATCCCAACTGGGTCAAGCCGTCGATCGTACTGATGACCCTGTGGGGCGTCAGCGGCACGATGGTGATCTTCCTGGCCGCGCTCAAGAACGTTCCGCAGGACCTCTACGAGGTGGCCTCGCTGGATGGAGCGGGCGCCTTCCGCAAGTTCTTCACCATCACCATCCCGATGATCTCCCCGGCGATCTTCTTCAACGTGGTCGTTCTCACGATCGCGGCGTTGCAGGTGTTCGACCAGGCCTATCTGCTGTTCTGGCGAGATCAGACGAACGCGTCGCCCGACTCATCCCTGTTCTACGGCGTCTATCTGTTCCAGCAGGCCTTCCGCCAGTTCAACTTCGGCTTCGCCGCGGCGATGGCGTGGCTGCTGTTCGTGATCATCCTGCTGATCACCCTGGTCCAGGTGAAGGTCAGCAACCGCCTCGTCTATTACGAAGGAGACAAGTGATGTCGTCCGCGACCCAGTCCGCACCGGCCGCGGCACCGCTCGCCTCCGAGCTGCAGAACGCGCAGGCCCAGACCGGCAAGACGTCCAACAAGGGCGACAAGCCCACCGGCAGCCGCTGGTACAAGCCCAAGTCGATCATCGCGAAGACCCTGCTGTGGATCGTCGCGATCGGCTTCGCACTGCTGTTCCTCTACCCCTTCGCCTGGCTGCTCGCGGCGAGCCTCAAGCCGCGGCAGGAGGTGTTCGACAACTCGCTGTGGCCCAAGACCTTCACACCGCAGAACTACGTCGAGGTGTGGAACCAGCTGCCGCTGCTGTCGTGGATCGGCAACAGCGTCGTCATCGCGATCCTGGCCGCGGGCCTGGTGGCGATCTCGAGCTCGATCGTCGCGTTCGGCTTCGCCTACTTCAAGTTCCCGGGGCGGACGCTGCTGTTCGGCCTGGTGCTGGCGACGATGATGCTGCCCGGTGCCGTCACGATGGTCCCCCAGTACCTCATCTGGAAGAACCTCGGGCTGATCGGCACGTGGATCCCGCTGTTCGGCATGAACCTGTTCGGCTCGGCGTTCTACATCTTCTTGCAGCGGCAGTTCTTCATGGGGCTCCCGCGTGAGCTGTTCGAGGCCGCGCGCCTCGACGGAGCCAGCTACTGGAGGCTGTTCACCCGGATCGCGATGCCGCTCAGCATCCCGTCGTTCATCATCATCTTCCTGTTCGAGTTCCAGGCCAGCTGGAACAACCTGCAGGCGGCGCTGATCTACCTGAACGCGGGAGGCGTCGAGGGCTTCACCGTGCCGCTCGGCATCTCGTACGCGATGACCACGTTCAGCCCGACCAACGGCGGGCACGGCGACTACCAGTTCGTGATGGTGGCGGCTCTCATCGTGACGCTGCCGATGCTGCTGCTGTTCGGCTTCGGCCAGCGGTACTTCATCGAGGGAGTGGCGACGCAGGGCCGCAAGGGCTGAATCCCATCCCGTTCGCCGGGCGCGTTGGACATGGTCCATCGCGCCCGGTAACGTTTAACCCCCCTAGCGACGATTTCCGGATCGAGCCGGCGGGTGGGAGGACCACCTGTTCCGGATTCGAAAGGCCCACGTCGTGACCTCCACTCCCTCTCCGTCGTTGTTCGCATCCCGCGACTTCCGGCTGCTGTTAGCCGGCCAGACGACTAGTCAGCTCGGCGCGCAGATCGCCGGTGTCGCCCTGCCGCTCCTCGCGGTGGTGACCCTGCACGCGACCCCGTTCGAGGTCGGGATGCTCGGTGCAGCCTCCACGATCGCGTTCGCCCTGCTGGGGCTGCCCGCCGGCGCGTGGATCGACCGCGTGCGCCGGCGACCCGTTCTCGTCGCGAGCGACGTGGTCCGCGCCCTGCTGCTGGCGACCATCCCCCTCGCGGCGCTGCTCGGGGTGCTGTCGATGTGGCAGCTGCTCCTCGTCTCGCTGCTGACCGGGGTGGCGCGAGTGTTCTTCGATGTCGGCTACCGCAGCTACCTGCCGGCGGTGATCGGGCGGGACAAGGTGCTCGCGGGCAACTCCTCGCTCGAGTTCGTGCGCGCCTCCGGTCAGGTCGCGGGTCCGGCGCTCGGCGGTGTGCTGGTGTCGCTGATCGGCGCGGCGGCGGTGCTGCTGGTGCAGGCAGGTACCTTCGCGGTGTCGGCGCTGTGCCTGATGGGCATCCGGGCGCGGGAGGAGGCTCCGGCTCCCGCTGCCGGATCCCGCCGCATGCGGGTCGAGATCGCCGAAGGGCTCGCCTTCGTGTTCCGCACGCGCGTGCTGCGGGCGACCGCAGTGGCGAGTGCGCTGAGCAACTTCTCGTTCGCGATCGCCTCAGCAGTCAACATGGTCTTCCTGTCGCGGACCCTCGACCTCTCGCCTGCCCTGATCGGCATCGTCATCGCGGTCGGGTCGGTCACCGTGATGGTCGGCGCGGCGTTCACGACCCGCCTGTCGCGCGCGGTGGGCTCGGTGCGCATCGTGTGGCTGTCGCTGGCCGTGACGGCGCCCCTCTCCCTGCTGGGAGCCTTCGCGCAGCCGGGATGGTGGACGCTGCTGATCGTCCTCGGCATCGCGGCGGGCGAGTTCGGCCAGATCGTGTACGCGATCACGCAGGTGAGCGTGCGGCAGCAGGTGTGCCCCGACCGCATCCTGGGCCGCGTGAATGCGACGATGCAGGTGGTCGTGATGGGGCTGTTCCCGGTCGGAGCGCTCATCGGCGGCATCCTGGGCGACGTCATCGGTGCGCGCTGGACGCTGATCGTGGCCGGCGCGCTGCTGCTCGCGTGCCCCGTGGTGCTCTGGGCGGCGCTCCGTGGCGTCCGCGAGGTCTCCGACCTCCCCGAGGCCGTCGCCGCACCCGCGTGAAGTGCACGTAATCGCGGAGCCCGACGGCGTGTCGACCGCAACTACCTGCACCTCGACGACCGGCGACCACCACCCGAGTGGTGAGTGGATGCGGCCATCCGTGGCGAGTGGCGACATCTGCTCACCATTCGACCGGGGCCACGGGCGGAGGGCGGCCGCGTAGAAGGGCGAAGTGCACGTAGGTGCGGTGCCTGCCGGCGTGTCGACCGCAACTACCTGCACCTCGACGACCCGCGACCACCACCCGAGTGGTGAGCGGATGCGGCCATCCGTGTCGAGTGGCGACATCTGCTCACCACTGGACTTCACGCTCGGCACGCGGAAGGGGCGGCCTCCGGAAGGAGGCCGCCCCTGGGGAGAGCGGGTTACTTGCTGCTCTTGGTGGACTGGTCGTAGGCCTTCATGGCCGCCGTCTGCGCGTCCTTCAGGGCCTGGCTGGCCGACGCCTGACCCAGGAGGTACTTCTGGATCGCGTTCTGCAGCTCGGTCTGGATCTGCTGGCCGGCGGGCGAGGCACCGAACGACTTGCCGTTGCCGACGACGTCGTAGTAGGTCGAGATGGCCTTGTCGAAGCCCTCGTTGCCGGACGGCTTCACGTACTTCTCACGGAGCGTCTTGTCGGCCTCCGGCGAACCGGTGAAGAGGCCGGTGTTGATCGCACCGGGGGTCTTCTCGATCGTCTTGGCGCGGGCCGCACCCGCAGCCTCCCAGGCGCCCTCGCTGGTCAGCGCGAGAGCCCAGGCGCACGCGGCGTCCTTGTTCTTGGCGCCGGTCGGGATGACGAACGACGTGCCCGAGGCGACGGTGAACGGCTGGCCGCTGCTGTCCTTGAACGGAACGGCGCCGATCTCCACCTTGTCGACGAACGGGGTCAGCACGTTGACGTACCACTGGGCGTTGACCTCAGCGCCGACCTGGTCCTTCACGTACTGGTTGTTCTCGCCGAAGAAGTCGAAGGAGTCGGTGAAGCTCTTCATCTTCGCGTAGCCGCCCTGAGCGTCCGCGATCTGCTTCAGGACCTCCAGGCCCTTCTCGTTCTTCGGGTCGTCGAGCGTCGGCTTGCCGTCGGAGCCGATGACCTGGCCGCCATTGGCGAGGAGCCACAGACCGGCCTGGCCGGAGGCCTGCGGGTCGAAGCCGAGGACGCTCGGGTTGCCGCCCGAGGCCTTGTACATCTTCTTGATGGCGGCGACGAGCTGGTCCGGCTTGGACGTGTCGATGTCGGCGTCGGTGACCCCGGCCGCCTTCATGACGCGCTCGTTGGTGATGATCGCCGGCGGCTGGTAGAACTGCGGCACCGCGTAGATCTTGCTCTTGTAGGTGATGTCGTCGACGACCGAGCCGTAGTACTGCTTCTGCGGGTCGACGCTGTGCACCGAGTAGCACTGGTCGAGCGGCTGGATGAGGCCCTGCGCCGCGTACGTCGCGACGAACTGGCGGTCCATCTGCACGACGTCCGGCACATTGCCGCCGGCGACGCGGGTGGTGAACTTCTGCGCGTCGAACGGGGTCTGGTCGATCTTGATCGTGACGCCCTTGAGCTGGTCCTTGGCGTAGTCGATGCGGGAGGTGCCGACCTCGTCCGCGTTGTCGAAGCCCCAGGCGTTCAGGCTGCCCTTGGCGTCCTTGGAGAAGTCCCCGCCGGAGGAGCTGCCGCCGCTGGAGCTGCACCCCGCGAGGAGCGCCACCGACGCGGTGATTGCCATCGCGGCGAGGGCGGTGTGCCTCTTGTTCATCTGATTTCCCTTCAGTGGTGTCGCAGCGGGCGTCCTCGCCCGAGCGAAGAGGTACGGGATTCCCTACCGCCGGGGTCTGATGGCGACAGTATGGAAACCTTCCCACATCGCACGCTAATGCAGCGGTGCAGTTCTTCACAAGGGGACCGGGCACGCGGGGCCGATTTTCGTTACTTGATCGTTTCTTACGCTCAGGCGAAACGGTTGTGAACCCCTGCGGTCAATATGGCAACGATGCCACATCCGGCTCCCCGGAAGGCCGTCTTCATGGGGCGGCGATCGGCCACCAACCAGGTCTCGAACCTGGGAGACCCCTCACAAGGGGGACATATCGGCAACCGATCTCAGCCGGGCTCCGGATGACTGTGCGTGGCAGGCGTTTCCCTCCCCTCCCACTGACGGATGCGGCGCGCCGGATGCGACAAGGGGCGCCGCGGCGCGCCGCATCCTGATCCCCTCGCGCCGCCCGTACGCAGCGGCCCAGCAGGCATATCTGCGAAGTAAACGCTTATGAAAACGCAAACACCTTTTGCCGAACTAAGCGGTGGCCGTTTAATACTGGCAGCGTTTGTTATTGCCTTGTCGAACTTTATGGTTGTGCTCGATACGACCATTGCCAATGTATCTGTACCGCACATTACCGGTAACCTTGCCGTTTCAAGTACACAAGGGACATGGGTTGTTACGTCGTATGCAGTTGCAGAAGCGATTTGTGTACCTTTAACAGGTTGGCTTGCAGGTCGCTTTGGAACCGTTCGGGTTTTTATTTTTGGTCTGATTGGTTTTACCATTTTTTCTTTCTTGTGCGGCCTAGCAAACTCGTTAGGGATGCTGGTGTTTTTCCGTATTGGACAAGGTCTATGCGGTGGCCCGCTTATGCCACTCAGTCAAACCTTGCTCATGCGTATTTTCCCTCAAGAAAAGCATGCACAGGCGATGGGCCTATGGGCAATGACTACCGTCGTTGGACCAATCTTAGGGCCAATTTTGGGTGGTCTGATTAGTGACAACCTGTCTTGGCACTGGATTTTCTTTATTAACATACCAGTCGGGATTATTTGTGTTTTAGCGGCAATCCGTTTGCTTAAACCAGCCGAAACAGAAACCATTTCTTTACGAATCGACACGGTCGGTTTAGGTCTGTTAATTTTGTGGATTGGTGCGCTACAGCTCATGCTCGATTTGGGGCACGAACGCGACTGGTTTAACAGCACCAGCATTATCGTTTTAGCTTTAACTGCCGCCATTGGCTTTGTAGTGTTCCTCATATGGGAGCTGACCGATAAACACCCCGTCGTAGACGTGAAAGTCTTTAGGCATAGGGGCTTTGCCATATCGGTGCTGGCTTTGTCGCTCGGCTTCGGCGCATTCTTTGGCAGTATTGTACTGATTCCGCAGTGGCTGCAAATGAACCTTTCCTACACCGCGACGTGGGCCGGATATTTAACTGCAACCATGGGCTTTGGTAGTCTGACCATGTCACCGATTGTGGCAAAGCTCTCGACCAAACATGACCCAAGAGCACTAGCGAGTTTCGGTTTAATTTTGCTGGGTGGTGTGACCTTAATGCGGGCATTCTGGACCACAGATGCCGACTTTATGGCGTTGGCTTGGCCGCAAATCTTGCAAGGTTTTGCTGTACCGTTCTTTTTTATTCCACTGTCAAATATTGCCCTCGGTTCAGTACTCCAGCAAGAGATTGCATCTGCTGCGGGCCTTATGAACTTTTTAAGAACTATGGCAGGGGCGATTGGTGCTTCAATTGCGGTGACCGTGTGGGATGACCATGCCAAAGTTGCCCGTAGTGAAATGGTGTCAAACCTACATACGACTGAAGTACAAAACACACTTTTGCAAAATGGGTTTACGGCTGATTCGACGCTCGGAATTATTTCAAATCTAGTCGATAAAGAAGCCATTACCATGTCGGCAAATCATGTGTTTTTGCTGTTTGCGATTGTGTTTGTCTTTGCAGGGCTGGTCATTTGGCTGTGTCCAAAACCCAAGCAGGTCAGCGGCATGCCTTCTCACTAAACACAAAAAAGCATCTCTTTGGAGATGCTTTTTTTAGGCCAACTACAAAATGAGTGAGTTTATAAATGGGAAATTTTGCCTGTATTTAAAGAAATAAAGCATGCCAGAATTGGGCAAATCAGTTATAAAAGAGTGTGATAACAAACAAGGAGACATCGCACAGAGCACAAAATAAACACCCTCAATCATTTAATATTATTAAAACTTTATTTTTATCAAAGATTAAAAAACTGAAGACCTGAAAACAAAGAAGCTTGCATGGCAATTGCATGGATAGGCAGGCGTATATATTGGAGTTATCACGTGAATAAAAGATATTCATTTTTGTTCAGTAGTTTATTAGCAGTCGGTTTATTACAAGGATGTGGAGATGATTCTTCAGATCAGCCCAAGGATGATTCAAATACAACCCCGCCCAATTTAATTGTTGATAATGACCCGACCAGTTGTAGCAAACTGGCACAAGACGGTTCAAGCGTGGTGGTCGGTTCAAATCAAAATGGTGACCCAGCAGCGCCTGAAGGTGCGTCGGGTTATAGACTCGGTAACACGGTTAAATACGCAGATAAATATATGGTGGTAGCAAACACGCCACTTGCGGTAAAAGCGGGCTGTGATGTTTTAAGAGCAGGCGGTAGTGCAGTCGATGCTGCCGTTGCGGTACAAGCGGTGCTGGGTTTAGTCGAGCCTCAATCGAGCACCATTGCTGGCAGTGGTTTTATGATGTATTACGATGCCAAAACCAAAAAAGTCACGGCTTATGATGGTCGTGAAACCGCACCAGCCGCAGCCAACGAATATTATTTAATTCGCCAAGATATATATGACCCAAATTCACCTGCACCAGTACCAAGTGCCCGCCGTAGTGGTCGCTCGATTGGTGTGCCGGGTGTGATGCGTTTGCTTGAACAAGCACAACAAGAACATGGCAAGCTTAAGTGGAACCAGCTTTTTGGTGAAGCAATTGGTTTGGCTGACAATGGGTTCCGTATTCCGGGGCGTTTGGCAGATGCAATTGCAAGTAATGCAAACAGCTTAGCGCTTGATGCAAATGCAATGGCAACCTATTTTCATTCAGATGGTTCACCACGTAAAGTTGGTGAAACTATGACCAATAAAGCCTATGCAAAAACCCTAGAAGCACTTGCCACGCAAGGCGCAAATGCATTACACACTGGGCCGATTGCGCAAGCCATTGTGGCAAAAGCAGGACAGACGTTAGGGGATGACCCAGCAAAAACTCCAATTACTCCAAGCTTAATGACCTTACAGGATTTATCGAACTATCAGGTTAAAAAACGCGACCCGATTTGTACGACGTATCGTGACCGTTACTATGTTTGTACCATGCCACCTCCATCTTCGGGAGGGATTGCAGTTGCACAGACGCTAGGTATTTTAGAAAACTTTGATATGTCGCTGTACCCACCTAAAAACCCTGAAAATGAAGGTGGTGTGCCGGATGTGATGGGTGTGCATTTAGTGTCTGAAGCCGAACGTTTGGCCTACGCTGACCGTGACAAATATGTGGCAGATACCGATTTTGTTCGTTTGCCAGCCCAGGGTATTCCAAGTTTTATTGATAAAAATTACTTGAAACAACGTGCAGCACTGATTAACCCGAACCAAAGTATGGGCGTTGCACCAGCAGGTAATTTCAATACAGCTTCGGGTGTGGACACCACTGTTGAACATGGCACAACTCAGTTCACGATTGTAGATGCCTATGGCAATGTGGTTTCAATGACATCGACTGTTGAATCGAGCATGGGTTCATTCCACATGGTAGATGGTTTCTTGTTGTCAAATCAGTTAACTGACTTTAGCGCAAACCCTTATGACAGCACTGGGGCACTGGTTGCCAACCGTGTAGAAAGCGGCAAACGCCCACGTAGTACTATGGCGCCAACTTTGGTGTTTAAAGGCACCACGCCAGATGAGTTTTATATGGCAACAGGTTCACCAGGTGGAGGTACGATCATTCAATATGTAGTTAAAACATTGGTGGGTGCATTGGACTGGAACTTAAATGCACAGCAGGCCACTTCGCTTGTAAACTTTGGCGCAACCAATAGCAAAAACACCAATGTGGATAGCTCGAATGTACAGCTTTCTTTAGTTGACCTGATTGAAGGCTTAAAAGCAAAAGGGCATGGCATTTCTAACACTGCACAAACCAGCGGTATTTCAACGATTATGAAAGTAAATATTAATAATCAAAGTAAATACGCAGGTGGGGTAGACCCACGCCGTGAAGGAATTGTGTTAGGCAATGGTGCTTTATAGAGCAAGCTAAAAAAGCTGTCATTTTTGGCAGCTTTTTTATGAGGGCCTTGAAAAAAACAAAAGGCTCTCCATTATGTAAATATGTTCATCAGTAGCAGACTGTTGATAAATTGCACAGCATTTTATTTTAGTTATGCTATGATGTTCAGACATTCATGGGGATGTGATTGTCTTCGACGGCTGTGATGAAACTCATAGATGCATGCCGAGAGCGCATTTTCTCTCGTAAATAAAAA